>CBDCBW010000009.1:0-680000 GCA_965214485.1 Rhodothermales bacterium | reverse complement strand
GGAGGGTTCGCCCCCTTAACATGGTCTCGTGCGGAAGCACGTTATGGCGATAAGTTGCTAAGGGCACACGGTGAATGCCTTGGCACGATCAGGCGATGAAGGACGTGGTACGCTGCGATAAGCTACGGGGAGGAGCAAACATCCTTAGATCCGTAGATCTCCGAATGGGAAAACCCAGCCGGTTGAAGACCGGTTATCCTCAGCTGAATACATAGGCTGTGGAAGCTAACCCGGGGAACTGAAACATCTCAGTACCCGGAGGAAGAGAAAACAAGAGTGATTCCCCAAGTAGCGGCGAGCGAACGGGGACCAGCCCAAACCGGTAGAGTTTCGGCTCTGCCGGGGTTGTAGGACCTGCATACGTGATCTGTAAGCTGAAGTCGAACCCGTCTGGAAAGCGGGGCCACAGAAGGTGAAAGCCCTGTAGGCGTAAGGCGAGCAGCACAGCGGGATTCCTGAGTACCACGGGACCGGAGAAATCCTGTGGGAATCTGCCAGCACCATCTGGTAAGGCTAAATACTCGATCGTGACCGATAGTGAACAAGTACCGTGAGGGAAAGGTGAAAAGCACGCCTCGTAGGCGAGTGAAATAGTACCTGAAACCGTGTGCTTACAACCAGTGGGAGCCCCTCCGTGGGGTGACCGCGTGCCTTTTGCATAATGAACCTACGAGTTACTCCTCACTGGCAAGGTTAAGGCGTTCAGCGCCGCAGCCGAAGCGAAAGCAAGTCTGAACAGGGCGTACAGTCAGTGGGGGTAGACGCGAAACCGGGTGAGCTACCCTTGGCCAGGTTGAAGCGTGGGTAAGACCACGTGGAGGACCGAACGGGTGTCTGTTGAAAAAGGCTCCGATGAGCTGAGGGTAGGGGTGAAAGGCCTATCAAACCCGGAAATAGCTCGTACTCCCCGAAATGCATTTAGGTGCAGCGTTGCGTAAGTGTGCTGGAGGTAGAGCACTGATTGGACTAGGGCCCTTCACCGGGTACCAAATCCAGACAAACTCCGAATGCCAGTCACATGGTGCGCAGCAGTGAGGGCGCGGGTGATAAGATCCGTGTCCGAGAGGGAAACAACCCAGATCGACAGCTAAGGCCCCCAAGTTCATGCTAAGTTGACCAAAGGAGGTCGGACTGCTTAGACAACCAGGATGTTGGCTTAGAAGCAGCCATTCATTTAAAGAGTGCGTAATAGCTCACTGGTCGAGCGGTCCGGCATCGAAAATTCCCGGGCATAAAGCATGACGCCGAAGCTTCGGATTGGTGGTTTTACTACCATCAGTGGTAGGGGAGCATTCCATAGGCGCTGAAGCCGTGCTGTGAGGCGTGGTGGAGCGTATGGAAGCGAAAATGTAGGTATGAGTAACGACAAGACGGGTGAGAAACCCGTCCGCCGTAAGCCTAAGGGTTCCTGTTCAACGTTAATCGGAACAGGGTTAGTCGGGACCTAAGCCGAGGCCGAAAGGCGTAGGCGATGGCAAACGGGTTTAATATTCCCGTACCACCTGACAGCGTTAACGTAAGGCGTGACGCAGAAGCGTAAGGTCCGCGGCCTGACGGAATAGGTCGTTGAAGTGCGTAGGCCGAGAGGTAGGCAAATCCGCCTCTCACATAGGCTGAAACACGACAGTAGGGGGAGCCGCCAGGCGAACCCACAGTGGCCCCAAGCCAGCTGCCGAGAAAAGCGTCGTACGTTGCCAAAGGTGCCCGTACCGCAAACCGACACAGGTAGGCGAGGAGAGTATCCTCAGGCGCTCGAGTGATTCATGGTCAAGGAACTAGGCAAATTCGCCCCGTAACTTCGGGAGAAGGGGCACTCTCCCCCACTACAAGCAAGGGAGAGTCGCAGTGAAAAGGCCCAACCGACTGTTTAGCAAAAACACAGCTCTCTGCCAAGTCGCAAGACGAAGTATAGGGAGTGACACCTGCCCGGTGCTGGAAGGTTAAGGAAGGTTGTTAAGGGGTTCGCCCCTGAAGCTCCCGACCGAAGCCCCAGTAAACGGCGGCCGTAACTATAACGGTCCTAAGGTAGCGAAATTCCTTGTCGGGTAAGTTCCGACCTGCACGAATGGTGCAACGAGTTGGGCACTGTCTCGACCATGAGCTCGGTGAAATTGTGGTGCCGGTGAAGACGCCGGCTACCCGCAACGGGACGGAAAGACCCCGTGCACCTTTACTACAGCTTAGCATTGACTTCGGCCAAAACGTGTGTAGGATAGGCGGGAGGCTGTGAAGCGGCGTCGCCAGGCGTCGTGGAGCCACCCTTGAAATACCGCCCTCGTTTTGGTTGCAGCCTAACCCACGGCCGTAATCCGGTCGGGGAACAGTGTTAGGTGGGTAGTTTGACTGGGGCGGTCGCCTCCCAAATTGTAACGGAGGCTCGCAAAGGTGTCCTCAGCATGGTCGGTAATCATGCGTAGAGTGTAAAGGCACAAGGACGCTTAACTGCAAGACATACAGGTCGAGCAGGTGCGAAAGCAGGCCTTAGTGATCCGGCGGTTCCGTATGGAAGGGCCGTCGCTCAAAGGATAAAAGGTACGCCGGGGATAACAGGCTTATCTCCCCCAAGAGTTCATATCGACGGGGAGGTTTGGCACCTCGATGTCGGCTCATCGCATCCTGGGGCTGGAGAAGGTCCCAAGGGTTGGGCTGTTCGCCCATTAAAGCGGTACGTGAGCTGGGTTCAGAACGTCGTGAGACAGTTCGGTCCCTATCTGTTGCGGGCGTAGGAAACTTGAGTGGATCTGTCCTTAGTACGAGAGGACCGGGACGGACCGACCGCTAGTGTATCTGTTGTGGCGCCAGCTGCATCGCAGAGTAGCTACGTCGGGAAGGGATAAGCGCTGAAAGCATCTAAGCACGAAGCCCACCACAAGATGAGGTTTCCCTTATAGGTCGTTCGAGATGAGGACGTTGATAGGCGGCAGGTGTACGCGTGGTGACACGTTCAGCCGAGCCGTACTAATTACCTATGAGACTTAAAACCATAGTGCGCTTCCGCACGTGGAGAGGACCGAAGACGAGCAATCGTTGATAAGTCCTCAAGTAACCACAGCGCTCAGGCGCTTGGTGACCCGTTACACCCTTTGCCTCGGCTACTTCATCATGTCAAATTTTTTGAGCACGTCCCGGTTGGGGGCTCTCCCCCACCGGCTGTAGCTCACCGAGTTCTTGGTGGCTATGGCGCAGGGGAAACACCTCTTCCCATACCGAACAGAGTAGTTAAGCCCTGCAGCGCCGATGGTACTGCGTGAGAACGTGGGAGAGTAGGTCGCCGCCAAGTCCCTATGAGGGTTCGCCTTCAGAAGCCCCGCTGCCGATTGGCAGCGGGGCTTTTTTGGTATGTGTGCCATCCCACCTCCTACCCCTCTAACACCGCTCTAACGTTGTCCGGCGGACGTGTGTGTTCAGAGCCCTTAACGTGTATATTGGTCCTACGCCCGAGCCCCTTCCTTCTCAACCTCCCCTATTATGTTTTCGCTCCCTCTCGTTGCCAAGGCCGAGACCGCTTCTCTCAGCTCTCCGCCAGGTGTGAGCACCGCACTGCGGCTCCTCACTCTACTATGCCTCCTCCCTTGGGTTGGCTCGGCTGCTCTTGCCCAACCTGAGATCAGCGTGACGCCAGACAACTTCGAGTTCGAGGTGGAGACGCGCTTTTTCCTGACGGACACCCTGTTCGTGACTAATAGCGGCGACGCCCCGTTGCTTGTCGATGTGACGACGGAGATCGATGATTTCCCGAGTGCTGCCCCCCAGTATGAGACTCGGCGTGCCCCAGATTTCTTCGAGCGAGACTTACGTCTCAGCGGTTCCTACGGTTCAGAGCTTCAGCAGCTCTTTGAGCGGGCAACCGAGGGGGAGCCCGTCCGCCTTCTGGTTGAGCTTGCTGTGCCTTTTGCGCCTGAAGGGTATCTCCGTAGTGGGGACATAGCTGCGCAACGCGCTGAGATTCAGCGGCGGCAGAACACCGTGCTTGCTAGCCTTGCCGGGACGCAGACCGAGACGGTGCACCAGTACCAGTATGTCCCCTACCTCGCGCTCCGTGCCGATGCGGAGGGGCTCCGCCAACTCACTGGACACGTGGACGTGATCCGCATTTTGGAGGACAAGATGGAGGCACCGCATCTGGAGGAGAGCACCGTCATCGTGGGCGCTCCCGTGGTATGGGACTTGGGCTTGAGGGGCGAAGGCCAAGCGGTGGCCATCCTCGACACGGGCTCCGACATACACCACCCGTTTCTCGCCGGTAAAGTCGTAGCAGAAGGATGCTACTCGAGTGGAAGTACGAATGGCACCAGTTCGGTTTGCCCCAACGGAATGGCCGTGCAGACCGGTCCTGGTTCCGGGGACGACGCTTGTGAGCAAGGGGCCAACATTTCAGGCTGCGATCACGGAACGCACGTCGCGGGCATCGCTGTGGGCGATACCGAAGGCTTCTACGGCGTCGCACCTGGAGCCGATTTGATTGCGCTGCAGGTCTTTAGCCGGCAGGACTTACAGAGCCAGTGTGGCAACAGCCAGGCACCCTGCCTACGCGCCTTTCAGTCCGACATCATCGCCGCGCTCTCGCAGGTCTTCGACCTTGCGAACAACGGGATGGACGTTGCCTCGGCCAACATGAGTCTCGGCGGCGGCGGCTCTTCAGCCGCGTGCCCGGGCGACCCCAGGGAGTTGATCTCGGCGCAGCTCACTTCCATCGGCGTTGCCGTGGTCTCGTCATCTGGGAACGGGGGGCGTAACGGCGTAATCGGCGCGCCGGCTTGTGCGCCCAGCATCATCAGCGTCGGCTCTACGGGCGACGGCTCGTTCGGCACCGCCATTGACGGCGTCTCGGGGTTCTCGGACATCGCCAGCTTTATGGACCTCTATGCACCGGGCGACCGGATTCGCTCGTCCGTGCCGGGAGATCAGTACGCCAACTTCCTGGGTACCTCGATGGCTTCGCCGCACGTGGCTGGTGCCTTCGCTATTCTCAAGCAGTTCGATGCCGAGGTCAGCGTCGAGCGGGCCCTTGGCGCGCTCAAGGTGGGTGGTATTCCCATCACCACGAGCCGCCTTCCCGGCGTGACGATCCCTCGCATCCAAATCGACTATGCCCTCTTGGCGCTCGAGTGGCTCGGCTCTCCCACCGAGGAGGTCGAAGTCGCGGCGGGCGAGACCGTCGCGGTACCCATCTTCATCAACGCCCTGCCGCTGAACAGTGGGGATTACACCGGTACGGTCACGCTGTCCTCGAATGATCCGGACCAGCAAATGCTGACGGTGCCGGTGGGCCTCACCGTAACGCCGCCAGCGGCGATCGACCTCCAGATAGAATCTCGCAACCCCGACGGCGATGTACTCGTCATCGTACAGCCCGACGACCTCAACGAGAATGGCGACGGGATGACGCCGTTCCAGCGCATTTTTCCGCGCGGGACGGCGGTGACCGTGAGACCCGATCCCTCCCCCGGCGACCACGTCTTTTCTTACTGGTCCGCCAATGGGCAAATCATCACGGACCAGCGGGTGACCTTCTCGCTGGGCGATCCTTCTCTCTGGACGGTGTTCTACACCCCGAAGGACAACGCTCCGCCTGTGGCAAACCCTGACTCCGTCGCTACGGCCGAGGGCGCGGGCATCGAGATCGACGTGCTCCTCAACGACAGCGATCCCGAGGGGGACGAGCTTGCCGTGGTCGGGCTCGCTGGAGAGATCAACGGCGTCGCCACCCTACTCGAGAACCAGAACGTCGACTACATCCCGCCTCCTGACTTCCGAGGGATCGAGACCTTCACCTACTTCCTCGCCGACGAGTTCGGTGCCGTCTCGGAGGCGGAGGTCTACATCAACGTCGGGATGTTCGTCGGGACTGAGGATGGGAGCGCGGTGCCGGCGGCCTTCGCCGTCCACGGGAACTACCCGAACCCGTTCACCGGGACGACGCAGCTCCGGTTCGACATGCCCGAGGCGGCGCAGCTCGCGGTGACGGTCTATGACCTCCTCGGCCGCGAGGTGCTTCAGGTGCCGGTTCAGGCGGCCTTCGCCGGGTTCGACTATACCCTGACTCTCGACGCACGGACGCTCCCGTCCGGGGTCTACGTCTACCGCGTGACGGCCACGACGGCCGAGCGCGTGCACACGGGCTCGGGCCGCTTCGCCGTCGTCCGCTAGCGCTCGCTGAGCGCTCGGCAGAAAGCCCCGGCGCTTCGGTGCCGGGGCTTTCTGCGTTCCGTACCTTCAGTCTCCGCTGCAGAGGCCGATTTCATAGACCTAGCCCTTCGTTGACCTAGGCTGTGTTTGGAAAATCCACTTCCGGCCTGCACACGGCATCTGCCTTCGCTCACAGCGCGGTGCTGCATCGCCGTAGCGGTGCTGCGGCTGCTTCGCGCGCCTTGTGAAGCAAAGACGTCTGCTCGTGCTCGGCGACAGACTGAATATCCAGACACAGCCTAGCCCAGAGCCTCGCCCCTACCCCGCCTCGTGAAGCCCATTCTCTGCAACTACTACGTCACCTATCGCTGCAACGCAGCGTGCGGCTTCTGCGACATCTGGCGACAGCCCTCCCCGCTCATCGACCTCGGCGACGCGGCGCGCAACCTCGACGACCTCCGCCGCCTCGGCGTCCGCATCGTCGACTTCACCGGCGGCGAGCCCCTGCTCCACCCCCGCATCGGCGAGCTTCTCTCGATGGCGAAGGAGCGGGGCTTTCTGACGACGCTCACCTCGAACGGCCTCCTTTACCCCAAGCGTGCCGAGTCGCTGCGCGGTCTCGTGGACCTGCTCCACTTCTCGATCGACTCGCCGGTGCCGCGCGAGCACAACGCCTCGCGCGGCGTCGACTGCTTCGGCAAGCTGATGGAGTCGGTCGAGGTCGCCCTCGCGCTCGGCGAGCGGCCGGACCTGCTGTTCACCGTCACGAACGACAACGTGGGCCACCTCGAACGGGTCTACGAGACCATCAGCCGACCGAACGGGCTGATCCTGATTCTGAACCCGCTGTTCGAGTACAACGCGCTCGGCGATGGGCTGAGCGCCGGGGTGATGGAGCGCATGGCGGCGCTCGCGCGCAGGCCCTACGTCTACCTCAACCCGGCCTTCCTCTCGCTCCGGCGGCGCGGCGGCAACGACCCCGAGGCCCCCGTCTGCAAAGCGGTCTCGACCTCGGTCGTCATCTCGCCGTTCGACGAGCTCGTGTTGCCGTGCTACCACGCCGGGCTGGAGAAGCTGCCGATCGAGGGCCGGCTCTACGACCTCTGGCGCGGCGAGCGCGTCGCGTGGCACCGCGAGATGGAGGGCCGCCACGAGGCGTGCGCAGGCTGCACGATCAACTGCTACTTCGAGCCGAGCTTCGCCGTCAGCCCCGGCACCGGCTATTTCTGGGAGAGCCTCCCGTCGAAGGCGCGCTACACGTGGACCAAGTTCGTCGTCCAGCGCCTCAGCGCCCGCCTCGGACCCCGCGCCGCCGACCTGCCCGACTTCGACGAGCCCGCCGCGCCGGTCGTATCGGGCGACGGCGCGGCGACGCCGCCGGACCTGATCGAGCTTCCGGTGCTGCCGTAGCCTACGCCGTGGGCCACCGCCGACGCGCCCACCGGCTCCCCTCGGCTCGTCCGCTCGTCGGCTGCTCTACGACCCCGTCTCTCCGCTCCCGTCCGAACAGCACCGCAACGACGGCGGCGGCGCGCGCGAGCTCGGCATCGTCCGGGTGCATCACCTCCGGCGTGAAGTGCTCGCCGACGAAGCCGGTGTCGAAGTCGCCCGAGCGGAACGCGGGGTGCCGCATCACGAACCGGCAGAACGGGATCGTCGTCTCGACGCCCGCCACGTCGTACTCGGCGAGCGCCCGGTCGAGCCGGTCGATGGCTTCCTCCCGCGTGCGACCCCACGCGGTGAGCTTCGAGACCATCGGGTCGTAGTGGATCGGGATGACGTCGCCCTGCTCGACGCCGGCATCGACGCGGACGCCGAAGCCGGACGGCGGCGCGTGGCGAAGCAGCGGGCCGGGGGCCGGGAGGAAGCCCGCCGCCACGTCCTCGGCGTAGACCCGCGCCTCGACCGCGTGCCCGTTGATCGTGAGGTCGTCCTGCCCATAGCCCAGCTCTTCGCCCTCGGCAATGCGGATCTGCTCGGCGACCAGGTCGAGCCCGGTGACCCACTCGGTGACGGGGTGCTCGACCTGGAGCCGGGTGTTCATCTCGAGGAAGTAGAAGTTGCGCTCCGCGTCGACCAAGAACTCGACGGTCCCGGCCCCGACGTAGTCCACGGCGCGGGCCGCCTCGACGGCGGCCTCCCCCATGGCCGCCCGGAGCTCCGGCGTGAGCACCGCGCTCGGTGCCTCCTCGATCACCTTCTGGTGCCGCCGCTGGACCGAGCACTCGCGCTCGAAGAGGTGGACCACGTGGCCGTGCCCGTCGGCGAGGACCTGGAACTCGATGTGGCGCGGGCGGGCGAGGTACTTCTCGATGAACACCCGGTCGTCGCCGAACGCACTGCGCGCCTCGCCCTGCGCCGCCTCGACCGCCCGCTCGATCTCGCCCGCCGCCTCGACGACCCGCATCCCCTTGCCGCCGCCGCCCGCCGCCGCCTTGATCAGCACCGGATAGCCGATCTCGTTCGCCGCCTCGACGGCCTCGGCGATGCTGCCGACGGCGTCGAGCGTGCCCGGAGCCATCGGAACGTTTGCCTTTTCCACGAGGGCCCGCGCCGCTGTCTTGTCCCCCATCGAGCGGATCGCGCCCGGCGGCGGGCCGATGAACGTGACGCCCGCCTCGGCGCAGGCTTCGGCGAAGGCGGCGTTCTCGGAGAGAAACCCGTAGCCGGGATGGATGGCGTCAGCCCCGGCGCGCTTCGCTACCTCCAGAATCCGCTCGCCCACGAGGTACGACTGACTCGACGGAGCCGGGCCGACGAGGTAGGCTTCGTCCGCTCGGCGTACGTGGAACGCGGCAGCGTCGGCCTCGGAATACACGGCGACCGTTTGGATGCCGCGCTCACGGCACGTCCGCATCACGCGGACGGCGATCTCGCCCCGGTTGGCGACGAGGACTTTGAGGAAGCGAGCAGGCATGGCGGCATGGCGTTGACGAGAGAGGGTCGGAAACTACGCCGCCCTGCCCTACGCCGCCCTGCCCTACGCCTCCCGCCTCTTTAGCACGCGCGACAGGACGAGGAAGAGCAACTCGTGTGAGTCCTCCAACCGGAGAAAGAGGCTATACCCCTTCTTCCGAACGATCCTCACGCCATCCTGGAAGCGCTCGGCGCCGAGGAGTCCATAGAACTTCAGCGTCGTCGGCTTCCGCTGCACCCCTGCCAGGACGAGTCGGCGGTCCGTGACGTAGATCGTTCCGGCGTCGAGCGAGCGGAGAGCGGCCCCCGACATTTTGACCTCCGTCGTGTCACCAGCCTCGAGCTCGGCGACAGCGCGCTCGCGCCCCATCACCCCCATCCGCCCGAAGTCCACCTCGAACCACGCTCCCATCCCCGCGAAATGCCCGACCTCGTTTTTCGAAAGCTGAAGGGGGAGGTCGATCCGAGGGAGGGTTTCCCCGCAGCGAAGCTGCCAGCGGTAGGCAGCACGCTCCATCATCGGCCGCACATCGTCCGGGATCTCCACGTCGATTCCGGCGGCGAGCGCGTCGATTTCGGCGGCCTCCTCGTCGGAGAGTTCGCCGTCACACAGGGCGTGGGCGACGCGCCGAAGCAGGGCCGTCCGGGCCGCCTCCTCGTACACCGCCTCCGCGCGGCCCGGGTCGAGGCCGAGCGCGTGTTGCATCGTGTAGAGCAGGAGCCGCTCCCCCACGTCGAGGCAGTCGTCGGTGAGGGCGTCGGAGACGGTCTGCCCCCAGGCTTCGGCGTGGACTGGATCGAGGTCGCCGACGCCGAGCGCGAGCGTCCGAGCGAGGTGGGCGAGGGCCTCCCGTTCCCCCGGCGTGAGTGCTCCGTCTCCGAGGCAGTGGGCGAGGTAGCGGGCGTAGAGGTCGCGCCGCTCGTCGGCGAACGCCACGGTGAGGTCGACTTCGTGCGCCCGCCCGATCCGGTCCCGGTGCTCCGGCCCGAACTCGCGCGCGTGCCCCGCCGCCGCGATCAGGTTGTGCAGCTCGACGTAGGCGTTGCGTTTCGGCTCGTTCCCGAAAAGCCGGTCGAGCACGTCGGGGTCGTCGTAGTCCAGCAGGTCGAACGGAGCCATCGGCACAGGAGAGACAGCGAGGGGACGAGCCGCCGAAGCTACTCGTCCCCTCTGTACGAATCCAACTTTAGGCAGGCAGACTATGCTGCCGCTTCGGCCTTTTGCTGCATCGAGGCCCGCTTGCGGTCGTGCGGGTTGAGGTAGCGCTTGCGCAGGCGGAAGGCCGACGGCGTGATCTCGATCAGCTCGTCCTCGCGGATGAACTCGATGGCCTCCTCCAGGCTCATCCGACGCGGCGGCGTCAGCTTCTCGAAGTTGTCGGCGCTCGCGGCGCGGTGGTTCGTGAGCTTCTTCTCCTTGGTGACGTTGGCCTCGAGGTCCTGGTCGCGGCTGTTCTCGCCGATCAGCATCCCGTCGTAGACCTCGTCCTGCGGCGCGACGAACAGCTCGCCGCGCTCCTGCAAGCTGACGATGGCGTAGGGCGTCGCCCGGCCCGAGCGGTCGGCGACGAGCGCGCCGGTGGCGCGGTGGCTGATCGGCCCGGCCCACGGGCGGAAGGCGAGGAAGAGGTGGGTCAAGAGGCCGGTGCCCTTGGTGTCGGTCAAGAACTCGGTCCGGTAGCCGATCAGGCCGCGGCTCGGGATCTCGAACTCGAGGCGGACGCGGCCCGTGCCGTGGTTGATCATCTTCGTCATCTGGCCTTTCCGCATCCCGAGCTTCTCGATGACCACGCCCATGAACTCCTCGGGCACGTCGATCGTCGCGGTCTCGAAGGGCTCGTGCGTGCCGCCGCCGATCTCCTTCGTGATGACCTGCGGCATCCCGACGGCGAACTCGAAGCCCTCGCGGCGCATCTGCTCGATGAGGATCGCCATCTGGAGCTCGCCGCGCCCGAAGACGAGGTAGCGGTCCGGGCTTTCGGTCTCCTCGACCCGCATGGCGAGGTTGGTCTCGACCTCTTTGAACAGGCGGTCGCGGAGGTTACGGCTGGTGACGTACTTGCCGTCGCGCCCGGCGAAGGGCGAGTCGTTGACGCGGAACTCCATCGAGAGCGTCGGCTCGTCGACGTGGAGCGGCCGGAGCGGCTGCGGGGCCTCGGCGTCGGCGAGGCTCTCGCCGAGCCCGATCCCGCCCATCCCGGCGACCTCGACGACCTCGCCCGGCCCGGCTTCTTTGGCCTCGACGCGGTCGAGCCCTTCGTTGACGAAGAGCGCGGTCACCTGCCGGCTCTCGGTCGAGCCGTCGCGGTGGCAGAGGGCGACGTGCTGCCGAGGGCGGAGCGTCCCCTGGACGACGCGGCCCCGGGCAATCGGGCCGAGGTAGGCGTCGGGCTTGACGTCGGTGACGAGGACCTGGAGCGAGGCGTCGGGGTCGCCGACGGGCGCGGGGACCGTCTCGATGATCGCCTCGACGAGCGGGTCGAGGGTGCCGAGCGGCGTCCCCAAATCGGTCGTGCACTGCCCGTCTTTGGCGACGGCGTAGAGGACGGGGAAGTCGATCTGCTCGTCGCCCGCGTCGAGGTCGATAAAGAGGTCGTAGACCTCGTTCAGCACGTCCTCGGGGCGGGCATCCTGCCGGTCGATCTTGTTGATGACGACGATCGCGGGGAGGCCGAGGGCGAGGGCCTTCGAGAGGACGAACCGCGTC
Organism: Rhodothermales bacterium; assembly: GCA_965214485.1. Classification (GTDB taxonomy): domain Bacteria; phylum Bacteroidota; class Rhodothermia; order Rhodothermales; family JANQRZ01; genus JANQRZ01. The sequence goes on along the minus strand of CBDCBW010000009.1, from coordinate 668,248 downwards.
TGCGGCAGCGGCCCCTCGGCGGCGTCGACGAGGAGCATGATGCCGTCGACCATGCGAAGCGTCCGCTCGACCTCGCCGCCGAAGTCGGCGTGCCCCGGCGTGTCGACGATGTTGATCTTCACGTCAGTCCCGCCGGCGAGGGTGTGGCGGATGGCGGTGTTCTTCGCCATGATCGTGATGCCCTTCTCGCGCTCGAGGTCTAGCGAGTCCATGACGCGCTCGTTGACGGTCTCGTTGTCGCGGAACGTCCCGCTCTGCCACAGGAGGGCGTCGACGAGCGTGGTCTTGCCGTGATCGACGTGGGCGACGATGGCGATGTTGCGGAGGTTTTGCTGCTGCATCTGCGATGGCCTCGTGCGGCACGGTAGCTCGTGCGGCACTGTGATAAAAAAGGGCGGGCGGCCCAGACCGTCCGGGCCGCCCGTTGGGTGGGGTGCGGGGTATACCGGGCGGGGTGCCGTCGGCTCCCCGCCTCCCGCGAAGATCACGCGGAGTTCCGGGTTAGCGGCTGCGAACCCACGCCGCCGTTTCCTCGACGAGCGATGCGTCGACGAACCCCTGCCGCTCGTACTCCGCCGGGGTGCTCGGCCCCTCGCCCGCCGCGAGGAGGTGGCCCAGCGCCGGGTAGCGGCGGAGCGTAGCATCGGGAGCGTCGGCCAGCGCCTCCTGCCACACGGCGAAGTCGGCCTCGGGGACCTGGTAGTCCCGCCCGGCGTGGACGACGAGCACCGACACGCCGAGCGCGGCGGCAAGCGGCGCGGGCGGGTGCGCCCGGAGGTCGAGCCAGTAGGCGGGCGGGAGGTGGAAGACCGGCTCGGTGCTGCTCGCGTCCCCGGGCGTGAGGGCACGGACGCGGGCGAGGTCGCCCCGGATCGCGGCGCGCTGCGCCCGGCCGTCGGGCGCGACGGTGTCGAGGTAATCGAGCTGGTCTTCGAGGATCACGTCGAGCGGGCGCGCCCCTCCGGCGAGCACGACGATCCCGGCGACGGGCGTCCCCCGCTCGGCGGCGGCCTGCGCGATGCGCGGCGCGAGCGTCCCGCCGAGGCTGTGTCCGGCGACGAAGAGCCGCTCGGGGTCGACGCCGGGGTGCTGCCGGAGCACGTCGAGCGCGGCGAGCGCGTCGTCGATGCTCTCCTCGGCGACGGTGTAGGCCCCACCGGCGAAGGAGGCAGGGTGCGCCTTCGTCCGCTTCTCGAAGCGGAGCGCGGCGACGCCCTCGCTCGCCAGGCCGACGGCGAGGTCGCGGAGCGGCTTGTTCGGCCCCTGCGTCCCGTCGCGGTCGCTCGGCCCGGAGCCGTGGACGAGCACGACGCCCGGCACCGGTGCCTCAGACGCGGGCACGAGCAGCGTCGCGCCGAGCGGCAGCCCGGCACCGGCGTCCACCGTCACCTCCTCGGCGCGGTACCGCGTCGAGTCCGCGTAGGGCGGCCACGCCGCGGCAGCCGCTTCCTCGGAGGGCTCCTCCGGCGCTTGGGCCGGCGCGACGAAGAGCCCCGCCACCTGCCCCTCGGCGTCGAACATAACCCGCACGTCCGCCGCCACCTGCTCGAACTGCTGCGTCACGACGACCGTCGTAGTCAGCGGCTGTGTCTCGACCCGGGTCCCGAGCCGCTCTTGCGCCGCACCGAGCTGCGCGCGCAGCGTCGGGGCGAGCGTAGCGAGTTGCTCCGGCGGCATCGCGGCGTGCATCCGCGCGTTGAAGTCGGCGGAGAGGGTTTCGGTGTCGCCCGCGAGCAGGGCGTCCACGAGCGCCTCGGCGCGGGCGACGAGCGCCGCCTTCGCCGACGGGGTTTGCGCCTGCGCAGGCAGGGCGAGAAACACGAGGGCGAGAAGGGCGAAGAGAGGACGCATGGCTCGGAAGCAAAAGAGGTCAGCAAAAGAGGAGGGGTGGGGTCGAAGCTGCGCGCCGGAGGGTACGCTCTTGCTTCGCCGAGGCTCCGCCCCTCGTCCGCTCCGCCCCTCGTCCGCTCATCCCCTCCTCCGCTCTTCCGATCCTCCCGGCTCGTCCTCCGCCGTCACGATCTCGTGGAAGACGGTCTCGCCGGTGCGCAGCATCCGGCGGACGTAGGGATGGCAGAGCTCGCAGCGCTGCCCGAACGCGGCGTGGGTCTGCAGCTCCGCCACGGTCGCCGCGCCCGCCGCATCGGCTAGGGCTTTCAGCTCGGCGAAGGTCTTGCCGAAGCAGTAGCACCGGTCGATGTGGACGGCCACTATTGCGCCCCGTCCGTCCCGCGCAGAAAGGCGATGTGGCTCGGCACGACACCCGCGCCGAAGCTGCCGGTCTGCGCCCCGTCGCGCTCGTGGACCGTCACGGTGCCCTCGGCGGTGAACGGGTTGTCCGGGTCGAGGCGTCCGACGTAGAGCGCGTCGCCCACGGCGTCGTAGGCGACGGCGTTGATGGGGTCGCCGCCGAGGTCGAGCGTGGCGTCGAGCGTGTTACTCGCCGTGTCGAAGCGGTAGAGGGTGCGCGCCCCGTTGTAGACGGCGACGACCTCCTCGGCCTCCGGCGCATACTCAGCGTCCTGCCCGACGCTCGCCGTGCCGACGGGCGTCGGGAGGTCTGTGCGCCCCGTCACCGCGCCGGTCGCACCATCGAGCACGACAAACGCGCCGTTCGTCTGCTCGGTCACGTTCCCCTCGTCGTCGAACGTCGTCCGCCCGGTGCAGACGGCGATGACCTCGCTCTGCTCATCGACGAACAGAAAGCGCGGCCCGTCGCAGCCCATGTCGATCCGCCCGGTCTCTTCGAGGGTGGCGGCGTCGAGGACCGTTACCGTGCTGCCGCTGCCGAAGTCGAAGTTTGCCACGTAGAGCCGGTCACCGACGAGGGCGATGCCGTCGGGGTTGCCGCCGAGCCGGACGGCCCGCTCGGTCCCACCGTCGGCGAGGGCGAAAAGGCCGCCATCATCGAGGCTCTCGTCGAAGAGCGTAGTCACGAAGGCGCGCTCGCCGTCGAAGGCGAAGTAGCGCGGGTTGGGCACGTCGTCGTAGCGCTCGGCGAGCGCGAAGCCCTCGGCGTCTAGGACGTCCACGCGGTCCAGCGACGAGAGGTAGACCCGACCGCCCGAGACGGCGACGCTCTGCACGAAGAGGTCGGCGTAGACCTCCTGCGCGGCGTCGGCGACGGGATCGTAGACGACGAGGCCCCCGTCGTCGGCCTGGAACGCGCCCTGGCTGGCGACGAGCACGCCGTCGGTGACGGGCACCGGGTCGGGGTCGGTGCCCGAGTCGCAAGCCGTGAAGAAAAGTGCAGCGCAGAGCGCGAGGATAAAGCGATTCATCGGAGTTGTTTTTAGAACGAGAGGTGGAGCCGGGCGCGCACGTGGCGCGGCGGCATCGGGTAGCCGCGGACGATCTCGACGTCGGCATCGAAGGCGTTCTCGACGGCGAGGGCGAGCGCGGCGGTGAGGGTAGAGAAGGCGTGCTCGGCGCGAAGCTGCGCGTCGAGCGTGAACGAAGCGGGCAGGTCGAGGCTGCCGTCGGCGCGGACGGGTTGCGAGCCGGTGAGGCGTCCGCCTGCATCAAGCCGGAGCCGGGTGGCGGAGCCGAGTGCGAGCGCGGCCCCGCCCCAGAGCTTGAGCGCGTGGCGCGGGACGTAGCGAAGCTGCCGGCCGTAGGACGACGAGCCGGGCTGCGAGCGGTCGCGGGCGTCGGTGAGGGCATAAGCCGCTCCCCCGCCGAGCGTCACCCCGCCAGTCCGCAACCCTGTTTTCTCCACCGAGGCCTCGACGCCGAGCGTCCGCGTCCGGCTCAGGTTCTCGGGCGCGTAGTAGCCCGCCTCCGCCGGCTGCCACACGATCTGATCCCGGAGGCGCGAGGCGAAGACGGTGACCTCGGCCTCGAAGCCACCGTGCGTGAGATGCGCGCCGAGGTCCGCGGTCCAGCCGCGCTCCGGGGCGAGGTCGGGGTTGCCGCCGGGCTGCCAGAAGCGGTCGTTGAAGGTCGGGGCGCGGAAGGCGAGCCCGGTACCGGCCTTGAGCCGGAGCGGCAGGGCGGCGACCGGCTGCACGTTCAGCCCGAGGCGCGGGCTGAGCGCCTTGAGCGCCCGGCGGGCACCGGTGCGGCGGAGGTAGAGGTCGGCGCGGAGCGCGGGATAGACGAGCAGCCGGCCGTAGTCACCCGTAGCGTGGAGGAAGGCCCCGAGCCGCGTCTCTCCTGCTTGCTCGCTCAGGTTCGGATGCGACGCCGTCCCCGTGCCTCCGGCGACGCCGCCGCCGATGAGCCAGCGTCCCACGAGCGCCGTGGCCTCGGCCTCGCCCGAGGCGAGCGTCGTCCGCCCCGTGTCGTCGAGACCGAGACTCGGATTCCGGTAGCGGAGCGAGGCCCGCTGCACCAGGCCGCCAGCTCGGACCGAGACCGGACCGAGGCGCGAGGTCACCTCGCCCCAAGCGCGGAGGTGGCGGTCCTGCTGCCGCTCCCCGCTCGGACGGCTGCCCACGCTCCCCGGCAGGCCGCGCTCCGCCGCGCCGAGCCAGCCCGCGAGCCGCGCGGTCGTCGCGCCCGAGACGATTTCGCCCCGGGCGTAGACCGTCTGCAGCGACCGGTCCGCCCCAGCGCGGCGGACCCTCTGCCCGCGTGGGCCTTCGGTCGGGTCGAAGTAGGGGAAGTCGCCCTGTGCCGTGCAGGCCTCGGCGGCGGCGACGCCCGAGACCGCGCCGCGCGCGCCCGAGACCAGGCCGCTGACGGAGCGCTCGCCCCACGCCCCCGCCGCACTCCTCACCTCCGCCCGGCGCTCGTCCGCCCGCACCGTGGCCAGGTTCACGACGCCCCCGACGGCGTCGGTTCCCCAGTGCGCGGACCCCGGGCCGTGGAACATCTCCACCTGGTCGAGCAGCACGGTGGGCAGGAGCGACAGGTCGAGCTGCCCGAGCTGAGGGTCGGCGATGCGGTGGCCGTCGAGGAGGACGAGCGTCTGCGCCGCGCCCGTGCCGCGCAGCGAGAGGCTCGCGAGGCCCCCCGGCCCGTAGCGCCGCACCGACGCGGTGGAGCGCGCCTCCAGAAGGTCGGCCACCGTGTCCGCGCCGGACGCCGCGACGTCCTCGGCGTCGAGGACGCTGACGCGGGCGGGGGCTGCCGCCGCCGGGGCCGCCGCCCGCGTGGCGACGACGCTCACGGCGGGCAGCGTCGTGTCCGGCAAGGCTTCGGCGGCGGACTGCGCAGCGGCAGGCCGGGCGAGGCCGACGGAAAGAAGGAGGAGAAGGGCGCGCACGGAAAAACCCGAGCCTGGAGAGGATCGGGCCGCCGGGCCGACCGGGGCGCGCCCCGGTCGGGCGCAGCCGGGAGGCCGCTGCGCAGGCACCGCGATCCCCTGTTCCCGGGGGTCGTTGGTGAGGCACGCCCCGGCAGGTCTCCTGGCTCGCGGCGCGGGGGTCGATCTCTCGGCTCAGCCCCGGTCCTTCCCGCCGGAGCGTCAGCTCCAGCCGTGGACCGGCACATCGCCGCCGAGAGGCGCGCCGCCTACAGTTGCGGGTACAGCTCCGGTTCGGACGTGCCGAGCGGGTCGAGTGCCGAGCGGGTGCTCGGTGCACCCCACTTGACGCTCGTCCCTCGTCACTCCCTCGGATTCCCTTTTCACCCCGCCCGGGTCGGCAGACCGTCGCGGGGACCTGAGGCGTGTGGGAAAGAACAGGCCGCAAGATAGGGCCGCGCCGGAGCTGCGCCAACCCCACGCCCGAGGAGCTCGCGCCGAGAGGGCAAGGGCGTCGGCGGGCTTAACAGTAGGCTAACAGTTCGCTCACAGGAGGGTTACACGGCGCGGGTGCGCAGCGGGTAGTCTCCGGCCCCCTTCCCCCTCACCATCCTCCACCTCCGATGACCCGTTCGTTTCCCCTCGGCCTCGCGCTGTGCGTCGGCCTGCTGGCCCTCCCGGCCCGCGCCCAGACCTCCCTCACCGTCCTGCACAACAGCGACGGCGAGTCCCAGCTCATCAACCTCGGCCCGGGCCTCGAAGACTTCGGCGGCGTCGCCTGCTTCGCCACGCTCGTCAGTGACCTCCGCGCCGAGGCGGCGGCCTCGACCGGCGGGGACGTGCTGATCTCCTCGGGCGACAACTTCCTGCCCGGCCCCGAGTTCTCGGCGAGCCTCGAGAACGGCGTACCGTTCTACGACGCCGTGGCGCTCGACCTGATCGGCTACGACGCCTTCACCATCGGCAACCACGAGTTCGACTTCGGGCCGAACGTCCTCGCGCAGTTCATCGCGAGCTTCGGCACGGGCGACGAGCCGCCGTTCCTCAGCGCCAACCTCGACGTGAGCCCCGAGCCGGCGCTCGCCGCACTCGCCGGGGCCGGGCGCATCGCCGCGAGCACGGTGGTCTCGGTCGGCGGCACGCCCGTCGGGATCATCGGCGCGACGACGCCCAGCCTGCCGTTCATCACCACCACCGGCGACGTCGTCGTGATGCAGGACGTGGCGGCGGCCGTGCAGGCCGAGGTCGCCGCGCTCCAGGGGGCTGGCGTCGAGCTCATCATCCTGTCGAGCCACCTCCAGAGCATCAACCAGGAGATCGCCCTCGTCCCGATGCTCAGCGGCGTGGACGTCGTGATCGCCGGCGGCGGCGGCGAGCTGCTCGCGGGGCCGGACGACCTGCTCGTTCCCGGCGACGAGGGCGAGGTCTTCGGCCCCTACCCGATCCTCGCCCCCGACCAGGACGGCAACGAGGTCCCCGTCGTCGGGGTCTCGGGGGACTACGCCTACGTGGGCCGCCTCGTCGTAGACTTCGACGCGGCGGGGGCCCTCGTCTCGGTCCGCGACGAGAGCGGGCCGGTGCGCGTCGCGTGCGGTGCCCAGCCCGACGCGGTGACGCCGGACCCCGCCGTGCAGACCCAGGCCGTCGATCCCGTCATCGAGGCGGTCGCCGACCTCGCCGCCACGATCATCGGGACGACCGAGGTGCCGCTGAGCGGCGTCCGCGCCGAGGTCCGCACCGAGGAGACCAACTTCGGCAGCCTCATCGCCGACGCCCTGCTCTGGCAGGCGGACCAGCTCAACGAGGACTTCGGTGCCCCCGACCCGGACGTGGCCGTCCAGAACGGCGGCGGCATCCGCAACGACGGCGTCCTCCCCCCCGGCGACCTCTCCGAGCTGACCACGTTCAACGCGCTCCCCTTCCCCAACTTCGTCACGATCGTCGAGGACGTGGAGGCCGGGCAGTTCAAGGAGATCCTCGAAAACGCCGTCTCGCAGGTCGAGAACGTCAGCGGGCGGTTCGCTCAGGCCGGCGGCTTCTACTTCGCGTGGGACCCCGCCGGGACCCCGCAGACGCTCGACGCCGACGGCACCGTGGTCACGCCCGGCACGCGCGTCCAGGACGTGCAGCTCGCCGACGGGACCGTGATCGTGGACGAGGGCGTGGTCGTAGACGGCGCGCCGACGCTGAACGTCGCCACGATCGACTTCCTCGCGCGCGGCGGCGACCAGTACCCGTTCCGCGACGACGCCTTCACGCTGCTCGGCGTGACGTACCAGCAGGCGCTGAGCGCCTACATCCAGGACGGGCTCGGCGGGACGGTCACGCGGCGGGCCTATCCCGAGGGCGGCCCCGGCCGCATCTACGACACGACGACCTTCACGCTCGCCGCTACGCCGAACGTCACTTCCGTTCCGGCGAGCGGCGGCCCCGTCTCGAGCCTCGTCGACGTCTCGCAGACCGACGACGGCCCGCGCCGCGTCGAGGCCTGGACCGTCGTCGAGCGGCCCGACGGCACGACGTTCGTCGAGCGCCGCGTCGAGCCGCCGTTCGCCGTGGAGCCCACCGAGGTGCGGACGCGCACGATCATGAACCGGGTGCCGGCCGGGTTCGCGCCGGGGACCTACACCGTGACGGTCAACGTCGGGCGCTTCCCCACCGTCGAGGCCGCCTCGGACCGCTTCACCTTCGTCAAGCAAGGCGTGGGCACCGCCGGCACCGACGCGCCTGAGGCGGCGGACGCCGAGGCCGCCGCGAGCCACGCCTCGCTCCCGGCTGCCTTCGCCCTCACGTCGGCCTACCCGAACCCGACGGCCGGGCAGACCACGTTCGGCTTCGACGTGCCGCAGGCCGAGGTCGTTCGCCTCACGGTCTACGACGTGCTCGGCCGCGAGGTCGCCACGCTCGTGGACGGGCTGACGGAGGCTGGGCAGCACACGGCCCGGCTCGACGCCTCGGCGCTCGCCGGCGGGGTCTACGTGGTGCGTCTCGAAGCAGGCGGCTTCGCGGCGTCCCGGCAGCTCGTCGTGGCGCAGTAACGGCTAGCGGCAGCAACAGCTAGCGGCAGCAACGGCTGGCCCGTACGCCTGCCGCCGCCGAAAGGGGACGTCTCCGCCGGGGGCGTCCCCTTTCGCGTTTGACGCCTCCCGTCCCAGGAAAGGCGTCACTCCCGGGAAAGGCGTCGCCTAACAATCTGGTAAAGGCAGCTTCACGTCTCGGTAACAGCGCCGAACCCGGCGGGTCTCTACCATGCGGCGTGTCCGACCGGGGGACCGGGCACCCCTCCCGCGCCTCACCCCCTTCATCGCCCTACCCTCTGGAGGCTCTCATGAAGCCCTTGTACTCCGCCGCCTGCGCGCTCCTCGCGCTCGTGCTCCTTCCCACCGCTTCGGCGCAGTTCGTCACCGACGCGCCGGCTCAGGTCAGCGCGCTCGACAACGACCCCGACGCGCGCTACACCGTGTTCCCGCTCTTCACCATCGGCGAAGAGATCGACGGCTACATCCCGCCCGGCATCCCCGACGGCATGGGGGCCGGCATCCTCAGCGCCCGCACCGCCCGCCTCTTCGTCAGCCACGAGCTGACCGAGGAGGACGGCTACCTCTACACGCTCGCCAACGGGACCAACCTGAGCGGCGCGCGGATCAGCGCCTTCGACGTGGACCGCCGCTCGGGCAGCATCCGCAGCGCCGGCCCCGCCTACGACACGGTCATCGACCGGGCCGGCCTCGTCGTCACCAACGCCGAGCAGATCAACGAAGGCAACGGCCCCACCGAAGGCTTCAGCCGCTTCTGCTCGGCCACCGGCTTCGCCGCCGGCCAGTACGGCCTCGTCGACCCGGTCTACTTCGCCGGCGAAGAGACCAGCGACAACGGGCAGCTCGTCGCCGTCGACGCCCGGCGGCAGACGCTCTACGTCGTCCCGATGGCGGGCCGCGCCGCGTGGGAGAACGTCACCCTCATGGACACCGGCGACCCGGACCGCATCGCGATGCTGATCGGCGACGACCGCGGCGGCGCGGGCCTCCTGCTCTACGTCGGGGAGAAAAACGCCGTCGGCGACGACAGCTTCCTCGACCGCAACGGCCTCGCGATGGGCGACCTCTACGTCTGGAAGGCCGACAACGGCGACACCACGCCGGCCGACTGGAACGCCACCGGCACGAGCCGCACCGGCACCTTCGTCCGGCTGTCCCAGTTCAACGCCTCCCAGGCCGGCGAGCCGGGCTTCGACCCGCTGGGCTACGCCGACCTCACGACGATCGACGCCCAGCGCATCCTCCTCGACGCCTTCGAGTTCTCGCGCCCCGAGGACCTCGCCACGAACCCCGCCGACGGCACCCAGGTCGCCTTCACCTCGACCGGCCGCAGCTCGCTCTTCCCCGAGGACGAGTGGGGCACGGTCTACCTCGTCGACTTCGACTTCTCCGGCATCGCCGACGGCGACATCGACGCCGACATCGTGATCCTCTACAGCGGCGACGACGCCGGGGCCGGCCAGTTCCCCGGCCCGGACTTCGGCCTCCGCAGCCCGGACAACCTCGACTGGGCCGACGACGGGCAGCTCTACCTCCAGGAAGATGCCTCGACGAGCAACTTCGGCACCGTCAGCGGCCTCGAAGCCCGCATCTGGAAGCTCGACCCGGCCACCGGCGACCTCGTCGACATCGCCGTCGTCAACCGCGGCGACGACGCCCTCCCGGCGGACCAGACCGACGCCGACCCCGACGAGATCGGGGCGTGGGAGACCTCCGGCATCTTCGACGTCACCGAGCTGTTCACCGGCATGGCCGACCTCAAGGTCTTCCTGTTCAACGTCCAGGCCCACACCGTCATCGACGGCCGGATCGCGGAGAACAACCTGGAGCAGGGCGGCCAGATCGCCTACCTCCTCGCCCGCTCGCGGGCTTCGCGCCTGGCCGACGTAGACCTCGACGGCCTGTCGTTCAGCGACGCCCTCGCCGCCCTCGGCGTCGAGGCCGAGAGCGCGGTCGTCGGCCGGACGCCGCGGCTGACGGCGGAGGCTACCGCCCTCGCGCTCGACGCCTACCCGAACCCGTTCGGCAGCGCGACGACGCTGGGCTACGCTCTCCCCGAGACGGGCACGGTGACGGTGACGGTCTACGACGTGCTCGGTCGGCAGGTCGCCACGCTCGTCGACGGCGAGGTCGAAGCCGGCACGCACACCGTGCGGCTCGACGCCGCCGGCCTCGCGCCGGGGACCTACCTCGTCCGGCTCCAGGCCGGCGACCAGGAGTTGACGCAGGACGTCACGCTCGTCAAGTAGGCCGCCGCAAGGTGTAGAGACCGCGGGGGGAGGTCCGGTGTGGACCTTCCCCCGCGCGGCTTCGACTCGCTGCGGCCTTGCTCGCTGCGGCCCGGCTCGCTGCGTTACCGAATCGTCAAATCGGGGTGAACAGCTCTGCGGAGCGGCCCTTCGCTGGTTGACGCAATTTAGACCTGATCTATATTAGCGGCATGATCACCGCGCTGCTCGCCCTCCTCCTGGTCGCCCCGCCCGATTCCGCCGAGGCTCCCGCTCCGCTCGACGGCTTCGGGCTCTCGGGCTACGGCTCGCTCAACTACTTCGCCTTCGATTGGGACACTGACCCGGAGCGCCGCAACGCGCTCGACATCGAACGCCTCGTGCTCTACCCGACCTACCACTTCAACGAGCGCGTCTTCGTCAAGGCCGAGATCGAGTTCGAGCACGGTGGGACGGGCGTGACGAAGGAGTTCGACCGCTTCGAGGAGTTCGGCGAGTTCGAGACCGAAGTCGAGGCCGGCGGCGAGGTCCTGCTCGAACAGCTCCACGTCGATTTCGCGCTCTCGGAGCGCTTCGGTGTCCGCGTCGGGCGCGTCAAGCTCCCGTTCGGGATCGCCTCGTACAACGACGAGCCGACCGAGTACTTCACGACGGAGCGCTCGCCGGCCGAGGCCGCGCTCGTCCCGACGAACTGGTACGAGGTCGGGGTGCAAGCCTACGGTCGGCTCGGCGCTTTCGGCTACGCGGCCTCGGTCGTCAACGGCCTCGACGCGAGCGGCTTCTCGTCGGCGGGCTGGGTCGTGCGCGGCCACCAGAAGCGGTTCGAGACCATCAACGCCGACGCCCCCGCGCTCGCCCTCCGGCTCGACTGGTTCTACTCCGAGGCCGCCCCCGGCAGCCGCATCGGGGCCTCGTTCTACGTCGGCGACAGCGCCCCGAACCGCCCCAAGCCGGACCTCGACGCGAGCGCCGTCGTCACCGTCGGCGACGTCCACGCGACGTGGGAGCGCGGTCCGCTCCGGGCGCGGGCGCTCGCGCTCTACGGCCGCCTCGGCCACGCCGACCTCGTCTCCGACGCCAACCGGAATCTCTCGAACAACCTCAACGTCAAGCGCACCCCCGTCGGCAGCGCGGCGCTCGCCTACTACGTCGAGGCCGGCTACGACGTGCTCTCGCTCCTCGCCCGGACCGAGCAGCGGCTCGACGTGTTCGCGCGCTACGACTTCTACGACTCGATGCACGAGGTCACGGGCGAGGTCTTCGACAACCCGCGCTGGGAGCGCACCGCCGTCACGGGCGGGCTGGGCTGGTTCCCGCTCGGCGCGGTCGTGCTCAAGGCGCAGTTCACGCACCGCCGCCTCGGCCTCGCCGAGCAGAACGTCGAGAACACCTTCACCGCCGGCATCGGCTTCGAGTTTTAATCACCACCGCCCCTACACCATGCGACCCTCCCTCCTCCTCGCCCTCCTCGCCGCCCTCTTCGCCGGGTGCGACTCGGGCAGCGACCCCGACACGCCCGCGCTCGACCTTGCGCCGGTGCTGGCGAACGTCGGCCAGAACGTGATCGTGGCGACGTACGGCGACCTGAACGACGAAGCCGCCGCGCTCGAAGCCGCCGTCGCCGCGCTCGCCGCCGCCCCGACGCCCGCCGCCCTCGGTGCCGCGCAGCAGGCCTGGCGGGACGCCCGCGCCCCGTGGGAGAGGTCCGAAGGCTTCCTCTTCGGCCCGGTCGACAGCCTCGGCATCGACCCGTCGATCGACACCTGGCCCGTCAACGAGACCGACATCCAGAACATCCTCGACAGCGAGGCCGAGATCACCCCGGCGTTCGTCGCGGCCCGGACCGACACCGGACTGAAAGGTTTTCACATCATCGAGTTCTTCCTCTTCGGGGCCGACGGCGCGCGCACGGCCGAGAGCTTCGCCGAGCGCGAGCTGGCCTACCTCTCGGCCGCCGCCACGGTCCTCGCCGACGACGCCGAGCGGCTCTATACGGCCTGGGCACCTGACGGCGGCAACTACGTCGCCAACGTCCTCGACGCAGGCGCTCCCGGGAGCCAGTTCGACAGCGGAAAAGACGCCGTCCAGACCTTCTCGGGGGCCGTCGTCGGGATCGCCGACGAGGTGGGGACCGGCAAGATGCAGGGGCCGCTCGACCTCGGCCTCTTCGAGGTCGAGTCCCGCTTCAGCGGCAACTCGAAGGCCGACTTCCAGAACAACATCCGCTCGATCCGCCACGTCTACCTCGGCGACTACGACGGCAACGCCGGCCCAGGGCTGACCGACCTCGTGGCCGAGATCGACCCCGACCTCGACGCCCGCGTCCGCACCCAGACCGACGCTGCGATTGCTGCGATTGCTGCGATTCCGGGCGACTTCCGGGATGCCATCACCGAGAACCCCGCCGCCGTCGAAGCCGCGATCGACGCGACCGTGGACCTGAAGACCACGCTCGAAGAAGTCGACGCCCGCCTCGCCGACGAGCTGTGAGCCGCGCCGTGTCACTCCGCCGCCTCTTCGCCTGCCTGCTCCTCGCCGCCGGCCTCGCCGGGTGCGACGCCGACGCGCCCGACACGGACGCCGAGGAGGACGTGGCGCGAGCAGGTGGGGCAACGACGGTCTACCGCGCCACGCCCGAAGCCTTCGCCACGCCCGCCCCGAACCTCGTCGCGGCGCGGCTCGGCCTGCACCTCGATGGCGACGTGACGTTCGAGAGCGTCTTCGTCACGGCCCCGGCCCCGGTCAACCCCGGCCTGGGGCCGGTCTTCAACCGGACCTCGTGCCTCTCGTGCCACGTCAAGGACGGGCGCTCCGAGCCGGACCTCTCGCTCCTCGTCCGCGTGAGCCTCGGGCAGGACGCGAGCGGGCGGCACGTCCCGGTGCCCGGCTTCGGGTTGCAGATTCAGGACCGCGCCGTCTTCGGCGTCACGCCCGAGGCGCGCGTCGTGATCGACTACGAGGAGGTCCCCGGCACGTTCGCCGACGGCGAGCCGTACTCGCTGCGGCGGCCCACGGTCCGAATCGAGGACCCGCACGAGCCCCTCCCGGCCGGCGTGCTGACCTCGGCTCGGATGGCGCGGCCCGTCTTCGGCATGGGACTGCTCGAGGCCGTGCCCGAGGAGGCGCTGCTCGACCTCGCCGCCGTGCAGGCCGCGACGGGCGAGGTGTCGGGCCGCCCGAACTACGCGTGGGACGCCGTCGCCGAGCGCTTCACGCTGGGCCGGTTCGGATGGAAGGCCAACGAGCCGACGGTGCGCCAGCAAACCGCCGACGCCTACCGCGACGACATGGGCATCACCTCGCCCGTCTTCCCCGCCGCCGCGCCCTTCGGCTACGACTCGGGCAACGACCCCGCCGCGCCGGAGATCGACGAGCGGACGCTGGAGGCGACGGCGTTCTACGTGCAGACCCTCGGCGTGCCCGCCGCGCGCGGCGTCGGCGAGCCGGAGGTGGAGCGCGGACGGAGGCTGTTCGGCGAGGTCGGCTGCGCAAGCTGCCACGTTGCCCGGCTCGAAACCGGCACGCTCGACGGCCTGCCCGAGGTGTCGAACCAGACGATCTACCCCTACACCGACCTCCTGCTGCACGACCTCGGCGAGGGCCTCGCCGACGGCCGGCCGGACTTCACCGCGACCGGCTCGGAGTGGCGGACGCCGCCGCTGTGGGGAATAGGGCTGACGCGGCTCGTCAACCAGCACACCTTCTTCCTGCACGACGGCCGCGCCCGCAACCTGACCGAGGCCATCCTCTGGCACGGCGGCGAAGCCGAGGCCGCGAAGGAGCGCTTCCGCCAGTTGTCGAAGGACGAGCGCGACGCCCTCGTTACCTTCCTCGAATCGCTCTGAAGCTGCTGAAGGGAACCCTCTGCCGGAGGCGATACCGCTAGAGGAGGTCGAGCCCAAGGTTCTGAGGCGCTGCCGGGGCAGCCGGAAGGCCCCGCTTCCCCAGCCGGTGCGCCGTGCTTCAGGAGCCTCCTTCCGGCGGAAGCAACGGACCGAGGTGTTCGAGCAACGTCGGTACGTCGTGGGTAACGGTCTCCCAGACGAGGTCGAGGTCTACCGTGTCGTACCCGTGAATGGGCCGGTTCTGCATCCCGGCGATCTGCCGCCACGGAATGTGGCTGTGCTGCACACGGAAGTCCTCGCCGAGTCGCTTTGTCGCCTCGCCGATCACCAGCAATTGATGCAGTGCCGCCGACTGTACCAAGTCGTCGTCGGGAAATGATTCAGCGTCGGTTTCCGAAGCGAACTGCACGACGAGACGAGCCGCCCGCGCGATGTCCAGCAGCGTAGCATCATCGCGCTTCATGGGACTCGAAGATGAAGCGGGCGCTCGACAGGATGGCCTCGCGTCGGATCGGGTTCGGGCTGCGCTCAACGGCGCGACGGGTCAGCAGGTCCACTTCTCGACCGGCCAGCGCGGCCAACTCCACCTCCATTTGCACCAGATCGAACAGACTGCGACGGGCGGACGGCTCGAACGAGATGAGCAGGTCGAGATCGCTCTCGGGGCCGAAATCGTCGCGGAGTGCCGAGCCAAAGAGGGCCACCTCCGTCACGTCCCACCGGCGGCAGAACGCCCGCAGTCCCTCAGCCGGAAAATATGAGAACGGTGTTTCCTGCATCATCCCGAACTAACGTCACATCGCATCTGAGGTTGCGGTGCCTATAACACCACCGACTCGCCGCGTGCCGGGATCGCCACCTCACCGACGCCCGCTTCGCGGAGGGCGGATTCGAGCTTCTGCTGCCGCTCGAGGTCGCCGTGGACGAGGAAGACGGTCTGGAGCCGCTCCTGATCCATCTGCCCGACGAAGCCCACCAAGCCGGGCTCGTCGGCGTGGGCCGAGAAGTAGTTCATCACCGCGACCTCGGCCTGGAGCCGGTGCGGCTGCCCGAAGATCTTGACGGTCTCCTGCCGCTCGACGATCCGCTTGCCGAGGGTGTGTTCGGCCTGGTAGCCGACGATCATGACCGTGCTCTTGGGGTCCTCGACGTTGTTGCGGAGGTGGTGGAGGATGCGCCCGTGCTCGGCCATCCCGCTCGCCGAGATGATGACCATCGGGACGCGCATCCCGTTGAGCGCCTTCGAGCGCTGCACGTCGCGGACGTACTCGAGCCGCTCGAAGCCGAACGGGTCGGGGTCGGTCATCAGGTAGTCGAGCAGGTCGCGGTCGTAGCACTCGGGGTGGGTCTGGAAGACGCCGGTGACGTTGACCGCGAGCGGGCTGTCGACGAAGACCGGGATGGGCGGAATCCGGTCCTCGTTCCACAGCTGGTCGAGGGCGTAGACCAATTCCTGCGTCCGCCCCACCGCGAAGGCGGGGATGATGACCTTGCCGCCGCGCCGGGCGGTCCGCCCGACGACGGCCGCGAGCTCGTCCTTCGCCCGGTCCGACGGCTCGTGGACCTTGCCGCCGTAGGTCGATTCCGAGATCAGCCAGTCGCACGGGAGCATCGGCTGCGGGTCGCGGAGGATGGGCCGGCCGGGGTTGCCGAGGTCGCCGGTGAAGCCGAGCCGTTTCTGCCGCCCGCCCTCGGTGACCGTCAGCGATAGGGTCGCCGAGCCGAGGATGTGGCCGGCGTCGCGGTACTCGACCTCGCAGCCGGGGACGGGCTCGAACGGCTGCCGGTAGCCGACGCCGACGAACAGGTCGAGCACGCCCTCGGCGTCGCCCTTCGTGTAGAGCGGTTCGACTTTCGGTTCGCCCTTTTTGCGGATGCTCTTGTTGAAGAACGAGGCGTCCTTTTCCTGGATGTGCGCGCTGTCGAGGAGCATCAGCGCGCACAGGTCGCGGGTCGCGTGGGTCGCCCAGACGCGGCCCCGGAAGCCGGCGCGCCGGAGGCCGGGCAGCATCCCCGCATGGTCGATGTGCGCGTGCGAGAGCAGCACGGCGTCGATGCCGGACGGCTCGGCGGGGAAGGTGCCGTTGATCTGCCGGGCCTCGTCGCGGCGACCCTGAAAGAGGCCGCAGTCGAGGAGGAGGGTCTGGCCGCTCTCGAGCTCGACGAGGTGCATCGAGCCGGTGACGGTGCGGGCGGCACCCCAAAAGGTGAGCTTCATCGGGTCGGGAGTCGGTTTCCGTAGGGGCGACCCGCGTGGCCGCCCTGCCCGCCGAATCTACACGTCCGACCCGAAACGCCGTCTCACGACCGTATCCGGCGGGCGAGGCGGGCGGCCTCTTCTTCCGGCGTCTCCTCCGGCTCGTCGGGCAGCTCGAGCCGGGCCCGGGCCGCCTCCGGGTTCTGCCGGGCGAGGTCGAACGTCTCGGTCGTCACGATCGCCTCGAGGTTTTGGACGCGCTCGGTGAGGCGCTTGCGCTCGGCCTCGGACGCATCGAGCCGGGCCGCGAAGTCGGCGAGTGCGCCGGGGTCGGCTGCGCCCGATTTCGCCGCGTTGCGGGACATCTGCACGAGGGCCCACGCGATGATGGCGACGACGGCGATGTAGGACATGGCAGAGCGAGCGGTGAGTGGCAGCAGAGGAAAGGTACCGCGCCGCGCTCAGAAGCTGTTCGGGTTTTCGGAAGGCCGGGGCGAGCGAGGGGCCGTCCGGTGAGCAGCGCGAAGCAGCCCGAGTGCGCTAGCTACGGCGGTGGAGCGCGGCGTGGCCGGGTGGTTCCGCAGCCGATCTCGGCCCTGAGCCGGACAGCTTCTCAGTCGATCCACAGGGTTTTGGTGTTGACGAAGGCGCGGATGCCGAGGTGCGACAGCTCGCGCCCGTAGCCGCTGTCCTTGACGCCGCCGAAGGGCAGGTGCGGGTGGCTCTTGACCATCTGGTTGACGAAGGCGCAGCCGCAGTCCAGCCGCCGCGCCACAGCCTCGCCCTTCGCCGTGTCCCCGGTGAAGACGGCTCCGCCGAGGCCGAACGCCGTGTCGTTGGCGAGGTCCACGGCCTCGTCCACATCCGCGGCAACGATGAGCGAGGCGACAGGGCCGAAGATTTCCTCCTCGAACGCGACCGTCCCGCGCCGGACGTTCCCGAGCACCGTCGGTGGGTAGTAGAACCCGGCGCGGTCGGGGACGGAGCCGCCGGTGAGGAGGACGGCACCGTCGGCGACCGCGCGCTCGACCTGGTCGTGGACCTCGTCGCACAAGTCTTCCCGGGCGAGCGGGCCGAGGTCGGTCCCCTCCTCCATCGGGTCGCCGACGCTCAGGCGCTCCATCGCCCGGACGAACCGCTCGGTGAAGGCCTCGGCGATGGGCGCTTCGAGGATGAACCGCTTGGCGGCGATGCACGACTGCCCGTTGTTCTGGGTCCGGCTCCGGACGCCGGTCTCGACGGCGCGGTCGAGGTCGGCGTCGGCGAGGACGATGAACGCGTCGGAGCCGCCGAGCTCGAGGACGGTCGGCTTGAGGTGTTGCCCGGCGAGGGCGGCCACCACGCGGCCCGCCGCGACGCTGCCGGTCAGGGTGACGCCGCGCACCCGGCGGTCGGCGATGACGGCGGGGAAGCGGTCGTGGGGGACGCGGAGGTTCTGGAAGACACCCTCTTCAAAGCCGGCTTCCTGAAGCAGCGACTCCACCTGCTCGGCGCAGCCCTGCACGTTGGCGGCGTGCTTGAGGACGCCGGCGTTGCCCGCCATCACGTTCGGCGCGGCGAAGCGGAAGACCTGCCACAGCGGGAAGTTCCACGGCATCACCGCCACGATCACCCCGAGCGGCTGGTAGACGATCCGGCTCCTGGCCGCCTCCGTCTCCACCGGCTCGTCGGCGAGCTGCGCCTCGGCGTGCTCGGCGTAGTACCGGCAGACGGTGGCGCACTTCTCGGCTTCGGCGACGGCCTGCGCGAGGGGCTTGCCCATCTCGCGCGTCATCCGTTTGCCGAGGTCCTCTTTCTGCTCGTCGAGGAGGGACGCGAGGCGGCGCATCTTCGCGGTGCGCTCGGCGAAGGGCGCGGCGCGGTGGCGGTCGGACGCGTCGGCGGCGCGCTGGAGCAGGGCATCGGTTTCGGAGGCGGAGTGGTAGGCGTAGCGGCGGAGTGCGTCGCCGGTGGCGGGGTTGACGGTCGTGAGGTCGGCCATGGGAGGGGGATAAATGCGAGAGGCGGCTTGCGTTCGTCGTCGGAAAACGAGAGATTAGCGAGGGTGCACCCACCCCTCTGCCGTGGCCTCTCCCGATACGACTCCGACTGACACGACCGAAGGCGGTCTCTTGCTCCGCCTTCGCCTTCGCCGCCTCCTCGCGGCGGCGACGCGGCGGCTCCGCGCGCTGCGCCGGCCCGGCAGCCCCCCCGCACCGCTGCCGGACCTGGGCGGCGACGCGGGCTGCGCCGTGTCGCGGCCGGCCGTCGAGGCGCTCGTCGGGCGGCCCGTGCACGACCTCGGGCTCTACGAGCGCGCCCTCCGCCACCGGTCCGTCCTGCGCGGCCAGCCCGGCCCCTACCTCGAGAGCAACGAGCGCCTGGAGTTCCTCGGCGACGCCGTCCTCGGGGTCGCCGTGGCCGAGCGGCTCTACGCCGAGTTCCCCGACCGCAACGAGGGGTTCCTGACGCGGCTCCGGGCCAAGCTCGTCAACGGCGCGACGCTCGCCCGCTACGCCGGCGCGCTCGGCCTCGGCGACCTCCTCCTGCTCTCGCCCAACATGGCGCAGGGCGAGGGCCGGAGCAACCCGACGATCCTCGCCGACGCCTTCGAGGCCGTCCTCGGCGCGCTCTACCTCGACCTCGGCTTCGACGCCGCGCGCGCCTTCGTCTTCGCCTTGCTCGACGAGCACGTCGACCTGGACGCCATCGCCGAGCAGCGGAGCAACTTCAAGAGCATGCTGCTCGAGCACGTGCAGGCCGACGGGAAGAGGCAGCCCGCCTACCACGTCGTCGCCGAGGAGGGGCCGAGCCACGACCGCCGCTTCACGGTCGAGGTCGTCGTGGCCGATCAGGCGCTCGGGCTGGGCCGCGCCCGCTCGAAGAAAAAGGCCGAGCAGCAGGCCGCCCGCGAGGCCCTCACGCGGCTGCGCGAACAAGAGGCGGAGCCCGCGCTCGGCGCGAAACAATAGCCTCTCGGCGCGAAACAATAGCCTCGGCGGCTGTTAAGACTGGACGACCGGCAGCGGGGACGAGCGGAAGACCGCTCGGCGGTGAGCCCTGGCCCCCCTCCGCTCCTCCTTCCCTCCGCTCTTCCGCTCCTGAACCAGATGCAGATCGCCGACGCCACCGCCCTCCGCCACCCGGACCGCTTCGAGCGCCGCCACAACGGCCCCGCCGATGACGATGTCGCCGCCATGCTCGGCGCGCTCGGGCTGGACTCGCTCGACGCCCTCGCCGGCGCGGTGGTCCCGGACGCGATCCGCACCGAGCGGGCGCTCGACCTGCCGGCGGCGCTCACCGAGGCCGAGCTGCTGGCGCGCGCGCGCGGGCTCGCCGGCAAAAACAGGGTCTACCGGTCGTACCTCGGGATGGGCTACTACGGCACCGTCACGCCGCCGGTGATCCTGCGCAACGTGTTCGAGAATCCGGGCTGGTACACGCAGTACACGCCCTACCAGGCCGAGATCGCGCAGGGCCGGCTGGAGGCGCTCCTGAACTTCCAGACCGTCGTCGCGGACCTCACGGGGCTGGAGATCGCCAACGCCTCGCTCCTCGACGAGGGCACGGCGGCGGCCGAGGCGATGAGCATGTTCTTCGGCCACGCGAAGGGGGCGCGCTCGACCTTCCTCGTCGCCGCGAACTGCCACCCGCAGACGATTGCCGTGGTCCGGGGCCGCGCCGAGCCGATCGGCGTCGAGGTCGTCGTCGGCGAGCCGGCAGCCTTCGACTTCGACGATGACACCTTCGGGGTGCTGCTCCAGTACCCGGCGACCGACGGGGCCGTCGAGGACTATGCTGAGCTGTGCAGCGCGGCGCACGAGGCCGGGGCCTGGGTCGCCGTGGCGACCGACCTGCTCGCGCTCACGCTCCTCGCGCCGCCCGGCGAGTGGGGGGCGGACGTGGCCGTCGGAAGCTCGCAGCGCTTCGGCGTGCCCCCCGGCTACGGCGGCCCGCACGCCGCGTTCTTCGCCACCACCGACGAGTTCAAGCGCAAAATCCCCGGCCGCATCATCGGCGTCTCGGTCGACGCCGACGGCAAGCCCGCCCTCCGGATGGCGCTCCAGACGCGCGAGCAGCACATCCGCCGCGAGAAGGCGACCTCGAACATCTGCACGGCCCAGGTGCTCTTGGCCGTCATCGCGAGCATGTACGCCGTCTACCACGGGCCCGACGGGCTGACGGCCATCGCGCGCCGGGTCCACGGCTTCGCCCGCTTGCTCGCTGCCGGGCTCAGGCGGCTGGGGCACGAGGTGCTGCACGACGACTATTTCGACACGCTCCGCATCCGACCGGGCGACGGCTTCTCGGGCGACGACCTCGCCGCGCGCGCCGCCGACGCCGGGATCAACCTCCGCAGCTTCGGCGACCCCGGATCGGAGTCCGGGGCAGGCTCCACGCTCGGCATCGCCCTCGACGAGACCGTCGGGGTCGGCGACCTAAACGACCTCCTTGCCGTCTTCGCCGGGGCCGCGCCGGGCTTCTCCGCCGACGAGCTCGCGGGCGAGGTGAGTCTTGACTACGACGGGGCGCACGGGCGCACGTCGGACTTCCTGGCGCACCCCACCTTCCACCGCTACCGGAGCGAGACCGAGATGCTGCGGTATCTGAAGAAACTGGAGAACCGCGACCTCTCGCTCGCCCACGCGATGATCCCGCTCGGGAGCTGCACGATGAAGCTCAACGCGGCGGCCGAGATGATCCCCGTCACCTTCCCCGGCTTCTCGAACCTCCACCCGTTCGCGCCGGTCTCGCAGGCCGCCGGGTACCACGAGATGATGGCCGAGCTCGGCGACTGGCTCGCCGAGATCACCGGCTTCGCCGCCGTCAGCCTGCAGCCCAACTCCGGCGCGCAGGGCGAGCTGGCCGGCCTGATGACGATCCGCGCTTACCACCGGCACCGCGGAGATGCCGGCCGGACGGTCTGCCTCATCCCGTCGAGCGCGCACGGCACCAACCCCGCGAGCGCAGTCATGGCCGGGATGGAGGTCGTCGTCGTGAAGTCCGACCCGAAGGGCAACGTGGACCTGGACGACCTGCGGGCGAAGGCCGACCAGCACGCGGGCCGCCTGGCCGCCCTCATGATCACGTATCCGAGCACGCACGGCGTCTTCGAGCGGACGATCCGGGAGATCGCCGACGTCGTCCACGAGCGCGGCGGGCTGGTCTACCTGGACGGCGCGAACATGAACGCGCAGGTCGGGCTGTGCCGGCCAGGTGAGTTCGGGATGGACGTGTGCCACCTCAACCTGCACAAGACGTTCTCGATTCCGCACGGCGGCGGCGGGCCGGGGATGGGCCCGATCTGCTGCACCGAGGCGCTCGCGCCGTTCCTTCCGGGGCACCCGGTCGTGGGGCACGTCGGCGGCGGCGAGGGCATCGCGCCGGTCTCGGCCGCGCCCTACGGCAGCGCCTCGATCCTGCTGATCTCGTGGGCCTACATCGCGATGATGGGCGGACCCGGCTTGACGCGCGCGACCGAGCTTGCGATCCTCAACGCCAACTACATGGCCCGCCGGCTCGAAGGGCACTACGACGTCCTCTTCCGCGGCCCCGAGGGCTGGGTCGCCCACGAGTTCATCCTCGACCTCCGGCCCTTCTCGAGCGCCGGCGTCACCGCCGAGGACGTCGCGAAGCGCCTGATCGACTACGGCTTCCACGCCCCGACGATGAGCTGGCCCGTCGCCGGGACGCTGATGGTCGAGCCGACCGAGAGCGAGGCGAAGGGCGAGCTCGACCGCTTCTGCGAGGCCCTCGTCGCGATCCGCTCGGAGATTCAGGAGATCGAGCTCGGCGTGGTCGATGTGGAGCAGAGCGCGCTCCGCCGCGCCCCGCACACGGCCGAGGCCGTCACGGGGGACGCCTGGGACCGGCCCTACACGCGGCAGCAGGCGGCCTACCCCGCCGAGTGGACGCGCGAGGCCAAGTTCTGGCCCGCCGTCGGCCGCGTCGACAACGCGTGGGGCGACCGCAACCTCGTCTGCTCCTGCCCGCCCATCGAGGAGTACGAGTAGGGGCGCTGTGCCGAGGGATCAGCCCCCGGCCCGATGCGTATCTCCGCCCTCACCAACCGCACCCGACGATGGCGACCACGCTGCTCGAAACCGCCTTCCAGCGACTCTCCCGGCTGCCACAGCGCGACCAGGAGTTCTATGCGCAGCAGCTCCTCCGCGAACTCGACGCCGAGGAGCGTTGGGAGGATCTCTTCGAGGGTACGACCGACGCACAGTGGCGGGCGCTAGTCTCGCGAGCGAAAGAGGACGCTGGGGAAAACGGAACGCTCTCGCTGGACGAGTTGAAAGCGAGCCTGTGACCTCGCGCTTTACGAAAGGGTACCTCAAACGGCTTAGGCGGCTCCCCTCGCACGTCCAGAGACGATCCCTCAAAACGCTCGACCTCCTAGACGCCGACGAGCGTTATCCAAGCCTCCACTTCAAGGAGGTGAGCGCGGCCGATGGAGCCTGGTCGGTCCGCGTAAGTCAGGACTATCGGATGGTCGGCTACCGCGATGGGGACTCGGTGACGTGGTTCTGGATCGGTACGCACAGCGAATACGACGGGCTGCTGAAGCGTCTCGGGTAGCTGCTCCCCGCTGACCGCAACCTCGTCTGCTCTTGCCCGCCGGTGGAGGAGTACGAGTAAGGCTCGGGCTCATCACGAATCCTCGTAGGGGCGCACCGGCGGTGTGCCCCTACTTTTCTGTCAGCGCGTCTCGCGGTAGAGCGTTTCGAACGTGTCGAGAAACGGCTGTCCGAGAGCTTCCGCAAACGCGGCGAGCCACCGCCGGACGTAGGCCACGTCCACCTCCTCGGCCTTGAGCAACACGCCGCGCGCGTCCTCGATGTCGCGCGGTCGCCCGGCGACGATCTTGTGGATCAGCAAGTCCTCGCGCGAGGCGAACCGCACGTCGGTATCCCCTAACGGAGCGCGGTGTACCCGGCGGAGCGCCTCCCGCTCATACTCCGAATCCGAAAAAATGAAGTCCACCCGCAGCTCCGTGTCGCGGCTCCCGCACGGGAGCACCATCGTCTCGGCCACAAACGACGGGACCTCCTCCACGAGGGGCGTCAGCCCGAGCCGCTCGGCTAGCCGGAGCACGGCATCGAGGCCGTCGGGCCCGAGGCCGAGGGTCACGTCCACGTCGCGTGTCAGCCTCGGTTCGCCGTAGAGCAGCACGGCCTGCCCGCCGATGACCATGTAGGGGATCGCTGCTTCGTCAAGCGCGCGGGCGAGGTCAGCGAGGAGCTGTTCGAACATTGACGATATGGGCGAGGCGGATGTCCACGTCGAGCCCGTCGAGCGGATCGTCGAGCGGGAGGGCACCGAGGGCGACAGCCTCGTGGTAGAGCGCCTCGAAGATGCGGAGATTGCGCGCGTGATCGGGCGGGGTTCGGCGGATGCGCTCGCGCTCGAAAGCGGCGACGCGCTCGAAGTCAGGTCGGAGCATGGCGGTGCTACGTCCGCCGACCGCGCCGGGTCCGTTTTCGGGCGGCTCGCCTGCTCTGGACCCCTGTCCCGCTCGGACCCCCCGCCGCGCTTGCAGTCACTCGCTCCGGGACGCGTCCCTACGCGCGCTCCCGGCAACGCGCGGCTGTCCCCCTTACGAAGGGGGACAGTTTCGGGTGTGCCTGAGCCCGGAGGGCGATGCGCTCCCGAAACGGGGGGTCCGCCAGCACAGCGCAAAAGCCGTCTTCTGTTAAGGTACCGCTAAGACTCACGTACCGGTGCGCCAGAAGCTCAGCCGTGACGAGCCGTAAAGCTATCATGTCTTTGAATCTCACAGAGCCTGGCTCCTCCTACATCCCTCCTGTCATGCGATACGTCTACCTGCTCGCTGTCCTGCTCCTCGCCCCCGTGGCGGCCCACGCCCAGGCGACCCTGTTCACCGCCAACCCCTCGGCCCGCGCCGCACTCTCCCCAGCACAGGCCGAGGTGCTCGGCCACGTCGAGGCCTCGCCCGCGTTCGTCTCGGCTGAGCTTGGGCGGGTGCAGCCCGAAGTGCTTGCCGAGGGGAGCGCGGTCCGGCTTGCCCTGCCCGGCGGCGAGACCGTCACGCTCGCGGCCGAGCGCGTCACCGAGCGCGCCGCCGACGACCGCTCGTGGTACGGCATCGGGATGGACGAGACCACGACCGGCCAGTTCGTCGTGCGCGGCGAGGTGGTCGTAGGGACGGTGCGGCACGACGGGCAGCTCTACACGCTCCGCCCGCTCGGCGACGGGCTGCACGCCCTCGCGCTTCTGGACGAGCACCGCTTCCCGCCTTCGCATGCCGCCCAGGTGCGCCCGGCTGCCGAGCGCGAGAAGACGGCGTCCCGCCCTCAGCGCGCCGCGCCTGCGACGCCTTCTCCCACGATGTCCTCGTCCTCTGCCACCATCGACGTGCTCGTCGCATACACCGGCGGTGCTCGCGTTAGCGCAGGGGGAACCAGCGCGATCCAGGCGCTCGCTCAGCTGGCGGTGGACGAAGCAAACGTCTCCTACCTCAACAGCAACGTGGCGATGCAGCTCGCCCTGGTGCACATCTATCAAACCCCCACGAACGAAGCGGCCATCGACGACGACCTCGACTACTTCCAGTCCAATGGGGATGGGCGCTTTGACGAGGTGCACGCGCTCCGCGATCAATATGGGGCCGACGCCATCTCGCTCTTCGGCTCCTACCCTATCTGCGGGGACTCCTACATGGGACCTCCCATTCCTGAGTCCTATGCGGTCTCGGTCGTGTATTGGAACTGCGCGGCCGGGCAGTACGGGCTGGCGCACGAGATCGGCCACAACCTCGGAGCAGGGCACGACCCAGCGGGGGGCTATAATCACATCTACTCCTACGGCTATGGGTACCGCTCCCCAGCAGGCTGGCGTACGGTCATGGCCGAGGGCACAGGCTCTCGCATCCCCCACTGGTCGAACCCGGACGTGTTCTATAACGGCGAGCCGACGGGGACGACGGTGCCGAACCAGTGGGGGGGGACCAGCGAGAATGCACGCGTCCTCAACGAGAACGCCGCCATCGTCGCTGGGTACCGGGACAGCGTGACGGGCTGCCAGCAGTCGCTCTCGGCCACGCTCAGCAACGCCAGCCCCGCCCCCGGCCAGACCATCACCTTCGCCGCGACGGTCTCGAACGCCGCCGCCAGTGCCGCCCCCGTGGACCTCTGGCTCGACGCGAGCGGCCCGGTCAGCCGCCGCATCCGCTTCGGCTCGGGCACGCTCCCGGCTGGAGCTACGGCGACGGTCAACGTCCCGCTCCGCGTCCCCTCGAACGCCCCGGCCGGGAGCTACGACCTCGACCTCCACCTCGGCGACTTCGACGGTGACGTGGCCTGCGACACCGAGGAGTTCGTCCTCACGGTTGCGCCCGCACGCGTGGCGGTCACCGGGGACACCGAGTTCACGACGACGGTCCAGGACGACCTCTTCGCCGCCGGCGTCGCAACCGCCGCCCCGGCAGCGGTTCGGACGGCGGCCCCGTCGGTGACGGTCGGCCCAAACCCGTTCCGCAGCCGGACGACGGTCCGCTACCAGGTCGAGGAGCCCGCCGAGGTCCGGCTCGCCGTCTACGACCTGCTCGGGCGCACGGTAGCCGTCCTCGCCGAGGGGCGGGTCGAAGCCGGAGCACACGCGGCGACGTTCGACGCGCGCGGCCTCGCCGCCGGGACCTACGTCTGGCGGCTCCAGGCCGGGGACCGGGTGGAGACGGGCCGGCTCACGGTGCTCTACTAGCGGACCCCCCGTTTCGAAGCGCATCGGGCTGCGGGCTCAGCGCTCACGGGACTGTCCCCCTTGTGAAGGGGGACAGCTTTCTAGCCCCTGAGCGCAGCGATGGGCTAGAAAGCGGGGGGTATGCTGCGCCCCGGCACAGAAAAAGCCCCGCCCGGCAGACGCCAGGCGGGGCTTCGGGCTGCACGAGGCCGCGTGCAGCCGGGAGCGCGCGGGGGGCTGGTTAGGCGTGGGGCGAATCGCACGCGATTTCCTCCGAAGCGATGAGTACTACCGAATCCGGTTGATGCATGCCGTTTTGGCGGGGGGAATGGGAGGAGGGGAAGGAAGGGGGAGAGTGGGGAATCTTCTGTCTGAAGCCCTGCCAGAGCGTCCAGCGTCGAGAGGACCACGGACCAATGACCACGGACACCGAATCCGGCCTCGGCCTGGAGGTCAAACGGCGACGGTGCTCCCGGATTTGGTGTGAAGCGCGGGCGTAGAGCGTGAAGTGCAGGCGTAGGGGGAACGAACGGCCGGGTGGCCCGAAGAAGGCCGCTCCCCCACCCGCTCCGCTATGCCTCCTCGCATCCTCCTCTTCACCGGCAAAGGCGGCGTCGGCAAAACGACCTGCGCCGCCGCCACCGCCCTCGACGCGGCCCGGCGCGGACACCGCACCCTCGTCCTCTCCAGCGACCCGGCGCACTCGCTCGCCGACGCCCTCGACCGGCCCCTCGGTCCCGAGCCGGTGGCCGTCGCCGACAACTTGTGGGCGCAGGAGGTCGATCTGTACTACTCGATGCAGAAGTACTGGTCGAGCATGCGCGACCTGATGCTGAGCGTCTTCCGGTGGCAGGGCGTCGACCGGATCGCGGCGGAGGAGATGGCGGCGCTCCCCGGCATGGGCGAGGCCTCGGCGCTGCTCTGGCTCGACCAGTTCTACCGCTCGGGCGACTACGACCTGATCGTGCTCGACTCGGCCCCGACCGGCGAGACGCTGACGCTGCTGACGCTGCCGCAGGTCGCGCAGTGGTGGGTCTCGAAGGCGTTCCCGTTCCAGAAGACCGCCTTCAAGCTCGGCGGCCTCGCCGTGCGCAAGACCACCGGCATCCCGCTCGACCGGGGCTACGCCGAGCTCGACCGCCTCTTCGGGGTGCTCGGGGACATGCAGAAAGTCTTGCAGGACCCGGCGGTGGCCTCGACGCGGCTCGTGATGAACCCCGAGCGGATGGTGATCGCCGAGGCGCGGCGGGCCTACACCTACCTCCAGCTCTACGGCTACGGCGTCGACGCGGTGGTCGTCAACCGGATCATCCCCCCCGGCGAGGCGGGCGCGGTAATGGCGAAGTACGTCGAGGCGCAGGCGGGGTATCTGGAGGAGATCGAGGGCAGCTTCGCGCCGCTCCCGATCCTGCGCGTGCCGCACGTCGGGCAGGAGGTCTTCGGCCTCGACCTGCTGCGCGAGATCGGGCGCGGGCTCTACGCCGAGCGCGACCCCGCCGAGGTGTTCTACGCCGAGCAGGCCTACCGGATGGCGACCGAGGGCGAGGCCTACGTGCTCTCGGTCCACCTCCCGTTCCTCCGGGAGGACGACGTGTCAGCGGAGCAGTTCGGGGACGAGCTCGTGGTGCAGGTCCGCAACCAGCGCCGCACGTTCGGGCTGCCCAACTTCCTGGCGTACTACCGCCTCGCCGGGGCGGCGCTGGAGGACGACTGGCTGCGCGCCCGCTTCGAGCCGCAGGCGGCGACGTAGGCAGCCGGTCCGCTGCCCGAGCCCGGGGCGTGGGGGCAAAATAAAGCCAGGAATATGATTGCCTAACGAATGTGTCATATTTCGTTGACGGAAGAACGGCAGGCGAGGCGCGGTATCATGCGGTGCCCCTCCCACCCCACTCTCCTCCTGCCTACCGTCATGCCCCGTCTCCTCGCGGTTGCCGTTGTCCTCGCGCTCGTCGCGCCGCCCCTCCACGCGCAAGACGCTCCGCTCCGCACCCTCGTCCTCTCCGACGCCGACCCCGGCACGGGCGACGGCGCGCAGTTCGAGCGTTTCTTCGACGCTACCCTCAACGAGGCCGGGGCCGTCGTCTTTGCCGCCGTACTCGGCGGCCCGGGCGTGACGTCGGCGAACGACCGCGGGCTGTGGCTTGTCACCGACACCGGTGCCCTCGTCCTTCTGGCGCGCGAGGGCGACCCCGCGCCGGGGGCCGCCACGCCGGGGGCCGTCTTCCGGGACTTCGTGTCGCCGGAAGCGGTGTGGACGACGGCAACAACGAAGGCGTCTACCTCGCCTCGGCCGTCGGCCTCGTGCCCATCCTCGCCGAGCAGGAGGCGGCTCCGGGGCTCCCGGGCCTCCTCGTCAGCGACCCGCGCAACATCACCGGGGCCTTCGACCGTCCCGCGCTGAACGACGCCGGTGAGGTCGCCTTCCGCGCGCAGCTTTTCGACCCCGGACTCAACGACATCATCGGGAGCGTCCTCTACGCCGGCCCGCCGGCGGCCCTCACGCCCCTGCTCCAGGACGCCACGCCGGTCTCCGGCCCGGGCATCCCGAACGCCACGCTCTTCGACTTCGACGACATCCCCGAGCTGCTCGCCGACGGCACCGTCGCCGACCGGTTCCGCATCGACGACGCCGGTGGACGGCGGAACCTGGTTGCCTTCGCAGACGCACCGGGCACCTTCGAAACGGTCGTCGCGCTCGAGGGCGCGGCGGCACCGGGGGGCGGGACGTTCGAGGACTTCGACAGCTTCACCACGAACGAGCGGCGGGACGTCGCCTTCCGCAGCGAGGTGACCGAGGGGGGCTCGGAGACGCGGCGGATCATCGCCGGCCGCGTCGGGGCCCTCCGCGAGATCGCCGCGACGGGAGACCCCGCCCCGGGGGTGCCGGGCACGACTTACGCCTCGGTCGCAAACCTCCGGCTCGGCTACGACGGCGAGGTCGCCTACGCCTCGTTCCTGGTCCCCACGGGTATTCTGAACAACCAGGCCGTCTACGCGACGGCCGGCGGCGTGCCGACGCTCGTGGCGCTCGAAGGCGAGCCGGCCCCCGGCGGCGGCGTCTACACCGAGCCGGACGACCCCGTGATCGGCGACGGCGTCGTGGTCTTCCCGACGGGCAACCCGCCGTTTTCGCTCGACCGCCTCTTCGCGTGGACGCCCGAGGGCGGCGTGCAACGCCTCGTCGGCGGGGCCGTCGAGGTTGCGCCCGGAGACTTCCGCAGCGTCGCCGACATCGACCTCGCCACGACGGGGAGCGGGTTCGACGGCGGGCAGGAGGCCGGCGGCCCCGGCGAGGGCCAGAGCGTCAACCGGCGCAACGTGCTCGCCTTCACGCTCGAGCTGTCCGACGGCTCGGCGGGCGTCTTCACCGCCGACCTCGGCCAAGCCGGCGGCCTCGACCTCACGGCCCAGGCAACGAGCCCGCTGACCGTCGCCCCCGGCGGCTCCGTCAGCTTCGCCTACACCGTCACGAACGGCACCGACGCCGCCGCGACGGGCGACCTCTTCTTCACCGCCGAGCGCGGCGGGGCGGTCGTCGCGCAGGGGCGGATCCGCTCGGGCACGGTCCCGGCGGGGCAGTCCCGGAGTGGGACCTACACGCAGCAGGTCCCACCCGGCGTCCCGGCCGGAGCGTACACCTACACCCTGAAGATCGGGCGCTTCCCCTCGGACGCTGCCGACGAGGAGACGTTTGCGGTGACCGTCACGGGTCCCGCCGCGACCGGCCGCGCGCCGTCGGACGCCTCCGCCGTCTGGACCGTCACCGAGGCGACGCCGTGGGAGCCGGAGGCCGGAGCCTCTGCCCTCGCGGCCGCTACGGTCTCCGGCGAGGTCGAGGCGTTCCCGAACCCGTTTGCCGGGACGGCGACGCTGCGGTTCGGGCTGGCCGAAGCCGGCGACGTGCGGCTTGCCGTCTACGACGTGCTCGGGCGCGAGGTCGCGGTCCTCGCCGACGGCTTGGCCGAGGCGGGTACGCACGAGGTGAGCCTGAGCGGGCGTGGCCTTGCCGCAGGCACCTACGTGTGGTGCCTCGAAGCAGCGGGTGCCGTGCAGACCGGGGCCCTGACCCTGCTCCGGTAGCCGTCGGCAGCCTCGGCCGCCAGAGCCTGTTCGAGGAGGTAGAGCGAAGGCGAAGACGAGCGAGAAGGGCGCGCTCAAGCGGAAGCGGGGGGTTGCCTACGAGCAAGCCGTCATGACGGTAGTAATCTTCACAAACAGGCTCTCAGTAGTCCCGGTAGACCGCGTGCCCGTGCGCGACGAGGGTGTCGCTGACGTTGAGCAGGCCGTCGCCGCGCTCGATCCACACCTCGGCGATGTAGCGCCCGTACTTCCCGACCTTGTCCTTGAAGGTCTGGACCAGCAGCGCTTCGCCGACCACGAGCGGGCGCAGGAAGTCGCGCGCGGCGAGGCCCTCGGGCCGCTCGGTGCCCCGGACCTCGGGGGCGTCGATGCGCGCGAGCCGCAGCGTGATGCCGTGCAGCGTGACGTGCATCCCGAGGTCCACGTCCACGGTGATCGTGTCGGCGTCGTAGGCGCGGGTGCATCGGGCGCGGTAGGTGTAGAGGTGGAGCGCGTCGGGTTCCATCGGGGGTCCGGTCGGTGAGGGCGTGCCCCGTGAAATTATGCAAAACCTCGAACAGACACGGGTTTCGGCGCTTTGAGTACGGTGTGCGTACTTTTGGCCGTCTCCCGCTTCACCCTACACACGGGAGACGCTCTACCCCTACCATCTTCAGGAGGCATTCCCCGATGACGACTACCCGCTTTTTCGCTTTTTTCTGCGCTCTTACCCTCATGGCCTTCGTCGGCTGCGGTGACCGCGAGGTCGCCGACGACGACCTAATGGAGGAAGAGGGCGTGATGACCGACGACGACGACCTGATGGACGGCGACAACGCCCTCGTAGTGGCTGAGGGCGCGGGCCTGACGTACTTCCGCACCGCCGTCGCGCAGGCCGGCCTCGACGAGACCCTCATGGGCCCCGGTCCCTACACCATCTTCGCCCCGAGCGACGAGGCCTTCAACGCGCTCCCCGAAGGCACGCTCGAGATGCTGCTCGAAGAGGAGAACCGCGACGAGCTCGCCACCCTCCTCCGGTACCACGTGATTCCGCGCCGGGCCATGTCCGGCGATCTCAGCGGCGAGGTCGCGCTCGCCTCGGTCGAGGGCCAGAACCTCACCATCAACGCTGCCGGCGGCGGCGTGACCGTGACCGACGGGCAGGGCAACGTCGCCAACGTCACCTCGCCTGACATGGACGCCTCCAACGGCGTCATCCACGTCATCGACCGCGTGCTGATGCCCGCCGACGAGATGATGATGAACGAGGACATGTAGGCGGTACCTGTTCGCTGCGGAACGTTTCGTCCGGTTCCGCTTCCCAGCCCGGAGCGCCTCCCCGCGCTCCGGGCTGTTCTGTTTTCCCG
The DNA here is from genome assembly GCA_965214485.1 of Rhodothermales bacterium. GTDB lineage: Bacteria > Bacteroidota > Rhodothermia > Rhodothermales > JANQRZ01 > JANQRZ01. The sequence continues at coordinate 636,645 of CBDCBW010000009.1, read as the reverse complement.
ACCGCACGCGCCCCTATGCCTTCCCCGGTCTACCTCATCCTCGGAGCCACCGGCGGCATCGGCTCGGCGCTCACGCGGGCGCTCGCCGCCGACGGTGCCCGCCTCGTCCTCGGTGCCCGGAGCGAGGAGCCGCTGCGCGCGCTCGCCGCCGAGACCGGGGCGCTCGCCCAGCCGCTCGACGCGACCGACTACGCCCAGGTCGAGGCCGCCGTCGAGGCCGCCGTCGAGACGCACGGGCGGCTCGACGGGGCCGCGAACCTCGTCGGCTCGGTCCTCCTCAAGCCCGCCCACCTCACCAGCGTCGAGGAGTTCGACGAGACCATCGCGCTGAACCTGGGCACGGCGTTCTACCTCGTCAAGGCGGCGGCGCGGGCGATGCAGACCAACCGCGACCCCGAGGGCGGCGCGGTCGTGCTGATGGCGTCGGTGGCGGCGCGGCTCGGGCTGGCCAACCACAAGGCGATCGCCGCGGCGAAGGGCGGCGTGGCGGGCCTCACGCTCGCCGCGGCGGCGAGCTACGCGCCCCGGAAAATCCGCGTCAACGCCGTCGCCCCCGGCCTCGTCCGCACGCCGCTCACGGCGCGGCTCACCGGCAGCGCCGCCGCCGAGCAGGCCTCGGCCCGGATGCACGCGCTCGGGCGGATCGGCGAGCCGGAGGACCTCGTCGGCGCGCTCCGCTTCCTCCTCGACGGCGAGCGCAGCGGGTGGGTCACCGGGCAGATGCTCTCGGTCGACGGCGGCTTCGCGACGGTCCGCCCGCGCTAACCGGGCGGAGCACCGAACGGGGAACGGCGACGGCGGGCGGCGGCATACAAGCGTCGCCCTTCTCCTGAGCCACCTCGCTTCATGCCCGCTGCTACGCTCGTCTGGTTCCGCCACGACCTCCGCCTCGCCGACCACCCCGCGCTGCACCGCGCGGTCGAGCGCGGCGGCCCGGTCGTCCCTGTCTTCATTTGGGCACCGGACGAGGAGGGCGACTGGCCGCCCGGTGGCGCGCACCGCTGGTGGCTCCACCACTCGCTGCGACGGCTCGGGGAGCGGCTCGAGAAAAAGGCCTCGCGCCTCGTCCTCCGCTCCGGCCCGAGCCTCGGCGCGCTCCGCGACGTCGCCGAGACCGTCGGGGCCGACGCCGTCTTCTGGAACACCCGGATCGAGCCGGCGCTGCGCGCGCGCGACGCCGAAGTCGCCGAGGCGCTGCGCTCAGGCGGCACCGAGGTCAGGACCTTCGCCGCGCGCATCCTCCACGACCCCGACGCCGTGCGGACGACCACCGACGGGCCGTACCGCGTCTACACCCCGTTCCGCGCCAAGTTCGAGGAGACCGTCGAGGTCGGCGAGCCGCTCGGGGTGCCGCGCATGGGCGAGCGGGCGGCCCCCGAGGCGTGGCCCGAGAGCGCGTCCCTCGACGCCTTCGGCCTGCTGCCCGAGGCACAGGACGGCCTGGACTGGGCGGAGCAGATGGCGGCCTTCTGGACGCCCGGCGAGCGCGCCGCCCACGCCGTCCTCCACCGCTTCCTCGACGACGAGCTGATCGGCTACGCCGAGGGCCGCAACCGCCTCGCCGAGGACGGCACCTCGCGCCTCTCGCCGTACCTGCACCACGGCGAGATCAGCCCGCGCCAGGTCTGGGTCCGCGTCGGCAACTGGGTCCGCAACGGCGCGATGCGCGAGGCCGCCGACGCGTTCCTCGGCGAGCTCGTCTGGCGCGAGTTCGCGTACCACGTCCTCCACCACTACCCGACGCTCCCGACCGAGCCGCTGAAGGAGAAGTTCGCCCGGTTCGACTGGCAGGCGGACGCGGCGGCGCTCCGCCGGTGGCAGCGCGGGCAGACGGGCTACCCGGTCGTCGATGCCGGAATGCGGCAGCTGTGGGCGCTCGGCTGGATGCACAACCGCGCCCGCCTGATCGTCGGCTCGTTCCTGACGAAGGACCTCCTCGTCCCGTGGCAGGAGGGCGAGCGCTGGTTCTGGGACACGCTGTGCTGCGGCGACCTCGCCAACAACGCGATGAACTGGCAGTGGGTCGCGGGCTCCGGCCCCGACGCGCAGCCCTTCTTCCGCGTCTTCAACCCGGTCTCTCAGGGCAAGAAGCACGACCCCGACGGCGACTACGTCCGCCGCTGGGTGCCGGAGCTGAAGGGCCTCCCGGCGAAATACATCCACGCCCCCTGGACCGCGCCGGACGAGGTGCTCGCCGAAGCCGGGGTCGTCCTCGGCGAGACCTACCCCGAGCCGATCGTCGACCACGGCGACGCCCGCGACCGCGCCCTCGCGGCCTACAACGAGATCAAGTAAGGGGGCGTGGACCCATGACCCGTGACTGACCAGACCTTCACCCGCCGCCTCTCCGTCGCGGTGCCCGCCGAGCGGCTGTTCGCGTGGCACGACCACCGGGGCGCGTTCGAGCGGCTGACGCCGCCGTGGCAGCCGGTGCGGCTGAAAACCTTTGAGGGCATCCGCGACGGGCAGCGCGCCGTCATCGGGCTCGGGCCCGGCGGCGCGCTGACGTGGACCGCCGAGCACTTCGGGTTCGAGGAGGGGCGGCGGTTCAACGACCGCCAGGTGCGCGGGCCGTTCGCGGCGTGGACGCACGCGCACCGGATGATCCCCGGCGGGCCCGACCGCTCGACGCTGGAGGACCACGTCGCGTACCGCCTCCCGCTCGCGCCGCTGTCGGACGTGGCGAGCGGCTTCGCCCGGAAGGAGCTCGACCGGCTCTTCGCCTACCGGCACCGGGTGACGCGCGGCGACCTCGCCCGGCACGCGGCCTACGACCTTGACCCGATGACCGTCGCCGTGACCGGCTCGACGGGGCTGATCGGCGAGGCGCTCGTCGCGTTTTTGACGACGAGTGGGCACCGCGTCGTGCGGCTCGTCCGGTCGCGGGACGCGGTCCGTCGGTACGCGGGCCGGAGAGACGAGAGGGCGGCCTACTGGAGCCCCGCGACGGGGGAGATCGACGGCTCGGCGCTGGGCGGGGTCGAGGCCGTGGTGCACCTCGCGGGCGAGAACGTGTTCGGGCTGCGCTGGAGCGAGGCCAAGAGGCGGCGCATTCTGGAGAGCCGCGTGCGCGGCACGAAGCTCCTGGCCGACGCCCTCGCGGGGCTCGGCACCCCGCCGCGCACGTTCCTCTCCGCCTCGGCGAGCGGGTTCTACGGCGAGCGGGGCGAGGCGCGGGTCACCGAGGCCGACGGCCCCGGCGAGGGCTTCCTCGCCGAGGTCTGCCAAGCGTGGGAGGCCGCCGCCGCGCCCGCTGCCGAGGCGGGCCTCCGCACCGTGAACCTCCGCATCGGCCTCGTGCTGACGCCGCGCGGCGGGTTCCTCGGGACACTGCTGCCGGCGTTCCGGCTCGGGCTCGGCGGCACCGTCGGCGGCGGCACGATGCGGCTGCCGTGGGTCGCGCTCGACGACGCGCTCTACGCGGTGCTGCACCTCCTCGCCGGAGACCTCTCCGGCCCGGTCAACCTCAGCGCGCCGGAGCCGGTGACGCAGCGGACCTTCACGAAGACCCTCGGGCGGGTGCTCCGCCGCCCGGCGGTGGTGCGCGTGCCCGAAGCCGCCGTCCGCACGGTGATGGGCGAGGCGGCGGACGAGATGGCGCTCAAAAGCGTTCGCATGATCCCCGCCGCGCTCGTGAACTCCGGCTTCTCCTTCGCGTATCCCGACCTCGAACCGGCCCTCCGTCACCTCCTCGGTCGCACCCCATGAAACGCCTCGCTCTCCTCCTCGTCGCCTTGCTCCTCGCCACCGGCTGCGCCGGCCTGAGCGAAACCGCCGCGCCCGCCCTCGACGCCGCCGCCCTCGACCTCGACGCTCAGCTCGACGCGCCGGGCCTGCTCGCCGCGACGGCGGTGCTCTACCACGCGCAGCGCGAGGCGTACCCGGCGACTCCGTTCGAGCTGCTCGGCTCGGCGCAGGCCCGCGAGACGGGGCTGCAACGGCTCGGCCTGAGCGCGCTCGCGCTCGCGCCCGAAGGCGGCGGCCTGCGCCTGAGCTACACCCTCCTCCCCACCCCCGCCGACCCGTCCGAGCGCTTCGGTTCCGTGACGGTCGCCGAGACGGACACGGCGGGGACGTACACCGTCGGGCTCGTGCTGGAGCGCATGGCGGACCCCGACCTCAGCGACCGGTCGCTGCCTCTTGCGCAGCAGGGGCCGTACCACGTGGTCCGGGCGAAGGGCACGCTCTGCGCCGAGGTCGAGGCCCTCCGCGAGCGCGTAGCGGCGGGCACGCCGGCGGGCGCGCCGCCCCTCAGCGCGGGCGAGGCGTACACGGTCACGTTCACGGCGGCCGACGGCGTCGCCGCCGGGGCGCTGGGCGAGGGCCTCACGGTGACGCTGCCTCGCTGACCCCGGCTGCCGTAGCTTGACGGCCTCCCCTCCCACCCCCTCCTCCGAGCGATGGCGACCTACGATGTGCTGATCGTCGGGGCGGGGCTGGCCGGGCTGAGCTGCGCGCGCGAGCTGCACCGGCACGGCGTCTCGGCCAAAGTCATCGAAGCCTCCGACGGCGTCGGCGGGCGCGTCCGCACCGACGAGGTGGAGGGCTTCCTGCTCGACCGGGGGTTCCAGGTCCTGCTGACGGCTTACCCCGAGGCGCAGCGCGTGCTCGACTACGACGCGCTCGAGCTGCGCTCGTTCTACGACGGCGCGCTCGTCCGCGCGGGCGGGGCCTTCCACCGCGTGGCCGACCCGCTGCGCGAACCCCTCGCCGCGTCGCAGACCCTCTTCTCGCCGGTCGGCACGCTCGCCGACAAGCTCCGCACGCTGAGGCTCCGGCGGGCCGTCCGCTCGCCCGACCTCGGCGCGCTCTGGGCACGGGACGAGGTCACGACGAGGGCGGCGCTCCGCGAGCGCTACGGCTTCTCGGACACGATCGTCCGGCGCTTCTTCGAGCCCTTCCTCGGCGGCATCCTGCTCGACCCCGGCCTCGGCGCGTCGAGCCGCGCGTTCGAGTTCTACTTTCGGATGTTCACCGAGGGCGACACCGTGGTACCCGCGCGCGGGATGCAGCGGATCCCCGAGCAGCTCGCCGCCGGACTCGACGGCCACGCGATCCAACTCAACACCCGCGTGCAGCGCGTCGCCGCCGGCACCGTCACGCTTGAAACCGGAGCCGAGGTCAAGGCCCCCGCGGTCGTCGTCGCCACCGACGGGCCGGAGCTGGCCTATCTCCTCGGCGGGTTCGACCCGCCGGCCTCGCGCAGCGTGGTCTGCCTCTACTACGCGGCGGACGAGGCCCCGACCGCCGACCCGGTCCTCGTGCTCGACGGCGAGGGGCGAGGCCCGGAAGGCGGCGGGCCGGTCAACAACCTCGCGGTGATGAGCAACGTCTCGCCGCGCTACGCACCGCCCGGGCAGGCGCTCGTCTCGGTCTCGGTCCTCGGCAACCCGGCGCAGCCGGACGGCGAGGTCGAGGCCGGCGTCCGAGCGCACCTCCGGCGGTGGTACCCCGCCGCCGAGGCCTGGCGGCACCTCAAGACGTACCGCATTCTGCACGCGCAGCCGGACCAGACCCCGCCGGCGCTCTCACCGCCCGAGCGCCCGGCGAGGCTGGACCGGGGCCTCTACCTCGCGGGCGACCACCGGACGAACGCTTCGATCGACGGCGCGCTCCGCTCGGGCCGACGCGCCGCCGACGCCGTCCTCGCCGACCTCGGGGTGCCGGTGTGACAGCGGCCTCCTGGCTCGTGCTGGCCCACGTCTTCGCCACCCTCACGATGTTCGGGGTGATCTGGGTCGTGCAGCTCGTCCACTACCCGCTCTTCGCCGGCGTCGGCGCGGACGGGTTCGCCGACTACGAGGCCGCGCACCAGGCGCGGATCACCTTCGTCGTGCTCCCGGCGATGCTGCTCGAACTCGGCACCGCCCTCGCGCTCGTCTGGCTCAGGCCGGAGGCCGTGCCGGGGTGGCTGGCCTGGACCGGGCTGGGGCTCGTCGGCGTGGTGTGGGTCTCGACGGCGGTGGTGCAGGTCCCGCTCCACACCGCCCTCTCCGCCGGCTTCGACGGCGACGCCCACGCCCGCCTCGTCGCCTCGAACTGGGTACGGACCGCCGCGTGGACGGCCCGCGCCGCGCTCGTGCTCTGGATGACGGCGCTGCTGATGCGGGTCCCGTGATGCGTGAATGCACTTCCCAACCAATACACACGACCTCCCCGCCCGTCCGGCTGCGCTCAGGACAGGCTCCGGCGGGGACCCACAGGAGTGAGCCGGCCGGTAGGCCTGCTCGGGGGCCGGGACGACTCTTTCCTAGGGCCTGTGCGAAAGCCCCTTCGCGGGCTGCGCAGGGCCGGCCAGCTCCCGCTGCGTCGTCGCGCTGCATCGCCGTAGCTTGCGCTACGGCTGCTTCGCGCTCCTTGCCGCGAGCCCCGTCGGCTCCTGCTCGCCAACCACGCCGGAGTTCCCGCACAAGGCCTAGCTCCGGCAGTATTGCCGGCACCCTGTCCCCCACACCCTGCCCCTCAACCCATGCTGAACCCTTGGTAGCGCCATGAACCGCAACGCCATGCTGGACGCGCTTGCGAGCGCCGATGAACCTTGGGACTTCGTCATCGTCGGCGGGGGGGCGACGGGGCTGGGGTGCGCCGTCGAGGCCGCGTCGCGCGGCTACCGAACCCTCCTGCTCGAACAGAGCGACTTCGCCAAGGGCACCTCGAGCCGCTCGACGAAGCTCGTCCACGGCGGCGTCCGCTACCTCCGGCAGGGCAACGTCGCTCTCGTCCTCGAAGCCCTCAAGGAGCGCGGGCTGCTCTTGAAGAACGCGCCGCACCTCGTGCGCGACCTCCCGTTCGTCGTGCCCAACTACGCGTGGTGGGAGGGGCCGTTCTACGGGATCGGCCTCAAGATGTACGACCTCCTCGCCGGGCGCTCCGGCTTCGGGCGCAGCCGGCACCTCTCGAAAGAAGAGACGCTGGCCCGCCTCCCGACGCTCGAACCCGAGGGCCTCGACGGCGGCGTGGTCTACTACGACGGGCAGTTCGACGACGCCCGCCTCGCCGTCAACCTCGCGCAGACGGCGGCGGACGAGGGCGGGACCCTCCTGAACTACGTCGAGGTCGTCGGCCTCATCCACGAGCACGGCGAGGTGCGCGGCGTCCTCGCGCGCGACGCCGAGACCGGGGCCGAGCACGAGATTCGCGCCCGCGCCGTCATCAACGCCACCGGCGTCTTCACCGACCGCCTCCGCCGCCTCGACGACGGTGACGCCGCCCCCCTCATCACCCCGAGCCAGGGCGTCCACATCGTCCTCGACCGCGCCTTCCTCCCCGGCGACACCGCCATCATGGTCCCCAAGACCGACGACGGGCGCGTCCTCTTCGCCATCCCGTGGCACGACCGCGTGCTCGTCGGCACCACCGACACCGAGGTGCCACACCCTGAACTCGAGCCGCGCCCGCTGGCCGAAGAGCTGGCCTACCTCTTCGAACACACCGCGCGCTACCTCACCCGGAACCCGACGGCGGCGGACGTGCTCTCGACGTTCGCCGGGCTCCGCCCGCTCGTCGGAGACCCCGGCGGCGAGGGTCCCGGAGGGACCGCCGCGCTCTCGCGGGACCACACCCTCCTCATCTCGCCCTCCGGCCTCGTCACCATCACCGGCGGCAAGTGGACCACCTACCGCAAGATGGCCGAGGACACGATCGACCAGGCCGCCACCCTCGCCGACCTGCCCGACCGGCCCTCGGTCACGCGCGACCTCCCGATCCACGGCCACCACGAAGAGGCGGCACAGTTCGGCGACCTCGCCGATTATGGAGCGGACGCGCCGGCCGTGGCCGCGCTCCTCGCCGAGCGCCCGGCGTGGGGCGAGCGGCTCCACCCGGGCCGGCCGGTGCGCGCCGGCGAGGTCGTGTGGTCGGTGCGGGAGGAGATGGCGCGGACGGTCGAGGACGTGCTCTCGCGCCGGCGCCGGACGCTGCTGCTCGACGCGAGGGCGAGCCTCGCGATGGCCCCGGCCGTGGCCGCCCTCGTGGCCGAGGAGCTGGGGCGCGACGCGGCGTGGCAGCGGGCGCAGGTCGAGGCATTTCGGGCGCTCGCAGCAGGGTATCTGGTGGACTGAGTGATAAGGTCACCGCGGCTTCCCTTGTTTCGGGGTGCGCCGTGAGGCTTCGTAGCGCAGTTATATGGTTGATGCGTAACATACAGGCACAAGTCATAGACGCCAATTGACTTCAGACCTATGGCAGCCAAACGCAGAAAGCAGAGATGGACCGACTATCTTGAAGCACACTCCCTTGCGAAAGCAGGACTGATAGAGCGCTACATCGCTATCTATCTCAATATCCTAGAGCTCTCCAGGCGCGTTGATGATGTTCTAATCGCAGACCTAATGTGCGGTGAGGGGACATACAAAGGAGGTGAGGAGGGTACAGCTGTCAGGATTGTACGGGCAGTTCGTGAGCACCACTACGCTAGAAAGAGTCGAAACCGCCTTCTTGTTGTACTCAACGACACGGGCAGTTCGGAAATAGAGCCAGGACGTTACAAGATTGAGCGAGTCAGAGAAGCCTGTGAACCGCTAGTAGCATCGTTTCCCGAGTATATCACCGTCGAGTACCATCGCGAGGATGCGCTCGCGCTCGCGGAGAGGTTGAGGAGGGAACGCGGTACAAAAGGCAAACAACTACTCGTCGTCGACCCGACTGGCTACAGCCAATTCACCGTGGAGGACGCGGTCGAGGCAATGGGATGGAAGGGAACGGAAGTGATTCTGTTCATTCCTATACCTCAGATGCACCGCTTCCGCGAGGCCGTTGATGAGGGTCACCCGCTTTCACGCATCGTTCAGTATCTATGGCCAGAAGGAATACCCGACTTCTCTGGCGCTCCCGATATTTTCGCGAAGGCACTTACGAGCAGATTGGACGCTAGAATGGGAGACGGCGTCTACACCGCTCCAATTACGCTGGAGAAGGATTCTGCGAACCGTTACCTCCTGCTCTACTTCACGAAGAGCCTTCGCGGGCTTGAACTTGTAGTGGATGAGATTTGGAGTTTGGACCCCTCCAGAGGAGAAGGCTACAGACGCAGCTTGGCGCAGGCGGAGTTATTTGGCGCAGAGGAAGGCTTGGCTGAGCTTCTCCTTCAATTTCTTTCTACGCCTCGCACCAACACCGATGTAGCAGCCTTCATTTTGACGAACATCTATCGTATAAGCCATGCTACCCCAATTCTTAGAGCCGCACGGAAAGGTGGTCAGATACAAGTAATCGAACCTTCCAGGGGGGACAAAGCCTCTGGGTTCTATATTTCGCACAAGACGCGGAAAAAGCATAATGTCCTGATTGGGCCGCCCCATCTGCTTCGTCCGTCCTGACATACACCTGACGCCACGACGGCTTACTCTGCCTCTATCTCCCTTCCGCAATCGCAATGGCACAATCATCTATCGAGTGGACGGAGGCGACCTGGAATCCCGTCTCCGGTTGCACCCGAGCTTCAGCCGGTTGTGATCTTTGCTATGCAGTGACGATGACTCGGAGGCTGGCAGCGATGGGGCAAGAGAAGTATAATGGTCTGATCAATCCAGGCAAGTCCCATTTCAACGGGGTCGTGCGTGTGCATCCCACCTCTTTGGAGCAGCCACTCCGGCGCAGGAGGGATACTGTCTACTTTGTCAACTCAATGTCCGACCTGTTCCATCCGGAGGTGGACTTCGAGTTTGTAGCAGCGGTGTTCGGGGTGATGGCTGCCACGCCGCATCATAAATATCAAGTTCTTACCAAAAGGCCGGAACGAGCGGCAGCTTTCTTTCGCTGGCTCGACGAACGTGGTTCTGATCCTGTCTCGGTCTGTACAGACTTAACCTCTCAAATTACTGAGGGTGCAGCGCGAGTCGAGACGGCGTTGTTCTCTCCGTCGTGGCCTCTTTCGAATGTGTGGATCGGCACGAGCGTCGAGGACGAGCGTGTCGTCGAACGTATTGACGCGCTTCGAGAGGTACCGGCGCAGATTCGCTTCCTTTCGTGCGAGCCTCTTATTGGTAAGCTTGACCTAGATGACCGTCTTAACGGTATTCACTGGGTGATCGTAGGCGGCGAGTCTGGCCCGAACGCCCGTCCGATGAGAACCGAGTGGGCCGCTGCGATTCAGCAAGCTTGTTTGGAAGCGGGCGTGGCTTACTTTTTCAAACAAACCGGTCGAGTCCTCGCTCGGAAGTACGGCCTGGGTGACACCAAAGGAAGCGATGCGGCGAAGTGGCCTGATCCTGTTCGGAAAGTCGGTGACCGCGCGTTTCCTCAAGTAGCATGATTGAGGGCTATGTCTCCTTCCAAAGCGAGATACACCTACCTCGGTGACCGGCAGACGCGCGACGAACTACGTGGCTCTCAGTGCAACCCTGTTCGTCGTCATGATGGGAAGTGCATCGTGAGCACCCGGATGGCGACGGCCCTGGTCGAGCTGGAGACTGGCGAGCGTGTTGTCGTAGCTCGGCGTCGCCTTCGTCTCAACTCGAACCGGAGGAGCGGTTGAGAACGCGAGTGGCAGGCAGAGCAGGTGTTACCGGCTCGTGAGCCGCGAGACCGGCGAGCGGTGTATCCTCCGGCCTCACCCGCCTGCCCTGCCAATGGACCTCCGCGCCCTCTTTCTGAACTGCACGCTTAAGCGCTCGCCCGAGACGTCCAACACGCGGGCGCTCATCGACAAGGTGGCAGCGCTGTTCGAGGACGAGGGCGTCGCCTCCGAGGTGATCCGCGTCGTCGATCATGACGAAGTCCTGGAAGGCCCCGCGCGGCGAGACGATGCCGGTGTCGTCGGCGAACAGGCAGAACAGGAGCCGGACGAGCATCCGCTCCAGGTCGTGCCCCCGGTACCCCGCCGCCTCGAGGGCGTCGTGGAGCGCGGCCATCTGGCGGACGGCCTCGACGTTGACCGGGTCCTGCTCGGCGTAGCTCCGCCGCTCGTACCCCGCGATGAACCCGAACAGGCTCACGTGGTCGAGGAGGTCGGCCACGGCGAACTCGGTCTCCTCGCCGGTCTCGAGGTCGTGGAGCCGCATCCGCTCGAAGTCGCTCACGACGACGTAGCGCGGGAGGTCGTCGTCGGCCAGGTTGGGGAAGTAGCCCAGGGCCTGCCCGTACGCCTTGTCGAGGTCCTTCCCCCGGCTCTTGTGCTCGGCCAGCAGCACGCCCGGCCAGAACAGGTCGATGAACCCCTGCCCCCTGCCCGCCTTCTTAACGGCCTCCTCGAAGGTCGCCACGCGCCGGCGGTTCACCCCGAACACGCCCAGGAACTGGTCCCAGAACGTCTTGGCCTCGGCGTGCTCGCGCTCCTCGCCGCGCCACTCGTGGACGAAGGCGGCGGCGCGGGTCTTGATCTCGTTCCACGTCAGGGGTGCCGCTGCCATGCGTTCGTCGGTTGATGAGGCGCGGCGATCATGATACCGCCGCCTTCCTTTTTCGTGCAGGACCCAGCGCGAGGATGTTACCGGCGCGTGAGCCGTGCGAAAAGCCCGAGACGTATCCTCCCTTTTTCCCCAACGCGGCGCGCCCGATGGACTTGCAGGCCCTCTTCCTCAACTGCACGCTCAAGCGCTCGCCCGCGACCTCCAACACGCGGGCGCTGATCGACAAGGTCGCGGCGCTGTTCGAGGCCGAGGGCGTCTCGTCCGAGGTGGTGCGCGTCGTGGACCACGACGTGAGGTTCGGCGTCTCGTCGGACGAGGGCGAGGGCGACGCGTGGCCGCAGATTTTGGGGAAGGTCACGGCGTGTGACATCCTGGTCGTCGGAACGCCGATCTGGTTCGGGGTGCGCGGGTCGGTGGCGCAGATGGTGATGGAACGGCTCGACGGGACGTACGACGAACGCGACGAGCGCGGGCAGTACCCGCTCTACAACACCGTCGGCGCGTGCGTCGTCACCGGCAACGAGGACGGCGCGCACGACGCGGCGGCGACGACGCTCTTCAACCTCTCGCACCTGGGCTGCACGATCCCGCCGGGCGCGGACTGCTACTGGGTCGGCGACGCGGGCCCAGGGCCGAGCTACCTCGCCGCCGGCGGCGACCGCCACCTCTACACCAACCGCACGGCGCGCTATCTTGCCAAGAACTGCGCCGAGGCCGCCCGGTGGCTCAAGGCGCACCCGTACTCCATCGACCTCGACGCCGTGGACGCTGCCGCGAAGGAGGTCAGCCGCTGACGCCTATGCCCTCCCGCCGCCTCTCGATCACGTCGCCGCGCGGCCACGCGCTCGCCGCCCGCCTCGACCTGCCCGACGGGGTCGAGGACGATCCGCCGGTCGCCGGGGCGCTCTTCGCCCACTGCTTCACGTGCTCGAAGGACCTCAAGGCCGTCGGCGCGATCTCCCGGGCGCTGAACCGCGAGGGCATCGCCGTCCTCCGGTTCGACTTCACCGGGCTGGGCCAGAGCGAGGGCACCTTCGCCGACTCGACGTTCTCGACCGACGTGGCCGACCTCGTGGCCGCCGCCGACTGTATGCGCGACGAGCTCGCCCCGCCGGCGATCCTGGTCGGGCACTCGCTCGGCGGGGCGGCGGTGCTCCAGGCGGCGGGGCGGATTCCGAGCATCAAGGCCGTCGCCACGATCGGCGCGCCGTGCGACCCGGAGCACGTCCGCCACCTCTTCGGCGATTCGCTCGGCGAGATCGAGGCCCACGGCGAGGCGTGCGTGACGCTCGCCGGGCGGGCCTTCACGATCCGCAAGTCGTTCCTACGCGACCTTGCCATGCAGCGCATGGACGAGGCGATCCGCAGCCTCGACCGCGCGCTGCTCGTCTTCCACTCGCCCGTGGACGACACCGTCGGGATCGAGAACGCGGCGCACATCTTCCAGGCCGCGAAGCACCCCAAGAGCTTCGTCTCGCTCGACGACGCCGACCACCTGCTCACCGACGAGCGCGACGCCGAGTACGCCGGCGACGTCCTCGCGGCGTGGGCGCGCCGATATGTGACCGCGACCGATCCGTGAGCGTGGACACGCAGGGCCGGTGCAACCGGTCCGGTGGCCTCGGTGGAGGCCGCCGCCGAGCCTTGGGGAGGGCAGGTTCGGGGCCGGGCGTTTGCTACCTTCGACCTTACTCTCTTTCCTCTCAAGACCCTCGCTGACCCAACGCCCTATGTGGGAAGCAGCCCAGGAGTGGTTCTTCGGCCTTGGGGCCGAATACGGTGTCGACCCCCTCGTCTTCGGCGCGATCTACGTCGGGGCGATCCCGTTCTTCACGCTCTCGCTCGGATGGCTCGTTCGGAACGTGCGGCGGAAGAGGCCGGTGGCGCTGCCGGCGTTCCTGTGCCTGTTCTTCTTTTGCTCGGCGTACCTCTACCTGCTCGTCGCCGGACGTAACATCCCGTGGTGGGTCTACGGCTTGGTGGCGGCCATGCTCGGGCTCGGCGTAGTGTCTACGGTGCGGACGGTGAGGGCACGCCTGGCAGAGCCGGACCGGGACCCGGACCGGGAGCCGGACTGAGGACCCCTGCGCGCTGGACGAGCGTACGAGATTATCTTCTTCACTCCGTATTCCTCCCCGCCGATACCCCGACCCGATGACCCGTCTTCTTTCCATCGCCGCCGCCCTGCTGCTCGCGCTCGGAAGCGCTTCCGCGCTCGCGCAGCCCGACCCAGCCCTCGCGCGCGCGGCGCACTTCGAGGGCTACGCGCCCGACGCCCGCAACGGCGGCGAGGCCGACTTGGCGTGGCGCTGGACCGGCGACCCGCGCTGGATGCGCGGCCGGGCGTTCTCCGGCGGCGAGGTGTTCTTCGAGTCCATCGCGCGCGGGCGGTACTTCCGCGGCTCCACCGTCGGTCCCGACGGCGACGTGTCGATCGACATCGTCCTGACGACGGGCGAGACCTCGCTGGCGCAGGTCTTCCGGGCGGACGACGGCTGGGGGCCGGCCGGCGTCGGCACCTTCCCCGGCGCGGTCTACGACGTCTCCGACCCCGACAGCCCCCGCCGGCTCAACGTCGTGATCTCGGAGGACGACCGCGAGCAACCGGCGGACCTGGCGTGGAACCCCAACGCCGACGAGGACGGCGGGCGCGAGTACCTCTGGGTGATGGCGAGCGACTACGACGGCACCGGCACCACGTACCAGAACGTCGGCAACCTCGCCGCTGAGGCCGACGACCTCGACGTGCTCTACGTGTGGGAAGGCCGCCTCGAGCCGGGGCGCTCCTTCTTCGAGACGGACCCGGCCACGCTCTCGATCGCCCTCGCCGAGATCCGCGACTTCAACGCCGCGCCGGGCAACGAGCAGATCACCCTGTCGTGGGCCTACGACGCCCCGCCGGAGGCCGACGCGATCGTGCTCTACCGGGGGATCGTCTCGCCGGCGTCCGAGGCCCTCGTGCTCCTCGACCCGGACGCGACGAGCTACACCGTGGACGTGTTCAACCCGAGCGTGCGGTACTACTTCCGCGCCGAAGCCCTCGACGCCGACGGCAACGTCATCGGCCAGAGCGTCGAGGTCCAGGCCAATCCCATTACGGCTCTCAACATGAGTCTCGTCGGCACGCTCGACCCGTCGAGCACCTACGGCGACATCTGGGGCTGGGTGGACCCGGCCACGGGCCGGGAGTACGCCCTCCTCTGCGCCCGCTTCGACGGCCTCTACGTCATCGACGTCACGGACGACCAGCCGGTCGCGGTCGGCTTCGTGCCAGGCGACTTCTCGGACTCGAAAGACGTCAAGACCTACGGCTCCTACGCCTACCTCGTCAACGAGGTCGCCCCGATCCAGATCATCGACCTCTCGGACCCGGCGGACCCCGTGCAGGTCGGCGAGCTGGACGTGCAGCCGAGCGTCGGCAACGGCGGCTCGCACAACATCCTCGTCGAGGGCGACTACCTCTACGTCGTCGGCGGGCGCTCGCCCGGCGGCCTCCGCATCTACGACCTCGCCGATCCGGTCCGCCCGGACTCCGTCGGGGCCATCGCCGGGGCCGACGGGAGGACCTACTACCACGACGTCGACATCGTAGGCGACGTGCTCTACGCCGCCGCGATCTACGACCAGGGCGTCGACATCATCGACATCTCGGACAAGGCCAACCCGTCGCTGATCTCGAACTTCATCTACAGCGCCGTCACGATGGGCGCGCACAACATCTGCGCGACCGAGGACGGCAGCTACGTCTTCGTCGGCGACGAGATCGGGAGCGAGCCGCACACGCGCGGCTTCGACGTGCGCGACCCGCAGGACGTCGAGCAGGTGGCCGACATCATCGTGACGCCGGGGCAGCCGGTCCACAACTGCTACGTCGAGGGCGACCTGCTCTACATCGCGCACTACGCCGACGGCGTCCGCGTCTTCGACGTGAGCAATCCGGAGGCCCCCGTCGCCGCGGCGGTCTACGACACGTTCCTCGGGTCCGACGGCGGCTTCGTCGGCACCTGGACGGTCTACCCGTACCTGCCGTCGGGCAAGATCCTCGCCTCCGACATGCAGAGCGGCCTGTTCGTCCTCCGGCTCGACGGGTCGGTCGATGCCGAGCCGTCGGGCGCGCCCGCCGGGGCCTTTGCCCTCGGCGCGAGCTATCCCAACCCGGCGACCGGCGAGGCCACGGTCCCGTTCTCGCTCCGCGAGGCGGCGCACGTCCGCCTCACCGTCTTCGACGTGCTCGGGCGCGAGGTCGCCCTCCTCGCCGACGGCCCGCTCGAGGCCGGCGAGCACACCGTCGCGTTCGACGGGCGTGCCCTCCCGAGCGGCGCGTACTTCCTCCGGCTCGACGTAGCGGGGTCCGCGCAGACCCGCCCCCTCACCCTTCTGCGCTAGGTCTAGCCCGCGGGGCTTCCCGCACCGGCCATGCTCTCCCTCCTGCTCATCCTCACGCTCAGCTACCTCATCGGCTCGATTCCGACGAGCATCCTCGCCGCGCGCTGGCTGCGCGGGATCGACATCCGGCAGCACGGCAGCGGCAACGCCGGCGCGACGAACGTCTTCCGCACGCTCGGCAAAGGCCCCGGCCTAGCGGTGATGCTGATCGACCTCCTGAAGGGCGTCGCCGCGGTCTGCATCGGGGCCTACCTCCGGGTCGGGCCGGAGCCCGCGTTTTTCTACCCGAACGGCGGCGGGTGGCTGATGGTGCTGGCCGGGGCCGCCGCCGTGCTCGGGCACATCTACACGGTCTACGCCGGCTTCAAGGGCGGCAAGGGCGTGGCGACGGGCGCGGGCGTCGTCGTGGCCCTCGCGCCGGTGCCGGTGATCGTCGGGCTGGGCCTGTTCGCGGTCATCGTGTGGACGACGCGCTACGTCTCGCTGGCCTCGATGGCGGCGGCGGCGTCGCTGCCGCTGACGCAGGTCGTGCGCGAGTGGGTCTTCGGCGTGGAGGTCTCGGCCCCGACGATGTGGTTCTGCATCGCGGTGCCGTTCCTGATCTTCTTCACGCACCGCGCCAACATCGGGCGGCTGCTGCACGGCACCGAGAGCCGCGTCGAGCGCAAGCACCGCTGAGCGAGCCCCCTGCCCCGCGGCACGACCGTGCTGCCCAACCGTGCCGGCTAGCCTGCGGTTTTCCAGCTAGCCTGCGATTTTCTCAGTGAACCGGACCTGGCGGCGAGCCTGATGCCGGATCGCGCCGAGGGCCTCCTCCGGGACGCCGGGGCCGTCGGCGGTTACGCTCGCGCCGTACGGGTTGCCGCCCGCGTCGAACACCGCGGCGTCGGCGTAGCCCGGGGGGACGAGGACGCAGCCCCAGTGCATCGCGGTGACGTAGAGCGTCTGGAGCGTCGTCTCCTGCCCGCCGTGCGGGTTCTGGGCGCTCGTCATGGCCGAGAAGGTTTTGTCGGCGAGCAGGCCCTTCTGCCAGAGCGGGCCGAGGGTGTCGATGAACGCGCGCATCTGGCTTGCCGCCCCGCCGTAGCGCGTCGGGGACGAGAGCAGGTAGCCGTCGGCCCATGTCATGTCGTCGTCCGAGACCGTCTCCACGTCGGCCTGGCGCTGCTGCTGCGCCTTCCATGCCTCCTGCGCGTCGATCACCTCTTGGGGGGCCGTCTCGCGGACTTTGCGGAGGCGGACCTCGGCCCCGGCCTCTCGGGCCGCCTCGGCTGCGGTCTGCGCCATCTGGTGGTTGTGGCCGTAGGTGGAATAGTAGACGACGAGCAGCTTGGCAGGCATGGGCGTTGAGGTAGGGCGAACAGGTCGAAGGGGGGACCTTACGAGCCCTCCCCTACCGCGTTCCCGCTCCTCACCCCGCTTCGGCGCGGGTCTCTTCGAGCACGGGCCGGAGCGCCTGCCACACCGTCTCGGCCATGACGCGCTGGCCGGCGGCGGTCGGGTGGACGCCGTCGGGCTGGTTGAGCGCGGGGACGCCGCCGACGCCGTCGAGCAGGAACGGGACGAGGTCGACGCCCTGCTCGTCGGCGACAGTCTCGTACACGTCGGAGAAGCGCTGGCCGTAGGCACCGCCCATGTTCGTCGGCACCATCATCCCGGCGAGGACGATCCGCACGTCGGGGTTCGAGGCGCGGGCGGCTGCGATGGTGCCTTCGAGGTTCGCCTTGAGCGCGTCGGTCGGGAGGCCGCGCAGCCCGTCGTTGGCCCCGAGGGCGAGCACGAGCACGTCGATCCGCTGCCGCCCGGCGAGCCACTCGATGCGGCGGAGGCCGCCGGCGGAGGTGTCGCCGCTGACGCCGGCGTTGACGGTGCGGACGGCGATCCCGAGCGAGTCGGCCTTGGCTTCGATGAGCGCGGGGTAGGCCTGGGCTTCGCCCTGTGCGAGGCCGTAGCCCGCCGTGAGCGAGTCGCCGAGGTAGACCACGGTGACGGCGCTGCTGTCGGTCTCGGCGGCGGCGGCGGAGTCGGCGGGCGGAGCCTCTGCCGGGTCGGGCGGCGAGGAGCAGGCGGCGAGGAAGAGCATCAGGCTGACGGCGCGGAAACGGGGCATAGAGCAGGAGAGGGCGGAGCGAGCGCAGGCAACCCGTTCAGTCGGTTCTGGTTTCTTGGCGAAGGCGCGCCGGGCCGGCGGCGGGTGCAACAGGCGACGGGGCCGGTCGTACCAGCCTCCTCGATTCACGAACCCGCCCCGCCGTGTCGCTCGCGCTCTCCGTCCGCCACCTCACCAAAACCTTCGACGGCGGAGGCCGCCGCCTGACGGTCCTCGACGACGTGTCGTTCGACCTCGCGGACGGGGCGACGTGCGCCGTCGTCGGGCCGAGCGGGAGCGGGAAGACAACGCTGCTCGGCCTCGCCGCCGGGCTGGACCGCCCGAGCTCCGGCTCGGTGGAGCTGTGTGGCGAGGCGCTCGACACCCTCGACGAGGACGCCCGCGCGCGCGTCCGGGGCGCGGCGGTCGGGTTCATCTTCCAGCAGTTCCGCCTTATCCCGACGCTGACGGCGCTCGAGAACGTGACGGTCCCGCTCGAGCTCCGGGGCGCGCGCGGCGACGCCGAGGCCGAGCGCCTGCTCGGGCGCGTCGGACTCGGCGACCGGACGACCCACTACCCGGCGCAGCTCTCCGGCGGCGAGCAGCAGCGCGTCGCCCTCGCGCGCGCCTTCATCAACCGCCCCCGCATCCTCTTCGCCGACGAGCCCACCGGCAACCTCGACACCGAGACCAGCGACCGCGTCGAGGACCTGCTCTTCGAGCTCAACGCCGAGGCCGGCACCGCCCTCGTCGTCGTCACCCACGACCCGGACCTCGCGGCGCGCACCGAGCGGGTGCTCCGGCTGCGCGGCGGGCGACTCGTATCGGACGAGGCGACGAGGGGGCGCAACGGCGCGGGGGGACCGGAGGACGTCGGGAGTCCGTCGTCCCACACCGCTTCCGGCTGCTGAAGCTCTGAGCGGATCGCCTCTCCCCCCTTCCTCCCGACGCCCCCCTCGCCGTGCCCTTCGCCCCAACCTTTGCGTGGCGCGACAGCCGGACCTCGCGCCGCCGGCTCCTCCTCTTCGTCGCCTCCGCCGCGCTCGGCGTGGCGGCGCTCGTGGCGATCCGCTCGTTCTCGGACGGGCTGCAGGCGGCCGTCGCCGAGCAGGCGCAGACGCTCACCGGCTCCGACCTCACGGTGTGGGCCCGCCGGGCCTTCGGCCTGCGCGACGAGGCGCTCGTGGACTCGGTCGCGCAGGCGCACCCCGGCGAGCAGGCCGAGGAGATCGCCTTCGCGTCGATGGCCTACTTCCCCGCGACGGGCGGGACGCGGCTGACCGAGATCCGGGCCGTCGAGGGCGGGTACCCGTTCTACGGCGAGATCGTGACGAGCCCGGCGGGGGCCGCCGACACGTACCAGGCCGAGGGCGAAGCGCTCGTCGATGCCTCGCTCCTGCTGCAGTTCGACGTGGCCCCCGGCGACTCGGTGCGCGTCGGGCAGCGGACGTACCGGATCGCGGGCGGGATCGACGAGATCGCGGGGCAGACCGGCGTGGGCTCGTTCGTCGGGCCGCGGGTCTACGTCCCCCTCGCCGCGCTCGACACGACGCTGCTCGGCTTCGGGAGCCGCGCCGAGGTCCGCCGCCACTTCCGGTTCGACGACGCCGACGAGGACGCCGTCCTCGCGGGGCTTCAGCCGGGGCTCGCCGCGCTCGGCCTGCGCGGCGTCACGCCCGAGGGCGCGCAGCAGGACTGGAACGACGCCCTCGGCGACCTCGGGCGCTTCCTCTCGCTCGTCGGGTTCGTCGCGCTGCTCCTCGGCGGCATCGGGGTGGCGAGCGCGATCACGGTCTACATTCAGCAGAAGGCCGACACCGTCGCCACGCTCCGCTGCCTCGGCGCGACGGCGGGGCAGACGCTCCGGGCCTACGTCCTCCAAGCTGCCGCACTCGGGCTCGTCGGGGCCCTTCTCGGGGCGGCACTCGGCGTGGCGGTGCAGACGCTCTTGCCCGCCGTGCTTGGGCCGTTCCTGCCGGTCGGGGTGGGCTTCGCGGTCTCGTGGCGGGCCGTGGCCGAGGGGGTCGGGATCGGCCTCGCCGTGGCGCTCGTTTTCGCCCTCTTGCCGCTCGTCCGGGTGCGCCGGATTCCGCCGCTGCGGGCGATCCGGCCGGGCACCGAGGGCAACGGCGGGACCGACGGCCTGCGCGCCGCGCTCGTCGGGGTCATCGTGCTCGGCGTGGCGGCGTTCGCGTTCGCGCAGACGGGCGACGTGCGGGCGGCGGTCGGGTTCCCGCTCGGCATCGCCGCCGTGCTCGGGCTGCTCGCGCTCGCCGCGCGCGGGGCGATGGAGGCGGTGCGCCGGCTCGCCCCGGCGGCGTGGCCGTACCCCGCGCGGCAAGGGCTGGCGAACCTCTACCGCCCCGGCAACCAGACGCTCGTCCTGATGCTCACCCTCGGGCTCGGCACGTTCCTCATCGCCACGCTCTGGCTCGTCCAGGGGTCGCTCCTCGGCCAGATCGCCGTCACGAGCAGCGGCGAGCGGCCCGGCCTGATCCTGTTCGACATCCAGCCCGACCAGCGCGGCGGCGTCGTCGCGCTCATCGAAGCCCAGGGCGAGCCGGTCCTCGACCAGATTCCCGTCGTCACCACCAGCCTCGCCGCCATCAACGGGCGCGACACCGACGACATCCGCCAGGACTCGACCTCCCAGGTCGAGCGCTGGACGCTCCGCCACGAGTACCGCTCGACCTACCGCCCCCGGCTCGTCGACTCGGAGACGCTCGTCGAGGGCGCGCTCGTCGCCCGCGTCCCCGCCGACACCGCCGTCGTCCCGGTCTCGCTCGAGACCGGCGTCGCGGGCGACCTCGGCGTCGGGGTCGGCGACCGGCTGACGTGGAACGTGCAGGGCGTCCGCCTCGAGAGCGAAGTGGCGAGCCTCCGCGAGGTCGATTGGGCACGGGTGCAGCCCAACTTCTTCGTCGTCTTCCCCGAAGGCCCGCTCGACGGCGCGCCGCAGTTCGACATCGTGCTCACCGGCGGCGGCAGTGCCGAGGCGTCGGCGCGGCTCCAGCGCGAGGTCGTGCGGGCGTACCCGAACGTGTCGGTGGTGGACGTGCGGCTCGTGCTGAACCTGGTGCAGGGCGTGCTCGGGCAGGTCTCGTTCGTGCTCCAGTTCATGGCGCTCTTCTCGATCCTGACGGGCCTGGTGGTCCTGGCCGGGGCCGTCCTCCTCTCGCGCTTCCACCGGATCGAGGAGAGTGTGCTCCTGCGGACGCTCGGCGCAGCGCGCGGGCAGGTGCGGTGGATTCTGGTGTGGGAGTACCTCTTGCTCGGCCTGCTCGCGGCCTCCGTGGGCGTCGGCCTCGCGCTCGTCGGCGGGTGGGCGCTCTCGCGGTGGGTCTTCGAGGTGCCGTTCGTGCCGGCGTGGGGCGGCGTGCTCGTCGCGCTCGGCGTCGTGCCCGCCCTCACGGTAGGGATCGGCCTCGCCGGGAGCCGGGGCGTGCTGGGCCGCCCGCCGCTGGAGGTCCTGCGCTCGGCGGGGTGACGGGCGGTGGGGTGACGGGCGGCAGTACCAAGCGCTGGCCTAAAGCAAGCGCCCGGCCTCCGTGGTGGAGACCGGGCGCTTGCGTGTCGGGAGGCGAGGAGCCGTTCTACGGCGTCTGATCGCCGTCGACGAACCCATCGATGAGGGCAAGCACGTCGGCCATCGTCAGGGGCTCGTCGAAGGCCTCGGTGATCTGCTCCGGCGTGTAGCTCGGGAGCGCCACCACGAGGTTGAGGTCGCCCTGCGTGACGTTGTCCTCGCCCGCATAGTTGGCGTCGACGGCGGGGTCCGGCGACTGCGCGAAGGGGATCCACGCCTCGACGCCGCGGACGCGGCGGACGGCGGCAGCGTGCCGCGCCTCGACCGCGTGGATCTGGAGCGCGGCGGTGAGGAGCATCGGGTCCTCGATCATCGTCGCTTGCCCCTTGTAGGCCCGGACGCCGGTGTCCTCGAACGCCTGCGAGAGCAGCAGGAACGTGTCGTAGTCGGAAATGTCGAACGGGCCGTTGCCCATGCCGTCAGCGCCCGTGAAGTCGAACTGGTCGGCGGTGAAGGTGACGGGCGTGATGCCCAGGTTCGAGAGGGTCGTGCGGAGGAACTCGACGTGCTGCGCCTCGTGGGCGCTGATCGTTTCGAAGAGCGGACGGACCTCGGAAGGGATCGTCGGCCCGTCGGCGCTGAGAGCCGTCAGGTAGAAGAAGCTCTCGAGGTACTCGAGGGTGAGGGCGAAGTTGAGGATGTCGCCGTCCTCCTGCGGGTTGAAGCCGTAGGTCTTCGCCATCGTGCTGCGTGCCATGGCGAAGAACGGGACGGCGGCGAGCGCCGCGCCGGCCCCGAAGCGGCCCGCCTTGCGGATCACGTCGCGGCGCGAGGAGGTCGCGTTGTCGAACGCGTCGAGGGTTTTCAGGAAATCGGAGTTCATAGTGTCGTGGTGCTAGAGATGCACGGAGGG
Organism: Rhodothermales bacterium; assembly: GCA_965214485.1. GTDB lineage: Bacteria > Bacteroidota > Rhodothermia > Rhodothermales > JANQRZ01 > JANQRZ01. The sequence goes on along the minus strand of CBDCBW010000009.1, from coordinate 614,383 downwards.
AGAGCCCAGCGGCGTGCCGCGCGGGCACGGGCCGGGGCCGATTAGGCGATCGAGATCGGGTTGACGATGAAGGGATCGGCTTCGGTGAGCACGTCGCTCGGCGAGAGCGCCCGGTCGAGCCCGCTGGCGGTGTCGCCCTCGTCGTCGATGACCCCCTCGGCAGCGAGCGCATTCGGCGTGATCAGACCTGCGATCACCGAGGCGTGCCGCGCCTCGACGGACACGATCTTGCCGGCGAGCGTCAGGTACGTGTCCCCGGCCTCCGTGTCGCTGAAGAACTGCCCGGCCCCGTTGTAGGCCCCGACGCCGAGGTCCTCGAACGTCAGCGCCGTGGTCAGCACCGACTCGCGGCTGTCGAAGTCCACGCCGGAGAAGTCTACCTCCAGATTCGGGATCAGGCCGCGGTTGCTGAGCGTCCCGCCGACCCCCCGGATGGCCGCCTCGAAGAAGTCGCGGTGGATGGCCTCGTGCGCGGCGAGCGCCGTCAGGACCTGGGTCTCGTCGGGGGTGATCCCGGCGTAGGGGTTGGCGACGACGGCGGCGTAAAACGCCGCCTCGAGCTGCTCGAGCGCGTAGGCGAAGTTCAGCAGGCCGCCGTCGGTCCTCAGGTCGAGCACGATGCTGCCGCCGGGCGCGAGCGCGAAGTCAGCGCTGACTGTGCCGCCGTCCGGGACGGTCACCTCTCTGGTGATCGCGACCGTCATGCCGTTGGCGTCCTCCATTTCGAGGACGAAGTTATTGACGTTCACCATGACGGTGTAGGTCACCGCCGGGAGGCGCTCGATCGTGTAACTCCCGTTCTCGTCGGTGGTCGCGGTGCGGCTGACATCGCTGAGCTCGTCGCTGTCGAGCGAGACCACGACGCCGGGAATCGGGGTACCGTCGTCGGAGTTGGTGACGGTGCCCGTGAGGGTGCCGATGACGCCGTTGGGGACGGGGTCGTCGGGCGCGTCCGAGTCGCAACCGGCAGCGGCGAGCGCGAGGCCGCCGACGCCGGCAATCTTGAGGAAGGAGCGCCGGTTGCTCCGAGGCTCGTCGTGTAGGAACGTGGGTTCAGACATAGGTCCGGGTTGCTGGTGGGTAGGTTGGAGGTGGGACCGGCACCGAGCGTGGGCACCGGCTCCGCGTTCGAGAACGAGGGAGTCGCCTCAAGAGAGTCGCCTCAGAAGCCTGGGGACCGGAAAGGTAAGACCGAAGCCAGGGTTCGAGCTATAAAGGTAAGAACCAAGCGTGGAATGTGTCTAGCACCGAAGATACCGCGCGCGCGGCGCGCGAGCCCTCCGGTGTGCCAACCTCGCCTTCGGAGTGCCGCTCGTCAAGGGCAAACTCCGTCCCCCTCCCAGGCCCAGGGTCGCTACGGTCTCCGTTCCCGTGCTCCCCGCGCCGTGGGGGGAGGGCCGGGAAGAAAGGTGCTTCAGCAGGCGTTCGCAGCCCGGCTCGGCCCCCCCCACCCCTCGCTGAGGGGCGAGGGAGAAAGAACGTAGCCGCCCTGCTCCCAGGCCGACGCCTCCAACAAGGGCGACGTTACAGCACGCAAGCGCCCGGCTCCGCGAGGGAGGCCGGGCGCGTCCTCTACGGTCCGTGCTACCGCCGGTCAGGGAGTCTCCCCGCCGTCGTTCGGCAGGCCCGTGATGAAGGGCGTGGCGATGCCGCCGGGGCCCGCGACGGAGGCCATGTCGAGCGGCTCGTCGAACGCCTCGGTAATCTGCTCCTGGGAATACCCCATCCCCATCAGCGCACCGACCAGCTCGACCCCGCCCTGGGTCGTGTTGGCCTCGGACGGGAACGAGCCGCCGGCTGCGTAGACGGCGGCGATGGCGTCGGCAGCGTCGTCCTGAGCGCCCGGGATCCAGCCCTGCTTGCCGCGGATGCGGCGGACGGCGGCGGCGTGGCGCGCCTCGACCGAGTGGATCTGGAGCGCGGCGGTGAGGTAGGGCGTCGGCTGGAGGGCCGGAGCCTGGCCCTTGTAGGCGCGGACACCGGTGTCCTCGAAGCCCTGGGCCAGCGTCAGGAAGAGCTGGTAGTCACCGAAGGCATCGTTGCCGTCGACGACGTAGGTGAAGTCGTCCTGCTCGAAGACGACCGGGCCGGGCGGGTCTGGCAGGCCGTCGACGATGGCCGTGAGGGCGCGGACGTGGGCCAGCTCGTTGTCGCGGATCTCGGTAAAGACCGGGCGGACGTCGGCGGGGATCAGCCCGTCGGTCTCCACGGCCTGCTTGTAGAAGAAGTACTCGAGGTACTCGAGCGTGAGCGCGAAGTTGAGCGAGTCGTGCGCCTGCGGGCCGTAGGCCGCGCTGAGGCTGCGCTTGGCGGCCATCGTCTCACGCGCCATCGCGTAGAGCGGGGTCACGGCGAGGGCAGCGGCTCCGCCGAGGCGGCCCGCCTTGCGAAGCGCGTCGCGGCGCGAGGTGGGCGCGTCGTCGGACGTGCCCAGAGTGTTCAGAAAGTCGAAGTTCATAGGAGTAGGTCGGTCTGGAGGTGCGCGGAAAGAATCAGCGGTGCAGGGAGCGGCTAGCTCGCCTGCGGCACGTTCGCGGCGCGGATGTCGTCCACGATGAAGTCGCCGGCCATGTCGAGCACGGTGTCGGGCGTGAGCGCCCGGTCGAGGCCCATGGCGTCGATCACGTTGGCACCGGCGATGGCGTTCGGCGTGATCAGCCCGGCGATGACCGAGGCGTGGCGCGCCTCGACGGACACGATCTTGCCGGCCAGGACGAGGTAGTCCGTCCCGTCGGCGGTCTCGCTGAGGTACTGTGCGGCCCCGTTGTAGGCCGCGACGCCGAGGTCCTCGAACGTCAGCGCCGTGGCGAGCACGCTGGCGCGGCTGTCGAAGTCGATCCCCGAGAAGTTCGGTGTGAGGTCACGGATGGGCGTGCCACCCGGGGCCATCGTGATGGCGGCCTTGAAGAAGTCGCGGTGGATGCCCTCGTGCGCGGCGAGGTCGTTCATGATGCGCGTCTCGTCGTCGTTGACCCCGTCGTAGAGGTTGTCGACGACCTGCTCGTAGAAGGCCGCCTCGAGCTGCTCGAGGGCGTAGGCGTAGTTGAGCACGCCGAAATCGTTCGAGAAGTCGAGGACGACGGCGTTGTCGTTGTCGTCGGGGTCGTCGGAGTCGCAGCCGGAGGCCGCAAGCGCAACGCCGCCGACGCCGGCGATTTTGAGGAAGGAGCGCCGGTTGCTGCGCAGCGCGTCGTGGGAGAACGTGGGTTCAGACATGGACCGGAGTGCTTTGGTGAATGAAACACAGAGAAACACTGCCGGGCAAAGGTGCCTGGATAAACAGGGGATACCGGTCCCAGCAGCAGCACGAGGCGCGGTGGCGTTCGTCCCTAGTGCGGCGTCTTTAACCGGGCCTGTGGGCGTTTGTTCAGCGAGCCCTGTCCTTTCCGTGATCTTCTTGGGGCCATATTCTGCCCACTCTGTGCTCACGCCCAGTCTCCGCGTGGCACCCACCGGGGAGCAACAGCCGCCTCACGCGGCGACCTCGTGCTGCCAGAGGGTCTCGACGATGTGCTCGACGCCGCGCTTGAGGTAGCGCCGGTAGGAGCTGAAGGGCATGTCGAGCTGCTCGGCGGCCTCGGCCTGGGTGCGGGCCGGGTCGAGGTAGGTGGCATCGACCGCGAGGTAGTACGGCTCCTCGCGCGGCGTCGCGTTGAGCTCCTCGGCGGCCTCGTTGAGGAGCGCCCGCAGGGCCTCGGCCCGGTCGCCCCCGGCGGCGCGCTCGGCGACCAAGCGCGAGCGCAGGAGCGGGTTGTCCTCGAGGGCGTGGGGGCGGGCGTAGGCCCGGAGGCCCTCGTGGACGGCCTCGGCGAAGTCCGGTCGGCTGAGCACGACGAGGCGGTCCGGCGGCTCCGGCACGGTCTCGCCCGCCTCGCCCGGCAGCCCCTGCTCGGCGAGGCTGCCCAGCCACCGGGCCGGCGGCACCGCGCGCCAGTCGTGGCCGTAGACCCCGAACGGGCGTCCGTCCACCTCGAAGTCCGCCTCGGGCAGGCGCCGCAGCCCGACGAAGCCGAAGACCGTCGCCCAGAAGTCGGGGTCGGCGCAGGGGAGGAAGGTGAACGCCAGGGCGTCGGTCTGGAGGTAGTGGCGGACGGTGGCGACGAAGATGAGGCTCTGCACAGCCGAGACGCCCTGGTAGCGCTCGCGGTCGAGCCAGAAGCGGAAGAAGGTGGCGCGCTCGCCGCCGCGGAGCGGGGCGTGCTCGCCGAGGTAGGCCCACGCCGCCTGCGCCGCGGGGTCGGCGGCGCGCTCGGCCTCGGTCGTCGCCTCGAGCGCGAGGCGGAGCAGGAGGCCGGCCGGCTCGCCGCCCGCGTCGCGGAACACCTGGACGTTCCCGGGCTGGTGCTCGAACCAGTGCGCGGCGATCTCCGCCGAGGCGTCGCCTTCGTGCTGCGCGACGAGGGCGCGGAGCGCGGCCCACTCCCCGCCCTGCGGCTGCCCGGTCGTCTGGAGCTTGGCCTCGCGCCACCGGCCCCGGAGCTGCGCGAAGAGCGGCTGCACGACCGGGTTGTGCCGGTGCAGGAACGTGTAGTCCGCCAGGATGGCCTGCTGCACGGTCTCGGGCTCGTCGCCGAGCAGGCGGCGCGTGTAGTAGGCCCGGGCGGTGCGGTTGAGCTCGGAGAAGCGGTCCGGGCGGCGCCAGCGGAGGTCGGCGGCGAGGACCTCGCGGACGAGGTCGTGGAGGAAGAGCCCCTCGGGGCTGGACTCGACGAAGGACAGCCCGCGCAGCCACGCGAAGGTGCCGCGCACGTCGGCGCGCCCGAGGAGCTCGGCGAGAAGGCCCTCGGTGACGACGCGGACGGCGGCGGCGGCTTCGAGGGCGTCGCGCTCCGCGAGGTCGTCGATCTCCTGCATGAAGCGCGCGAGCAGGGTCCCGACCATGTCGGGCGAGTCGTCGAGCACGAACGGCGTCGCCGGGTCCTGCCGCCGCCGGTCGGCGACGAGCGCGAGCGCGAGTGGGTGGCCGTGCGTGAAGCGGAGGATGTCCACGAACTCGGCCTCGGGCACGCCCGCCTCGTCGAGGAGCCTCATGCTCTCGGCCGGGGTCAGGTTGCGCAGCGGCAGGACGCGCGTGACCTCGCGCCAGCCCAAGTCGCTGCGCCACACCGGGCCGGGCGCGTACCGGCCGGAGAGCACGACCAGGAGGTCCTCGGAGACCGAGGGCAGGAAGGTGTCGCGCAGCCAGTCGTCGAGGTCGCTGAGCGTCTCGTAGGTGTCGATGAGCAGCACGCCCCGCCCCTCCGGCAGGCCTGCGTGCTCGGCGGCCTGCGCGAACGCCTCCGGCGTCGGCTCGACGTTGCGCCCGTCGAGGTACACCGCCGGCACCTCCGCGCGGCGCGCCGCGTGCTGGAACTCGCGCAGGAGGGCCGTCTTCCCGATGCCGCCCGGCCCGTGGAGGTAGAGCACGTGGAACGGCAGCGCCTCGGCGGCCAGCGCCCCGGCGAAGAGCGCACACTCCTCTTCTCGACCGACGAAGTGGCCGTGCTGGGCCTCGCGGAGGCGGTCCTGAAGGGCCATGAGAGAGGGGAGGCGAAGGGGTGACGGCGGCCTTTGTAGCAGCCTGACGCCTAAAAGTTCACCACACCAGCGGTTCCACCTCGACCCGCGTCCCGGCCTCGGGATCGGCGAGAGCCTCGGGCAGGTGGATCAGCCCGTCGGCGCGGAGAACCGACGAGTAGAGCCCCGAGCCCTGCGCGCCGGTGGGCCGCACGCGGAGCACGCCGCCGCTGCCGTGCTCGAAGACGCCTCGGACGATGTGGTGCAGCCCGGCGGCTTTGGGCACGGCCTCGGCGAGCACGGCGGGGACGCGCCGCCGAAGCACCTCCCGCCGGCCGAGGAGCGCGGCGAGCGCCGGGCGGACGTAGACCTCGAAGCACACCGCCGAGGAGACCGGGTTGCCCGGCAGCCCGAAGACGAGGGTGCGGCCCGTCGTCCCGGAGGCACGCGTGCCGAAGGCGAGCGGCTTGCCGGGCCGCTGCCGGACCTTCCAGAAGTGCCACGCCACCCCGAGCCCGTCGAGCACCTCTTTGACGAGGTCGTAGTCGCCCACCGAGACGCCGCCGGAGACGAGGAGCACGTCGGCACGGAGGGCCGGTTCGAGGACGGCGCGGGCGTCGTCGGCGTCGTCGCGGGCGTGGAGGGGGCCGAGCGCCGCGCCGCCGGCGCTGACGACCTGCGCGGCGAGGGCCGGGCCGTTCGAGTCGCGGAGGTGCCCCGGCCCCGGCGTGGCTCCGGCCGCGACGAGCTCGTCGCCCGTCGCCACGACCGCCACGCGGGGCCGTGCGCGGACGCCGAGCGCGGGGTACCCGAGCGCCGCGGCCATGCCCACGACGGGCGGCGTGACGACGGCCCCGGCCTCGACCATCGTGTCGCCCGGCTGCACGTCCTCGCCGGCGCGGCGGACGTGCTGCCCCGGCGTCGGCGCTCGGTTGATGCGGACGCGGCCCGCCTCGCTCTCGGTCCACTCGACCGGGGCGACGGCGTCGGCCCCGTCCGGGACCGGCGCGCCGGTCATGATGCGGAGGCAGGTGCCCTGCCGCACGGCCTCGGCCGGGACCCCGCCCGCCGCGACCTCGCCGCGGACCTCCAGCGTCGCGGTGCCGCCGGCGAAGTCCTCGGTGCGGACGGCGAACCCGTCCATCGCCGCGTTGTCGAACGGGGGGACGCGGTCGCGGCTCGTGACGGCCTCGGCGAGGGTCCGGCCGAGCGCCTCGGCGAGCGGGACGCGCTCCACCGCCGCCGGCCCGGGCACGGCCCCGAGGACGAGGCGGCGGGCTTCGGTGACCGAGAGGAAGTGTTTCATGGGTCGCCCGTCGTCCGGTGGTTCATCGCCGGGCGATGAATCACCGGGCTTACAGAGGGACCGGGCTTACAGAGGGAAGGACGCTCAAGCGCCCTGGGGTTTTCTAGCCGGGGATAGAAGCCCCGGCCAGAGGGTGTCCGCAGCATGATGCTGCCGCTGATTGCGGATGTATGCGACGACCTTCGGAAGCCCTCGCTCGGAGAAGCTGAGCGCGCCGTACTCGCGCTGCCACGCGAAGCCCACCTCCGGCGCGATCTCGTGGGGGACGAAGTGCGAGCTACCCCCCTTGAGTTGGCCGACCATCTCCGCGACGGCCCGCTTGGGTGGAATCGAGAGCGCGACGCGAACGTGGTCCTCGATGCCACTCACGGCGTGCGGGATGCATCCGAGTGCATCTGCCTTCTTCCAGAGGTACCCATGCAGTCGCGCCTCCCACGCCGGCTCGGTGAGTGGCTCCCGGTCCCGAGTCGTCCAAACGAGGGGGCAAAAGAGACGCCGGTAAGGCACGGAAAAGCAGAACGTTTGAGGAGACAAGCGAGGGCGCTTCAGCGTCCTTCCGCCGAAAGTAAGCCCGGTGATTCATCGCCGGGCGACCCCACTCATCGCCGGGCCGATTCAGCTTGCCGGGCGCACGTCCTTCGCCTTGAGTTGGAGCTCGGTCCGCCCGTTCCACGTGTTCTCCTCGACGTTGAAGGCCAGCTCCAGCGGCCGGCCTGTGCGCGCGCTCTCCTTCACCACGCCGAGTCGTTCGGCGAGGCCGAACCCGATCACCGTGTAGGGGCCGCCGCCGTTCTGCGCGACGCGGAGCCGGAGGTGGCTCTGGTCCTTGCCGACGGCCTTCGGCTCGCCGACCACGCGGAGGTCGCGGCCCCAGAAGACCGGCTTCGGGTTCTCGGGGCCGAACGGGCCAAACTGCCGGAGTACCTGCCAGAAGCGCCCGCCGACGCCGCCGGTGATCTCCGCGAGGTCGAGCGCCGCGTCGAGCGCGATCTCGGGCTCGCGCTGCTCCGGCGAGAGGCGCGCGCCGACGGCTGCGCCGAGGGCCTCGCGGAACGCCGGGAGGTTCTCGGCCGGCAGCGAGACCCCCGCCGCGGCGTGGTGCCCGCCGAAGCCGATCAGCAGGTCCTGGCACTGCGCCAGCGCGTCGTAGATCGAGACGCCCTCGACCGAGCGCGCCGAGCCGCGCGCCACGTCGCCCTCGCCGGTGAGCAGGACGGCCGGCCGGTGGAAGCGCTCGACGATCCGGCTGGCGACGATCCCGATGACGCCGCTGTGCCACCGCGGCCCGTGCAGCACGAGCGCGAACGGGTCGTGCGCCTCGACGTGCGCCTCGGCCTCGGCAACGGCCTCGGCGAGCGTGTTGCGGTCGAGCTCCTGGCGCTGCCGGTTGAGGAGGTCGAGGTCGCCGGCGAGGCGGCGGGCGAGCGCGGGGTCGTCGGCCATCATCAGGTCCACGGCGCGGCCCGCGTCGCCGAGCCGTCCGGCGGCGTTGATGCGCGGGCCCAGGGCGAAGACGACGTGGGAGGTCGAGCACGCGGCGAGGTCCACGCCCGTCGCCTCGGCCAGCGCGAGGAGCCCCAGTCGCGGCGCGGTGGCGAGGCGCGCCAGTCCGGCGTGCATCAAGATCCGGTTCTCGCCGACGATAGGCACGATGTCGGCGGCGATCGAGACCGCGAGCAGGTCGAGGTACGGGTGGGCGCGCTCCGCCGGGAGCCCGAGGCGCTCGAGCGTCGCCTGCATCAGCTTGTAGCCCACGCCGCAGCCCGAGAGCCCGGTGAACGGGTACGCGCAGTCGGGCCGCTTCGGGTCGAGGACCGCCACCGCGTCGGGGACGGTGTCGAGCGCGGTGTGGTGGTCGCAGATGACGAGGTCGAGGCCGAGCGTGCGGGCGTAGGCCGCCTCGGCGTGCGCCGTGATCCCGCAGTCCACCGCGACGACGAGGCTCGCGCCGCGCTCGAGGGCTTCGTCGAGCCCGGCGTTGCACAGCCCGTAGCCGTGCTTGAAGCGGTTCGGGACGAAGTACGTCGCCTCGACGCCGAGCTCGCGCAGGAACAGCGTCAGCATCGCCGCCGAGGTGGTGCCGTCCACGTCGTAGTCGCCGTAGACCATCACGCGCTGCTTCCGCGCCACGGCCTCGGCGAGGCGGTCGGCGGCGGCGTCCATGTCGCGCATCAGGAACGGGTCGTGGACCCCGTCGAGCGTCGGGCGGAAGAAGCGCCGCGCGGCGTCGAACGAGTCGACGCCGCGGAGGAGGAGGGCGCGCGCGAGGGCGTCGGGGAGGTCGTTGAGCCGCCGGGCGATCTCCCCGACGGCGGCTTCGTTCTCGACGGGGCGCAGGGTCCAGCGGTAGGTCACGGCAACTCGGGTTTCCTCGGGGGACGGTGCGTGTGTAGACGCGGCACGCGGTGGAATATAACCTGCCCCCCGCCCGGCGGCGCGTAGCTCGCCCGGCGGCGCGTAGAACGACGCTCTCCCGGACGCGTATCATGGCACCCCGTCGTCTCCCACCCCCACGCCCGATGCCTGCCACCCTCCTGGAGCCGCACACGTTCACCGTGGACGAGTACCACGCCCTCGCCGAGGCTGGCATCCTCTGCGAGGACAGCCGCGTCGAACTCATCGACGGAATCATCACCACCATGTCCCCTGTCGGAGCCGCCCACATCGCCTGCGTCAATCGTCTCAACGATCTGTTCACCCGACTCCGGCTCGAGCTCGACGGGGCGTTCGTCGTCAGCGTGCAGAACCCGATCCGGCTCGGGCCGAGGCAGGAGCCGGAGCCGGACCTCGCGCTGCTCCGACCGATGGGCGAGATTCGGATGCCCGAGGCCGCCGACGCGCTCCTCGTCGTCGAGGTGGCGGACACGACGCTGGCGACGGACCGGGCGGTGAAGGCCCCGCGCTACGCCGCCGGCGGCATCCCCGAGGTCTGGATCGTGGACCTGCAAGCCCAGAAGGTAGAGGTCTACCGCCGTCCCGGCGCGGTGGGCTATGCCGAGGCGAGGGTGGCCGGGCCGGGTGAGGCGCTGCCCCTCGCGTCGCTGCCCGAAGCCGGAGCGCTCGCCGTCTCGGACGTATTCGGCGTCTAGGCCGGGGCGGAATTCTTCTGCGGAGGCGGGCCGGGTCAGTACCTTAGCGCGACCCCGCGCACCCAACCTCCGGCTCCCGTGCAGACCAAGTACCTCTTCGTCACCGGCGGCGTGACGAGCTCCCTCGGCAAGGGCATCTTCTCGGCCTCGCTCGGCCGCCTCCTCGAAGCCCGCGGCCTGAGCGTCACGATCCAGAAGTTCGACCCCTACATCAACGTCGATGCCGGGACGATGAACCCCTACGAGCACGGCGAGGTCTTCGTCACCGACGACGGGGCCGAGACCGACCTCGACCTCGGGCACTACGAGCGCTTCCTCGGCGTCCCGATGAGCCAGGCCAACAACGTCACCACCGGGAGGGTCTACTCCGGGGTCATCGAGAAGGAGCGCGCCGGGGCGTACCTCGGCAAGACGGTCCAGGTCGTCCCCCACGTCATCGACGAGATCAAGGGCTGGATGCGCAAGCTCGGCGAGACCGGCGAGTACGACGTGGTCATCACCGAGGTCGGCGGCACCGCGGGCGACATCGAGAGCCTGCCGTACCTCGAGGCGATCCGGCAGTTCGCGCTCGAGGAGGGGCGCTCGAACGTCTGCCTCGTCCACCTGACGCTCGTCCCGTACCTCGCCGCCGCCGGCGAGCTCAAGACGAAGCCGACCCAGCACTCGGTCAAGACGCTCCAGAGCTACGGCCTGCAGCCCGACGCGCTCGTCTGCCGCACCGAGCACCCGCTCGACGACGACATCCGCCGCAAGATCGCGGGGTTCTGCAACGTCGAGCGGCGGGCGGTGGTGCAGATGCGCGACGCCGAGAGCATCTACGAGGTCCCCCTCCTGCTGCGCGAGCAGGGGATCGACGCGGTGGTGATCGAGAAGCTCCGCCTCGCCGAAGAGGCGGAGGCGCAAGGCGAGGCGCTCGGCGAGGTCGAGCTGGGCCGGTGGATCGCGTTCTTGCAGCGCCTCAAGCACCCGACGGGCAAGGTCCGCGTCGCGCTCGTCGGGAAGTACGTCGAGCACCAGGACGCCTACAAGTCGATCTCGGAGAGCTTCATCATCGCCGGCGCGGCGCACGGCGTGCAGGTCGAGGTCGTCCCGGTGCACTCGGAGGCGGTCACGGCCCAGCGCGTGGCCGAGCTCCTGGAGGGCGTCTCGGGCGTGCTCGTCGCGCCGGGCTTCGGCGAGCGCGGGATCGAGGGCAAGATCGAGGCGGCCCGCTTCGCGCGCGAGCGCGGCGTCCCGTTCCTCGGCATCTGCCTCGGGATGCAGTGCGCGGTGATCGAGTTCGCCCGCCACGTCTGCGGGTGGGCCGACGCCCACTCGACCGAGTTCGCCCCGGGCTCGGCGAAGCCGGTCATCGACCTGATGGCCGAGCAGAAGGGCGTCACCGAGAAGGGCGGGACGATGCGCCTCGGCGAGTACGCCTGCCGCCTCGCCGAGGGCTCGCGCGCGCGCGCCATCTACGGCGAGGAGACCGTCTGCGAGCGCCACCGCCACCGCTACGAGGTCAACAACCACCTCCGCTACAAGCTGAAGGAGCACGGCATGGCCTTCACCGGCGTCAACCCCGAGCGCGACCTCGTCGAGATCATCGAGCTCCCCCGGGACGGGGCGCACCCGTGGTTCGTCGGCGTGCAGTTCCACCCCGAGTACAAGACCACCGTGCAGCGCCCGCACCCGCTCTTCGTCGCGTTCATCGGTGCCTCCGTGGCGCACGCGACCGAGGCCGGAACCCTCGGCACCCCGCGCCCGCCGAGCGCGACCCGCAACGTCCGCCGCGCCTCGGCCAAAGTCCTCCGCAGCGGCGACGGCGAGGCCGGGCAGCCCGCCGACGTGGCGCAGGCAGAGTGAGCAGGCCAGGCAGAGTGAGCCCCGTGCGTCGCGTCCTGCTCACTGCCGTGCTCGGCCCACTCGACGGATGCGGCCCCGACGCGCCGAGCCCGTCAAGTGGCACGTCCGTAGCCTCGGAGACGGTGCCCGTGCGCGACACAGTGAGCAGCGCATTTGAACGAGGGCAACGGTTTCTCGGGCCGTTCGACGAGCCGGGCCTTTCTGGAGAGCGCTATTCGAGCGGACGGCTCGGCGACGAGCACGGTCTGTATTTCACGCTGGGCCGCTCTCCAAACGACACGCTCGCGGCGGTCTGGCTCACGCGGCAGATCGGGGGCGAGCCCCACGTCGTTGCCGCGCTCGCGTTCGACCCGAGGCGGGAGCGCGGGAGGCTCCAACTGCTGCGGGACACCGGGGACGGCTGCTACCTCCCCGACCGGCGGGGCGAGAACGGCGTCGCCATCGGCTTGGCCGTGTTCGAGGCCGAGCAGGACCCGAACTCGTGCGACTACCAAGAGGCCGACGAGGTGACGGAGGCGTGGCTGCTCGACGTGGCGAGCGAGCCGCCGTTCCAAGCGCTGGACCCGGCAGACGTGGTCTGCTACCGAGGGGCGTGCCCCTGACGCCCCCCCTCATTCGTCGCGGCGGGGCGGGCGGCGGAGCTTCTTCTTCTCGGAGCGTCGGCGCTTGGCCTCGACGCGGCGGCGCTTCGAGGCGGCCGTAGGCTTGGTCTTGAGGCGGCGCTTCCGGGGCTGGTTTAGCTTCTCGAGCCGGCGGCGCAGTTCGGCAAGCGCGAGCCGCTTGTTGCGGTGCTGGCTGCGCGTGTCGCGCCTCGTCACCGTCTCGCCGCTGGGCCGGTGGCGAAGGCGGACCGCGCTCTCGACCTTGTTGGCGTGCTGCCCGCCCGGCCCCCCCGAGCGGAACGTCTCGACGTCGCATTCGGCGAGGAGGTCGTCGTCGGACTCGGGAATGGGAGGCATTGGGGAGCAGATGAGGGGTCAACGCAGCAGGGCCGCGTACGGCGCGCCGACGAGGAGACCGGGCCGTAGGCACTCGGTTCCCCGTTTTTTCCGTCGCCGTGGGGGTGCCGGCGAAGAGGGCCCCGGGTTGACTTGCATATGGAGCCGCGAATCGTTACCATGAAACCTGATGCTTCATTTCTCCATTTTCCTTGAAAGGACCGTCATGGTACCATTTACGCTCTCACGCTGATGCCGCTGCTACGAGCACGCTGGACGGCAACCTGGGTGGCGGGCTGGCCGCGGCCGCGAGCGGCTACCTCAACGCCGGCATCTTCAGTGAGGGGAGCGGTCTGTGCATCAGCGCGCATCAGAACAAGATCGAGCGCCACTCCTACCAGGGTTCTGCGCCCTTCGACGCCCGGAGCACGTATGGGGGGACGCTCTTCGCCGAGTGCGACTATTGGGGAGACGGAATCACCGACCCCAACGACCCCAGCCCGCTGACGCTGGTCGAGGACGCGAGCAGCTTCCTCGACGTGACCCCGCTCTTGACGACCCCGCCCGCGGCTCGCCCCGGCGGGACGTTCTCGGCATCGCGCTCGGCTGAGGGCGAGGGGGGCGGAGCGCGGTGCGCGCGTTCGTCAACGACGCAATCGAGGCCGAGGTGGACGGGCGCTGGACGGCGGCCTTCAGCCTGCACGAGTCCGCCCTCACCGTAGCTGGGACGGCCGACGAGCGGCGGCTCGCCTTCGGCACCGTTACCCGGCTCCTGGGCAATCCCGACACGCCGCCCCTGCCCTCCGGCTCCCTGAACGGGCTGGAGGCGTGGGGGAATGCCACAGGGAGCGCGAAGCGACCGTGGGCGCTCCGCGCGCTCACGGCGGCGTACTCGGCGGCCGACGACCTCGCCACGGCTCGGGCACGCGCCGGTACCCTGGTCTCGGACTTCGGCGCAACCGAGCACGCGCAGTGGGGACTGATGGCCGAAGTGGAGCTCGCGCTGCGGGCCGGTGACGACGCGGCGGCGCTGGCGGCGCTGGCCGCGCTGGAGTCAGGCTGGCCGAATGCAGCGGGGACGGCGGCAGCGCTCGCGCTGGTCGATGCCGCGCTGGGCACAGCAGCCATCGCCTCGGCGGGTCTGGGCGACGGCGCAGTGGTCGCGCTCACCTCGCTGGCAGCGGACGCCTACGCCGAGGGCATCGGCACGCCGGGTCTGCTCGCGCCCTACCCGAACCCTTCCTCCGGCGTTGTGACGGTGCCCATCGTGCTCGGCGAAGCCACTGACCTTCGGGTTGTCGTCTTCGACGTGCTCGGACGCGAGGTCGCGCACCTCGCCGAGGGGCGTTTCGAGGCCGGGGTGCATCACATCCGCTTCGACGGGACGCGCCTGCCCGCCGGAGCTTACGTCGTGCGTGCGACGGGCGGTCGGCTGAGCGACACGGCCCGGCTGACCCTGACGAGGTAGCGCGATGCGAGCTTCGACCTCGCGGCGGTGCAGGGGGCTTCGTGCTCCCCGCGCCGCCCTCGCGGTGCTCCTGCTGGCGGCGGTGCCGGGGGTGCTGCCGGCGGCGCACGCCCAGAGCCTCGCCTCTGCCGACACCCTCGTCTTCGAGCGCGTCGGCGATGTGCCCATCAACGCGCGCGACCTCGACTTCGCCGACGACGGCACGCTCTGGGGGGCCATCAGCACCCGGCTCTGGCACCTCCCTCCTGGCAGCGATACCTGGGAGGAGGTCGATACCTGGGAGGAGGTCGATGACGACACAAACGGCGACCATGTGCTCGCCCTCGGCGGCGACACGCTGCTGGTCTCGAACGGCCTCGCAGTCTTCCGCTCGCTCGACGGGGGTCTGACGAGCGAGTTCTTCGCCATCGAAGCCCAGGCACTCGCCGAGATCGAGGTCGGTCCCCACGCCGGGCGGCTCTTCGCGGGACAGGGGCAGGGTGCCGTCGGCATCGCGCACTCGGCCGACCGCGGGGCGACGTGGGTCGAGGACTCGCTGGCCTACACCCCGACGCCGTTCGGGCCGCAGGAGGCCAATGCCTTCCTCGGCTTCCCGCGCGGGCACCCCGCCGAGGACCGCTTGGTCGCCGCTGGGCCACTCGGGATGCGCTACAGCGACAGCAGGGATGGTGGCGCGCCGAGCGGGCTGTGGCAGGCGAGCAACATCTTCTCGCTCGACACTGGCCTCCGCTACGCGTTCTTCGAGTCGGTGGCGCTCGCGCCCGACGGGCGGATGTGGACGGCGGGGATCGACGGGACGCTGCCAGGCATCAAGCAGGCTTGGGTGAGCCAAGACGGAGCGATGTGGACCCCAGTCTACCCATTCGACTTCATAGACGACGAAGGGCCCGTGGAGCGGATGGTGGCGTTGGAGGGCGGTCCGAACCCCGAGGTGGGCGTGCTCCTGGCGATCCCGACAGCAGGACGTGTGGTTCGAAGCACCGACGGCGGGCAGACGTGGCACGGGGCGGGGCAGGTGCCCGAGGACTCGACGGCGACCTCGGGGACGCGGCGGGTCAAGGACGCGCTCGTCGGCCCCGACGGGCGGCTCTACGTAGCGGCGAGCCGGTCGGGGGTCGAGCGCGAGTGGGTCTACCGCACGGTCGCCCCGGTGGTCGCCGCCGACGAGGACCCCGCGGTGCTACCCACCTCGTCGCTGCGCCTGGAGCCGCCGTTCCCGAACCCGTCGGCGGGCGGCGTGACGGTGCCCGTCGTGCTCGGCAAGGCGGCGGCGGTGCGGCTCGTGGTCTTCGACGCGCTCGGGCGCGAGGTCGCGGTGCTGCACGAGGGCCCCCTCGCGGCGGGTCGGCACGAGTTCGTGCTCGGCAGCACTCGGCTCCCGGCCGGAGTGTACGTCGTACGCGCCACCGGTGGAGGTCAGGAAGCCAGCGAGCACCTGACGGTGCTCAAGTGAGGCACCGCCTCAGAGCGATGCCGCCTTCGTCGTCCACATCGATGCCGTGCTCGAACCGCTCGCCGCACTCGGCTGCCCCGTCACGGTCGAGCGAGCGACGAGATTCCCGCCGGCCCAGTCCGGCTGATCGACTCGGTCCCTTACTGAGCTGATCGACTCGGTCCCTTACTGAGGGGTCCTTTACTGAGGGCTCAGTCTAGCAGCGCCCGCAGCGCCGCGACGTTGGCCGCGACGTCGAAGAGCGCGCGGACCGGCACGGCGAAGCCCTCGACGGCCGCGCTCGCTAGCTCGCCCGTGGCCGACTTCATCCGCAGCGCGTAGGTGCCCCCGGCTTCCTCCTCGGCCTCGCCCAGCACGTACTGCTCGACCGTCTCCGCCTCCGGGTCCACGATCCAGTATTCCGCCACGCCGTGGGCGGCATAGTCCTCGAACTTCACGCCCCGGTCGGTCTTCTCGGTGCTCGGGCTGAGGATTTCCACCGCGAGGTCAGGGGCGGGGTAGCGCAGCGTGTCAGCCTCGAGTTCGCTGGCCTTTGCCTTGCCGAAAAACGCCACGTCCGGCTCATAGTCGTTCCGGGTCAGCGACACCATCGCCTTCTCGAAGACCACTTCGCCGAGGTTGTGGAGTTGCGTGTGTGCCGTGAGTAGCGGGACGAGCCGCCGGGTGACGAGGTTGTGCCGATGCAAGGCAGGGGATGCCATAACAATTTCTCCGTTGATGAACTCGCCCTTCTGGTCGGGCCGAATCTCGTCCACGAAGCGTTCGCGGCGGGCAGCCTCATCGTCGAGCACGCGGCGGAGATGGTCCACGGTGCGCGGGAGCGTCGGGGAGGGCCTGGGTCGGATCGGTCATGGCGTCGGGCCGGTGAGTTCCCCTGTGATACGGCCGGGGCGCTCCGGCGGTTCGGGCACCCACGCCGCGAGCGCGCCACGTGCTACGCCTCCCGGTGCGCCGTCTCCGGGCTGAACGCCGGCGCGCACACCGCCCAGTATTCGCACTCGGCGTCGGCGGGGTTCGAGTAGCGGATCCGCTCGCCGGCCTCGCAGAGCACCGTCTCCCCCGCCCGCACGTCCACCGTGCCGCCGTCGTGCTCGACCCGCATCGTGCCCCGCAGCACGATCGTCACCTCGTCGAAGGCCGGCGTCTGGAACGGCTCGTCCCACCCCGGCGGCGCGACCATGTGGGCCACGCTCAGGCTCGCCGTGCCGGTGCCTGCGCGCCCGACGTGCTCCTCGATCAGCTTGTCGCCCGGGGCGGGGATGTGCGTCGGGGCGGTGACGTGGACGGGCATTGGGAGGGAACCGGGGGCGGGCTTCAGAGCGAGTTGGCTAGTTGACCGATCTGGCCCAGGACCGTCAGCACCACGCCGATGCCCCAGGCCCACCACGCGCGGAACGTGGCCTTCGCCTTCGCCGCGTCGCGCGTGAGGGCCCACCGGACGCCCGCGATCACGCAAACGACGAGCGCGGGGAAGAGCACGAGGGCCAGCAGGCGGCCGAGCGCGTAGCTGGACATGACAGCGGAGGTAGGGTGGCTAGCCGACCACGTCGGCGAGGGCGCGGTCGAGGAGGGCGAGGCCCTGGTCGAGGTCGTCCGGCGAGACGGTGAGGGCGGGGCGGAAGCGGATCGTCCGCTCGCCGCAGCCGAGGATGATGAGGCCGTGCTCGTAGGCCTTGTGCCGCACGAGGTCGCGGACGCCGCGCGTCGTGAGGTCGAAGGCGCACATCAGCCCCTGGCCGCGCGGGTTCGTCACGGACTCGTAGCGCTCGGCGAAGCCGCCGAGGCGCTGCTGGAGGTAGGCCCCCTGCACGGCGGCGTTCTCGACGAGGCGGTCCTCCTCGATCACCTCGAGGATGCGGTCGAAGCGAACCATGTCGACGATGTTGCCGCCCCAGGTCGAGTTGATGCGGCTGGACTTCGAGAAGACGTGGTCGTCCACCTCCTCGATGCGCGGCCCGGCGAGGATGCCGCAGACCTGGGATTTCTTGCCGAAGGCGAGCACGTCGGGGGCGACGCCCAGGCCCTGGTACGCCCAGAACGTGCCGGTCAGCCCGACGCCGGTCTGGACCTCGTCGAAGATCAGGAGCGCGTCGTTCTCGTCGGCGAGGTCGCGGAGGGCCTGGAGGAAGCTGGGGCGGAAGTGGTTGTCGCCGCCCTCGCCCTGGACGGGCTCGAGGATGATGCAGGCGATGTCGTCGGGGTGCTGCTGGAAGTGCGTCTTGGCCTGCCGGACGGCGAGGGCCTCGCGCTGCTCGACGTCGGCGGCGTCCTCCGGCCCGTTCATCTTGGGGTTGAGCACGCGCGGCCAGTCGAACTTCGGGTAGAGGGCGACCTTGTTCGGGTCGGTGTTGGTCAGGCTCATCGTGTAGCCGGAGCGTCCGTGGAACGCCTGCTCGAAGTGCATCACCTGGTGCCCGCGCTCGGCGCGGTAGCCCTTGCGGAAGTTCATCCGCACCTTCCAGTCGAAGGCCGTCTTGAGCGCGTTCTCGACCGCGAGCGCCCCGCCCGAGACGAAGAAGGCGTGCCCCAACGCCTCCGGGATGCCGACCCGCTCGAAGGTCTCGACGAAGCGGGCGAGGTGGCGCGTGTAGACGTCCGAGTTCGAGACCTTGTTGATGCCCGCGTCGATGAGGCGCTCGGTGAAGCCCGCGTCGCCGCGCAGCTTGGGGTGGTTCATCCCGAGCGGGTTCGAGGCGAAGAACGTGAAGAAGTCCACGTAGTCGCGCCCGGTGAGCGCGTCGTGGAGGAGCACGCCCTGGCTCTTCTCCATGTCGAGCACCATGTCGAAGCCGTCGGCCAGGAGGTGGCGGCTGATGATGTCGCGGGTGTCGGCGGCGGAGGGGAGGTGCTTCTGCACGTCGGTGATCATGCGCGTGTCGTCGATGCGGAAAGGGGACGTCCGGGGAAAGCGTGCGGAGTATAGCACCGCTCCCCGGCACGCCCCAAGCGCGCGCGGTGAGGCGGCGAAGGAAACCCCGTGAAACGCCGCCGGGTTCGAGGCGGCCCCCGCGGCCCCCCGCGGCGCGGTGACCCCGCGTTGCGTCGTACCTTGCTGCACGCGCCGTACCCCCCCGTTCTACGCGCGGTCGCTATCGGAAAACGGGGGGTCCAGAACGCATTTACCCCAACCGATGGCCGATCCCCCAAACGCTTCCACCCCGCGCCGACCCGGCGACGTCGCCCTCAAGACCGCCACGCCGGCCGGCGGCGACGGCGCGAGCGACGGCTTCTTCGAACTGCCCGTCGTCGAGAAGCCCCTGCAGACGAACCGGCCGGGGCAGCGGCCCGAGTGGCTGCGCGTCAAGCTCCCCTACGGCGAGACGTTCCGCCGCGTCTCCGAGATCATCGAGACCCACGACCTCCACACGGTCTGCCAGAGCGCCCGCTGCCCGAACATGGGCGAGTGCTGGACCGCCGGCACGGCGACGTTCATGATCCTCGGCGACGTCTGCACGCGCTCGTGCAGCTTCTGCGCCGTCAAGACGGGCCGCCCGACCGCCGGGCTCGACTACGACGAGCCGCGCCGCGTCGCCGAGGCCGCCCGCCTGATGGGCATCCGGCACGTCGTCGTCACGAGTGTCAACCGCGACGAGCGCGCCGACGGCGGCGCGCCGATCTTCGCCGAGACCATCCGGCTGCTCCGCCAGGAGGTCCCCGGCTGCACGGTCGAGGTCCTCGTCCCCGACTTCCGCGGCATCCTGGAAGGCGGGGCGGACCTCGTCCTCGACGCCCGGCCGGACCTCTTCAACCACAACGTCGAGACCGTCCCGCGCCTCTACCGCCGCGTTCGCCCCCAGGCTAGCTACCAGCGCTCGCTCGGCGTGCTGGCGCGCGCGAAGGCGTTCGGCCTGCGCACCAAGAGCGGCATCATGGTCGGCCTCGGCGAGACGGAAGACGAAGTGCTCGCCCTCATGGAGGACTTCGTCGGGATCGGGCTCGACGTGATGACGATCGGGCAGTACCTCCAGCCGACGCAGATGCACCTGCCGGTCGAGGCGTTCGTCCACCCGGACACGTTCCGGTGGTACAAGGAGCAGGGCGAGGCGCTCGGGCTGGGCCATGTCGAGAGCGGCCCGCTCGTGCGCTCGTCCTACCACGCCGAACGCCACGTTTAGGCATGGCGACTTCCGAGGGCCGAGGGCCGAGGGGGACGCGGTGGGTGCTGCTCGCGGTGCTCGTGCTGCCGGGGTGCGCCGGGCTCTTCAGCGGCGAAGACGCGGTCGAGTCGGCGCACGCCGTCTTCGTCGCGAGGCCGGGCTGCCCGTACGTCATCGCCCAGACGCCCGGCGCGGGCTACGCGGTGCTCCGGCCGCGCAGCGACTACACGCCTCGGCAGGGCGACCTGCTCGTCGGCAACCTGGAGCGCGGCGGCCTCACGCTCGGCATCGTCCCCTTTCGCACGAACGACCTGGAGGGGAGCGAGCCGTTCGAGGTCGTCGGACACAGCCTCGCCCTCGCCGAAGCCCAGGCGCGATACTACGGCCTGTGCCCCCCCGCGCCCGCCATCGCCCCGGCCAGGCCGGGTGCCCGGTAGCCGGCGCGGCGCGCCAGCGCGGCGCTCGGAGCAAAAAACCGTGAACCCGGCGCTTAGGGCGCGCTCCGTGCGTATGCTAGCCGTCCCCCTGCGCACACTATCTAGCCGTCCCCCTGCGCACACTATATCGTCATGATCGGAACCATCGGGAGCCTGCTGATCCTCGTCGCCTTCGTCGCGACGGTTCTCTCCGGCGTCGCCTTCTTCAAGGCCACCCGCGCGCCCGCCGAGGCGGACGCTTGGAAGCGGATCGGGCGCGGCGGCTGGTTCGTCATGCTCGGGGCGAGCGTCGCGGCCTTCGGCCTGCTCGTGTTCCTGTTTGCGACGCACCAGTACCAGTACGCCTACGTTTACTCGAACTCGGGCAACGACCTCCCGACCTACTTCACGCTGGCCGCGACGTGGGCCGGGCAGGAAGGCTCGTTCCTCCTCTGGATCGTCTTCAACGCGGTCCTCGGTGCCCTCCTCATCCGGTGGGGGTCGCGCAGCGCGGTGGGCCGCGACGCCGAGCTGCGCCGGACGTTCGAGCCGCCGGTGCTTGCCGTGTTCGCACTCGGGCAGGCGTTCCTGCTCTCGATGGTCGTCGGGCTGGAGCTCGGCGACCTCAGCGTGGGGGCCTCACCGTTCCTCACGCTGGCGGCGAAGTTTCCCGACGCGCCCGTGCTCCAGGTCGCGGGCTACGTCCCACCCGACGGCAACGGCCTCAACGACCTCCTCCAGAACTACTGGATGACGATCCACCCGCCGACGCTCTTCGTCGGGTTCGCGTCGATGATGGTGCCGTTCGCGTTCGCGGTGGCGGGGCTGTGGACGCGGCGCTACACGCAGTGGGTCCGCCCGGCGCTGCCGTGGACGCTCTTCGCCAACCTCGTGCTCGGGGTGGGGATCGTGATGGGCGGGTACTGGGCCTACGTCACGCTGTCGTTCGGCGGGTACTGGGCGTGGGACCCGGTCGAGAACTCGAGCTTGGTGCCGTGGCTCTTCGGGATCGCGGCCGTCCACGCGATGATCGTGCAGAAGAAGAGCGCCGCCGGCCACAAGAGCGCCCTCATCCTGAGCATCGCCGCGTTCATGTTCGTCGTCTACTCGACCTTCCTCACGCGGAGCGGCATCCTGGGCGACGTGAGCGTCCACTCGTTCGTCGACCTCGGGCTCTACAACCAACTCCTGCTCTGGATTCTGTCGATGGGCGTCGTCGGCTTCGGGCTCTTCGCCTGGCGCTACCGCGAGCTGCCCGCGCCGCGCACGCCGCCGGCGACGCTCAGCCGCGAGTCGATGATCTTCACCGGGGCCCTCACGCTGTGCCTGCTCGGCCTGGTCATCATCGTCGGGACGAGCGCGCCGATCCTCGGGCGGATTTTCCGCGACAACCCGGCGGGCGTGGCGATCTCGTTCTACAACACGTGGACGCTCCCGCTCGCGATTGTCGTGGCGAGCCTCGCCGGGCTCGGGCAGCTCTTCTGGTGGAAGAAGATGACCGTCGAGAACGTCAACCGGGCGCTCCTCAAGCCGCTCGCGCTGACGGTGGCGTCGACCGCCGCCGTGCTCGTCCTCACCCCGTTCGTCCCGGTGACGACCGCGCCGGCTCCGCTCGTGGCGGCCGAGGCGGTGCAAACGATTGAGGCCGGGCTCGGCGGGGGCGTCGAGGCGTTCTGGACGAGCTACGGGCAGAGCCTGCTGCTGCTGCTGCTGCTCTTCGCGGCGTTCTTCGCGTTCTACGGCAACGGCTCGGTCCTGTGGCGCATCGCGCGCGGCAACCTCCGCCTCGCCGGCGGCTCGGTCACGCACGTCGGCTTCGCGCTGATGCTGCTCGGCATCTTCTCGTCGACGATCTTCAACGAGCCGCTCTCCGACGGCCAGGGGGCCGACCTGCGCGGCGACCGCGACAACTTCATCCTCCAGCTCGGCCAGGAGAAGACCGTCGAGGGCTGGACCGTGGGCTACGAGGGCAAGCACTTCAACGACCGCGGCCGGACGGTCTACGCCCTCGACGTCGCCGCCCCGAACGGCAAGCGGTTCCAGACGGCCAACGTGGTCTACCAGTCGGACTCGGAGCAGTGGATCCAGCAGCCGCACGTCGAGAAGTTCTTGGACGAGGACCTGTACATCGCCATCTTCCCGAGCGCGATGATGAGCAGCGGGCAGCCCACGGCCGCGCCGGGCGAGCTGCTCCTGCGCCGGGGCGACACGGCCCCGCTCGACGACGGAACCTACACGGTCGAGTTCGTCGAGTACCAGCTCGACCCCGAGGTCGCAGACCTCCCCGCCGACTCGCTCGACCTCGCGGTCGGGGCCGTCCTCCGCGTGACGAAGGCGGCGACGGGGGAGGTCCAAACCGTGCGCCCGGTCTACGTGATCCGCACCGACCGGCGGCAGGAGTTCGTCCAGACCCGCATCCCGGACTGGGACCTGAGCTTCGCCTTCACCGGGATGCAGGTGGACAACGACGCGGTGCAGCTCGTCGTCGAGGGCGCCGAGACGGTGCCTGAGGACTGGGTGGTGGTGCAGGCCTATCGCAAGCCGTTCATCAGCCTCTTGTGGCTCGGCACGGTCGTGCTCGGCTTCGGGTTTGCGCTCTCGATCGTGCGCCGCGTCCAGGAGCAGCGCGAGCGGTAAGTTCCGCGTCTACGGTAGAACTGCGGGAATAGCCTCGTTGCCGTTGCGCCGGTACACCTGAAAGTCGCTGTCCTGCGTGAGGACTTCGCACTCGCGGTGCTGCTCGCTCATCCGCACGAGGCAAGCGTCGGCGAAGCTCATCGGCTGATCAGCGTACTTCGTCATCAGTTCTACGATACGCTGCTCGTCGCCGTGGACGTTGTAACCGATGACGAGTGCTCCGGAGGACAGGAGTTCCAGCACGTGCGCTGCGCTGCCGGTGCGTGTTTGCAGCAGGAAACAGGTCTCTGTGACAACCGCCTCGCACGTGAGAAAGGGTGGCAACAGCCGCTCGGCCTGCGCGACGGCCCAGGCGTGGTGCTGCTCACTCGGGTCGAAGTAGGCGACGAGGAATCCGGTATCGACGAGGACGGCGTGCGTCACGACAGGGCGTCTCGGCCAAACCCTTCCATGTGCTTCGGATTGCTGCCGAGGTCACGGACCCCACTTGGCGGGCCGATTAGATGCTTGGCCCGGTCGTGGAAACTCTCGCGGCGTGCTCCGTCAACGCCCGTCATTGCCTCCGCGTCGTCGCTGGCCGCATCGATCACACGCTGGCGCTCCTGCGGGGGAAGTCGACGAATAGCTTCAATAATCTCCTGTACGCTCATGGCCTGGTCTTCTCGGTCCGACAGTTTACGGCGTCGCCCTGTTCGGTACAACGCCCCCGGTTTCTGACCGAACGACAAGGTACTTTGGCCGTTCCTGACGAACTACATAGATCTTCTATGCGCCTCGCCATCCCCTTTGCCCTCGCCGTTCTCCTCACCGCCCCGGCCCGCGCATAGGAACGGTCACGCTCGCGGTGTACGACGGGCTCGGCTTCGGCTTCGCGCTGTCCATCGTCCGCCGCGTGCAGGAGCAGCGCGAGCGGTAGCGTTCGGACCCCCCGCCCCGCTTGACAAGGGGGACAGTTCATGCGCCCTTGAGCGTAGCGATGGGCACATGAACGGGGGGTCGCTACGCCAGGGCGTTCTCGTGGCCCGACGAGCCGCAGAAGAGGCACGCGCTCCGCGTCGCCCGCACCATCTCGGCGACGAAGCCGAGGTCCGGCCCGGCCCCGTCGCGCCGCAGCCCCATCACGTCGATGTCCGACTGCGGAGCCTGCGCCACGCACTCCTCGAACGGCCCGACCACCACCTCGGAGCGCGCCGCCTCGGGGATGCGGGCGAGGTCGCGGAGCTCGTTCAGGTGCTCCCACGCCGCCTGCGCCTCGCCCTCGTCCGGGATGGCCGTGATCAGGTTCAGCTCGGCGTCCCACGCCTTCGCCAGCCGGAGCGCGGTCAGGATGCCGAGGTTGAGGTCCGAGCGGTCGAGGTAGTCCTGCATCGCCACGCGCGCCGGCCGGGGGCGGACCCAGAGGTTGACGACCTTGCTCATCCCCAGCCCCGCCTCTTGGTGGAGGGCGAGGAGCATCACGCCGACTTCGAGCCGGCTCGTCTCCTTGACGATGGTCCGCAGCTCGTCGTGGCGCTCGGGGTGGTGGGGGAGGTTGAGGAAGAGCACGTTCGGCGCGAAGAACGCGCTCCGCAGCGCCTGCACGCCGGTCACGATGCCGGTGGCGAAGCCCGCCGAGTCGATCACCGCGCTCGTCGTCAGCACGTCGTTCTTGCGGAGGGTCCGCGCCAAGCGCTCGATGCGCGGCGTGAGGTCGGCGACGGTCTCCGTCGTGGCGATGCCGAGGAGCTTGACCGAGCCCTCGGGCCGGCACACGTCGATCAGCAGGCGGAGCTCGCCGCGCAGCGTGGCCGGGTCGAGGACGGGGACCAACAGCGACGGCTTCCAGGCCCGGCTCGCGGTCATGTCGAGGGCGATCACCTTGCCGGCGGCCCACTCGGCGAAGGCCGCGAAGATGCCGCTGCGGACGCTCCCCGTGCGCGGGGCCACGCCGCGCCACGTGATCCAGAAGTAGATGCCGCCGACGACCGCCACGGCGAGCAGCCCGACCGTCGGGTTGACGATGAACATGGCGAAGACGCACCCGAGCGCGCCGAAGAGCGGGACCACGCGCGGGAGGTTGAACGTCGGGCGGAAGCTCATCAGCCCCAGGCTCGCCTCGGCCAGCATGACCACGTTGATGACGGCGTAGGTGATGAGGAAGAACATCGTGATCATCGGGGCGATCACGTTGAGGTCGCGCAAGAGCAGCGCCGCCAGGACGATCACGCCCGTGACGAGCATCGCCCGGCGCGGCTCGCCGCCGGTCGTCTTCGCCAGCCAGCCGCCGGCCGGCACCAGGCCGTCCTTGCCGAGGGCCTGCATGATCCGGGGCGCGCCGACGAGCGAGGTCAGCGCCGAGGAGAACGTCGCCCCGAGGAGGCCGGCGAGCACGACCGGCCCCCACAGCGCCTTGTCGATCATCACGGTGTAGTTCGAGACCAGCTCCTCGGGCGTGGCCGCGCGCGCCGTCCACACGGCCAGGAGGACGTAGATCACGAGCGAGACGCCGATCGCCGAGAGCGTGCCTAGCGGGATGCTCTTGCGCGGGTTCTTGAGCTCGCCCGACATGTTGGCCCCGGCCATGACGCCCGTCGCGGCGGGGAAGAAGACGGCGAAGACGAGCCAGAAGTTGGTCCCCCGGAAGCCGTCCTCGGGCGCGCCGGGGTAGCTCCCCCAATACTGAATCTCGCCCACGCCCCGGAGAAAGTCCGGCGCGGCCAGGATCGACACGAGCGAGAGCGCGATGACGGCCATCACCGCGTACTGAATCTTGAACGCGAGGCTCGCCGAGAGGTAGGCGATCCCGAAGACGACGGCGAAGATGGCGAGGTCCACCACGAGCGCCGGGTGGTCCGGGAAGATCCACGTCCAGCCCTCACGGAAGCCGAAGACGTACATCGCCACGGCCAAGCCCTGCGAGAGGTAGAGCGGGACGCCGACCGACCCGCCGATCTCGAACCCGAGCGACTTCGAGATGATGGCGTAAGGTCCGCCCGCGCCGAGGCGGGTGTTGGTGGCGATCGACGAGAGCGAGAGCCCGGTGCAGAGCGTGATGCCGTTGGCGAGCGCGATGATGAGCAGCCCCCCGAGGAGGCCGGCATTCCCGACCACCCACCCGAGGCGGAGGTACATGATGACCCCGAGGATCGTCAGCAGCGTCGGGGTAAAGACGCCGGCGAAGGTGCCGAAGAGCTTCGGCCCTTTCGGGAGCACGACGCCGCCCTCGCCGCCCGGCGGGTCGAGCTCGGTCGAGACGTCGCCGTCAGCGAGACCACTGTCCACCGGCGGAGGCGCATCGGCGGGGACGAGGGGGAGGGGGCGAGCGTCGGGGTCAGGCATCGGGCATCTCGGACGGACGGGCAAGAGCAGAGAACCTCCCGGAAGCTACTGCACTCGGCTGCGCTGAGCGGGCCACGCTGAGCGGCGGCCCGAGCGCGTCGAAGACCGCGCGGCAGAGCAGCCTCCGCGCCCCCTTATGCCTCCGGCCCGCCGGAGGCATCCGCGTCGTCGTCCTCGGGCGCATACGGCGCGTCGGGGTCGTGGCGGCCGTAGAGGCGGGTAAAGACCGTAGAGGTGCCGCCGTGGACGAGGACCGAGGCAGCGACGAGGAGGCTGCCCAGGGTCCACACCTCCTCGACCCCCGTCTCCCGCAGGGCAAAGCTCGCGTAGAACAGCGCCGCCACGCCGACCGGCCCGAACCACCCGGCGAAGAGGGCATCGCGGCGAAACTGGAGCGGGCGGACCCAGGGCGCTAGCGCGAGCACGACGGGCAGCCGGCGCAGGAGAAGCACCGCGCCGGCCAGCGCCACGGCCCGCCACCCCATCTCGGCCCAGGCCGCCCACGGGAGCGCCATGCCGAAGAGCGCGAAGATGGGCAGGCTGAAGAACCGGTCGAAGGCCTCGGCGATCCGCTCCTCGGCCCGCCGCTCGTCCGTGGTGACGACGGTGTCGAGGGCGAGGCCGGCTGCGAACACGGCGAGGATGCCGTCGCTGCCGAGGAGCTTCACGGCACCGAGCGTGAAGAGGGCGAGGGCGAGCGTGAACGCGAGATAGGACGGCCGCTCGATGAGGTCGTGCGCCTCGGCCCACTCCAGCGCCTTCCCCGCCGCCCACCCGATGGCGAGCCCGAGCCCGAGCGCCGCCCCGACCTCCCAGAGCAGCACGCGCGTCGCCCACGTCGCCCACGCCGCCGCGTCGGGCTGCGTCAGCACGAGGACCGGGAGGAGGACGAGGGGGTAGGCCAGCCCGTCGTTCATCCCGCTCTCGGCCGAGATCAGGTGGCGCAGGCGCGCCGGCAGGTTCCGCTCGGCGAGGCTCCCCGTCACGACGGCCGAGCCTACGACGGGGTCCGTCGGTGTGACGACGGCACCGACGAGGAGGGCGACCCAGAGCGGCACGCCCGCGATGGCCCACACGAGCGCGCTCGACACCGCCCACATCCCCAGCATCCCCGCGACGAGGAGCACGCCGACCGAGCGCCAGTGCCCCCGGTAGCCGCTGGGCAGTCGGAGCGCCACGCCCATCAGCCCGATGCCGAGCGTCAGCCGCGCCGCCTCCTCGAAGAGGAGGTCTGTGCTCGCCCACGCCTCCGGGTCGAGCACGTCGAGCACGGCCGGCCCGAGGAGCACCCCGCAGGCGAGCGCCAGCAGCCGGTCGGACCCGAACCGCTCCTGGAGGAGGTTCGAGACCAGCCCAAGCCCGAGCACCAGGCCGCCGAGGACGACGAGGCTGAGGTTGAAGTCCATGCTAATCCACCATCGACTCCTGGGCCCAGGCGCGGCCGGGGTCGGTGAGGCGGAGCCGGTCGGCGTCGCGGAGGACGTAGCCGTCGCGGACGGCGGCCTCGACGGCGCGGCGGGCGAACTCCGGGGTCCAGCGGAGGTGCTCCTGGAGGTGCGGCACCCGGCACTCGCGCGCCGCCTCGGGTGTGTGCTCGTGGTGGAGCAGGTGGACCGTCAGCATCTTCTCGGCGAACGTCCGGCGCTGGCTGCGCCGCCGCTGCGCCTGCGCCACGAGGCCCCGCTCCGGCGCGAAGGCGAACGTGAGAGCGAACGCCACCCCGGCCGCCGTAGCCATCGCCCCGGCAATCGAGGTGTCGAACAGGTTCGCCGTCCAGTACCCTGCCACCGCGCACACGACGCCGATCCCGGCGCTCAAGCCGAGCATCACCGTCAGCCGGTCGGTCAGCAGGTAGGCCGTCGCGGGCGGCGCGATCATCAGCGCCACGACCAGGATCGACCCGACGGCATCGAACGCCCCGACGGCCGTCACCGAGACCAGCGTCATGAGGGCGTAGTGCAGCGCGCCGGGCGCGAACCCGAGCGCGGCGGCGAGCCCCGCGTCGAACGTCGAGAGCTTGAGCTCTTTGAAGAAGACCGCGAGGAAGGCGAGGTTGAGCGCGAGGACCGGCCCCATCACCCACAGCGCGCGCGGGCCGAGATCGAGCCCGCCGACCTCGAACCGGTTGAACGGCGCGAACGCGAGCTCGCCGAGGAGCACCGCGTCCACGTCGAGGTGCACGCCCGAGGCGAAGCGGGCGATCAGGATGACGCCGACCGAAAACAGGATCGGGAAGACGATGCCGATGGCGGCGTCCTCCTTCACGCGGCGCGTCCGGCTGAGGGCTTCGATCAGCACGACCGTCAACACGCCCGTCGCCGCGGCGGCGACGATCAAGAGCGGGCTGGCGAGGTTTTCGGTGACAAAGAAGGCGAGCACGAGGCCGGGCAGGATCGCGTGGCTGATCGCATCGCTCATCAGCGAAACCCGGCGGAGGACGAGGAAGACCCCCGGGAGGGCGCACGCCGCCGCCGTCACGGCTGCGATGAGCTGGATGTCGAGTTGCGCCGAGGTCATTACAGAGTGAGGTGCAGGACAGAAGGGGCGGGGCGGAAGAGGTAGGGGCGGGTTTGAAACCCGCCCCTACGGCAGTTTGGTGTTCCGAGCGATCGCCGCCGCCGCCGCGAAGCCCTCGTCCGTCAACGCCCACCGCTCCCCGTCCGCCGGCTCGGCGAAGCCGCGCGCGGCGAGCGCGTCGAGGCCCGAGGCGACGCTCTCGGGCCGCGTCGTCATCGTCTCGAGCGTGGCGACGGGGTGCGGGTGCTGCCGGTTCTCCGGGTGCTGGAGCGCGAGGGTGTAGAGGTCTTCGAGCACGCCGATCTCGCGCAGGTTCGTCCGGTTGCGGCGGGCGCGCCACCACGCGGCTACGACGCCCCGCCGCGGCGCGAACAAAAGCGAGACGACGACGAGCACGCCCGCGAACAGGACGATCGTCGGGCCGGTCGGCAGGCGCGCAGTCGTCGCGCTGACGACGGCCCCGCCGGCCCCGGCGAGCGCGCCGAAGAACGCGGCGAGGGCCATCACCCCGCCGAGCCGGTCGGTCCACTGCCGGGCGGCGGCGGCGGGCGCGACCAAGATCGCGCTCATCAGCACCACGCCGACCGTCTGCAACCCGATCACAATCGCGACCACGAGCAGCGTCGTCAGCACCACGTCGAGCCGGCGCATCGGGAGGCCGAGCGCCGCGCCGAACTCCTGGTCGAAGGCGAGCAGCTTGAACTCCTTCCACAACGCGAACGCGACGCCGAGGGCGAGCACGCCGAGCGTCGCCATCACCACGAGGTCGGAGGTGACGAGCGCCGCCGCCTGCCCGAAGAGAAACTTGTCGAGCCCCGCCTGATTCCCCCCCGGCATCCGCTGCACCGCGACGAGCAGCACCAAGCCGAAGCCGAAGAACACCGAGAGCACGATGCCGAGCGCCGCGTCGTACGGAACCCGCGAGCGCCGGACCACCGTCATCACCGCGAGCGTCCCGACCCACCCCGCGAGTGCCGCCCCGACGACGAGCACGAGCGGGGCCTTGCTGCCGGTCAGCAGGAACGCGAGCGCGATCCCCGGCAGCGCCGCGTGGCTGATCGCGTCGCCGAGGAGCGACTGCCCGCGCAGCACGGCGTACGTCCCGAGCGACCCGCTGACGACGCCCAGCGTCGCCGCGCCGAGCGCCACCGTGCGGAGGGTGTAGTCGAACAGGAGGTCGTGGAAGAGGGTCATGTACGATGGTACGGGTGGGTTTCAAACCCACCCTGACGGTCCGCCCCCCTACGGTTCGGTGACGGCGGCGGCCTGAATGAAGGGGATGCGCCCGCCGTAGGTCAGCCGCAGGTTCTCCTCGGTGAAGACCTCAGCCACCGGCCCGGCGGCGATGCGGCGGACGTTGAGCAGGAGCACCCAGTCGAAATACTCCGGCACGGTCTGCAGGTCGTGGTGGACGACGACGAGCGTCTTGCCGGCCTGCCGAAGCTCCTGCAGGAGCGTGACGATGGCGCGCTCGGTGGTGGCGTCGACGCCCTGGAAGGGCTCGTCCATGAAGTAGACCTGGGCGTCCTGGACGAGGGCGCGGGCGAGGAAGACGCGCTGCTGCTGCCCGCCCGAGAGCTGCGAAATCTGCCGGCCTGCGAACTCCTGCATCCCGACCTTTTCGAGCGCCTCCAGCGCCGCCTGCTTCTCCTTCTTGCCGGGCCGCCGGATCCAGCCGAGCCGCCCGTAGAGCCCCATCATCACGACGTCGAGCACGCTCGTCGGGAAGTCCCAATCGACCGAGCCGCGCTGCGGGACGTAGGCGACGAGGTTCCGCTGCCGGGCGTAGGGCTCGCCGTAGATCAGCGTCTGCCCGGCGGCGACGTCGAGGAGCCCGAGCATCGCCTTGATGAGCGTCGTCTTGCCCGCCCCGTTCGGCCCGACGATCGCGAGGAGCACGCCCTCGGGGACAGCGAGGTCGACGTCCCACAGCACGGGCCTGTCGCGGTAGGCGACGGTGAGGTCGGTGACGTCGATCGCGTTCGGCATGACGGCTAGCGCGCGGCGACGGGCTCGCGAGCCTGCCCTGAGCCTGTCGAACGGGCGAGGGCCTCGACGATGGTGCGCACGTTGTGGCGGATCATCCCGACGTACGTGTCCGCGCCGGAGCCTTCGCCGCCGAGCGCGTCCGAATACAGGTTGCCGCCGATCTCGACCTCGAAGCCGCGTGCGCGGACGGCCTCGCGGACGGCCTCGATGGAGCGCGCCGAGACGGAGGACTCGACGAAGAGGGCCGGAAGCCGCCGCTCGGCGACGAACGCGGCGAGGCGCTGCACGTCGGCGGTGCCGGCTTCGGTCGCGGTCGAGATGCCTTGCAGGCCGTGGACCTCGAAGCCGTAGGCGCGCCCGAAGTAGCCGAAGGCGTCGTGCGCGGTAACGAGCACGCGGCGCTGCTCCGGCACGCGCGCGGCCTCGGCGCGGACCCACCCGTCGAGGCTGTCGAGGCGGGCGAGGTAGGCGTCGGCGCGGGCACGGTAGCCGGCGGCGTGCGCGGTGTCGAGCGCGGCGAGGCCGCGCGCGGCGGCACGCGCGGCGGTCTGCCACATCGAGACGTCCATCCAGACGTGCGGGTCGTAGTTGCCGTCGAACTCCGGCGGCGCGACGAGCCCGGCGCGGTCGATCTCGTCGGTGACGGCGGCGGCGTGGTCCATCCGGTCGAGGAGGTCCACCATCTTGCCCTCGAGGTGGAGGCCGTTGTAGAGGATCAGGTCGGCGTCCGTCATCCGGCGCACGTCGCCCTCGCTGGCCTTGTAGAGGTGCGGATCGACGCCCGGCCCCATCAGGCTCTCGACCTCGACGCGCGCGCCGCCGATCTGCCGGGCGAGGTCCGCGACCATGCTCGTCGTCGTGACGACGCGGACGGGCCGCTCGCCGAGACCGCCGCGCGCTGCGCCCGCCTCGGGGCCGCAGCCGGCGAGGGCAAGGGGCAGGAAAAAAGCGAGGAGGGCTAGCTTGGGCATCAGGCCGTGTGGATGTCGGTGATGAGAATGAACCGGGCGGCCGTGCGCCCGACAGTCTGCTCGTCGGCACCGCTGCCGGCGTCGACGCGGAGCGTGAGCGGCCCGTCGAACGGCGCAGCGGCGACGACCTCGACGGGCGTCTGCGGGTAGAGACCGAGGCCGCCGACGTAGCGGAGCAGCTCGGCATCGTGGTCGCTCACCTCAGCGACGGTGCCGCGCTGTCCCGCAGCGAGGTCGGCGAGGGGCGTCACGTCGCGCTCGGGGAGCTCGAGGGCGAGCGTCGGGATCGGCGCGCCGTGCGGGTCGACGGTCGGGTTGCCGAGCGCGGCGGCGATCCGGGCCTCGAGGTCCTCGGAGAGGACGTGCTCGATCTTCTCAGCCTCGGCGTGGACGCGGTCCCACGGCACGCCGAGCGCTTGGTGGAGGTAGAGCTCGACGAGGCGGTGGTGGCGGATGACTTCGAGCGCGATCTTCCGCCCCGCCTCGGCAAGGGTCACGCCGCGGTAGGGCTCGTGCGTGACGAGGTTCAGCTCGGCCAGCTTCTTGACCATCCCCGTGACCGATGCCGCCGTCACGCCGAGCCGCTCGGCGACGGCGGACGTCGCCACGGCCTCGCCGCGCCCGAGGTCGTAGATCGTCTTGAGGTAGTCCTCGACGGCTTGGGTGTGGGAGAGCATCGTGAAGAAATCAGGCGAGGGTGCAATCTACTCTTAACACCGGCTCTCATTCAAGTTTAGGTTTGGCTAATGTGATTTTTCGCGCTTCCCCCGTCCCGCTCGTCGCCAAGTGGTCCAGCCCGGTCTGCTCGACCTCATCGACGGGTCCGCATCGACGGGTCCGTCGGGTTCGAGCTCGTCAACCATCTCGTGGCTCCGGTGGCGGGCTCTGGCGACGCGGTTCTGGCCGTCGGTCGCGCAGGTGGCGCTCGGCGGGGTCGCGGCTCAGGCGCTGCGCCAGCCCCAGACGATGCGCGGCCGGCCCGAGAGATCAGCCTTCACGGTGGCGTCTGCGTAGCCGCTCTCGCCGAGCAGGGCGTGGACGTCCTCGGCGAAGTCGGTGTGGGTTTCGAAGACGAGCAGGCCGCCCTCCTTGAGCACCCGCCCGGCGTGCCCGAGGATCGCGCGGTAGTGCACCAGGGGGTCGTCCCCGGCGAAGAGAGCGATGGGTGGTTCGAAGTCGCGGACCTCCGGTTCGAGCGCGGCGGCTTCGCCGTCCGGGATGTAGGGCGGGTTGGCGAGGAGCGCGTCGAAGCAGGGCGGGACGCCGTTGGCGAAGGCGGGCGCGAGCGCGTCGGCGCGGATGAACGACACGTCGAGCGCGAGGCGGTCGGCGTTGTCGGCGGCGACGGCGAGGGCGTCTTCGGAGATGTCGCAGGCGAAGACCTCGGCGTCGGGCCGCTCGTGCTTGACGGCGAGGGCGATGGCCCCGCTGCCGGTTCCCATGTCGAGCACCCACGGGCGGGGCACCCGCTCGATCTGCCGCAGCGCCGCCTCGACGACCTCCTCGGTCTCGGGCCGGGGGATGAGCACGGCAGGCGTCACCCGGAGCCGGATGCCGTAGAAGTCGGCGTGGCCGACGACGTACTGCAGCGGCTCGCGCCTGAGACGGCGCTCGACGAGCGCCTCGAAGTCTGCGCTTTCCTCGGGCGTCACCGGCTCGCCGAGCGAGGTCAGGAGCGAGGTCCGGTCGAGGCCGAGCGCGGCTTCGAGCATCCACTCGGCGTTGCGGCGCACGTTCTCGAGGCCGGCCTCGCCGAGCCGGGCGGTCGCCGCGTCGAGCAGGGTGCGCCGGGTCTTCATGGATCAACGCTCCGGGGATACGATAGAAGCACGCCCCTCAAACATACGTCGGCGTCCGCCCCCGTGCGCGCCGCTCCCCTATGCGCTCCTACCACAGCCGTACCGTCCTCGTCACCGGTGCCTCCGGCGGCATCGGCGAAGCCGCCGCCCGCCAGCTCGCCCGCGGCGGGGCCCGCCTCCTCCTCACCGCCCGCTCCGAGGACGCGCTCGAGCGCCTCGCCGACGAGCTCCGCCGCCTCGGGGCCGACGCCGAGGTGCTCGCCCACGACCTGGGCACGCCGGGCGCGGCGCACACGCTCTACGAGCGCGTCACCGAGGCAGGGCACACGGTGGACGTGCTCGTTAACAACGCCGGCTTCGGCAAGCTCGGCGCGTTCGCCGAGGGCGACGCCGAGGTCTACGAGCAGATGGTCACGCTCAACGTCACGAACCTCGTCGCGCTGACGCGGCTGTGCCTGCCGGGGATGCTGCGGCGCGGCACCGGCGGCGTCCTCAACGTCGCCTCGACGGCCGCCTTCCAGCCGGTGCCGAGCTTCGCGGTCTACGCCGCCTCGAAGGCGTTCGTCAAGTCCTTCACCGAGGCGCTCCACGCCGAGGTCGAGGGCAGCGGCGTGGCGGTCACCTGCCTCTGCCCCGGCCCGACGAGCACGGGCTTCTTCGACCGCGCCGACATGAGCGGCGTGCCCGGCGGCCGCCCGCCGGAGACCCCGGAGAAGGTCGCCCGCGTCGGCCTCGAAGCGCTCCTCGAGAACGAGCGCTTGGTCGTGAGCGGTCTCACCAACAAGGTCACCGCCGTCGCCGCGCGCTTCGTCCCGACGAAGGCCATCCTCGCCGTCGGCAAGAGGCTGATGCAGGGGACTTAGAGCGGCGGACGGGGTGGCGTTGTCCTCCTCACCCGATGCTACGGCGTCTGGCTTGTCGGACGCTTGGCCGGGTCCCTCCAGGGTCTCTCGCTCGCCGGCGGACCGACCTACGCGACAGAGCCTAGCCCGCAGAGGCCCGGCCCGCGAAGAACCGCTCGACGTCTTCGATCCGGTGCGCGTCGATGCCTCGGACGAGCCGGTCCGGGCGGACGAGCGGCAGCGCGTCGCCGGGCACGAGCCGGTAGCGAGCGTTCTGCTCGACGAGCACCCCGGCGTCCTGCGCCGCGCCGAGGAGCGCTTCGTAGCGCGCACGCTCGGTGCCGAGCCGGTGTCCCTTCCGCAGGTGGAGGCCGGGGTGGACCCACACCGCCGGAATCGGCAGGCCGCCCGCCCGGTCGAAGGCCGCCCGCAGCGAGCGCTCCCACAGGTCGAGGTCGTCGGGAAACCCGTGCTCGGCGATGCCGATGACCTCGGCGAGGGCGAGGTGCTCCCCCGCGAGGTCGAGCTCGCCGCCGGGCAGCACCTTCGCCTCGAACCCGAGCGTGACGGCTACGCCGTGCTCCTCTCCCGCCGCCCGAACTTCGCCCGCGAAGGCGACCACGTCGTAGCTCGGCTCGCGGCGGATGTGCTCGAGGAAGACGACCCGGTCGAGCCGGTGCGCGGCGGCCCACTGGAGGTACGCGCCCACCGTCGGCTGCCCGTCGGTGTGGCGGGTGTGGCAGTGGAAGAGCACGCGGCCCCGGAAGAGGTCAGGGAGCATTCGGAAGAGCGGAAGAGCGGAAGAGCGGAAGAGCGGAAAGCTAGGCACGCCAGAGGACGGACTCATACCAAACCGCTGAGTTTGTGCGCCCCCCTCCCCTTCAAGTCATCCCCGCGCAGGCGGGGACCCATGCGAGGGTTGAGCCACGCGCCCTCGCCGTATGGATTCCCGCCTGCGCGGGAATGACTTATTAATTCAGAGAAATGGTATCAGTAGCTGTCCCAGTTTTCCTTCCCACTCCCCACTCTCTCAAACCTCGGTCACCTCGCCGTCCACGATCCCGAGTCCGCCCCAATAGCGGCGGAACGTCGCGGCGCGTAGCGCGCCGGGCAGCGCGCCGGGCGGCTCGCCGAGGGCCTCCTGCACGCCGAGCCACACGGCGTTGAGGCCGCCGAAGACGCTCGCCACCATCGTCCCCTGCACGCGCGGGTTGCACTCCAGCACGCGCGGCACGCCCGCCGCGTCCTCCTTAAACTGAAACCCGAAGGCATACCGCAGGCCGAGGTGCTGCGCCGCCCTCAGGGTGGGCTCAGTCAGATCGGCCCGCTCCGGCAGCAGCGTAGTCTCGAAGGAAATGCCGCTGCGGACGGCGTCGCGGCGGCGCGGCATCGCCGCCTCGAGGCGCGCGCCGAGGAAGGCGTCGACGGAGTACTCCGGGCCGGGCAGGTACTCGGTCACGACGAGGTCGGGCCACGCCGTGCCGCGCCGGAGCACGGCGCGGAGGTCACCGAGCGAGACCTCGACGCCGCCGGGCTTTTCGGCGAGGAAGCGGCGCGCGTCCCACGCGGCCTCGCGCAACACCCGCAGCCCGCGCATCCCGTTCGAGACCGGCGGCTTGACCACGACCGGCACGCCGGGGTACCCGAGCGCCGCGGCGGCCTCGCCGAGCTCAGCCTCGCTCCGCGCGAGGTGCCACGCCGGAGCCGGCAGCCCGAGGCCGTCGAAGGCGCGCAGCACGGCGGCCTTGTCGTTGGCCGCCTCGACCGCCGGAGCGCCGCTCACCATCACCCGCGTGCTCCCGAACCCATCGCGGTGCTTCGAGAGGAGGGCGGTCTCGCGCGTCGTCTGCGGGAGAACGAGGTCGACCCGCTCGGCGCGGCACACCGAGCGGAGCGCGTCGAGATAGCCCGCGTCCTCGGGCGGCGGGACCGTGTGGAACGCATCGACGAGGTAGCGCCCGACGGCCCGCCCGCTGAGGTCCACGCCGACCGTAGCGAGGGGCCGGTCGCCGGCTCCGGCGCGCAGGGCGTAGAGGGTGCCCCGGATGCCGGGCGCGCCCGCGCCGGTGACGAGGACCCGGAGCGGCGCGCTCACCATTTGACCCGGACGACCTCGAACGCCTCGGCGATCTCGACCTTGACCTGGGTGCCGCGCACGCGGGCGAGGCCGTCGATGAAGTCGCGCGAGAAGTAGGGGCGCCGGAGCTCGAACTGCGAGCGGTAGGCCTGGAGCGCCGCCCACTTCGCGTCGAGGTGGCGCGGCGCGAGCGTGACGAACGCCTGCGCGTCGAAGGTGATGTGGTTCCACGGCAGTTCGTAGCCCAGCGCCGTCACGTCTTTGAACGCCCGCAGCCCTTCGGTGTGGACGACCTGGTGGTCCTGGTGCAGGTCGTGCCCCGACGGCAGGAGGACGAGGTCGGGCTCGACCTGCCGCCGCACGGCGACCATCTCTTCGAGGACCTCCTGCCGGGAGTACGAGAGGCGGCGCACCTGGTAGTCGTAGACGTGGCAGTGCGCCCCGGGGATGCCGAGCGTCTCGGCGGCGCGGGCGAACTCGCGGCGGAGCGTGTCCGGCGGCTGGCCTGCGGGGAGCGAGTCGCTGGCAGTCGAGAAGACCATCACGTGGACCTCGGTCCCGGCTTCGAGGAGGCGGGCGAGGGTGCCGCCGCAGCCGAGCTCGGCGTCGTCGGTGTGCGGGGCGAGGACGAGCGCGCGGCGGTAGTCCATGCCGCGCCTAGTAGTACTCGATCGAGAAGCCGTCGAAGCGCCCGCGCGGGGCCTCCCACGTCTCGTCCACCCCGTCGACTTCGGCGAGCTCCGGCCCCTCGTGGAGCGCGTCGAGCATTTCGCCGAGCGCCTCGCGCCCGCCCTCGGCGACGACCGTCACCACGCCGTCGGGGTCGTTGCGCACGATGCCCCTGAGGCCGAGCTTGCGGGCGATGCCGCGCACGAAGTACCGGAAGCCGACGCCCTGCACGTGGCCGTGGACTTCGGCCACGAGGCGTTCTTCGCCCTCGGCGACATGGGGCGGCGTTGTGGGAGCGGGGTTGGCCATGGCCGTGGTGGAAACTGTCATGCTGTAGAGTAGAGAATACCGGGGATATAAACAAGGACGACGGCAGGATATTGCCGTCGCCCGTGCGGAAAGTGGCGCTGCCGTGCGGCGCACGGGCCAGCGAGAACCCATCAGAGTCGCCGTGTCTCAGCACGCAGAGCCTGACCCTGAATGGAGGAAGAAGGCGAGCACGAGTGCCGGACGGCGCAGACAAGGCGCGCGACGCAGCCCTTCACTTTGCATTCGTAGTCAGTCTCTCAGAGTGTGTTCATAAATAGGATTTGCGGGGCGAGAGCGAGCGAGGAGGCCGTCACCGAGGCGCGCGAAGCAGCCGTAGCGCTAGCTACGGCGATGCAGCGCAACGAAGGCGGCGGTTTCCGCAGCCGCTCGCAGCCCAAAGCATCGTTTATGAACACACTCTCAGAGCAGCTTGCGGCTCTTCGCCCAGCCCTCGAATTCCTCGACGAGCTGCTCGAAGCTCTCGAGCACGAAGAGGATCGGCTGGAGGTGCCACACGTCGTAGTCCTGGCCGATGACGCCCTCGGGCGAGAACGGGCGGTGCTCCACCTGGTCCGAGAGCGCGTTGAGCACCTCGCCCTTCGACGACATGATGCCCGCGCCGAAGATGCGGTAGCCCGCCGGGTCCTCCGCCGACGGGCCGTCAGCGACGAGGCCGAACTCGACCGTGAACCAGTGGAAGCGCTCGAGGCTCTGCCGGTCCACGCCCTTCGCGCCGAGCGCTGCCCGACCGAAGAGCTGGTAGAAATCGGCGAACGCGGGCTGCGTCAGCGTCGGCATGTGCCCGAAGATGTCGTGGAACATGTCGGGCGCGGGGGTATAGTCGAGCTCTTCCTTGCCGCGGATGTAGTCGGTGGACGGGAAGAGGCGCTCGGAGAGGAGCCGGAAGAAGTCGCGCTCGTGGAGGAGGCCGGGGATGCGGGCGACCTTCCAGCCGGTGGCGCGGTCGAGGACGCGGCTGAGGTCGCGCAGCGCCGGGATGCCGTCGTCCGAGAGGCCCAGTTTCTCGACGCCTTCGAGGTAGGTCTCGCTGGCCCGTTCGGGGAGCAGGCCCATCTGCCGCTCGAAGAGGAAGTTCCACGTCTCGTGGTCGCCCTGCGGGTAGCGCGGCGGCGCGATCTCGTCGCCGATCGGCGGCTCGCCGTCGAGGTCGTGCGGGATGCAGCGCGGGTCTACGTCGCCGACGCCCTCCTTCTCGTAGGCCGATTTGTACTCGGCGATGTCGCTCGGCGGAGCTTCGATCGTGGCTTTGTCGTCGTTCATGCGAGGGGACCGGTGGGTTCAGGAAGCGCTTCCAGGCAGCCTCTCCTATACCCGGAAGGCACCCGAGGGGTCCCTCTCCGGCTAGGCTGCTCGTCGTCGTCCGGACGGGGCGCTACTCGTCCGGGTGCTCGACGCGCGTTTCGCCGGAGTCGCGCTTGGCGTAGCCGAAGGCCACGACCGCCGCTCCGATCACGAGGCCGACGGCGAGCGTCACCCACCAGCTCAGCTCTTCCAGCCCGAAGAGGCGCGGCGCGAGAACGGCCATGACCATGACGCCGACGAGCGCGAGGCCGATGGCGGTGAACCAGAGGGGACCGGAAGAGGCGGGCGTCATGGCGACGGAGGGGTTAGGGGTTGACCACGTCCTGCCGCGTCACGAGGAGCGCGAGGCGGAGGACGATGTAGAGCGCGAGCACGGCGCTGAGGACGAAGGCAGCCCGCTCCGCGCCGGTCGTCGTCCACTCGCCGTAGCGCAACCAGTCGGCCAGCGTCCAGCCGACGAGGTTGGCGGCGGCGGCGAGCGTTCCGAAGAGCAGCAGCAGCCGGCGCGGCGAGCAGAGGACCTGTCCTGAGTGTGTCGAGGGATTGGGCATGGAGTCGGGACCGGGGGAGACTCCGTTGG
The DNA here is from genome assembly GCA_965214485.1 of Rhodothermales bacterium. Lineage (GTDB taxonomy): Bacteria > Bacteroidota > Rhodothermia > Rhodothermales > JANQRZ01 > JANQRZ01. The sequence goes on along the minus strand of CBDCBW010000009.1, from coordinate 575,244 downwards.
GACGAACCGTCTGCGGGGAGGTTTCCCCCAGGCTCTGTCACGTAGGTCGGTCCGTCGGCGAGCGAGAGACCCTGGAGGGACCCGGCCAGGCGTCCGACGAGCCGGATGCCGTAGCATCAGGCGAGGAGGACAAGGCCGCAGCGCCCTTCAGGGGCCTCGCCGAGCCAGGACCCAGATTGAACGGGACGGGGCCTAGCGCGCCTGCTTCTGCCCGTCCTGCTTCCACTTGATGTTGCAGCCCATCGACGGAAGCTGCTCGCCGGCCACGGTGCCGGTGTCCAGCAGGGCATCGAGCGCATCGCGCAGGTCGGTCGTCGTCGCGGGCTGGTTCGGGCGGCCGTCGTCGAGGCGGCCCCGGTAGGCGAGCCTCCGGTCGCGGCCGTAGACGAAGAAGTCGGGCGTGCAGACGGCGTCGTAGGCGCGGGCCACGGCCTGGCTCTCGTCGTGGAGGTACGGGAACGGGTAGCCTTTCGCCTCGGCGCGGGCTGCCATCGCCTCGAACGAGTCCTCGGGGTACGCGTCGGCGTCGTTCGAGCAGATCCCGACGACCTGCACGCGGGGAGCGTAGTCCTCGGCGAGCGCGACGAGGCGGTCCTCGACCGCGTGCACGAAGGGGCAGTGGTTGCAGATAAACGCCACGACGAGCGCCTCGGCGTCGGCGAAGTCGCCGAGGCACCGGGTGCCGCCGGCGCGCCCGTCCGCGTCCGGATTGGCCGCCGGGAGCTCGAAGGCGGGGGCGGCGGTCCCGAGCGGGACCATGTCGGAGAGGGTGCGCGCCATGTCAGAGCGTGGAGTGGGGAGGTCTGATGGGGTGCTCGCTGCCGTCGAAAACCCGGCAGCGGCACGCTAGGCCCGTCACGCCGGCCGGCGGATTTGGTCGAAGGGGACGAGGGTGGACGAGACGATGTTCGAGAGGTGGGACGAGATGCGGGCCATCATCCGCACCGAGATCGCGAAGACGACGGCCTCGTTCGGGGACACGTCGTCGGCGTGGGCGAGGCCTTCGAGGTAGTCCGCGACGATCTGCTTGACCTCGCGGTGCTCCTCGGTGACGCGGCGCGCGGCGCGGGCATCGCCCTCGACGAAGCCCTCCCGCGTCGTCTCGATGAGGCGCAGGAGCCGGTCGCGGAGGTCCCGGAGCGGCGCGGCGTGCGGGCTGAGGCGCGGCGTGTCGGCGAGTGTGGCGGCGGCGGCGAGCGACTTGGCGAGGTCCCCGACGCGCTCGGCCTCCTGCACCGCCGCGACGAGGATCAGCGACAGGATGCGCTCGCGCTCGGGGTCGATGGCGAGGTGCTCGATGACGAGACGGCGCACGGCCTGCTCGCTCTCGTTGACCTCGCGGTCCCGCTCGGAAAGGTCCATCTCGAGGGGCTCGTTGTCGAGCAGGCACGCGAGCGCCGCCTCCAGCATTTCGCCCGAAACGCGGAGCATCGTGTCGACGGCCCCCATCGCGTCGTTGATGAGCGCCGGGCGGTTGCCGGTAAAAAAGTTGAAGATGTTCATGGAGGCTGAAACGCGTTTCGGTGGGCGGTGCTCCGCTGGAGAGCGAAAGGTGTTGATCGAGAGCGAACGTTGTCGAGGATTAGGGGAGCGCGCGGGCTGCCAGCACGTCGGCGAGGGCCTGCTGCGACACGGGCGCATCGCTGTAGGTGCACAGCCGCGTGGCCGCCTCGGCGAGGCCGTCGAGCACGCGCGGGCTGCCGAGGGCGGCGACCACCGCCGGGCGAGACCGGACGACGGCGTCCCGGACGACGGCGTCGACGAAGTCCTGCTGCCCCGCGAGCAGCCCGAAGGCGTGCCACGCCGCCGGCTTGGCGACGAGCGCGAGGAGCACGCGCTGCGCCGCCCGCGCCTCTTCGGCGAGGGCACCGAGCGCGGCCCCGTCCGTCTCCGGCCCGACTTCGCGGTAGGCTACGCCGGGGAGCGCCTCGCGCAGCGCCGCGCCGAGCGGCTGCTCCGGCGGATCGAGGTGCGAGGCGTGGGGCTTGACGAGGACCGCGAGCAGCCCCTCCCCCGTCGCCCACCGCACGGCTTCGCCCTCGACCGCCACCGCCTGCCGGGCGATGCGGGCCGCCAGCCGGCGGTGCCCCTCCGACCCCACCTCGTCCGTGGGAACGGCGCGGCTCGGATCGGTAAAAACCTCCGGACTGAAGCGGCCCGCGAGGCGGGTGCGGAGCCGGTCGGCGCGGGCGAGGGCGTCGTCCACGACGTCTTCGCCGAGCGTCCCCGCCTCGACCGCTGCGACGAGGCCCTCGATCATGGCTTCGGGGTTGCGGGCATCGAGGAGGAGGTCTACGCCGGCGCGGAGCTGCTCGGCGGCGAGGTCGGCCTCGCTCCGGCCCTCGGCCTGAATCCCGCCCATGTGCAGGCTGTCCGAGATCACGACGCCGCCGAACCCGAGCTCGTCGCGGAGCAGGCCCCGGAGGATGGGAGCCGAGAGCGTCGCGGGCCGCCCGCTCGGGTCGAGGGCGGGGTAGGCGACGTGCGCCGTCATCACGAGCTCGCAGCCGGCGTCGAGGGCGGCGCGGAACGGGACGAGGTCCGTCCGGTCGAGCACGGCGCGCGCGTCCGCGACGGCCGGGAGGACGGCGTGGGAGTCCTCGGCGGTGTTGCCGTGGCCGGGGAAGTGCTTGGCCGTCGAGAGCAGCCCCTCGGCGCGGCAGCCCCGGACGTAGGCCGCCGCGAGGCGCGCCGCGCGCTCCGGCTCCTCGCTGAAGGCCCGGACCGAGATCACCGGGTTCGCCGGGTTGCGGTTCACGTCGGCGACCGGGGCGAAGGTGACGTGGACGCCGCACGCGAGCGCCTCCCGCGCGGAGGCCCGCGCGAACTGCTCCGTCATGGCCTCGGCCTCTTCGAGCGCGGCCAACGCGCGGGCGTGGGGAAACACCGTCGCCCCGGCGACCTGCTGCCCGAGGCCGCGCTCCATGTCGGTCATCACGAGCATCGGACGAGTCGGCTCGCCTCGAAGCGCGACGCGTTGGAGGTCAGCGAGGGTGCTGCGCGTGTCGGGCCACGACCCATTGAAGAGGATCACCCCGCCGAGCGGGTAGCGGTCGAGCAGAGCCTTGACCCCGGCGGCGTCCTCTTCGGCGCGGCGCGGCGGCTGCATGTTCGAGCCGAGGCGGACGACGACGAGGCCGGCGGCTTTGCGGCGGAGGCGGTCGGTGGCGGTCACGGGCAGCGGGAGTCGGGGAGCGGGAAGGTACCGAGGCTCTGTCGGGCAGAGCGGGCTTTTTTCTCCCCCGCGTTACGGCAGGCTCCGTCCCCGCGTCTTCCCTCATGCCCCCTCCAACCCCTGCCGCTATGCACACGCTCCGCCCCCTCCCGCCCCCCCAGCGCCGCGTCCTGCCCTGGCTTCTCTTTGCGCTCCTGTGGGGACTCAGCACCGGCCTGCTCATCGTCGGCTCCCACGTGGCCGCAGCCTTCACGGGCTGAAGCGTCGGCGAGGCCGTCAGCCCTCGGCGTAGAGCCGGTGCTCGGCGGCGTAGGCCAGCACGGGGTCGGGGACGAGGTACCGGGCCGAGTGCCCCAACCGCAGGAGGCGGCGGATCGCCGTGCTCGACGGGTCGAGGAGGGGTCGGTCGAGGACGGTGGCGCGGGCCATCACCGCCGGGGCCACGTCCGCGAGGTCGGCACCGGGGCGGGGGTAGACGACGAGCGTCGCGCGGCGCAGAATCTCCTTCGGCTCGCGCCACGACGCGAACTGCGCGAGGCTGTCGCCGCCGAGAATGAGGCAGAAGTCGGTCTCCGGGAGTTCTGCCTGGAGCGCCCGAAGCGTATCGACGGTGTACGAGACGCCGCCGCGCTGGGCCTCCCGCGCCGAGACCTCGAAGGCCGCGTTGCCCGCCGCCGCGAGGCGCGCCATGGCGAGCCGGTGCTGCGCCTCCGGCATCGGACGGCCCTGCTTGTGCGGCGGCGTCGCCGCCGGCATCCACCACACGCGGTCCAGCCCGGCCTGGTCGCGCGCGGCTTCGGCCACCGCCAGATGCGCCACGTGCGGCGGGTTGAAGCTCCCGCCGAAAATCCCTACCCGCATCGCGCGCGTCACCGGCTGGCCTGGGCTTCGATCCGCTGCAGCGCCTGCTCCGCCGGGGCCACCGCCGCCTCGGCCTCGCCGAGGAGCGGGCTGTCCGGGAAGATCTGGACGAGCCGGGCGTAGGTGTCGGCGGCTTTCTGGTAGCGCTCCGCCTGCCGGGAGGCGACGCTCTGCTCGGCATAGGCCGTGTAGCTGCGGACCGCGCCGAGGAGCGCGTCGTCGGCGTAGACGGAGTCGGGGTGCTTCTCCAGCACGCCTTCGTAGGAGAGCGCGGCGGCTTCGTGCAGCTCGCGCCGCTCGTAGAGCTCGGCGATCTCGAACTGCTTCTTCGCCAGCTTGGCCCGCAGCTCCTCGGTGTGCCCGGCCAGCTCGGCGGCGTAGGCCCCGCCGGGGTACTTGCTGAGGTAGAGCCGGAGGTACGTCAGCGCCGTCTGCGTGTCGGTCTGGTCGAGCTGGTACGGCGGCGAGAGGCGGACGTAGCTCATCGCGCGCCCGTACTCGCCCTCCTCGACGCGCTCGTCCGTCCGGTAGAGCTCGACGAAGCGCGTGAACTCGTTGGCCGAGAGGAGGTACTGCTCGGTCTCGAAGTACGACCGGGCGAGGTAGAACTGCGCGTCGGCAGCCCTCGGGTTGGTGCGCCCGAAGTCGAAGACGTGCTGGAAGTACTCGATCGCGCGGTCGTACTTGCCGCGCTCGTAGAGGGCGAGGCCCTCCTCGAAGGCCGCCTCCGGCGTCTCGGACGCGATGCGCCCGCTGCCGGAGCACCCGGCGACGAGCACCGTGAGGAAGAGCAGGGCGGACAGACGGAGCATCACTTCGGGGGAGGCGGGGGGAGGGAGCGGCCACGAGCAAGAAACCACACCCCGCGCGAAGAGCCTACGGGCCGGGGTTGAAAAGCGCGGGAACTCGCCCGCGCAGGCGGTGCCCCGAAAACGCCGTCCCAAACCGGATTATTGCCGCGCGGCGGCAGACGGCGGCCGAGGCTTGAAACGGCGTGGGAGCAAGGGAGGGCAGCCAGGGCACGGGCGGCGGCGCGTCGCACCCCGCCTCGGTGCCTCGGACGGTTTGCCCTCCCTCACTCCACCACGACGAGCTGCCCCGCGCGGAACCCGAGGATGAACATCGCCTGGTTCACGTTGCCTCGCCCGAAGTCGATCCGGTGGCCGAGGCCGGCGTAGGGCGCGGCGCGGCGGAGCAGGTCCGGCAGCGGCTCTTCGCTCCTGCGCTCGCCGAGCACGCCGAGCAGCATCCGGGCGATGTCGTAGCCCGCGAACGCGAGGCGGTCCGGCGGCCCGCCGGCGAGCGCCTGGTAGCGCTCCGAGAAGTCGCGCACGGCCTCGCCTCCCTCGCCGAGGAAGAAGTCCGAGGTGAAGACGGTGTTGTACCCCTCGGCGCGGAGGCGCGAGGCGTCGAGCATCCCCCACTCGGTGTTGCCGAAGACGCGGAGCCGCCCGCGCTCGGCGGCGGGCACGGCGCGGTCGAGGCTGCGGAGCGCTCCGGCGGCGTGCTCGTCGGCGTCGGCACCGGAGACGGGGAGGTAGAGCGCGTCGACCTCCGCGAGGCGGTTGTCGAGCGAGTCCGCGATCACCTCGTCGAGCCGGAACCACGCCCGGTCGTCGAAGAGCAGCTCGGCGAAGGCGACGGTCCCTCCCGCCCGCACCAGCTCCGTCTGGAACGCCTCGGCCATCGTCTCGCCCAGCGTCCCGGACTGCGCGACGACGCCGAACGCGCCGGGGCGCTGCGCGGCGGCGTAGCGCGCCATCACCCGGCCGCGCTCGGCAAACGTCGGGTTCGCCTGGAAGACGTAGCGCCGCCCCGCGGAGGCGGCCTCTTCGGTGGCAAGGGGCGCGACGAGGAGGAGGCGCTCGCGCTCCGCCGCCTCGCCCGCCGCCACGGCCTCCTCGCTGTAGAGCGGCCCGACGACGAGCTCGACCCCCGCCCGCCCGAGGCTCTCCACCGCCTGCATCGCGCCGCGCTCCGAGCCCTCGGTGTTGCGGAACACCATCCGCACCGGCCGGTCCGGCGACGCCGCGTTGTGCGCGTCCACGGCGAGGCGGACGCCGTTGAAGAGCGCCTGCGAAAACACGAGGTCGGCGTCGTTCGTCGGGAGGACGATGCCCACGTCGGTCGGCTTGGGCAAGGCCGCGGTGGCTTCGAGCCGGGCCTCGGCCTCGCGCCGGAGGGCGCGGGCGGCGTCGAGGTAGCGGCTCTTCGGGTACTCGCGCACGAAGTCCGTCATCGCCGAGACCGCACCGGCGAAGTCGCCCTCGGCATAGGCGGCCTTGCCGAGCATCAGGTGCGCCGCCGTCGTCCGCTGGTTGAACGCGCCTTCGAGGACCTGCCGGAAAGCCCGCGCCGCGTCCTCGTACGAGCCGACCTCGTACGCCCTGAGTCCCCGGTCGAAGGACGACTCCGCCGCCGGAATCGCCGGAGCCTCGAACGGCTGCGCCGTCACGGGTGCGGCTAGGAGAAGCGAGACTAGCAGCAAGAAGAGGCGCATCGCAGAATGAGGGGAGTGATGTGCCGGGAAGTTACCTCACTCGATGTCAAGTCATCCTCGCGGAGGCGGGGACCCACAGGAATCGCTGGCCGGTAGCTCCCGGCTCGCGCGCCGGGATGCTATCGGTTCCGGTCGGGGAAAAAGTCCTCCTTGCGGAAAATTGCTGCCCGGCTGTGGTCGCCCTTCTGCTTACTCCCATTCGAGCGAAGCGCCCCGGCTACCTTCCCCGAACGCTCTCCGCCCTTCGCGGCTCCGAGAAGCTCCAACCTACCACTTCGCAGGTTTTCGGACCTCGCGACCGCTCGGCAACGGGAAGGGGTCCGGCAGTTGGTACTTCGGATATTGCCCTTTGCCGATCTCGAAAGAATCGGGAGCGATCTGCTTTAGCTCTTTGTTCTTTCTCCCATAGGGAAAAGCGAAGGCGACCCTCTTGTTCGGGAAGAGACGCTGGGCCGTTCGGACGGCAGGAGCCAAGTCGGTATCACCCGTCACGAGCACAACCGTATCGCACCCATCTTCCGCGAGCACCTCCACGAGCTTCACGGCGAGCGCCACGTCTGTCTCTTTTTCTTCGTACCGGCTGAACCGCTTTCCACACTGTTTGCAGCGTATGGCTTTCCGTTTGAAGCGGTTCAGCACGACCTCAACCCCCGTTGCCTCCAGGCACTCCAGAAACGCGCGGTGCCGGTTGGTCACATCGGGCTTCGATGCTTCGAGGTGATGGGCGAGCGCAGAGAAATAATAGGCCTGCTCGAAGGCAGCGTCGCGGCCGAACAGGTAGAGGTAGCCTTCGCAGAGACGACGCACGTCAAGCCACTTCGTAGACGTGCCGCTCAGATCGCGCTGCGCCTGGCGAACCGAATGGTACAGGTTGAATCCGTCAATAATGAAGCTGACGCGGTTCATTGATTCGTGCTATAAAAAAACCCGCCGGATCGTAACCCGGCGGGGGCCAGGGACCTCGTGAGGCCCACTGGGGATGATGCTCACAAATATACCCTATCTGGGCAACAAGTTCCCCGGTTGGGTATGCCCCCGCTATTCCCACTCGATGGTTGCGGGCGGCTTCGAGGAGATGTCGTAGGCGACGCGGTTGATGCCGCGGACCTCGTTGATGATCCGGTTCGAGACCGCGCCGAGGAAGTCGTAGGGCAGGTGCGCCCAATCCGCCGTCATCCCGTCGACGCTCGTGACGGCGCGCAGGACAGCAGCGTTCTCGTAGGTCCGCGCGTCGCCCATCACCCCGACCGACTGCACCGGCAGGAGCACAACAAAGGCCTGCCACACGTCGTTGTAGAGCCCGTGCGCCTTGAGCTCGTCGATGAAGATGGCGTCGGCCTCCTGCAGGAGGGCGGCGTGCTCGGGCGTCACGTCGCCCAGGATGCGGACGGCCAGGCCGGGGCCGGGGAACGGGTGCCGGCCGATGATTTTCTTCGGCACGCCGAGCAGCCGCCCGACCTCGCGGACCTCGTCCTTGAACAGCTCGCGGAACGGCTCCAAGAGGTCGAAGCCCAACTCCTCGGGGAGGCCGCCGACGTTGTGGTGGCTCTTGATGGTCGCGCTCGGGCCTTTGAACGAGACGCTCTCGATCACGTCGGGGTAGAGCGTCCCCTGCGCGAGGAACTTCGGCTTCGTGCCGAGGCGCTCGGTGACGGCCTCGGTGGCGTCGTGGAAGACCTCGATGAAGGTACGCCCGATGATCTTGCGCTTCTGCTCCGGGTCCTCGACTCCTTCGAGCGCGCCCATGAACTCCTCGGCCGCATCGACCACGATCAGGTCGATGCGGAAGTGCTCGCGGAACGTCTGCTCGACCTCCTCGCGCTCGCGCTTCCGCAGCAGCCCGGTATCGACGAAGATGCAGGTCAGCTGCTCGCCGATGGCCTCGTGGAGAAGCACCGCCGCAACCGACGAGTCGACCCCGCCGCTCAGCCCGAGGATGACGTGGTCGTCGCCGACCTCGTCCCGGACGTCGCGCTTTTTGTCCTCGATGAACGAGGCCGCCGACCAGTCGCCGGCGCAGCCGCAGACGGCGTAGACGAAGTTCTCGACGATCTTCTTCCCGTGCTCCGTGTGGACGACCTCGGGGTGGAACTGCACGCCGAAGACGGGCTGCCCGTCGGCGGCGACGGCGGCGATGGGGGCGTTCTCGGTGTGGGCGATCGTGCGGAAGCCGTCGGGGAGGCGCGTGAGGTGGTCGCCGTGGCTCATCCACACGGTCGAGCCGTCGGGGACGCCGGTGAAGAGGCCCGCCTCCTCGTCCACGATCAGGTGCGCCCGCCCGAACTCGCGGTGGGCGGCGCGCTCCACCGTGCCGCCGAGCTCGTGGGCGAGCGCCTGCAAGCCGTAGCAAATCCCGAGGACCGGCACGGGGCCCGCGTCGGTTTCGAGCGCGAGGAGCGCAGGGTCGAGCTCGGGCGCTTCGCGGTCATAGACCGAGCACGGGCCGCCGGAGAGGATCAAGCCGCGCGGCCTCAGCGCCTCGACCTCCGCCACCGGGAGCGTGCACGCGTGGATTTCGCAGTAGACCCCGGCCTCGCGGACGCGCCGCGCGATGAGCTGCGTCGTCTGCGAGCCGAAGTCGAGGATGACGATCGTTTCGTGCATGGCGGGATGATCGTGCATGGCGGGATGAAAAGACGTAGGGGCGGGTTTGAAACCCGCCCCTACGAACGGGCTGGCGGGCAAGGCCCTTTCAGGCGTCCGCGCCGATCATGTGCTTGTAGGCGGCGGCGTCCATCAGCGCGTCGAGGTCGGCGGCGTCGGCAGGCTTCATCTTGATGAGCCAGCCGTCGCCGTAGGGATCGCTGTTGACCGTCTCGGGCGCGGCGTCGAGCGCGGCGTTGATCTCGGTCACGGTCCCGGCGACGGGGAGGAAGAGGTCCGACACGGTCTTCACGGCCTCGATGGTCCCGAAGACGCCCTCGGCGTCGCCCTCGAAGTCTTCCTCCAGCTCGACAAAGACGACGTCGCCCAGCTCCTGCTGGGCGTAGTCGGTGATGCCGACGGTGGCGGTGCCGTCGCCGCCGAGGCGGACCCACTCGTGTTCGTTGGTGTAGCGGCAGTCGTCGGGGAAAGTCATAGGGGTCGGGTCTGGGTAAGCCGTAGGGGCAGGTTTGAAACCTGGCCCTACACCTCGGCTGGAGGTCGGAGGGTGAAGCCGGCGAGGAAGCCGGTGTCGAAGTCGCCGGCCTGGAAGCGCGCGTCGTCCATGAGCTGGCGGTGGAACGGGATGGTGGTCTTGATGCCCTCGATGACGAACTCGTCGAGGGCGCGGCGCATCTTGCGGATGGCGTGCTCGCGGTCCTTGCCGCGGACGATGAGCTTGGCGACGAGCGAGTCGTAGTTCGGCGGGATGCGGTAGCCGGCGTAGATGTGGGTGTCGACGCGGACGCCGTGGCCCTTCGGCGTGTGGAGGCCGACGATCGTGCCGGGCGACGGCGAGAAGTTGCGGTACGGGTCTTCGGCGTTGATGCGGCACTCGATGGAGTGGCCGTCGAGGATGATGTCCTGCGCCGTGAGCTTCGCGCCGTTGGCGACGGCGATCTGCATCTCGATCAGGTCGGTGTCGGTGACCTCCTCGGTGACGGGGTGCTCGACCTGGATGCGGGTGTTCATCTCCATGAAGTAGAAGTCGCCGTGCTTGTCGAGCAGGAACTCGACCGTGCCCGCGCCGCGGTAGTCGACCGCGAGCGCGCCGGCGATGGCGGCCTCGCCCATCTTGGCGCGGAGGCCCGCGTCGACGACCGGCGAGGGGGCCTCTTCGAGGAGCTTCTGGTGGCGGCGCTGGATCGAGCACTCGCGCTCGCCGAAGTGGAGCGCCGTGCCCTGCCCGTCGCCCATGAGCTGGACCTCGATGTGGCGCGGCTCCTCGACGAACTTCTCGAGGTACACGGCCCCGTTGCCGAAGGCGGCCTTCGCCTCGGACCCGGCGGCGACGAACTGCTTCTCGAACTCGGCCTCGTCGTGGGCGAGGCGCATCCCGCGCCCGCCGCCGCCCGCCGACGCCTTGATCATCACCGGGTAGCCGATCTCGGCGGCGACGCGCTGGCCCTCCTTCACGGACTCGATCTCGCCCTCGGAGCCAGGGACGACCGGGACTCCGGCGGCGCGCATCGTCTCCTTCGCCACGCTCTTGTCACCCATCCGGCTGATGGTGTCGGGCGTCGGGCCGATGAAGACGAGGTCGTTGTCGGCGCAGATCGCGGCGAACTCGGCGTTCTCCGAGAGGAAGCCGTAGCCGGGGTGCACCGCGTCGGCCCCGGTGACCTCGGCGGCGGCGATGATGCGGTCCACCCGGAGGTAGCTCTCGGCGCTCGGCGGCGGGCCGATGCAGACGGCCTCGTCGGCGAAGCGGACGGCGAGCGACTCGCGGTCGGCGGTCGAGTAGACCGCGACGGTCTGGAGGCCGATCTCGCGGCAAGTGCGCAGGATGCGGAGCGCGATCTCGCCCCGGTTGGCGATGAGGACTTTCTTTATCATGGCGACGAGGTGCGAAGTACGAGCGACGAGGAGGGGGGGTCGTCGGTCGTCACGGGGCGCTCGTCAGCACGAAGAGCGGCTGGTCGTACTCGACCGGCTCGGCGTTGGCGACGAGGATTTCCTTGACGGTCCCGCCGTGCTCGCTAGTCACCTCGTTCATCAGCTTCATCGCCTCGATGATGCAGAGCGTGTCCCCCTCGCTGACCGTCGCCCCGACCTTGACGAACGGGTCCGACTCCGGCGACGGCGCGCTGTAGAACGTCCCGACGATGGGGGCGCGGATGAGGACCTCGTTCTCGCCGGAGCCGGGTTCCGCTGCGGGCTCGGGGGCTGCCGGCGGCGCGGCCGGAGCCGGCACCGGAGGTGCGCTCGGCGGCGCGCTCGGCGGCGGGGCGTAGGCCGGCGGCATCGGCGGCGGCATCGGCGGGTAGCCGGTCTGCACCGGGAAGGCCTGCTGCATCGGGAAGCCGCCGGGCTGCCCGAGCTGCTGCAACGTCACCGTCGGCGACTGGCGGCGGACGACGATCCGGAGGCCGCCTTCTTCGACCTCGACCTCGGCCACCCCACTCTCATTGACGAGGCGGACGAGGGCCTGCACTTTAGCGATATCCATGACGGGGGAGGGTGAGGCGGGCCTGGGGTGAGGGAGGGAGAACGTGCAGCGGAGGAGTAGGGGGCCTACGGCGGCGCTTGCGCTGCCGGTCGCGTCCGTCGCACTACGAGGTGCGGAGCACGCCCTGAGCGACGGCGTACGCCCTGCGAGGTCAGTTGGTGCTGAGAGGTCAGTTGGTGCTGACGCGCGTGAGGTAGGCCCCGGAGGCCGTGTCGACGCGGACGAGGTCGCCCTCGTTGATGAAGAGCGGGACGTTGATCGTCGCGCCGCTTTCGAGCGTGGCGGGCTTGGTCGCGCCGGTGGCGGTGTCGCCCTTCATGCCCGGCTCGGTCTGGGCGACGACGAGCTCGACCTGCTGCGGGATCTCGACGGCGAGCGCCTCGCCGCTCTCGGCGTGGACGATCAGGTCTACGTCGCCGCCCTCCTTGATGAAGCCGCGCCCCTCGACGCTGCCCGCCGGCAGCGTGGTCTGCTCGTAGGAGTCCGTGTTCATCAGGTGCAGGCCGAGGTCGTCCTCGTAGAGGAACTGGTACGAGTGCCGCTCGACGCGGGCCTCCTCGACCTTCTCCCCTGCCCGGAAGGTGTTGTCCACGATCTTGCCGTTGCGGACGTTCTTGAGCTTGGTCCGGACGAACGCCCCGCCCTTGCCGGGCTTGACGTGCATGAACTCGACGATCTGCCAGACGGCCCCGTTCCAGATGAAGGTGAAGCCGTTGCGGAAGTCTTGCGTGGAAGCCATAGGCGGGGAGGAGCGAGGGGGAGACCGAGGGACGAAAATATACCCTGCCCGCCGCGTTCCTGTCAATCACCCGGACGGGACGCGTGCAAACAGGAAGGGCCTTGCCGGCGTCAACCGGCAAGGCCCTCGGAGTGGAACCGACTCAGGCGACGCGTGAGGCGTGCCGAGCCGAGCTCAGACCGCTAGCGCACCACCGTGAGGCGCTGCGTGAGCTGCGTCGCACCGGCCTCGAGGCGGTAGATGTACGTGCCGCTCGGGAGCGCAGAGGCGTCGAACTCGACGGTCTGCGGACCGGCCTGGCGGACGCCGTCGACCAGCGTGGCGACCGTGCGGCCGAGCACGTCGTAGACCACGAGGTTCACGTCTTGCGCGTCGGGCAGCTCGAAGCCGATCGTCGTCGTGGACGAGAACGGGTTCGGGTAGGCCGACTCGAGGACGAACGTACCGGCCGCCGTCGTCTCCTCAACGGAGACAGCACCGACGTCGCGCGCTTCAGCAACGTTCGCGAAGAAGTCGTCCTCATCGCTACCGGCCACGTAGGCAAACCGGACGGTGACACTTTGTCCCGCCTCCATGGTGTAGGGACCGGTTCCCGTCACAGCGGCGCGCTCAGCCTCGCCGGGCAGCGGGTCGATGTCGTCGGTGAGACCCGAGAGCAACTCCTCATCGGTTGCGTTGCCGAAGTCACCGTCAATCCCCGAGACATCAGTGCTGTATCCGGAGAGTTCATCAACGAAGGCCGTCACGCCGTAATACTGATCGCCGTCGAAGACGTAGGGGACCAAGAGGTCCTCGTTGTAGCCGGCGGAGTCGTCCGTCGATGCGTCCGGCCCGTCGCCATCCTCATCGGCGTCCCAATCGGCGAAGATGCCGACGTAGACATCCTCGAGCGTGCTGCTCGACGTGTTCTCCACTTCGAGATCAACGATCACGAAGGGGTCGCCCGCACGCGAGTACGAGCGCTGCGTCACCATGACGCCGAGCTGGTTCGACATGTACGAGGTCTGGAACGCTTGGTCGAACGGGGCCGGCGGGTCCGTGATGGCGATCACGTCGTCGACGTTGACGAACTCCGGCGGTCCCTCGGTGTAGGGGTTCGTGTTGACGGTTTCGCCCTGCGCGACGAGCACCGTGCTGACGAAGAGCCCGCCGGTGGTCGTGTCTTCATCGACGATGAAGTCGAACGGTATGCCCTCACCCGGGAGGAGGAACCGCAGCGCGGCGCTCGCACCGAGGAAGCCGTAGTCGTAGACGCTCATCGTGATCACGCCGGTCTCGTGGACACCGAACGACGACGGCGGCGGCGGCGCGAGGATGCGGACCGGGTCGATTACGACCTCCGTGCCAAACTTCACCTCGGTCTCGATTATCTGGCCGCTGTTGAACGTGACAACGGCGACCGGAATCGAGCATACGTCGGGCTCGCAGTCGCCGATCGGCGTAATGAACTGCTCGGGATTATCTGCGTCGTTATTGGTTAGGACCCAAGCGATAGCACCAGCGTTCGCAGCGTTCTCACCCTTTATGACGAAGGCACAGCTACCGCGTGAGATGAAGGCGACTTTGCCTTCCAGTTCAGCGGCGTTTGTGATTGGCTCGCAGGCTTCGAAGGGTTCAGCTTGGACGAGCTCGACCGGCCCCACGGTCAGGCCCTCAGTGAACTGAGCGCCGAAGTCGGCCCCTACGGCCTGGAAGACGTCTCCTGGAAGGGAGGTGAGCGAGACGCGGATACTGTCCTCCTGGGCTTGCACGATCATTGGCGCGAAGGCGAACAGCGCCAAGATGAAGTAGCGAAAGGTTTTCATAGCGAATGTGTTTGTGTGAGTAGTGCTGAGGTGTTACCTCGGAAGCCAAAGCGCTCACCTTACACCTTCACGCAGGGAGACGAGCGTGGATTCTGACGGGGGCAACAGTGCATGATACGGGCGAGAATCGCTCCCACGCAATACTTTTTTCCGTGAATAGCCGCTCGGCCTACTCATTTCATGCCCATATGCTAGCCATCCTCTTTCGCAACCCGCAACTCGGTCAGCCTAGGCCAATACCGGCGGGGAACGTGCTGGCGGTGGAGACGCGGATTTGCCCTTTCGGGGATGGTCACGGCGCGGAAATAGGTCTGCCACATCCGCTGGAACGCCGCCTCGTCCTCCGCCCGTCGGTCGGTCGCAGCTTCGGGCGCGGGCACGAGGCGGGTCCCGGTCTCGTCGTGGACGAGGGCCGTCCGGCGGCGCGCGTCGACGATGGCCCACCGCATGGCCGGGTAGCGCGCGGCGAAGTGGTCGCCGATGAGCGGGAGCACGTTGAAGTCCGGCGTGACGGTGGCGAGGTAGCCGTCTCCGCCGCACGCCTCGAAGCGGACGAAGGCGTGCATCCGGTGCACCTCGCGCCCGACCTGCTGCGCGAGGCGCTCGGCGCGCCACGCCGGCCCATGCCGGAAGTCGGTCAGCGCCTCGGCCCCGCGCTCGACGACGGCGCGCACGAGCTCGAGGAGCGTCCGCTCCACCCCGGGCTGCTCGCTGAGGAACACGCGGTAGATCCGCCGCACGGCATCGGCCCCCATCCGCCCGACGAGCGCCGCCCGCACCCGCTCGGCGAGCGCCTTGTCGGTCCGCACCGACACCGCCTCGCCGAACAGCCCACCCTGCGGCGTGTCGGTCTCGACCTCGATCGCCGGCGCGTCGTCGTGCCACGCGGCAGCGAGGGCGCAGAGGAAGCCGTCGAAGGAGCCGTCGTAGGCGTAGCGGTTCATGGGTATGAGCGGAAGCGGGAAAGGACGGACGAGCGGAAGAGAAAACGGGACGGCGGTGACTGATCCCCTCTTCCGCTCTCCCGCTCCTCCGCTCCTGTCATGCGGCGAAGAGGCTGAGCTGGGACGCGGCCTTCGCCTGCTGCCGAGCGCCGACGAGCCGGAGCCGGACGGCGGCGGGGTCGTGCTCCAGGAGGCGCGGCGTGTGCTCCGGGACGGTGATGAAGTAGCGCGCCCGCTTGAGCACGACGCCCATCGTGCGGAGGTGCTCCCACCGGACGGTCCCGTGCCGCCTGGCCGCCACGATCCGCCGCGCCGATTTGTGCCCGATCCCCGGCACCCGGAGCAGCCACTCGGCGTCGGCGGTGTTCACGTCGATGGGAAACAGGTGCGGGTTGCGGAGGGCGTAGCTCGTCTTCGGGTCGACGTGCTGGTCGAGCATCGGCTCGGCGTCGGTGACCACCTCGTCGACGGAGAACTGGTAGAAGCGGAGGAGCCAGTCGGCCTGGTAGAGCCGGTGCTCGCGCACGAGCGGGGCGCGGTCGATCTGGGCGGCGCGGGCGTCGCCGATGGGGATGTAGCCCGAGTAGTAGACCCGCTTGAGGCGCTGCTGCTGGTAGAGCCCGTCGGCGAGGCGGAGGACCGTCCGGTCGTCTCCGGCGTCGCGCCGATGACGAGCTGGGTGCTCTGCCCGCCGGGCGCGAACTTCGGGGGGCGCTTGAGGGCGAGGCGCTTCGCCGCCGCGTAGTCCTCCCGGTTCTCCGCGATCCGCTGGCCGACGACGGCCATCGGCCCGAGGGCGCTGGCGTAGTCCTTCTCCGGCGCGACCGACCGCAGCCCCTGCTCGGACGGGATTTCGAGGTTCACGCTGAGCCGGTCGGCGTAGAGCCCCGCCTCGGCGACGAGCTCGTCCGACGCGCCGGGGATGACCTTGAGGTGGATGTAGCCGTTGAACCGGTGCTCGGTCCGCAGCTTTCGGGCGACGGCAACGAGCTTCTCGGTCGTCGTGTCGGCGTCTTTAAAGATGCCCGACGAGAGGAAGAGCCCCTCGATGTAGTTGCGCCGGTAGAATCCGAGCGTGAGGTCCACGACCTCCTCGACGGTGAAGGCCACGCGCTGGACGTCGTTCGAGCGGCGGCTGACGCAGTAGGCGCAGTCGTAGATGCAGACGTTCGTGAAGAGGATTTTGAGGAGGGAGACGCACCGGCCGTCGGGCGTGTACGAGTGGCAGATGCCGAGGCCGGTCGAGTTGCCCAGCCCGTCGGGGGTATTCTTCCGGGTGCTGCCGCTAGAGGCGCAGGAGACGTCGTACTTGGCGGCGTCCGCCAGAATCTCCAGCTTTTCGATGACCTGTCGTCGCATCGGGGGATCCCGTGGTGAGGACCGTCAGGATATCCCGCTGCGCTGTCAGCCTCGCGTCACCCCTCGGCGCGCTCACGATTTTTACCTCCCATGCCCTCTCTGCCTCACATCGCCGTCGTCGGCGGCGGCATCAGCGGCCTCGCGGCGGCGTGGCGGCTGCACACGCTCGGAGCCGAGGTGACGCTCTTCGAGGCGAGCGAGCGCACCGGCGGGGTGATCCGCTCGGTTCGGGGCGAGGGGTTTCTCGTGGACGAGGGGCCGAACACGCTCGTCGCCCGGTCCCGCGCGGTGGAGGACGTGATCGAGGCGCTGGGCTTGACGGAGCAGCGCGTGTGGGCGAGCGACGCGGCAGCACATCGTTTCGTCGTCAAAGACGGCGCGCTCGCCCCCGTCCCGTCGTCGCCGCTCGGCCTCGCGCGGACGCCGCTGCTCTCGGCGCGCGCCAAGCTGCGCCTCCTCGCCGAGCCGTTCGTCCGGCGCGGTGTCGCCGAAGACGAATCCCTCGCCGCCTTCGTCCGGCGCCGCCTCGGAGCCGAGGTGCTCGGCCACCTCGTCGACCCGTTCGTGGCCGGCGTGTGGGCGGGAGACCCGGAGCGGCTCTCGGCCAGGCTCGCCTTCCCGACGCTGCACGCGCTGGAGCGGGAGCACGGCTCGCTCGCGCGCGGCCTCGCCCACCGCCTGCGGCACGGCTCCGGGTCGAAGCACGCTGAGCCGAAGCCGTCGCCGCGCCCGTTCTCGTTCCGAGGCGGGATGCAGGCGTTGCCCGACGCCTTCGCCGGACTCCTCGGGGACCGGGTCCGGCTGAGCGCACCGGTCGTCGGCCTCCGGCCCGAGGGCAGCGGCTGGACCGTGACGGCGCAGACCAAGGGGTCGGTGCACGAGGCGCGCTTCGACGGGGTCGTCTTTGCCGCGCCGGTGCACCGCCTGCCCGAGATCGACACCCCGCTCGCCGTGCCCCCCCCGTCCTACGCTGCCGTGTCGGTCCTCGCCCTCGGCTTCCGCCGCGCCGACGTGGCGCACCCGCTCGGCGGGTTCGGCGTGCTCGTCCCGGCGCGCGAGCCGTTCCGGCTCCTCGGCGCGCTCTTCTCCTCGACTCTCTTCCCAGGCCGCGCGCCCGCCGGCCACGTCCTCCTCACCTGCTTCCTCGGCGGCACCCGCCACCCGCCGGACGCCTCCCTCCCGACCGATGCCCTCGCCGCGCTCGCACTCGCCGACCTGCGCCCCCTCGTCGGCGTCCGAGCCGAGCCGGTGTTCGTCCACCGGAGGCTCTGGAGCCGGGCGATCCCGCAGTACGAGGTCGGCTACGACCGCGTGCTCGCTGCCCTCGCCGACCTCGAGGCCCGGCACGCCCGCCTGCGCTTCGCCGGAAACGTCCGGGGCGGCATCTCGGTCGGCGACGCGCTCGCGTCCGGCCTCGCTGCCGCCGACCGGATTTCAAAGGGCGGCGGACGGTGATACAGAGGACGGTGATACAGAGGACAGAGAGCTAAACGCGCCATGCGACGGCTGCGCTAACGTTCTACGTTTTCCCGCGCTCTTCCGCGCTCAGCAGGTGCCGGCCGAGCCGCCGAGGGCGAGGTACTGCAAGAGCTTCCGCTTGGCCACCGGCAAGATGGTCGCTTCGACGGGAAAGTCGAGGTCCGTCGCGAGGCGGTAGGTCGCCGGCGCGGGGAGGTCCGGGTGCTCGGCGACGAGGCGCTGCTTGAGGTCGTGCGGCGGCGCGTCCGCCGGGGCCTTGCCGAGGGCCGCGGTGCGCAGGCTGCGGAAGCGCTCGTCGTGGCGGGTGAAAATGGAGACCGCGTAGCGCAGGATGCGGAGCGAGCCGCCGTCGGGCACGAGCAGGTAGCCCTCGTCCTGGTACGACGGCACGATCCCCACGGCCTCGACCTCCGTGTGCTCGTCCACGAAATCGAAGATCGCCTTCCCCTCCTCGATGGTCTCCTCGACGAGCGGCACGGCCCACGCGATCAGCGTCTCAAAAAGAAACGCCGGCTCGTCCGCCGGCTCGTAGCGCAGCGTGCCTTCGTTCAGATCGACCCCGGCCACGGTGCCGCGCTCGCGGAGCGCCTCGGAGCTTTGGGCGATCTCTCGCATGGCCTCGTGGAGGTGGACCAGGTCCGCGAGGTGGGGATAGACCGCGTTTTCGCCGAACGCCCGCCGGGCTTCTTGCAGGCCGTGGAGCACCCGGTAGCGGGTGGCTTCTTCGTCGCAAGCGGTTGTGAACAGGGTGAGGTCGAGCGTAGGCATGGCGTGCGAAAGGTTGGTGGCTGCTTCACCGAAGCTTCGCAAATTACCTGCCAACATCAAGTCCAACCGACGGCCCCTACGCCCTGTCCGGCTGCCACGCCGCGACGCGGTCTTCGATGTAACGCCGGGCATTGTCAGCCGGGAGGCGCTCCTGCTGCATCGAGTCGCGGTCGCGGATGGTCACGGTGCCGTCCCCGAGCGTGTCGCCGTCGACGGTGAGGCAGAACGGGGTGCCGATCTCGTCCTGCCGCCGGTAGCGCTTGCCGACCGAGCCCTTCTCGTCGTAGAACACATTGAACTGCCGGCGGAGGTCCTCCTCGATCTGGTGGGCTATCTCGGGCATCCCCTCCTTTTTGACGAGCGGGAAGACCGCCGCGGTGTAGGGCGCGAGCTCGGGGTGAAACTTGAGGACCGACCGCGTGGCCCCGTCCACTTCTTCCTCGCGGTAGGCGTCGCACAGGATCATCAGGATCGTCCGGTCGAGCCCGACCGAGGTTTCGACGACGTAGGGGAGGTAGCGCTCCTGCGTCTGGGGGTCGAAGTATTCCATCTTTTTGCCCGAGAACTCCTGGTGGCGGCTGAGGTCGTAGTCGGTGCGGCTGTGGATGCCCTCGACCTCCTGCCAGCCCATCGGGAACTCGTACTGGACGTCCTGCGCGGCGTCGGCGTAGTGGGCGAGCTTTTCGTGCTCGTGCCAGCGGAGCTTCGCCGGGCGGATGCCGTTGGCGCGGTGCCACTCCATCCGCCGCTCGCTCCACTCCTCATAGGCGGGCCTCTGGTCGCCGGGCTTGACGAAGTACTGCATCTCCATCTGCTCGAACTCGCGCATCCGGAAGACGAACTGCCGGGCGACGATCTCGTTGCGGAAGGCCTTGCCGATCTGGGCGATCCCGAACGGGACGCTGAGCCGGGCCGTCTCGCGGACGTTCTGGTACTGGACGAAGATGCCCTGCGCCGTCTCGGGCCGGAGGTAGACCTTGCTCTCGGAGTCGGAGGCCGGGCCGATGTGGGTCTCGAACATCAGGTTGAACTGCCGGACGTCGGTCCAGTCGAACGCGCCGGAGTCGGGGCTGCGGATCTCCTCGTCCATAATCACCGCGTGGAGCGCGCTCGACGGGTCGGCGGCGTTGAGGGCGTCGACGAGCCGGTCGTAGACGGCGTCGGCCTGCTCGTCCTTCCCCTTCTTGCGCAGCTTCTCGACGTGGCCCTCGATGAGTTGGTCGGCGCGGTAGCGCATCTTCGAGGCGCGGTCGTCGATGAGGGGGTCGCTGAAGGCGTCGACGTGGCCCGAGGCCTTCCACACCGTGGGGTGCATCAGAATCGCGGCGTCGAGGCCCTCGATGTTGTCGTGGCGGTAGACCATCGCGCGCCACCACCGCTCGCGGACGTTGCGCTTGAGCTCGACGCCGAGCGGGCCGTAGTCGTAGACGGCCGAGAGCCCGCCGTAGACCTCGGAGGACTGGAAGATGAAGCCGCGCCGCTTCGAGAGCGAAACGATGGTGTCGAGGTCGGGCATGAATCAGGATTCGGGGTGACGGGGGGCGCTGGAAGGTAGGAGCGCGGCCCGAATCGGAATGGGGAGAATGGGAGGAATGGGAGGGGAAAGGGCTTTTGTTTGGCGTGGGGGAAATGGAGAGAACGGGGGGAATGGGCAGAGCAGGCGTCGGCGCGGAGCACCCCGGCCTGGTTACCTTGTCGGGTTTTATTGCTCCCACTCCTCCCACTCCTCCCACTCCTCCCACTCCTCCCACTCCTCCCACTCCTCCCACTCCTCCCACTCCTCCCACTCCTCCCACTCCTCCCACTCCTCCCACTCCTCCCACTCACCCCGCAGCCGCCTCGACGGCCTCGCGCAGCGGGTCGAGCCGGAGCTTCCCTTCGTAGCGCTGGCCGTTGAGGAAGAGGGCAGGCGTGCCGTCCACCCCGCTCTGGACGCCGCTCTTGAAGTCGGCGCGGACGCGGTCGGCGAAGGCGTGGGTGTCGAGCTGCTCGCGAAGGAGGTTCAGGTCCAGGCCAAGGTCGGCGGCGAGGGCTTCGATGCGGTCCCGGTCGAGGAGGTGGTGGTGGGCGACGAGCGTGTCGTGCATCTCCCAAAACCGGCCCTGGGCACCGGCGGCCTCGGACGCCTCGGCGGCGAGCTGGGCGTGGGCGTGGACGCGCGCGAGCGGGTAGTGCCGGTAGGCGACGCGGAGGTCAGCGCGCTCCTCGCGGAGGGTTTCGAGCAGGTCGTGCGCGCGGGCGCAGTAGGGGCACTCGAAATCGCCGTACATCAGCGCGGTCACGGGGGCATCGTCCGGCCCCCGGCGGTGGTCTCGGTCGCTGACCGGCGGGGTGAGCAGGCGGTGCTCCTGGACGGGCGCGCGAGCGTCGGCCGCCTCGGAAGGCCGGCTGACAACGACGGTGCCGTCCTCGGCCTGGGCGCGCGTCGTCCGGCCGCCCATCAGGCTGGGCAGGCCGAGCTCGGCGGCGTACCGGCGGAGCATCCACACCTCCGGGATGATCTCGGCGACGATCGCGCCGCGGTCGAACATCCGCACGACGGAGCTTTCCGAGGCTACGACCGCGACGGCCCCGGTGCGGAGCGTGATCGAGGCCCCAGCCATGTGGCGGCTCCCGAGCCCGAGCGGGATGTCGACGCCTTCGGTCGAGGCGTCGATGTAGCGCGCCGCCGACACGGCGATGCCGCCGTTCGTCACTACGAAGCCGCCGTCGAGCTGAGCAAGCTCCTTGACGGTTTCGCGGAAGGCCGGGTCAGCGACGCGGCGCACCTCGTCGGGGTGGCCGAAGAGCGGGTCGAGCACGAGCGGGCGGCTGTGGGCGAGCACCGCCGTCGGTGTCGCCGACGACGAAGAGCGTCCCGATCTTCCGCCCCTCGCGGCCCTCGCGGGCGATCTCGACCGCGAGCGAAACGACCGCTTCGAGCGTCGTCGGGGGCGACGCCGCTGCGGCCGGAGCAGACCTCGCGGAGGGCGTCCGGGTTCGTCGATTGCATGGCAGAGCGGGGGTGTGGCTCTCCGAGCCTGTAGCTCTTCGAGCCTGTGGCTCTCCGGGTATGTGGCTCTCCGGGTCTGAGGCTCTTCGAGTCTATTGCTCTTCGAGGCCCGGCGGGTGCGAGCCGGTGAGGCCCTGCCACGTCGAGGCCGCGCCACGCCGGGCGAGGAGGCTGGGCGAAGCCCGGCCGCGATCCCCGTCCAGGACGGTCCATGTGACGGCCTCGGACCACTCGGTGTCGAGCGCGGACTCCGGGATTCATCGGTGGGTCGTCCGTCGGTGAACGGTGCGCCACCCGGCGCGGAGGAGGTTGCGCGTGGCGAACCCGGCAATCATCGGCCGAACCACTCGCGACCGCGAGCCACTTTGAGCTTGTCGGCGGAGTCGAGGCGAAGGGACGTAGGGCATAGAGGGTAGAGCGGGTGGTCGCTGAAGGGACACGCCGAGCGCCGGAGCTTGGACCGGACGTCAACGTCGTGTCGCCCCCGCATCGGGTCCGATAAGCGCGGCGGCGATGAGTCGCCACCGCTAACGCCGTGCGCCGGGGGGTACCTCACGCACCACGAAGCGCAGGGCGCTTATTTTCACCTTTCGCTGAAACCGGGCGGATCAGGTCCCGCCGCCTCCCTGTTCAACCGTGCGACCGCCGCCCCTCGCCCCATGCTCGCCCTGCCGCTCCGCTCCGCCCCGATGCACCGCTCCGCCTCGATGCACCGGCTCTTCCTGATCGCCCTTGCGCTCTTCGCCGGGTCGATCGTCTTCAGCGTGGCCGGCACCGTGCTGCTGAACTTCTTCCCGGCGCAGGCGGGCGTCGCGCTCGGCTGGATCGCGGGGAACCTCGGCCTGGGGCTGGACTCGCTGATCAAGGGGCCGACGTGGGGTCTACATGGCGCTCCTGCCGGTGCTCTCGCTGCTGCTCTACCTCGCCGACCTCGGGTGGAGGCGCTCGCTGTTGTTCCTGCTCTGGGGCAGCGCGGTGGGGGCCGCCGCCGAGCTCCTCGGGACGCAGACCGGGATTCCCTTCGGGGCCTACACCTACGGCGACTTCCTCGGCCCGAAGATCGCGGGGCACGTGCCGTGGCTGATCCCGCCGTCGTGGTACGCCGTGTCGATTATTTCGTACGACCTCGCCCGGCGGCTGAAGGTCGGGGACGGCGGCGACGGTGGGGTGGGGCGCGGTGTTTATGGTGCTGTGGGACGTGGCGCTGGACCCGGCGATGAGCCGGGCGTTTCCGTTCTGGACGTACGGCACCGAGGGGGTCTATTTCGGGATGCCGCTCTCGAACTGGCTCGGCTGGCTGGGGACCTCGCTCGTGATCGTGTGGGGGTACGACCGGCTGCTCGGCGGGCTGCGCTCGGCCCCGGCGTGGGCCCCGACGCTCTACGCGCTGAACGTGGTTTTCCCGGTGCTGATCTGCCTGCTCTACGGGCTGCCGCTCGCCGGGGTGATCGGCCTCGCGGTGCTCGGCGTCGTCCTCGCGTTCGTCGGGAGCCGAGGCGGGCGGCTGCTGCCGAGGAGCCCGGTGCGCGAGGTGGCACGGGTATGAGCGCCCGCCTCCCATCGCCGCCCCCGCTGCCGCCCGACGGGTCGGGCCGGAGCGCCGAGGATCACTACCTCTGGCGGGCCTTCCGGCACCACTCGCGGACGTTCTCGCTCGCCGCGCGGCTGCTCCCCGGCGAGGTCCGGCTGCCGATTGCGACGCTCTACCTCTACTGCCGAACGGTGGACAGCATCGCCGACGAGCGCGTGCTCGAGGTCGGGGCCGACGGGGCGCTTCGCGCGCTCGACGAGGCGCGGCACCGGCTGGGCCGGACGCTCGCGGGCGACCCGCCGGACCGGCTCCTGTGGCGGCGCCTCGCCGAGGTCCACGCCCGCTTCGGCCTCGGCCCCGGCCCGCTCTACGAGCTGCTCGACGGCGCGGCGTGGGACCTCGAAGGCCGGGGCATCGCCGACACCGCCGACCTGCTGGCGTACTCGGAGCGCGTCGCCGGGAGCGTCGGGGCGATGATGCTGCCGTTCCTCGCCGAGCACCCGGCGGAGGCCGAGGCGCTGGAGCCGACGGCGCGGGCGCTGGGCAAGGCGATGCAGCTCACCAACATCCTGCGCGACGTCGGCGAGGACCTCGTCCGCCTGGGCCGGGTCTACCTCCCGGACGACGCGCTCGACCGCTTCGGCATCACGCGGGCGGACCTGCTCGGGGTGGCGCGCAACGGCCACGGGCCGGACCCCGCCTACGCGGCCCTGCTCGAGTCCGTGATGGCGACGGCGGAGCGGCTCTACGACGAGGCCGAGGCGGGGATCGCGGCGCTCCCCCGGCAGTCGCGGCTCGGGATCGCGGCGGCGGCGCGGATGTACCGCGAGATCATGAACGAGGTCCGGGCCGCGCGCTACGACAACCTCCGGCGGCGGGCCGTGGTCCCGCTCCGGCGCAAGCTCCGCCTCGTCGCGCAGGACGACTACGCCGCGCGCCGCGCCCGCCTCGCCGGCTGCGCCGAGCTGTGCCCCGACGGCGGCGCCGGGCGCGGGCGGACCCGTGACGGGCGAGCGGACGCCGCTCGGGAAGCGCCTCGCCGTCCGGGCCGCCGAGCGGCTCATCGAGCGCTCGCTGCGGAACGCCTTCCGCCGCGTCGTGTGGGTCGGCCCGGAGGCGTGGACCGACGGCGCGCTCGACCCGGGCCGCCCGGTCGTGCTCTACGCCAACCACCACGGCTTCCACGACGGCTACCTGCTGTGGTGGCTCGCTCGGAGCGCGCTCCGCCGCCCGGCGATGCTGTGGATGAACGAGTGGGAGCGGACGCCGCTCTTCGGCCCGCTCGGCGCGCTGCCGTTCCCGCTCGGCGACGAGCGGCAGCGCCGGGCCACGGTCCGCGAGACCGCCCGCCGGCTGGGCAGCGCGCCGCCGCCCGTCTTCTTCTATTTCCCCGAGGGCGAGCTGCGCGCGCCAGACGCCGGGCTGGGTGAGTTCGCGCCGGACCGCTTCGCCCGCCTCGCCCGGCTGTTCCCCGAGACCGTGCAGTGGTGGCCCGTCGGCCTCCGCGCGACGTGGTGGGGCGAGGACCGCCCGACGTGCCCTCCTCGCCGGCGGCGATCCGCACGACACGCCCACCGGCGGCGAGCGCGCCCGGCTCGCGCATACGCTCGCGAGCCTGCACGCCGTTTCGCCCGGCGAGGGCCGCGTGCTCCTCGGCGGCACGCGGAGCGCGCACGAGCGGTGGGACCTATCTTGGCTCGCCCCCCTGCTCCGCCGCTGGACCTGAGGAACGGGGGCTGGGCCTGAGGGACGGGGGCAGAAGGCAGCGGGCTGTTGGCGGACAGCCGACGGCGAAGCAGAGCGCCTCGCTGCGCCGAGCGCCCGGCCTCGCTTAATTTGATCGGTTTTATTCCCCCCACCCCCACCGCGCCCCGATGTCCCTCGTGCTAACGCTGCTGCTGGCCCTGCCTCTCTCCGACGGCCCCGCCTGACGGCCTGCCCGACGGCCCGCCCGACAGCCTGGCGAGCCTGTACGCGCACAACGACAGCGCGGGCCTCGTCCGCCTCCACGCGCGGGCCGCCCAAAGCCTGAGCGACGAGTTGCTCTACCGCTACCGCCTCTACCCGCTCACCCTCGACGCGCGCTACCTCGACGACCTCCCGGACGAGGCGGACTGCCGCACCGCCCGCGACCTTGCGCTCCTGTCTGCGCTCTGGGCCTACCGCGCCGGCGAGGCCCCGCCGTGGAAGCTGCCGTTCTACGGGATCCGCTCGGACGCGCTCCTCGACCGCGCCCGCGCCCTCGACCCAGACGAGCCGTACGTCCTGCTCGTCGCCGGGCAGTCGCTGCTCTACCGGCCCGGCATCTTTGGCCGAAGCCCGGAGGCCGCCCTCACGATGTTCGAGCGGCTGCGCCGGGTGCTGCGGACGCGCCCGGTGCCCGGCCTCTCGCCGTTCGAGCCCGAGGTCTGGGTGTGGTACACGCTGCGCACGCTCGGCCGGCCCCACACGGACCGGGTGCGCGACCGCCTGCTCGCGCAGAACCCGCCGCCCCTGTTCCGGCAGTTCCTCCTCGACCCGCCGTAGCCGGCTCGCCGTGGCGGGGGCTGAGCGTACCTTCAGCGCCGTGCTCCGGGGGCACGCTGCGCCCACCCTCCGCCTTCCCCACGCTCCCTCACCTCCCCCCGGACATGCTCCTCCTCGCCGGCCTCCACGCGCTCTTCCTGAGCATCCTCGCGGCGAACCTGGGTCTACCTGCGGCGGACGAGGCACGCCCGCGCGACCCCGACGCCGCTGCCGGCGGTGTCGGTGCTGATCCCGGCGCGGAACGAGGCCGTGAACCTCCGCCGCCTGCTCCCGACGCTCGGCGCGCAGGACTACCCCGCCTTCGACGTGATCGTCTACGACGACGGGTCGGAGGACGAGACGGGGGCGGTGGCCGCCGAGGCCGGGGTCCGGGGCCTCCGGGGCGAGGGCCCGCCGCCGGGGTGGGTCGGGAAGGTCCACGCGCTCTACCAAGCCCACGCGCGAGGCGACGGGCGAGGTCTACCTCTTCCTCGACGCCGACGCGGAGCTGAGGGACCCCGGGGCGCTCCGGCGGCTCGTCGAGCGGTGGGCGGCGGTCGAGGCGCGGGCGGGCGAGGCGGGGGCCGCCGTCAGCGGACTGCCCCGGCTGCGCGGCGGCGGGCTGCTCCTGACGAGCCTCGTCCCGTTCGCCATCCTGACGGCGTTGCCCCTGGCGCTGATCCCGCGCGCGCGCTCCACCGCGCTGGGCTCGCTCAACGGGCAGTGCTGGCTGATCGGGGCCGCGGCCTACCACCGCCACGAGCCGCACGCGGCGATGCCGGGCGAGGTGCTCGAAGACGTGAAGATCGGGCGCTTCCTGAAGGCGAGGGGGATGCGCCTCGCGCTGCGCGACCTCCGCGACGACCTGGAGGTGTGGATGTACCGGAGCCTCCCCGAGGCGTGGGCCGGGTTCCGCAAGAACGCCTACCTGCTGCAAGGCGGCACGCCGCTCCGCTTCGCGGTGGCGCAGGCCGTCTTCTGGTCGGCCTTCGTGCTGCCGCCGTTCGTCTCGCCGTGGTTCCTGGTGTCGCTCTACCTGCTCAAGGCCGGAACGGACGCGTGGGGGCGCTTCCCGCTGTGGATTCCGCTTGCCGCGCCGCTCTCGCTCCTCCTCGGCGGCCTCCTCCCGTTCGACTCGGCGCTCGGCCACTGGCGCGGGACCGTCCGGTGGAAGGACCGTGTGGTGGGGTGATACCCCATCCGTTTGCTCCGTGCGTGACTGCTTAGGCGGCCTCTCCCCGCCCCTCCCCACGGCATAAGAGAGGTGATTGGAGGGCCCGTTCGACCTGATGCCCTTCAGCCGGACTTGGTAGCAGAGCCTGGTTTAAGGAGGTAGAGCGAAGGCGAAGACGAGCGAGAAGGGCGCGCTCAAGGCGCGCGAATCCGCAGGATCGGGGAGCGCAGCGACCCCACCAGGCGAGCCCGTAGGCTCGGCGATGCAGCGCCACGCCGAGCGCGTCGTTCGCAGCCGTTTGCAGCCCGCTAGTACTCTTCATAAACAGGCTCTCAGAGGCTGACTACGAATGGAGTGTGATGGGACGTTGAGCCCGTCCCCCTCGACCGATCGCACGCATGGCACACAGGCCGTACTCGACAGACCTCACCGACGCCCAGTGGGCCATCGTCGCCCCGCTGCTGCCCCCGCCCCGCCCGCGCGGTCGCCGACCGACCGTCGACCGCCGCCGCGTCCTTGACGCCATCTTCTACCAAGCCAAGAACGCCTGCACATGGCGCGACCTCCCGCGCGACTTCCCCAACCACAAGACGGTCTACGCCTATTTCGAGCGGTGGCGCGACGACGGCACCCTCGCCTCGGTCTACGAGGCGCTCCACCGCCGGTGGCGTCGGGAGAACGGGCGCGACGAGGACCCCGTCGGCCGGGTCCGTCGACAGCCGGAGCGTCCAGGCTGCGCCCGAGGCCGCCGAGCGGGGGAAGGACCCGAACAAGAAAGTCGTCGGTCGCAAGCAGCACCTGTGCGTCGACACCGAGGGGCTCCCGATCTCGGTCAGGGTCACCGTCGCCTCAGCCAACGACAAGGCAGCGGCCTACGACCTCATCGACGCGGCGGCCGAGCGGAGCCCGCGGCTGAAGAAGCTGTGGGCCGACGGGGCCTATGTGAGCGGCCCGCTCGCCGACCACGCCGCCGAGAAGGAGATCGACTTCGAAGTCGTGAGCCAGCAGAAGGGGCCGTTCGCGCCGATCCCGCGCCGGTGGGTCGTCGAGCGGACGTTCGCCTGGCTGAAGCGGTACCGCCGGCTGGTGCTCGACTTCGAGCGTCTCGCGCGGACGGTCGAGGCGTTCATCTACCTCGCGCTGACGCGGCTCCTGCTCAACCGCTTGGCCCCACGTTCATAGTCAGCCTCTCAATGGGCAGAGACGATGGCTCGAGCGGAGCGGCAGGGTTTACCTTTCTCGGTTTTTACGCCCTCCCCTCACGCCCTTTGTCCTTCACCGACCGCCTCCGGACCGCCCAAGCCGCCACGCGCTCCCGCGTCTGCGTCGGCCTCGACCCCGACCCGGCGCGGCTGCCGCGCCCGTTCCGCGGCCGGCCCGTGGCCGAGGCCGTCCTCGCGTTCAACCGCGCCGTCATCGGCGCGACGGCGGCGGCGGCGTGCGCCTACAAGCCGAACCTCGCGTTCTACGAAGCCCTCGGTGCCGACGGGTGGCGCGTCTTCGAGGAGACGGTCGCCGCCGTGCCCGACGGCCGGCTCGTGATCGCCGATGCGAAGCGGGGCGACATCGGCAACACGGCGCGGAAGTACGCCGGCGCGTTCTACGAAAGCGTGGAGGCCGACGCCGTGACCGTCTCGCCGTACATGGGCAGCGAGTCCATCACGCCGTTCCTGGAGGCCGAGGGCCGGTGCGCCTTCGTCCTCGTCGCCACGTCGAACCCGAGCGGGGCGGAGCTGCAGGATTTGACGGCGGGCGGCGAGCCGGTGTGGCGGCACACGGCGCGGCTCGCGGTCGGGGCCGCCGAGGGCTGTCCGGGCGAGGCCGGCTTCGTCGTCGGGGCGACGCGGCCGGCCCTCCTGAGCGAGCTGCGGGCGGCGTATCCCGAGGTGCCGTTCCTCGTCCCCGGCGTCGGCGCGCAGGGCGGGGACGCGGCGGCGGTCGTCGAGGCGGCGGGCTCCGGCCCCCTCCTCGTCAACAGCAGCCGCGGCATCCTCTACGCCTCCGACGGCGACGACTTTGCCGAGGCGGCTCGGCGCGCCGCCGAGGCCCTGCGCGACGCGCTCGGCGATCCCCGGTGAGGTTATGCCCCGGTGAGGTTATGCAGGCGGGCACGGCGCGTCTAAAGAGGCGACGCCCACCTGCCGACGCCCGCCATGCCTGCCGTCCTCGAACCGCCGCCCGTCACGTACCACGACGCCTCGGACGCCCTGCGCGTCACGCTCCACGAGCCCGACGCGCGCGTGCACCACGTTCCCGAGGTCGTCATTCAGGACATCTGGCAGCACCTCCGCTTCCGCCACGCCGACCTCCGCACCTCCGAGGGCGCGCCCGTCGAGGTCTGGCACCCCGGCGCGCTCAACGCCGACGCGGGGCCGGACTTCACCGGCGCGCGGCTGCACGTCGGCACCCTCGCGTGGTCGGGCGACGTCGAGGTTCACCGCACCTCGGGCGAGTGGGTCGAGCACCGGCACGACGCGGACCCGCGCTACGACCGCGTGGTGCTCCACGTCACGCTCGTGCCGGACCGCCACACGGGCCGCCTCCGCCGCAGCGACGGGACGGTGCTCCCCGAGGTCGTCCTCTACCCGCACCTGCAGGACTCGCTGCGCGCGCTGCTCCACCGCTTCTACGCCGCGCCCGCGCTCGGCCTCCCCTGCGCCGCGCACTGGCCCGACGCGCCGGAGGCGCTGCGCCGCGACCTGGTCCGCACGGGTGGCCGCGAACGCCTCGCCGCCCGGCGCGACGCCCTGGGCGACGACTTTCTGACGACGCCCGACCTCGACCAGCTCCTCTGGGAGCGGACGCTCCGCGCCCTGGGCTACGCCAAAAACGCCGAGCCGCTAGAGCGCCTCGCGCGCCGCGTCCCGCTGCGCCGCGTCCCGCGCCCTGCCCGGCCTCCGCGACGTCGAGGCGCTGCTCTTCGGAGCGTCCGGCCTGCTGCCCGCCTCCCGGCGTCGAGGACCGGGAGACGAGAGCCTACGTGGCCGGCCTCCGCGATCGCTTCGAGCTTCTAGCTGCCGCCCGAGCCGGTCCGCCCGATGCACCCGACGGCGTGGACGCGGGCGGGCCGCGCGCCGAGCCTTCCGGCGCGGCGCATCGCGCAGGCCGCCGCGCTCGGCGCGCCCGGCGGCCTCCTCCACCGCGACCCCCGTCGCCCGCCTCGTCGGCGCGGCCCGGTCCGAGAAGTCGCTCGCCGCTCTCCGCCGGATGCTGACCGACACCGCGCCCTCGGCGTTCTGGACGACGCACGTCCGGCTCGACCGCCCGTGCAAGCCGATGCCCGCCGGCCTCGGGCGCGCCCGCGCCGAGGCGGTCCTCCTCAACGCGGTCCTCCCGCTGCTTCTGCTCTGGGCCGAGCAGGCCGGCGACACCCCGCTCGAAGCGCGCATCGTCGAGCTCTACCGCCGGCTTCCCGCTGCCAGCGACGAGGTTACGCGCCGCTACGAGCGCCTCGGGACCGTGCCCGAGAACGCGCTCGAGGCGCAGGGGCTGCACCAGCTCTACCGCACCCGCTGCGCCGAGGGCCGCTGCCTGACGTGCCCGGTCGGGGAGTGGGCGGTGTCCGGCAGACCGAGGACGGAAGGCAGAGGACAGCAGAGGGAAGACAGAGGGAGCGCAGTATGAATAAGACCCTCCGCCATTTTGCAGAGCTAAAGGTGTATCGTGCTGCGTTCGGTCTTCAACAGTCCATCTTCGAGAGGACCCAGGCCTTCCCCAAAGGGGAGCGCTACGCCCTGACGGATCAGGTCCGCCGCTCGTCCCGATCCGTGGGTGCCAACATCGCTGACGCGTGGCAGAAGCGGCGCTACGCCGCCCACTTCCCCAGCAAGCTCTCCGACGCCGACGCCGAGCTCGCCGAGACCGAACACTGGCTGCAAACCGCTTGGTCCTGCCAGTATTTGACGGACGAGGCGCTGGCTGACCTCAAAGAGCAAAGCCGCACCATCGGACAGATGCTCGGTGCCATGATGCGAGACGCCAAGAATTGGTGCCCTGTTCAGTAACTTTCCCAGCTTTTCCTGTCCTCTGTCCTCTGTCCTCATGATCCCCGACGTTCACTTCAGCGACAACGCGAGCCAGCGCACCCCGTGCGTCCTCGTCCTCGACACCTCGGCGTCGATGCTCGGAGACCCCATCGCGCAGCTCCTGGCCGGCCTCCACACACTCGAGGCGCAGCTCAAAGGCAACCCGCTGACGGCCCTCCGCGTCCAGGTCCTCGTCATCACCGCCGGCGGCGCAGCCCGAGCCGAGGTGCTCGTCGACTGGTGCGACGCGATCGACTTCGACCCGCCCCACCTTAGAGCCGACGGCTCGACGCCGCTCGGCGC
Organism: Rhodothermales bacterium; assembly: GCA_965214485.1. Lineage (GTDB taxonomy): Bacteria > Bacteroidota > Rhodothermia > Rhodothermales > JANQRZ01 > JANQRZ01. Next base: position 543,992 of record CBDCBW010000009.1, on the reverse strand, counting down.
GGCGATGGCGCTGGCGCTCGACAAGGTCGAGGCGCAGAAGGACCTCTACGACGCCCACGGCATCTCGTCGACGCGCCCGTGGATCCTCCTCGTCAGCGACGGGGTGCCGAACGATCCGGGCTGGCAGCGGGTCGCCGAGCGGTGCCGGCAGGCCGAGCTAGCCAAACGCTGCGTGGTGTTCCCCATCGGCACACGCGGGGCCGACCTCGACGCGCTCGGGCGGTTTCTCGGTCAACCCGCCGAAGCGGCTCGACGGGCTCCAGTTCAGCGACCTGTTCGTGTGGCTGAGCCGGAGCATGACGGCCGTGTCGCAGTCGGCCCCCGGCGAGGCAGTCCAGATCCCGGCCACGTCGTGGGAGCAGGTCGAGCCGTGAGCGCGCCCGAGCGCCCAGCGCGGTGGAAAGTCGTCGGGGCCGCGGTGCGCGGGGCCGGGCACGAGCGCGAGGGGACGCCGCTCCAGGATGCCTACGCCGCCACCGCCGAGGGCGAGTGGTTGGTGGCGGCGGTGTGCGACGGGGCGGGCTCGGCGACGCTCGGCGGGCTCGGTGCCCGCGTCGGGGCTGGGGTCGTGGCCGAGGCGCTTGCCGAGGCGTGTGCGGCGGCCCCGGCGGGTCCGCCGGCCCGTGCCCAGGCGTTCTGGGAGGAGGCTGCCCGCGAGGCCATCAAGCGCGCGCGCCGGGCCGTAGCCCAGTCGCTGGCCGAGGCCGAGGGCGGGACCGATGAGGACGGGCTGCCTGCCTTCGAGCGCGCGCACGCGACGCTCGTCGGCGTCGTGGCCCAGCCGGCCGGGGGCCTGTTCCTCCACGTCGGCGACGGCCTGGGCGCGGCGGTCGCCGAGGGCGAGGCCGCTGCCGTCTCGCCCCCGTCGAACGGGGCCTACGCCAACGAGACGTACTTCTTCACCCAGGCCGACTGGGACGGGCCACCTCCGGCTGACGCCCTTCGCGCCGCCCTTTGACCTGGTTGTGCTGCTCAGCGACGGAGCCGCCGCCCTGGCGACCGAGCGCGGGGCGCTCCTCGCCGGCTTCTGGGACCCGGTCTCGGCGTTCCTCGACGGCACCGACGCCGAGGCCGGGCGCGCGGCGCTGCGCGAGACCCTCGCCCACGAGCGCACCCACCGCGTCACCGACGACGACAAGACCGTCGTGTGGGCGCGTCTGGAGGACGCCCGATGAGCACTGCCGCCCCCGTGACTACGACGCTCGCCGCGCGCTGGCCCGGCGGTCGGCGCGAGCCGGTCCGCCTCGGCGCGGCCCTGGCCGAGGGCGGCGACGCCACGATCCACGCCGTCGAGGGCCACCCGACCCTCGTCGCCAAGCGCTACCGCGACCCCACCGCCGAGCCGCGCCGCCGGGCCAAGCTCGAGGCCATGCTCGCCGCGCCGCCGGCCGGAGCCCTCGCTGAGGAGCCGGCGGAAGCGGGGCGCGAGGTCCAACTCGCCTGGCCCCTGGCGCTGCTCGAACGCGAGGCCGCGCCGGACGGCCTGCCGGCGGGGTTTCTGATGCCGCGCGTCGACCTCTCGGAGGCGGCGCTTCTGGAGGAACTGCTCTCGGGCAGGGCGCGCCGGGCGCGCGGCCTGCCCGAGGCGTACCGCTTCCGCGTGGCCGTAGCAGCCAACCTCGCCGCCGTCGTCGCGGCGCTCCACGCCCAGGGCCACCACATCGTTGACCTCAAGCCGGCCAACGTCCACGTCTACCGGGCGTCGGGCCGTGTCGCCGTGCTCGACTGCGACGGGATGAGCATTGCCGTGCCGGGCACCGCCGGGGCGGACGGCGGGCGGTTCCCGGCGCACCAGTACACCGACGGCTACATCGCGCCGGAGGCGCTGCGGGCACAGGCGCGGCCCGAGGCGCTCTGCGAGGCCGCCGACCGCTTCGCCCTGGCCGTCATCGTATTCCGCCTGCTCAACGGCGGGCTGCATCCGTTCCAGGGCGTCCCGGCTCCCGGCACCGACGTGCCGACGACGAACGGGGCCCGCGTCGCAGCGGGGCTGTACCCCTACGGGCAGACGCCCATCCGAGCGCTGAGTCCGCCCCCGTCGTCGCTCCACGAGTCGTTCGGCCGGGCGACGCGGCAGCTCTTCGACCGGGCGTTCGCGGGCCCGGACGAGCGCCCCTCGGCCGCGGCGTGGCGCGACCACCTTCGCGGCCTGCTCGCCGGCGGGCTGAACCCGTGCCAGGCCGATCCCAACCACGCCCGGTTCGGGAACGAGCCGTGCGGGTTCTGCGACTTGGAGGCGCGGTGGGCCACATCCCAGCCCGTTACCGCGCCGCCGCCCAAGCCAGCCGCGCCTCCGGAGCCACCGCCAGTCTCACGCCCTCCGCAGCTCGGGGTCCTCGTCACAATCTGGAACAGCCTCTCTCTAGGGTCGAGAGTAAACCTCATTCTCACAGTCGCGGTCGGAACGGTGGTGCTTCTGGTGCTGTTGTTCGCTCCCCCTCACATCCCGACCTTTAGCGCATCACCCTCGTCTCGCTCAGCACCTCGCGAAGCGTCCTCCTCCGAGCCAGAGCAGCTGCCTCCCAGGCCAAGTGAGTCCCTCGCGCGGGCCGTCCGAGGTGACAACATAGTGGGAGCTACTCGCGCGCTGAACGCAGGAGTTCTTGCCTACTCCTCGTATGCGCCCGCAGCCCCCCCTACTCTCGAAGAGGGGTACCGCTCGTTAGCGCGCCCGGACGCCGTCGACCGCTTCGATGAGCATGCGCCCTACACCCACAATGCGGCGCTCAGCAACGCGGTTGGGGTTTTAAGCCTTCTGCTGCACCGCTCTGGGGTCGAGGTAGACCAGCGCGACCGGCTTGGCCGGACGCCGCTCATGGTGGCAGCCTGGAGCCGCGCGCCCTTCGTGCCCTTGCCGGGGTCTGCGCTAGACCCCGTGGTCACCTTCGCGGCCGACCTCAGCCGCCATCTCGGGCAGGCGTTCCGGAGCTCCGTCGCGTACGACGACCGGGAACAGGTGGAGGTTCTATGGGCGGAGGCGACGCGGCAGACCGCACCCTCGTACCGGGCGTTCTTGCTAGCGATGGGCGAAGACCCCGGTCCAGCCAGCGGCCCTCAGGCTCTTACTGTCAGGGAGTCTATCCCCGTCGTCAGGAGCGCCGTGGCCGTGCAGCTCCTCCTCGATGCCGGAGCCGACCCCGGTGCCCGCGACCCGTGGGGGCGCACGGCGCTCGCCTACGCGGCCTCGGCGGCGAACCCCCTCGCCGTCCGTCTCCTCCTCGACGCCGGAGCCGATCCCAACGCTCCGGACTCCGCAGGCGTGACGCCGCTCATGGTCGCGGCCGACTGGGCGGCTGACTGGGCGACGGACGAGCTTTCGGCTGTCGTCGTTCGGGAGCTGCTGCGCGGCGAGGCCGACGCGACCCTCCGCGACCGGGCGGGCCGCTCCGCTGCCGCTTTCGTAGGCGACCGGGTCTCTAGAGAAGACGACCTCCCGCACTCTATCACGCTGGCCCTACTGCACGCGGCCGAGCGCGGCAACCCAGCCGTCGCGCTCGACTGGGACGTGGGGGCAGACTTGGAAGCCCTTCCGACGCCGCCTCTCCACCTCCGCGCTGACGTCGTCGATGTCGAGACCCGGCTAAGCCCGTAGCTTTCCCTGCTCAGTCTGTCCGCTGCTCGCCGCCCCATGCTCGTCCGCACCGTCCGCATGACGTTCCGCCCCGACGCCGTCGAGGAGTTCCTCACGATGTTTGAGGGCGTCGCCCCGCAGATCCGGGCGGTCGAGGGGTGCCGGCACCTCGAGCTGTGGGAGGACGCGCGCTACCCCAACATCCTCACGACCTACAGCCTCTGGGACGGCCCTGCCGCGCTCGACGCCTACCGCGAGAGCGCCCTCTTCCGCTCGACGTGGGCGCGGACGAAGGCGTGGTTCGCGGCTCCGACCGTCGCGCACAGCCACCGCGTCCAAGCCGGGCCGGTGAAGCCGGCGGCTACAGCGCCAGCTTGAGGCCGGCCTGGAGCGCGCGCCCCGGCCCCGGCAGGCCGAGCTGCGGCAGCACGACCGCGTCGGTGACGTTGTTGACGCGGGCGAAGGCCTCGGCGGAGACGGCCCACGCGGTGAGCCGGTAGCCCGCCCGGAGGTTCAGCACGAGCGACGGATCGAGCCGGGCGAAGCCGTCGGCGTCGGGGGCGTAGGCGACGCCGGTGTAGACGGCCTCGACGGTCGCGTTGGGTCCCCGCCCGGGGTTGTAACTCGCGGCGAGGCGACCGATGGCTTCGGGCTTCTCGGACAGGCGGACCGCCTCGCCGTCGCCGTCGAAGCCGCGCACGTCCATCACCGTCAGGTGCCCGTCGAGGCGGAGGCGCGGCCCGCGCACGGCCCCGGCGACTTCGACGCCGGCGACCCGGCTGCCGCCGAGGTTGACCCGCTGCCGCCGCCCGTCCTCCAGCCGGCTCTGGTCGATGGTGTCGTCGGTGCGGTGGAGGAAGAGCGTGGCCTCGCCCGAGGCGACCTCGCCGGCGTGGCGCACGCCGGCTTCGGCGAGGAGCGAGGACTCGGGCCGGAGGTCGGGGTTGAGGGCGAAGCGCTGCAAGGCCTCGCCGAAGAGCTCGCGCAGCGTCGGGAAGCGGGCCTTGCGCCCGGCGGCGGCGCGGAGCGTCCACGCGGGGGTCAACCGGTAGACGGCCCCGGCCGTCAGCCCGTAGTCGACGAAGGGCTCGCGCGGCGGCTTGTCGCCCGTCTTCGGCGTCGAGAGCGCGTCGAGGCTCGCCCCCGCCGTGAGGGTAAGCGCGCCGAGCGGGGCCGTCTCGGCTTCGAGGCCGGCGCTCCACACCCCCTGCCGGTAGGTCTGGCGCGGCTCGGCCCGGCGCTGCCCCTCCTCGAAGCCGGCCTCCCGCGTCTTGTGCGTCGAGGCCAGCGCGTTGAGCCCGAGGCGGAGCGTCGCCGGCGCGAGCGCGTGCTCGAAGATCGCCCGCCCGCCGAACGTCAGGTCCTCGTCGTCCTGCCGGCTGCCGAGCCGGGCGTAGTCGGCTCCGGTGTAGGCGGCGATTTGCTGGGTGAAGCGGCTGCCCCACACGGCCCCGCGCAGCTCCGTCGCCGGCCCCAGCCCGGCCTCGCCGTTGAGGATCGCCATCGACATCCGCCACTCGGGGTAGCGCCAGAACCGAACGCGGTCCACGTCGGGGTCGAGGTGGCCTTCGGGCGCGACGCCCTTCTCGCCGTCCACGTGGAGGACCGAGACGCCGAGCCGCGAGCGCCGGGAGAGCTCGTAGGCGAGCCGCCCGAAGCCGCTAGCGAGCCGGTAGTCCGTGTTCGTGCGGACGCAGTCCGAGCCCTGGCTGAAGACGAGGCCCGCCTCGCCGAAGTCGTCCGGCACCGCGAGCCCGTCGCGGCGGGCGAAGCCGCCGGAGCCGGCCCACGAGAGCCGCCCCCGCCGCCCGAGGTGCGTCGCCGTGCCCTGGCCGAAGCCCTCGGAGCCGCCCTGCGCCGTGGCCTCGGTGAACGTCCCCTCGCCGCCCAGCCCGCGCGAGACCATGTTGACCGCCCCGCCGAGGACGTTCGCCCCCCACAGCACCGACGGGACGCCCTTCGCCACGGTGACCCCGCCGACGGCACCCGCCGGCAGGAGCGAGAGATCGACCCGATTGTCCCACGGGACGTTGACGAGCGCGCCGTCGAAGAAGAGCGCGACCTGGCGCTCGCCGGCGGCACGGAGGTAGACCAGGGTTTCGCCGCGCGAGTTGGTCTGGACGTGCGCCGCCGGGATTAGCCGCGCCACGTCCGCCACGCTCGGCGCGTCGAGCCGGTCCACGGCGGCGCTCGGAATCCGCTGCAGCGTCGAGGGTGACGGGCCCGCCGCTGCTGTGCCCCCGCCGACGACGACTTCGCCGAGGTCGTACTCCCGCAGCGAGTCCGCCGGGGCCTGGGCGAGCGCCGGGCCGCCCATCGACAGGACACACAGCGCCCACCGGAAGCGACGGTTGATCAGCACGAAGGGCGCGAGCACGGAAGGAAGCGGTCGGAGGGCGAGGGGCGCGCCGGGGGGCGCAAAAACTGTGCGCGCCGGACGGCGGACGCGCCACCGGCCCGGTCACGTGCTCGCGCGCGGGCCCCCGGTCGTGCGCCCCAAAACAGTCGTCCCTGCGCAGGTCGGGTGGCAGAGCTTAGAGCACACCGGTCCCGGAGAGTCGTCGGGCAATCTCAGCGAGGGGATTGCGTTCTACCCGTCGCTCCGGCTCCGTCCCCGTTGTATGTTCGCCCCCCGACCTTCGACTCCCGACCCTCGCATGGGTGAGCACAGCCGACCGCTTCTCGACGCCCTGCGCGCGCGCCTCGCGCGTGCCCGCCGCCGCGTGCTCGGGGCCGAGCTGCTCTTCGGCGCGGCGCTCACGCTCGGCGTGCTCGCCGCCGCGCTCGGCATCGGGGCGGCGCTCGAGGCCGGGCTGTGGCTCGGAACCCTGGCGCGGCTGCTGTTCTTCGTCGCGTTCACGCTCGCCGCCGCCGGGCTCGTCGGGATCTTCGTGGCCCGCCCGTTCCTCGTCTACTTCGGCGTGCTTCCCGGCCTCGACGACCGAGCGCTCGCGGCGCGCATCGGGCGGCGCTTCCCCGAGGTCTCGGACCGGCTGACGAACCTCCTCGACCTGGCCGACGGGCGGGCGACCGACGCGCCGGCTTCGCTCCTCGACCAGGCCGTCGAGATGCTCGGGCGCGAGATCGAGCCGGTCCCCTTCGAGCGCGTCGAGGACACGCGGCCGGCGAAGCGGACCGCGCCGCTCGCGGCGGTCCCCCTCATGGGCCTCGCGCTCTTCGGGCTGCTCGCCCCCGCCGCGTTCACCGGGGCCGTCCACCGGCTGTTCTCGCCGACCGAGACGTTCGCGCCGCCCGCGCCCTTTGCCCTCGTCGTCGCGCCGGGCGACGCCGAGATCGTGCGCGGGGCCGACCTCACGGTCGAGGTCCGCGCGCGGGGCCGGGCGCTGCCGCGCGAGGCGACGCTCTGGACCGGACGCGCCGACGAGGAGCGCGCCGAACCGGTCCGCCTCCTCGCCGACTCGACCGGCACCTTCCGGCACACCGTCACGAATGTCCGCGAGTCGATGCGCTACCGCGTCGAGGCCGGGCCGGTCGAGACCGACTGGTTCACCGCGACCGTCGCCGCGCGCCCCACCGTGCAATCGCTGAACGTCACCGCCGCGCCGCCGCGCTACACCGGCCTCGCCCCGCAGCGCCTCGCCCCCAACGTCGGCGACGTGACCGGGCTGCCGGGGACCCAGGTCACCGTCGCGGCCCGCGTCGGCGGTGTGGCGGTCGATTCGGCCCGGCTCGTCTTCGACGACGGCACCACCGTGCCGCTCGACCTCGACGGCGACGCGGCGACGGGCCGCTTCTCGCTCCGGCGCGAGGGCACCTACCGCCTCCTCCTCCACGGCGCGAACGGCTTCACCAACACCGACCCCATCGCCTACACGGTGCAGCTCCTCTCCGACGCTGCCCCGCAGATCCGCCTCCTCGAGCCCGGCTCGGACGTAGACCTCACCGAAGCCCTGCAGACCCGCCTCGCCGCGAACGTCACCGACGACTTCGGCTTCGCCCGCCTCCGCCTCTACTGGCGCGTCGCTGCCGGCACGGGCGAAGACGCCGACGACTTCGCCCCGCTCGACCTCCGCGTGCAGCCCCGCCTGCTCGACCAGGACGTGGCCTACGACTGGCTCCTCCGCAGCGCCGCGCCCGGCCTCGCCCCCGGCGACGTGGTCGAGTACTACCTGCAGGTCTGGGACAACGACGCCGTGGCCGGCTACAAGTCAGCCCGGACGCCGACGTTCACCCTCCGCTTCCCGTCGCTCGCCGAGCAGTACGAGCAGCTCGACGAGACCGGCGACGACACCGAGGAGGGCTTGGAAGAGATGCTCCGCGACGCCGACGAGACGCGCGATCAGTTCGAGGAGCTGCGCGACGAGCTCCGCCGCAAGCAGGACGCCGACTGGGAGGACAAGCGCCAGCTCGACAACCTGATGGAGCGCCAGCAGTCCCTCGAAGAGCAGGTCGAGCAGGGGGCCGAGCAGATGCAGGAGATGCTCGATCAGATGCGCGAGAACGACCTCGTCTCGGAGGAGACGATGCGGCAGTACGAGGAGATGCAGCGCGTGATGGAGGAGATCGCCACGCCCGAGCTGATGGAGGCCCTCCAGGAGTTGCAGGAGGCGATGGAGAACCTCGACCTCCCCCAGATGATGGAGGCGCTGGAGGACTTCGAGTTCAACGAGGAGCAGTTCCGCGAGCGGATCGAGCGGGCGATGGAGTTGCTCGAAAAGATGCAGGCCGCCCAGAAGCTCGACGAGGCCGCGAAGCGCGCCGAGGCCCTCGCCGAGCAGGAAGAGGCGCTCCGGGAGCAGACCGAGGCCCTCCAGGAGCAGCAGGAAAGCGGCGAGCTCAGCAGCGAAGAGTCGCAGGCCGAGCAGGACCGCCTCGCCGAGGAGCAGCAACGTGCGCAGGACGAGGCCGAGGCGCTGGAGCAGCTCATGAAAGAGCTGCAGGAGCAGCTAGAGGGGATGAAAAACACCCCGCAGGACGCGCAGCAGCAGATGCAAGAGGCCGCCGAGCAGATGCAGCAGATGCAGCAGCAGATGGAGCAGAACCAGCAGCAGCTTCAGCAGAACCAACTCCAAGATGCGCAGGAGAGTCAGCAGCAAATGCAGGAGCAGATGCAGCAGCTAAGCCAACAGATGCAGACCATGCAGCAGCAGATGTCCGGGCAGCAGCAGTCCGCCAACGTCACCGGCCTCCGCCGCGCGCTCGACGACGTGCTCACGCTCTCCTACGAGCAGGAGGCACTCCGCGCCGAGACCGCCGGGCAGCGCGCCGACAGCCCGGCCCTCCGCCCAAAGGCCGCGCAGCAGGTCGAGCTCTCCGCCGGCCTCGCCACCGTCAGCGACTCGCTGCGGAGCCTGGCGCGAGAAATCCCGCAGATGGACATCGAAATCCAGAAGCGCACGGGCGAGGCGCTCCGCGAGATGGGGGCCTCCGTCTCGGAGCTCGCCGAGCGCCGCGTGCCCCAGGCCGCCGGGCACCAGAAAGCGTCGATGACCTCGCTCAACGACCTCGCGCTCCTGCTCTCGGACCTCATGGACCAGCTCCAGAACCCGAGCTCCGGCCAGGGCCAGGGCACGCCGTCGATGCAGCAGATGATGCAGCAGCTCCAGCAGATGTCGGGGCAGCAGCAGGGGCTAAACCAGCAGATCCAGCAGCTCCTCAACGACCGGCAGGGCGAGCGCCTCACGCAGGACCAGCAAGGCCGGATGCAGCAGCTCCGCCAGCAGCAGGAAGCCCTCCGTCGGCAGCTCGAAGAGATGGCCCAGAACCCCGCCCTCGACGGGCAGGGCCGGAGCCAGCTTCAGCGCATCGCCGAGGAGATGGAGGAGGCCGCCCGGCTGATGCAGGGCGGCCGGATCGACCGCGACCTGCGCGAGCGCCAGGAGAACATCCTCACCCGGCTCCTCGAAGCGCGCGAGTCGATCAACCAGCGCGGCAAGAAGCGCGAGCGCGAGAGCCAGACCGGCCAGGACCGCCCGCCCGACGCCCCCGACGCCCGCCCCGAAGCCGAGGAGATCGACCGCCTGCGCCGCGACCTCATCCGCGCACTCGAGAGCGGCTACGCGCCGGACTACCAGGAGCTGATCAAGCGCTACTTCGACCTCCTCCAGCAGCGCAACGCGGTGCCGTGAGGCGTGAGCGCGGCTACTTCTCGTAGTGGAATCGGCACGAGCGGATTTCGATGTAGCCCTCGTGGATCGAGTAGACGAGTCGGTGCTCCTGCGTGATGCGCCTCGACCAGCTTCCTTTCAGGTTCCCTTTGAGTTCCTCGGGCCTGCCCTCTCCCGCGCGCGGGGTACGCTGGATGCTTTTGATGAGCCGGTTGATCTCCTTGACGACCCGCTTGTCCGTCTTCTGCCAGTAGAGGTACTCGTCCCAAGCCCGAGCGGCGAAGCTAATCCTCATCTTCATAGGCCAGCAGCTCTTCCATCGTCTTCTCGATCACCTCCCCGCGCTTGATCTGCTCATCGGCTTGCCGAAGGGCCTCCCGGTTGGCCTCGGTCGAGAGCAGATGGTTGGTCTCGGCCCAGCTTCGGGCTTCCCGGAGTTGCTCTTGAAGTCTGTCGTAGTCGTGCTTCGAGACGAGCACGGCCACCGGGCGGCCGTGCTTCTCGATGGTGACGTGCTCGCGCTGCGAGGTGTCGAGGAGGCGTCCGAACTGGCGCTTGGCTTCTCGTGCGGCAAAGGTAGTCATGGCGCTGGTGGTTGTGATCACAGCGTGCATAATACACATTTTGCGCCGGGATGACCATAGAGCCAGTCCCCGGCTCGGCACCCTCCCCGAGGCCGAGGAGATCGACCGCCTGCGCCGCGACCTCATCCGCGCACTCGAGAGCGGCTACGCGCCGGACTACCAGGAGCTGATCAAGCGCTACTTCGACCTCCTCCAGCAGCGCGATTCTGGGTCGTAAGGGCATCCCCCGTCACGCCGAGGGGGACAGCCCCGTGAGCGCGTCGGCGCAATGCGAACGGGGTGGGGGTCACCGCACGAGGATGTCGCCGTAGGTCACGATGCGGTTGGCCTCGTCGAAGACGCGGACGCGGTAGAGCCGGGATGCCTCGCCACCGGTGAGACGGAGCAGCGTGGGGTTGAAGGTGAGCGCGTAGAAGTCCGGGCCCTCGTCCGTCGCCAGTGAAAGGGGCCGCCGGTCGTCGGCGAAGCCGGTCACGCGAAGCGTGCCGGTCAGCGCGTCGCCGAAGGTGTCCTGCACGGTGATCGTGACGAAGCCGTTGCGGGCGACGGGGTTAGGGAACGCGGGCCGCACCTCGACCTGGTTGGCGAAGAACGGGGCGACGCGCCAGTCGTCCGCGTCCGTGTCGGTGACGCCCCCGTCCTCGTCGGTGGCGGTGAACCCATCGGGGGGAAGCGTCGACTGGTCGAAGAACAGGTTCTGCCCTTCGTTCGTGTCGCAGCCGGACAGGCAGGGCAGCAGGACGAGCAGGATGGGCAGCGTTCGTATCATCGGAGGCCGTGGCGGTGGACGGCGATGCACCGCCTCGCCCCCGGCCCGGTTCCCATCCGGTGAGGCGGTGGACAGAGACTCAGACAGAGACTTGGAGGGCCAAGGGCAGAGGGCACCCGTCAACGGCGCGGAGGGGAGGAGGCAGAGAGGGGACAGGCGTCGGCGCGAAGCGCCTCACCTCGCTAACTTGGTCAGTTTTGCTCCGCTCTTCCGCTCTTCCGCTCTTCCGCTCTTCCGCTCTTCCGCTCTTCCTCTTCCGCTCTTCCGCTCTTCCGCTCTTCCGCTCTTCCGCTCCTCCGACCCATGCCCGTTTTCACCGCCGATGCCCTGCGTGTAGCGCTCGACGGCCGCCCGGTCCTGCACGACCTGCGGTTCACAGTCGAGGCAGGCGAGTGGGTCGCCCTCGTCGGGCCGAACGGGAGCGGGAAGACGACGCTGCTGCGGACGCTCGGCGGGCTGCTCCCGCACGCCGGGGCGCTCGCGCTCGGTGGGCAGCCGGTGCGCTCGTGGACGCCGCGCGCGCTCGCCCGGCGGCTCGCGTTCGTCCGCCAGCAGCCGGGGCTCGCGTTCGGCTTCAGGGTCGAGGAGTTCGTGCTCCTCGGGCGGGCCCCCCACCGGGGGTGGCTCGAAGGGTTCGCGGCGGCAGACCGGGAGAGGGCGCGCGCGGCGCTCGCCGAGCTCGGCCTCGCGGACTTCGCCGAGCGCTCGGTCGAGACGCTCTCCGGCGGCGAGCAGCAGCGCGTCCAACTCGCCCAAGCCCTCGCGCAAGAGGCCGACATTCTCCTGCTCGACGAACCGACGGCCCACCTCGACGTCCACCACCAGTTCGACGGGATGGACCGCGTCGCCGCGCTTCGCCCGCGCCGCACCGTCGTCGCCGCGTTCCACGACCTCGCCTTCGCCGCCCGCTACGCCGACCGGCTCCTCGTCCTCGACCGAGGCCACCTCGTCGCCGACGGGACGCCGCGCGCGGTCCTCACGCCCGCCCTCATCCGCGATGTGTTCCGCATGGACGCCGACGTATCCAGCGCCGAGGGCACGCTCGAAATCCGCTACCTCGCTCCCGTCTGAGTTCTGAGAGATCCTATTCATGAACACACTCTGAGAGACTGGTCAACCCTACCAGACCTTCCCCCCGACACCTCGACCCTTCCATCCATGAAAGTCTACACCCGAACCGGCGACGACGGCACGACCGCCCTCTTCGGCGGCGACCGCGTCGCCAAAACGCACCCGCGCATCACCGCCTACGGCACCGTGGACGAGGCGAACGCGGCCCTCGGCCTCGTCCGCGCCCTGGGCTCCGGCGCACCCGGCTTCGAGCGCGTCGACCCGATGCTGAACCGCATTCAGCAAGAACTCTTCGTCCTCGGCGGCGACCTGGCGGCACCTCACGAAACCAACTACCCTGTGCCCCGCGTCGAGGCCGCGCACGTCGAGCGGCTAGAGCGAGAAATCGACGGGCTGGAAGAGGACCTGCCTGCCCTCAAGCACTTCGTTCTGCCGGGGGGCTCCCCTGCCGGCGCGGCACTCCACGTCGCCCGCACGGTGGCCCGTCGCGCCGAGCGGCACACCGTGGACCTGGCGAAGCTGGAGCCGGTGAGCGACCACGCAGCGCGCTACCTCAACCGGCTCTCGGACTTCCTCTTCGTCCTCGCCCGCTGGGTCAACCGGCAAGCGGGCGTCGCCGAGGCTACGTGGGTGCCGGTTGACCGAACGGCGCGCCCAAAAAGCTGAGGAAGGCACCTTGCTAGTCTCTGTCTGGCCCCCCCCTTCTGGCCTATGCGCGGCATCCACCGCCGCTAGAGCGAGGGCCGGCCCGCGCAGGCGGGAATCACTCCTCAATTTGAAGAACCGGTATCAGTTGCAGCGCGGGCGCGCCGGGCCGGTGGGGAGGCCGGAGTCGTCGCCGCAGATCACGTCCTCGCCGTCGCCGACGGTGAAAAGGAGCAGCGGGGCACCGAGGAGGCCGAGCCACCAGGGAAGGCCTGCCTGGGCCGGCGGCGCGATCGGGGGGCCTGCCGGGACGCCGCCCGGGAATCCGCCCTGCACCGGCGGCATCGCCTCGAACGGAGGGGCCGGACGGAGCGGCGTCAGCCCGGCGATAGGCGGCAGTTCGGGCAGGCCAGGCATATCGGTCGGCGGCGTGATCGTCGCCGGGGGGCCGCCGGGACCGGTGCCCGTGATCGGGACGGGCGGGACGTAGCCGGTGCGGCGGCTGACCGGCTCGCCGCAGCAGCAGCAGCACGTCCGCACCGTCACCTTGACCCGGACGTTGCCGCTCGGATCGACCTCGCGGCGCTCGGTGACCGGCGGCTCTTGGTAACGCGTGCTGTCACAGGGGGCGGGGCGTACGTCTACCTCGACGTCCACGCCGCGCTCGTCTTGGTCGTCGGTGAGGTCCCGGTCGCACCCAACGAAGCCGAGGAAAAACGTGAGAACGAGGAAAGAAGCGGCTGCTCCCCCCGCGAAGTGGCGAAGGCGAGCGCTTTGGTGAAAGGGGCGGGCATACGCCATTGTTCAACCTCTCGTGAGCTGGTAAGGAATAAGTGGCTGGGTGAGGGGTCTAAGAGAAAACGGTGTGCCAAAGCCTATTGACTGCAGGCCGTGTCACCCGAGGGCTACACGCCGCCTCTCTGTTTTGCTTTGTATGCGGGAGCGCGCCTGAAGTGCCCTCAGGGTGCGCTGCCCCCTCAAACCAGGCTCTCTACCGACTGCAGCCTCACAGTCTGAGTCACGTCCTTCGGCCTCGTGTTTCCGCCTCCGACGCCCGCTGCCTTGCTCGTGCACGGCCTGTCCGATTGTGCGCTACAGCACGCTTTGATGGGCTATTTTCTAGACTACTTTAGGCGACCGGCCAGCGCCTAGTCCCCCCTCTCCCCTCCCTGGCCTCACCCCACCCGCACCGCCCCCCTCCGGCATGTCTATGACCCAGAAGACCCTCCTCGTCACCACCGGCACCGGCGGCACGAGCGGCCTGAACCCGCTCAACGACCATCTGGAAAAGGGGTGGCGCGTCGTGCAAGTCGTCCCGATGGGCGGGGCCGGCAGCGGCGAGAGCGTGCGCTTCGCCGCGCTCGTCGTCATCGAGCAGAGCGCCGAGGCTGCCGACCACGTGCTCGAACAGATCGAAGAACAGATCGACGAGGACTTCGAGGGCCAGATCGAGGAGGCCCTCGAAGGCGGCTACATCGTGGGCGCGCCGCCGGAGGAGGAGCCGACCGGCGGGGAGCCCTGGGCCAACCCGGAGCTGTAGTCCACCCGGAGCGTCCGCGCCGCAGCGGTCCGAGGAGCGAAGGTTCCGGGGAGCGCCCGAATCTTTCCGCTTGACAGCGCCGTACTCCTTCAGTACTTTACGACACAAAGCTCTTCACGTGAGCCGTAATGAAGTTCTCCAACCCCGACCGCCGCACGTTGCGTCGCACCGAGCCCGCTCCCCACCCGGAGCGCCGCGCCGAGGCGCACCTCCGGTTCATCCGCGAGACGATGGCGCGCACGGCGGAGTTCACCGCCGTCTCGGGCTGGGGCGGCGTCGCGATGGGCACCACTGCGCTTGGTGCCGCCGCGCTCGCGGCGGGGCAGGAGACCCTCGCCGGGTGGGTGCGCGTGTGGGCCGCCGAAGCCCTCGTCGGGATCGCCCTCGGCGTGTGGGCGACGACCCGCAAGGCGCGGCGGCACGAGGTCCCCCTCTTCAGCGGGCAGGGCCGGAAGTTCCTGCTCGGCCTCGCCCCCGCGGTCCTCGCCGGGGTCGCCCTCTCGCTTGCCGTCTACGGGTTCGACGTGGGGTCGGCGGCGGAGTCCGTCGTCCCGCGCGCGGTCGAGGCGACGGCGAGCCTGCGGCTGCTGCCGGGGCTGTGGCTGCTGCTCTACGGTGCCGGCGTCGTGGCGGCGGGGATGTTCTCCGTCCGGCTGGTCCCGCTCATGGGGTGCCTGTTCATGCTCGTCGGCGCGCTCGCGCTCCTCGCCCCCGCCGGGTGGGGCACCGGCCTCATGGCGCTCGGCTTCGGCGGGCTGCAGATCGCTTTCGGGATTCTCATCGCCCGCAGACACGGAGGTTGAAATGGCAAAGACAACAAGGGCTAGGCGCAAGGCCGCAACCACGCCGGCCCCCGACCTCGACAAGCTCATCCACGAGCGGATGCGGCTCGGCATCGTCAGCGCGCTCGCCGCCGGGGGGGCGATGAGCTTCGGCGACCTCAAGGCCGTGCTGAGCGCGACCGACGGCAACCTGAGCGTCCACGCCCGCAAGCTCGAAGACGCCGGCTACGTCGCCTGCCGCAAGTTCTTCGACGACCGCACCCCGCGCACCGAGTACGAGCTGACCGCCGCCGGGCGGGCTGCGCTGGAGACGTACCTCGGTCAGATGGAAGCCATCATCGAAACCGCCCGACGCGCCTGAGCCATGTCCCTCGCCCTGGTCCTCTTCCTGTTCGTGACGGCGGTCGTGCTGGTGTTCAGCGTGATCGCCCCCTCGCTCCGGCGGCCTGTCCGCGACACGATCCTGTGCGCGGGGTCGGCGCTCGGGACCGTGCCGCTCGCGGTGCTGGCCGTGCTGGCGTACATGCGCGTGGCCGACTTTGCGTGGATGCTCCGCGGTCCGTTCCCGTTCAGCCACCTTGGCAGCGGGCCTTTCGCCGTGGGCTTCATCCTTCCGCTCATCGCTGCGGCGTGCGTGTGCTGGTACGTCGTGCTGGTGGCGCTGACGGGGACCTACGACCCGGAGCGGTGAGCGTCCGGAGCGGTGAGCGTCTCTTCAGGACTCGTACGGCATCTGCCTGTTCTGTTGTGCTATACGGCTACGGCATCTTGAACCGCCTCACCGGCGGCCCGCCGCCGACGCGTGCCTCCGCAACCAGGAGCAGATGGGCGAGGGCTGGAGCGACTGGCTCGGCCTCGTCATGACGATCCGGCCCGGCGACGTGGGCACCACCGGACGCGGCGTCGCGACCTACGCGATTAGCGAGCCGGTCTCCGGCCCCGGTATCCGCACCCACCGCTACTCGACCGACCTGTCGGTCAACCCCCACACCCACGCCGACGTCGGCAACGAGGCCATCCCCCACGGGGTCGGCAGCGTGTGGTCGGCAATGCTGTGGGACATGACGCGCCGCGTGACGCTGCTGAAGTAGGTGTTAGTTCTCACCTGCGGGTAACACGTGCCCGGAGGAGCCGCTTGCCCCTTGCGGCGAGCGGCTTCTCTTGGTATTCTTCCCTTTCCTCCCCCTCCTTCCCCCACCCTCTTCAGGCTCATGCAACGACTTCTACTCGTGCTCGCCCTGCTCGCCGTGGCTCCGCTCGCGCACGCGCAGAGCACCACCGCGCAGAGCGCCGCGCTCTCGACCGCGCTCGAACACCTCAGCGCGCAGCGCACCGCCCTCGGCCTGAGCGAGGCCGACCTCGCCAGCGTCGCCGTCACGGACGAATACACCAGCCGGGCCAGCGGCGTGACCCACCTCTACCTGCGCCAGACGGTGAACGGCGTCGAGGTGATCAACGCCCTTGCCAGCGCCCACGTCACGCCCGGCGGCGAAGTCCGCGCCGTCCACAGCACGTTCGTCCCGAGCGCGGCGCGTGCCGCGAACGCGGCCGTCCCGTCGCTCGCGCCGGAAGGCGCGGTCGAGGCCGCGGCGCAGCACCTCGGCCTCGCGCTCGCCGGGGCCCTCACGGTGCTGGAGCCGATGGACGCCCGGCACCGCCTCACGCTCAGCGGGGCCGACCTGTCGCTCGAGCCGATCCCGGTCCAGCTCGTCTACTTCGTGACCGAGGACGGCGCGCTCCGCCTCGCGTGGGACCTCGCCGTCTACCAGACCGACGCCCAGCACTGGTGGAACCTCGTCGTCGACGCCGAGACCGGGGCCGTCCTCGAGCAGCACGACTGGATCGTCCACGACGAGTGGCTGCCCGAGCACGCGCAGCCCGAAGACCTCCGCCCGGTCGCGGCCAGCCCGCTCGCCGCCACGCGCGGCGGCGGAGCCTCGTACAACGTGTGGGCCGTCCCGCTCGAATCGCCCATCCACGGGGACCGCACGTTCGAGGTCGACCCCGCCGACCCGGCGGCCTCGCCCGAGGGCTGGCACGACACCGGCGCGGTGCAGTACACCATCACGCGCGGCAACAACGTCCACGCCTACGAGGACCGTGACGCCAACAACTTCCCCGGCTACGCGCCCGACGGCGGCCAGGACCTCACGTTCGACTTCGGGGTCGACTTCGCCACCGAGACGCCGGTCGACTACCAGGACGTGGCGATCACCAACCTCTTCTACTGGAACAACGCCTTCCACGACGTGATGTACCGCTACGGCTTCGACGAGGCCGCCGGCAACTTCCAGCAGACCAACTTCACCGGCGACGGCGCGGGCAACGACTACGTGCAGGCCGAGGCGCAGGACGGCAGCGGCACCAACAACGCCAACTTCGGCACGCCGCCCGACGGCTCCCGCCCGCGGATGCAGATGTTCCAGTGGGACGCGCCGCCGATCTTCGAGGTCACCTCGCCCGCCGAGATCGCCCAGGTCTACGAGACCGCCCCAGCCTCCTTCGGGCCGTCCTTCCCCTTCGACATGGACCCCACCCTGATCGTCCCCGTCGAGAGCTTCGACGGCGGCGACTACGACAACGGGGCCGAGGACCTCGACCTCGCCGACCGCGGCTGCGACGAGATCGTCAACGTCGACGAGATCGACGGCAACATCGCCCTCATCGAGCGTGGGGCTTGCAGCTTCGTCACCAAGGTCCGCAACGCGCAGGACGCCGGGGCCGCCGGGGTGATCATCCACAACAACTCCCGCAACGGCACCGACGAGACCGGCAGTCCCGAAGACCTCGTCACGATGGGCCTCCCGGAGGGGGACACCGGCAGCGACATCACGATTCCGTCGGCGTTCGTGCGCCAGAGCACGGGCGCGACCCTCTTCGAGAACACGCCGGTCGAGGGCGTCCTCACCGGGCAGATCAACCGCGACTCCGACCTCGACAACGGCGTCATCGTCCACGAGTACGGCCACGGCGTCTCGAACCGCCTCACCGGCGGCCCCTCGAACGCCTCCTGCCTCTCGAACGGCGAGCAGATGGGCGAGGGCTGGAGCGACTACTACGGCCTCATGATGACCATGCGCCCCGGCGACACAGCCGTTGAGGGGCGCGGCATCGGGACCTACGTCAGCTTCGAGGAGACCGACGGCCAGGGCATCCGCCCCTGGCCCTACAGCACCAACATGGAGGTCAACCCGAGCACCTACCTCTCGGCGCGCACCGTCTCCATCCCGCACGGCCTCGGCACGGTCTGGGCCACGATGCTGTGGGAGATGACGTGGGACCTGATTCAGCAGGAGGGCTTCGACGCCGACTTCTACGAGGGCACGGGCGGCAACAACATCGCCTTCCAGCTCGTCACCGAGGGCATGAAGCTGCAGCCGTGCTCGCCTGGGTTCGTCGATGGGCGCGACGGCATCCTCGAGGCCGACACGATGCTTTACGCCGGGGCCTACTCGGACATCATCTGGCGGGCCTTCGCCAAGCGCGGCCTCGGCTTCAGCGCCAACCAGGGCTCGTCCAACACCATCAACGACGGGAGCGAGGCGTTCGACCTCCCGTCGGGCGTTCCGCCGGTCTCGAACGAGGGCAGCGCGCAGCCGGGCGTCTACACGATGTCGGCGGCGTACCCGAACCCGTTCACCGGGCGGACGCAGTTTGCCGTCGAAGTCGCCGAGGCGCAGTCGGTGACGGTGGCGGTCTTCGACGTGATGGGCCGCGAGGTGGCCCGCCTCCACGACGGCCTGCTCAGTGCCGGGGCGGAGCGCACGTTCGAGCTCGACGGCTCGCGCCTCGCCTCGGGCGTCTACCTCGTCCGGGTCACCGGCGAGCGCTTCGCCACGACGCGCCGGGTGACGCTCCTGCAATAACCTCCCGGTCGGTTGCACGCGCTACGGGCGGCAGGCTCCGATGGGGCCTGCCGCTTTTTTATAGTGTGCTCTCGTGCTTGACGAGCTTCGCCACGAAGAACGCCTCCACCGTGTCGGTCGGCAGGATGCGCCGGGCTTCGGCGACGCCGGGCAGCGGCGTGCCCTTCCACGCCTCCAGCGCCGGCTGCTCCCGCACCGCCGGCGGCAGCGCGGCGGGCACGACCTCGACGCGCCCGTCGAACTTCGCGACCATCCGGCTCAGCACCGCCTCGTTCTCCTCGGGCGCGAAGGTGCAGGTCGAGTAGACCAGGGTGCCGCCGGGCCGCAGGCTCTGGACCGCCGAGAACAGCAGGCGCTGCTGCTTGCGCGCCATCTCCTTCACCTTGCGCGGGCTCCAGTAGCGGAACGTCTCGGGGTCGCCGGCCCGGAAGCAGCCCTCGGTCGAGCACGGGGCGTCGAGCAGCACGCGGTCGAAGTGCTCGGGGCGGTGCCGCCAGACGGTCGCGCCGTCGCGGTGGAAGGTGCGGACGGAGGTCGCGCCCTGCGCCGCGAGGTTCGCCCGGAGCTTGAAGAACCGCCCCCGCACGGCCTCGACGGCGGCGACCTCCCCCTCGTCGCGCATCAGGCAGACGAGCTGCCGGGTCTTGCTCCCCGGTGCCGCGCACAGGTCGAGCACCCGCTCGCCGGGCTGCGGGCCGAGGGCGAGCGGCGGGAGCTGGCTGGCGAGGTTCTGCACGTAGAGGTGCCCCTCGGCGTACGCCGCCGAGGCCAGGAGCGCCGCCCGCTCCTCCGGCGCTACCCAGAACCCGTCCGGGAGGCCCTCCGCCGCGTGCGGGTGCAGCCCATCGGCTTCGAGCGAAGCCGCGACGGCCGCGGAGGAGGCGCGGAGCGTGTTGACGCGGAAGCCCGTCGCCTGCGGCGCGCCGAAGCTCGCGAGTGTCGCCGCGAAGTGCTCCGGCGGGACGATGGCGCGGAGGCGGTCGAGGAAAGCGTCGGGGAGCATGGTGGGGGTCGGTGAGACGGTGGACGGTGCTGCCATTTCCGAGCAGAGCGTGACATGCTACGCCGCTGCGGCCGCGAAGCACAACCGGCTCGGTACCTTTCCCCGCTCGGCCTGCCCACTACTCCCCGCTTGGCCTGCCTACTGCTGGGGCCCCCTTGCTTGCACTGCCTTCTGAGGCGCGGCCCTGCCGATTTAACGGTTGCATTTCGGGTGCCGATGTCAGTATCTAACAGCTTCTCCCGCACTCGTTATCTTCCACTCTATGCACCCTGGCGGCGACGACGATATCATTCGCTGTTCGTTCTGCAACCTGACGGCCCAGGAGGTCGCCTCGATGGTCGCCGGCCCCGGGGTCTACATCTGCGACCGCTGCATCCACGACGCCTCCGGGATCGTGCGCGGGGACCTCGTGCTGAACCCGCCGCCGAGCCGCCCGGTCCCGACGCGCCCGCACCGCCTCACGCCGGGCGAGATCAAGGCCGCCCTCGACGAGTACGTCATCGGGCAGGACCGGGCCAAGCGCGCCCTCGCCGTCGCCGTCTACAACCACTACAAGCGGCTCGAAGCGCAGGAGTACCTCCACGACGACGTCGAACTCGAGAAGTCCAACATCCTGCTCGTCGGGCCGACCGGCACCGGCAAGACGCTCCTCGCCCGGACGCTCGCCCGCATCCTCGACGTGCCGTTCTCGATCTCGGACGCGACCGCGCTGACCGAGGCGGGCTACGTCGGCGAGGACGTCGAGAGCATCCTGAGCCACCTCCTCCAGGCGGCGGACTACGACCTCGACCGCGCGCAGCGGGGCATCATCTACATCGACGAGATCGACAAGATCGCCCGCAAGTCGGACAACGCGTCGATCACGCGCGACGTCTCGGGCGAGGGCGTGCAGCAGGCGCTCCTCAAGATGCTCGAGGGCACGGTGGCGGGGGTCCCGCCGAAGGGCGGGCGCAAGCACCCCGAGCAGAGCCTCGTCCCGTTCGACACGTCGAACGTGCTCTTCGTCGTCGGCGGTGCCTTCGACGGGCTGCAGGACGTGATCGCCCGGAGGCTGAGCGCCTCGCAGATCGGCTTCACGGCGGGCTCGGCGGGCCGCTTCGACAAGAACGACCCGGCCATCTTCCAGCACGCCGAGCCGGACGACCTCCTCAAGTTCGGCCTGATCCCCGAGCTCGTCGGGCGGCTGCCGGTCCTCGCCGCGCTCGACCCGCTGACGCCGGAGGCGATGAAGCGCATCCTGACCGAGCCCAAGAACGCGCTCGTCCGGCAGTACCAGAAGCTCCTCGCGATGGACGGCGTGGACCTGGTCTTCGACGACGAGGCCCTCGACGCCTTCGTGGCCCGCGCTCAGGCGCTCGGCACCGGCGCGCGCGGCCTGCGCAGCGTGATGGAGCAGACGATGCTCGACGTGATGTTCGAGCTCCCGAGCCGGCGGACGATCGGCGTCTGCCGCGTCTCCGGCGAGACGGCCTACGGCACCGCCGCCCCGGTGCTCGAAGAGCGCAAGGCGACGGCGTAGGAGCGGAAGGACAGACGAAAGAACGAGCGGAAGAGCGAGCCGCACCGCCCCCGCCTGCCGTTCTTCCTCGCCTCCGCTCCTGCCCCCTTCCGCTCCTATATTAGGGCTCCGTGCGATCCCTCGCGCTGAACCCTATGGCCGCCCCCCTGCCCCGCCCCGTGCGCTCGTTCCTGGACGCCGCGAAGTTCTACCTCGCGGGGCTGTGGACGCGCGTTAACGAGGTGCCCGTCTTCATCTGGGCGCAGGCCATCGCCTTCAAGGTCCTCGTCACGATCCTCCCGCTGATCCTGCTCGCGACGGGCATCTTCGGCCTCCTGATGAAGCAGGAGAACCCGTTCGACGCGGTCGCGGGCTACCTGCGGACGTTCCTGCCGCCGGGCCAGAGCGAGACCCTCGTCGAGCTGCTCTTCCAGATCCAGGACGCCTCGTCGGCGATCACCATCTTCGGCTCGGTGTTCCTGCTCGTGACGGTGGTGACGCTGTTCTCGGCGCTGCGCTACATCGTCGCCACCGCCGTCCGGGACGACGTGGCCTACCGGCCCATCGTCGGCGGCTACGTCTTCGACCTGCGGATGACGGCGCAGGTGGGGCTGCTCTTCCTGCTGTCGTTCGCGCTGACCTTCGGGATCACCTACGTCAGCGCCGAGAGCACGGAAATCCTGGTCGGCTGGGGGTTCGACCCCGCCATCCTCAAGCGCGGCTGGGGGCTGGTGCTGCGCCTGGTGTCGCTCTTGGTGCCGTATGCGATTTCGGTGCTGATGTTCGTGCAGCTGTTCTACTTCATCCCGCGCCCGGCCCCACCGTCGCGGAGCGCGTTCTTCGGGGCGGCGGCCTCGGCGGTGCTCTTCGAGATCGCCAAGAACGGCTTCACGATCTACGCGACCTACACGAGCACCTTCAGCCGCTACGGCGAGTCGAGCGGCGAGTCGAGCGCCGCCGCCGCCGACGCCACCGCCCGCGCCGCGCTCGACTCCGCCGACGAGGCGCTCGGCGGGCTGGGCAACATCTTCGGCGTCCTGCTCGCCTTCGTGTTCTGGGTCTATTTCTCCGGCCTCGTCCTCATCATCGGGGCGATCATGACGGGGCTGCACGAGCGGCGCAACAACCCGCAGCGCACCCGGATCGGCCGCTACCTGCGTGGGTTATTCAAGAAGTTGCCACCGGAGCCTGACGCGGTGGAACCGGAGGCCCTGCCGCCGGATGGAACCCCCCCTCCCTCGGCCGGCGACGGACCCGAGACCGGCGGCGAACCCGACACCGGCGACGGAGCCCCTCCCCCTCTCGCCCGCACCTCCGCGTCCTGACTGCCACCTCGCGCTGCGCTCTCCGGCCTATGCGCCGACTCCTCTCCCGGCTCCTGGCGCTCAGCGTGCTCGCTGCCCTCGGCAGCCCCGCCGGTGCCCAGGCCCCGCTCTTCCTCGTCGACGAGCGGACGCAGGTCCGCTCGGTCCGGTTCACGTTCGCCGACGAGCAGACCTTCGAGGAGGACCTGCTGAAGGAGCAGATCGCGCTGACCGAGCAGCAGGGCCTGTTCGGCTTCGGGCCGGGGCTCCGCAAGCGCCTCGCGTGGCTCCCCACCGTCGAGGAGGTGGGCGTCCACCCGTTCTCGCCGATCGAGATGCAGAAGGACGTGGTCCGCCTGCGGCGCTTCTACAACCGCAACGGCTTCCTCCAGCCGGAGATCGACTGGCTGGTCCGGCTGGACTCGGCGCGCAACACCGTCAAGGTGCTCTTCACCGTCGACGAGGGGCCGCCGCTGCTGCTCGACGAGCTCGCCTTCCGCGACCCGGAGGGGCGCGCGGCGGTCGAGCAGTTCCCGCCGGCGCTGCACGAGAAGTGGGGGAGGTTCCGCGACCGGACCGCGCTGCAGCAGGGCGAGCGGCTCGACGACTTCCGTCTCCTCCAGCTCGAGAACACCACCCTCGCCTGGGTGCGCGACCAGGGCTACGCCTTCGCCCGCGTCGAGGCCGAGAGCGCGGTGGACTCGCTCGCCTACCGCGCGGACGTGACGATCCGGCTCGACGCCGGGCCGCGCGGGCGCATCACCGAGATCGAGGTCGAGGGCACCGAGTCCGTCAGCCCGAAGATCGTCCGGCGCGAGCTGCCGTTCCGCCGGGGCGACCGGTTCTCGGGCAGCAAGCTCGTCGAGGGGCAGCGCGAGGTCTTCGGCCTGAACCTCTTCCAGATCGCCCTGGCCGACGTGCCCGAGGACCAGCCGGCGGACTCCAGCGTCGTCGTCCGCCTCCGCGTGCGCGAGGGCGACCCGCGCATCCTGTCCGGCTCGGTGGGCTACCTCTCCGAGGCCGGGGCGACGACGCAGGCGCAGTGGACCCACCGCAACTTCTTCGGCGGGGCGCGCACCTTCACCGCCTCGGCCGTGGCGAACACCGGCCTGGGGTCGTTCGTCGCGGAGCCGCAGCGGCTCTACCGCGGGTCGGTCTCGCTCCGGCAGCCGTACTTCCTCAACCGCCGCACCGCGCTCCTGGGCTCGCCCTTCGCCGAGTACCGCGACGACGAGCGCATCGAGTCCATCGCCTACGGCGGCAACGCCACCGTGCTCTACGAGCTGGCGCAGCTCAGGACGGCCTCGCTCCAGTACGGCATCGAGCTGCGCGAGGTGAAGGCCTACCGCACGCTGAGCACGGCCAACCTGGACTTCAGCCGGCTCCTCGACTTCGACGAGCAGGAGGCGCTCCAGGACCGGCTCGCCGGGCGCGTCGACCGCAGCACGCTCGCCCTCTCGGTGACCTACGGCACCCTCGACGACGACCTCAGCCCGCGCCTCGGCTTCATCCTCCGCCCCACCGCCGAGGTCGCCCTCCCGCTGCCGATCACGAGCGTCGAGTACGGCCGGCTCGGCGGCTCGGCGACGGCGTTCTTCCCGCTCGCCGAGACCATCGGCCTCTACGGGCGCGTCAGCGGCGGCAAGCTCTTCCCCTTCGGCGCGAGCGTGCCGGGCGACGGGTCGGACGACGCCCTCGTCGAGTTCGTCCGCCTCCGCAACGTCGTCTTCCTCGGCGGGGGGACCGGCGACGTGCGCGGGTGGGGAGCCGGCCTCCTCGGCCCCAAAATCCCCGACGTGGAGCGCACCATCCGCGAGAACGACGAGACGATGACGACCGACACGACGTTCTCGGCGACTCAGTACGTCGGCATCGGGGGGCTGACGAAGGTCTCGGCCACCGCCGAGGTGCGCCTCCCGTTCCCCGGCTTCGGCCCCAACTTCGGCACCTTCGTCTTCTTCGACGCCGGGCGCGTCTGGACCGACGACGACCGCTTCCTGATCGACGAGGAGCCGGACCCGCGCTTCGACGGGCTCGACCTCAACCCCGACCGCCTCTTCTACTCGACCGGTGCCGGGCTCGAGTTCGCCACGCCCGTCGGGGCGATCCGCTTCTCGGTCGGCTACAAGCTCAACCCGGACTACTTCGACCTCCGCAGCCCGCAGAAAGTCCTCGACGC
This sequence comes from Rhodothermales bacterium, assembly GCA_965214485.1. Taxonomy (GTDB): domain Bacteria; phylum Bacteroidota; class Rhodothermia; order Rhodothermales; family JANQRZ01; genus JANQRZ01. The sequence goes on along the minus strand of CBDCBW010000009.1, from coordinate 519,112 downwards.
CCTTCAGGCGGGCGATGACCTTTCGGCGGTCGAGAAAGCCAGCTTTCTGGGCATCCCCGAGTCGAACCGCATCCACCTCCACTTCTCGATCGGGCAGACGTTCTGACCCGGCGCGGCGTTATCCTCCCGCATGGCCGACCCCGACCTCCAACCTGATCCCACCGACGAGGCCCCGCACGCGCGGAGCCTCGGGCGGCGCGTGGCGACGTGGCTCGGCCTCGCGCTCGCGGTGCTCGTCGGGGTCGTGCTCGTCGCGGCGCTGCTGCTGCGGACGGAGTGGGGGCGGGGCAAGGTGCAGGAGCTCGCGGTGGGCCAAATCCAGAACCTCCTCGCCGAGGGCAGCACGGTCGCCGTGGGGCGGCTCGACGGTGGGTTCCTCACCGGGGCGCGGCTGATCGACCTGACGATCGAGCAGGACGGCGAGACGGTGGTCCACCTCGACACGGCCCGCGTCGACTACAACCTGCTCACGCTGCTCCGCAAGCGGCTCTCGCTCGGCGAGGTCTACGCCGCGGGCCTCGACGTCTACGCTCGGCAGGCGGCGGACTCGACGTGGAACCTCGCGCGGCTGCTCAAGCCCTCGGTGGAGGACACCTCGGCCTCGGCCTTCGTCATCACACTCGGCGAGGCGCAACTCCGGCGCGGGCACGTCGAGGCGCACTTCTATTCGGCGGCGGGCGACTCCGTGGTCACGGTCGAGGGGCTGAACCTCGCGCTCAGCGGCTTCGAGAAAGGGCCGGACCGGCTCGCGGGCTCGCTCGACACGCTCTACGCGACGGCGACGCCGAACGCGGGCGGCACGGTGCGGCTCAGCGGGGCCGGGGCCTTCGGCGACGACCGGGTGATGCTCCACACCTTCCTGCTGGAATCGCGCCGGAGCGACGTGCGCGCCAGCGGCGTCGTCGACTACGGCGACTCGACGCTCACCTTCGACGCCGACCTCCAGGCGACGCCGCTCGCCTTCGCCGACGTCCGCGCCTTCGTGCCGGTCCCGCTCTACGGCACCCCGACCGTCCGGCTCCAGGCCAACGGCACGCCCGACGACGTCCTCGCCCGGCTGAACGCCGAGTTCGCCGAGGGCGGGACGGTCGAGCTCAGCGGCGCGTTCTCGGGCGCGAGCGGCCCGGTCCGCTACGTCGCCGAGGGCACCCTCCGCGACTTCGACCCCGGCCGCATCCTCGGCAACCCCGCTCTCGCGGGCGCGCTCAACGCCGACCTTGACCTCGACCTCCGGGGGCCGAGCCGCGACGCGCTCGACGGCACCCTCGACGTGAAGGTCCGCCCGACGACGCTGGGCGAGCGGCGCATCGAGCGCGCCGACCTCGTCGGGCAGTTCACGGGCGGGCAGCTCCGGTTCACGCTCGGCGCAGCCGTGCCGGGGGCCCGCGTCCTCGCCGAGGGCACGGCGCGGCCCTTCGACGACGTGCCTCGCTACGACGTGGACGGCCGGCTCCAAGACGTCGACCTCGCCCTGCTGCTCCAGAACCCCGAGCAGCAGGGCCGCTTCGCCGGGACCTTCGCGGTCGAGGGCCGGGGGTTCGCGCCCGAGACGGCCGTCGCCACCGCGTCCGTGCGGCTCAGCGAGGCTGCCTTCGGGGAGATTCGGCTCGACCGCGCGCGCCTCGACGCGGGGCTGCAGGGCGGCGTCGTGAGCTACGACGCCGAGATCGCCCTGGCCGGCGGCGGCGGCCTTGCCGCGGCAGAGGGCGTGCTCCGCCCCCTCGCCGAGCCGCTCGCCTACCGCGTCGACGAGGGCCGGCTCGAACGGTTCGACCTCGCCGCCGTCACCGGCGACACGACCCACACCGACCTCACCGGCACCTTCACGCTCGTCGGCTCCGGCACCGAGCCCGGCCGCCTCGCGCTCGACCTCACGGCCAACCTCCAGCCCTCGCGCTACGCCGACTACCGGATCGACGGCGCGAACCTCGCGGCGAACCTGCGGGCGGGCCGCCTCGCCTTCGACCTCGACGCCGACCTGGGCGCGGCGGGCGGCCTCGACGCCGAGGGCACGGCGCGGCCCTTCGACGACCCGCTGAGCTACGATGTGCGCGGCAACGTCCGCCACCTCGACCTCGGCGCGATCGCACGCGACACCACGCAGTCGAGCGACCTGACGGGCGCGTTCGCCGTCGCCGGCACCGGCACCGACCCGCAGACGCTCGCCGCCGACCTCCGGCTCGACCTCCGCGACTCGCGCTTCCGCGACCAGGTGATCACCCGGGGCACGGTCGCCGGCAGCCTGCGCGGCGGCGCGCTCGACCTGAGCGTGGACGCCGCGACGCCCGGCGGCGACCTCCGCCTCGTGGCGAGCGGGCGGCCCTTCGACGAGAACCCGACGCTCCGCCTGGGCGAGGGCGCGTTCCGCGGGCTCAACCTCGCCGCCGTCACCGGCAACCCCGCGCTCCAGACCAGCCTCAACGGGCGGATCGAGCTCGACGCCGCCGGCTTCGACCCGCAGCTCGCGACGATCGACGGGCGGATCGTCCTCACCCGGTCCCGGATCAACGGCGCGACGCTCGACGCCGGCACCCTGCGCCTCGGCACCGAGCGCGGCTTCCTCCAGGCCGGGGCCGAGCTCGACTTCGAGCGCGGCGCGGCGCGGGCCGCCTTCGAGGGCCGGCCCTTCGACGAGACGCCGAGTTACGACGTGACCGGCGCGCTCGACAGCCTCGACGTGGCGGCGCTCCTCGGGGAGGCGTTCCCGGACTCGCTCGACGCGCGGGAGCCGACGAGCCTCACCCTGGCCTTCGACGTGGAGGGGCGCGGGTTCGACCCGGCGACGATGACGCTCGACGGGGCGCTCGTCGGCGGCAGCTCCCACGTCGCCGGGGCGGCGGTCGATTCGCTCCGGGCGGACTTCGCGCTCGCCGAGGGCGTCGTCCGCGTCCCGGACTTCCTCCTCCGCTCGTCGTTCGCCGACGCCACGGGCGCGGGCCAGATCGCCCTGCCGGAGGTCGCCACCGCGCCGACGGACTTCGCCTTCGACGCCGAGATCAAGGACACCACGCTGCTGAATGCCTTCCTCGCCGAGCCGCTGACGCTGCAGCAGGGGAGCGTCGAGGGCCGCGCCACGGGCGAGCCCGGTGCCCCCCTCTTCGTCGACGTGCGCGCCGAGGCCGAGCAGTTCGCCTACGGCGACATCCGCGCCTCGACGCTCGACCTCGCGCTCAACGGCGAGGTCGGCGGTCCCGCCGCGCCCGCCGACACGAGCGCGGGCTCGGGCGGCCTCGGCGTCCGGGGCACGGCCCGCGTCGCCTTCGGCTACCTCTCGCTGCCGAGCCTCGACATCGAGGGCGGCGACGTGGACCTGACCTTCGACGGCGAGGGACTTGCCGCCCAGGGCGAGATCGGCATCGACCGCCGCCGGGACCTCGACTTCCGCATCCGCACCGACCTCGACCCGGAGCAGCGCAGCGTCACGCTCGAGACGTTCACCTTCAACGTCGACGGCGAGCCGTGGCAGCTCCTGCAGGAGGCCACGATCTCCTATGGCCGGCAGACCCGCTTCCGCAACCTCCTCCTCTTCTCCGGCGACCAGCAGATCGCCGTTGACGGTGTCGTGGACCTGGCCGGCGAGCAGAACCTCGTGCTCACCGTCGAGCAGGTCCAGATCGGCACCCTCACCGACCTCGTCGGGTACGACGGCGTCGGGGGCATCCTCTCGACGACGCTCGTGCTCGGCGGCCCGGCCTCGTCGCCGACGATCGACGGGACGCTGCGGATCGACAGTCTCGTCGCCGGCGGCGAGACCGTCGGGTCGCTCGACACCGAGATCGCCTACGACGACTTCCGCCTCACGCTCGGCGCGCTCCTGACCCACGTCTCGGGGCGTACGCTCCGCGCCGAGGGCTTCCTCCCGCTCGACTTCAAGCTCAGCGGCGAGGCCGGGCGGGCCGAGGTCGGCGAGGCCACCCAGGGCGACGTGGACTTCGTCGTCCGCGCCGACTCGTTCCCCGTCGCGTGGGCCGAGCCGTTCCTGCCGCCGGAGACCTTCACCGAGGTCGGCGGCGCGCTCTCCGTAGACCTCACGGTCTCCGGCACCCAGGCCGACCCCCAGCTCGGCGGCGAGGCCCGCCTCTCGGACGGACGGCTCGGCCTGATCGCGCTCGGGCGGACGATCCGCGACGTCCACATCCCGCTCGTCTTCGACGCCAACGTCGTCCGCATCCGGGGTGCGAGCGCCGGGCGCGGGGACAACGGACGCCTCGAGGCCGACGGGACGATCACGCTGCCGAAGCTCTCGGTCGGCGAGCTCGCCATCGCCATCGAGATGGACCGCTTCAACGTCATCGACACCCAGACCTACAAGGAGCTGCGCCTCACCACGCGCGACCTCCCGCTGCTCTTCGAGGGCACGACCGACTTCCCGCGCCTCACCGGGGCCATCACGCTCGCCTCCGGCGACATCTTCCTCACCGAGGAGCTCACCGGCCCGGACCTCGAAGAGGTCGAGCTGACCGACGCCGAGATTCAGGAGATCGAGGCGACCTTCGGCGTCCGCGTCACCGAGGCCGACACGGCGCGCTCGGTCTTCGTCCAGAACCTCGCGCTCGACCTCGACATCGAGATCGACCGCAACGTGTGGCTCCGCAGCCGGAAGAACCCCGTCTTCGACATCGAGTTCTTGGGCACCCTCCTCGTCCAGAAGGAGCCCGGCGGCGAGAACCAGCTCTTCCGCACGATCGAGGTCAACCGCGGCCGGGTCGAGTACTTCGGGCGCAAGTTCGACATCGAGCGCGGGGTCCTCACCTTCAACGGGCCGGTGACCGAGACGCGGATCGACATCGAGGCGGCGCTCGAAATCCAGGCGCAGTCCGGCCCCGGCACCGAGGCCACGATCCTGCTCGCCTTCGAGGGCATCCTCGGCGAGGGCCCCGAGCTGACGCTCTCGGCGGACCCGCAGATGGAGAACACCGACATCCTCTCGTACATCGCCACGGGCCGCCCGGCGGGCGAGGCGTTCCAGGGCGGCGGCGGCGGCGGCCTCGGCGGCATCGCCATCGACCAGGCGGCCTCGATCGTCGAGGGCCTCGCGGCCAACTCGCTCGGCCTCGACGTCGTCGACATCAACCAGCGTCCCGACGGGGCCATCGTCGCGACCTTCGGGACCTACCTCTCGAGCCGGACCTTCGCCTCGCTCAGCCCCGTCCTCACCCCGGCCCCGAACGACGACGACGACGAGGCCGAGTCCCGCTTCGAGGCCACGCTCGAGTACCAGCTCCTCGACTGGCTCATCCTGCAGCTCGAGCGCCGGCGGCTCGGCGGCGACGGCGGCAGCGCCCGCGTCGAGTTCTCGTACTGAGAAATCGTCGTACGGAGGAGTCTCGTACGGAAGAGTCCTCGCCGGGAGTACGCGGCCTCGTGACGCGCGAAGTCCGCCCCGGCGGTCGTGCTTGAGTTCACGCTTCACGCCTCACGGATCGGGTATCTTCCGGCCGAACCGGTTACCCCTATGGAGCCCCCCCGCCTCACCGACGAGCCGCGCCCCGACGAGCCGCGCCCCGACGACGCGCCCTCGCGCTCGTTCGCCGAGCGGAACCGCGCCGCGCGCAGGGCCCGGGCCAACGAGAAGATCCTCCGCGAGAAGAGCTTCGCCGAGCGCGCGATCGAGCGCTTCCGCCACTCGCAGAGCGTGCTCTACGGCTTCCTCGACGAGGCCGGTGCCCTGTTCGCCTTCATCGGGCGCTTCTTCGCGCGCTTCTGGCGGCGGCCCTTCGAGGTGAAGGAGCTGCTCAACCAGATGGACGAGGTCGGGAGCAAGAGCTTCCTGCTGGTCAGCGTCTGCGGCCTCGCCATCGGGATCGTGCTGGCGATGCAGAGCCGCGGGACGCTCGCGCGCTTTGGGGCCGAGGCCTTCCTGCCGAGTATGCTCGCCCTCAGCGTGTTCAAGGAGATCGGCCCCGTCATCACCGGCCTGGTGCTCGCCGGGCGGCTCGGGGCCGGGTTCGCCGCCGAGATCGGCTCGATGAAGGTCACCGAGCAGATCGACGCGATGGAGGCCGCCGCGCTCAAGCCGTTCCACTACCTCGTCGTGACGCGCGTCCTCGCCTGCATCATCATGTTCCCGCTCATGACGATCCTGGTGGACGTGATCGCGATGTCGGGCGGCTTCCTGGAGAGCACGCTCGCCTCGGGGATGGACTGGCGCGTGTTCATCGACACGGCCTTCAGCTCGATGCGGTTCGTGGACATCACCGTGGACACCCTCAAGACGAGCATCTTCGGCTTCATCGTCGGCATCGTCGCGTGCTTCCTGGGCTACACCGTGCGCGGCGGCACGCGCGAGGTCGGGCAGGCCGCGATGCAGGCGGTGGTGCTCTCGTCGCTGCTCATCCTGATCGCCGACGTGGTGGTCGTGCGCATCTCGCTCCTCATCTTCGGCGACGTCTCGGGGGGGTGACGCCACCGGAGCACCCAGAGACCGGAGGGAGCGGCGCGCTGCCCCCACCGTCCGAGCCGCCCCCTCCTTCGTCCCGCTTTCGTCCGACCCCTGACTGATGTTTGAAGCCTTCAAAACCGGCGGCTCCGACGCGCCCCCCGAGACGGCCCCGGTCCCCGCCTCCGGCGCGGCCCCCGTCACGGGCGGCTCCAAGCCGCCGCCGGGGGACGTCATCATCCAGGTCCGCAACCTCCACAAGAGCTTCGGCGAGGCGCACGTCCTGCGCGGCCTCTCGTTCTCGGTCGAGAAGGGCAAGAGCGCCGTCGTGCTCGGCGGCTCGGGCTCGGGCAAGAGCGTGCTCATCCGCCACCTCGTCGGCCTCCTCAAGCCGGACCAGGGCGAGGTCTGGGTCAAGGGCCAGCGCGTGGACCTGCTCGACGGCAACGACCTCGACCGCGTCCGCCTCTCGATCGGCTACCTGTTCCAGGGCGGCGCGCTGTTCGACTCGATGACCGTCGCCGAGAACATGCGCTTCTACCTCGACCGCCACACCACGCTCTCCCCCGCCGAGAAGACCGAGCGCATCGAGGACGCGGTCGAGAACGTGAACCTCTCGAAGACGCTCCACCAGTACCCCGCCGAGCTCTCGGGCGGGCAGAAGAAGCGCATCGGGCTGGCGCGCGCCGTGATCCTCGAGCCCGACATCATCCTCTACGACGAGCCGACGACCGGCCTCGACCCGGTCAGCGTCCGCGTCGTCTCGGACCTCATCGTGCGCCTGCGCGACGAGCGCGGCATCTCGTCGGTGGCGATCACGCACGACCTCCTCGCGGCGAGCATCATCACCGACGAGGCGCACTTCCTCTACCAGGGCCGGTTCATCGCCAGCGGCTCGCTCGACGGGATCCGCGAGACCCAGCACCCGGTCCTCGAGGAGTTCTTCCTCGGGACGGAGCAGTACGGAACGTGACGAGCGACGAGTGACGAGTGCTTGAGGGTGCCCGTCCGTGCCCGCCGAGGCCCTCCGGCGTACCCCACCGGCACACCGCCGGAATGAGCTATACTCCCCCAGCCCAACGCAACCGGTAGCCCTTATGTCTCGCCAAGCCCGGCTCGGCCTCATCGTCCTCGGCGGCGTCGTCGCCTTCATGCTCGCGCTCTTCGTGCTGGCCAACCGCTCGTTCCTGCTCTCGAGCACGTTCCGGGTGAGCGCCGAGTTCAACGACGCCGGCGGCCTGCTGCCCGGCGCGACCGTGCAGTACCAGGGCATCGGCGTGGGCCGCGTCGAGGAAATCCGGCTGCCGGACCTCCCCGGCGGCCCCATCACCGTCAGCATGGCGATCCAGGAGCAGGCGCGCGGACTCGTCCGGCAGGACAGCCGCGCGCTCATCCAGACCGAGGGCCTGGTCGGCAACATGATGGTCGTGCTCACCGGCGGCAGCCGGAGCGCGCCGATCGTCGCCGAGGGCGGGACGATCACCGGCGTCGACCCGTTCAACTTCACCGCCGTCACGGACCGGCTCTTCGAGTCCGTCTCCCGGTTCGACTCGGTGACGGTCGCGTTCACCGGCATCATGGGCGACATCCGCAGCGGCGAGGGCTCGCTCGGCGCGTTCCTCTACGACGACCGCCTCTACGAGGAGTCGGTCCTGACGGCGCAGGAGACGCGCTCGGCGCTGCGCGGCCTCACCGCCGAGGCCGACGCCCTCGTCTCGATCGCCGCCGACGCCTCCGAGGGCATCAACGAGATCATCGCCAAGGTCAACGACGGCGAGGGCACGATGGCCCGCCTGCTCAACGACGACGCCATCTACGACGCGATGCTCGAGGCGAGCCAGGACTTCAACGCCGCCGCCGGGGACGTATCCACCGTGACCGACCGCATGGAGGACGCGGCCAATTGGGGCACGCTCGCCATGTTCCGCCTCGCCGAGAACATGGAGGCGCTCAAGGAAAACTGGTTCTTCAAGGGCTACTACGAGCGGCGCGGCTACCGCGAGAAGGCCCCGTTCGAGATCCGCGAGCAGGCCCTCGAGGAGACCTACGAAGCCCTCGAGCAGCGCGAGCGCGAGCTCTACGAGTGGGAGCAGCGCCTCGAGCGCGAGGCCGCGACGAACGGAACGGTGGGTGCCGGCACGCCGCTCCCTGCTCCCGCCGAGGTCCCGGTACCCGAAACCCCGGCGGAGGCCGCCGACCCGCTGCCCGCCGACGATGCCGGAACGGACTAAAGCTCACCCTTCACGCCGCCCTCTAGGGGCGGGTTTGGAACCCGTCCCCAGCGCTCCCCGCTATGGCTAACTCCAGGAGACCGGCCGAAGGGGGCTCCGAGCACGCCCCGCCCGCCCGGGCAACGGTCTTCCAGGGCGTGCTCGCCGCGGGCGGCCTGGCGACTCTTCTGGTGCTGGTCATCGAGATGCGGGGGCTGCTCAACCCACTGCTGCTCGGGCTCGTGGGGACGGTGTTGGTGTGGCCGCTGCGGGAGCACCGGGTGGTGCGCTCGCTGCTTCTGGCCGGTGGGCTGCTCGTCTTCGTCTGGCTAGCCTCGCTCCTCGGCGGGGTGCTGATGCCGTTCATCGTGGTGTACCTGCTGGCGTACCTCCTCGACCCGGCGGTGGAGGCTGCCGAGCGGCGGTGGAGCGTCCCCCGGTGGGCGACCTCGCTGGCGCTGACGCTCCTCGCGGTCGGGGCGCTCGTCGCGTTCCTCGTCGTGCTCGTCCCGAAGATCGTCGGGAACGTGGACGCCCTGGCCGCCGGGGTGCTGGCGAACCTGGCGAACGTGCAGGGCTGGATCGTCGAGAGCCGCCTCGTCCGGTCGCTCGAAGAGGCCGGGTTCGTCGAGCGCTCGGAGTTGGAGGCGCAGCTTACGTCGATGCTACCGGACCAGGTCGGCGGCTTGGTGGCGCAGCTCCCGGCGGCGCTGCGCGTGCTCACGCAGAGCGTCTCGTCCGTGCTCACGCTCGTCACCACGGTGGTCCTCGTCCCGGTCCTGCTGTTCTACACGCTCAAGGACTACCCGACGATCGAGCGCAACCTGGTCGACCTCTTCCCGACGGTGAAAGGGCGGCGGGCCTACCTCACGAAGGCCAGCACGATCGTCGGCTCGTACCTGCGCGGGCAGCTCATCATCTCGGCGATCTCGGCCTTCAACATATCGGTTGCCCTTACGCTTCTCGGCGTGCCGTTCGCCCTCCTGATCGGCCTGCTCGGCGGGTTCCTCAACATGATCCCGAACGTCGGGGCGATCCTGACGAACGTGATCGGGATCGTCGTCGCGCTCGTCTTCGGGGAGCCGGTGGACGCCCTCTTCGTGCTCGTCGTGCTCTTCGGGCAGCAGCTCCTGGAGGCGACGGTGCTCTCGCCGAACATCATGAGCCACCAGGTCGGCCTCCACCCCGTCCTCGTGATCCTGTCGCTCTTGGTCTTCGGCGCGACGATGGGCTTCATTGGCCTCCTGATCGCGGTTCCCCTCGCGGCTTTGCTCGTGACGTTCTACCAGACCTACCGCGAGGAGATGACCCTCGACCTGACGGAATACGCGGCTCCCGACGCCGTAGTGGACGCACCCGAGCCGCCCCGAGTCTAGATCACCGGCAGCTACCGGACGAGCAGCACCTTGCCCTGCTGCTCTACGCGACCGGCCCGGTCCTCGATTGCCAGCCGCCACAGATAAACCCCGCTCGCCAAGCGCGGCGCGAGCCAATCGACCTCCTGCCGCCCCGCCATCTGAGACTCGTTTACGACTTCGGCCACCCTGCGGCCCAGCACGTCGTAGACCGTGAGCGTCACGTCGCTTTCGCGGGGAAGCTCGTAGGCGAACGTGGTCCGGCCCCGGAACGGGTTGGGATAGACTCCGTCGAGCCGGAAGACGGCAGGTGCGGCGACCTCCAGGGGGACGGTGTGCGTCCACGTCTGCCCGTCCGGTGCAGCGATGGTGAAGCGGAGGTCCGCAGGTGTGTCGACGGGCGCGCTGCGGAGCACGTCGAACGAGAACGCGGCGCGGGCCTCTGCTCCGGGGGCGACTTCTTTCAGCACCACCTCAGCCGGCGTGACGGCAAGCCACTTCGGAGCCTCAGCGAGAGAGACTGTAAGGGACGCTGCTCCGTGCTCCTTCGCGGTGTTGGCGACGGTCAGCGCGAGCGTGTTGCCCTCAGCGGCGAAGGGCACATGGTGCAGTGTCGTTTCCTGCACCTGTGCGAGTGCAGGGACTGCGGTCAACAACACGGTGAGAAAGACGGTACGCATGGCTTGTTTGTTGGCCGCTGGAAAGTACAGTTTTAGAACATCCGGTGGATGACAATCTCGCCTGCTGACCGTGCTCGCCGGTAGAACCCACGCATAGCCAGTACCACCTTCTCCATGTAGTCCTGTACCCATGGCTCGCGCCCTTCAGGTTCATACTGCGGAGCGAGCTTCAGCACTCGCTGAACACGGCGTTCAAGCTCCCGCTCGTCCAGGGAATCAAGCGCATCGCAGATAGTATCTAGGTCCGAGCCGAGGCTATACCGAAGTGGGAGAGAATCTTGTCTCCATCCAGGGAGCCGCGCTCCGAACCCCGCCCATGCGAAGGGGTTTTCAAACTCGTCGGTGATGAACAGGCTGGAGTGGTGCTCATGTGCCTCTGCGGTGAGCACATCAAGCACGAGGATGTAGCTCTTCCAGAGATCTAGGATTGGAGAGGCCGGGTCTAAATCTGCGCGTCGAGACGAATTCTCATCACGCGGCAGCAGTTCGTAATCCATATAGACGCCGAAGTCGCTCAGAGACATTCGCATCGACAATGCGTCTACGGCACGCTCTAGGGGCACCCGGGTGATTGAGACGCTTATACCCATAAAACTTCCTGGCGGTCTGTTCAGTGCTCGGGCGTGCATGACACGGTGAACGGGTGCTCAACATCGCGTAAAAAGTCCCAAATAATGCTTTGCACGTTCGCCTTTGGCCCGATCAAATCGCCACTGAGATAAAAGTTAGTCCCGTTTCGAGTAATCCGTAGGTGCATCGTGTTAACTCTTCTCGACGCTGCATAGGCGGGGAGATGGCTGCTACTCCTCTGATTCCCCAGCCAGCCAATTCTTGGATCTTGCGAGTTCGTAGCAACCACGTAGAGGGGTGCCCCGCTGATTCGCGCACCCGGCACCGAATATGCTCTCGCAAGATCGTTGATGTGTGACTCGTATTGGCTTGAGCGTAACACATTTGAGGGCACCTCAGAAAATTTAACCTCCAGAATAGAGGTGACGTAGCCCGGAATGATCGCGTTGGTGCTTGCGTCCCGTAGATCGTTAAGCCAGCCATCTACTGGCTTTGTGATACCTGTGACACCGGACACGGTAGCTCCAGGCCCGGCGGGGTCTCGCTTGTAGGGTTGGCCAGGAGTGCCAACCACAGCCGTATTCAGCGACTTGCGTATGCTGGCTTGAAAGAACTGGTCTAAATCAGCAGGCAATTGACCGGGACAGGTATCACGAATCAACTGCTCGACTTCTGCCTTCGTCGCTGGCTCGTGCTCTGCGGGGGAAGTCCCCCCACACCCCCTCTGATTGACTCCAGGAGCTAAACTCTCTTCAGAGGAACGAACCTCAAGCTCTGCTTCTCCCCACAATCCCTCATTGGCGAATGCGGAGACAGCTACTCGAGCAGAATCACATGCGAGACTGTCCGCTATAAACTGCACCTCTCCATTCCGCAGGTCTCCGTAAGGAACATCGAAGGCGGCACCGCGCGCTCCATTGTACTTCAGACTCCCTTGGTCGAGCGAAGAGATAGCTACGAGCAGTTGCGTCGTATCCGCCAGCGTTCCCGGTCCGCACCCCGTTTCCTGATACCGCGCAAATACCTTTGCGGAGTCCCCGGCAGCAACCTCCCACGGACTTATCGTGACCACGAGTGTATCCGATGAGGGTGGGGAACCGCTCCCCCGAATGATCACCTGCGTCTCGCCGCTGACGCCGCCTCCGCTTGCGACCACGTTCACTGTCTCGTCGCACACCGGCCCCTCTTCAGCAGTTGCCTCTTTCGTGTCGAAGTAGAGCCGACCGCCTGCTCGGTCACCGTATTCGAGCGTCCGTGGTGAGCCAACGTGTCCTGCCACGATATCGTGCAGTTGACCGTACGGCGATGACGCCGAGTAGGTGATCTCGGTCGAGTTAGCGAGCGGGGCTTGTTCCCCGGTGCTGTAGACGGCGAGCGTCTGAAACGAAGTGGCTTCTTGAGGCAGTACCTGAAACGAGATTGTGTCGCGGTCGGCGGTGAGTTGGAGCCGGTTCGGTGGGTCAGCCTCGAATCGACCCCGAGCGGTGAATCCCGTGTATGGATACGTATAGCCCTGCAGGCACCAACACCGGTTCGTCCATTGGTAGCCGCATCCGATCTCGTACGTCTTCCTCGATGTCGGGGTGAAACCTCCGTGGCTGTCTATCTCGCCACCCCGAGCGAACCACAGCGAGTCGACGACTTCGTCGGCATCGACCCGGACGCGCAGGAGGTCTCCAGAGGACGAGTAGCCGTGATGATAGTATTCGACCTCGTCACACACGCCGCGAAGGTGCTCGCCGGTGAAGCTGAACCCGCTCGTAACCGACGCACTATGCACGCCTCCCTCGGAGGTAGCGACGGAGAACGTGCCGCCGAGCGTTGAGCCGACGCTCGACGCGCCCAGGCCGTAGAAAACGTACTCGCCCTTGCCGCGCGGCTGATAGTCGTACTCTCCCCTCGCCGCTGCTTCCGGCGCGATCTCGATACGCTCCTCGATAACGACCTGTCGATAACGACCTGCGCCCACGCGGACGTGGAGGTGACGACTAGGGAGCAAAGAAGCAGAAAGTGAACAGTCGGGGCGAGGCGACGGCGCATCCGAGCGGAGTAATCCTACGTGTATCGAAGTGCGACCAGGATACACCAGACCGCTCTTCCTCCGCAATCGGCCTTTCCAACAAATTATCCGCATGTGCAAGAAAAGTCCGCCGGGGCAGGCGAACCTGCCCCGGCGGCAATAAACCTGTCATTCTGAGGGAGCACAGCGCCTGAAGAATCTCCCGATGGTTAAGGATGTGGTCGTCCCAGAGAGATGGGCTTCGCCGAGCCTTCGGGTTCTTCGACTCCGGCCTGAGCCTGCCCTGAGCACAGCCGAAGGGGCCTTCGCTCAGAATGACAGAGTTCGATGGACGCGTTTGCTCTGTCAGTTCGACCCCATCGTCTCCATCATCATCTCGCGCTCGGCCTCGGCGAGGTCGGAGATGTCGCGGCTCGGCGGGTCGCCGCCCGGCCCCATGAGGTAGTGGTCGAACCAGCGCATGGCGCGGAGGGTGTAGTCGAAGCGCGCGGTGGCGTTGCGGTTGCCGTGGCCCTCGCCGGGGTAGAACACGAGCCGGACCGGGGCCTGCCCGCGCAGCTTCAGGTGGCGGTAGAGCTCCATCGACTGCGTCGGGTGGACGCGCGGGTCGTCGGCCCCGTGCATGATCAGGAGCGGGGTCGTCGACTGGTCGGCGTAGTAGATCGGGCTGCGCTCGAGGAAGAACTGCCAGTTGTCCCACGGGCGCTTGCGGGCGTGGACGTGGAACTCCTCGTTCGGGATGTCGGTCGTGCCGACCTTCGAGACCTTGTTCGAGATGCCGACGAACATGACGCCGGCGGCGAAGCGGTCGGAGTAGCGGGTCGCCATCCAGCCGGTCGCGTAGCCGCCGTACGAGCCGCCGGTGACGCCGACGCGGTCCTCGTCCACGATGCCCTCAGCGATGAGGTAGTCGACGCCGTCGACGATGTCGTCGAACTCGGCCCCGGCGGGGTCGGCCTGGCTGGTTTTGGAGAATGCCACGCCACGCCCGGTCGAGCCGCGGTAGTTGGGGTAGAAGACGGCGTAGCCCTTCGCCGCCGCGAGCTGCCCGGGGAGCGAATAGCCCGTCAGCCATTCGTTGCGGTAGTGCGCCTCCGGCCCGCCGTGGACGGTCACGATGAGCGGGACGCGGTCGCCCTCGCCGTGGTCGATGGCGTGGATGAGCAGGCCCTCGATCACCAGGCCGTCGCGGGCTTCGTACTCGATCACCTCCTGCTCGGCGAGGCGCTTGCCCGCGAGCCACGGGTTCGAGTCGGTGACGCGCCTGGCTTCGCCGTCGGTCATCACGTACACCTCGTCCGGGTGCTCCGGCGTGCTCGCGGCGAAGGCGACGACGCCGAAGTCGTCCGAGGCGGAGAAGCCGGTGAAGACGGCAGCACCTGCTTCGAGGACCGGCTCGGGATAGCCCCCCGTCCGCTCGACCCGTTCGATGGAGGTCTCGACGCCCTGGTCGGCGGAGTAGCGGACCGTGTCGTCGTCCTCCCACACCAGGCTCGTGACGTGGCCCTCGAAGCCCGGCAGCGCGTCCTCGAACGCGCCGGTCGAAGCGTCGGCCACCATCAGCCGGCCCGCTGCCGGATCGTTGATGTCGGCGGCGGAGATCATCGCGAGGTGCTCGCCGCTCGGGCTCCACGCCAGGTCGCCGAGCTTGCCGGGGTTGTCGATGCGGGCCACGACCTCGCCGGTGGCGGCGTCGAGGACGTGGACGCGCTTGCCCATGTACGAGTTGTCCACGTAGGGGTCCGGCGCAATCGCCGCCGCGATGCGCGCCCCGTCGGGGCTCCAGGCAATCGTGTAGACCGTCCCCGGCACGTCGATCAGGCGCGGCGCGGTCCCGGCGCTCAAGTCGGCGACCCACAGCTTGCGGTCGGCGGTCTCCTCCTCGTAGACGTCCGGCCGGTACGGCAGCACGTCCTCCTTTTCGCCCATCGGCTCCTCGGCCACGAAGGCGACCTGCTTGCCGTCGGGGCTCCACGCGTACGCCCCGATCGAGGTGTCGAAGGTGAAGGCGCGGGCGAGCTCGCCCGAGAACGGGTCCAGGGTGTAGAGCGCGGGACGCAGGTCCAGGTCGTCGTTCTTGGTGAGGAAGGAGAGCTCGCCGCCGGGCGTCCAGGCCAGGCCGCTGAGGGTGACGGCCCCGGTGCGGAGGCCGGTCGCCTCGCCGCTCTCGACGTCGTAGAGGAAGAGCTCGGTGTAGGGCCGGGCGTTCTCCTCGAACGGGTCGCGGGGGACGCTGACGGTGTAGGCGACGTGCTCGCCATCGGGCGAGACTTCGACGCTGCCGACGGTTTGGATGCGCGCCACGTCGTAGGGCGTCAGCACGTCCTCCTGCGCGAAGGCGGCAGGCACGAGGGCAAGGGCGAGGAGCAGCACGCCGAGTCGGTGCGCGCCGCGAGCGGGAGGGGTGGGCATGGCGGGAGGGGTCGTGTGAAGAAGTAGCGTGTGGAAAGGTACGGGCGACTGCGCTCTTCGGTCCATCAGCCCGGCTCGACGACGACCTCGGTGCGGACGGAGTTCGCGATGAAGCACTCGGCGTGCGCCTCGGCGTGCATCCGGGCGACCTGTTCTTCGGCCACCGCGCGTCCAAACACGACGCGGGGCCGGAGCACGACGCGGGTGACGGCGAGCCGCCCGTCGGCGTCGGCGACCATCGTCCCCTCGGCCTCGTCGTCGTAGGCCTCGACCGTGAGCCCGGCGCGCGCGGCGATTGCGAGGAACGTCAGCAAGTGGCAGCTCGACAGCGACGCGACGAACACCTCCTCGGGGTCGGGCAGCGCCGGGTCGCCCCGGTACGCCGGGGCCGCCGAGGCGTCGAGCTCGACGCCGCCCTCGAAGCGCCACCGGTGCGTCCGGGAGTAGGCCGCATACGTGAACGGCTCGGCGGTGCGCTGCCAGCGGACGGAGACGCGGTGCTTCGACATCGGCGGGAGGGTCGGGCAGGAGAGGAAGATAGGCTCCAACCTCGACCCCCCGCTTTGGGCTGCATCGCTCGCGGGCTCGCGCACCCTGAGCGAAGTGATGGTGTGCGAAGCAGGGGATCTCACATACCGGACCCACCCCTATCTTCACCTATCACCTGCCCGCCCGACCCCATGCCCGCCGACCTCTACCCTCCGTCCGACGCCTTTCGCCGTGCCGCCCTCCTCTCGTCTGAGGCCGACTATGAGACGCTGTACCGCCGCTCGATCGAGGACAGCGAAGCGTTCTGGCGCGAGCAGGCCGAGCGGATCGACTGGTTCACCCCCTTCGACGCCGTGCGTGACGTGTCCTTCGGACCCGGCGACGTACACGTCCGGTGGTACCTCGGCGGGAAGACGAACGCGTGCTACAACGCCGTGGACCGGCACGTCGAGGCGGGGCGCGGCGAGCGGACGGCGCTGATCTTCGAGCCGGACGAGCCGGGCGAGGCGAGCCGCCGGATCTCCTACGCCGAGGTCTGGGCCGCCGTGCAGTGCTTTGCGAACGCGCTGAAAGACCTGGGCGTCGCGCGCGGCGACCGGGTGACGATCTACCTCCCGATGATCCCCGAGGCGGTCTACGCGATGCTCGCCTGCGCGCGCATCGGGGCCGTCTTCTCCGTCGTCTTCGCCGGCTTCTCGCCCGAGGCCCTCGCGGGCCGCATCCTCGACGGCGCGTCCGACTTCATCATCACCGCCGACGAGGGGCGGCGCGGCGGCAAGCGCGTCGCGCTCAAGGCGAACGTCGACGCCGCGGTGGAGCGCGCCGAGGCCGGAGGGCAAACGGTCCGCCACGTCCTCGTCGTCGAGAACACCGGCGGCGAGACCGAGGGGCACGACCGCGACGTGCGGCTCCGCGACGCGCTGGACGCCGCCGAGGCCGCGTGCCCGTGCGAGGCGCTGGACGCCGAGGACCCGCTCTTCATCCTCTACACCTCCGGCTCGACCGGCACCCCGAAGGGCGTCGTCCACACCACCGGCGGGTACTGCGTCTGGACGAGCCTCACGCACGAGTACGTCTTCGACCTCCGCCCGGAGCACGACGTCTTCTGGTGCACCGCCGACGTCGGCTGGATCACCGGCCACAGCTACGTCGTCTTCGGGCCCCTCGTCAACGGCGCGACGCAGGTCCTCTTCGAGGGCGTCCCGACGTATCCGACGCCGGGCCGCTTCTGGCACGTCGTCGAGAAGCACGGCGTGACGCAGTTCTACACGGCCCCGACCGCCATCCGCGCGCTCATGGCGCAGGGCGACGCCTTCGTGACCCGGGCCGACCGCTCCAGCCTCCGCCTGCTCGGCACCGTCGGCGAGCCGATCAACCCCGAGGCGTGGCGGTGGTACTACGAGGTCGTCGGCGACGGGCGCTGCCCAATCGTCGACACGTGGTGGCAGACCGAGACCGGCGGCGTCATGCTCGTCGGGCTGCCCGGCGCGATCGCCCAGAAGCCCGGCGCGGCGGGCCGCCCGTTCTTCGGCGTCCGCCCCGAGGTCCTCAGCGCCGAGGGCGAGGTGCACAGCGGCGAGGCCGAGGGCCTGCTCGCCCTCGCCGACAGCTGGCCCGGCCAGGCGCGGACCGTCTGGGGCGACCACGAGCGCTTCGTCCGCACCTACTTCAGCCGCTTCCCAGGCCGCTACTTCACCGGCGACGGCTGCCGCCGCGACGCCGACGGAACCTACTGGATCACGGGCCGCGTGGACGACGTGATCAACGTCTCCGGCCACCGCCTCGGCACCGCCGAGGTCGAGAGCGCGCTCGTGCTCCACGACGCGGTCGCCGAGGCCGCCGTCGTCGGCGTGGGCCACGCCGTCAAGGGGCAGAGCCTCTACGCCTTCGTCACGCTCGGCGCAGGCCACGAGCCGACGGACGCGCTGCGCGAGGCCCTCGTGCAGCAGGTCCGCACCGTGATCGGCCCCGTCGCGCAGCCCGACGTCGTGCAGTTCGCCCCGGCGCTTCCGAAGACGCGCTCCGGCAAGATCATGCGCCGCATCCTCCGCCAGATCGCCGAGGGCGCGCACGACGCCCTCGGCGACACCTCGACGCTCGCCGACCCCGCCGTCGTGGACGACCTCGTCGAGAACCGCCCAGGCCGCTAGCGCGTCGAAGCGCTGCCTTTCCTTCTCTAACCTCCCCCGCTCATGCTGCCCTTCACTCCGATGAACAACCTCTTCCGCACGCTGATCGCCGGCTACGGCGCGAAGAAGCTCGGCGGCGGGTGCTTCTCCACCGTGCTCGTCTTCGCCTTGCTCTGGATACTCCTCGGCCAGTGCTGAGCGAGCTCCGCCCCCGGCCGAGACCGACGCGCGCTCCAGCGCAGCCCCGCTGAGCACCTCGCCGCTGACGAGCGCCCGGTCGGCAGGATGCCGCCGAGGCTGATCCTACCGCCCGGGCCTTTGGTTGCCTCTCTCGGCCCTGTCGCTTCTCGTCGCCTATGGCTCCAGCCTGTTCTGTGGCGGCGCAAGGTCTCGCCGCATCGTTCCCAGCGCGACGGCGATCACGAAGATGGAGATCGCACGCACGTCAGGATAGAAGGCGGCGTTGGCGAGCGTGACTGTCACGGCCCCGGCCATCACGACTAAGCGGAGCGTTCTCGTCTCTTCCTTCTTTCTGCTCCATAGAAGAGCGAGAGGAAAGATCAGTACGACTGGGAGCAGAGCTGACCAAAACGCATTCATTACCAGCACCCTCCATTACATCCAAATCCGCAATAGCAGCCGGCTGCACAAACCCAATACATGACCGGTCCCGCCCCCGAGCATGCGATCAGACATGCCGTATAGCCGATCATGGAGTTGCACGGCTTGAGAGAGGGATTACTGGCTACCTCAGCCACTATGGCATCGTAGTGCTGAATGAACTCGGCGGCCTTTTGCTCTCTGCACTGCGCAGTACAAGAGGACGGCATATCGTGCTGCTGGCGGTAGAGGTCGATCTCCTCCTGGTACTCGCTGTATAGAGCAGCCTTAAGCGATTCAAGCTCATTACTCAGATCACTCATCTCTGCTGCGCTGTATCCGAGCAGATTGTAGACCGCCTGTTCGTCCCTTGTAAGCAGAGCACCTCGCATCTGTTGCTTCGTGATGCCCCGGTCCGCGATGCGCCTGAAGAAGTCGGCCTCGATCTCCAGAAGCCGCTGGAGTTCCGGAGAAGCAGCAAGCCTTTCTTCGACCGTAACTGCTGAGGGGAGTACCACCTCAGTTTCAGGCCCGGTCCGCTCGCTGGCCGCATCGCAACCGGCTGCGTAAACACCGAGCACGAGCAAGGAGAGAATGCATCCTCTCCCTATAATTTTTGACATAATGACCCTCCGACCAAATGGTCAGAAAGAGTAGGGGGGTAGTGAGGCCATTGCATATGACTGACACTATGTTAGTAAAATCCCTCCCCCCCCCGTCAAGACCTCCAGCAAAAAAATATTCAACTGCGCCGCCCGGCCGAGATCAGCTCGCGGGCGCTCTCGAGGGCGGCCGGGCTGACGGCCTCGCCGCTGACGAGCGCCGCCACCGCGCGCGCGCGCTCGTCGCTCGCCAGCCGCCGGATGCCGGTCTTGGTCCGCGCCCCCTCCGGGCCGTCCTCGACGTGCTTCTCGACCAGGAAGTGGTGGTCGCCGACGGCGGCGATCTGGGGCAGGTGCGTGATGGCGATGATCTGGTGGTAGGCCCCGAGCCGCTGCATGCTCTCGCCGACGCGCCGGGCGATCTCGCCCGAAATCCCGACGTCGATCTCGTCGAAGACCAGGATTGGCAGGCGCTCGCTCTTGGCGAGGATGGTCTTGAGCGCCAACATGATCCGGCTGACCTCGCCGCCCGACGCCACCTTCGCCAGCGGGCGCGGGGCCTCGCCGACGTTGGTGGTGATGTAGAACTCGGCGAGGTCCGCGCCGGTCGGTGCCGCGCGGAGGCGGACGGTGCCCGGCCCATCGGGCCACACGATCCAGCCCGCCTCGTCGGCCTCGCGGCTGAACTCGACGACGAACTGGCTGTGCGGCATCCCCAGCTCGGCGAGCTCCTGCTGGAGCAGGCCTTCGATGCGCTCGGCGACCTCGTGGCGCTTCTGGCTGAGGCGGTAGGCCGAGGCCGAGAGCGTCTCGCCCGCCGTCCCGATCTGCCCGTCGATCCGGGCGATGGCCCCCTCGAAGTCGGCGGCGAGGTCGTAGGTCGCGCCGATCTCGCGGCGGTGCTCGAGCACGGCGTCGAGCGAGCCGCCGTACTTCCGCTTGAGCCCTTCGAGCTGCCCGAGCCGCTCGCGGATGTCTTCGAGCCGCTCGGGGTTGAACTCGATCCGGGCGTTGTAGCCCTGCAAGAACTTGGTCGCCTCCTCGACCGCGATCTCGGCGGCCTGCATCTCGCCCAGCGTCGCCTCGAACGCCTCGTCGATCCGAGCCAGGTCGCGCAGCCCGTTGCGGACGACGACGAGCCGGTCGTAGATCGCGTCCTCGCTCTCGTAGAGCAGCTCGTAGAGCTCGGCCGTCGCCTCGAAGAGGGTCTCGGCGTTCTCCAGGATCCGCCGCTCGGCCTCCAGCGATTCCTCCTCCCCGGCCTCGGGCGCGACGCGGTCGATCTCGTCGATCTGGAACTCGAAGAGGGATTTCTGCTGGGTCAGCTCGGCCTCGCGCCGGACCAGGTCCGCCCGCTTCCGGTGGAGCCGGGCGACCTCGCCGTAGTGCTCCCGGTAGGTTTCGACCAAGCCGCCGAGCCCGCCGAAGTCGTCGAGGAGCGCGCCGTGCGTCTCGGTGCGGAGCAGCGACTGGTGCTCGTGCTGCCCGTGGAGGTCGATCACCTGCTCGGCCACGGCGCGGAGCACGGCGAGCGTCGCCGGCGTGTCGTTGATGAAGGCGCGGCTGTGCGAGGCCGACACCTCGCGCCGGACGACGAGCGCGCCCGACGGGTACGGCTCGATCTCGTGCTGCCTCAGCAGGTCCGGCAGCCCGCCCTCGTTGGCGTCGTCGAACAACCCCTCGATGACCGCCTTCTTCGCCCCCGAGCGCACCGCCTCGGTCGAAGCCCGCTCGCCCAGGATCAGCCCGAGCGCGCCGAGCAGGATCGACTTGCCCGCGCCGGTCTCGCCCGTGATGATGTTCAGCCCGCTGTCGAACTCGACTTCGAGTTCTTCGATGAGCGCGTAGTCGCGGATGTGGAGGCTGCGGAGCATGGTGGCAGGGGCGTCGGAGCGGGGGACAACTTACACCCCGTCCTCGTCGTCTGGCTTCTCGCGCACGTGGCGGACCGTAAGCACGAAGATGTGATCGTCGGGGTGCTCCTCGTCCGCTTTCGGGTCGACCTGCCGCACTTCGTAGACGATCCACACGTCCTTAAACAGGAGCCGGCGCACCGGCGTCTCTTCGCCCGGTTCACCCCACCTCGGGGATACCCGTTGCCCCATGTTCGGGAAGACCTCGAGTTGGGCAGCGCGCTCGAGTACCGCGCCCAT
Organism: Rhodothermales bacterium; assembly: GCA_965214485.1. Taxonomy (GTDB): domain Bacteria; phylum Bacteroidota; class Rhodothermia; order Rhodothermales; family JANQRZ01; genus JANQRZ01. Next base: position 497,513 of record CBDCBW010000009.1, on the reverse strand, counting down.
CCACGCCTGCGCTTGCCGGGCCTCGGAAAAGCGAAACTCGGCGATCTCCAGAATCCGGTCCAGCGCCAGTTTCGCGTACTCGATCCTCATGCGGCGTCGGCCCCATCACTCGCAGCACCGAGCCGGTTCGAGAGGTACGCGAGCGCTTCGTCCTGTGGCACCGTCTCGCCTCGCCGGGCCTGCTCGTGCGCCATCTGTACGTCTTCGAGCAGTTCGATCCGCTCGACCATCCGTTCGAACTCGCGCGCGTCGAGGACGACGGCAGCGCTCCGCCCGTTGCGTGTGAGCACGAGCGGCTGACGGCTCTGCTGGAGCCGGTCGATGAGGGCGGCGGCCTGCTTGCGAAAAGCCGAGAGCGGCTGAATATCGCGGGCGACGTTGATGCGTTCCACAAGATTCCCGGTAAGCGAGGGGTCGATAGCGGTGCTACATTCGACTCCACACCTGGTTCCTCCGCTGGTGTTGACGAGACCCCCCGCCGCGCTTGCGGTCACGGAGGCTACGCCTTCGCTCGCAGCTACGCGCGGCTGTCCCCCTCGTCGAGGGGGACCGTTCAGGTCGCGCCTGAGCGGAGCGATGCGCGGCCTGAACGGGGGGTCCGTCAGCGCACGACGGTGATCCGCTGAGTTTGTACGGTGCCCGCCGCGTCGGTCAAGCGCAGCAGGTATGGGCCGCTCGGCACATCGAGCGTGAGTGGCAGGCGCGACGGCCCGGCAGGGACCACGACCCCAGACTGCTCAGCCACGCGCCGGCTCAGCGCGTCGAACACGACGAGGTCTACGGTGCTCGGCCGGATACTCGTCCACTCGACGTGGAGCGTGCCGCCCGAGGGGTTCGGATACACATTCAGCGAGCCTATTGTTGGCACACTCGGCGTGTCTTCCCCGCTTGTTACAAACGCACCAGCCTTGGCTCTTGCTACGAGTGGTCCGGCGTTGTAGTTCGTCGGGCAGCCGAAGTTGTGGACATCCGATGTGGCGACGCGGAAGTCAAACCGGTAGTCCGTATCGGGAGCGAGCTCTGGCCAGGTGAACGGGTAGAAAAACCAGTCCTGACCTTCACTGCGTCCGGGACGACGTTGGCTGCCGCGGTTGATGATGGCGAGTTCGTGATACTCACGACGATCGATGTCGGCGAGCACCAGCTCGGCATAGCACGGTCCACTTGACCCATCACCAGCCAGGTTAAAGGTGGTGCGGTAGTGGGTAGAGTCGTACTGTACCCAGACGGTGTCCCTCTGACCACCGAGGTTGTAGTCGGCCCAGTCGGCGGTGCGGCGGACAGAGGCAGCAGTCGTCACGATCTCATCCGGAGACTCCGTCCGGCAGCCCGCCCTCGTTGGCGTCGTCGAACAACCCCTCGATGACCGCCTTCTTCGCCCCCGAGCGCACCGCCTCGGTCGAAGCCCGCTCGCCCAGGATCAGCCCGAGCGCGCCGAGCAGGATCGACTTGCCCGCGCCGGTCTCGCCCGTGATGATGTTCAGCCCGCTGTCGAACTCGACTTCGAGTTCTTCGATGAGCGCGTAGTCGCGGATGTGGAGCGTGCGGAGCATGGCGGCGAGGTCGTCGGAGCAGAAGGCAACTTACAACCCCCGGCGCAGGGTCTGTTGGTGCTCCAAACCTTTAGGAGTCATCCCCGCGGAGGCGGGGACCCACCGGCGAGCAGATCGTACAGGTCCCGCCACCCAGGATTGGTCTCGTTGATAAGCCTGAGCTTCCACGCCCGGTTCCACTTCTTCAACTGCTTCTCCCGCGTGATCGCGTCACGGATGTCGTCGTGTTCCTCGACGTAGACGAGCCGGTGGACGCCGTGCTCCTTCGTGAACCCCTCGACCATGTCCTGCTTGTGCAGCCAGATGCGTTTCGGCAGATCGCTCGTGACGCCGATGTATAGGGTGCCGTTGCGACGGCTGGCGAGGATGTAGACGGTGCCGCGCTTCGGCATCAGCGTGCCGGTCCTGTGGGTCCCCGCCTGCGCGGGGATGACGTGTGGGAAGGTGTGGAGCTAGGAAGCACAGAGGTGCTGACTGCTGCCGTCACATCATGAATCGCTGCGAGGCTGATTCAGTGGAGGCGACGGCTTCAGTAATGGGTCACGGCCTGCTTCGTCTCTTTGTCGTCGTTCCTCTGAGCTTCGCATGATTCGCTGCCACCAACTTAGGCCCGCCAGTCGATCTTGATACAGGTAAGGTCTGAACACACGGGCCACTTCCCCCTCATGTTTGACAAGTTGCTTCCACACTTCGTCATCATCCAGCGACTCCCCATTGTACCCCTCTAACCAGCGGTTCATAACCGTATTTGCTGTGAAGCCAACATCGGACATCGTATGAGTTACCTCCTGACCGAAGATCGAGCGAGCAATTTGTTGTTGGCGTATGAAAGATGAGAACGCCTTAATCAATCCCTGCGACTCCTCCCATCCGCTTGCCTTGCGCCTACCCCTCTGGGTATTCATTTTGGGCCTTAGGAAGCAGAGCAGTTGGATCGGCTGCGTAGCTTCCTGCCATGGCGCAAGTTAATCGCTACTACCGACACGCGAAGCTCTCCGAGCGCACGTTCCGCCAACTCCTCCGCTACTTCGCCCTCGACCTCACCGCATCCGATACCGCACGTCTGACCGGCCTCTCGGTCCGCTCCGTCAATGCGATCTACCTCCGCCTGCGCCACCGCCTGCTCGAAGCCTGTGAACTCGACGCGCCCATCAATGGCACGCTCGAGATCGACGAGTCGCTCTTCGGCCCGCGTGGCGTGCGAGGCAAGCCCGGACGCGGAGCCTCGGGTAAGACCATCGTCTTCGGCATCCTCAAGCGCGGCGGAAGCATCTACACCGAGGTCGTCCCGAACTGCACTAAGAAGACGCTCCAGGCCATCATCCGAGGGAAGGTGGAACCCGGCTCCATCGTTCACACCGACGGCTGGCGGGCCTACGATGGGCTTGTTGATGTCGGCTATGGGAAGCACTACCGGGTTCGCCACAATGAGCGGGAGTACGCACTCGGGACGAACCACATCAACGGCATCGAGAGCTTCTGGTCGTATGCGAAGCGTCGGCTGGCGCAGTTCAACGGGGTGCCAGCCCGTACCTTCCTGCTGCACCTGAAGGAGAGCGAGTTCCGGTTCAACCACCGTCACGATGATCTGTACAAGGTGCTGCTGAAGATGCTTCGGGAGCGTCCCCTCTGAACCTTCTGCTTCCTAAGACCCTCATTTTATAGACATCGGACTCGCAGACCTCTAATAGCTCCCCAACCGAATTGTAGACCTGAACTCTTTTTTCGAGAAGGTCCAGCCGAGTTCTCCTACGTTCGTGCCTAGCCTGCGAGAACACAGAGTACGCAGCGATGAGCGCAGCAATCGAGACCGCATAAGCAGACATCTCCTCCGGCGACAGCGACTCGAACCAGCCCACAGCTTGTCATCTCCCTGATTTAAAGCATCTGACTCGCCTCAATTTATTCCTCCACGCGGACGAGCATCCAGCCGTTGCTGAGCTTGGCCTGGGCGTGCTTGTACTTCAGCGTCTCCTCCACGCCCGTCGACGGGTTCATGATCGTCACGCGGTCGTTGCGGCCCGGCTCCTTCTCGACGACGACCGGCTCGGCGGCGACGCTCGGGTCGCGCTCGGCGGCGGAGCCGTTGCCACCGGCGTTGATGCCGTAGCCCTGGCGCTCCTCCTTCTGGGCCTGGGCGCGGCTGCGGTCGAGGCGGCTCTTGGGCGCGGCGGCGCTCGTCTGGACGCGCTTGCCCTCGACGAGCGGGCCGGCGCGGAAGACGACCGAGACGGCCTCCTGCTGGATCTCCTCCATCATCTCGGCGAAGAGCTTGTAGGCCTCCATCTTGTACTCGATCAGCGGGTCCTTCTGGCCGTAGGCGCGCAGCCCGATGCCCTCTTTCACCTCGTCGAGGTCGCGGAGGTGCTCGGTCCAGCGGGCGTCGATCGTCGAGAGGACGGCGGCGCGCTCGAGCCCGTCGTTGACCTCCTGGCCGCCCGTGGCGACCACGTCCTCGGGGCGGACCACGACGCGCATCAGCTTGCGGCCGTCGGTGAAGTCGACGAACAGGCGCTCGGGGCGCTTGTCGTCGTCGCGGTTCATGACCTCCTGGATCGAGGCGAAGAACGGGCGAGCGAGCGATTCGCGCTTGCGGTTGTAGTGCGCGACGGCCTGCTCGTAGATCTCCTCGACGAGGCCGTCCTCGCCGAGGCCGAAGGCGCGCTCGCGGTCGATCTCGAAGTCGAAGGCGAGGGTCTTGAGGAGCTCCTCGCGCAAGCCGTCGAGGTCGCCGTCGCCGAAGTGGGTGCGGACGGTCCGCTCGACGAGCTGGTAGAGCATGTCGAGGAGGTCCGAGTGGAGGCGGTCCCCCTTGAGCGCGGCCAGGCGCTGGTCGTAGATCACCTCGCGCTGGGCGTTGAGCACGTCGTCGTAGTCGAGTTGGCGCTTGCGGATGGCGAAGTTGTTCTGCTCGACCTTTTTCTGGGCGCGCTCGATGCCCTTGGTGATCCACTTGTGGGTGATGACCTCGCCCTCCTCCATGCCGAGCTTGTCCATCACCTTGGCCGTCCGGTCGTGGCCGAAGAGCCGCATCAGGTCGTCTTCGAGCGAGACGTAGAAGACCGACTCGCCGGGGTCGCCCTGGCGGCCGGAGCGGCCCCGGAGCTGCAGGTCGATCCGGCGGCTCTCGTGGCGCTCGGTGCCGAGGATGGCGAGGCCGCCCTTCTTCTTGACCTCGTCCGAAATCTTGATGTCGGTGCCGCGCCCGGCCATGTTGGTGGCAATCGTGACGGCACCGGGGCGTCCGGCTTCGGCCACGATCTGGGCCTCGCTCTTGGCGCGGTCCTTCCGGGCGTTGAGCACGTTGTGCGGGATGCCCCCGCGCTTGAGCATCCGGGCGAGGGTCTCCGAGACCTCGACGGAGGTGGTGCCGACGAGGACGGGCTGCCCGTCCTCGTGGTACTCGCGGATTTTGTCGAGGATGGCGCTGTACTTCTCGCGCTTCGACTTGTAGACCAGGTCCTCGCTGTCGGCGCGGGCGATGGGGCGGTTGGTCGGGATGATCGAGACCTCCATGTCGTAGATCTTCCCGAACTCCTCGGCCTCGGTCTCGGCGGTGCCGGTCATGCCGGAGAGCTTGTGGTAGAGCCGGAAGTAGTTCTGCAGCGTGATCGTGGCGTAGGTCTGGGTCGCGGCCTGGACCTTGACCTCCTCCTTGGCCTCGATGGCCTGGTGGAGCCCGTCGGAGTAGCGGCGGCCCGGGAGGACGCGGCCCGTGTGCTGGTCGACGATCTGGACCTTGCCCTCCTGGACGATGTACTCGACGTCCTTCTCGTAGAGCGTGTACGCCTTGAGGAGCTGGTTGACGGCGTGGATGTGCTCGCTCCGCTCGGCGAAGAGGGTGTAGAGGTCGCGCTTCGCGGTCTCCTGCTCGTTGGCGAGGACGCGGAGGTCGTTGTCGAGCTTGTTCTGGCGCTTGTCGTCGGTGAGCCCCGCGTCGGCCTTCAGCCCGGCGCGGAGGTCGGCCTCTTTCTGGGCGAAGTCCTTCTCGATGCGGGCGATCTCCTCGCCGACGTCGGGGATGATGAAGAACGAGACGTCCGACCCTGCGGCGCTCGCGATGAACTCCCGCCCCTTGTCGGTCATCTCGAGCGAGTGCTGCTTCTCATCGAGGGCGAAGTGGAGCACCTCGTCGACCTCGGGCATCCGCTTGGCGTTGTCCTGGAGGTAGAAGAACTCGGTCTTGCGGAGGAGTTGGTCGACGCCGGGCTCGCCCTTGAGCTTGATGAGCCGCTTGTTGCGGGGGTAGCCGCGCTCGGCGCGGAGGAGCGTGAGGCCCGCCTCGTCTTCGAGGTGGCGCGCCCGCTTCTTGTCGCCGGCGGCCTCGGCGGCGTCGCGCTCCTTGAGGAGGCGCTCGGCGTCGGCGACGAGCCCGGCGACGAGCTTCTGCTGGGCGTAGACGAGCCGGTCCACCGGGGGCCGGAGCTCCAGGAAGCGGTCCTCGTCGGCGTCGGGCACCGGCCCGGAGATGATGAGCGGCGTCCGCGCCTCGTCGATGAGCACGGAGTCCACCTCGTCGACGATGGCGTAGTGGTGCTCGCGCTGGACGAGCTGGCCCGGGTCGACGACGAACGAGTTGTCGCGGAGGTAGTCGAAGCCGAACTCGTTGTTGGTGCCGTAGGAGACGTCGGCGCGGTAGGCGGCGCGGCGCTCGGGGGAGTGCGGCTGGTACTTGTCGATGCAGTCCACCGTCAGGCCGAGGAACTCGTAGATCGGCCCCATCCACTCGGCGTCGCGCTGGGCGAGGTACGGGTTGACGGTGACGAGGTGGACGCCGCGCCCGACGAGGGCGTTGAGGTAGATCGGCGCGACGGACGTGAGCGTCTTGCCCTCGCCGGTCTTCATCTCGGCCACGCGCCCGCGGTGGAGCACGATCCCGCCGATGAGCTGGACGTCGAAGGGGACCATCTCCCACGTGACCTCGCTGCCGCCGGCCTCCCAGGTTTTCCCGACGTGGCGGCGGCACGTCTCCTTGACCACCGCGAACGCCTCGGGCAGCAGCTCCTCGAGGACGTCCTCGACGGCGTCGAGCCACTCGTGGTCGAGGTCGTCGAGCTGCTCGACGAGGGCCTGGCGCTCGCCGTGGCTCAGCACGCCCTCCACGCTGCCGGCCGGTGTGGCGGCCTGCCCGTCGCCGCCGACGGGCGCGTCGGTGTCGTTCGCCGCCTTGAGTTGGGTGCGCAGCTCGGCCTGCTCAGCCTCGACCTCGGCGACGGCCTCGGCGATGCGGGCTTTGAAGCCCGGCGTCTTGGCCTGGAGCTCGGCGTCGGTGAGGTGCTGGAAGCGGTCGGCGTAGTCGTTGATCTCGTCGACGAGGGGCTGGAACTGCGCGATGTCGCGGTCATTCCGGTCGCCGAAGAGTTTCTTGACGAAGTTCAGCATGAGGGTGGCAATAGAGTTGGAAAGTCGCAGTCAGTACACCCCCCCTGCTTCTCGCGCCGTCGGGTTGGCTTCGCCGCTGCTGGGGCGCGAGAGGCAGTCCTCCTCGACGGGGGCCGCCGCGCGTCGCCGGAAGGGGGCGTAGCGAACGGCCGCAGGCGCGGCGGGGGGGTCAGCAAGGTCAGAGTTTTTGCACCGTCGGGCGGCGGCGGGCCTGTCGTACCTTAAGGCCTCGGCACGCTTCAGTCCCGGCACGCTTCGGTCCCCGCGGAAACTACAACGACGAACGGCGCTTATCGGCTCAGGGATACCTCTCGACGCGCTTTTACGAACGCTTCTACGAACGGGATGCCGGACCACCGGCGCGCTGCGCCGGACGACAGGCTGGCACGCCGAGCCTGCCCCCCCGTTCCTCGTCTCGGCGCGTATCCTCTCGTTCTTTACTGCGTTCCCGTGCCGATGTCCATGCCGCGCCTCGCCCGTCTCGTCGCTGTCTCGCTGTTTCTTTTTTCGCTGGCCGCCTCCGAGGCCTTCGCGCAGCCGAGCCGGCTGACCGGGTTCGGGCTGCTGCGGCTGGAGCCGTCGGCGCGGGCGACGGCGCTCGCCGGGGCCTACGGCACCGGGTCGGGCGAGGACGTGAACGCGCTCTTTGCGAACCCGGCCCTCCTCGGCGAAGCGAGTCACCGGCGGCTCTCGGTGAGCTACCTCAACCACCTGGCCGACATCAACGCCGGGTTCGTCGCCTACGCGCACCACGTCGAGCGCCTCGGCGGGACCGTCGGCGGGGCGGTGCGCTTCCTCTCCTACGGCGACTTCGAGCGCGCCGACGCCGAGGGCACCCGCGCCGGCGACACCTTCGGCGCGTCCGACGCGGTGGTGACCCTGAGCTACGCCCGGCCCTACGGCGAGCGCGTCCACCTCGGCGCGAACGCCCACGCCGTGTTCTCGTCGATCGACGACGCGAGCGCGCAGGCCCTCGCGCTCGACCTGGGCGCGGCGTACCTCGTGCCCGAGCGCGGCTTCGCGCTGAGCGCCTCGCTCCGCAACCTCGGCGTCGTCACGGGCGACTTCGGGACCGAGGGCGACGTGCTGCCCGTGGACCTCCGGGTCTCGGTCTCGAAGCAGCTCGCGTACGTCCCGGTCCTGATCACGGTGGCGGGCTACGACCTGACCTCGTTCGAGAACGAGAACGGCTCGGCGCTGAGCGAGGTCGCCCGCCACCTCTCGGTCAGCGCCGAGCTCCAGCTCGGCTCCCCGTTCGCGCTGCGCGCCGGCTACAACCACCGCCTCCACGAGGACCTCTCGACGGGCGAGCGGCTCGACCTCGCCGGCCTGGGCCTGGGCTTCGGGCTGGACCTCCGGCGCTTCGGATTCGACTACGCCTACAACGCCTGGAGCTCGTTCGGCGGGCTGCACCACCTCACGCTGCGGACGCGGCTTTGAGCGCGTGCGGGGCCCGCGTCCATCGCCCCTGCTGACGCGCTCTTCAGGGAGACGACGGAGGGTGGTTTCTCGGCAGGGCTCGGGCGGCGGGTGGGGCGATGTCCGCAACGCCCGATGTCCGCTCGGAGTGCTACTTTGCGCGTCCACTCGTTCCACAACCCATGCCCGCCATGCGCCTTGCCTGCTTGCTCCTCGCCCTCGCCCTGACCGCCGGGGCCTGCTCCAACCCACCCCGCGACGAACCGACCGACGGAGACCCGATGACGGACGACCCTGCCGAGGCTATGCTCAGCGAGCCGTTCACGGTCGAGGCCGGCGAGGCGGTCCGCATCGCCGACGGCAGCGTGACGGTCCGTTTCGACGAGGTGGTCTCCGACAACCGGTGCCCGGTCGACGTCACCTGCGTCCAGGCCGGCGAGGCCGTGGCGCGGTTCACCTTCATCGAGGACAGCCGCCCCGACACGCCGCTGACGCTCCGCATCGACGGCGGCGTCACCGAGGTGCTCGACATCGACCGCTACCAGTTCGAGCAGGTGAACCGGTTCGTGGCGGCGCTGCTGCTGCTCCAGCCCTATCCCGGCGTCGAGGACGAGGAGGACCTGCCGATGACGGCGACGCTCGAAGTGCGGCAGTTGATACGGTGACGGCTCGGCTCGGCCCCACGCACGGCCTGGCGCTCGCGCTGCTCGTCGCGGGCTGCGCGGCCCGCCCGCCGGACCGCGCCGCGCCGGTGCCGGTGCCGGCGGGCGACTCGCTCGCGGTGCAGCCGTTCGGGCCGAGGTTCGAGGAGGCGCGCGCGCTTGCGGCGGACCCGGCGGGGCGGCTCTACGTCGCCGACGCCGGGGCCTCGACGGTGGTCACGCTCACGCCCGAGGGCCTGCCGCTGAACCGGCTCGGCGGGCCGGGCACGGGCGACTACCCCTTCCTCGACCCGGAAGACGTGGACCCGACGAACGGCCTCGTGCTCGTGGTGGCCGACGCGGGCAACGGCCGGATCCAGCGCTTCTCGAGCGACGGTCGCCTGCTCGAAACGCTCCGCGTCCCGGCCACCCTCGACGAGACCGACGGGCCGCGCTCCAGCCGCTTCGGGGTGCCGGATGACGGCGGCGACCCCGCCGAGACGGGCGGGGGGCGACCGGTAGCCGTCGCCTCGGCCGTGACGGGCGAGGTGTTCGCGGTGGACGAGCTGCGCGGCGTGGTGCTGCGGTGGAGCGACCGCGAGCGCTCGGTCCGCGTCGTCGGCGGGATCGAGGCGGGCGAGGGCGCGCTGCGCGAGCCGGTGGGACTCGCCCTCGCCGGGGGTCGCCTCTTCGTCGCCGACCGGGGGCACGGCGGGGTGCTCGTGTACGACGCCTTCGGGTCCTACCTGCGCCGCATCGCCGGCGACAGCGCGCCGGACCTGCGCGCGGTGGCGGTCGTCGGGGACCGGCTCGTGCTCGTGCTCCCCCGGCGGCTTCTCGTCTACGGCCTCGACGGGCGGCAGCGGCGCGTGCTCGCACCCAGCATCCCCGAGCCCCTCGTCGGCGTTGCGGGCACCGAGCGCAGCCTCGTCCTGCTGACGCCGACCCGGCTCTACCGCGCCGACCTCCCCTGAACCCGAGCCCTGAGCGAACCCGAGCTCTGACCGAGTACGAGCCATGATCGAAAACGAGCCATGATCGAAGACGAGGACTTTGCGAAGGTCGACCTCCGCGTCGGCACCGTGCGGCACGCGGAGCCGAACGCGAAGGCGCGCCGCCCGGCCTACGTCCTCGCGGTGGACTTCGGGCCGCTCGGCGTGCGGACGAGCTCGGCGCAGCTCACCGAGCGCTACGCGCCGGAGGACCTCGTCGGGCTCCAAGTGGTCGCGGTGGTCAACTTCCCGCCGAAGCGGGTGGCGGGCGTCAAGTCCGAGGTCCTCGTGCTCGGCGTGATGGACGCCGCCGGCACGACGCTCCTCGTCCCGGCGCACCCCGTCGCCGACGGCACGCGGGTGGCATGAGGTCGGGATGCTCCAGGGCAACGCCTTCCTTCCGGTCATCTCAGGCCCGGTCGAGGGGCCTCCTCGGGCCCGGCTTCGCTAGGACGTGTTGACAGTTAGCATGGGTCAGGCGATTCGAGGTCGGTCTGAGACCGAATTCCAGGCGTGCGAGGAGCCAGATGCCGTAGCATCGGGCGACGAGCACAACGCCGAAGCGGGCCAGAGCGGCCCGAAGCGCCGATGCTCGTTGACTGTCAACACGCCCTAGGGCGAGGATCGTGTTTTCGCGTGCCCTTGAGCAACGCGATGGGCGCTCGGATGGGGTCCGCTCCCGAGCAGGTGCCCGTGACATTAGCGCCTCCCGTCAACAATCGAGGAGCCCACCCGGTCGTTCGTTACTCCCTGCCCTTCCGCCCTCGCTCTCGCGGCGAACGACCGATGCCTCGCCGATTCGTCCCGCTCCTGCTCGTGCTCGCGTGCGCCCCCGCGCTCGCGCAGGGACGCCTCGCGCAGCAGGACCTCGGCGCGTTCCGCGACACGCTCGACCTCCGGCAGCCGCTCACGCTCCGCCCGTTCGTCCTCCCGCAAACGGTCACCCTACGCCTCGACGGCGCGGCGCTCGACTCGGCGGCCTACGCCCTCGACGCCCGGACCGGTGCCCTCACGCTCCGGCTCGACCCGCGCCCGAAGGTGTCCTCGACCCTCGTCGCGGTCTACCGGACGCTGCCGCTCGCGGGGTTCGACCAGCCCCTCGCCCGGCGGCGCGTCGGGGCGGCCGACACGCTCGGGCGGCGGCGCGTCGTCGAGGCCGAGCGGCCTGCCGCCGACGAGCCGCTCTTCGGCACCGCGCCCCGGCTCAGGCGGCGCGGCTCGATCTCGCGCGGCATCGTCGCCGGCAACCGGCGCGACGTGTCGGTGGAGTCCGGCCTGCGGATGGAGCTCTCCGGCGAGGTCGCCGACGGGGTCGAGGTCCAGGCCGTCCTCACCGACGAGAACACGCCGATCCAGCCCGAGGGCACGACCCAGCGGCTGAGCGACTTCGACCGGGTCTACGTGCAGCTCGACACGCGGCGCGGCCAGGCCCGGCTCGGCGACATCGACCTCGCCTTCACCCAGTCCGAGTTCGCGCCCTACGTCCGCAAGCTCCAGGGCGCGGCGGTCACCGCGAGCGCGCCCGCGCTCTTCAGCGGCACGCTCGCCGGAGCCACCGCCACCGTCGCAGGGGCCACGGCGCGCGGGCTGTTCCGGAGCCAGGACATCGCCCCCGCCGAGGGCGTCCAGGGGCCGTACCGGCTCGTCGGGCAGGGCGGCGAACCCTTCATCATCGTCATCGCCGGCTCGGAGCGGGTGTACCTCGACGGGCAGCTCCTCACGCGCGGCGAGGCGGGCGACTACGTGATCGACTACGCCACCGGCGAGCTGACCTTCTCGCCGCGCCGCCTCATCACGTCCGAGCGCCGGATCACGGTCGATTTCGAGTACACCACCAGCGAGTTCACGCGGACCGTCATCGGGGCCGAGGCCGAGGCGCGGCTCTGGGCGCGCGCCGACGGCACCGCCCGCGCCCGCATCCGGGGCACGCTCCTGCGCGAGTCCGACGGCGCGGCCTTCGCCGACGAGCTCGGGCTGACCGAGGCCGACCTCGACCTGATCGAAGCCTCGGGCCTCGCCCCCGCCGTCCGCTCCGGGGCCGAGCCGGTGCCGTTCGATCCGGAGAGCCCGTTCGTGCTCTACGCCCGGCAGGACACGCTCTTCGGCGGAGCAGAGTACTCGGTCTTCGTCCCCGCCACCGCCGCTGCCGACTCGGTCTTCCGCGTCCGCTTCTCGCGCGTCGAGGCCGGGGCCGGGAGCTACCGCCGCGCCGGGCGGGCCGTCAACGGGATTCTCTACGAATGGGTCGGCCCCGCCGGGGGCGACTACGTCCCGCTGCGCCTCCTCCCGAAGCCGACGCTCCAGCAGGTCCTCGACCTCCAGGCCAGCCTCGCGCCCGTCCCCGGCCTCGAGGTCTTCGGCGAGATCGCCCGCTCGACCGACGATCCGAACAGCCTCGACGGCGCAGGCGGCGACGGCGGCGGGGCGGGCTACGGCGGCCTCCGCCTCGCCCCGACCCCGCTCCGCTTCGGCGACCTCGAGGCGGGCACGCTCTCCGCCGAGGTCGTCGGGCGGCTCAAGGGCGAGGACTTCGAGCCCTTCAGCCGCATCCGGCCCGTCGAGTTCAACCGGAAGTGGAACCTCGCCCGCGCCGGCGCGGGCTTCGCCGGGATCGACACGCTCGCCGAGGCCACGGTCGAGGGGTTCGCCCGCTGGGCGAGCGGCGGGGCCCCCTCGGCGGGCTCCGGGCAGGCGTGGCTCCAGGTCGAGGCCGGGCAGATCGAGCTCGGCGACTTCTTCGAAGGGCGGCGCGGCGGCCTTGACGCGGCCCTCCGCCGCGACCGGTGGCCCGGCCTCGCGTACCGGCTCGACGTGGTGGACTCGGAGAACGCGTTTGCGGGCGAGGAGGGCCGGTGGCTCCGCCAGCTCGGGCGGCTGGACTACCCCCTCGGCGGCGGCCGGCTCGTCCCCTTCGTCGAGGTCGAGCACGAGCGCCGGGCGCAGCACGCGCTCGGCACCGACAGCCTGGTGGCCGAGGCCCTCGCCTTCACCGAGGTCCGCCCCGGCCTCGCCTGGACCAGCCCGACGCTCACCGCCGGAGCCTCGGTGGAGCGGCGCGGCGAGCAGCAGCCGCTGGCCGGCGCGTTCGCCGACGCCGCGACCGTCACCACGCTCCAGACCGACCTCCGCTACCGCCCCTCGGCAACGTACACGACCGAGGCGCAGGTCGCCTATCGTTTCCGCGAAGCGACCGAGGCATTCGAGCAGACCGGCTTCGGCGACAACGAGAGCCTCGTCCTCCGCTGGACCAACCGCTGGACCCCGCTCCGCCGGGCGGCCGAACTGAACACGGTCTACGAAGCCCAGACCGAGCGCTCGCCGGTGCTGCAAGAACTCTACCTCCTCGTCGGGCCGGAGCTGGGCGAGTACGTCTGGGAGGACGCCAACGGCGACGGCCTCCAGCAGCTCGACGAGTTCCGCGAGGAGGTGACGCCGCTCGAAGGGCAGTACGTCCGCACCTTCGTCCCCGGCGACGAGCTGATCCCGACGATCGGCGTGCAAGGCCGCTTCCGCCTCCGCCTCGACCCGGCCAAGCTGTTCGGAGACGACGCGACCGGCTGGCAGCGGGCGCTCGCGCAGGTCTCGTCGCTGACCACGCTCGACGTGCAGGAGAAGAGCGAGGAGGGCGACCTCACCCGCGTCTACCTCCTCGACCCCGGCGTGCTCCAGGACGCGCTCACCACCCTCAACGGGCGTTTCCGCCTCGGGCAGGAGTTCGCCTTCTTCCGGGGCGAGCCGCGCTTCGGCGGGCGGCTCTTCGGGCAGCACCTCCGCAGCACCAACCGCCTCGCCACCGGCCTCGAGCGGCGGCGCGTCCAGCTCCTCGAGGCCGAGGCCACGGCGGTGCTCGCCGGGCCGCTCAGCGGCGAGCTACGCGGCGCAGTCGAGCGCAACGCCTCCGACAGCCCCTTCGCCTCGCGGCGGTTCGACATCCGGGGCGTCGAGGTCGAGCCCCAGGCGACGTGGCAGTTCGGGCGCGGCGTCTCGCTCACCGGCGGCGTCCGCTACGCCCGCAACCGCGACGTGGAGGGCGACGCCTCGGGCGACCCTCGGACCGCCCGCATCCTCCTGCTCCCGCTTCGCGCCCGGTTCGCGGCGGCGAACCGCCTCCAACTCTTGCTCCAGGGCGAGCGCGCCGACGTCCGCCTCGACGGGAACGCGACGGTCGGGCAAGCGGCGTTCGAGCTCACCGAGCGGCGCGGGGCCGGGGTGTCGTACCTGTGGAGCGTGAACGGGCAGTACACCCTCAACCGCTTCCTCCGCGCCAGCCTCCGCTACGAGGGCCGCGCCCCCGCCCAGGCCCCCGTCCTCCACAACGTCCGCCTCCAGCTCAGCGCCGTGTTTTGAGCCGGATAGAACCCCCTTTGCCTTCTGCTGTTGAAGCTGGCATCTCTGACCCGCTGCAAAGTACCTGGCTGCAAGGTTATGCCTGCTGCACCCCCACTGACGAACCTACAGCGCGAGTTGCTCGACCTCTTCGCGCTCGACCTCCCCGAGGAGGAGTTGCGTGAGGTCAGACGTCTCCTCGCCCGTCACTTCGCGGAGAAGGCGACCGTCGGCTTCGAGGCATTCGCTGACGAGCACGACCTCTCGACTGAGGACACGGATCGCTGGGCCTCGGAGCACCGCCGTGCTTCCAATCACAGTGGCGAAGACGGAGCCTTAGACACGCGCTAAGGTCAGCATTCACTCGTGCGCGTCGTTCTCGACACCAACGTTCTCCTTCCCTCCATCCGGCGGCACAGCCAGCTCCGTTGGCTCTTCGACGCGCTTCTCGACGGCGCCTTCACCCTCGTCGTCTCTACCCCTATCCTGCTCGAGTACGAGGAGGTGATCGGGAGCCGAACGACGCCGGAGATCGCAGGCAACCTCTTGCGTGCTGTCCTTGCCCTGCCAAACGCGGAGCGCGTCGAGCCGAGGTTCCACTGGCGTCTCATCACCGCAGACCCCGACGACGACAAGTTTGTCGACGCCTACCTCGCCGCCGGTGCCGATGCGCTGATCTCGCACGACGCACATTTCGACGTTCTCGCAGACCTCGACTTCCCGCCCGTGACCGTTCTTTCCGTTGAGGCGTTTAGGGTGTCCCTCAGTGAGCGGCGTTAAAAACTCTGCCTACCGAGCGGCGCGGGGCCGGGGTGTCGTACCTGTGGAGCGCGAGTGGGCAGTACACCCTCAACCGCTTTCTCCGCGCCAGCCTCCGCTACGAGGGCCGCGCCCCCGCCCAGGCCCCCGTCATCCACAACGTCCGCCTCCAACTCAGCACCGTCTTCTGAGCAGCTTGGGAGCGCAACGCCGCGTGCGTCGTAGCAGCACCGTTCTCTGTCTCACCGCCCTCTGACCGCCGAATGAAAATCGCCCTCTGCCAGATCAACCCCACTGTCGGCGACACCGAGGGGAATGCAGCAAAGATCATCGCCTTCGCCGAGCGCGCGGCGGCGCAGGACGCCGACCTCGCGGTCTTCCCCGAGCTGTGCGTCGTCGGCTACCCGCCGCTCGACCTGCTGGAAAGCCCCGCGTTCATCGACGACGTGGAGCGGGCGGTCGAGCGGATCGCAGAGACGGTGCCGCCCCACGTCGGCGTGCTGATCGGCGCGCCGGTGCGGAACCCTGAGCCGGTCGGGAAGCGGCTCTTCAACGCGGCGCTGCTGTTCGAGGGCGGCGAGAAAGTCGGCGAGGTCCACAAGGTGCTGCTGCCGACCTACGACGTGTTCGACGAGGTCCGCTACTTCGAGCCGGGCGACCGCTGCGAGCCGGTCGCGTTCCGGGGCGTCCGGCTCGGGCTGCACGTCTGCGAGGACATGTGGAATAACGAGGAGCACGCCGCCGTCCACCTCTACGACGCCAACCCCATCGACGCGCTCGCGGTCGCCGGGGCCGAGCTCTACGTCAACGTCTCGGCCTCGCCCTTCGCGCTCGGCAAGCACGCCGCGCGCAACGCCGTCATCGCCGAGAGCTGCCGCGAGCACGGGCTGCCGTTCGTCCTCGTCAACCAGGTCGGGGCCAACACCGAGATCCTGTTCGACGGCGACAGCCGGGTCCACGCCGCCGACGGCACGCGCATCCTGTGCGCGCCGAGCTTCGAGGAAGCCCTCGTCGTGTGGGACACCGAGAGCGACACCGGCCCGTGCCCGGTGCACCACGAGACGACCGACGACCTCCACGACGCGCTCGTGATGGGCATCCGCGACTACTACCACAAGACCGGCGCGTTCGCCGGGGCGCTCGTCGGCCTCAGCGGCGGGATCGACTCGGCGGTGACGTGCGCGCTCGCCGTCGAGGCGCTCGGGGCCGAGGCCGTCACCGGGATCACGATGCCGTCGAAGTATTCCTCCTCGGGTTCGGTGGAGGATTCGCAGGCGCTCGCCGAGAGCCTCGGGATCCGGTTCCACGAGGTGCCGATTGCCCCCGCCGTCGAGGCGTTCGGGGCGATGCTCGCGCCGCTGTTCGAGGGGACGGACGAGGGCGTGGCCGAAGAAAACATCCAGGCCCGCGCGCGCGGCCTCACCCTGATGGCGGTCTCGAACAAGTTCGACTATCTCCTGCTCACGACGGGCAACAAGAGCGAGATGGCCGTCGGCTACGCGACGCTCTACGGCGACATGAGCGGCGGCCTCGCGGTGCTCTCGGACGTGTTCAAGCAGCAGGTCTACGCCCTCGCCCGGCACGTCAACCAGCGCGCCGGGCACCCCGTCATCCCGCAGAGCACCATCACCAAGCCGCCGAGCGCGGAGCTCCGCCCGGGCCAGAAAGACTCCGACTCGCTCCCGCCCTACGAAACCCTGGACCTCATCCTCCAGCTCTACGTCGAGGAGCTGCTCGACCTGCGCGAGATCGTCCGCCGGACGGGCTTCGACCCGGGGCTGGGTCGCCAGGATTCTGGCGATGGTGGGACCGGAGCGAGTACAAGCGGCGACAGGCCGCGCCGGGTCTGCGCGTCTCGTCGAAGGCCTTTGGCCACGGCCGCCGCATCCCCATCGTCATGCGCCGCACGCGCGCGCTGCCGGCACCGGCGGAGGGTTAAAAAAGCGCCACCTGCTTCAAACGAGGGGGACCGGTCGTCGGCCCGCTGAGCGCAGGGACTCGTCCCGGAGCGAAGGGCTGACGGCCAGGGGGCCGCCCACGAGCAACGGTCTTGCATTCTAGACGGCCATTCCGCCATCGACCGAGAGCTCGGCACCGGTGACGTAGCTCGCGCCGGGCGAGGCGAAGAAGGCGACGGCCTCGGCGACCTCGTCGGCGGTGCCGTAGCGCCCGAGCGCGGTCATGCCGGCCAGCGTCGGGGCGTGGTCGCTGTCGGCCGGGTTCATGTCGGTGTCGATGGGGCCGGGGTGGACCACGTTGACGGTGATGCCGCGCTCGCCGAACTCGCGGCTCCACGAGCGCGACATCGCCGCGACGGCGGCTTTGCTCGCGCCGTAGACGCTCGCGCCCGGCATCCCGCGAAGCGCCACCACGCTGCCGGTCGTGATGATCCGCCCCCCGTCGGCGAGGTGCCCGGCGGCGGCTCGGACCGTCTCGAAGACGGCCCGGACGTTCGTGTCAAGCGTCGAGGCAAAGCTGGCGTCGTCGGCTTCGGCGATGGGGGCCGTGGCGTAGACGCCCGCATTGTTGACGAGCACGTCGAGCCGTCCGAAGCGCTCGACGACGGCCTCGACGAGCCGGGCACCGGCACCGGTTTCGTCGGCGCTGAACTGCAAGGCCTCGGCCTCGACGCCCCCGGCGCGCAGCTCCTCGGCAATGCCGTGCGCCGCGTCGGCGGACGAGTTGTAGGTGAGCGCGACGTGGGCCCCGTCGGAGGCGAGGCGGCGGGCGATGGCGGCTCCGATGCCGCGGCTGCCGCCGGTGACGAGGGCGACTTTGCCGGAGAGGACGTTGCCGGAGAGGGTAGCCATGAGGGTTAGGGGTTGAGGTGGGCTGCAACGCAGCTTATTGGAATGAACGTTCCCAAATACCCTGAGCGTATTTGCTTGTTCCAACAGGTTTCTGTTTTAGCCAAGGGCCCGCAGGGTTTGGTCCACCACGTCCTGGAGCGCGTCGCGCGGCGGCCCGAGCCGGGCCGTAGCCCGCAAGCCGTAGAGCGCGTTCGCCAGAAACCGCCCTACGGCCCTGGCGTCGCGGTCGAGCGGCCATTCGCCCTTTTGCTGCGCTCGCGTCAACGCCTGCTCGAAGGCGTGCTGCAGGCCGGCGAGCGCGGCCTCGGCCCGGCGGGCGGTGTCGGCGTCGCTCGCCGCCCGTTCGACGGTGGCGTTGGCGAGCAGGCAACCTCGGCACTCGGCGTCGGCGGCTGTGCCGTCCGCGACCGATTGGAAATACCGGTGGATCGCAGCAAGCGGAGCCGTCTCCGCCTCGCTCAGCAGCCTGGCCTCGCCCTCACTCTGCATCCTGTAGCGGTCGAGCGCGGCGAGCCAGAGCGCCTGCTTGTCGCCGAAGGTTTGGTAGAGGCTGCTGCGGCTGATCCCGAGGTGGTCCACCAGGTCTTGCACCGAGACCGCTTCGTAGCCACGCTGCCAGAACAGGTCTACGGCGCGGTCGAGCGCGGCCTCGGGGTCGAAGGCTTTGGGGCGGGGCATGGGGTGCGGGAGGAGACGCAGGTGGAACGCTCGTTCCGTCTCCTGGTTCGGCGGCTGACGCCGCGCTGTCACCCGGGCTACGTACCTTCTCCCGACTATCGACCCCCGACTTTCCGACGCCCGACCGTGATCACCTACGTCTCCGGCACGCTCGCCCAGAAATCGCCCACTGAAGCCGTCGTGGACGTGCAGGGGCTGGGCTACGAGCTGCTGATCCCGACCTCGTCCTACGAGAAGCTGCCTGCCCCCGGCAAGCCCGTCAAGCTGCTCACGCACCACCACGTTCGGGAGGACGCCGAGGTGCTCTTCGGCTTCGCCACGGACGCCGAGCGGACGCTGTTCCGGACCCTCGTCGGGGTCTCGGGCGTCGGGCCGAAGCTGGCCCTCGCGGCGCTCTCGGCGATGACGCCGGATGCGCTGCGCGACCACATCCTGGAGGGCGACGCGAGTGTGCTGACCCGCATCCCCGGGGTCGGCAAGAAAACCGCTGAGCGACTCGTGGTCGAGCTGAGGGACCGGCTCGCGGACCTCGACGGGTTCGAGGGCGCGACGGCGGTGGGCGGCGACGGCACGGCGAGCGTCCGGGCCGACGCGCGCGCCGCGCTCGAATCGCTCGGCTTCGCCCGCGCCGAGGCCGAGAAGCGCATTCGCAGGGCGCTCCGCGACCACGACGGTGCCCTCGCGGCGGAGGAGCTGATCCGGCTCGCGCTACGGTGAGCGGCGCAAGCGCGAACGCGGCGACGAGGGCAGGCCGGAGCACGGTGCTTCCTCCTCCGCTCGTGCCGTCCCGTGCCCGTCCTCTCGTGCCTGTCTTAACGCTGCGGTAAAGTGAGAGCCGGTGCGGGGGTCTACCTTCGAGGCTGGCCCTTCCCTCACTTCCCCCGCACGTTCCGTGGCCGACCCTTCGTTCGACCTCTCCTCCGGAACGGTCCTCCTCGTGGATGATGAGGAGGACCTCCTCGAGCTGCTCTCGTACGCGCTCCAGCGCGAGGGCTTCGACGTGCTCACGGCGCAGGACGGCGTCGAGGCGCTCCGCACGGCGAAGGCCGAGCAGCCGGACCTCATCGTGCTCGACATCATGATGCCCAAGATGGACGGCATCGAGACCTGCCAGCGCTTGCGCGAGGACGCCCAGCTCCGCCTCGTCCCAATCCTCATGCTGACGGCCCGCGTCGAGGAGCGCGACGAGATCCTCGGCCTCGACGCCGGGGCCGACGACTACCTCACCAAGCCGACCTCGCCGAACCTCCTCGTCTCGCGCGTGCGCGCGCTCCTGCGCCGCAGCGAGCGCGCCGAGGCCGCCACCACCAGCCAGCTCCGGGTCCACGACCTCGTCGTCGACCGTGACCGCTACCTCGTCACGCGCCGGGCCGGCGGCGAGGAGGAGGAGTTCCGCCTGCCGCGCAAGGAGTTCGAGCTGCTCTACTTCCTGGCCTCGCACCCCGGCAAGGTGTTCACACGCGAAGAGCTCCTCAACCAGGTCTGGGGGCCGGACGTCTACGTCGTCGACCGGACCGTGGACGTGCACGTCCGCAAAATCCGGGAGAAGGTCGGCAGCGACTACATCGAGACGATCAAGGGCATCGGCTACAAGCTGGCCGAGTCGCTGGCGTAGCTTGGGCCCCCGCCCACGCTCGCCGCTCCGTGTCCGACGCCCCGCCCCTCGCCGACGCCCCGCCCGTGCGCCGGGTCAACCGGCTCGCGCTGAAGGCTGCCGCCGTCACCGGGGCCGTGACCGCCGGGGGGGCGTTTGTGCTCCTACTCGCCGTGCCGTCGTGGGGGTGGGCGGTGGCTCCGTTCGTCGGCGTCGCGGCCGGGGTGGCGACCTACGTGACGGTCCAGACGCTCGTGGCGCGGCGGCTCGAGCTGGCGCGGGACACGCTCCGCTCGGCGCGCAAGCGGCGCTTCGAGGCGCTCGGGCAGATCCGCTCGGCCGAGGACCGCGACGAGCTCGACGAGCTGCTGTGGCAGGTCTACCGCGCCGGGCGCGTGCTCCAGCAGGAGATCGAGCGCCTCGAACAGCTCGAGGACTACCGCCGCGAGTTCCTGGGCAACGTCTCGCACGAGCTCAAGACGCCGATCTTCGTCATCTCCGGCTTCGCCGAGCAGCTCCTCGACGGGGCCCTCGACGACCCCGCCGTGAACCGCCGGTTCGTAGACAAGATTGGACGCAACGCTCTCCGTCTGGACAACCTCGCCCGCGACCTGTTGGCGATCTCGCGGATCGAGAGCGGCGAGCTGCAGATGACCCAGGTCGCCTTCAGCCTCCCCACGCTCGTCGAGGAGGTGGCCGAGGCCCTCGAGCCGGTGGCGGAGGCCAAAGAGGCCACCGTCCTCCGGCGCGTGCCCGCCAGCCTGCCGCTCGTCACCGGGGACCGCGACCAGCTCCGGCAGGTGCTCGTCAACCTCGTCGACAACGCGATCAAATACAACAACGTCGGGGGCCGGGTCGAGGTGGCGGCCCGGCGGACGGCCGAGGGGAAGGTCCGCGTCAGCGTCGTCGACGATGGGATCGGGGTTCCGGCGGAGGAGGTCCCGCGCCTCACCGAGCGCTTCTACCGCGTCGACCGCAGCCGCAGCCGGGCGCAGGGCGGGACCGGCCTCGGCCTGGCCATCGTCAAGCACATCCTCGAGGCGCACGGGCAGCGCCTCCGCATCGAGAGCCGGCCCGATTATGGGTCGTCGTTCTCGTTCGAGCTGCCCGCTGCCACTGCCGGTTCCGTCGCTCGGGACGAGCGCCTCCCGGCCTAGTGCGGCCTCGCCGGAACAAATGCTCGGCTTCCGGCTCCATACCTAACCCGCCAAGTCCCCAAGCCCGTGAGCACCCTCGCCACCCTGATCAAGCAACACCACTTTTCGTCGCCCGGGCACGAGGCGCTGCTCAACGTGATGGTCACGTACCCCTACGTCGTGAGCGAGCTGGCTGCCGTGATGGCGGGCTTCGGCGTGACCCCGGCGCAGTACAACGTGCTGCGCATCCTTCGGGGCCGCCACCCCGAGCGGGCGACGTGCAGCTACATCGGCGAGCGCCTGCTGGACCGGACGCCGGACGTGACGCGCCTGCTGGACCGGCTCGGCGCGGCGGGCCTCGTCCAGCGCTGCCGCGCCGACTACGACGGGCGCGTCGTCGAGGTCTGGATCACGGAGGAGGGGCTAGAGCGCCTCGGGGCGCTGCAGGAGCCGGTCGAGGCGACGATCCAGCGCCTCACCCAGAGCCTCACCGAAGGCGAGCTTCGGACGCTCTCGGACCTGCTCGAAAAGCTGCGCGCGGCGGCGGACGGACGAGTGGGAGATTGAACGAGCGGACGAGCCGGCGCTCCGTCCGCTCCGCTAGCCTTCCCTCCTCTCAGGCGGCGGCCTTTTTCAGGCGGTGACCTCTTCGGCCTCGGACTCCGTCTGCGGCATCGCCGGCTTGGGCTCGACGATGGTGCGCCACCGGTCGTGTTCGGAGCGGCCTTCGACGGCGTCGAGGTAGGCGGCCTGAAGCTCTTCGGTGATCGGCCCGCGCCGGCCCGTGCCGACGGTGATGTGATCGACCGAGCGGATCGGGGTGACTTCGGCGGCGGTGCCGGTGAAGAACAGCTCGTCGGCGATGTAGAGCGCCTCGCGCGGGATGAGCTTCTCCTCGACCGAGTAGCCGCGCTCCTTCGCCAGCGTGATGACCGTGTCGCGCGTGATGCCGGGCAGGACCGAGAGGCCGGTCGGCGGCGTGTAGAGCTTGCCGCCCTTGACGATGAACAGGTTCTCGCCGCTGCCCTCGGAGAGCAGCCCGTCGATGCTGAGGGCGATGCCCTCGGTGAAGCCGTTCT
Source organism: Rhodothermales bacterium (assembly GCA_965214485.1). Lineage (GTDB taxonomy): Bacteria > Bacteroidota > Rhodothermia > Rhodothermales > JANQRZ01 > JANQRZ01. The sequence continues at coordinate 475,144 of CBDCBW010000009.1, read as the reverse complement.
TGATGGCCTCCATCTTGATCAGCGCCGCGTTGAGGTAATTCGCCCCGGCCTTCGCCAGCGAGGGCGTCGTGTTGGGCGCGTTGCGGTTCCACGACGAGACCTGCACGTCGACGCCCTGCTCGAGCGCCTCGGGGCCGAGGTACTTGCCCCACTCCCACACCGCGATGACGGTCTCGACCGGGTTCTTGAGCGGGTTGACGCCCATCGGGCCGTGGCCCCGGAAGACGAGCGGCCGGAGGTAGCACGCCTGCAGCTCGCTCTCGGCGACGGTGTCGATGCACGCCTGGCACAGCTCGCCGAGCCCGTAGTCGATCTCCATCCGGTGGATCTTGGCCGAGTCGATGAGCCGCTGCATGTGCTCGTCGAGCCGGAAGATGGCCGGGCCCTGCTCGGTCTGATAGCAGCGAATCCCCTCGAACACCGACGAGCCGTAGTGGACGACGTGCGAGAGGACGTGGATGGTTGCCTCCTCGAAGGGGACGAGTTCGCCGTTGAACCAGATCTTGTAGTGCATGAGTGCCGTGTCGGGTGGAAAAGAACGGGCGGACAAAAGAAGGGAACCAAGATACTGAATCGCCCTGCCGCTTCCAAAGTTTCGGAAGCGCTTCCAGGGGATGGGTGGAGTGGGGGGAAAGGCTTGCGCCTGCGGCGCGGAATGGGAGAAATGGAGGGACGAGCGTCGGCGCGGAGCGCGGCGGCTCCGCTAACTTATTCAGTTTTCCCGCGCTCTTCCGCTCTTCCGCTCTTCCGCTCTTCCGCTCTTCCGCTCTTCCGCTCTTCCGCTCTTCCGCTCTTCCGCTCTTCCGCTCTTCCGCTCTGTCACCGGCTCACCGGGGCGACGGCGTAGCGGGCAATGGTCCACAGGATTTTGGCCGACGCCTTCGCCGTGCCCGCGAGGGTGCCGGTGATCTTCGAGACGCCGATCCGGCGGCGGTACGAGACCGGGACCTCGGCGCAGCGCAGCCCGGCGCGCACGGCCTTGATCTGCATCTCGACGGTCCAGCCGTAGGTCGTGTCCTGCATCCCGAGGGCGAGGAGGTCGGCGAAGCGGATGGCGCGGAACGGGCCGAGGTCGGTGAAGCGCGCCCCCCACAGCCAGCGCATGAGGGTGCAGGCGACGCGGTTGCCGACGAGCGCCTGCGGCAGCATCGCCCCCGGCTCGCGCGCGCCCGTCATCCGGGAGCCGACGACGAAGTCGGCCTCGCCGCGCCGGATCGGCTCGAGCAGGCGCGTCATCTCGTCGGGGTGGTCGGAATAGTCGCCGTCGAGAAAGACCACCACGTCGGGCCGCCGGTCGCTCGGCAGCGAGCGGGCGTAGGCGATCCCGCAGAGGCAGGCCGAGCCGTAGCCCTGCCGGTCCTCGCGGAGGACCGTCGCCCCGGCGGCGCGGGCGTTGCGCTCGGTCTCGTCCGTCGAGGCGTTGTTGACGACGACGACCTCGGTGACCCCGGCGGGGATGTCGCCGATGACGTGGCCGACCGAGCGCGCCTCGTTGAAGGCCGGGATGATGACGAGCACGTTCATCCCTGTCCGTCCTCGAAGCCGATCAGCCGGACGGCGTCCCGCGCGAGCGTCCACCCGGCTTCGAAGGCCGCTGCCGCGCCGACCTCTCCGAGTCCGCCCACCACCGGGACGCGCACTTCGTTTTCGAGATCGTAGGCGAGGCCCAGGCTGAGCAGCGTGACCTCGGTGCCTTCCTCGAACCGCGACAGGATCGCCTCGGCGTCGCGCGTGAGCCGGACGAAGACGGCGAACCCGTCAGCCCGCCGCCCCGGCTCGGCGCTGTACCGGACGGCGACGAGGAACGGCTCCACCGTGCCCTCTCGCCGCAGCGTGTACGTCACCACGAGCGCGCTCGGCCGCGTCGCGCTCGCTACCGTCAGCGTCTGCGTCACGACCGAATCCACCGGGGTCGCCGGGCCGACGAGGAGCGGCGGCTCGGCGGGCGGGCCGACCTCGACGGCGCTCGCCGCGCCCGTCCCCGGCTGCACAGCCTCGATCCGATACTGCCGACCGGCGAGCGGGCGGAACGCGGCGAAGAAGACGATACCGAGCGTCCCGTCGTCGCGCTCGACGAGCGAGTCCTGCCAGGCGAGGCGCTCGCCCGTCGCCAGGTCCGTCGAGGTCACGGTCGCCTCCACGGTACCCGCATCGTCCGCCGTCTCGGTGACGGGTTGGACGCGGACGAACTGCGTGTCCCGCCGTGCGTCGAGGAACCCGTAGAGCGCGAACGCCTGGTCCGACTCGACGAACGGGTCGAACGCGTCGGAGCACCCGGCGAGGGGGAAACAGACGAGAGGGAAGAGAAAGAGAAGAGAGAGGAGAAAGCGGCTTGCTCCGCTCTCTTTTCTCTCTCTTCCTTCTTTTCTCTCTTCTCTCTGACGGGTCATTCGAACGCGACGCGGAGGCCGAGCGAGGGGATCAGCGGGAACTGGTCGATGCGGTCGGCGCGGAGGACGTCGTAGTAGAAGAAGTTGGCGCGGTCGGTGGCGTTGATGACGCTCGCCTGGAGCGTGACGACGGCAGGGCCGAGGTCGAAGTCGCGCTCGGCCGAGACGTCTAGGCGGTAGTAGGCCGGGGTCAGCCCGCGGAACGGCGCGGCCTCGGTCACCATCGTCGGCGTGCCCGGGTCGGTCAGGAAGCCGCCCTCGGCGTCGGGCGGGCCCAGCGCGTCGTAGACGCCGACGAGCCGGGTGAACGGGCGGCCTGAGGCGAGCTGTCCGCGCGCCGAGACGCGCCACGCCCCGCGCTGCACGCCCCCGACGAGGTTGAGCCGGTGGCGGCGGTCGTGCGGCGGTCGGTAGTCCTCGCGCGCGTTGTGGTACGTCGAGGCCGAGTAGCCGTAGCTCGTGAGGAGGAAGAGCGGCCCGCGCCGCGCCTCGGCGCGGAGGTCGAGCCCGAAGACCTCGCCGTGGGAGCGGACGAGGCCGCGCTCGCCGAGGAGCACCTGCACGTCGGCGAGCTGCTTGGCGTAGCCCTCGGCCCCGAGCGTGAGCCCGCCGGCCCGCACCTCGGCCCCGAGGATGGCGTGGAGCGCGCGCGGCGTCGGCTCCCCGGCGGGGATCGCGGACCACGCCGTGAACACGTCGCCGATGTCGCGCTCGTCGCTGAGCCCGACGATCTCCTGCCGGTAGACGCCGAGCGCGGTGCTGAGCGTGACCGGCCCCGCTGCCCACGAGGCGCGCAGGCGCGGCTCGAGCGAAAGGTCGCGCTGCTGCGAGGGGAACGTCTGGAGCCGCAGCCCCGGCTCGACGCGGACGCCGCGCCCGAGGTCGAAGGCGGCCTCGACGAAGAAGTTGCCCTCGGTCGTGTTCTCCCGCGTGCCCGGCCGCGCCCGGTCGAAGGTGTAGTCGAACCGGAGGGTTTGCGCACCGAACCCGAAGCGGACCTCGGCGCGGTCGAGGAAATAGGCCAGGGCGAACTGCCCGCCGAAGCTCTGCACGTCGGCGTCGCGCGCCGGTGCCCGGTCCGGCTCGAAGGAGGAGCGGTAGGCCGAGTAGCCCACTGCGACGTCGAGCGCCGCCGCGAGCGAGGTCGGGAGGTAGAAGAAGCGCCCGCCGAGGGCCTCGTTCGCCCAGTCGATCCGGGTCCGGTCCTCGACGCCGCTGATGGTCCCGGCGTCGGCCGTCCGGAGGCCGGTGAGGCTGACGAAGCTCGCCGGTCCAGTGAAGAAGTGGACCTTCCCGAAGGCGTCGCCGAAGCGGTAGGGGAGGGTCTCGCCCAGGAGCGGCTCGGCCACGCGCTCGACGACCGACTCGCGCACGCTGAGGACGAACGAGGCCTCGTCGCGCACGATCGGCCCTTCGAGCCGGAGCGAGGTCAGGAACGGCGCGAGCGCCGCCGCCCCGCCGAAGCGCTGCTTGCTCCCGTTGCGCGTCGCCACGTCGATCACCGACGAGATGCGCCCGCCGTAGCGCGCCCCGAACCCGCCGGCGTAGACGTCGGCCCGCTGCACGATGTCGGCGGGGAACGCCGAGTAGAAGCCGACGATGTGGAACGGCTGGAAGAGCCGCATCCCGTCGACGAGGACGAGGTTCTCGGTCGGCGTCCCGCCGCGGATGTAGAGCTGCCCCCCGCGGTCGCCCACCGTGGTGACGCCGGGCTGCGCGGTGAGCACGCCCGCGAGGTCGCCGCCGATGTCCGGCGACGGGATCACGGCGAGGTCCGCCGGGCGAAGCCGGACGAGGCCCGCCGGGGACGAGGGCGGGGCCGTCCGCTGGGTCTCGACCGTGACGGTTTCGAGCGCGGTCTCCGCCGGAGCGAGGGCGATCTCGACCGCCACGCGGTCGCCGAACGCGAGGGCGAGCGTATCGGCCCAGGCGTCGTAGCTGAGGAAGCTCGCGCCGAGCGTGTAGCGCCCCGGCAGGAGGCCGGCGAACGCGAAGCGCCCGTCGCGGTCCGTCGCCCGCCCGAGTTGCTGCCCGTCCGCCCGGCTCAGCACGACGTTGACGCCGGCGAGCGCCTGCCCATCGTCCGCGCCGTTGACAACCCCGGTCAGCACCGCGCGCTGCGCCTCGGCGCGCGGGGCGAGGCACAGCGCGCCGAGCGCGAGGGCGAACAGGAGACGGGGCATCGCAGGAACCGGGAAAACAGCCTGCAAGATAGCACGGCCCCTTCCCGACCGCGAGGCGCTTCTGGACCCCCCATTTCACGAGTGCATCGGGTGTGCCCTCAAGCACTCCCTAACTTGTCCCCATAACTTGTCCCCATCGAGAAGGGGGACAGTCGCGCGCCACCGGGAGCGTAGTGACCGCAAGCGTGACAGGGGCTTACTTCTTCCGCTTCGTCGCCTTGACTTCCACAGCGGCATCGGGGACGCCCGCCGAGTCGCCGCCGAGGGCTGCGCCGTCGCTGGAGCCGTAGCGCGCGTGCATCCGGTCGAGCAGGCCGGCGACGTGCTCGGGCTGGAGCGCCGCGAGGTCCCCCGCGCCGCAATAGTGCTTGGCGGCGACGGTGAGCTTGGCCCGGTCGATCCCGTAGCCCTCGGCGGTGGCGACGAGGTCGTCCACGGTCGGGCCGGCGGGGACGGGCGCGTCCGGCACGTCCAGCGTCTCCGGCTCCTCGGTCTGCGGAGCGGGACCGTCGCCGACGAGGGCGAGGAAGTCTTTAAAGACCGGGTTCGCCAGCTCGAGGCCGACCGGCAGCGACGGCACGTTGCTCTTCACGACGGTCGCCACGCGGACGGTCTCGAAACCCTCGACGCGGACCGACAGCTCGACCATCACGTCAACGAAATACTCGAGCCCGCCGGTCGTCAACGGGAGGACGCGGCCGAGCTGGTTCTCCTCCTGATCCTCCTTGCCCTTCGCCGCGATCTGGTCGGTGATGACGACGCACGCGCCGGAGTCGACGCACAGGCGGCGGAGGACCTCCTGGAGGACCATCTGGTCGGCCTGCAGCTCTTCGGCGGAGGGCTGCGCGGACACGTCGCCGGTGCGCCGGCGCACGGCCTGGATCGTCTGGCGGTGCTTGCGTCCGAAGTACATCGCCCAGCTGTCGAGGGCGTAGCAGCCGTAGCCCTGCTCGCGGCCTTCGCCGTCGAGCGCCCAGTCGATGAACTCGGGGAGCTCGTCGGGCTGCTGGATTTCGAGGGCGTCGAAGGTCGAGCCGTCGGCACCGGGGAGGAGGCGGCCCTTGCGCTCGGTGTCGAAGAAGCAGAGGCGGCCGAGGCCGGCGTCGGCGAGGGAGGCGGCGAAGACGCTCTTGCCCGCGCCCGCCGCGCCGCGCACGGCCATGACGAGGCGGCGCTGCTGGGGCCGCCGGCTGAGGGGGTTGATGCGCGTAGTCATCGAGGTAGAGGCTGGTGGGGGTGTCGGATTTACGAGGCGGGCGCACGGCCCGTAGCGCAAGTCTACCAGGTGCCGGTGACAGCTTTGTGTCACCCGGGGTCGCCGTATTTTATCGCCATGAGCCGAGCCTTTACCAAAGAAGACGACTCCGGCGGGCCGGTCCTCATCCCACCGCGCGCCCCGCTCCCGCCCCGCGCCACGAACTACGTCACCGCGCGCGGCCTCGCCCTGCTCCACGCCGAGCGCGACGAGCTAGAGACCGAGCGCGCAGCCCTCGGCGACCTCGCCGACGAGGCCGAGCGCAAGCGGGCCCTCGCCGTTAACACCGGTCGCCTCGCCGACCTCGGCACCCGCATCGCCAGCGCCCGCCTAGTCCGGCACGACCCGGCTCCCGGCGCGGTCCGCTTCGGCGCGACCGTTACGCTTGCGACCGGGACCGGCGAGGAGCGCCGCTTCACGATCGTCGGCGTGGACGAGGCGGCGACGGACCCGAGCCGTGTCGCTTTCTTTGCTCCCATTGCCCGCGCCGTGACGGGACGCAGCGTCGGGGATACGGTCTCGCTCCGAACCCCGCGCGGCGAGGAGACCCTCACGGTCACCGGGTTCCGCTACGACGAGGCACCGGACGCCTGAGCCTCAGTGCTGCGACACGAGAAGGAATGACGGGGGGTCGGCGGGGGCGAGGCCCGCGCAGGAGCGCGGCGCACAGGCCGCCGAGAGCCCGTCAGCATGGCTACGCCGGAGCCCTCAGAGCAGCTCGACGAGATAGGCCGCGCCGGGCTGGGCGTCGGACGCCGCCCCGATGAGGGCGGTGCGCCCAGCCTGGTCCAGCGCCGCGCCGAACGCCCACGCGCCGACGTCCATCACCTGCTGCTGCGCCCACCCGGCCTCCGGCGTGTAGGCGAAGCTGTAGACGACGCGGTCCACGTTGTACCCCAACCCGAGCTGCTCGCCGTAGCCGACCACGAGCGCCCGGTCGCCGTCGAGCGAGACGGCGTCGCCGAAGGAGCCGTCGCGGTAGGGCACGCCGGGGACGAGGGTCGCGGTACGCTGCCAGTGCCCGGCGTCGGTGCGGTGGTAGAGCGCGGCGAGGCCGGAGCGGTTCGGCCCGGCGCGCGCGTGCCCGACGAGCAGCCGGTCCCCGTCGAGGTCGGCGCAGACGGTGAAGCTTTTGATGCCGCCGAGGTGGGCCGTCTCGCGCCACCGGCCCGACGGCTCGCGCTCGAAGACGTAGACCGACCCGGTCCCCTCGTGGTCGTAGGGCGAGGCGGTCACGAGTGCCCGGACGCCGTCGAGGCGGGCGTGGCTGCCGAAGACGCCGGCCCCGGTCCCCGCGCTGCCCTCGAGGCGCGCCGTCTGGTTCCAGTCTCCGCCGGCGTCGCGCTCGAAGACGTAGGCTGCGCCGCCGTAGGCCCGCTGCGCCGGGTCGCCCGCCGTCGTGACGAGGGCGCGGTCCCCGTCGAGCGCGATGGAGGCCGCGAAGTAGCCCTCGTCGTGCCCCGGCCCGGCAGCGAGCGTAGCCGCCTGCTGCCACGCGCCGGCCGCATCGCGCTCGAAGAGGTAGGCCCGGTTGGGCCGGTGCGGGTCCATGACCTCGCCGCCCGCCGCCACGAGCACCCGGTCGCCGCTGAGCGCCACGGCTCGCCCGAAGAGATCGCCCGGAGCGCAGTCGTCGGGTTGCAGCCGGGCGCGCTCGGTGAAGGCACCCGTGGTGTCTGCTTCGAAGACGTAGGCCGCGCCCGCGTTCGCCCCGCACGCCGCCGCGCCCGTCGCCCCGACGACGGCGCGGCCCCGCTCCGCATCGAGGGCAACGGCGGCACCGAAGTGATTGCCCGCCGTGGTGTCCGTGTGCGCGAGCGCGCGGATCTGCGCGTGGCCGCTCGGGGTCAGCAGCGCGAGCGCCAAGAGGGCAAGAGCGAATCGGAGACACATGAGCCTGGGGTCAGTCACACCCTACGCCGGACGGGGCGCTGAGAGGGTAACGAACCCTCCCCCTCCCGTCGTATGACCGTCGGGCCGAGGCGCAGGCCGGCCAGACGCGGCGCGGCACCGGGCGGCTCCCGAACGAGGCTCCGCAGGGGGCGAACAAAAGGTCGGGGCGTCACGCTGGGACTACGCAAGCCTCCGCCTTTACCGTTATTTCCATTCTTTCCCGCCGGTGCCCTTGACTTCTGGAAGAGGTGTCGGTTCCTTAGAGTCTACCCAAACGCCGCCGCTCACACCAACGGCGGGCTCTTTCTACATCCTTACCCCACCAACCATGCCCAACCTGCGCTTTCTCAGCGTAGTGGCACTCTGTGTCGCTTTCGCTCCGCTCACGCTCGCCCAGTCCGCCGCTCCTCCAGCGGTGGACTGCACCCAAATCCCTCTTTCTGAGGGACCCGCAGATCCCGCCTACGCGTCGTGCGCCCAAGAGGCCCCGGATGCTCCGGCTCTGCGCTTCGTCCAGAACGCTCCGAACTTCGGCCACGATTACCAGCGCGAGGCGTTCGTCTCGTTCGCGGAAGACCGCCCACAGGTCTACAACATCGTCGCCCCGTTCGACCCGACGCTGGTCAACGAGGACAACTTCGTCAACGCCGGCGACTTCCGCGGCAACGACCTCGCGACGTGGTACGGACTCGACCGGGATGGCCGTGCGTTCTCAGTGGACGCCAACGCAGGGACCATCACGCCGCTTGGCCGGATCGCCCCGCCGGATGGGTTCACCTGGACGGCACTCACCTGGGACTACGAGGACAGGGTCTTCTACGCCCTGACTGCCAACTGCCCCTCCGAGACTGCGCTGTTCACCGTGGACTTCGATGCGCTCACCGCGACCCAGGTCAGCCCGGCTAACCAGGGCCTCCTCTGCGGCGTAGCCCTCGCCTCGGACCCCACCGACGGCACGCTCTACGCCTACGGCCTCGCCCGCAACGAGCTCGTGACGGTCGACAAGTCGAACGGCCTCGTCACGACGATCGGTTCGCTCAACTTCGACCCGAACTATGGGCAGGAGATGGACTTCAACAACATCGACGGGACGCTTCTCGCCTACGCCTACAACAACGACAACCTGCGGGGCGAGCTGCGGGTGGTCAACAAGAACACCGGGCGCACGACGCTCATCGGGCGGCTCGGCAGCGCGTCCTCCGGCGGCTCCCAGATCGGAGCCGGTTCGAGCCGGACGCCGCGCCTCTCCTTCAGCGTGACGGCCTCGGTGGCCGACCGGACGGTCGCGCAGGGCGGCACCGCCGTGTTCTCCTACCAGGTGTGCAACGGCACGCCGGCTGCACTCTCCGGCGACCTCACGTACCAGGTGTTCCGCAACGGCGACGCCGTGACGGGCGCGGAGTTCGTCGCGTCGGGCTTGGTGGACGCGGCCTCCTGCCTGTCTGAGCAGTCGTTCAGCCTCGACATCCCCTCGGACGCCCTGACCGGCGGCTACATCGTTGAGGTGAAGGCTACCTCGGACTTGGGCAACATCCCGATGACGGCGAGCCTGCCGGTGACGGTGGAGGCGTCGGCCGCCCCTGCCTCCGTGGCAGCCTGGGCCGTCTCCGGCGCGACTCTGTGGCCGGAGGCTGCGGTGAGCGCCTCGGTGAGCGCCGCCCCGGGCGAGATCGCCGCCTTCCCGAACCCGTTCACCGCCCAGACCAGCCTCGGCTTCTCGCTCGCCGAGGCCGCCGAGGTCCGCCTCGCCGTCTACGACGTGCTCGGCCGCGAGGTCGCGGTGCTCGTCGACGGGCCGGTCGAGGCCGGCGCGCACGCGGCGACGTTCGAGGCGCGGGGCCTGGCCTCGGGCACGTACGTCTACCGCCTGGTGGCCGGCGACGTGGTGCAGAGCGGTCGGATCACGCTGATGAACTAGGGCTGCCGGCCTGGGGCTGAGAGCCCCAGGCTGAGAGGCCGGGCTGCGCCGCCGAGGTTGGGCGGCTGCGGCTGACGGTGTGAGGCCCCCGGTGCTCCGGCACTGGGGGCCTCGCTATGTTCGGCTGACGTGCTCCAGCCCGACCTTGTTTGACAGGCCCGGAAGGCTTTAGCTGCAGGAGTCTGCTTCTGGGGTGCCTTACCTGGATGAGGCCTGCGTTCCCTGGGTGGAGGTCGGGGTGGAGGTGGAGGACCGGGGGGGCTAGTTTTATATTTCTCTTCCCCTTGACTTTGGGGATATAGTTTCGTTCATTGAATCTCCCTGATTCAGCTAAGCCCCCTCGGTTTAGCCGATTTCCTTCACCAAAACCACAATTCCCAATGCACAACCTCCTACGCCTCCTCTGTGTGGCAGCCCTCTGTGTGGCGCTCACCCCGTTTGCGTCTGCTCAGCAACGGGCCGCCAACACCACGGCACCTCAGCGTGCACTTCAGGCCGACAACGGCCAAGCCGAAACGATCAGCAACGCCGCCACCTCGTTTGAGGCACCGGCCCAACTCAACGCCTCGGACCCCATCGATCTGCGCGGTGGCAGCGTCGTGCTCTTCTCCTCCGGCCCGCTGAGCAACAGCACCGGCACGGCCCAGAACGGGGGCAACGAGAGCATCATCTTCACCAACCCTGCTCCGGAAGTCGACAACACTACCTTCGGCTACCTTGCAGCCAGCGGTTTTGCTTTCCTCTACGAGGACTTCATCGTCCCGAACGGGAAAGGCTGGAGCGTGGATCGCTTCGCGCTGCACGCCTACCAGACCGGGGCCATCGGAACGAGCACGGCGACGACGATCGACAGCATCGGGTACACGATCTACCCCGAGGACGCTGCGTTCCCGAACACGCCTGACTTCGCCAACCCGATTCTCAACTGCGGCACGACTGCAGACTCCCTAGGTATGCTCGTACCCGTTGCCAGCGTACGCGCGACGAACGTGTTCCGCGTCACCGACACGGACTCGGGCAACAGCGTGCTCCGCCAGATCCAGCGCGTCGAAGGCACGACGAACGGGAACTGCCAGCTCTCGGGCGGCCAGTACTGGGTCGAGTGGCGCGTTACAGGAACGGCGGCTTCCGGCCCCTGGGGCCCGACGGTCCCCGAGCCGAACGTCTCCCCCGCACGGCAGTGCTACGGCGGCAACGGTCTGCAGCTGACCGCAGACGGTTTCTTCATTCAGCAGAACGGTTTCTGCTCGGTCACCTTCCCGATCGAGGTCATCGGTAACGAGAACAGCAGCGCCGGCCCGATCAACGTGGGCACGAAGGGCGGCCAGATCGTCGTCACCGACACCACCGCGTTCAGCGAGAACTTCCGGGTGCCGTACACGCTCTGCAACAAGACCAACAACGGGCTTACGGGCACGGCCCGCTACCGGGTCTTCCTCGGGGCTACGCAGCTGATCAGCCAGACCCTCATCTCGGGTACGGTTCCGGCTCGCGCTTGCGTCAACCTGTCGTACCAGCAGGCCGTTCCGCCGAACGTCCCGGACAACGACTACCGGTACTGCGTCCAGGTGGCCCAGTCGGCCAACGGTAGCACGGTGGCCGAGTCCTGCGTCCCGCTCACGACGATCGACGCTCGCGTGTCGCCGCGCCCGACCGAGTCGAACGAGTGGAGCGTGATTGAGGTGATGCCGTGGCCGGAGGCTACGGTGAGCGCCTCGGTGAGCGCCGCCCCGGGCGAGATCGCCGCCTTCCCGAACCCGTTCACCGCCCAGACCAGCCTCGGCTTCTCGCTCGCCGAGGCCGCCGAGGTCCGCCTCGCCGTCTACGACGTGCTCGGCCGCGAGGTCGCGGTGCTCGTCGACGGGCCGGTCGAGGCCGGCGCGCACGCGGCGACGTTCGAGGCGCGGGGCCTGGCCTCGGGCACGTACGTCTACCGCCTGGTGGCCGGCGACGTGGTGCAGAGCGGTCGGATCACGCTGATGAACTAGGGCTGCCGGCCTGGGGCTGAGAGCCTCAGGCTGAGAGCCCGGGCTGCGCCGCCGAGGTTGGGCGGCTGCGGCTGACGGTGTGAGGCCCCCGGTGCTCCGGCACTGGGGGCCTCGCTATGTTCGGCTGATACCGAATCCGTTTGATCCGCGCGAGATTGCTTGGGAGGCCCCTCCCCCCGGCCTCCTCCCCCCGGCCTCCTCCCCCCGGCCTCCTCCCCCCGGCCTCCTCCCCCCGGCCTCCTCCCTACGGCGTAGCGAGGGGGAGAGGTGATTGGAGGGCCCGTTGTCCGACCGATCCGAGCAGGAGCCACGGCGGCCTGAACGGTGTGAGCTTTTGCTGTATGTTGGCCTGCCCCCCCTCGCAGAAGCAGCCGCTCTATGAACGAGCCCCCTAACGCCCCCCGAGCCCCGGCGGTGCGCAACCTGATCTCGAAGAAGAAGCCGACCTACCCCGTCAGCGACTTTCTCGCGGAGTACCTCGCGCGCTACAACCGGCTGCACGACGCGGGCGTCCGCTACGGCAACCTCCTCCGCTACGACAATGCCGTCGCGCTCTACGACGAGCAGGGCGGAGACACGCTCTGGAGCACCGTCTTCTACGGCCCCGCCGAGATGCGGGAAATCCAAGACCACCTCCGCCTCACCTACGCCCTGCTCAAGTCCGACGGCGACCTCTCGGCCGCCGAGCACCTCTACGTCGACCGGATCGACCTCTGCCACTACGGCAACACCCTGCCGTTCCGCGTCCGCATCGTTAACCGGCTCAACGAGAACTTCGACTACTTCTACGTCAAGCGCGTCGATGCCAACCGGGTCTACGGGCTAGAGCTCGAGCACATCCTCTCGCCCAACCGGATCAACTACTTCATCTCGGGCGAGACGCTCATCGAGGAGCACATCATCGGCATCCCCGGCGACCAGTTCATGCGGGAGTACCTGCCGGAGAACCGCTTCGACCAGGTCCGCCTCGCGAAGGAGTTCGTCAAGTTCAACGAGCTGTGCTTCGTCCGCCTCCTCGGGGACATGCACTCGGGCAACTTCGTGATCGACATCACGCCGGACTTCGAGAAGATGCAGTACCGGATGCGGCCCCTCGACTTCGACCAGCAGAGCCACCATTGGCGCAAGCAGGTCTACTTCCCGCAGTTCTACCCGCAGAACAACGCCATCATCGCGCTCGGCATGGAGTTCATGGGGCCGAAGACCGTGGACCAGTACCAGCGCGAGGAGCGGGCGCTGATCGCGGGTCGGCTGCGCGTCAGCCACGGGCGGTACAGCGCGCTGATGGACGTGATGTGCGAGGACATCATCGCCCCGACCGAGCACGTTCAGCGCCTCGGCGACCAACTCGCCGCCCACTACGACGACCGCACGTTCGCCGACCGCGACACGATGGGCGAGCTCGTCGCCGCCTCGCTCGACCGTCTGCTCCAGCGCACCGAACCCGCGAGCGCCGGCGTCCTGACCACCTTCGTCCCCACCGAGGACCCGATGCGGTGACGAGGGAGCAGCGCCGAGCCGGCCCCCCTACTGGCCCAGGTCGAAGATGTCGGCCTGCTTCGGCGGCGGGGTGAGGCCGAAGTGGTCCCACGCGCGCGGCGTGGCGACGCGGCCGCGCGGCGTCCGGGCGAGGAAGCCCTCCTGGATCAGGTACGGCTCGTAGACCTCCTCGATCGTGCCCGGGTCTTCGCTGACGGCGACGGCAATCGTGCTCACGCCGACCGGCCCGCCGTCGAACTTCTCCATCAGCGCGAGCAGAATCCGGCTGTCCATCTCGTCGAGGCCGGCCTCGTCCACGTCGAGCGCGTTGAGCGCGTAGTCGGCGAGGGCGACCGTGATGCGGCCCTCGCCCTCCACCTCGGCGAAGTCGCGCGTCCGGCGGAGCAGGCGGTTGGCGATGCGCGGCGTGCCGCGCGAGCGGCGGGCGATCTCGTGCGCCCCGTCCTCCTCGATCTCGACCCCGACGATGTCGGCCGAGCGGAGGACGATCCGCCGGAGCAGGTCGGCGGTGTAGTAGTCGTAGCGGAAGTCGATCCCGAAGCGGGCGCGGAGCGGGGCGGTGAGCAAGCCCTTCCGGGTCGTCGCCCCGACGAGCGTGAACGGCGGCAGCGAGATGCGGACGCTCCGCGCCGACGGGCCGGAGTCGATCAGGATGTCGATGGCGTAGTCCTCCATCGCCGAGTAGAGGTACTCCTCGATGATCGGGCTCATCCGGTGAATCTCGTCGATGAAGAGCACGTCGCCCTCGTCGAGGTTCGTGAGGATGCCGGCGATCGAGGCGGGCTTGTCGAGCGCGGGGCCGCTCGTGGTTTTGAACGCCGCGCCCATCTCCTCGGCGATGATCGCGGCGAGGGTGGTCTTCCCAAGCCCCGGCGGGCCGGAGAGCATCACGTGGTCGAGCGACTCGCCGCGCTGCAGCGCAGCGGTGATGAAAACGCGGAGGTTGTCCTTGATCTTCTGCTGCCCGACGAACTCGCCGAGCGACTGCGGGCGGAGCTTCTTCTCGAAGTCCTCCTCGGTGCGCTCGGGCTGGGCGGAGACGAGGTTGCGCTTGTCCATTCGGCGTGGGCGGCTGGTTGGAGGGAGAAGGTACGCGCTCGCGCTGACAGCCCCGTGTCTCAGGAGCGGACGAGCGGAAGCGCGGACGAGCGGAGGTCGCGGACGAGCGACTCGGCGGTGCCCCCCGTCCTCCTCCACTCTTCCTTTCTCCCACTCTTCCGATCTTTCAGCCGTTGAGCATTAAAAAACGACAGGCCGCCCCCGATAACATTGACAGCGGCCCGCCCTGAGCCGTAGTCTCTTGGTACCATGTTTGCTATCGACGATGTCCTGGTCTCGGACGCCCTGCTCGACGCCCCCTTCGCCTGCCACCTCAGCCGGTGCCTCGGCGGGTGCTGCGTCCACGGCGACCGCGGCGCGCCCCTCGAACCCGACGAGCGCGCCGAGTTGGAGCGCGCCCTCCCTGCCGTCGCCCGCGACCTCCGCCCCGAGGCGCTCGAGGTCATCGACGAGGAAGGCGCGTGGGTCGAGGAGGAGCCCGGTCGCTACGGCACGGCCTGCGTCGGCGGGCGCGAGTGCGTCTTCGTCGTCTACGACGGGGACCCCCGGCGGCCGGTCGCCAAGTGCGCGCTCCAGCAAGCCCACCGCGCCGGCCGCATCGACTTCGAGAAGCCCCTCTCGTGCCACCTCTTCCCGGTCCGCATCGAGACCGTCGGCGAGACCGACCTCCTCAACTACGAGCGGATCGGCCTGTGCAGCCCGGCGATTCAGCGCGGACGTCGCCACGCCACGCAGCTCTACGACTTTCTCCGCGAACCCCTCACCCGCAAGTACGGCGCGGCGTGGTACGAGCAGTTCCGTGCCGCCTGCGTCGAGCGCGCCGCCGTCGTGCTAGCGCGCCCCTAGCCCTGCCGACCCATGCTCAATCTCCAGCAGAAGCAGTCCCTCCAGCAGAAGCTCTCGCCGCAGCAGATTCAGTACATCAAGCTGCTGCAGCTCCCCACGCTCGAGCTCGAACAGCGGATCAAAGAGGAGATGGAAATCAACCCGCTCCTGGAGGAGGGCGAGGAGGAAGAAGAGCAGGTCGTCCAGACCGAGGCCGACGACGAGATCCGGGCGAAGGAGGAGAAAGAGGCCAAAGACGAGCGCGAGGCCGAGGGCGACCGCGAGGACGAGTTCGACTGGGACGAGTTCCTGAACAGCTCGGACGACCTCTACGGCTACAAAGCCCGCGTGGACCACTCCGCCGAGGAGGAGCAGCGCGAAATCCCGATGCCCTACAAGTCGTCGCTCGCCGAGCACCTCCGCGACCAGATCGGGATGCTCAACTTCGACGAGACGCAGGAGACCATCGCCGAGCAGATCATCGGCTCGATCGACGAGGACGGCTACCTCCGCCGGCCCATCGAGTCCATCGTGGACGACATCATGTTCAGCCAGGGCTTGATGCTGACCGACGACGACGTGGAGGCGGTGCTGAAGCGTCTTCAGCAGCTCGACCCCGTCGGCATCGCCTGCCGCGACCTGCGCGAGTGCCTCCTCGTCCAGCTCGAGGCGATGCCCGACGACGTGGACGGGCGCGAGACTGCGATTGACATCGTCCGCGACACCTACAAGGCGTTCACGATGAAGCACTTCGACACCCTCCTCCGCAAGCACAACCTCCACGAGGAGGAGCTCAAAGAGGCCTTCGACCTGATCCAGCGCCTCGACCCGAAGCCCGGCGAGGGGGCCTTCGCCGCCAGCACCAACTACGTCACCCCGGACTACACCGTCGAGATCGTCGACGACGAGTTCATCATCTCGCTCAACGGCCGCAACGCGCCCGAGCTCCGCATCAACCGGCACTACCGCCAGATGTGGCACGAGCTCTCGGCGAAGAAGAACGGCAAGAGCAACGGCAAAGCAGGCAGCAAGGCGAGCGGCCCTGCGGCGAGCAGCGTCAAGGGCAGCGACACGAAACAGTTCCTCAAGAACCGGATGGAGAGCGCCCGGTGGTTCATCAACTCGATCAACCAGCGACGGGCCACGATGATCAAGGTGATGACGGCCATCGTCGAGCTTCAGGAGAACTTCTTCCGCGAAGGCGAGGGCAACCTCAAACCGATGATCCTCAAGGACGTCGCCGAGCGCATCGGGATGGACATCTCGACGATCTCGCGCGTGGTCAACGGCAAGTACGTCCAGACCGAGTGGGGCGTCTACGAGCTCAAGCACTTCTTCTCCGAGGGGCTTTCGACCGACAGCGGAGAGGAGGTCTCGAACAAGGAGGTCAAGGCCATCATCGAGCGGATCGTGGCGGAGGAGGACAAGGAGAAGCCGCTCTCGGACCAGAAGATCGCCTCGATGCTCGAGGAGCGCGGCTTCCAGATCGCCCGGCGCACGGTGACGAAGTACCGCGAGCAGCTCGGCGTGCCCGTCGCCCGGCTCCGCAAAGAGATCGTCTTGGCTTAGCGGCGAGAAACGAGCGTCGGGCGACGGATGGGGCCCGCTCCTCGTTCGTCATTCGCTGTTTGCCGCTCGGCAGAAGGCGATGAAGTCGGTCCACGGCGGATCGGTGCCGAGGGCGCGGAGCGCAGCGGCCACCTGCCCCCGGTGGTAGTGGCTGTGGAGGACGAGGTGGGTCAGCACGTCAGCCACGGGGGTCCGGTGCTCGGCCCCCTTCGAGTTCCGATAGACCGCTTCCTGCTTTAGCCCATCGGCGTCGAGACGGTGGACGAATCCGCCGAGAGCTTCGGCGGCGCGCGCGACGAGGGTACGGCATTCGGCGGCGCTCACTTCGGGCCAAAAGTCGGCGGTGGTGCTTCGCGTCTGCGTGCCTTCGATGCGGCGGAGCTAGACGAGCTCGGACTCGGCGGCGTGGGCGAGGAGGCGGAGCGGGCGTTCGTGCTCGGCGCGGAGCATGTCGGCAAAGGCTCGGTTGGCCCAGGCGTCGTACCGGGCGAGGCGCCGGAGGCCGGCGAGGTCGGTGGCGAGAGGGAGCATGAGGCGAGAGCGTAAATGGGCCGGCCTTCGACGCGGCGAGCGTCCGGAGGCTCCGGGGCGGGGCCGCAGCGGGAGTGCCTGCGGAGGGCAAAACCGGGCCCACAGTCGGGGTATAGGGAACGGGTGCCCGATCATAAATCGGCGTTGCCGGGCGAAGAGGGAGGAATCGTGAAGTTGGCACACCAATTGGAGAGGGGGCAGAAGACCTTTACATAAGAGCCTCCCTCTCACCACCCTCCCTGCCATGAGCCCCATCGCCGCACGTCCCGCGCTCCCCGTCCTCCTCGCTCACTACGTCGCCGGCCAGATGGCGCAGTCGCAGTGGGACCAATTCGCTGACGCCTTCGACGAGGCCGACGCCTCCGCCGAAGAGCGGGCCGCCTTCGCGTGCTTCTACCTCGAGACGGTGAGCGAGGGGACCCCGGCGAAGCTGCCGAAGCGCGCCGAGCTCGAAGACCTCCTCGCCGCGACGCAGGCCTGAGCCCGCGCGCCGCGACGGCAGCGCGCTGCTGCCGCACGACCTCATGCAGCCCCACGCCCCGCCCGGCCTCAGCGCCGGGCGGGGCGTTTTCTATGGCGGCCTGAGCTCTATGACGGCCCGGACAGTGACCCCGGTCCTGCACCGCGTGCGTCGCCTCGACGCCCCGGGCCGCCGAGGCTCCGCGAAGGGTTGGGGCCTCACCAGGCCTCGGGCCGCTGCGGGAGCCGGCGCGCGGGTTAGCATTCGGAGGACCGGGAGCGGTATTCTCCGCCGGCTCGTTCCCCGCTCCCGGTCGCTCATGCTGAACCCGCTTCGCAGGAAGTCCCGCCCGCCGCAGGAAACTGTCGTCTCCGGCAAGCCGGGCGGGCTGGGCACGTTCGGCGGCGTCTTCACCCCGTCGATCCTGACGATCCTCGGGGTGATCATGTACCTCCGCTTCGGGTGGGTCGTCGGCAACGTGGGGCTCGTCGGGACCCTCGCCATCGTCACGCTCTCGACCTCGATCACGTTTCTGACGGCGCTCTCGATCGCCGAGATCGCCACCGATCAGCGGGTGCGGACCGGCGGGGCGTACTACATGATCAGCCGGTCGCTCGGGATCGAGACCGGCGGGGCGGTGGGGATTCCGCTCTACATCGCGCAGGGGCTGTCGGTGGCCCTCTACACGATCGGCTTCGCCGAGAGCGTGGTCCGGGCGTTTCCGGCGCTCGACGAGAAGCTCGTCGGCTTGGTGACGACGGTGCTCGTGACGGTCCTCGCGCTGGTCTCGGCCAAGACGGCGATCCGGGCGCAGTACTTCATCATGGCCGAGATCGCGCTCTCGCTCGTCTCGCTCGTCTTCGGGCGAGGGCTGGAGCCGACCGAGATCGAGATGTGGGGTGCCTCTAGCCGCCACTCGGAGCCGTTCTGGACGGTCTTCGCGGTCTTCTTCCCCGCCGTCACCGGGATCATGGCCGGGGTCAACCTCTCGGGCGATCTCAAGGACCCGAACCGCTCGATCCCGCGCGGGACGTTCGCCGCCGTCGGCGTCGGGTACGTGATCTACATGGCGCTTCCGGTAATTCTGGCGATGCGGGCCGACGCGCTGACGCTCATCGAGGACCCGCTCATCATGCGGAAGATGGCACTCTGGGGCGACGCGATCCTGCTCGGCGTGTGGGGCGCGACGCTCTCGAGCGCGCTCGGGAGCATCCTCGGCGCGCCGCGCGTGCTCCAGGCCCTCGCGCGCGACGGCGTCCTCCCGCGCCGGCTGGCCTGGCTCGGCAACGGCGTCGGCGAGGAGGACACGCCGCGCGCCGGGACGGTCCTGACGCTCGCCCTCGCGCTCGTCGCGGTGTGGTTCGGCGACCTCAACCTCATCGCGCCGGTCCTGTCGATGTTCTTCCTGACGACTTACGGCGTGCTCAACATCTCGGCCGGCATCGAGACGTTCCTCCGCAGCCCGTCGTTCCGCCCGACGTTCCGCGTGCCCTGGCCGCTCTCCCTCCTCGGCTTCGTCGGGTGCGTCGCGGTGATGGTGCTCATCAACGCGCTGGCGACGGTCGTGGCGATCGTGTTCGTGGTCGGGGTCTACGTGTGGCTCGAGCGGCGGAGCCTGGAGGCGGCCTGGGGCGACGTGCGGCGCGGGCTGTGGATGGCCGTCACGCGGGCCGGGCTGCTCCGCCTGCGCGGCGAGGCCGACACCAAGAACTGGCGGCCCCACCTCCTCGTCCTCTCCGGAGCCCCGACCCGCCGCTGGCACCTGATCGACCTCGCCCGGTCGCTGACCCACAACCGCGCGCTGATGACCGTCTCGACCGTGCTCACGACGAAGGGCGTCTCCGCCGAGCGGCAGCAGGCGATGGAGGGGACGATCCACGACTTCCTCGAGGAGCGCGCCGTGCAGGCCCTCGTCCGCGTCATCGCCGCGCCGGACCCCTTCGTCGGGGCCGAGCGGCTCGTCGACTCCTACGGGCTCGGGGCTCTCGCGCCGAACACCGTCCTCCTCGGCGACAGCCAGAACCCCGCGATCCGCGCGCGCTACTGCGAGATGATCACCCACTTCTACCGCAACCAGCGCAACGTCGTCATGGTGCGCGACGACGAGGACCGCGGCTTCGGCCAGCGGCGGCGGATCGACGTGTGGTGGGGCGGGCTCAAGGGCAACGGCGGGCTGATGATCATCCTCGCCTACCTCCTCCAGACGAGCCTCCAGTGGCGCTCGAGCGAACTCCGCCTGAAGGTCGTCGCCCCGACCGCCGCCGCCGCCGAGGCGACGCGGGCCAACCTGACGCCGATCATCGCCCGGACCCGCACCGGGGCGGGGCTCGACGTGATCGTCGGCCACGGACGCCCGTTCGACGCCCTCCTCCGCGAGGCCTCCGCCGACGCCGACCTCGTCTTCCTCGGCATGGCCGCGCCGGACCCCGAGGCCGGGGCCGAGGTCTTCGAGCGCTACTACGAGCAGCTCCGCGCGCGCACCGCCGGCCTGCCCTCGACCGTCTTCGTCCTGGCCGCCGAGGAGATCGCCTTCGGACAGGTGCTGGCGTGATCCGTTGGTCAGTGGACAGTGGACAGGCTAAGCTGAGAAAGCTACCGAGGCCGCCGCGCAACGCGCCACCGTCTCGCCGTCCGCCGTCTTGCCGTTCGTAGATTCGCCCGCGCTCTTCCGGTCTCCCCGCTCCCTGCATGGCCCGCCCCTCCTCCGACAGCCCCTCCGCCTCCAGCGAGCAGGACCGCGCCCTCGTCACCGACGCGCTCGGCGGCGACCAGGAGGCCTACCAGGGGCTCATGGAGAAGTACCGCGAGCCGATCCGCCGACACGTCGCCCGCATGATTCGGGAGAAGCAGATGGTGGACGACCTCGTGCAGGAGAGCTTCATCAAGGCTTTCACCTCGCTCGGCTCGTACTCCAGCGACTACGCCTTCTCGACGTGGCTCTACAAAATCGCGACGAACCACACCATCGACTACCTCCGCAAGAAGAAGCTCAAGACGTTCTCGATCGACGGGCCTCCAGGCCGCGAGGACGACCGGCCCTACGAGCTGCCCGACACGACCTACCGCCCGGACCGCCACGTCATGGCCGATCAGCGCCGCGAGCTGATCCAGGAGGCCATCGACGCCCTCCCGCCGAAATACCACCGCGTGATCGTGATGCGGCACCAGCAGGAGATGAGCTACGACGAGATCGCGGCGGAACTAGACCTGCCGCTCGGGACCGTCAAGGCCCACATCTTCCGGGCGCGAGCGTTGCTCTACAAACACCTCCGCGACCAGCGCGACGACTTTTGAAAGGTCGCGCGCCGAGAGCCGAACGGGCGAGTCCCCCCTCGTCGTTCGTAACTCGCCACTCGACGCTTCGTAGGGGCGGCGTATGAGCAACCGACTCCCCCTGCCCGACGCGGGCCGCGCCCTGTGGCTGCTGCCCGCCCTCCTGGTGGCGCTGCCCGTGCTGGCCGCCGTCACCGAGCGGTTCTACTTCGAGGTCCCGCACGAGGGCGAGACGGCGCTGAAAGCCGACCTGGAGCTGGCGCTCGGGCGGGTCGAGGTGGGCCGAGCCGAGGCCGGGTACCTGTTCCAGGCCGAGGTCGCCCTCGAGGACGAAGACGCGGTGCCGGAGCTCGGCGTCGAGCGCAGCGGCAGCACGGCCCGCGTGTCGCTCGGGCTGGGCTCCGGGGGCAAGGACGCCTCCGGCATCTCCGTGCGCGGCCTCCGCATCCCCGAGGAGAACGAGTGGCTCCTCTTCTTCTCCGACCGCGTCCCGCTCGACCTCGACGTCGAGCTCGGCATGGCCGAGGCCGACCTCGACCTGACCGGCCTCCGGGTCGAGCGCCTGAGCGTCGAGGCGGGGATGGCGAAGACGCATCTCGCCTTCGGCACCCGCAACCCGGTCGTGATGAGGCGTCTGGAGGTGGACGCGGGCATGACGACGCTCACGAGCCGCCGCCTCGGCAACGCCCGCTTCCAGCAGTTCACCTTCGAGGGCGGGGCCGGGTCGTTCGCGCTGGACTTCACCGGCGGCCCGCTGCCGCCAGGTGCCCGCGCCGACATCGAGGTGGGGATGGCCTCGCTGCAGGTGGTCTTGCCCGAGGGCGCGCCCGTCGTGCTCCACGCGCCGGACTCGTGGCTGGCGCAGGTCGAGATTCCCGACGGCTACGTCAAGCGCGGGAAGGGGCGCTGGCACAGCCCCGAGGTCGGGGACGAGGCCGCGGCCTTCCGCGTGCGCATCGACGCCGGCATCGGCAGGGTGACCTGCCGGACGGCACGCTCCTCGGACTGACCCCGGCCCCGCGCTCCGGCACTCCGGCCCTCCGGCACTCCGGCCCTCCGGCCCTCCGGAGGCGGGGACCGAGGGGACGGCGTCAGCGCCGGACGATCACCTCGTCCGAGCAGGCCGCCGAGGGGCCCTCCTCGCACACCTGGTAGACCAGCGGCTCGCCGAGCCGGATCAGGGCCGCGACCGAGAGCGTGTCCACGCCCCACCCGTCGTTGGCTTCGCCGCGGCGGACCCTGCCGTTGCGGTAGACGTCCACGGCGTCGCCGCGCGCGCCCTCCCAGTCGAGCCGCACGTGCACCTCGCGCTGCTGCCGGCTCGGCGTCGCCACGAGCGTGACGGCGTCGTCCCCCGAGCCGCCGGGGGGGATTCTGCCGAGGAGGGTGTAGAGGAGGTGGTCGTTGGGGGAGCGCGCGTCGTGCACGGCGTCCTTCGTGGCGGACGCGGCGAGCGCGGCGTGGACGCGCCGCGGGGCCGCCGCCGGGTCGTGCTCGAGGTAGAGGGCCGCCGCGCCGGCAGCGTGCGGGGCCGCCAGCGAGGTGCCGCTGCTCACCGCGACGGCCCGGTCCCCCTGGCTCGACGCCGAGCGCACGTCCACGCCCGGCGCGAAGAAGTCCACGCAGGGGCCGAAGTTCGAGAAGTCGGCGCGCGTGTCCGAGGCGTCCGCCGCGCCGACGGTCAGCGCGTCGCGCACCCGGCCCGGCGACCACGGGCAGGCGTCGCCGTAGCTGTTGCCCGCAGCGGCGACGACCGTCACGCCCGCGTCGATGAGGGACTGCACGGCAGCGTCGAGCGCGGGCGAGGCGTAGGCCTGCAGGCTGACGTTGACGACCGCCGGAGCCGTGTGGTTCGCCGCGACCCAGTCGAGCCCGGCGAGCAGGCTGCCGTTCCGGCCAAAGCCGTCGCAGCCGAGCACGCGGACCGCGACGAGGGCCACGTCCTTCGCCACGCCGAAGGCCGAGCCGCCGAGGGTGCCGGCCACCTGGGTGCCGTGCCCGTGGCAGTCCTCGGCGTCCGGGTCGTTGTCGTAAAAGTCGTAGCCGGAGCGCGCCCGCCCGCCGAACTCCTGGTGCGTGATGCGGATGCCGGTGTCGACGACGTAGGCCGTCACGCCCTCGCCGCTGGTGCGCCACGTGTAGAGGCCGTCCTGCCCCACGCGCTGGTTGACGCGGTCGAGGCCCCACGTCGGGGAGGGCTGGGAGCCGCCGCCGGCGGGAGAGACCCAGCGGTCCTGCTCGACGGAGGCGACGCGCGGGTCGGCCCGGAGCGCCTCGGCCTCGGCGGCGCTCATCGTGGCGGTGAAGCCGGTGAGCGCGTGGCGGTACGCGGCCCGCAGCGTGGCGGTCCCGCGGGTGGCTATCTCCGCCGTCACCTCCTCCAGGACCGCCTCCCGACGGCTCGCCTCCGGTTCCGCGGCGAGCGTGACGATGTACGCGTCGGGGACGAGCGCGTTGCTCTCGGGCGAGGGCACGAAGGGGGAAGAGACCGCGGTGGAGGACGGCGTGTCGGAGGTGAGGGCAACATCGCAGCCGGCAACAAAGAGCATGAGCGCGGCGAGGGCCGCGCCGACGAGGCGAGGAAACATGGCGTGGTGGGGTGGTGGGCGGAGCGAGGCTCCGGGTGGTGGGGGGAGGGCCTCGGAGAGGGCCGAGGCCGGGCGAGGACGGACACCGTTGGGCTATCGGAAGAGCCCATCCTCGGACCGGGTTATCGACGAAAAGGGGCGGCTCTCAAGCGAGAGCCGCCCCCGAGGGACCAGCAGACGAGCCTAGGGCGAATGGACGCCCGAGCTTAGCGAACCTTACCGAGCGAACATATCCTCACCGGCGCTGCGAGCGCCCGGGTCGCCGCCGTTGTAGAGCAGGTGGGCGTTGGCCGAGCGCGGGTTCTGCACGACGCTCTTCGAGGAGAAGTTGAAGAGGAGGTCGCGGACCTGCTGCGGCGTTGCGTCCGGGACCACCTCGAGCAGCATCGCCGCCGCGCCGGCGACGTGGGGGGCCGCCATCGAGGTGCCGCTGATGGTGTTCATGTCGGTGGCGCTCCCGATCCAGGCCGAGGTGATGCCGATGCCCGGCGCGAAGAAGTCCACGCAGTCGCCGTAGTTGGCCCACGAGGCTCGCTGGTCGCCGGCGTTCGTGGCGCTGACAGTCATCGCTTCGGGGACGCGGGCGGGCGAGGTGCCGCAGGCGTTGAGCGCGAACAGGCCGAGGAAGCCGTTGCCCGCGGCGAGGCTGTACTGCACGCCGGCGGCGATGGAGGCCGCCACGGCGGCGTCGAGCGCGTCGGAGCTTCCGCCGCCGAGGCTCATGTTCGCCACCGCCGGGAACTCGGCGTTCTGCGTCACCGCGTTCACCCCGGCGATGACGCCGCTGTTGGTGCCGGAGCCGCGGCAGTCGAGCACGCGGACGGCAACCAGGGTCACGTCCTTCGCCACACCGTAGGTCGCGCCGCCGATCGTGCCGGCGACGTGCGTGCCGTGCCCGTTGCAGTCGTCGGCGTTCGGGTCGTCGTCGACGAAGTCGTAGCCGGAGCGCGCGCGTCCGCCGAACTCCTGGTGCGCGATGCGGATGCCGGTGTCGATGACGTAGGCCGTCACGCCCTCGCCGCTCGCCCGCCACCCGTAGCCGCCGTCGAGGCCGCCGCGCGCGTTGACGCGGTCGAGGCCCCACGTGGCCCCGCCCTGCGTGCCGGTGCCGGAGGCGTACATCCATTGGTCCTGCTCGACGTAGAGGACGCGCGGGTCGGCCCGGAGCGCCTCGGCCTCGGCCGCGCTCATCGCCGCCGCGAAGCCCGTCAGCGCGTGCTTGTAGACGTGCTCCACCTCGGCCCCGCGCCGGGCGACCTCGGCCGTCAGCGCGCGCAGGTCGCTCGCCGCCGTGCCGCGCGCTTGGGCGGCGGCCTCCTCGGCCAGCACCACGATGTAGCGGCCCGGAATCCGGAGGTCCGCGTCGGGCATCGTCAGGACGGCATCGGGGCCGGCGCGGAGGGCGCTGCTTGCGGCGTCGGCGGAGGCGGGTGCGTCCTCCGTCGCGGCGTCACAGCCGATGAGGAGGAAGGCGAGGGTGAGGACACCGAGAGCGGTGCGAGACGAGAAGGTCATGCGGGTGAAGGGTTGGGCGCTCGCGCTCGGAAGGGCAGGCCTCCTCGGGCGGGCGCGGGTGGACAAGCAGTGAAGAGCGGCGAGGATACGAAGAGAGAGCGGTGGAGACAAACGAGGCTCGGACCCGGCGGCGCGAACGCGCGGGGGCGGCGCGAACGCGCGGGGGCGGCGCGAACGGAGAAGGGGCCGCCCTCAGCGAGAGCCGCCCCCTCCCACCTGAAACCGAGGCGGTGTCGAGCCTAGCTATCGGGCCGCGGCCAAGTCCTCGTTGGCACCGCGGTTGTTCAGCGGGTTGCCGCCGTTGTAGAGCAGGTGGTTGTTGGGCGAGCTCGAGCCGGAGACGACGCTCTTCGTCGAGAAGTTGAAGACCACGTCGCGGACCTGCTGCGGCGTCGCGCTCGGCTGGAAGCTGAGGTACATCGCCGCCGCGCCCGCCACGTGCGGCGACGCCATCGAGGTGCCGCTCAGGATGGCCGCTGCCGAGTTGCTCGTGTACCACGCCGAGGTGATGCTCGAGCCCGGCGCGAAGAGGTCGATGCAGCCCCCGACGTTCGAGAAGCTCGACCGCTGATCGCTGGAGGCCGTCGAGCCTACGGTGATGATCTCGGAGACGCGGGCGGGCGAGTAGTCACAGGCGTCCGCGCCGTAGCCGTTGCCGGCGGAGGTGACGAGCGTCACGCCGGCGCTGACCACGCCGCGCGCGGCGGCGTCCATCGAGGACGAGCGCGGGCCGCCGAGGCTCGCGTTCGCCACCGCCGGCAGCGCGGCGTTCGCCGCAACCCAGTCGAACCCCGCGACGATGGTGCTCGTCAGGGCCGAGTTGCCGCAGCCGAAGACGCGGACGGCGACCAGGGCCACGTCCTTCGCCATGCCGTAGGTCGCGCCGCCGATCGTGCCGGCGACGTGCGTGCCGTGCCCGTTGCAGTCGCTCGCCACGGCGTCGTTGTCGTAGAGGTCGCGGCCGTACGAGGCCCGCCCGCCGAACTGGCTGTGCGAGACGCGGATGCCGGTGTCGATGACGTAGGCCGTCACGCCCTCGCCGCTCGCCCGCCACCCGTAGCCGCCGTCGAGCCCGGTCGCGCGCGTTGACCCGGTCGAGCCCCCACGTCGCCCCGCCCTGCGTGCCCGTGCTCGACGAGAAAAGCGAAGTGCTGCTCCTGCTCGACGTAGCGCACGCGGGGGTCGGCGCGGAGCGCCTCGGCCTCGGCTGCGCTCATCGCGGCCGAGAAGCCGGTGAGCGCGTGCTCGTAGACGTGCTCCGACGGCGGCCGCCGCGCCGCGGCGACCTCGGCCGTGAGCGCGCGCGAGGTCGCTCGCCAGCCGTGGCGCGGGCCTGGGCGACGGGCGCCTCGGCCAGCGACGACGATGTAGCGGCCGGGGATGCGTAGGTCTGCCGTCGGGGAGCGCGATGGCCGCTGCGACCCCGGCCTCGGTGGTGGCCGTCAGACGGATCAGTCTGACGCAGACGAAGGCGGACGTTTCAGGCCCGTTGACAGCGTCGCAGCCTACGAGGGCAGCGAGGAGAAAGAAGAGGGGGACCGACGCGGAGAAAGGACGGTTTCTCATAGTCTGAGCGTAGGGTCGCTGGGCCGCAAACGGCCCGTGGTGAGGGGGATGAGACGCCGACGTATATAGGCTCTCAGCGGCGAGCGTTGTCAAGTCAGAGGTGTCGATACCTGTTAGGTCCTTAGGCGTCTGCGCGTGAGCAGGCGATACGAGCCGAGGAGCGCGGCGCAGCCGTACCTTCCCGCCTCCGCCCCCCTCTCCCTTCCCGAACCCTGGATGATCGCGCGATACACCCGCCCCGAGATGGAAGCGCTCTGGAGCGAAAGCACGGCCAGTTCCAGGCATGGCTCGACGTGGAGCTGGCCGCCTGTGCTGCCTGGAGCGAGGCCACGGGCGTGATCCCCGAAGGAAGACGTGGCGACCCTCTACCGCGAGGCCGGCTTCGACGTCAAGCGCATCCATGAAATCGAGGCGAAGACCCGGCACGACGTCGTGGCCTTCACGCGGGCCGTCTCCGAAACCCTCGGCGAGGAGAAGAAGTGGGTGCACTATGGGCTCACCTCCTCCGACGTCGTGGACACCGCGCTCAGCCTCCGGCTCCTCCGCGCGAACGGGCTGATCGCCGAGGCCCTCGACCGGATGACCGAGGTGCTCGCCCGGCGGGCAAACGAACACCGGAGGACGCTCACGATCGGCCGCACCCACGGCGTCCACGCCGAGCCGACGACGTTCGGCCTCAAGCTCGCGCTCGCCTACGACGAGATGACGCGGAACCGCGAGCGCTTCCGGCGCGCCGCCGAGGAGGTCCGCGTCGGCAAGCTCTCGGGCGCGGTTGGGACGTTCGCCAACATCCCGCCGGAGGTCGAGCGCCTGACGTGTGAGCGCCTCGGCCTCCGCCCCGCGCCGATCTCGACCCAGGTCCTGGGGCGCGACCGCCACGCCTACTACCTCGCCACGCTCGCCGTCGTCGGGGCGAGCCTGGAGCGCCTCGCCGTCGAGGTCCGCCACCTCCAGCGCTCCGAAGTGCTCGAGGCCGAGGAGGCCTTCGGCGAGGGCCAGAAGGGGTCGAGCGCGATGCCGCACAAGCGCAACCCGGTCGGCAGCGAGAACGTGACCGGGATGGCCCGGCTGCTGCGGGGCTACATGGTCGCGGCCTACGAGAACGTCGCCCTCTGGCACGAGCGCGACATCAGCCACTCGTCGGTCGAGCGCGTCATCCTCCCCGACGCCACCACCGTCCTCCACTACGCGCTCCACCGGATGGCGACCATCGTCGAGGGCTTGCAGGTCTACCCCGAGCGGATGCGCGAGAACCTGGAGGCCACGCACGGCCTCGTCTTCAGCCAGCGCCTGCTCCTCAAGCTGATCGACACCGGGCTGAGCCGGGAGGCGGCCTACGACCTCGTCCAGCCGCTCGCGATGCAGGCGTGGCGCGAGCGCCGCAGCTTCCGCGCCATCGTCGAGGCGTCGTCCATCCCCGAGCGCCTGTCCGCCGACGCCATCGCCGACGCCTTCGACGCGTCGTACCACCTCCGCGAGGTGGACACCCTCTTCGAGCGCGTCGGCCTGGGCTGACGGCGGAAGAGGGGACCGAAAGGAGCGACGAGAGGGAAGAGAAGGAGAAGATGGAAAAGAGCGCCGCCCGCTCTGCTGTCTCTTCGCTCTTCTCTTCCTCCTCTCCGTCCTGGGCCGTACCTTTGTGCCCGTCCTCACCCCCGCCCCGATGCTCGTCGACTACGCCCCGATCTTCCTGATGGTGCTGCTGGCCCTGGGCCTGGCGCTGACCCTCCTCAAGCTCGCCGAGTGGCTCGGGCCGCGCCGCCCCCGCGGCGTCAAGGCCAGCCCCTACGAGAGCGGGATGGACCCCATCGGCACCGCCCGCGAGCGCTATTCGGTCAAGTTCTACCTCGTCGCAATGATCTTCATCGTCTTCGACGTCGAGGTGGTGTTCATGTACCCGTGGGCCGTCAACTTCCAGTTCTTCCTCGAGGCCGGGGCCGGCCTCGGCGCGTTCGCCGTCATCTTCGTCTTCATCCTGATCTTGTTCGTCGGCCTCGTCTACGACGTCAAGAAGGGCGGGCTGGACTGGGACTGACGAACGGCGAGGGGTGAGGGACGAGAACTTTCAAGGTCGGCTGAAAACATCGACGCGGGCTGAACCAATCGGGGGCGCGCTCTGTTGGAGGGGGCCAGACTTCTCCCTCATCCGAGACACGCTATGCAAGAAGGCTATCTCACCACCACGCTCGACGCCGTCACCAACTGGGCGCGCTCGAACTCGCTCATGCCGATGCCGATGGGGCTCGCCTGCTGCGCCATCGAGATGATGGCCTTCGCCGGGCCGAAGGCCGACGTGTCGCGCTTCGGCTCCGAGGCCATGCGCTTCAGCCCCCGCCAGGCCGACCTGATGATCGTCGCGGGCTGGGTCTCGTACAAGATGGCCCACGCGATCCGCCGCATCTGGGACCAGATGCCGGACCCGAAGTGGTGCATCGCCCAGGGCGCGTGCGCCTCGACCGGCGGGATGCACCGCTGCTACGGCGTCGTCCAGGGCGTCGACAACTTCATCCCGGTCGACGTCTACGTCCCCGGCTGCCCGCCGCGCCCCGAGGCCATCATCCACGCCCTGATGGACATCCAGGAGAAAATCCGCAACGAGTACTCCGTGATGCAGGACGAGCGCGAGGAGACCGGCCCCGACGGCGG
Organism: Rhodothermales bacterium; assembly: GCA_965214485.1. GTDB lineage: Bacteria > Bacteroidota > Rhodothermia > Rhodothermales > JANQRZ01 > JANQRZ01. Next base: position 445,985 of record CBDCBW010000009.1, on the reverse strand, counting down.
CGTCCGCCCGGCCACGTCCGAGGAAACCGCCCGCTACACTGCTGCTTAGAGCCTACGTCCTACTTGTCATTTCGAGCGAGGCGAGAACTCCCCGTCGCTGAAGGTATCTCCGACGCTGGGGACTTCTCCTCGCTGCCCTCGTCGAAGTGACCCCCCTTTTCTGACTTGCTCGAGCCATGAAGAAAGAGCCCATCGACGTCGCCTCGGACGGCACGGAAACGGTTGACCCGGCGCAGGAGAAGCAGACGCTGAAGTTCCTCTTCACGCCCGTCGCCCCGCCGAAGGAAGAGCCCGCGCCCAACCCGCACGCCAAGGCGAGCACGCAGGTCGGCGAGATCATCGAGGCCCTGCGCGGTGCCTTCGGCGAGGCCGTCGGCGAGGTCGTCGAGTACGCGGGCGAGCAGACCGTCTTCGTCGAGCGCGAGCGGATCGTGGACATCGTCCGCTTTCTGAAAGAGCAGGGCTTCAGCTACCTCTCCGACCTCGGCACGATCGACCGCTTCACGGAGGAGGACCGGTTCGAGGTGTTCTACAGCATCGTGAACATCCCCCAGCGCAAGCGGCTCCGCGTCAAGCTCCGCGTCGGCGACGGCGTGGCGGTGCCGAGCATCACCGGCGTCCACCGCGCCGCGGCGTGGCACGAGCGCGAGGCGTGGGACATGATGGGCATCCCCTTCGACGGCCACCCGGACCTGCGGCGGATGTTCATGCCCGAGGACTTCGAGTACCACCCCGCCCGCAAGGAATTCCCGACCCTCGGCATCCCCGGCAGCCTCCCGCTCCCGCCGCAGAGAAACGACGGCAAGATCACGCTCGACCCCTTCGCCCGCGCCCACGGCGACGTCCCGGAAGACTGACCTCTCGTACGGGCGGGTTTCAAACCTACCCGTACGGGCGGGTTTCAAACCCGCCCCTACCCTCCACGACCCGACATGGAAATCAAAAACCGCCCCTTCGCCGTCGACGCCGTCCGCCGGGACCCGGACGACGAGACGTTCACGTTCTGGCCGCGCCACAACGAGGCGATTTACCGGCGGCTCGACAGCAAGCACGTCCACGTCGAGGCGGACGCCGACCCGCTCGAGGCTCAGATGACGCTCAACATCGGGCCGCAGCACCCGGCGACCCACGGCGTCCTCCGCGTCGTCGTCAAGCTCGACGGCGAGACCATCCGGACCGCCGTGCTCGACCTCGGGTACCTCCACCGGGGGCTGGAGAAGTTCGCCGAGGTCAAGACGTACCAAGAGTTCATGCCCTACACGGACCGCATGGACTACCTCAGCCCGTACTCGAACAACGTCGCGTGGTGCCTCGCCGTCGAGAAGCTCGCGGGCATCGAGGTGCCCGAGCGCGCGCAGTGGATCCGCACTATGATGTGCGAGATCGCCCGCATCTCGGCGCACCTGCTGTGGATCGGGACGATGGTGATGGACGCCGGCGCGCTCTCGGTCTTCCTGTGGACCTTCAAGTACCGCGAGGAGATCTACACCATCCACGACGAGGTCGCCGGCGCGCGCTTCACCGTCAGCCACAGCCGCATCGGCGGCATCGCCAGCGACGTCAGCCCGACGGCGCTCGACCTGATCGAGCGCTTCTGCGACAACTTCCAGCACGACGTCGCCGACTGGAAAAAGCTCCTCAACCGCAACCGCATCTGGATCGACCGCAACCAGGACATCGGGACGATGACGGCCGAGGAGTGCCTCGACCTGGGCTTTACCGGGCCCAACCTGCGCGCCTCCGGGATCGACTACGACCTCCGCATCTTCGAGCCGTACCTCAAGTACGACGAGGTCGACTTCGACGTCCCGATGCGCACCGAGGGCGACAGCCTGGCGCGCTACTTCGTCCGCGTCGAGGAGATGATCCAGTCCGTCCGCATCATCCGCCAGTGCCTGGGCCGGCTGCGCGGCCCGAACGAAGTCCGCGGCCCCATCCGCGCCGACAACGCGAAGCACGCCTACGCGAGCAAGGACGAGGTCTATTACTCGATGGAGGGGATGATCCACGACTTCGTCTACACCGACGTCGGCGTCGCCCCGCCGGACGGCGTCGAGGTCTACCACGCGATCGAGGCCCCGAAGGGCGAGCTCGGCTTCCACCTGGTCTCCGACGGCACCGGCAGCCCGTGGCGGATGTCGATCAACTCCCCGAGCTTCTGCAACCTGCAAGGCCTGGAGCACCTCCTCGAAGGCGCGATGGTCGCCGACACCGTCGTCCTCATCGGCTCGATCGACCCGGTGATGGGCGAAGCAGACAAATAGACTAGCTATGGACACACCCTCTCCCGAACCGCTCTACGTCCCCGGCGAAGCGCCCGAGCGCCATTTCTCCGCCGACGAGTTGGTGTGGACCGCCGACGAGGAAGCGACCATCGACGCCTGGGTCGCGCAGTACCCGACCGCCGACGGGGCCGTGATGAAGGTGCTCTGGCTGGCGCAGGAGAAGTTCGCCTGGCTCCCGGCCGAGGTCATCAAGCTCGTCGCCGACACGCTCGAGCTGCCCTACGCGAAGGTCTTCGGCGTGGCGACCTTCTACACGCAGTATTACAAACGGGAGATGGGCCGCTACGTGCTCGACGTGTGCACCTGCTTCAGCTGCCAGTTGTGCGGCGGCTACGACATCCTGCACTACCTCGAAGCCTCCCTCGGCATCTCGAAGGGCCAGACCACGCCCGACGGCCTGTTCTCGATCCAGGAGGTCGAGTGCCTCGGCGCGTGCGGCTCGGCCCCGATGCTCCAGGTCACGAACGGCCCCTACGTCCACAACCTCACGCCCGCCAAGTGCGACCGGCTGCTCGCCGACCTCCGCGCCGGCACGCTCCCCGGCTTCGAGAGCGTGACGCTGCCGCAGGACGAGGCCGACCTCGGCGGCAACCGCCGCACCGACGCCGACGCCGTAGAAGCCTACATCACTCCGCCCGTCTCCGAAACGATCTACTAGCGTGTCCTTTATCGCTCCGCCTCCGCCCGCGCTGCAGCGTGCCCCGGCCCCGCCGCCGGGGTCGGACGCCCGGCCGTACCGCTGGACCGTGGAGCAGTACCAGCGAATGGGCGAGATGAACGTCTTCGAGCCGGGGACCCGCGTCGAGTTGATCAGCGGGATGATCCTGGAGCAGGACGTGCGCGGCGAGCGGCATTCGATCCCGCCCGAGGAGCGGACCGCTGGCGTGTGGGAATACCGCTGGACCGTCGCCGAGTATGAGCGGCTCGTGGACGCCGGTATTTTCCCCCCCGACACCCACGCCGAGTTGTTGTACGGAACGGTTTACGAGATGAGCCCTCAAGGGAGCAAGCACTTTACGACGATGCGGTTGGTCGAGGACGCACTCCTCGCCGCCTTCGGGGAAGAGGACGGCTTCGATGTCCGCGTACAGGGACCGTTTCGCATCGAGGGCGGAGCGACGCCGGAGCCGGACGTGTCGGTCGTGCCCGGTCACTTCACCGACTACGTCGATCAACACCCCTCAGAAGCTGTGCTTTTCGTCGAGGTGGCTGTCACCTCGTACAAAACCGACTTTGAGTTCAAGCTACCGCTCTACGCGGCGGCAGGCATCCCGGAATACTGGATCGTGAACGTGGAGAAGCGGTGGGTGGAAGTATACCGGGAGCCGATGGAGGACTACATCTACGCCAGCAAAACCACGCTCCGCCCCGGCGACACGCTCGCGCCGCTCGCCGCACCCGACGCCGCCATCCCCGTCGCCGACCTCTTTTTCTAAGCACTCCTCTGATGGAAGTCCCCAAGCTGAACGACGGAACCTCGAAGGCAGGCGACTGGCGTAGCTACGAGCGCGTCCTGCTCCCGCCCGTGCGCGACCTCCACAAACTCAACGTCTACGAGCAGCACGGCGGCTATACGGCCCTCCGTGCGGTTCTCAACGACGGGAAGTTCGACCCCAAGGGGTTGGGCGAGCACGTCAAGCAGAGCGGCCTGCGCGGGCGCGGCGGCGCGGCGTTCAACACCGGGCTGAAGTGGAGCTTCATGCCGCCCGTCGACCCCGAGGTGCCGCGCTTCCTGTGCTGCAACGGCGACGAGAGTGAGCCGGGCACCTTCAAGGACCGCCAGCTCTTCGAGTTCAACCCGCACCTCGTCATCGAGGGGATGGTGCTCGCCAACTACGCCATCTCGGCGGCGGCGTGCTACATCTACATCCGGGGCGAGTACGCGAGTTGGATCGACCATTTCCAAAAGGCCGTTGATGAGGCCTACGCCAAGGGCTACGTCGGCGAGAACATTCTGGGCTCGGGCTTCTCGACCGACATCGTCGTCCACAAAGGCGCGGGGGCGTACATCTGCGGCGAGGAGACCTCGCTGATGGAGAGCCTGGAGGGCAAGCGGGGCTACCCCCGCGTCAAGCCGCCCTTCCCCGCGCAGAAAGGCATCTGGGCGCGCCCGACGACCATCAACAACGTCGAGACCCTCGCCTGCGTCCCGCTCATCGTCAACCGGGGGGCGGAGTGGTTCGCCGCGACCGGGGCCGAGAAGCACCCCGGCCCGGTGCTCTACGGGGTCTCGGGCCACGTCGTCAAGCCCGGCGTCTACGAGTTCCCGACCGGGATGCTGATCTCCGACCTGATCGACGAGGTCTGCGGCGGGATGCGCGGCGGCAAGCGGCTCAAAGCGCTCGTGCCGGGTGGAAGCTCGACGCCGGTGCTCACGGCCGAGCAGTGCGTCGGCGCGACGATGGACGCCGACAGCTTGCGCGAGGCCGGAAGCATGATGGGCACCGCCGGGATGCTGGTCATGGACGAGGACACCGACATGGTGGCCTTCCTCCGGCGCATCACCCACTTCTACCACCACGAGTCGTGCGGCCAGTGCACGCCGTGCCGCGAGGGCACGGGCTGGCTCGAAAAGCTCGTCACCCGCATCGACGCGGGCGAGGGCAACCTCCGCGACCTCGACCTGCTCCTCGACCTGTGCGACCAGATCGAGGGCCGCACCATCTGCGCGCTCGCCGACGCCGCCGCGTGGCCCGTCCGCTGGACCATCCGCCGCTTCCGGCCCGAGTTCGAGGCGAGGTGCCGCCAGGCCACCTTCGCCGGAGCCGACCTAGGCGACGGGGCCGGCCTCGCCGCCGAACCCGCTCCCCTCCCCTAAACCCGAGGGCACCCTGGCTGGTGTCCTTCTCCATCCCCAACCCAACGAGAGGTAGTCCCCATGGCTGACAAGAAATCCAGCTCCAAGCGCGAACTCATCGAGCCCCACGAGGGCGACAAGCGCTACGTCCGCCGCGACGAGGACGGCAAGTTCACCGAGAGCGACGACGTGACGAAGTCGCTGCGCCAGGACGTGAAGAAGAAGGCGAAGACCACCGTGCCGTCCGGCCAGGGCGACCGCGGCGACCAGAAGCGCAAGAAGTAGCTCCCGTCCCGAAAACCACTCGAGGAGGGGCGGCCGGCTGGTCGCCCCTCCCTCTGAAACTTATGAACGATCTCCTTTCTTTCGCTCTCGCCGCTGTCCTGCTGCTGGCGGGCTGCACCGGTGAGCCCGACGACGTCTACGATGCCGGCCCCGACGAGCCGGCCGTTGCAGCCCACGCCGAGTTCACGAGCTACGGCGAGGCACCGGCGATGGGGGACGACCTCGTCGCGCTTACTCCCGCGTCGCTCACCGCCGACCCTTCGGCCTACGACGGCACCGTCGTCCGCGTCGAGGGGACGATTGCCCAGGTCTGCCGGAACAAGGGCTGCTGGCTGACGCTCGACAACCCGACGGCCACCCCGGTCCGCGTCGAGGTCCCCCGCGACGCCGAGGGCGGCTACGCCTTCACCTTCCCCACCGACCTCCCCATCAGCGAGGCCGTCATCGAAGGCACCGTCAGCGTGGACACGACGAGCGTCGAGACGCTCCGCCACCTCGCCCAGGATGAGGGCCGCCCACAGGCCGAGATCGACGCCATCACCGCGCCCGAGCCGACCGTCGTCGTCACGGCGCGCGGCGCGCTCGTCCGAACGCCCGACGCGTCCCCCGCCGTCCAATCGTAGGGGTTCGGTTACTCCAACCCCTACGGCCACCATCATCCCCCATCGGAAGATGCCCACTGTTACGATTGACCACCAGCCCTACGAGTTCGAGGACGGCGACACCCTCCTGCAGTTCTGCTCGGACGTCGGGATCGAGGTGCCGCACTTCTGCTACCACCCGGCGATGAGCGTCCCGGCCAACTGCCGGCAGTGCCTCGTCAAGATCGGGACGCCCGCGCGGAACCGGCAGACGGGCGAGGTCGAGACGAACGAGGACGGCAGCCCGGTCATCAGCTTCATGCCCAAGCTCCAGCCGAGCTGCGCCATCAGCCTCACCGACGGGATGGTGGTCCACACCCAGCGCTCGGACGACGCCGTGGAGGCCGGGCAGGTGGACAACCTCGAGCTGCTCCTCATCAACCACCCGCTCGACTGCCCGATCTGCGACCAGGCCGGGCACTGCCCGCTCCAGAACCAGGCCTACAAGTTCGGCCCCGAGGGCTCGCGCTTCGAGTTCGAAAAAGTCCACAAACCGAAGCGCGTCCAGCTCGGGCCCCACGTCGTCCTCGACGCCGAGCGCTGCATCAACTGCACGCGCTGCACCCGCTTCACGAGCGAGATCACCGAGACGCACCAGCTCTCGATCCACAACCGGGGCGACAAGAACTACCCGATCACCGCGCCCGGCGTGACGTTCGACGATCCGTACTCGATGAACGTCTGCGACCTCTGCCCGGTCGGCGCGCTGACCGAGGACTACTTCCGCTTCCGCGCCCGCGTCTGGGAGATGTCCAAGACGCCGAGCCTCTCGACCTTCGGCGCGAAGGGCATCAACGTCGACTACTGGGTCAAGGACAACGAGATTCTCCGCATCACTCCGCGTCAGAACCTCGAGGTCAACGAGTACTGGATGCCGGATGCGGCGCGGCTGGTCTACACCACCTTCAACGAGAACCGGCCGCTCGGCCCGCAGCTCCTCTTCCGCAAGCCTGCCCCCGCGAAGGCGGGGGGCGGCCGAGGTCCGGCGACGTGGGAGCAGGCCTACGACGCGGCGGCGTTCCTGCTGAAGGGCCACGGCAGCGAGACCTTCTTCCTCGGCTCGGCCTTCGCCACCGTCGAGGACAACTACCTGCTGATGCAGCTCGCCGAGCACCTCGGGGCACCCGCGCCGCAGGTCCTCTCGCACGTCGCGCCCGGCTCGGGCGACGGCTGGCTCGTGAGCGACGACCGCGCGCCGAACGCCCAGGGCTGCCAGCGCCTCGGGATGCAGGAGGTCGATGCTGATTTGCTGAGGTCGCGCCTCGCCGGTGGCGAAGTCAAGGTGCTCTACGTCTTGCAGGACGATCCGGTCGGGATGGGCGTCTTGAGCGAAGCCGACCTCGACGGGGTGCAGATCATCCTGCACCACACCCACACCCAGTGCCAGACGCTGCCGTTCGCGAACGTCGCGCTCCCGGCGGCGACGGCGGTCGAGACGATCGGCACCTTCGTCAACGAAGACGGGCGGGCGCAGCGGCTCCGCCCGGCGAAGGCGATCCGCGGCGTCCACCGCCCGCTCATGATGGAGATGGGCCTCAGCCGCCTCGACCGGCAGGGCACGCCGTTCGACCGCTGGCACGACGAGAGCAACAAGATCGACTGCCAGCCCGGCTGGGCTGCGCTCCCCGAAATCGCCGAGCGCCTCGGGCGCAAGATGCGGTGGGACGGCCCGGCGTCCATCATGGACCACCTCGCCCAAACCGACGCCTTCGCCGGGGCCACCCACCCGGCGATGGGCTTCACCGGCGTCCCGCTCGAAGACGTCGGCGAAGCCGTTTAACCGTTTGACATGACGTAGGGGCGGGTTTTAAACCCGCCCCTACCGCCCACCCCCACCCTCATGGCAACCATCGCGGGCGTCTGGGAGGTCATCGACCTCCCGCTCGTCATCTTCCTGCTCCTCAACGTGCTGCTGCTCTCGGCCTCGGCGCTGGTCTACGCCGAGCGCAAAGTCGCGGCGTACATCCAGGAGCGGAGCGGCCCGAACCGGGTCGGCCCGGCGGGCATCCTGACGCCGTTCGCGGACGTGGTCAAGCTCATCCTCAAAGAAGACATCGTCCCGACCGCGGCCAACCGGTTCCTGCACTCGTTCGCGCCGACGCTGATGGTGGTGATCGCGATGACGACGGCGAGCGTGATCCCGTTCGCGACTACGCCAGACGGTGACCCCCTCGTGATCGCCGACGTGGGGATGGGCATCCTGGTGATCCTCGCGCTCACCTCGCTCTCGGTCTACGGCGTGACGCTGGCGGGGTGGTCGTCGAACTCGAAGTACTCGCTCCTCGGCGGGCTCCGGTCGTCGGCGCAGATGATCTCGTACGAGCTGGCGATGGGGGCAGCGGTGATCTCGGTGATCCTGATGAGCGCGTCGCTGAACCTGACGGCCATCGTCGAAAGCCAGAACCACCTCGGGAGCGTACTCGGCTGGAACGTCTTCCGCAACCCGGTCGGGTTCATCGTCTTCACGATCGCCGCCTTCGCCGAGACCAACCGCGCGCCGTTCGACCTGCCCGAGGCCGAGCAGGAGCTCGTCGGCGGCTACCACACCGAGTACTCGGGGATGAAGTTCGGGATGTTCTTCCTCGCCGAGTACGTCAACATGTTCATCGCGAGCATGGTGATCTCGACGCTGTTCTTCGGCGGCTACCTCGTCCCGTTCCAGGATCTCCTCGGCCTGGACGGCGTGTTGCTGACCGTCTTGCAGGTGATCTTCTTCACCCTCAAGGCGGCGGCGATGGCGTTCGTCTTCATCTGGGTCCGGTGGACGCTGCCGCGCTTCAAGTACAACCAGCTCATGACGATCGGCTGGAAGTACCTCCTCCCGATCTCGATTGCCAACATCGTCGTGATCGCGGGCCTGGTCGCGCTCTGGCACACGTTCTTCGCCGGGTGATCCCCTGCGACGGGTGATCCCCTTCGCCGGGTGACCCCCCGCTTCGGGAGCACATCGGGCTACGGGACGCGTCCCTACGCCCTCAGGCACTCCCAAAGCTGTCCCCCTCATCGAGGGGGACAGTCACGCGTAGCTGGGAGCAGAGCGACCGCAAGCGTGACGGTGGGTTTACAACCAGAAGGCACGCCGCGCGTTAACTTCCCCCGTCCCCTCACCCTGTCTCCGCCTGCCATGGCCGAACCCTCCGTCGCCCCCGCCGAACCCGAAACCGAGCGCCTCCAAACCCTCGTCGCCAACACCATCCGCGGGCTTTCGATCGACGCCGTCGAGGCCGCCGACTCGGGGCACCCCGGCCTGCCGATGGGGATGGCCGACGCCGCCACCGTGCTGTGGACCGAGTTCCTCCGGCACAACCCCGCCGACCCGGCGTGGCCCGACCGCGACCGGTTCGTCCTCTCCGCCGGGCACGGGTCGATGCTGCTCTACAGCCTGATGCACCTCGCGGGCTACGAGGACCTGACGCTGGACGAGCTGGAGAACTTCCGGCAGTGGGGGAGCGTCACCGCCGGCCACCCCGAAAACTTCCTCGCCCGGGGCATTGAGACCACGACCGGCCCGCTCGGGCAGGGCATCTCGACCGCCGTCGGGATGGCGATTGCCGAGAAGCACCTCGCCGCCGTCTTCAACACCGACGCCCACCCCCTCGTCGATCACTGGACCTGGGTCATCGCCTCCGACGGCGACCTGATGGAGGGCGTCTCGAACGAGGCGTGCTCGCTCGCCGGCCACCTCAGGCTGGGCAAGCTGATCGTCCTCTACGACGACAACGAGGTCACCATCGACGGCTCGACCGACCTCGCCTTCACCGAGGACCCCGTCGCCCGCTACGAGGCCCTCGGCTGGCACACGATCCGCGACGTGGACGGCCACGACAAGGCCGCCGTCCGCGACGCGCTCCGCACCGCGAAGGGCGTCCTCGACCGGCCCACGCTCGTCAACGTCCGCACGACGATCGGCTTCGGCAGCCCTAACAAGGCGGGCACCTCCGACGCGCATTCCGACGCCTTCGGCGAGGAGGAAATCCGGCTGACGAAGCAGAACCTCGGCCTCCCGCTCGAGCCGGCGTTCCACGTCCCGGACGAGGCGAAGCAGTTCATGGGCCGCGCCACCTGCGAGCGCGCCGAGGCGCACAGCGCGTGGAAGACCCGGTGGGACGCGTGGCGCGAGGCCAACCCCGACCTCGCCGCCACGTGGGACGAGATGCACCACCCCGCGCCCCCGGACGGCTGGGCCGACGCGCTGCCCACGTTCGAGCCCGACGCGAAGGGCATGGCGACGCGCGCCGCGAGCGGCCAGGTTCTGGAGGCCATCTTCGAGCGCATCCCCGCGCTCATCGGCGGCTCGGCGGACCTGACGCCGTCGAACAAGACCAAGACGAAGGAGGCGCAGAACTTCTCGCACTCGACCCCCGAGGGCCGGTACCTCCGCTTCGGCGTGCGCGAGCACGGGATGGGAGCCATCCTCAACGGCCTCACGATCCACGGCGGGCTCCGCGGCTTCGGCGGGACGTTCCTCACGTTCTACGACTACATGAAGCCCGCCGTCCGGCTGTCGGCGCTGATGCACGTGCCCGTCCTCTGGGTCTACACCCACGACTCGGTCGGGCTGGGCGAGGACGGGCCGACGCACCAGCCCATCGAGCACCTCGCCGCGCTGCGCGCGACGCCGAACCTTCACACCTTTCGCCCCGCCGACGCGAACGAGACCGTCGAGGCGTGGCGGCTCGCGCTGGAGCGGACCGACGGCCCGACGGCCTTCGCCTTCACCCGGCAGTCCGTCCCCACCCTCGACCGTTCGGAATACGCCTCCGCCGAGGGCACGCGGCGCGGGGCCTACGTGCTGGCGGACGCCGAGGGCGAACCGGACGTGCTGCTCCTCGCCACCGGCTCCGAGGTCCACCTCGCGCTCGAAGCCCGCGGGACGCTCGGTGCCGGAGGCATCGCCGCCCGCGTCGTCTCGATGCCCTCCTGGGAGCTCTTCCGCGAGCAGGACCAAGGCTACCGCGACGAGGTCCTGCCCCCGAGCGTCCGCGCCCGCGTCGCGATCGAGGCGGCGAACCCGCTCGGCTGGCACGAGTGGGTCGGGCTCGACGGCACCGTCATCGGCCTTCGGCGCTTCGGCGCGTCGGCCCCCTACGAAGAGGTCTACGCGCACCTCGGCCTCACCGCCGCCGCCGTCGCCCAGGCGGCGCGGGCGCTCGTCGAGCCGTAGCTCGTCGAGCCGTACCCTGTCGTTCACCCAACACCCGAAGCCATGACGCACTGCCCCCGCTTGCTCGTCCTGCTCCTCGGCCTCGGCCTCGCCGCGTGCGAGTCCCCGGACGACCAGACCTACGACCCCGTCACCGACGGCGAGGAGGTCGGAGAGGCCCCGCCGATGCCCGAGGGCGGCGGCGACGCCGAGTCCTTCACCACGCCGGTCGTCCGCTACGCCTGTCCGAGCGGCAAGACCATGCTCGTGACGCTCTCGCCGGACCGGGAGGCCGCCGCCGTCGTGCTCGAGGAGCAGGACCTGGAGGTCAGGCTCGTTCGCACCGGGGACGGGGAGTACCGCGACACGACGGGCACCGCCGTCGCGCGCCTGACCGGCGACCGGGTCTCGTTCGAGCTCGACGGCGAATCGCTCTACCGCGACTGCGAGCCCCAAGAAGAGGTCGGTGGGTGAGGGCAGCGCTCGGCACAAGCAAAGCCGACGAACCGACTCCACCGGCGCGTTCCGCGCTTCCGACGCACCGCTCCCGATACACCGACGAGCCGATGACCCTCGCCGCCTCGATCCTCTCTGCCGACTTCGGGCACCTCGAGCGCGACGCGCGCGCCGCCGTCGAGGCCGGGTGCGAGTGGCTGCACATCGACGTGATGGACGGGCACTTCGTGCCGAACCTCTCGCTCGGCGTGCCGGTGATGCGGGGGCTCAAAGCCCTCGCCGACGAGACGGCTACGCCGCTCGACGTGCACCTGATGATCGCCGAGCCGGAGCGCTACGTCGGGGCCTTCGCCGAGGCGGGGGCGTCGGTCATCACGGTGCATCAGGAGGCGACGCCGCACCTGCACCGCGTCGTGCAGCAGATCCAAGAGGCCGGCGCGAAGGCGGGCGTCGCGCTCAACCCGGCCACGCCGCCGTACCTCCTCGAAGAGCTGCTGCCGGAGCTCGACCTCATCCTCGTGATGTCGGTCAATCCCGGCTTCTCGGGGCAGGCGTTCATCGGCTCGTCGGTGCGGAAGGTCAGCCGGATTCGGGGGCTCGTCGACACGCTCGGGGCGGGGGCGCTCGTCGAGGTCGACGGGGGGGTGAAGCCCTCGAACGCGCGGGCGCTCGTGGATGCCGGGGCCGATGTGCTCGTGGCCGCGAGTGCGATCTTCGGGGGGGCGGGCTCGGTCGCGGAGAACGTCGCCGCATTTAAGGAGGCAGTGACGCGGACTATTTGAACGCGGCACAGTATTGGCCCCTTGCGGCGGTGCGCCTCCCCGAGGCGCGCGAGGATTCCTCGCGGCGCGGCGCGTCCACTCTCTGCGACGCCGCCTCGGCATCCCCCTCCCCTCTCTCCTTGGTATCTCGCGATGGGCAGTGGTACTCCGATTAACGTACTGATCGTAGAAGACAACCCCGGCGACGTCGAGCTGGCGAAGGAGGCCCTCCGCGAGACCTCCTTCGCGCTCAACCTGTCCGTGGCCGGCGACGGCGAAGAAGCGCTCGCGTTCATGCGGCACGAGGGCGAACACGCCGGAACGCCGTTCCCGGACCTCGTCCTGCTCGACCTCAACATGCCGAAGAAGAGCGGCCACGAGGTCCTCGACGAGATGAAAGCCGACTCCGAGCTCCGCCTGATCCCCGTCGTCATCTTCACCTCCTCCTCGGCGCGCGAGGACATCGAAGCGGCCTACGAGCGCTACGCCAACTGCTACATCACCAAGCCCGCCGACCTGGACGAGCTGGTGCAGGTGGTCCGCGCCATCGAGGCGTTCTGGCTGACCGTCGTCCGGCTCCCCCGACGCGTGGTAGGATAGGGCGAAGAGGGCGGGCCGGGGGGTACGGGCGGCGCGCGCGCGTCGTAGTTTCGCAGGCGACCCCCCTGCCTATGCCCGCCGCTCGCGTCGTCCCACTCACGCCCGTCGACAAGGTCTACACGTACCTCGTCCCGCCGGAGCTGGAGGCCGAGGCCGTGCCCGGCGCGCGCGTCGTCGTCCCGTTCGGCGCGCGGACGCTGACGGGGGTCATCGCCGAGCGGACCGACGGGTCCGGGGACGAGGCCGGGCCGCGCCTCAAGCCGATCCTCGACGTGCTCGACGAGGCACCGTCGTTCTCGCCGGTGCTGCTGCGGCTGACGCGGTGGATCGCGGACTACTACGTCTGCGCGTGGGGCGACGTCCTCAAGGCGGCGCTGCCCTCGGGCGCGACCGTCGAGAGCCGCCGCGTCGTGCGCCGCACCGAGCGCCCGGCCCTCGGGCTCAACGGCGTCGGGGGGCGCGTGCTGGCGCTGCTGGAGGCGAGCGGCCCGCAGCCCGTCGGCACGTTGCAGCACAGCCTGGACGGGGTCACGGCGAGCCTGCTCCGGCGGCTCGAACGCGACGCGCTCGTCCGCATCGAGCAGGAGCTGGCCCCGCCGAGCGCGTCGCCCCGCACCGAGTGGCACCTGCGGCTCGGGCCGCGCGCCGGCGACGCGGCGGAGGCGTTGCGCGGGGCGAAGCAGCGGGCCGTCGCCGAGGCCCTCGCCCGGCTGCAGAGCGAGGGGACCGCCGAACCCCGGCAGGCCGAGGTGCTCGCCGCAACGGGCGCGTCGAGCGCGACGCTCAAGAGCCTCGTCGAGAAGGGCTGGGTCGAGCGCGTCGAGCGGGAGGTCGTCCGCACGCCGTTCGACGCGCTCGACGCGCCCGAGCCGCCGCCGGCCCACGTCCCCAACGCCGGGCAGGTCGAGGCCCTGTTCCAGATCGGGGCCGCCCTCGCGGCGCGCGAGACCAGGACGTTCCTGCTCCACGGCGTCACCGGCAGCGGCAAGACCGAGGTCTACATCCGGGCGCTGCGGCAGGCCTTCGACGCGGGACGGACGGGGATCGTGCTCGTCCCCGAGATCGCGCTGACGCCGCAGACGGTCCGCCGCTTCCGCGCCCACTTCGGCGACCGCGTGGCGGTCCTCCACAGCCGGATGAGCACCGGCGAGCGCTACGACGCGTGGCGGCACCTGAACGGCGGGCGCTTCGACGTGGCGATCGGCCCGCGCTCGGCGATCTTCGCGCCGCTGCGCAACGTCGGCCTCGTCGTCGTAGACGAGGAGCACGAGGGGAGCTACAAGCAGTTCGACCCGGCCCCGCGCTACCACGCCCGCGACGTGGCCGTGATGCGCGCCCACCTCGAAGGGGCCGTCTGCGTCCTCGGCAGCGCCACGCCGAGCCTCGAGAGCGTCCTCAACGCGCAGTCGGGGAAGTACGAGCTGCTCAAGATGCCCGACCGCGTGCCCGTGCCGGGCGGGGTCGCCGAGCTGCCCCCCGTCGAGATCGTAGACCTGACGTGGGAGAAGAAGGTCCGGCGGCTCAAGGGCGCGCTCTCGCACCCGCTCCGCGAGGCGATCCGCGACCGGCTCGGGCGGGGCGAGGGCGTGATCCTCCTCCAGAACCGGCGCGGCTACAGCCCCGTCGTCACCTGCGACGACTGCGGACACACGCCGCAGTGCCGCGACTGCGCCGTCAGCCTCACCTTCCACAAGAGCCACCGCCACCTCCGCTGTCACTATTGCGGCCTCGCCGAGCCGCTGCCCGCGCGCTGCCCGGCGTGCGGCTCGCCCGACCTCGCCCGCCTCGGGGCCGGCACGCAGCGGGTCGAGGAGGAGCTCGCCGAGGTGTTTCCCGGGGCCCGCGTCCTGCGGATGGACCTCGACACCACGGGCCGGAAGAACGCCCACCAGAAAATCCTCGACGCCTTCGGGCGGGGCGAGGCCGACATCCTGATCGGGACGCAGATGGTGGCGAAGGGGCTGGACTTCGCGCGCGTCACCCTCGTCGGCGTGGTCGATGCCGACACCGGCTTGCTGCTGCCGGACTTCCGCGCCTCCGAGCGGACGTTTCAGCTCCTGATGCAGGTCGCGGGCCGGGCCGGGCGCGGCGCGCTCCGCGGCGAAGTCATCCTCCAGACCCGCAGCCCGGACAACCCCGCGCTCCAGCACGCCGCGCGGCACGACTTCGCCGGCTTCCTCCGGACCGAGCTACCGGACCGCCGCGCCTTCGGCTACCCGCCCTACGGCAGGCTCGTCGGCGTCGAGTTCAAGGGGCCGACCGAGCGCGTCGTGCAGCAGACCGCCGAGCGGTGGACGCAGCGCCTCCGGCAACGGGCGGGGGCGTCGGCGGAGGTGCTCGGGCCGGAGCCGGCGTTCATCGGGCGGGTCAAGCGGCAGTTCCGCTTCCACACCATCGTCAAGGCCGAGGGGCCGGGGCACCCGTATGCGCTCTCGCGGCTCGTCCGCGCGGCCAACGAGCAGTTCGGCTCGCCGCCGAAGGGCGTGCGGATCAACGTGGACGTGGACCCGGCAGGGTTACTGTGAGTCCGGTCGGGTTATATGCGCAACGGCCGAGAAGCGTGAGCTTCCCGGCCGTTCGAGTCACTGAGCAGAAAGATTACTCGACGAGGTCGCGCAGTTGCTTAGCCGTCCGAAGCCGACGGATATTCTTCACGTCTGCCGTCTGGCCGGTCTCAATCATGTGCTCGCGCGCAGCAGCGGTGAGGTCGCAGTCGACGCAAGTCTCCGTACCGGCGACGTACTTTTCCGCGGTCTCCGCGCTGCCAAGGGCGATCCGACGGAGGTCATCTCGGGGCCACTCGTCTGCGAACGTCCGGGCAGCCGTCAGCACGGCCTCGGTCTCGGGGCTTTCGCGCTGCACGAGCACGTTTGTATAGGCGAGCGCGCGCTCGGCGGTACCGTCGTCTTCCGCGTTCGGAGCGAGGTAGGAAACGAGCATGAGCTTCGCCGTCGCTTGTTCGACTTTGGAGCGTTCCAGGTCAGACTCGGCAGCTTCGATGGCGGCTTGAGCGATCCGGTCAGCTTCCCGCCAGTCGCCCGCCCGACTCGTAATGTCGACAGTTGCTTGTATTGAGGCTTCGAGCGCCGCCCTGCGAACGTCGAGTGGTAGTTCCGCCGCGTCAGGGTCGCGAGCGAAGTCGACGCCGGTGAAGGTGGCTTCTACCTGCGCCGACAGAGCGTGTTCTGCGGGCACGGGGTCTACTTGCTCACAGGCAACGAGAGGGAGCAGAAGGATGAGCGTGAGTAAGACTCTCATGGGATCAGGGTTCTGTGTGGCTATAGATTCTGTGTGACTGTGGATATAGGGCAAAGTGGTTAGCAGAGCGAGGGATCGGTCAGGGCCCATCCTCCGCTACCATCATCACACAGCCATACCGCGATGCAAGGACCAGCATCATCTGAGTACCCAACCTCGCAGTGTGGTTTCGCTGCATAGGTATCAGTTGGGATGACGGTGAGGAAAAGGGTGGACAGAGCGAGAACTGCTGAAAACCCGAGTGCTTTTGCGAATGAGAGCATGCGCGTAGGGGGCCAAGAGGTTCGTGGGCGATGGCGATGTTGCCGAAGAGACCGAACTCACCGACGCCTTCATATTACATCTAACATTCTCCTCATATCCCCCCCCCCCCCCCCCCCCCCACGTGATGATTGTGTGAAGTCGTAGGCGTACCTGCTATTCGTGGAGGGCCTTAGGAAGCAGAGCAGTTGGATCGGCTGCGTAGCTTCCTGCCATGGCGCAAGTTAATCGCTACTACCGACACGCGAAGCTCTCCGAGCGCACGTTTCGCCAACTCCTCCGCTACTTCGCCCTCGACCTCACCGCATCCGATACCGCACGTCTGACCGGCCTCTCGGTCCGCTCCGTCAATGCGATCTACCTCCGCCTGCGCCACCGCCTGCTCGAAGCCTGTGAACTCGACGCGCCCATCAATGGCACGCTCGAGATCGACGAGTCGCTCTTCGGCCCGCGTGGCGTGCGAGGCAAGCCCGGACGCGGAGCCTCGGGTAAGACCATCGTCTTCGGCATCCTCAAGCGCGGCGGAAGCATCTACACCGAGGTCGTCCCGAACTGCACTAAGAAGACGCTCCAGGCCATCATCCGAGGGAAGGTGGAACCCGGCTCCATCGTTCACACCGACGGCTGGCGGGCCTACGATGGGCTTGTTGATGTCGGCTATGGGAAGCACTACCGGGTTCGCCACAATGAGCGGGAGTACGCACTCGGGACGAACCACATCAACGGCATCGAGAGCTTCTGGTCGTATGCGAAGCGTCGGCTGGCGCAGTTCAACGGGGTGCCAGCCCGTACCTTCCTGCTGCACCTGAAGGAGAGCGAGTTCCGGTTCAACCACCGTCACGATGATCTGTACAAGGTGCTGCTGAAGATGCTTCGGGAGCGTCCCCTCTGAACCTTCTGCTTCCTAAGACCCTCGTGGATTGAAGAGTAACCGACTGGCCACGAAGCGACCGCGCGGTTCGGTTCGCCGCCGAGGGGCGTGCGGATCAACGTGGACGTGGACCCGGCGGGGCTGCTGTGATCCGTGACACCCAATCCGGCTGAGGTGAATCAGGTCGAAGGGGTCCTCCAACCACCTCTCCCTACGCCGTGGGGAAGGGCGGAGGGGCCGCCGAAGCAGCCCGACCTCTCCGACCCGGGCTAAAAAGCGCTTCGGGGCTCGCTCCGAGGCTGTCCGCCTCGGCAGGCCCGTCGAGCAGCGGCGATTCGAGCGACTCCTCCGGCAGCACCTCTTCGTAGAACGAGGTGTCCATCCCGCGCGTCCCGAGGATCACGAGGACCGGCAGGATGAAGAACACGAGCGCGATGTAGCCGAAGGCGTAGCCCCGGTTGCGGACGGCGAGCGCGCCGAGCTTCTCGGCCAGCCAGATCGGGATGCGGCGGATGGCGGGGATCGGCCACAGCAGCGCGATGCCGAAGACGTTGAAGCAGAAGTGCGCGAACGCCACCGTCAGCGCAGCCTCGCCGTCGAGCCCGCCGTCGGCGGCGGCCACGAGCGCCGCGAGGATCGCCGTCACGGTGGTCCCGATGTTGGCCCCGAGCACGAACGGGAAAATCTGCGCGACCGTCACGATGCCCGCCCCGACCATCGGGACCATCACGCTCGTCGTGATCGAGGACGACTGCACCATCACCGTGATGAGGACGCCGAAGGCGAGTGCCGCGGCGGGGTGCCCGAAGACGTACTTGTGGAGCAGCCGCTCGCTCCGCCCGAGGAGGAGCGCCCGGAGCAGCTTGACCAGGTAGCGCAGCGCGACGAACAGCCCGAGCACCCCGACGGCGAGCACCACGATCCCGTTCTCGTTCGCCAGCGCGATCACCGTGTTGGCCACCGGGTCGGTGATGAGCTTGACCGGGCTGAGCAGGTCCGCCCCGCCGACCCCGATCACGGCCTCCTCGAGCGCGTGCGCCGAGTGCGAGATCGCGCCGGTGAGCAGCTCGACCGGGAAGAGGACCGCCACCGCAAGGAGGTTGAAGAAGTCGTGCACCGTCGCCCCGGCCATCGCCCGGCGGAACTCGTCCTTGCGCGTGATGTGGCCGAGCGAGACGATCGTGTTGGTCACGCTCGTCCCGATGTTGGCCCCCATCATGATCGGGACCGCCCCGGCCACCGTCAGCCCACCGCCGGCCACGATCCCGACCACCATCGAGGTGACGGTCGAGGAGCTCTGCACGAGCGACGTGGCGAGGATGCCGATGAATAGGCCGATGAACGGGTTGTTCGTCGTCCGCACCAAGCCCTCGGCGACCCCCTTGCCCATCAGCTTGAACGAGTCGCCCATCAGCTCCAGGCTGACGAAGAACAGCAGCAGGACCAGGAGGAGCGACAGGACCTGCAGGATGCGCTGAGGCATGGGCGGGGGAGCAGCGGACGGAATAACTTGGGAAAGTAGGCGGCCCGCCGCCCCGGCTGTGTTACCGTAGTGTTAAGCTCCCGGAGTGTAGGCTCCCGGCCCGGGCCGGAACAGGCTCACGACGGTCTGCCCGTAGGCTCGGCTCGTCTCCCACGCCGGGTGGGCGTCGAAGCTGCGGTCCGCGCCGTGCTCGAGCACCAAGAGGCCGTCCGGTGCGAGGCGCGGCAGCGCGAGGTCCGGCAGCCGCTCGAGCGCGCCGAGAGCGTAGGGCGGGTCGGCGAGGACGAGGTCGAACGGGCCGGCGGCCCGCTCTACGAAGCGCAGGGCGTCGGCGCGGTGGAAGACGCACGCCTCCGACACGCCGAGCGCCTCGGCGTTGGCCCGCAACGTGCCGAGCGCCGCGCCGCGCTGCTCGACGAAGACGGCCTCGGCAGCGCCCCGGCTGAGGGCTTCGAGCCCGAGCGCCCCGCTCCCGGCGAAGAGGTCGAGGACGCGCGCGCCGGCGAGGCCCATCCGGCTCTGGACGAGGTTGAAGATGGCCTCGCGCGTGCGGTCCGTCGTGGGCCGCGTCGGCCCTGTGGGCGCGCGGAGCCGGTGCCCTCGAAGCCTGCCGCCGACGATGCGCATGAGAGCTATACGGAATCTGATACCCAATCTCTGAGTTTGTGCGCCCTCCCCTACTTCAAGCCATCCCCTTCAAGTCATCCCCGCGCAGACGGGGAACCCTGCGAGGCTTGAGCCACGCGAGGGTTGAGCCACGCGCCCTCGCCGTATGGATTCCCGCCTGCGCGGGAAGGACTCATTAATTCAGCGAACGGGTATGAATGACTTGGTAGGGACAGGGCGGATGTACTCAAGGCAGCTATCCTCTCGTCAGGAGGCAGAATCCGTATCCCTCGTCAGTGGTCGAACGTCGGCGCAAGACAAGGGACCGGGGACGAAGGGCTACCGAAGCAGCACACCGAGCGCGGGCACGTAGGCGGACAGGGCAGACGCGTCCGCCCCGCTCCGCGCCGCGCCGAGCGCGAGCAGCGGGTTGAGCGGCTCGGCCTCCAAGCCGAAGAGCGCCTCGAGGCCGGAGGCGGCGTCCCGGCCCTCGGGTTCGCCGTAGAGAACCAGCCGCCCCACCTCCGCGACCGTCACCCCGAGCCGGTCCAGCAGAGCCCCGACGAAATAGGCCCCGTCCGTCTGCGCTCGCACGTCGGCGTAGTGCCCGAAGTGCCACGTCGCGCCCCGGCAGAGGGCGACCTCCGTCCGGTCGCCGTAGGCACCGACGGCGAGGGCGAACGCCTCGGCGTCGGCCTCCGGGAGCCTCGCGAGCACGGCGGCGGCGGCCCCGGTCGTGTCCGCGACCTCGTGCTTCACCTCGCGCTCCTCGGCCAGGCTCCCGGCGATGTGCGCGAGGCGGGCGTGGACGGACTCGGAGAAGCGCAGCACGTGGTGCCAGTGCGCCTGCCGGCCGTCGGGCAGCGTCTCGACGCGGACCGGGGTCGTCTTGACGCGGACGGGCCGGGCGATGCTGGCGTCGGAGAGCATCGCGGCCTCCTGCCGGAGCTGCTCGAAGCGCTCCGCCGGGGGCATCCCCTGGGGCAGCGGCGAGAAGAACGACGTGCTGTTCCACGGGTGCACCGCGACGTGCAGCGTCCTAGCCTCGGACCCGTCGAAGATTTCGCGGACCGCCGTGGCGACGGTTTCGAGGTGCGTCGGGCCGGTGAGCGCGAGCAGCGTCTTGGCCACGGGGAAGTCAAAGTCGCACGCCCCGAGCCGGAGCAGCCGCCCGGGGCCGTCGCCGAGCTCGATCTCGGCGTAGCGCATCACCCGACCGTGAATCTCGATCCCGGCGCGAATGCCCATGCCGTGCCTCCGGTTGCCCGCGTGTCGATTGTCCGTCTTGCCCGTCCGTCGGGAGCGCGCTACTCCCAGCTCGCGGCGTTGAGCATCCCGGCGGCCCGCTCGGGATCGTCCGTCCCGACGAAGTAGTCCGAGCGCGGGTCTTCGAGCAGGTACACCGTCACGCCGGTGCTGTCGTCGCGGACGACGTCGAGGTCGAAGCGCTCGCCGCCGCGCGACGAGTAGAGCAGCGAGTCCAGGTCGAGCGCCTCCCCCTCCTCCAGGCCGAAGATGCTGTCGCGCTTGGCGACCAGGTAGGGGTCCGACCGGAGGGACGTCATCAGCGAGTCCAGCGAGCTCGGGTAGCGGTCGTAGCGCAGCTCGTAGGCCCGCATCCCGTCGCGGATGAACCCCATGCGCTCCTGCGTCAGCTCGTCGAGCGCCTGCTCGCGCTCGAACGCTGCCTGCGGACCGCGGATGCTTTGGTAGAGCAGGTAGCCGAGCGCGACGATTGCGATCGCGAGCACGACTTGGACGACGGTGCGGGTCGTGTCATTCGCTAGAAGAGCCATTGCGCGAGAGAACCCTGTTGGGTGAAGGGGCGGGAGAGGAGCGGGCCTCCGCCCGGACGAACAGTGCGGAGAGGGTGTCCTGGCAAAATACTCGGCAGCTTTCTCAAAAAGCAACCAGGCCCGAAAGTGGTCTGCGGCACCCCGGGTGTCGAACCGCCTCGCCCTGCGAGCGACCTGCACCCCCCCGCCGCGCTCGCATCGCCCGGCAAGCCGGACTCAGGCGCGACCGGAGCGGGGGGCCCGCCTCAGCCCTCGATGGTCTCGGCGTCCATCGGCTGCGGCGCCGGCGGGATGGCGTCGTTGACGACGTGGTCGGTGTAGGCGTCGGCAGGCACCGCCCCGTCGCCGCTCGGGCCTTCGGTCGTCATCGAGGGTGCGACCGGCTCGACGCCGCCGTTCTTAAGGACCTCGCGGAAGTCGGGGACCTCGGCGCGGTCGATGCCCAGCCCGTCGGCGACGCCCTGCCCGAAGCTGGGGTGCACCTTGTAGAACTGCGGGAGCATCGCGAGCTGGATGCGCCGGGGGCTGCCCTCCATCGAGCCGACGATGTTGTCGACGAGCCTCTGCCGCGCGCCGTCGTCGAACACCTTCGTCCACATCAGGGTCGGCTGGCCGAAGTAGTCGCGGTCGGTGCAGTCGAACCAGTCCCAGCGGCGGCCGTCGCCGTTGGTCGGCATGGCGGGTTCGTCGTAGCGGGCGCGGTTCGCCTGCGGGCCGCCGAACGAGTTCGGCTCGTAGTCCACCTGGTTGCCGCCGTTGCCGTCGACGCGCATGAAGCCGTCGCGGTGGTAGGTGTTGTGGAAGGGGCAGCCGCGCGGCTGGTTGACGGGCACCTGGTGGAAGTTGACGCCGATGCGGTAGAGGTGGGCGTCGGCGTAGGAGAGGACGCGGTTCTGGAGGACCTTGTCCGGGCTGATTCCGATGCCGGGGACGAGGTTCGACGGCTGGAAGGCCGCCTGCTCGACCTCGGCGAAGTAGTTCACCGGGTTGCGGTTCAGCTCCATCCGGCCGACCTCGACGAGGGGGAAGTCGTCGTGGAGCCAGACCTTCGTCAGGTCGAACGGGTGCCACTCGTAGGCCTCGGCCTCGGCCTCGGTCATGACCTGGACCGAGACGGTCCACGTCGGGAAGTCGCCGTCGTCGATGGCCTTCCACAGGTCGTGGGTCGAGTAGTCGGGGTCTTGGCCGGCCATCTTGGTGGCGGCGTCGTCGGTGAAGTTCTTGATGCCCTGGTCGGTCTTGAAGTGCCACTTGACCCAGACGCGCTCGCCGGCGTCGTTCCACATCGACATGGTGTGCGACGAGAAGCCGTCCATGAAGCGCGCCGAGACGGGGGTGCCGCGGTCGGAGTAGAGGATCATCACCTGGTGGAGCGCCTCGGGGGACAGACTCCAGTAGTCCCAGCGCCGCCAGTGGGGCTTGAGGTGGCTGGCGGGCTCGCGCTTCTGGGTGTGGATGAAGTCGGAGAACTTCAGCGGGTCGCGGAGGAAGAAGATCGGCGTGTTGTTGCCGACCATGTCCCAGTTGCCCTCCTCGGTGTAGAACTTCAGCGCGAAGCCGCGCGGGTCGCGCGCCGAGTCCGCCGAGCCGCTCTCGCCGCCGACGGTCGAGAAGCGCGCGAGGAGGGCGGTCTCTTTGCCGACCTCGGAGAGGAAGGCGGCCTTCGTGTAGCGCGTCACGTCGTTGGTGACGGTGAACGTCCCGTGCGCGCCGTAGCCCTTGGCGTGGACGACGCGCTCGGGCACGCGCTCGCGGTTGAAGTGGTGCATCTTCTCGACGAGCCACACGTCCTGCATCAGCACCGGCCCGCGGTTGCCGGCGGTCTCCGAGTTCTGGTTGTCGGCGACGGGCCGTCCGAAGGCGGTCGTAAGCTGCGGCGCGTCGGGGTCTTGGTGGTCGGCTTGGTGCTGGCTCATGGCGCGTAGGGGTCGGGAGAGATGGGGGGCGTGCAAGATAGCCCGGCGCGGCGACGAGGGCGTGCCGAAACGGTCACATTTCGGCGTGCCCGCAGTCCGGGCGTAGCTTCGCGCCTCCCGCCTTCCTCCCCTCGCTCTCGCTCCCGTTGCGCATCTCGGACCTTCGCGGCCTCGCACGGCTCGCCACGCTGGCGACGGCGGGCGTGACCCGCATCGCCGAGGGCGTGCACCAGGCCGTGTGGAGCACGCTGGGGTTCGGCGGCGGCCCTGCGGCGGCGCGCGCCCGGGGCCTCACGGGCCTGGTTTACCGGAGCGTCCACGACGGTACGCTCCTGGTCGGCGGCGGCGTGGACGCGGTCCTGGCACGGCTGGAGCCTTCGGAGAACGCTGCGCACGAGACCGCGCGGCGCGAGGCCCTCCTCGCCATCCTCAACGGCGTGCTCGGCGACCGGCTCGAAGCCGACGGCAACCCGCTCGCGGTCCCGATGACGCTGCGGGTCCGGGGCGAGGCGCTGGACTGGCACGCACTGCCGCCGGTGCCGGAGGCGACGGGCAAGGTGGCCGTGCTCGTCCACGGGCTGTGCCTGAGCGACGGGCACTGGCAGACGGGCGGCCCGGCCCTCGACCACGGGCGCGCCCTCGAGGCGCTGGGCTACACCCCGCTCTACCTCCGCTACAACTCCGGCCTCCACGTCTCGCAGAACGGGCGCGCGCTGTCGGCCCTGCTCGAACGCCTCGTCGACCGTTGGCCGGTGCCGGTGGACGACCTGACGATGGTGGCGCACAGCATGGGCGGCTTGCTGGCCCGGAGCGCGGCGCACTACGCCGAGCAGGACGCGCGGCGCTGGCTGGGGCGGCTGAAGCACCTCGTCTTCCTGGGCACGCCGCACCACGGCGCTCCGCTGGAGCGGGCGGGCAACTGGGTCGATCGGCTGCTCGTCCGCACGCCGCTGAGCGCGCCCTTCGCCGCGCTCGGGCAGGTCCGCAGCGCGGGCATCACCGACCTGCGCCACGGGTTCGTGCTCGACGAGGACTGGCGGGGCCACGACCGATTCCACCGAGCCCCGCCCCTCCGGCGGCACGCGGCGCTGCCGGAGGGCGTCGCCTGCTACGCCGTGGCCGCGACGCGGGCCTCGGCGCGGGGCACGCTGAGCAGCCGCCTGCTCGGCGACGGCCTGGTGCCGCTGCCGAGCGCCCTCGGTCGCCACGCCGACGTGCAGCGCAGCCTGTCGTTCGAGCCGTCGTCGCAGTGGATCGCCTACGGCACGGGCCACCTCGGTCTGCTGAGCCGCCCGCAGGTCATCGCGCAGGTCGGGGCGTGGCTGAGGCGTGGACCTGGCTAGGGCACCCGGCGTGCCCGCGTCGGCCTCGCGCCCGCTGAAACCCAGGCCCGGCTACACATATCCGTGTTAGGCCCATAGGCTCCGAAAAGCTTCAGGTGAGTTTCAGTTTCTCCCCCATGCACATAGGGCAGGCAAAAGTCTATTTTCCGCCCCCTTACTGCTGGCGCGCGCCCTTTGCTGTTTTTGTCCCGGGCCGCGCACCCCGCATCACCCGAGGCTGCTTTCCTTTCCGTTCGGAGCGCAAGGCTCCGACTGGCGACGGCGCGCGACGGCACCTCCCCTCCCTGCCTCGCTATGCCTCGCCCGCTCGTCGTCTTCTCCCACCTCCGGTGGGACTTCGTCTACCAACGCCCGCAGCACCTGCTCTCCCGCCTCGCCCGCACCCGGCCCGTCGTCGTGATCGAAGAGCCGGTTCACGATCCCGAGGCCGAGCCGCACTGGGAGCGCTCGGAGCCGGCGGCCGGCGTCACCGTCCTCCGCCCGCACACGCCCGTCGAGCGGCGAGGGTTCAACGACGAGCAGGCTCCGGTCCTCGAGCTGCTCCTCGACGAGCTGGTCGAGGCGCAGGACTTGGGCGGGGCCGTGGCCTGGCTTTACACCCCGATGGCGCTCGACCTCGCGGTGCGGCTCCGCCCGGCGGCGCTCGTCTACGACCGGATGGACGCGCTCGCGCAGTTCGCCCACGCGCCGGCAGAGATGCGGCGCAACGAGAGCCTGCTCCTGGAGGAGGCCGATGTCGTCTTCACCGGCGGGCCGAGCCTGCACCGCAGCGTCGAGGGCCGCCACCCGAACGCCCACTGCTTCCCGTCGTCGGTCGAGGCGGAGCACTTCGCGCAAGCGAAAGGTGGGTACGGCGCGCAGGCGAAAAATGGGCACAGTGCCCGGGCGAAAAATGGGTATGGCGCGCAGGCGAAAGACGGCCTCCAGGCGAAAGACGGCCTCGCCGAGCCGGCGGATCAGGCGGCGATCCCCCACCCGCGCCTCGGGTACTTCGGCGTGATCGACGAGCGGATGGACCTCGACGTCGTCCGCGCCCTCGCCGAGGCGCACGCCGAGTGGCAGATCGTCATGGTCGGGCCGGTCGTCAAAATCGACGAATCGACGCTGCCGCGCGCGGCGAACATTCACTGGCTCGGTCAGAAGGCCTACGCCGACCTCTCGGCCTACCTCGCCGGCTGGGACGTGTGCTTGCTCCCGTTCGCCCGCAACGAGTCGACCGAGTTCATCAGCCCGACCAAGACGCTCGAATACTTCGCCGCCGAGAAGCCGACGGTCTCGACGCCGATCACGGACGTGGCCGAGCCCTACGGCGACACGGTCTACCTCGGCGACACCCCGGCCGAGTTCGTGACCGCGTGCGAGGCCGCGCTCAGCGCCGGCCCGGCCGAGCGCGAGGCTCGGGCGCGGCGGATGCGCGCCGTGCTCGCCCGAACCTCGTGGGACCGGACGGCCGACCGGATGGAAGCGCTCCTCGAGGAGGCCCTCGAAGGGGTGGCGGCGGCGGCCTAGCGCTGACACACCCTTGGCACTGCGCTGCCCGACCTTCCGGGCCCTCTCTTCACCTCTCCCCTCCCCCTCATGTTCGACTACCTCATCGTCGGGGCCGGGTTCGCCGGCTCTACGCTCGCCGAGCGCCTCGCGAACGCGGGCAAGCGCGTCCTCATCGTCGAAAAGCGCCACCACGTCGGCGGCAACGCCTACGACGAGTACAACGCCGACGGCCTCCTCGTCCACCGATACGGCCCGCACATCTTCCACACGAACGCCGAGCGCGTATGGGACTACCTCTCGCGCTTCACCGACTGGCGGCCCTACGAGCACCGCGTCCGCGCCTCAGTTGACGGCCTCCTCGTCCCGATCCCGATCAACCTCGACACCGTCAACCAGCTCTACGGCCTCAACCTCACGTCGTTCGAGGTCGAGGACTTCTTCCAGGGCCTCGCCGAGCCGCGCGACGAGATCGCGACCAGCGAGGACGTCGTCGTCAGCCGGATCGGGACCGAGCTCTACCGGAAGTTCTTCCGCGGTTACACCCGGAAGCAGTGGGACCTCGACCCGAGCGAGCTCGACTCGTCGGTGATCGCGCGCGTGCCCATCCGCACCAACCGCGACGACCGCTACTTCACCGACACCTTCCAGGCGATGCCAGCACGCGGCTACACCCGGATGTTCGAGCGGATGCTGGGCCACCCGAACATCAGCGTCCTGCTCGGGACCGACTACCGCGAGGTCAAGGACCTCCTGCCCTACGACGAGACGATCTACACCGGGCCGGTCGATGAGTTCTTCGGCTTCCGCTACGGCAAGCTGCCCTACCGCTCGCTCGCCTTCGCCCACGAGACGCATGAGACCGAGCGCTTCCAGCCCGCCCCGGTCGTGAACTACCCCAACGAGCACGCTTACACGCGGTGCACCGAGTTCAAGTGGCTCACCGGGCAGGTCCACCCGAAGACGGCCGTGGTCTACGAGTACCCCCAGGCCGAGGGCGACCCGTACTACCCCATCCCGCGCCCCGAGAACGCCGCGCTCTACAAGAAATACGAGAAGCTGGCGAACGCGACGCCCGGCGTCCACTTCGTCGGCCGCCTCGCCACCTACCGCTACTACAACATGGACCAGGTGGTGGCGCAGGCGCTCGCGCTCTTCGACAAGCTCGAAGCCGGGCTGACTAAAGGCGACGGCGTTGCTGCCTCGGGCGGCGACGGCGACGCCCGCCTCGCCCGTGCCGTGAAGGCGACGCTCCCGACGGCCGCCATGCGGGACGGCCACCGCTAACGCGAAGCGCACGGTGGTGTGTGCGCTGCTCGACCCCCCGCTTCCGTCGCCATCACTCGGCTCCGCCTCGGCTCAAGGCGACGGAAGCTGTCCCCCTTGCGAAGGGGGACAGTCGCACGAAGCGTGAGGGCGTAGCCCGATGCGAGCGCGACGGGGGGGTTACCACCTACGATTACCTGACTCTGCTCTAGCCCCTGCACCCGGCGCGCCCGCCGACCGCAATGGAACTGCCCTCCCCGACAACCGCCACGCGGACCCGCCTCGCTGAGAGTGACGGCGCGGCAGCACCGCACCCCCGCCCGCAGCTCCGCCGCGCCGGCTGGCACTCGCTCGACGGCCCCTGGCGCTTCTGCTTCGACGACGACCAGCGCTACGACACCCCCGCCCACCTCGAGCACGCGAAGGCGTGGTCGCACACGATCGAGGTCCCCTTCGCCCCGGAGACCGCGCGCAGCGGGATCGGGGACACGGGCTACCACGCCGCGTGCTGGTACGAGCGCGAGTTCGAACCGCCGCCGGCTCCTGAGGGCGCGCCCTCGGGGTCGAACGGCGGGCCCGGGCGGCAGCCGCGTCCTCCTCCACTTCGGTGCCCGTGGACTATGAGGCGCACGTCTGGGTCAACGGCTGGCCCGTGGGCTCCCACACGGGCGGGCACACCCCGTTCACGTGCGACGTCACGAACGCGCTGCGGCGCCGACGGCCCCCAGCGCGTCACGGTCCTCGCCGAGGACGACCCCCTCGACCTCGCCAAGCCGCGCGGGAAGCAGGACTGGCAGCCCGAGCCCCACAGCATCTGGTACCCCCGCACGACCGGCATCTGGCAGACGGTCTGGGTTGAGCGCGTGCCCGAGACCTACCTCGAGCGCCCTCCGCTGGACGCCGAACCTGGAGCGCTACGAGATCGGCTTCGACGCCGAGCTCTCCGGCCGGAAGCAGCCCGGCCTGAGCGTCCGCCTCCGCCTCACCGTCGGCGAGCGCGTGCTGGCCGACGACACCTACGCCGTCGTCAACGAGACCGTCCACCGCCGGATCGCTTTCTCCGACCCCGGCATCGACGACTTCCGCAACGAGCTGCTCTGGAGCCCCGAGCGGCCGACGCTGATCCAGGCCGAGGTCGAGCTTTGGCGCGGCGACGAGCGCCTCGACGCCGTCGCGTCCTACACCGCGCTCCGGAGCGTCGGCATCCAGGGCGACCGGTTCCTGCTCAACGGCCGCCCCTACTACCTCCGGCTCGTGCTCGACCAGGGCTACTGGCCCGACACCTTGATGACGGCCCCCGACGACGACGCCCTCCGCCGCGACGTCGCGCTCACCAAGGCGATGGGGTTCAACGGCGTCCGGAAGCACCAGAAGGTCGAGGCCCCGCGCTACCTCTACTGGGCCGACACCCTCGGCCTGCTCGTCTGGGAGGAGATGCCGAGCGCCTACCGCTTCACCACGAAGGCCGTCGAGCGGGTCAAGCACGAGTGGGAGGCCGTGATCGCGCGCGACCAGAACCACCCGTGCGTCGCCGTGTGGGTCCCGTTCAACGAGTCGTGGGGGGTCTCCGGCCTCGCCGAGCGGCCCGAGCGCGCGAGCTACGTCCGCGCCCTGTACCACCTCACGAAGGCGCTCGACCCCTCGCGCCCCGTCGTCGGCAACGACGGCTGGGAGAACCCCGAGACCGACATCCTCACCATCCACGACTACGACCCGAGCCCCGAGGGGCTCGAGGCGCGCTACGGCCCGCACGTCGCCGCGGCCGACCTCCTCGGGCGGCACCTCCCGGCCGGGCGGCGGCTCACGTTCGAGGGGTTCCGCGACGCCGGCCAGCCCCTCATGCTCACCGAGTTCGGCGGGATCGCCCTCGCCGAGGACGGGGCCGAGGGCACGTGGGGCTACGCCGTCGCCCCCGACGCCGAGGCGTTCTTCCAGCGCTACGGTGCCCTGCTCGCCACCGTCCGCCGCCTCTCGATCTTCTGCGGGTTCTGCTACACCCAGCTCACCGACACCTTCCAGGAGGCCAACGGCCTGCTCACGATGGACCGCGAGCCGAAGGTGCCCGTCGAGCTTGTCGCCGCGATGACGCAGGGGCCGCCGGAGGAGCGGCCCGAGGTGCTCTGGGCCGCCGCCCACGGCGGCGAGGGCAGCGCGGAAGGGGCCGCCGGATGACTGTGCTCCCCGCGACGCTCCACCGGCTCGACCTCCGCAAGCCCGACGGCCGGGCGCTCTGGCTCTACGGCCGCCGCCCCCTCGACCCCTCGATCCAGGCGACGGCCCCCTCGCCCGAGCCCGTCGAGGCCGCGCCCCACCTCCGCTGGCACCCCGTCAGGGGCGAGTGGGTGGCGTATGCGAGCCACCGCCAGCACCGGACGTTCAAGCCGCCCCCCGCCTTCAACCCCCTCGCCCCGACCACCGACCCCGCCCACCCGACGGAGCTGCCCGCCGGCGACTACGACGTGGCCGTCTTCGAGAACCGCTTCCCGACACTCACGCTCGAAGCCGAGGCCGCGCCGCCGCTCTGGGTGCCGACGCAGCCGGGGCTCGGCGCGTGCGAGGTCGTCGTGTTCACCCAAGACCCCGCGAGCGCGCTCGGACGCCTGCCGCTGTGGCACCTCGAGCTGCTCTTCGAGGTCTGGGCCGACCGCGCGAGGGAGCTCGGCGCGCGGCCCGAGATCGAGTACGTGATGCCGTTCGAGAACCGGGGCGAGGAGGTCGGCGTGACGCTGCACCACCCCCACGGGCAGATCTATGCCTACCCCTTCGTGCCGCCCCTCCCGGCGCGCGAGCACGCCCAGGCGCGGGCGTTCTTCGAGCGCGAGGGCCGGACGCTCCTGGCCGACGTCGTCGAGCACGAGGAGGCCGACGGCCGGCGGATGCTCTACGCCGGGCCGCACGCGGTTGCCTTCGTCCCGGCTTTCGCACGCTACCCCTACGAGGTGTGGGTCGTCCCGCGCCGGCCGGCGGCTGGGCTTCCCGACCTCGCCGAAGAGGACCGGGCCGACCTCGCCCGGGCGCTCAAGACCGTGCTCCTCAAGTACGACGGGCTTTGGGACCGGCCCTTCCCGTACCTCCTGGCCTTCCACCAGGGGCCGGCGGGCGGCGAGGCAGGAGACGGGACGCCCTGGGCGCACCTCCACATCGAGCTTTCGCCGCCCTACCGCACGGCGACGCGGCTGAAGTTCCTCGCCGGGACCGAGCTCGCCGCCGGGATGTTCGCCAACGACAGCCTTCCCGAGGAGAAGGCGCGCGAGCTGCAAGCCGTGGAGGTCGCCCTTGCGTGAGGTCGAAACCAAGCTGGCCCTCGTGCGCGGGGCGCTGGCGCGCTACGGGCTCGGTGCCGCACGGCTCCGCGGCGTGGACTGGTTCGCCTGGGCGACCGGCGGCGGCAACAGCGCCGTGCTCCTCACGACCGAGACGGGCGTGGCCGAAATCCTCGTCACCCTCAGTGAGGCGCTCGTTCTCACCGACCGGATCGAGGTGGACCGGCTCGAAGAGGAGGAGGTGCCCGCTGCGTTCGATGTATGGGCGGCACCGTGGCAGGAGCCCGCGTGCCGGGAAGCGGAGGTGCGTGAGCGCGCCGGCGGGCGGCCCATCGCCAGCGACCGGCCGGAGGTGGGCGAGGTGGCCCTCCCGCACGAGATCGTGCACGCGAAGCGCCGCCTCCTGCCCCACGAAGTCGCCCGTTACCGCACCCTCGGTCGTGACGCCGCGGAGGCGATGACCGCCGCGCTCACCACCGCCCTGCCCGACTGGACGGAGCAGAGGTTGGCCGGACGGGCAGCGGCCGAGCTGAGAACGCGGGGCATCGCCCCCGCGCTGATCCTCGTCGGCGGCGAAGGCCGCGTGGTGCGCTGGCGGCACCCGACGCCCACCGCCGCGACGCTCGGCGACCGGGCCATGGTGGTGTTCTGCGCCCGCCGCCACGGCCTCTACGCCAACCTCACGCGGTGGGTCTATTTCCGCGCGCCGACGGTGGACGAGCGGCGGCGCGCGGCGGACGTGCGTGCCGTCGAGGCCGAAGCGTTCCGGTGGTCGCGGCCCGGCACCGCGCTCTCGGACGTCTACGGGGCGATCCAGGAGGGCTACGAGCGGGCCGGGCACGAGGGGGCATGGGACCGGCACCACCAGGGCGGCACGACCGGCTACCTCGCCCGCGAGATCGTCGCCTCCCCGCACACCGACACTGCCCTCGAAGCGAGCACGGCGCTCGCGTGGAACCCGAGCCTTCCCGGCGCGAAGGTAGAGGACACCGTCCTGTGTGCAGAGGCCGGGCTGGAGGTGCTCACAGCGGACCCGGTGTGGCCCGTCGTCCCGAACGAGGGCGGCCTCCCGCGCCCCGACCTCTTGGTGCGGCCATGACGACACGCCCGACCGTCCTGCGTCCCACCTTCCGAGATCTGTTCGGCACCACGTCCGAGACGCGAGCCGACGCCCCCGGCCGCGTCAACCTCATCGGCGAGCACACCGACTACAACGGCGGCTTCGTCCTCCCGACGGCGATCCCCCAGCGCGCAGCGGTTTACCTCGCGCCCCGGCCCGGCCGGACGGTGCGGGCGGCGAGCCTCGACGCGGACGGCGCGGCGATCCACACCTACGCCCTGGGCGAGGAGACGCCCGGGCGCGGCTGGCTCGACTACGTCCAGGGCACGACCCGGCTCCTCGGGGAGACTCAGGGAGAGGACGGCGCGGCGCTCGGCGGCTTCGACGCGCTCGGCGGCTTCGACGCCCTCGTCGCCTCGGACGTCCCCATCGGGAGCGGGCTTTCGTCGAGCGCTGCGCTCCTGGTGGCGCTCCTCCGGGCGCTCCGCGACGCCTTCGGGCTCGACCTCGACGATGTCGCCCTCGCCCGCCTCGCCCAGCGCGTCGAGAACGAGTTCGTCGGTGCCCGCGTCGGCGTCATGGACCCGATGGCGGCAAGCCTCGCCGACTCGGCCGCCGCGCTCTTTCTCGACACGCGCAGCCTCTCGTTCCGCCGCGTGCCCCTCCCGCGCGAGGCGTTCGAGCTGGCTGTGATTGATTCTGGCGTCGCGCACCGGCACGCCGACGGCGGCTACAACGCGCGGCGGGCCGAGTGCGAGGAGGCCGCTCGGCGGCTCGGCGTCGCCCAGCTCCGCGACCTCACGACGGGCGACCTCGACCGAGCCCAGTCGCTGCCCGAGCCGCTCGGCCGCCGCGTCCGGCACGCCGTCACCGAGAACGCCCGCGTGCTCGATGCCGTGGCCGCGCTCGAAGACGGCGACGCCGCCCTCGGCGCGCTCTTCGACGCCTCCCACGCCTCGATGCGCGACGACTTCGAGGTCTCGACGCCGGACGTGGACCGGCTCGTCGCCCTCGCCCAGGCCGCGCCCGAGGTGTTCGGCGCGCGGCTGACGGGCGGCGGGTTCGGCGGGGCCGTCGTCGCGCTCTGCCGGCCGGGCACGGCCGCGGCCGTCGCCGCGCGCGTCGTCGCCGCCTACGGCGAGCAGACGGACCGGACGGCTACGGTCCTCGTCCCGCCCCCCGACACCTCAGCGCCGCCGTCCGACCGACCCGACGACGCCCTCCACAGCCCCGCTTCCGATGACGCCTGAGCCGCACACGCCCTTCCCGACGTTCTTCGGCGGCGGGTTCGAGTGCTCGACGCACCGCCGCTGCGCCGACGGCGGCCGCGTCGACATCGTGGCGACGAGCGGGCACCTCGAGCACGGAGCGGCGGACTACGCCCGCCTCGCGGCCCACGGGATGCGCTGGGCGCGCGACGGCTTCCGCTGGCACCTGATCGAGGCCCGGCCGGGCCGCTACGATTGGTCCACTATCCTTCCCCTCGTCCGCGCCGCCCGCGACGCCGGGGTGCGCGTCGCCTGGGACCTCTGCCACTGGGGGTACCCGGACTGGCTCGACCTCGGGGCCGCCGACTTCCCCGAGCGCTTCGCCGCCTTCGCCCGCGCCGCCGCCGCGCTCGTGCAGGCCGAGACCGACGAGGCCCCCGTGTGGTGCCCCATCAACGAGATCTCGTTTTGGAGCTGGGCCGCCGGCCACTACATCAACCCGTGCGGTGAGCAGCGGCCGGCCGACTTCAAGCGCGTGCTCGTCCGCGCCGCGCTCGCCGCCGCCGCCGCCGTGCGCGACGTGGACCCCCGTGCCCGCCTCCTCTGGGTCGAGCCCGTTATCCACATCGTCGCCCACCCCGACCGGCCGCAGGACCGCGCGGCCGTCGAGGGCTACTGCCTGGCGCAGTACGAGGCGTGGGACATGATCGCCGGACGCCGCGACGCCGACCTCGGCGGGAGCCCGGACACGCTCGACCTCATCGGGGTCAACTACTACTGGAACAACCAGTGGGTCCACGCCTGGGCCGAGGGCACCGGCGGGACGATAGACTGGGGGCACCCGCAGTACCGCCCGCTTCGCGACATCCTCGCCGAGGTCTACGACCGCTACGGCCGGCCCTTCGTCATCGCCGAGACGGGGACCGAGGGGGAGCGCCGCCCGGCGTGGCTCGGCTGGGTCTGCGACGAGGCGGCGGCGGCGCGGGCGGCCGGCGCGGACCTCCGCGGGCTGTGCCTCTACCCCGTCTGCGACCACCCCGGCTGGGACGACGCCCGCTACTGCCCCAACGGCCTCTTCGGCTACGCCGACGCCGCCGGCCGCCGGCCCGTCTACGCCCCCCTCGCGGCCGAGCTGCGCCGCCGGCAGCCGCGCTTCGGCGACGCCGTCGCGTCGGCGGCTGAGCAGGCAGAGGAGGGAGCGCCATGAGGAGCGTCTGTCTCTACACCGAGAGCCCCGAGCCGTCGGGCGTCGGCGAGCACATGCTCGCGCTCGCCGAGCGCCTGCGGCGGCGCTATGACCTGGCGCTCGTCTGCGCCGGCGGCGAGAGCGACGCGGGGCTCCTCCGCCGCGCCGCCGCCCTCGGCCTGGGCACGGCGCAGCTCGACGCGCCGGAAGCCCTCGAGGCGTGGCTCGCCGCGCACGACGCGGACCTCGTCCACCTCCACGCCGGGATCGGGTGGGAGGGGCACGCCGGGGCGCAGGCCGCTGCCCGCGCCGGCGTCCCCGTCCTCCGCACCGAGCACCTCCCGTACCTCCTCACCGACCCGGACCAGCAGGCCGCTTACCGCGACGCCGTCGCAGGCGTGGACCTCGTCGTGTGCGTCTCCGACGGCGCGAGGGCGAGCTATGAGGCCGCCGGCGTCCCGGCCGCTAAGCTCCGCGTCGTCCGCAACGGGATCGACGCGCCGGCCGTCCCGGGCCGGGCCGAGGCCCGCGCCCGGCTCGGCTTCGACGGCGAGCCGCTCGTCCTCACCGTCGGGCGGTTCACCCGGCAGAAGGGCTACGACGTCCTCCTCGACGCCGTCCCGGCGGTGCTCGACCACGTCCCGGCCGCGCGGTTCCTCTGGGCCGGCGACGGGCTGCTCTGGGGCGAGATGCGGCGGGCCGTCGCCGAGCGCGGCCTGGCCGAGCACGTGCTCCTCCTCGGACGGCGGGGCGACGTGCCGGACTTGATGGCGGCGGCCGACCTCTTCGTCCTCCCCTCGCGCTTCGAGGGGCTGCCGCTCGTCGTGCTCGAAGCCTTTGCCGCCGGCCTCCCGACGGTCGCCACGCGCGTCGTCGGGACCGAGGAGGCCGTGCGCTCGGGCGAGACCGGCCGGCTCGTCCCGCCCGAGCGCCCGGCAGCCCTCGCCGTGGCGATCGTCAGCACGCTCCTCGACCCGGCCGAGGCCGACGGCCACGCCGAGGCCGGACGCCGGGACTTCGACGCGCGCTGGACCGCCCGCCGGATGGCGGCCGACACCGCCCGCGTCTACGACGAGCTCCTCACCCCTCATCTCTCCCTGACGCTATGACCCAAGACCCGAACCTCGGCTCCGTCCGCACCGCCGCCCTCCTCCTCGGGGCCGGGCTGGGCGGCTTCGTCGACGGCTTCGCCCTGCACCAGATCGCGCAGTGGCACAACATGCTCTCTGCCGTCGAGCCGCCGACGACGATGGCGGCCATGAGCCTCAACATGACGGCCGACGGGTGGTTTCACGCGGGGGTGTGGGGCCTCACGCTTGGCGGCGTGATCCTGCTCTACCACGCGGCCCGGCAGTGGCCCGACCTCCCCCCGATGCGTTGGTTCGTCGGGATGCTCCTCGTCGGGTGCGGGCTGTTCAACCTCGTCGAGGGCGTCGTAAACCACCACCTGCTCGAGCTCCACCACGTCCGGGACATGGTGGGGGACGTGCCCCGCCACCTGCCCCTCTACGACTGGGCCTTCCTCCTCGTCGGCGGCCTCGGCGTGCTCGCGCTGGGGTGGGCGCTGACGCGTACCGCCGCACCGCCCCGGCTTTCCCAAACGCGGAGCCGCAGCTCCGCCTCCCTATAGATCCCCCTGCCATGACCACCCCCTTCGACACGCTCCACGCGCTCCCGGCGCTGGCCGAGCCGCTGAGTCCCCTCCGCCCCGTCGCCGACGACCTCGCCTACCTCCGCACGGTCATGGTGAACATGTACCTCTACGGGCCGCCCCAGGCCGGCGACGGCGCGTGGGTGCTGGTCGATGCCGGGCTGTACGGCTCGGCCCGGCACATCCGCGCGGCGGCGGCCGAGCGGTTCGGCGACGGCGCGCGCCCCGCCGCGATCGTCCTCACGCACGGGCACTTCGACCACGTCGGCGCGCTCGGCGCGCTGGCCGCCGCGTGGGACGTGCCGGTCTACGCCCACGCCCTCGAGCTTCCCTACCTCACCGGCCGCTCGGCCTACCCCCCGCCCGACCCGACCGTCGGCGGCGGGGCGCTCGCGGCGCTTTCGTTCGCCTACCCGCGTGGGCCCGTAGACCTCGGCGGGCGCGTGCGGGCGCTCCCGGAGGACGGGACGGTGCCGGGGATGCCCAGCTGG
Source organism: Rhodothermales bacterium (assembly GCA_965214485.1). GTDB lineage: Bacteria > Bacteroidota > Rhodothermia > Rhodothermales > JANQRZ01 > JANQRZ01. Next base: position 409,870 of record CBDCBW010000009.1, on the reverse strand, counting down.
CGGTGGATTCACACGCCCGGCCACACGCCGGGCCACGTCGCGCTTTGGCGCGAGGCCGACCGCACGCTCATCGCGGGCGACGCCTTCGTGACCGTGAAGCAGGAGTCGGCGCTCGCCGTGCTCCAGCAGCGGCTGGAGGTGCACGGGCCGCCGGCCTACTTCACCCCGAACTGGGTGGCGGCCGGTGCCTCCGTCCGGACGCTCGCCGGCCTCGGGCCGGAGGTCGCGGCGACGGGCCACGGCGTCCCGCTCCGGGGGCCGGCCCTGCGGGCGGCCCTCGGCCGGCTGGCCGACGACTTCGAGCGCGCCGCCGTGCCGGAGCGCGGGCGCTACGTGGGGCACCCGGCCGTGGCCGACGAGCGCGGCGTCGTGGCCGTGCCGCCGCCGGACCCGCGCTTCGCCGCGTGGCTCGCCGCCGGGGCCGCCGCTGTCGGGCTCACCCTCGCACTCCGCCGCTAACGGCGCGCCCGCGCGCGCTTCTCCGATGCCTGCCCTCTCTCCCTCTTCTCTTCGCACCGCGTTCCGGTCGTTCGCCGGCGACGGCGACTATCCCTGCGTGATGGCGACGTCCGCGCTCCGGCGCGGCGAGGTGGCCTTCCACGCCTACCCGACCCTCGACGCGTCCGCGGCCGATGCGCTCGCGCGCGACCTCGGCCGGTTCGCGCACGAGCCCGAGCCGGAGCGGGGGGTCCGCTCGTTCGTGGCCGTCTTCGGCGGGGACGCCCCGGACTCGGAGCGGGCGTTCGAGGAGCGGCTGTGGGCCATGCTCTCCGCCCTTCACGCTCGCGACGGCGCAGGTTGGGACCCGGCCGTCTCCGCCGACCCCGACCACCCGGAGTTCTCGTTCTCGTTCGCCGGGCGGGCGTTCTACGTCGTCGGGATGCATCCGCGCGCGTCGCGGCCGGCTCGCCGGCTGGGGCACCCGGCGCTCGTGTTCAACCCGCACGAGCAGTTCGAGCGGCTGCGCCGCGAGGGGCGCTACGACAAGGTCCGCAGCCTCATCCGCGACCGCGACCGCGCGTTCGCCGGCTCGGTGAACCCGATGCTCGACGACTTCGGCGTGCGGAGCGAGGCGCGGCAGTACGCCGGCCGGGCCGTCGGGGAGGGCTGGCAATGTCCGTTCGCGGCGGCCACCGGGGCGACGGCCGACCCCGAGATGCCGCCCCCCACTTCTGACGTGCCGCTACACGCCGGCCGCATCGACTCCTCCTCTCCCAACCCCTCCTCGCCATGTCCCGCCTCCATGCCGTCAACCCCTCCCTTTGGATCGTCGACACCCCCCGCACCGACTACGACACGCTCGGGGCCGGCGAGCGAATAATGGCCGACGTGGTCGTCGTCGGGGCCGGGATCACCGGGCTCACGACGGCCCTCCTCCTCCAGCAGGACGGCGCGCGCGTGGCGCTCGTCGAGGCAGGGCGCGTGTGCTCGGGCGTCACGGCCTTCACGACGGGGAAGGTGACCTCGCTCCACGGTCTGGTCTACGGCTCGTTGCAGGAGAAATTCGGCGGAGAGACTGCCCGCGTTTACGGCGAGGCGAACGAGGCGGCCGTCGCCCAGGTCGCCGCGCTCGTCGAGGAGCTGGGGATCGACTGCGACTGGGAGCGGCGGCCGAACTACACCTACACGACCGACGAGAAGACGCTCCCCGATGTCGAGCGCGAGATCGAGGCCGCGCGTGCGGCCGGCCTCGCGGCGTCGTTCACGACCGAGACCGAGCTGCCCTTCCCCGTCCTCGGCGCCGTCCGCGTCGAGGACCAAGCGCAGTTCCACGCGCGGAAGTACGGGCTGGGGCTGGCTGAGGCGTTCCGCGAACGCGGCGGGCAGATTTTCGAGGAGAGCCGCGTCGTAGATGTGGACACCGCCGAGGGGCGGTGCACGACCGAGAGCGGGGGAACGGTCGAGGCCGAGCACGTCGTCCTCGCCACGCACCTCCCGATCCTGGATCGCGGCGGGTTCTTCGCCAAGACGCACCCGCAGCGGACCTACCTCATGGCGTTCGAGACGCCCGAGCCGCTCGTCGAAAACATGTACCTCAGCAAAGGCGGTGGGCCGTCGTGGACGCTCCGCAGCGCCGAGGGTGGGCGCTACCTGGTCGCCGGCGGCCAGAGCCACAAGACGGGCGAGGAGCCCGACACCCCGGCCCGCTACGCCGCGATCGAGCGCTGGGCGCACGAGCACTTCCGGCGTCGGCCCGGCCGTCCACCGCTGGAGCGCGCACGACTACGTGCCCGTCGACGAGATGCCGTACATCGGGAAGCTCCCGTTCGGGAACGGCCGCGTCTTCGTTGCCACGGGCTACAACAAGTGGGGGCTCTCGAACGGGACCGTCGCCGCGCTCGTCATCGCCGACGCCGTGGCCGGGCGGCCGAACCCGTGGGCCGAGACGTTCGACGCGAACCGCGCCGACGTGGGCGCCTCGGTCAAAGACTTCGTCAAGGAGAACCTCGACGTGGTCGCCCGCTTCGCCGGCGACCGCATCCGCCACCTCACCGGCCGCGACCCGGCCGAGCTGGCGCCTGACGAAGGCGCTGTCGTCGAGGCCGGCGGCCGGCGCGTCGGGGCCTACCGCGACGCAGAGGGGCGGCTCCACGCCGTCTCCCTCGTCTGCACCCACCTCGGTTGCCACGTGAACTGGAACCCCCGCCGAGCGCTCGTGGGACTGCCCCTGCCACGGCTCGCGCTACGACGTCGACGGTCGCATCCTCCACGGCCCGACTGTCCGCCCCCTCGACCGCGTTTCCCTCGACGACGAGCCCCTCGACGATGATGCCTGACCTCAACCCCGAACTGGCCCTCACGACCTCGACCGGCCGCTGCCGGATCACCCCCGCGAGCGGGACCGCCTTCCGCCTCCGCCGCGGGCAGCGCTTGCGCGTCACCGACCCCGAGGGCGAGCAGGTCTCGGACCTGATGGTTTTCGCCGACGGCCCCGGCGGCCCGGACCCCGACGAGTGGCTCTCGTCCGGCCGCACGTTCGACTACGAGGAGACGATCCGGCTGACGACGGGGAACCGGCTCTGGAGCAACCGCTCCGCGCCCATGCTCACCATCACCGAGGACACGTGCGGCGTCCACGACTTCCTCCTCACGCCCTGCTCGCCCGAGATGTACACGCTCCTCTACGGCCTCCCGCCGGACCACAACCACCCGAGCTGCCTGATGAACCTCGCCCGTCACCTCGGGCCGTTTGGGATGGGCCGCGACCGCGTGCCGACCACGTTCAACATCTTCATGAACGTGCCGGTCCGCCCCGACGGCTCGCTCTCCGTCGAGCCGCCCCTGAGCCGGCCGGGCGACTACGTCGTGTTCCGGGCCGAGATGGACCTGGTCGTCGGGCTCACGGCGTGCGCGGCCGAGGGGACCAACAACGGCGCGCTCAAGCCCATCGACTTCGAGGTGCTCCCGCCCGAGGCGGAGGCCGAACCCGAGACGGCTGCGGCCGAGGTAGCGCGATGAGGCGCGGGCTCAACCCCAAGCTCGGCGGCGGCGGGCTCCACCACGTCGCCGTCGAGGCGGCCGACTTCGAGGCCAGCCTCCGGTTCTACGTCGAGGGGCTGGGCTTCGTCGAGCGCCTCCGGTTCCCCGAGGAGACGCCGGAGGGCGTCTTGCGCGTCGCCATGCTCGACGCCGGCGACGGCACCTTCGTCGAGCTCTTCGAGCCGACGCCCGACGGCCCGAGCACGGCCGGCGGCCCCACGCCCGGCGGCCCGGCCCTCTTCCACTTCGCTTTGCGCGTGGCCGACTGCGACGCGGCCACCGAGCGCGCCCGCACCGCCGGGGCCGCCGTCGAGGAAGGCCCGGCGACGATGACGCTCGAAGGCGACCCGCCGGTCGAATGCCGGTACAGCTTCGTCCGCGGGCCGGGCGGCGAGTCCATCGAGCTCATCGCCATCGACGCGCTCTAGCCCCGCCTCCAGGCTCTATCACGCCCGTCTGGGTCACGGTCGTCCGCCCCCTCGGCCGCGCGCCTCTCGACGACGAGCCCCCGACGATGCCTGACCTCCCGCCCGAGCCCCACCTCCCCTACCTCGTCGGCTTCCAGACTGGACGGTCGGCCTCTCGTCGTAGGCGTAACTCGTACATCAGGAACCGGTCGGGTGCCGTCCCCGTCCCCTCCGTAGAACCGGCCGATGCCCTCACGAAGGGGCCAGATCCTCACGAAGGGGCCGGATCGCCCGCGCCTGACGTTCCCTTTCTCCACTGCCCCTTTCTCCACCGCCGCTCGCAAACCCATGAAGACCACCCCGCCCCGCCAGGACCCGGCTGACATCCGAGAAACCATCGATCCCGAAAGCGTCGTGGAAGAGGCGTCGCTGGAGTCGTTCCCCGCGAGCGACCCACCCGGCTACACCGGCGGCCAGGCCACGCCCGGCAGGTCCGCATCGTACTCTGCCGCGGACGCCGAAGACGCGCGCACCCGTGCCGAGCGGCGAGCGTCCGAGGGCGACGCTCGGTAGCCCCAGCGAAAGGGCGTAGGAGGCACCATCCGAGACCCCGCCCACCGCGAGGCGCGCGGGGTCCACGGCGTACCGGCCAAAGGCCGTCTCCAGCGCGCGGTCCACGAGCGCCACGTCCGGCCCGAAGCCGCCCACGATGACGTCCCACGTGCGGCCGACCGGGGCGGGGCAGCAGCGCGTAGCCCCCGCCCCGAGCTCAAGACCGGACCCCGCAAGCGCGGTGTCGGCCCCGGCTTACCGGTCCACTCCGTCGTTCATCCCGTCAGAGCCGCTCCTGGCACCGGAGCCCGTCGTGACGCCCTCCCGCACACCGACGTCCGTGCCCCCTGCGCCGGCGGCGCCCGTGCCCGTAGCGCCCGTGGCTGTAACGGTGGTGCCTTCGCCGGTCACCACGATGAGCATGGGCGCGCCTGCCGAGGGCCGAGCCTGGCCGCTCTCGCTGGCGCACGAGATCTCGTAGGTGCCCGGGCGCAGGTCCCTCGTGAGGGTCGTAGCGCGCCCGGCAGCGGCCTGGTTGCTCGTGCCGGCCGCAGCGGTTCCGGGCTCGGTGCCGTCGGTCATGCCGTCAGCGCCGGTGCCGGCCGGACCGCGCGGCGTGAGCGTGAGCGCGCAGTCCTCCGTCCCGCCGTTCTGGACGGTGAACGTGGTGAGTCCAGCCGGGAAGGACGGCATCAGGGTGCCGGCGCTCGTGACGCTGACGGCCACGACGCGGCCGGCCGAGGCACCGTCGGTCTCGTAGGGGGCCGTCGTGCTGACTCCGCCGCCGGCTGCGCCGGCCGCTCCGATCTCGTCGGTCCCGCGATCCTGGCAGGCACCGAGGGCCAGGGTGAGGGCAAGGAGGGTGCCGGTCGTTGCTCGCCGGCTGAGGTAGGTCTTCATGGTGGTGTTCCTGGTTGGGGCGAGGTTGCGAGCGGAAGCAGTCCGCCCAGTACCACTCGGGCGGGAAAACAGGTGCGCGGCCCTGCTGGAGGTCCGTGTGGATGAAACCGCCGCCGGGTGGCTCGGCTAGGGCGGAGCCTCAGGCGAGGCCCGGGCGGCGAGCCCCGACGCTGCGCACGTCGCTGGGGACGCGCTGCGTCACGAGCGCGGCACCGACTTCGAGCAGGCCGAAGAGGACGTGGGGGACCCAGACCTCGTCGGCGAACCCGAACAGCCACGGGGAGACGAGCAGCAGGAGGCCGCCGCCGAGGTCGAGCATGAGGTGCACCGGCATCGGGAGCTTCCGGACGAGGCCAAGCTCGTAGTCGGTGAGCAGGCTGTAGAGGAGGACGCCGGCCCCGAGGACGACGAAGAGCCAGGTGGCGATGTCGTCGGCCTCGCCGGCGAAGCCGAAGAGCCAGGGAGCGGCGAGGAAGAGGAGGCCCGTGGAGTAGTCGAGGAAGCCGTGAATGCGAGTGGGAAGGAAGCGCATGGGAAGGGCGAGTCAGGAGGAGGTGTTCCTGCCGAGACCGGCAGGCAGAGGTCGACGCGCCGGATGCACCACGGGCAGGCCGTCGCGAGGGGCTTGCCACCGTCGGGAGCGGCGGCGGTTCTGCCGAAGAGCCGGTATGTGCGGAAATAGGTATTCCCCTAGTCTGAGGTGCCGTCCTTCCCGGCCGGGGCCGCTCCGAATCTGGGCAGCTAGGCCCCGTCACGTAGGTCGGTCCGTCGGCGAGCGAGAGACCCTGGAGGGACCCGGCCAGGCGTCCGACAAGCCAGATGCCGTAGCATCGGGCGAGGAGGACAACGCCGCAGGGCCCTTCAGGGGCCTCGCCGAGCCAGGACCCGGATTAACGTGACGGGGCTTAGAGCGTGTGCTCGCCCTGACGATCCCGTTTTCTCGCCCGCGCCGAGCGTTTGTCCGTAAACTGCCGCCCCTCTCTGCAAGGCCGGTCTCCCGCAGCACGCCTCGTCCGCTGAGGCGCTGCGCCGAGCGACACGAGCGGGCCGGTGCCGTGCTTGGCCCGCGCCAGCCCTCGCCCCTCTTCGGCCCGCCTCTCACCTCTCTCCTCCCCATGACCCGGATCGGATTCATCGGCGGCGGCGGCATCGCCCACCGCCACCTCAACGTGCTGAAGGACTTCGACGACGTAGCCCTCGTGGCCGTCGCCGACCCCGCGTGCGCCGGCGAGACGGCCGCCGCCTTCGGCCTGACAGGCTACGCTGAGCACGAGCGGATGCTCGACGCCGAGGCGCTCGACGCCGTGTACGTCTGCGTCCCGCCGTTCGCGCACGGCGAGGCCGAACGCGCCCTCGTCGCGCGCGGCCTGCCGTTCTTCGTCGAGAAGCCGCTCGCCCTCGACCTCGGAACGGCTGAGGAGATCGCCAGGGCAGTCGAGCGCGCGGGCCTCGTGACGGCCGTCGGCTACCACTGGCGCTACATGAGCCACGTCGAGCGCGCGAAGGCGCTCCTGGCCGAGAGGCCGGCCCGGCTCGCGCTGGGGTATTGGCTCGGCGACACGCCGCCGCCGGCGTGGTGGCATCGCCGCGACGGCTCGGGCGGGCAGATGATCGAGCAGACGACGCACCTCTTCGACCTCGCCCGCCACCTCGTCGGCGAGGCGACGAGCGTCGCCGCCGTCGGCGGGCGCACGGGGCGCGCGGCGTTCCCCGACCTCGACGTCCACGACGCCACCGCCGCGCTCGTCACCTTCGAGAGCGGGGCCGTCGGGACCTTCGCCTCGACGTGCCTCCTCGGGTGGACCCACCGCGTCGGCCTCCACCTCTTCGGCGACCGCCTGGCGGTCGAGGTCGGCGAGCACGAGGTGATGATCGACGTCGGCGAGGGCCGGCCCGTCACGCCGTCCGAATTCGACCCGGTCGTCGTCGAGAACCGCGACTTCGTCGACGCCGTGCAAGGCCGAGCGAACCGCGTCCGGGTGCCCTACGCCGAGGCCCTCAGGACGCACCGCCTGACGGTCGCGGCGCAGCGCGCGCTCGAAACCGGCAAACCCATCTCGATGGGTTCGCAAACCCTCGGGGAGGCCGCTCATGTCTGAGCAAAACAGAGACGCCAGCGGAGCGGGCCGCCACGTGCAGAGCCTGGGCGTCGAGCGCCCCGGCGCGGCCTACGTGTGGGGCTACGACGAGGGGCCGCTGGGCGACGGGCAGTTCCGCGTCGAGACGCTCTACACGGGCCTCTCCGCCGGGACCGAGCTGACGTTCTTCAAGGGCACGAACCCGTACCTCCACAGCCGCTACGACGCGGGGTGGGGCGTTTTCCGCGACGGCGAGCCGAGCGCCGCGTTCCCCGTCCCGTTCCTGGGCTACATGGAGGTGGGCCGCGTCACGGAATCGAAGACCGACGCCGTGCGCCCCGGCGCGGTCGTCGGGATGGCCTACGGCCACAAGACCGGCCACACCGCCGACCCGGCGCACGAGTTCTTCGTCGTGCTCCCCGACACGCTCGACCCGGTGCTCGGGATTTACGCTGCGCAGATGGGGCCGATCTGCGCCAACGGCCTGCTCCACGCCGCCGCCGACCTGCACGGCGCGAGCGCGGCCGACCTCGGCGACGGCGTGCGCGGCCGGCACGTCCTGGTGATGGGCGGCGGCACGATCGGCCTCGTGCTCGGGCGGTGGGCGCGGTGGCTGGGAGCCGCCGAGGTCGTGCTCGCCGACCCGACGGCGGGGCGCCGCGCCGCCGCCGAAGCCCTCGGCCTGCGCGCGCTCGGCGGCTTCGGCGAGGCCGCGGCGTGGTGCAAAACCCACTGGCACTTCGGCGAGGGCGACCGCGGGGCCGAGGTCGTCTTCCAGTGCCGGGGGCAGGACGCCGCGCTCGCCGCCGCGCTCGACGCGCTCCGCCCACAGGGCACGGTCATCGACCTCGCCTTCTACCAGGGCGGCGCGCCGAACGTCCGCCTCGGCGAGGCTTTCCACCACAACGGGCTGCGGCTCCAGTGCGCCCAGATCGGCCGGGTCCCGCGCGAGCTGGCCGCGAGCTGGAGCCGACGCCGCCTGGCGAGCGAGACGCTCCGCTTCCTCGAAGCCAACGGCGACGCGGTCCGCGAGCACGTCGTCACCGACCTCGTCCCCTTCGCCGACGCGCCCGGGTTGATGCGGGCCCTCGCCGAGCGGGAGCGGCACGTGATCCAGGCCGTCTTCGCCGTGAATGGCAACAGGGTAGAACGATGAGACAGCGAGACAGCGAGCGGACCCCCCGCTTGAGTCGCGCATCGGGCTTCGCCCTCAAGCGCGACTCAAACTGTCCCCCTTTAGAAGGGGGACAGCCACGCGAAGCCGAGAGCGAAGCGACTGCAAGCGTGGCGGGGGGTCTGCCCGACGACGCCCCCCGCCGCGTGCTCTTCGTCTTCGCCTGGCTCGTCGTCGGCGGCGAGGAGACCGAGGTGCGCCACCTCGCGCGTCACCTCCCGGCGCGCTGGCAGCTCGACGTGGTCGCGTGCTTCCGCAAGCCGGGGATGCCCGAGCAGACGCACCGCCAACTCGCCGACCTCGGCGTCCGCCTCGACCGGACGCCCTACGGGCTGTCGTTCGAGGAGACCGTCCGCTACCTCGCGCGCAAGGTCCTCGGCTACGACCTGGTGGTCGCGTGCCAGGCCGTGCCGGACATTGTCCCCGCGCTCGACCTGGTCGCCGAGCGCGGCACGAAGCCGCCGCCGCTGATCGAGCACGGCGGCCTCGTCGAGGAGGTGTCGAGGACGCCGAAGCGCTGGACGCGGCGCTACGTCGGCGTGTGCGACACGATCCGCGCCGCCGCCGCCGAGGCCCTGCCGGACCGGCCCGGAGCCGCCGTCGAGATTCCGTCCACCGTGGACCTGGGCGAGTTCGACGGGGACCGCGCCGAGGTGCGCGCCGAGCTGGGGGTCGGGGGCGACGCGCCGCTCGTCGGGTGGGTCGGGCGGCTGGACCGGAAGAAGCGGGTCGAGGACTTCGTGGCCGCCGCCGCGCTCGTCGCCGAGCGCCGGCCCGAGGCGCGGTTCGTCGTGGTCGGCGGGCCGGACGCGTTCATGCCCGAGTACGCCGGCGAGCTGAAGGCGCTGGCCGCCGAGCTCGGGGTCGGGGACCGGATGGTCTGGACCGGCGACCGGCCGGACGTGCCGCGCCTGCTCGCCGGGCTCGACGTGTTCGTGTGGCTCGCCCAGGGCGAGGGGATGCCGCACGTTATCGCCGAGGCCGGGGCCGCCGGCCTCCCGGTCGTCGCCACGCGCGACAACGGGACGATCGAGCAGCTCACCGACGGCGAGACCGGCCTCTTCGTCCCGCACCAGGACCCGCCGGCCGTCGCGCGAGCGGTCGAGCGGCTCCTCGGCGACGCCGGGTTCCGGGACCGGCTCGGCCGGGCGCTCCGGCAGAAGGTCGAGCGCGAGTACGCCGTCCCCGTCGTCGTGCGGCAGTGGGAGGCGCTCTTCGAGGCCGTCCTCGCCGAGCGCGCCGCGCCGCACCCCGCGCCCGCCTGACGTGGTCTTGCCTGACGTGGTCCTGCCTCAGCCGACGATTCCCGACCTCCCGCCGCCGCGGCCCGCGCTCGAAGCGAGCGTCGTGATCCCGGCGCGCGACGAGGAGGCCCTGCTGCCGCGCGCGCTCCGGGCGCTCGCCGGGCAGCGCACGGAGGCGGGGCGGCCCCTCGACCCGGAGTGCTACGAGGTGATCGTCGTCGCCAACAACTGCACCGACGGGACGGCGGAGGCCGCGCGCGCGGTCGGTCGCGCCCTGGGCCTGCGGCTCTGGGTCGCCGAGGCGACGTTCCCGCCGGAGCGGGCGACGGTCGGCGCGGCGCGGCGGCTGGGGATGAACACCGCCGCGGCCCGCCTCGCTGCCGTCGGGTGGCTCGGCGGCACCGTCCTCTCGACCGACGCCGACACGGAGCCGGCCCCGGACTGGATCGCGGCGACGCTGGGCGAGATCGCGCGCGGGGCCGACGGCGTGGGGGGGCGGGTCGTGCTGCGCGCCGAGGAGCGGGCGGCGCTGCCCGCGCCGGTCCGGCGGTCGTACCTCCTCGACCTGGGCTACCACCGCTGGGTCGAGGAGCTCCACGGCCTCCTCGACCCCGACCCGCACGACCCGTTCCCGCGCCACCATCAGCACGGCGGGGCGTCGTTCGCCGTCACGGCCGAGGCGTACGCCCGCGCCGGCGGCCTTCCCGCGCTGGCGCACGCCGAGGACGTGGCGCTCTTCGAGGCCGTGCAGCGCGTCGGCGGGAGGTTCCGCCACAGCTTCTGCGTCCGCGCGGCGACCTCGGCGCGGCGGCACGGGCGCGCGCCCCTCGGCCTCGCCCACGGGCTGGGGGCCTGGACGGCCGAGGCGCGCGCGCACGGCGAGCACCACCTCTGGGTCGAGGCTGCGGCGGCCGTCGAGCGGCGGCTGGCGCTGCGCGGGCGGGTGCGCCGCCTGTGGCTCCGGCAGGCGTCCGCGCCCGGCCCGGAGGTCGAGGCGCTGGCGCGGCGGCTCGGTGTGGACCGGCGCGACCTCGCCGACGTGCTCCGGGCGGCCCCGACGGCCGGAGCCGCGCAGGCGTGGGCCGAGCAGCGGCGCGCGCAGCGGGACGGCCCGCCGCCGTTCGAGCCGGTCGAGGCCGCGCTCTGGGCGCTGCGGCGGCGCGTCGACGGGCTGCGCCGGGCGGCCTCTCGCGCCCCGTGCGATCTTCCGGCCTCCTGCGACCCTCCGCCGCCCCATTCTCCCGCCGCCTCATGCCCTCCTCCGCCCCGTCAGCCGGCGCTCCGCTGAGCCGCCCCGGCTCGCGCCCGCCGGGCCTCCTGCCCGCCGCCGAAGCGCTCGTGCCCCACCTCGCCGCCCTCGCCGCCGCGTCCGACCGGCAGCGCGCGTCGGCGGAGGCCGAGATCGGCCTGCTCCGCGAGGCCGGGCTGCTGGCGGCGACGGTCCCCGAGGCGGCGGGCGGTACCGGGTTGGGGTGCCGTGGGCTCCACGCGCTCTACGGCGTGCTCCGGGCCGTCGGGCGCGGCAGCCTGCCTGCGGGCCGGGTCTACGAGGGACACCTCGGCGCGCTCGCGCTCATCGACGCCTACGGGGACGAGGCGCAGCGGGCGCGCGCCTTCGCCGATGCCCGCGGCGGCCACCTCTTCGGCGTCTGGCACACCGACGGGCCGCGCGCCCTCCGCTTCCGCCGAGCGCGCGGCGGCGGCCTGCGGCTCTCCGGCGAGAAGGTCTTCTGCTCCGGCGCGGGCAGCGTGACGCGCGCCCTCGTCAACGCACGGCCGCCGGGCCGCGCCACAGGCTGGCAGCTCGTCCTCGTCGATACCGAAGCGGTGGCGGTCGATGCGGGGTGGTGGCAGGCCGAGGGGATGCGCGCCTCCGCGAGCGGGCAGGCCGACTTCGCGGGCGTCGAGGCCGGGCCCGAGGCCGCCATCGGCGGGCCGGGCGACTGCGTGCGCGAGCCCGTCTTCACCGGCGGGGCCGTCCGGTTCTGCGCCGTCCAGCTCGGGGGGGCGGACGCGCTCTTCGCCGCCGCCGCCGCGGACCTCGCGGCGCTCGACCGGCTCGGTGCTCCGCTCCAGCAGGCCCGGCTCGGCGAGGCCGCCACGGCCATCGAGACGGGCGCGTTGTGGCTCCTCGGGGCCGCCCGCCTGTTCGAGCGCGACGGGGCCAGCGCGGCCTCCCAGGTCGCGTATGCCCAGATGACGCGGACGGCGGTCGAGCGCGCGTGCCTCGACGTGCTCCGGCTCGTGGACCGGTCGCTCGGCGCGCGCGGCCTCCTCCCGCCCTCGCCGGTGGAGCGGATCGGGCGCGACCTCCGGCTCTTCCTCCGCCAGCCCGCCCCCGACGCCATGCTCACCGCCGCCGGCCACTTCGCCGCGACGACGCCGGAGCGCGCGCTGGGCTCCGAGGTCCGCCCGTGACGCCGCCCGCCTCGCTCCTCGACGCCCCCGAGGAGAGCCCACTCCGCCCGCCGGAGGCCGTCGCCGCGCTCGGCCGCGTCGCCGTCGTTGCGCCGCACCCCGACGACGAGGCGCTCGGCTGCGGCGGCCTGCTCGCCCTGCTCGCCCGGCGCGGGCAGCCCGCCTGCGTGATCGTCGTGAGCGACGGGGCCGGCTCGCACCCGGGCTCGGCGGCCTACCCGCCGGAGCGCCTGCGCGGGCTCCGCGAGGCCGAGACGCGCGACGCCCTCGCGGCGCTCGGGGTGTCCGAGCCGCCGCGGTTCCTCCGCCTCCCCGACGGGGCCGTGCCGCACCCCGGCGACGCGGGCTTCGGCGAGGCCGCCGGGCTGCTCCGCGACGCGCTCGGGGCCTTCGCCCCGGACACCGGGCTCGTCCCGTGGCGGCGCGACCCGCACGCCGACCACCGGGCCGTGTGGCACCTCGCCCAGGCAGCCGTGGGGCACCGCACCCAGGCGGCGGCCCCGGCACCGTGCCGGACGCTGGAATACCCCGTGTGGATGTGGGAACGCGGGCACGCCGACGCGCCGCGCCCCGGCGAAGTCGACGCGTGGCGGCTCGACGTTCAGCCGGCTCTGGAGGCCAAGCGCCGCGCCGTCGCCGCCCACCGCTCTCAGACCACCGGCCTGATCGCCGACAGCCCAGCCCCGTTCCGGCTCTCCGACGCCATGCTCGCGCGCGCGCTCCGCCCGTGGGAGCTCTACCTCGACCCGCGCGCCGATGCCTGAGCACACGCTCCCGGAGGACTACTTCGAGCGGCTCTACGCCGACGACCCCGACCCATGGGACTACGAAACGAGCGCCTACGAAGCCGCGAAGTACGACGCCACGCTCGGGGCCCTGCCGCGCGCGCGCTACCGGAGTGCGCTCGAAGTCGGCTGCTCGGTCGGCGTGCTCACCGAGCGCCTCGCCGCGCGGTGCGAGCGGCTCCTCGCGCTCGACGGGGCCGCCCAGCCGCTGGAGCGCGCACGCGCGCGGTGCCGCCGCCTGACGCACGTCCGCCTCGAGGAGGGCTCTGTCCCCGCGTCGTTCCCCGCCGGGCGGTTCGACCTCGTCGTCCTCTCCGAGGTCGGCTACTACCTCTCGCCCGCTGCGCTCGACCGGCTCCGCGAGCACCTCGCGCGCGGCCTCGAGCTCGGCGGGCACCTCGTGCTCGTCCACTGGCTCGCGCCCGTGCCCGGCTGCGCGCTCACCGGCGACGAGGTCCACGCGGCGTTCCTCGGCGACGCGCGGTTCCGCCCGCGCGCTGCCCGCCGAGAGGCGGCGTACCGGCTCGATTTGCTGGAGCGGACCTAGAGGGCAAGACGAGGGCAAGACCGTTGCTGGTGGGCGGACCCCCTGACCGCCGGCCTGTTGGGCGCAGGGACTCGTCCCGGAGCGAAGGGCTGACGGCCAGGGGGTCCGCTGCGCCCAGCGCTCGCGGCAGCGGGCTGGACTGTCGTAGCTTCTCGGAGCCCGGGCTTTGCTCCCACCCACCACGAGGTTTCCGATGCGCCCACGCCTGCTGCTCCTCGCCCCGCTCGTCTTCGTCGCGGCCTGTTCCTCGCCCGAGCGCGTCGCCGCGCCGCCCGAGCCCAGCGCCGCGCTCGACCCGGCCCTCCTCGCCCAACCCCTCGGCCTCGACCCCGCCGTGCGGACGGGGACGCTGCCGAACGGGCTGACCTACTTTGTCCGCCGCAACGCCGAGCCCCGGAACCGGGCCGAGCTGCGGCTCGTGGTCGATGCCGGGAGCGTGCTCGAGGACGAGGACCAGCGCGGGCTCGCGCACTTCGTCGAGCACATGGCCTTCAACGGCACCGAGCGCTTCGAGCGCCAGGAGCTCGTCGACTACCTCGAGGGCATCGGGATGCGCTTCGGGCCGGACCTCAACGCCTACACCTCGTTCGACGAGACGGTCTACCTCCTCCAGGTCCCGACCGACAGCGCGGGCCTGCTCGCCACCGGCTTCGACGTGCTCAAGGAGTGGGCCTCGGCGATCACGTTCGACGGCGAGGAGATCGACAAGGAGCGCGGCGTAGTGCTCGAGGAGTGGCGCCTCGGGCGCGGGGCGCAGGCCCGCGTGCGCGACGCGCAGTTCCCGGTCCTCTTCGCCGAGTCACGCTACGCCGAGCGCCTCCCCATCGGCGACCCCGAGGTGCTCCGGAGTGCGCCCCACGACGCCCTCCGCCGGTTCTACCGCACGTGGTACCGCCCCGACCTGATGGCCGTCGTCGCCGTCGGCGACTTCGACCCGGCGGCCGTCGAGGAGACGATCCGCGCGACGTTCGGCGGCCTCGTCAACCCGCCCTCGCCCACGCCGCGCCCGAGCTTCGGCCTGCCCGGCCACGACGACACCCGCTTCGCGATCGCCACCGACCCCGAGCTGACGACGACGAGCGTGGCGGTGCTCTACAAGGAGCCGCCGGACCCGGAGACGACCGTCGCCGCCTACCGCCGCCGCCTCCACGACCGGCTCTACAACCGGATGCTCAACGCCCGCCTCTACGAGCTCACGCAGCAGGCCGACGCGCCCTTCCTCGGCGCGTTCACCGGCAAGGGCGGGTTCGTCCGCCCCTCCGACCTCTACATCATGCAGGCCCTCGTCGCCGACGGCGGCGTGCCGCGCGGGCTGGAGGCGCTCCTGACCGAGGCCGCGCGCGTCCGCCGCCACGGCTTCCTCCCCGGGGAGCTCGAGCGCACGAAGGCCGACCTGCTGCGCGAGCTCGAAGTCGCCTACAACGAGCGCGAGACGACGGACTCGCGCCGGTTCGCGGGCGAGCTCGTGGACCTCTTCCTCGAGGACGAACCTGCGCCGGGGATCGAGCGGGAGTACGAGCTGGCGCGGCGGCTCCTCCCCACGATCGCGCTCGCCGAGCTCGACGCCCTCGCCGACGAGGTGACGGGCTCGGCGAACCGGGTGATCCTCGTGAGCGCCCCCGAGGCCGAGGGCGTGGCGGTCCCGACCGAGTCCGACCTGCGGGCCGTGTTCGAGGCCGTCGAGGAGCGGCTCGACCGGCAGGGCATCGAGCCGTACACCGAGACGCTCTCGGCGGAGCCGCTCGTCGCCGCGCCGCCCGCGCCGGGGGCGATCACCTCGGCGTCGGACTACGAGGACGGCAGCGGGGTCACCGAGTGGAGGCTCGCCAACGGCGTCCGCGTCGTCCTCAAGCCGACGGACTTCAAGACCGACGAAGTCCTCGTGACGGCCTTCAGCCCCGGCGGAACCTCGCTCGCGTCGGAGGCCACCTTCCAGTCCGCCGAGCAGGCGGCGGCGGCGGTGAACGTCGGCGGCGTCGGGGACTGGAGCGCGACGGACCTCGACAAGAAGCTCGCCGGCGAGGCGGTCAGCCTGCGGCCCTACGTCGGGAGCCGCGAGGAGGGGTTCTCCGGGAGCGCCTCGCCCGAGGACCTCGAGACGCTCTTCCAGCTCATCCACCTCTACGTCACCGCGCCGCGCGAGGACGCCGAGGCGTTCGAGGCCTACACGGAGCGCCTGCGCGGCGTGCTCCAGAACCGCAGCGCCCGGCCCGAGGCCGCCTTCTCGGACACGCTCCAGGTGACGCTCGCGCAGGGCCACCCGCGCCGGCAGCCGTTCACGGTCGCTACGCTCGACGAGGTCGCGCTCGACGAGGCGCTCGCCTTCTACCGCGAGCGCTTCCGCGACGCGGGCGACTTCACGTTCGTCTTCGTCGGCGCGTTCACGCCGGCGGAGATCGAGCCGCTCGTCCGGCAGTACCTCGCCACGCTGCCGGCGGCGGGGCGCGAGGAGGCCCCGCGCGACCTCGGCATCCGACCGCCGGAGGGCGTCGTCCGGAAGACCGTCCGGCGCGGTATCGAGCCCAAGGCGCGCGTCGCCCTCGTCTTCTCCGGCGACCTCAACGTCCGGCTCGACACGCTCGACCTCGACGGCACGATCGAGATCGACGGCCGGACCCTCGCCGTGGCGGACTCTGTCTACGGAGCCCGCCGCGAGGCGGCGCGGAGCGAGCGCTTCCTCCTCGAGGCGCTCGCCGACGCGCTGCGCATCCGCCTCCGGGAGGAGCTGCGCGAGGACCGCGGCGGCGTCTACGGCGTCGGCGTCAGCGCCGCCGTGGACCGGCCGGCCGGCCTCTACTCGGTCTCGGTCGGCTTCGGCTGCGACCCCGAGCGCGCGGACGAGTTGACGGAGGCCGTCTTCGACGAGATCGCCCGGTTCAAGGACGAGGGGCCGACCAACGCCGTGCTCAAGAAGGTCCGCGAGGGCGACCGCCGCGCGCAGGAGCTCGCCTTCCGCGAGAACGAAGCCTGGCTCAACGCCCTCGGCGAAGCCTACCGCCACGGCGAGCCCCCGCTCGAGGCGCTCGACCGGAGCGACCTCATCGAGGAGCTCAGCTACGGCGCGGTGCGCGGCGCGGCGCAGTACTACCTCGACACCGAGCGCTACGTGCAGGTCGTGCTGCTGCCGGAGAACTAGGCCTTGTGCGGAACCTCCGGCGTGTTGGGCGAGCAGGAGCCGACGGGGCTCGCGGCAAGGAGCGCGAAGCAGCCGTAGCGCAAGCTACGGCGATGCAGCGCGACGACGCAGCGGGAGCTGGCCGGCCCTGCGCAGCCCGCGAAGGGATTCTCGCACAGGCCCTAGGAGCGGAAGAGCGGAGGATTTCTGGATTCACCGCCGAGCGAGCTTCCCCGCTTCCGCTCTTGCCCCCCTCCGCTCTTACCTTGCTGCCATGCCCCCCACGCTCTCCGACACCGACCTGGACCGCATCCGCGCCGCCGTCGCCGAGGCGGAGCGGCGGACCTCGGGCGAGATCGTGCCGTACCTCGTCGAGCGCAGCGGGGGCTACGAGGTCGCCGTCTGGCGCGGCGCGTCGATGGCGGCGCTGGGCGCGATGCTCGCCGCCGTCCTCGTGCTTCAGGTCTACGACGGCTGGGGGCTGGGCTGGCTCTACGCGAGCTGGGGCCTGGCGCTCGTCGCCTCGCTCGCCGGCGTCGCCGGGGCCCTCCTCGCGACCGCCGCCCCGGTCAAGCGCGTCCTCGCCGGCGAGGCGCGCCTCGCCCGCCGCGTCCACCGCCGCGCCTCGATTGCCTTCCTCGAGGAAGAGGTCTTCTCGACGCGCGACCGCACCGGCATCCTGCTCTTCGTCTCGCTCTTCGAGCACCGCATCGAAGTCCTCGGCGACACCGGCATCAACGAGCAGGTCAGCGCCGACGAGTGGATCGAGGTCGTCGACACGGTCCGGCGCGGGATCAAGCAGGGCCGCCTCGCCGACGGCCTCGTCGAAGCCATCGGGCGGTGCGGCAAGCTGCTCGAAGAGAAGGGCGTCGCCATCAAGCCCGACGACACGGACGAACTGCCCGACAGCATCCGGCTGCGGAAGGAGTAGGGTTTCTTAAGGAGTGGAAGCGATGGAGGGACCTCGACTTGAGCAGAGAGCACAGAGATGAGGACTACCGATTCCCTCACTGCCCTCCATTCTCTCCTTTCCCTCCACTCCTTCATCCTTTCCTCCCCGACGTATTTTCCGGCGGCTCCGCCCTACCACCACGCCTGCCTCAACCGTGCCGCTCTCCTACACCGTCCGCGAGGGCCTCGCCGGGTTCCGGCGGGCGCGCTTCGCCGCCCTCACCGCCACGAGCGCCCTCACCGTCGCGCTCGTGCTGATCGCGGTCTTCGCCCTCCTGGCGTGGCAGGGGGCGCAGGTCACCAACTGGCTCAAGCAGCGCATCGGCGAGGTGCAGGTCTTCGTCTCGAACGCCGCCGACGCCCGGGCCACGAACGCGCTCCGGCTCAAGCTCGAAGCCACCCGGGGCGTGGCCGAGGTCGAGTACGTCTCGCAGGAGGCCGCCGCCGCCGAGTTCCGGCGCGAGTTCGGCGAGGAGGCCGGGGCGCTCCCCGAGGACAACTTCCTCCCGGCCTCGTTCCGCGTCCAGCTCGAGCCCCGCTGGGCGAACGCCGACAGCCTCGGCAGGCTCGCCGAGCAGTTCGCCGCGTGGAACCGCGTGGACGAGGTGATCTACAACCAGCCGCTCCTGGCGAAGGTGCAGCGCAACCTCCGCGTCTTCATGCCGATTGCCCTCGGGCTGGGCTTCGTCGTGGTGGCGGCGGCGCTCTTCCTCGTCGGCAACACGGTGCGGCTGACGATCTACGCCCGGCGGATGCTGATCCGCACGATGAAGCTCGTCGGCGCGACGAACGGCTTCATCCGGCGTCCGTTCCTCGTCGAGGGCATCGCGCAGGGCATCGTGGCCGGGGCGCTGGCGTGCCTGCTCGTGTGGCCGGTCTACGAGTTCCTGCTGCGCGCCGTGCCGCAGACGCAGGGCTGGCCGGGCGGCTCGCCGCTGTGGACCCTCGGGGCGGTGTTCGGCGTCGGCATCGGGCTGGGCTGGCTGGGCTCGTGGATGGCGGTCCGGCGGTTCATCAAGCACATCCAACTCTCCTGAGCTCCCATGCGCCTCGCCCTGCTCCCCCTCGTGCTCCTCGCGCTCTCGGCGTGCCGGTCGGATGACAACGTGGCGCGCGGCGAGGACGGCGAGCTCCTGCTGGGCCGCGAGGAGGCCCGCGACGTCGCCGAGCGCGTCGTCCGCCTCGGCGACCGGACGCTCGTCCTCGACTCGGAGACCGGCTCGCTCACGGTGGTCGGCACCGACACGGAGGAGGTGCGGCTGCGCATCGAGCGGATCGCGCGCGGAGCGACGCAGGCCTCGGCGGCGAGCCGCCTCGAACGGCTCACGATCGACGAGGCCGGGGACGAGGAAATCTACCAATACGTGTTCCGGTGCAACGGCGTCGAGGGTGCCCGGGTGGAAGTGACCGCCGAGGTGCCGCGCGCGACGCGGCTCAACATCGCGGTCGAGCGCGGGGCGGTCCGGCTCTCCGGGGTCGCGGGTGCCGTCGCCGTCGAGAACGAGCTCGGCCCGGTCGAGGCCGCCGGGCTGGCCGGGCGCGAGGTCGTCATCGAGACGGAGCTGGGGCCCATCGACGCCGCCTTCGCCGCGCTCCCCGCCGACGCCGAGGTCCGCCTCGAAACCGAGAACGGCAGCGTCGCGCTGACCCTCCCCGCCGGCGTGAGTGCCGACGTGGAGGCGAAGACGCAGACCGGCACGATCTCCGTCGGAGGGCTGGCCTTCACGAACCCCACGCTCAACGCCGTAGGCAACCACTTCCGCGGGCGGCTCGGTCGGGGCGAGGCCGCCGTGCGCATCGAGACCGAGGTCGGGAGCGTCACCCTGAGCGAGGGCCGCGTGCTCGCGCTCGACGACCTCGACGACCTCGACGCGCCCCGGCGGGTGGACGACACGACGGTGGTGCCGCCCGGGGCCCCCGTCGCCCCAACGCCTCTCCGCGATGACCCTGACGCTTGAGCCGACCGGGCGGGAGCACGCCCCCGCTCTCCAGCGCCTCGCCGCCCACCCCGAGGTGGCGGCGGCGACGCTCGTCCCGCACCCGTACCCCGCCGACGGGGTGGTCCGGTTCGTCGAAGGCACCGTGCGGCCGGGGCGTGCGGCCGGGACGCTCTACGCCTTCGTGGTGAAGGACGCAGGCGAGGTCGTCGGTCACGTCAGCGTGAAAAACGTGGACCCCGAGGGGGGCACGGCCGAGGTCGGTTACTGGGTCGGGCACCCGTTCTGGGGGCGCGGGGTCGGGACTGCCGCGCTCCGGCTCGCGCTCGCCTTCGCGTTCGAGGAGCAGGGGCTGGAGGCCGTCTACGCGCACGTCCTCGCGGGCAACGCCGGCTCGGTGCGGGTGCTGGAGAAGGCGGGCTTCGCGCGCATCGCCCTCCCGCCCGAGGCGGTGCCGTGCGGCTGCGCCGAGCGGGGCGAGACGTGGAGCTACGCCCTCACGAAGGATGCATGGACCGCCGCCGCGTAGGAGCAGGCAGTCGTGGTACCTTGGCGTCCCCCTTGCTTTGCTCAACTCCCCGATGACGCCCGACCTCCTGATCCAGCACGGCAAACCGCGCTGCCGCCTCGCGATCCTGCTGCTCGCCACCGCTTCCCTGGGAGGGCCCGTTCAGGCGCAGGCAGACAACCCCCTCCTCGAACGGCTCTACGACGCCGACCAGGCGATCCGCGAGGGAGATTGGTCAGCGCTCACGCCCGACAGTCTGGAGGCCCTCGTGCAGGCCGACGCTGCGCGCCGCGCTGAGGTCGATTCGGTCCTCGCCGCCGGCGGTGCCCACACGTCCGGCGACTTCTACCACGCCGCGATGGTCTTCCAGCACGGCGCGGACTCGGCCGCGCACCGCCGCGCCTACGACCTCGGCCTCCGCGCCGTCGAGCTGGACTCCACGAATGCCGACGCGCGCTGGATCGTCCCCCGCGCCTACGACCGCTGGCGGCTCAGCATCGGCCAACCGCAACTCTACGGCACGCAGCTGTTGAGCACGGACGGAGAGACCTGGACGCTCTCCGAGCCGCACGACCTCGGCGCGGTGACGGATGCGGAGCGCGCCCGGTGGGGCCTCGCTCCGCTATCGGCGATTCTGGAAATGGTGACGTGTTTCAACGAAACCGGCGACTTCGACGCCTGCGTCGCCGCGCGTGATGCCGCGCTCGCCCCTTCCCCCGACGAAGCCCCCTGACAATGCCTCCAACGCCTCACCTGCTCGTTCAGCACGGCACCCTCCTCGACCCGGCCACCGGCGACACCCGCCGCGCCGACCTCCTCATCCGCGACGGGCAGATCGCCCGCATCGCCGAGAGCATCGAGGCGGAGGACGGCGTCGCGGTCTACGACGCGAGCGGGAAGACGATCTCGCCGGGATGGATCGACATGCACGTTCATCTCCGCGAGCCGGGGCAGGAGCACAAGGAGACGGTCCAGACCGGCACCCGCGCCGCCGCCTTCGGCGGGTTCACGGCCGTCGCGTGCATGCCCAACACCGACCCGCCGATCGCCACGCGCGACGTGGTCGAGTTCGTGCGCAAGCGCGCCGAGGGGCTGGCCGTCGACGTCTACCCCATCGGCGCGGTCTCGAAGGCGCGCTCGGGCGAGCACCTCGCCGAGCTCGGCGACATGGCCGAGGGCGGGGCCGTCGCCTTCTCCGACGACGGCTCGCCGGTGCAGGACGCCGGGCTGATGCGCCGCGCGCTCGAATACGCCCGCACGCTGGGCCGGCCGATCCTCCAGCACGCCGAGGAGCTGGGGCTCAACCCGCACGGGCACATGCACGAGGGGGCCGTCGCCACGCGCCTCGGGGTCCCCGGCATCCCCGGCCTCGCCGAGGAGGTGATGATCGCCCGCGACGCCCTCCTCGCCGAGTTCACCGGCGGCCACGTCCACGTCTGCCACCTCTCGACCGCGAGGGCCGTCGAGATCGTCCGCCGCGCCAAGGCCGAGGGCATCAACGTCACCGCCGAGGTCTGCCCCCACCACCTCGCGCTCACCGACGAGGCCGTCGCCGCGAGCGACTACGACACCCACACCAAGATGCACCCGCCGCTGCGCACCGCCGAGGACGTCGAAGCGCTCAAGGCCGGGCTCAGAGACGGCACGCTCGACGTGATCGCCACCGACCACGCGCCGCACGCGAGCTTCGAGAAGGAGGTCGAGTTCACCGCCGCCCCGTTCGGGATCATCGGGCTGGAGACGTGCTGGGGGCTCGTCGGGCGCGAGCTGATCCGGCCCGGCGTGCTGACGGTCGCCGAGGCCGTGCGAAAGCTCACGGTGGAGCCGCGCCGCATCCTCCGGCTCGATCACCCGGCGCTCGAAGAAGGGGCCGAGGCGAACCTCACGGTCTTCGACGCCGAGACCGCGTGGACCTTCGAGGCGGGGCACATCCGCTCGAAGAGCAAGAACACCCCGTTCGTCGGCACTCAGATGGTCGGGCGGGCGTGGGCCATCTACAACCACGGGCAGTTCGTCGAGGCCGAGGAGGAGAAGGCCGAGGCGTGAGTGCAGAGAGTGCCCACCTTGGCGTCAACCAGCAGACGATGCTATGCCTACGCAAACCCTAGACTCGCACATTGAACGGACGCCCGGCGTGGTGGGCGGAAAGCCGCGCATCGCCGGCCGGCGTATCACCGTGCAGGACATCGCGGTCTGGCACGAGCGCCTCGGTGTGAGCGCCGACGAGATCGCTACGGACTACGAGGTGACGTTGTCCGACGTGTACGCGGCGCTCGCCTACTACTACAGCCACCGTGAAGAAATCGACGCGTCCATCCGGGAAGGCGAAGCGTTCGCCGAGGCTATGCAGGCACGCCTACCTTCGAAGGTGAGAGCAAAGCTGCATGGCCGAGACGGTTAAGTTCTACACCGATGAGCACAGCGCCAACGCTGTAGCGGAGGGGCTGAGGCGGCGCGGGGTTGACGTGGTGACGACCTACGAGGCAGGACTGCTCGGAGCCTCGGATGAGGAGCAGCTAGCTTTTGCCACGCGAGAGGACCGTGTGCTCTTTACACAAGACGACGACCTCCTGCGCCTGCATACGACCGGGATAGATCACACAGGCATCGTCTACACTCGGCAGGGCACGCCCGTCGGCGATATCATTCGCGGGCTGATGTTGGTGTTCGAGGTCTACGACGCAGGCGAGATGCGAAATCACGTCGAGTTCCTGTAGCGAAGAGAGCCGTCCTGGGAAGAACCCTATCTTGCGGCAGACTCATGCTTGACCCCATGACACTGCCCGACCTCGACTTCGCCACGCTCCGCGCCGAGACCGTCGGCATCGACACGCCGGTGGCGACGCCGTTCGGCGAGCGGCTGCTCGTCTACGCCGACTTCACGGCCTCGGGCCGGTGTCTGCGCTTCCTCGACGCCTACCTCTCGGACCTCGCCCGGCTCTACGCCAACAGCCACACCGAGGACAGCACGACCGGGCGGGCCACGACGCGGCTCCTCCGCCAAGCCGAGGACGTCATCAAGGCCGCCGTCAACGCCGGGCCAGAGGGTCGGCTGATCGCGTGCGGCACCGGCTCGACGGGGGCGATCGACAAGTTTCAGCAGCTCCTCGGGGTCGCGCTCCCGCCGGCGACGCGGCACAGGCTCTTCGGCCTGCTCCGCACGCACGCCGGACCGAACGCCGCCGACGCCTTCGAGGCGGCGCTGCGCGAGCAGCAGCCGGTCGTGTTCGTCGGCCCCTACGAGCACCACTCGAACGAGGTGACGTGGCGCGAGGGGCTGGCGACGGTCGTCGAGGTGGACCTCGACGCCGAGGGCCGGCTCGACCTGGGGCACCTCGAAGCCCTCTTGCAGGACCCGCGCTGGAAAGGGCGGCCCAGAGTCGGGTCGTTCTCGGCGGCCTCGAACGTGACGGGCCTCAAGACGCCGGTCCGCGAGGTGGCGCGCCTCCTCCACCGCCACGGTGCGCTCGCCTGCTTCGACTTCGCCGCGAGCGCGCCCTACGTCGAGATCGACATGAACCCCGAGGGCGACGCTGGGGCAGCGCTCGACGCCGTCTTTATCTCGCCGCACAAGTTCCTCGGCGGGCCGGGGGCGTGCGGGCTGCTCGTCTTCAACGAGCGGGTCTACCCGAAGGACCTCGCCCCGAGCGTCGGCGGCGGCGGGACCGTGGTCTACGTCAACGCCGAGGGGCACGAGTTCACCACAGACATCGAGTCCCGTGAGAAGGCTGGGACGCCGGGGATTGTGCAGACGCTCCGGGCCGCGCTCGCGATGCAGGTCAAGGAAGCCGTCGGCGTCGAGGCGGTCGAGCACCGCGAGCAGGCGCTGCTGCGCCGGGCGTTCGAGCGCTGGGGCGAGGCCGTCGAGATTCTCGGGCCGGCGGAGCCGGAGGCCCGCGTCGGGATCGTCTCGTTCAACCTGCGCAGCGCGTCGGGCACCCTCCACCCACGCTTCGTGACGACCCTCCTCGACGATCTCTTCGGGATTCAGAGCCGCGCCGGGTGCTCGTGCGCCGGGCCGTACGCGCACCGCCTGCTCGGCATCCGCCTCGACCGGGCGCGGCAGCTCCTCGCGCTCTCGCGCGACGGGGTCCACGGCGTCAAGCCCGGCTGGTGCCGCGTCGGGTTCCACTTCACGATGGACGACGCCGAGGCGGACTACCTCATCGACGCCGTCAGCTTCGTGGCCGAGCACGGCGAGCGCTTCCTCCCGCTCTACCGCTTCCACCTGGGCTCCGGCACGTGGGCCCACCGCGACGGGCGGCCCGACCCGGCCCCGCTCTCGCTCGCCGCCGCCCTCGGCGCGGGCGAGCCGTCAACCCCGCTGAGCGAGGCCGAGCGCGCCGAGCGCTACGCGGGGTATCTGGCCGAGGCCCACGTTCTCGCCGAGCAACTTGAAGCCGAGACCCGACCCGCCGTGCTCGACGGCGAGCTCGGCCCGCTCCAATACTTCAGCCTCCCCGAGGGCATCCTCGCCGACGACTCGGAAGCGGACGCCTTCTGCGGCGGGTTCTGATGGCGAGGCGGAGAGCGAAGCAGGCTCGGAAGGCAAAGCAGGCTCGGAAGGCAAAGCAGGCTCGGAAGGCGAAGCAGCAACCGACGGCTCCGGTGTGGCGGAGGCCCGTCGCCCTCGCTGTGGTCGTCGTGCTCCTCGTGGCGCTCGTCTTCGCCGTGCGGACGTTCAGCGACAGCCGGCCCGCGTTCGACGGCGACCGAGCCTACGACGACGTGGCGCGCCAAGTCGCCTTCGGGCCGCGGGTGCCGGGGAGCGCCGGACATGAGGCGACGCGGCAGTGGCTCCTCGCAACGCTCGAGCCGCTCGCCGACCGGGTGACCGAGCAGCCCTTCACGACGGCGCTGCCGGACTCGGCGGCGGCCGAGGGCACCAACCTCGTCGCCTCGTTCAACCTCGACCCGAGTGTCGGCACCCGGATTATGCTCGCGGCGCACTGGGATACGCGCCCGTTCGCCGACCGCGACCCCGACCCGGCGAAGCGCCGCGAGCCGGTGCCCGGCGCGAACGACGGCGGCTCCGGCGTGGCGGTCCTCCTCGAAATGGCCCGCCTCCTCGCCGCCGACGCGCCCGGCGTGGGCGTGGACCTCGTCTTCTTCGACCTCGAAGACTCCGGCACCTATCTCGACGACTCGACCGGCACACGCACTCCGTTCGCGCTGGGCTCTGCCGCCTTCGTGCGCGACAACCCGACCTACCGCCCGACGTTCGGCATCCTGGTGGACATGGTCGGCGGCACGGACCTGCGGGTTCCGAAAGAGGCCTATTCCGTCCGGTACGCGCCGCGCCTCGTCGAGCGCGTGTGGGCCGCGGCGGAGGCCGTCGGGGCCGAGGCGTTCGTGGACGCGCCCGGCGGTGCCGTCGAGGACGACCACCTGCCGTTCCTCCGCGCGGGCATCCCGGTCATCGACCTGATCGAGCAGCCGTTCCCGGCGACGTGGCACACGACGAGCGACACGCCGGAGCACGTCAGCGCGGCAAGCCTCGCGCAGGTCGGGCGCGTCCTCGTCGAGGTGGTCTACGGCGAGTGACCCCCCGCTTGCGGCGCGCACCGCTCCGGGACTGTGTCCCTGCGCTCAGGCGCGACCCAAGCCTCGGCGAGGGGGACAGTCCGGTGCAGCCGGGAGCAGAGCGACCGCAAACCCGACAGGGGGTTACGCGATCTGCTTCCAGCTTTCGGACTGGCGCGGGAGCGCGTCCGCCGGGTCGATGTCCGGGTGGAGCAGCGCCTCCGAGATGCGCTCCATCCGTGTCCCCTGCGACCCCTTGACGAGGAACACATCGCCGGGCTGCGGCGCGGCGAGCGAGCCTGAGCGCAGCGCCTCGGCGACCTCGGACGAGGTGCCGTAGAGGGTGATCTCGGCCTGCTGCGCCTCGGGCAGCGTCGCGGCGGCTTCGGCCATGATCGGTCCGACGGCGTGGACGCGATCGGCGGCGCGCGCGGCGGCGGCGAGGACGCGGGCGTGCTCCTCGACCTCGGTTTCGCCGAGCTCGAGCATGTCGCCGAGGAAGGCGATGCGGCGCGTGCCGTCCTGCGTTTCGAGGACGCGGAGCGCGGCGAGCGTCGCGTCGGGCGAGGCGTTGTAGGTGTCGTCGATGAGGGTGCTGCCTGCGCGCCCGCGGAGCCGGTTCAGCCGTCCTTTCTCCGGTTGGATCTTCGCCAACCCTCGGTTGATCGCCGCGTCGTCCATCCCGAAGGCGAGGCCGACGCTGAGGGCGGCGAGCGCGGTGACGACGGCGTGCTCCCCGAGGATCGGGAGCTCGGCGGTGATGCGCTCCGGGCGCACGTCGCAGCCCGCGCCGAGGCCGTAGGTGAGGGTCCGGCCGGCGTTCACTTCGGCCATCCGCAGGACGCGCGGGTCGTCGCCGTTGAGGCAGGCCGTACCACCGGGGCCGAGCGCGCGGACGAGCTCCGACTTCTCGCGCTGCACCCCCTCGATGCTGCCGAGCGTCTCGACGTGGACCCCGCGCACGTTCGTCACGACCGAGACCGTCGGCGGGAAGTAGGAGCACAGCTCGCGGAGGTCGCCCTTTAACCGCGCGCCCATCTCCAGGACGAGCTTGGTCTCCGGCGTGAGCTCGCGGTTGAGCACGAGCAGCGACAGCCCGAGCGGCGTGTTCTTGTTGCCCTCGGAGGCCACGACGCCGAACGCCTCGCTCAGCACGGCCGAGACCGCCGTCCGCGTCGTCGTCTTCCCCATTGAGCCGGTGATCGCCACGACGTCCGGCCCGAGCCGCCGCACCTTCTCCGCCGCCCGCTCGACGAGCCAGCCGACCGAGTCCTCAACGCGGACGACCTCGACTTCGCCGGGCACGTCCACCTCCTGCTCGGTCACGATGCCCGTCGCGCCTTGCTCCACCGCCTGCGGAATGAAGGTGTGTCCATCGTGCGTTTCGCCCCGGATGGCGACGTAGGTGTCGCCGGGCCGGAGGGTGCGGGTGTCGGTCGAGTAGGGCATGGTTCGCTGTAAGAGGTGGTGGGCCGGGCGTGGAGGGCGCCGTCGGTCCTCTACTCTTTGCACTCACGACTCAGGGCGAGGTCCCTCCATTCTCTCCATTCCCCCCGCGCCCAGAAATAGTCTTCCATTCCTCACCGCGTCGTCTTGAGGCGCGCGTCGCGGGCGTGTCGGTCGAGGGCGAGCTCGACGAGGGTGTCCACGAGGGCGTCGATGGGGAGGCCGGTTTCGGCCCACATCACGGGGAACATGCTGCGCTCGGTGAAGCCGGGGATGGTGTTGATCTCGTTGACGAAGACCTCGTAGGCGGAGGTGACGAAGAAATCAACGCGGGCCATGCCCTCGCAGCCGAGGGCGCGGTAGGCGTCGGCGGCGAGCGCGCGCAGGCGCGCAGCGACCTCGGCGGGCAGGTCCGCCGGGACCTCCATCCGGGCGGCGTCGGCGTCTTCGTACTTGGCGTCGTAGGTGTAGAACTGCGCGGTCGAGACGATCTCGCCGGGGACGGCCACGCGCGGCTCCTCGTTGCCGAGCACGGCGCACTCGATCTCGCGGCCCGTGATGGCCCGCTCGATGAGCACCTTCCGGTCGTAGCCGAAGGCGGCGTCGAGCGCCCGCTCGTAGCCCGCTTCGTCCTCCGCCTTCGACGTGCCGACGGACGAGCCGGAGTTGGCGGGCTTGACGAAGAGCACCGGCCCGAGCTCCGCCGCGACCACGTCGAAGGCGGGGCGGGTGCCGGCCCGAGCGAGGCGGAACGGGACGACCGGCAACCCGGCGTCGCGCAGAATCCGCTTCGTGACCTCCTTGTCCATGCACGCCGCCGAGGCGAGGACGCCGGCCCCGACGTAGGGCAGGCCGAGCGTCTGCAGAAACCCCTGCACCCGGCCGTCCTCCCCGTTCTGCCCGTGCAGCACCGGGAAGGCCACGTCGAGCGCGAGGGCGCTCAGCCGCGCCGCGCCGTCGTCCCACCGACCGGCGAGCACGGTCGCATCCCGCTCGGGGCGGAACCACAGCTCCCGGGCATCCGAAGGCGGCTCGTCGCCGCCGAGCACGGCCGCCGACGTCTCGTCGCCGTGCCACCGCCCGGCCCGGTCGATCCAGACCGGCGTGACGCGGTACCGCGCCGAGTCGAAGCCCGCCGCCACGTTGCGCGCCGAGCGGACCGACACGTCGTGCTCGGACGAGCGGCCTCCGAAGATTAGACCGACGTGGGTGTGCTCCATGCGGGGCGGACGGGCGCGCAGCCGGGAAGAGTGGAGAGGAGGACGCAAGCTACGACCGGAGGGCGGCACCCAACCATCCCTAGCTGCCCCCGGAAGGGCAGCGCTCGGCGCAGAGCGGCCGGAGCGTCTCTGCGCCGGTGGGGGGACTCGAAAAGTTGACAGAACCCGTCAGAGCTTAAGCGTTCGCCGGGGTGCCGTGATACCGCCTGTGCACCATCTGGAGCAGCACATGGCTACTGTATTCGTCGTTCAACCCCAACGCGCAGGCACCCGGCGCGAGCACGACTTCGCCGAGGCGCTCGGAGCCTTTCGGCTCGCCCTCGGCGGGCTGGAGGCCGCCTGCGCCGACGACTCGGCCCGGTGCCGCCGCGCCACCGCTGCCCTCGAGCGCTTCAAGCACGAGGTCGAGCGGCTGAGCGCCCACGACGCCTTCGACGACGAGCTGTTCTAAGAGCCTACCTATGAACGGAGGAGGAAGGCAAGCACGAGTGCCGGACGGCGCAGACAAGGCGCGCGACGCAGCCGATGCCACGCACCGGCACCACGCATCGGCGATGGAGCACATGGGCGATGGAGCACATGGGCGATGGAGCGCCACGCCGGATGCGGCGGCTGGAGCAGCCCTTCACTTTGCCTTCGTAGTCAGAGGGCGTTGAGGTTTGGGGGGTGTCTGCGAAGAGGCGGACCGAGACGAACGCAGGCGAGGGATCCGAGACCAACGGGCGCACTTCGGGAACCCGTGCGTCGTGGTCCCATGTTTGCACAGAAACGGGAGTTTCCGTCTTCTCTCCTCTTTCTACGCCATGTGTGAACGTCTGCGTGCTCTCTGGCCCCTCGTGGGGCTCCCTCTGCTCTTCGTGCTCCTGCCCGCGTGGCTCGGAGGGTGTGCCAGCGGCGACGCCCTCCTTCCCCCGCGCGAGGTGGACCTCGACCGCCTCTTCGCCCCCCCGACCGAAGCCGAACGCCGCGCCGTTCAGGAAGAGTGGGCGGCGCGCGCCCGCGGCACAGCCTACGAGCCGGACGACGTGCGGGTCGAGTTCGAAGAAACCCTCCCTGACGGGGCCCGCTTCGTCCTGCTCTCACACACGACCGGCGGCGCGCCCCACACGCACTACGGAGCCGTCCGCCTTCCGCCCGGCGAGCCGCCCTCGGCGGGCTGGCCCGTCGTCCTCTACAACCACGGCGGCGCGCAAGGCACGGACCCGTACGTCCAAATAAGACGCTTCTCGACCGGGGTGCTCCGGGAAATCGGCAGCCGTAGTGTGGTCGTGGTGCCGGCCTTCCGCTCGGAGCCGCTGCTGAACACGCCGCTCGGCGCGCTGGAGTCGGGAGGCGCGCCGAGCATCTGGGACCGGGACGTGGACGACGCCCTCGCCCTGCTCAACGCTACGCTCCGGCTCTATTCCGCGCTCATGGACGAGCAGCGCCTCGTTGCCATCGGGGGGAGCCGGGGCGGGGCCGTGGCGCTTTTGCTGGCGCTGCGCGACCCGCGCGTCAACGCCGTCGCTTCGTACTTCGGCCCGACCAACTTCTTCGGACCCTCCGCTCGCTCGGTTGCCGAGGACTACCTGGCAGGTTCCTCGGCGGAGGAGCTGGGCGAAGAGCTCCGCGTGCCGAAGATGGTCGTGTTCATGCTCGAGACCGTGCTGCAGCCCCTCGTCGAGGGCAGGGCCTCGTACGAAACGGCGCGCCGGGAGCTGCTCCGGCGCTCGGCAGCGTACTTCGTGGACCGTCTCCCGCACACGATCGCGCACCACCACGGCTGCGACGCCACCGTCCCCTTCGAGCACTTCGAGGCGTTGCAACGGCGCGAGGCGGAGTTTGCCGAGCCGCCTGCCCTCTACGCCTACGAGCCGGACTGCCCGGGCGGTGTGGGCAAACAGTTCCACACCCTGAGCGAGGACGTGATGCCGGGCAACGGCAAGCGGACGGCCGCGTTTTTGGAGGCCCACGGCAACGGCCCGGCCCGGCCAGGGCCCGCCGACTGACCCTCCGCTCGCTTCCACCCTGCCTCAGCGCCCGATAGACCTTCGACGCCCGATAGACCTTCGACGCCCGATGGAGCTTCGACGTGCCGAAACGGAGGCGGACTGGCTGGCGGCGCGGCGCATCCGGCAGCGGGTCTTCGTCGAGGAGCAGGCGTGCCCGCCCGAGGAGGAGTGGGACGCCTGGGACGAACCGGCCAACCGAGGCCGGACCTGCCACCACCTGCTGGGGCTGGTGGACGGTACCCCCGTCGCCACGGCGCGGTGGCGGCCCACCGAGCACGGAGGCCGACCGGCGGCGAAGCTGGAGCGCTTTGCGGTGCTCCCGGCGTGGCGGGGGCGAGGCCTCGGACGGGCGCTCGTCGAGGGGACCCTGCGCGAAGCGGAAGCGGCGGGCTTCGCCACGTGCGTGCTGCACGCTCAGGTCCGCCTTCGGGCGCTGTACGCCTCGTTCGGCTTCGTGCCGGTCGGCGGCGTCTTCGAGGAGGCGGGCCTCCCCCACCTCGCCATGGTCCGCGGCGGCGCGGGCCCGCACACCGAGGCGTGAAAAACGGGTGCAGCGGGCTGCAATGGCCGATCCGCTCGTTATCTTCCGGGCTCGCCCGACACGCCGCGTTCGTCTAGGGGTCTAGGACGCCGCCCTCTCACGGCGGTAACACGGGTTCAAATCCCGTACGCGGTACCACGCAAAGCGCCGACGCTGAACAGACAGCGTCGGCGCTTCGTATATCCGGCCGGCGGAGGGTCAGTCCACGAGGCCCTGCGAAGCCGGCGGCGCGGGGCGGTTCCCCCCCGAGGAGCCACGCGCGACGAAGTCGAAGCTCGCCGAGGCCGACCCCTCCTCCGACGACAGGGTGAGCGTGGCGACCACCCGGTCGCCCGGGTTGAGCATGTCAAGGCCCTGGGTGATCTGCACGTCGATCGAGAGGTTGCCCTGCCCCGTCGCCCGGGCGATGTTGCTGTAGATCGCATCGGCCTCATCGCTGTCGTCCTCCGAGAGCGCGGCGAAGGCTCCCTGGACGAGGTAGTTGTCGCAGTTCGCCAGGTTTTCCATCTCGTCCCGGGCGAAGGAGCTCGGGGCCGAGGCGGGGCCGAGGCCGATGGTGTAGATCGGGCTGGCGAGCGAGTCGGCGAGGGCGCAGACCTCATTGAGGAGGTTGGGGTCCGCCGACTGGCCGTCCGAGAGCAACACGACCGCGCGGTTGTACTGGGCCGTCGGGCGCACGGTCTCGGAGTAGTCCAGCACGTCGAGGACCGAGCGGTGGGTCGGGGTTCCGCCGCCCGCGCTGGCCTCCTCGATGGCCGCTTCGAGCGAGTCCAGGTTGTCCGTGTAGTCCTGGGCGAGCCGCGTGACGCTGAAGTCGGCCGAGCTTCCGGGGTAGAAGAAGACGGCGGCCTCGAAGTCCACGTTCTGGTTGTCGAGCGTGTTGACGAAGCGCTTGGCCCCGGAGACGCGAATCCGGCTCCGGTCCGTCGAGGACATGCTCCCGCTGTTGTCGAGCACGACGGCGGCGGCCAGCGGCAGGTCGGACGGCTGGTTCACCTGACCGACGAGCGCGCTGGCGATGATGTCGTCGATGGACAGCCCGTTGACGGAGTCGATCTTGACCTCGGCCTGGACGTTCGAGCTCAGGATCGGGTTGTCGCCGTCGTCGGTCGGGATGGCGGCTAGCTCGAACATCCCGGTCTGGAGAAAGTCGTCCGGGACGTTCGTGCCGACGATGATGGTTTCCTCGACGCCGGGCAGGTCGTCCCCTTCGTTGCTGTCGCACCCGACGAAAGCGGCACCGGACAGGGTGGCGAAGAGGAGAAAGAGGAGGGTTTGGCGAAAGGGTAGCATAAGCCTAGGTCGGTGAAGTGGGTTAAGAGGTAGACGCCGGAGAGCACCCAAGCGGAGCGAGGTGCCCCCGACTAGGTATCTATACGAATTTTATGGAAGCTCCCGGTCACCCGTCCACCAAAATAGCACACCTTCTTCATTTATTGGAACTAATGCGCCCTCAGAACTCGTCGCCGCCGAAGTCGGCGTCCCCCCGCTCGCCGTCGCCCCCTCGGCGCTGGCGCTGCTGCTGCCCGAAGCTATACTGGAACGTGAGGCCGACGGCGGTGCGGCCCCAGCTCCGCTCGAACTCCTGGTAGAGCGACGGCCGGTCGATGGTGAAGTTGAACCCGGCGAGGCCGAACGGGTCGAGGAAGCGGGCCGTGAGGCTGGCGCGGTCGCCGAGGAGCGCCTTGCGCACGGCGAAGTCGATGAAGGTGAAGGCCCCGCGCCGGCCCTGCGCGGTCTCGACCGGGGCGCGGTAGCGGACGTTGGCCTGGAGGTCGAGGCCGCCGAGGCCGAGGCGCTCGCCGAGGGCGTAGCTCGCGTTGAGCCGCCCGCCCCACCCGAAGGCGTCGTTCTCGAAGTCGCCCGCCGAGGTCGTGCCGTCGCTGACGAAGCGGAAGCCCTCGACGCTGGCGTAGCCGCGCAGCCCGTCGAGCGCGCCGCGCCCGGTGACGGCGCTGATGAGCTCGACCCCGTAGGAGCTGTTCGTCGCGACGTTCTCGACCGTGCGCACGGTGACGACGCCGGGGCCGCACAGCGCGCCGACGACGGTTCCTGGGTCCGGCTGGTCGGCGCAGATCGCCGCGATGCGCTCGACGGCGTCGGTCGTGTAGCGGTAGTACGGCGTGACGGTGAGCGAGCCCCACGGTGTGAAGCGGACGAGGCCTGCCTCGAAGGCGCTGACGTACTCCGGCTGGAGCGTCGGGTTGCCGACGCGGGGGTTGCTCGGGTCGTCGAGGCTGGGGAACGGGTTGAGGAACCACGTCCGGGGACGGTTGATGCGGCGGCTGTAGCTGGCCTTGAGCGTGGTCCCGCCGCCGACCTCGTAGCTCAGGAACGCGCTCGGGAAGAGGCTGGCGTAGTCGTTCTCGAAGTCGGTGCCGGTGGTGAGGAGCGAGAAGGTCGCCTGCGCCGTCTCGGCGCGGAGGCCGAGCTGGAGGCCGAGCGAGCCGACCTCGCGGGCGAGCTGGAGGTACGCCGCGTGAACCTGCTGCTCGTAGTCGAACGTGTTGTTGAGGTCGGCGTCCGGCTCGAAGGCACCGGCCTCGCTCTGGGTCTCGGCGAAGAGCGACTGGAACTGGGTCTCGAGCTCGCCCTTGTAGCCGACCTCGAGGCGGGTGCCGGCCAGGGAACCGCCGAGCGGGCGGACGTAGTCGATCTCGACCGAGGCCTCGTCGCGGTCCCGCTCGCGCTGGGTGCGCTGGAGCTGGGCGATGCCGTCGGCGCCGCCGCCGAAGGCGTCGACGAGGTTCTGGTCGTAGGTCTCCTCGTCGTCGTTGGCCGAGCGGTTCACGCGCGCCTCGACGGTGAGCGTGTGCGCCGCCGCGTCGGCGGCGCGGTCCCCGCCGAAGTCGTGGCGGAGGCCGAGGCGGAGGTCGGCGTTCTGCCGGTCCCCGGCCTCCTCGACGAGGCGCTCGTAGGCGAGCATCGGGTCCTCGGCGGCGTCGAGCTCGAGGAAGTCGTTGACCTCGACCTCGGTCTCGTCCTGCACCCCGGCCTGCGCCGAAGCGGAGAGGCTCGTCCGTTTGGAGAGCGCGAGGTCGGCGGAGAGGCTGAGGCTGTGCGAGGTCTCGTCCTCGTCCTCGCGCTCGGCCTGGTCGAGGAAGGTGACGGGGGTGGCGAACCGGTTTTCGGCAAACGAACGGCCGCCGCCGCCGCTGTTCTCCTGCTGGAAGCCGTAGGAGCCGGAGAGGCTGACCGGGCCTTTGCCGTAGGTCAGCGTCGCCGCGCCGGTGTAGCCGCCGCGCGTGTCGAGGCCCGCCTGCACGGTCCCGCCGAGGCCGCGGTCCACGTCCTGCTTGAGGACGATGTTGATGATGCCGCTCATCCCGTCGGGCTCGTAGCGCGCCGACGGGTTCGGGATCACCTCGACGCGCTGGACGCTGCTGGCGGGCAGGCTCTGGAGGTAGGCCGCGAGGAACTCCCCAGCGACCGGCGCGGGCTTGCCGTTGACGAGCACGGCGACGTTGCCGCTGCCGCGCAGGCTGATGTTGCCGTCGACGTCGACATCGACCGACGGGATGGTTTCGAGCACGTTCGTCGCGTTCCCGCCCGAGGTCACGGGGGCGTCGGCGGTGTTGTAGACCGTCCGGTCGATCTGGACCGACACCTGCTCGCGCTCGGCCTCGACCTCGACGCCGTCGAGCCGCTCGACGTCGGGCGCGAGCGCGATCCGGCCGAGCTCCACCGCGCGGTTGCTCGGGCCGAGGCGGAGGCCCTCGACCCGCTCGGTGACGTACCCGATGAAGCTCACGTCCAGGTAGAACTGACCCGGCGGGACGCCCTCGATGCGGAACGCACCCTCGGCGTCGGTGACGGCCCCGGTGACGAGCGACGTGTCGCGGCCCGCCCTGAGCGGCACGCGCCACACGGCGACGGACGCCACCGGGATCGGCACCCCGGTGTCGGCATCGACGACGGTGCCGGAGAGGGTGCCGGTCGGCAGGTTCGCCGGTCGTTGCCCGCCGCGCTGTTGCGCCTCGGCGGGCAGGGCGAGGAAGCAGCAGGCGGCGAGGACGAGGGGACGGGTCATCGGGGGCGGGGAGTCGAGAGAGAACGCCTTAACGAGAAGGCCCCCGCGAAGTGCCTCAGCCGCAGAATTTTGACGTAGAGGCACCCCGCAGGGACGAATCCCGCAAGGACGAAATCCCGCAGGGACGAAGAGGCTGCCGGCGGGGCGGGGCGCGCAGCGCCCTCGCCGAGCGCCTCGGCACGCTGGGCTACCACGCTGGGCTAAACACAGCGGGCGCACCCCGGAGGACGCGCCCGCCACCACATCAACTCGGTTAAACCAACGCGGGGCCGGTTACTCCGACTTCTCCTGTTCGTCGACCGGTTTGTCCGGCTCGCCTTTTCCGGCAGCGAGGACGTTGTCGATAATGCCGTACTCCTTCGCCTCGTGCGGGCTCATGAAGTTGTCGCGGTCACTGTCGCGCTCGACCTTTTCGATGGGCTGGCCGGTGTGCTCGGCGATGATCTCGTTGATCCGCTGCTTGATGAAGAGGATTTCCTTGGCCTGAATCTCGATGTCGGAGGCCTGGCCCTGCGCGCCGCTCGACGGCTGGTGGATCATGATGCGGCTGTTGGCGAGCGCGGCGCGCTTGCCCGCCGCCCCGCCGAGCAGGAAGATCGACCCCATCGAGGCGGCGAGGCCGACGCAGATCGTCGCCACGTCGGGCTTGATGTACTGCATCGTGTCGTAGACGGCCATGCCGCTGTAAACCTGGCCGCCGGGCGAGTTGATGTAGAGGTTGATGTCCTTGTCCGGGTCCTCGGCGGCGAGGAAGAGGAGCTGCGCCACCGCGAGGTTCGAGGTCGTGTCGTTGACGGGGGTGCCGAAGAGCACGATGCGGTCCTTGAGCAGGCGGCTGAAGATGTCGTACGAGCGCTCGCCGCGCGTCGTCTGCTCGACGACCATCGGGACGAGGGCGCTGATGGGTTCGGCGTCGGGGCCGCCGGAGTAGATGCCGCCGGGGGCGGTCGTGATGCCTTTGGCGAATGTGACGAAGTCGCTGATCATGGGCGGGTCGGGCTAGTGGGGTGAGCCTGCGGGTGGGTGAAGCGAGCCGGAATACCGGAGGGCGGCAAACTGGGTTCCTACCCCCCGCCGGTCGCGCCGCCCCGGCGTCGCCTGCGCTCCCGGCTCAGGCGGCTGCCCCCCCGGCGAGGAGGACGGCGTCTCCGGTCCCCTCGAGCGGCCGCGATGGACCGGGGCGCGGGGGGCAAGCAAGCTATCGTCCGACGGGCTAGGCTTCTTCAGCCTCGGCTTCCGCCGCGTGCTCGGCCTCGAGCTCCTCCTGGGTTTTCTCGACGACCTCGAACCGGCCTTCGAGCGCCCGGAACAGCTTGTCGGTGGCGATGCGCTGCTGGATGCCTTCGAGGAGCTGCGGCTGCTGCGCGATGAACTGCTTCAGCGTGTCGGTGTCGAACGGCCCGCCGGCGGCCATGCGCTCGAACTCGGCCTCGAAGTCCTCTTCCGTCAGCTCGAGGTTTTCCTCCTCGGTGAGCCGGTCCCGGAGGAGCATCCACCGGACCTGCGCCTCGGCGCTCTCGCGGTTGCCCTCGCGGAAGGCGGCGTAGTCGAAGCCGGGTGGCAGGCCGCCGTCGTTCTGCTCGGCGACCTCGTCCGTCATCTGGTTCAGCACGCCTTCGACGAGCGTCTCGGGCACCGCGAAGGCGTGGGCGTCGAGGAGGGCGCGGACCATGGCCTCGCGCATCATCTCGCTCGACATGCGGTGCCACGCCTGCTCCATCTCGCCGCGGATCAGGTCGCGGAAGCCCGCGATCGTCTCGACCTTGTCGGCGGTTTGCTCCTTGACGAACGCCTCGCTGAGCTCGGGCAGCTCGCGCGCCTTGACCTCCCGCACGGCGACGAGGAAGCGGTCGGTCTCGCCCTCTTCCCGGCTCGGCAGGTCGAGCCTGAACGAGTCGCCGGCCTTTTTGCCGACGAGGCCGTCGCGCATCTCGGGGTAGAGGCGCTCGTCGTCGAGCTCCACCTCCTGGCCCTCCTGCCGCTCGCCGATGATGGCGGTGCCGGTCTCCTCGTCGAGCCGCTGCAGGTCGACGACGACGACGTCGTTCTCGGTCGCGGCCTCGTCGGTCGGGGCGAGGTCGGCCTGGCGGCGGAGGCGGCGGCGGATTTCGTCCTCGATGTCCTCGTCGGTGATCGGGCGGACGAGGCGGGAGACCTGGACGCCGGACACGTCGGCGATCTCGACCTCGGGGCGCACGCCGAAGCGGACGACGGCGTGGAGGTCCTCGCCGGGGGCGTAGTCGAGCTCGGCGAGGAGCGGCTGCCCGAGCACGTCGCGCTCGGGGTCGTCGGCCACCTCGTCGCGGTAGGCCTCGCCGATGACCTCCTCGGCGAGGCGGGCGGCGATCTCGTCGCCGTGCATCTTCCGGGCGAGCGAGAGCGGGACGTGGCCCGGGCGGAAGCCCTTGAGGTTCATCTGTTTGCGCTGCGCCTTGAGGGCCTTCGTGAAGCGCGGCTCGAGCTCTTCGCTCGTCGCGCGGATGTCGAGGTCGAAGTCGACGGGCGAGCGCTCAGTGATGGTGACGTCCATGGCGGCAGGCGGTTGGCGGATAAAAAGCAACGCGGCCCCGCCGCTCGGGGTCCGCGTCTGTGTAGGGACCGGAATCTAGGCCACCATCGCCAGGCAGACCGTGAAGGATCGCGGCATTCAGCCCCGGCTCAGCCGCCCTTTCGGCGCGAGGTGGAGGCCCCAACGTGGAGGCCCCAACGTGACCGCGCGCCACCTGCCGTGCCCCGCCGGCCGCTTCGCCTCACGGCGTGCCGAGCGCTACGCGGATCGACGGCAGCCCACGGAGAGGCAGCGTCGTCGAATCGGCGAGCAGGTCGGGGACGGGGGGCGGCGCGGCGAAGCAGCGGCTCCAGCGCACCAGCTCCTCCGTGACGGCCGAGCCGGTGCGGTAGCCGGTCCACGTCGCGCAGACCTCCGGCCCGCCGTCGTCGGCGACCTCCATCGACACCCACTGGCCGGGGTGCGGCGGGAAGGTCGAGGGGACGGGATACGCGCCCTCGCTGTAGGGACCGCCTTTGACGGAGCCGGTTTGGTCGAGCGCGGCGGCCTGGATGACGGGGATCGGGGCTCCGCCTCGGCTGGCGTAGTCGCTGTTCGAGCCGTCGTCCATCGCCACCATGTGCGCGTCGCCCGCCACGATGACCAGGCCCCCGACGGCGTTGTCGGCGATGAAGTCGGCGATCTCGCGGCGCTCCTCGGGGAAGCCGCCCCAATGGTCCGCCGCTGGGGACGGGGGGCCGATCCACGGGACCGTGCTGCCCCACACGGTGAGCGGGTAGCGGCGCGAGGCGGCGAGCAACTCGCGCTTGAACCACGCCTTTTGCTCCGCGCCCATCATCGTGCGCGCGCCCCCGAGCCCGCGCGGGTCGCGCATCGAGCGGAGGTCGGTCAGGATGAAGCGGACGCGGCCCACGGTGAACGCCTGGTAGACCGGGCCGGCGGCGGGGAGGGGATAGTGCGGGACGAGCTCGCGGTAGACCTGCTGCACGGCGTCGCGGCCCGGGGCCGTCCGGTCGCTGTCGTTCGGGCCGAAGTCGTGGTCGTCCCAGACGTAGGCGAGCGGCGTGTCGGCGTAGAGCGCGGCCTGCCGGGGCGAGCGCAGGACGCGGCCATAGGCCCGGCGGAACAGGTCCGGGTGGCCCAGCCCGATGTCGAGGTAGTGCATGTCCCCGAGGTGGAGGAAGAAGAGTGGACGGCGCGCGCGGACCGCGTCGAAGACGGGGCTGTTGGAGCCCGTGACCGCGCAGCCGGAGACCGCCACCTCGAACGAGAACGGCCCGTCCTCCGGCGTCCGGAACGACCCGGCCTGCAGCGTCCGCCCCTCCGCCTCGAAGGCGTACGCGTACTCGGTGCCGGGCGTCAGGCCGCCGATCTCGGCCGTGACGACCGCCCCGCCCGGCACGATCTCGAAGGCGGCGGAGGTGGCCGAAGGCAGCGCGTCCGGCCCGGGGTCGAGGCGCACCCAGGCGCTGTCGCTCGGCCCCTTCAGCCCGGCCACGACGCGGACCGAGGTCGGCGTGAGGGCCCCGGACCACGCGAACGCCGCCGGGGGCTGGACCACGCTGGCGGCGAGCCGGGCCCCGCCGCCCGGCTTCCGGCACCCGGCCAGCGCGAGGCACAGCAGGGCACCGACGAGGACGCCGCCCCGGAGCCGGGGCCTCGGCGGCGTCCCCACAGGCAGGGGCGGGGTGTGGGAGGGCACGCTGTGGGAGGAGGTCTTGCGGTCTCGGAAGCTACCGACGCCGCCGCCGCCGCGTCTACTCCTGCCGTCCCTGGCCGGCCCCGAGGCCGTCTCCGCCCTCCTCCCGCGCCGGCTGCGGCACCGGCGTCTCGAAGCAGCGCTCCATCTCGACGAGCCGCTGCGAGCTGGGGCGGTCCCACCGCGTCTGGTAGCCGGTCCACGCGATGCACACCTCGTCGCCGCCCTCGTCCTCGACCTCCATCAGCACCCACTGGCCGTTGTGCGGCGGGAAGAGGCTGCGCGTCGGGAAGGCCCCCTCGCTGTAGGGCCCGCCCTTCGTCGAGCCGGCCTGGTCGAGCGGGGCGGCCTGGACGACCGGGATCGCCGGGCCGTCGCCGCCGGGGGTGTAGTCGCTGTTCGAGCCGTCGTCCATCGCGATCATGTGCGAGTCGCCGGCCATGATGACGATGTTCTCGATCCCGTGCTCCTGGAGGAAGCCCGCGATCTCCTCGCGCTCCTCGGCGTAGCCGCCCCACGAGTCGCTCTCGGGGTTGGGCCGGTAGATCCAGGGCACGCTGCTGACCCAGACGATGACCTCCCCGGCCTGGTGCGCCTTCAGCAGTTGGTCCTTGAACCAGTCCTTCTGGCGCTCGCCCATCATCGTCGGGACGTTCTGCCGGCTGCGGCGGTAGGGCCGCCGCGAGGAGCGGAGGTCGGTCAGGATGAAGCGCAGCCGCCCGACCGAGAACGACTGGAAGATGGGGACGTTGCCGGAGCCCGCCGCGAGGGGGTAGTGCGGGATCATCTCCTGGTAGGCCTGGCGCGCCTCGTCGCGCCCCGGTGCCCGGCGGTCGCTGTTGTTGGGGCCGTAGTCGTGGTCGTCCCAGATGTAGGCGATCGGCACGTCGCGGTAGAGCGCGGCCTGCACCGGCGAGCTCAGCACCTCGCGGTAGGCCGTGCGGTAGACCTCGACGTCGGAGGACGCGATGTTCTCGTAGTGGAAGTCGCCGAGGTGGAGGAAGAACAGCGGCTCCTGGCGGCGGATCACCTCGAAGACGGGGCGGTCCGAGGCCGTACGCGCGCAGCCCGAAGCGATGAGCCGGAAGGAGAACGGCCCCTCCGGGGGCGTGCGGAACGTCCCGGCCCGCAGCGTGTCGAGCGCCCCGCCGGCCTCGACCGCGTAGCGGTAGCGCGTCTCCGGCTCGAGCTCGTCGAGCGTAAAGGCCACCGTCCGGCTCCCCGCATCGACCCGCCGAAAGGCCGAGAAGAACGGCTCCTCGCTGAAGTCCGCCCGGTCGGTCAAGGCGATGCGGACGCTGTCGGTGCCCGGCGACAGCCCGGCGACGACGCGGACCGAGGTCGGCTGGAGCGCGCCCGACCAGACGAACTCGACGCGGTTGTCCTGTGCGGCGAGCGGCAGCGCGGTCAGGGCAAAAAGAAGGGGGATCGTCCTGCAGATCATCGGAAGCGAGGCATGGGGAAGGGCAGCGGAAGGTACGCGCACGGTGCGAGAAACGCGCCCCGGGAAAACGCGAAACGCCCCTCCCCTAGTGCCCCTCCTCCCCGCTCGGCGGCTTGCTGTAGCGGCGGCTCGGCCGGCCGCCGGTGCGGCGGACCAGCTCCTCGTAGGCCCGCTGGCAGAGCCACACCTCGCCGTCGGTGTAGGCGGGCCGGAGGTAGTAGGTACCCCGCCGGTGGAGCGGCGTGTCGTAGGCGGCGCAGCGCTCGGTCGAGCGCGCCCCATCGGTGCGGTGCCACTTGACGCGGTGCCACGTCCGCCCCGCGAGGGAGGCCCAGAAGGCGTCGTCGCGCTCGAGCCTCATCGCGCTGCTCAGCCGAGGGGCCGGCCGAGCGTACGCTCGGCCGGCCGGTCCGCGAACTCCTCGTCGTCGTTCTCCGGATCGTGCGCCGGCAGCCTCCTCTCGTCGAGCGCGTCGATCCGTTCGACGAGCGGCTCGTTCGCCTCACGCACCACCTCAGCCAGGAGGGCCTTCAGCTCCCCGAGGCGGAGCCCCTCACCCGCTCCACGCTCGATCTCCAGCTTTTTCTTCTTGTAGTCCAGGGCGGAGGTAAGGATGACGATGGGCAGGACGAAGGCGAAGAGGACGATGAGGACAAACTCGAAGAAGTCCATCGGGGCAGCGTGGATTGGTGACGCGTGGATTGGTGACGCGCCGCCTACGGCGCGGCGGCGGCGTCGGTTGCGGGAGAACGCGCCGGCAGCCCGGCAGTAACTTCGGGCGCGCGTCCCGCGGCCCACCTCCACACGCGGCCCGTCTTTAGGTAGCTGCTCTCCGCCACGTTTCTCCCCTTTCTCTCTTCATGCCCCGCCTCCTCGCTCTCGCCCTGCTGTCCTGCCTCTGTGCCGCTCCTGTCTCCGCCCAGGGCGGCCTGAACCCGCGCTTCGGCGTGGGCTTCGACGCCCTCCTCTCCGTCGCCAGCGGCGACGTGCTCGACGACGGCTTCGGCCTCGGCGTCCGGGGCCGGGCCTCGTTCCCGGTCAACGCCGACTTCTCGTTCGCCGTCGGGGCCGGGTTCGCGGGCTTCCTCCTCGGCGGGCGCGACGACGCGACGTACCTCTTCAACCCGCAGGTCTCAGGGGTGCTGACGCTGCCGCGCTCGCCGCGCTGGGCGCGCTACCTGATCGGCGGCTTCGGCGGCTACTTCCCGCTCGGCGACAGCTCGAAGGACGGCGGCCCAGCGATCCACCTCGGCCTGGGCTGGGCGCAGCCCCTCAACGAGACCTCGCTCTACGTCGAGGTCGATCCCTCGATAGTGATCGGCGAGACGCGAACCGCCGTCGTGGTCGCCGCCCGCGTCGGCGTGATCTTTTAGCGTCGAGCTACGCACGTCGAACGACGAGCGGGCGGGGACCTCTCTCCGGCTGCGCCTCCGCCCAAAGCGGCGAAAGCTGTCCCCTTTCAAGGAGGACAGTTTTCAAGGGGGACAGTCCCGTGAAGCCTGAGCGCACAGAGACGAAGTCCCGGAGCGCGATGCGAACGGGACGGGGGGTCCTCAC
Source organism: Rhodothermales bacterium (assembly GCA_965214485.1). Taxonomy (GTDB): domain Bacteria; phylum Bacteroidota; class Rhodothermia; order Rhodothermales; family JANQRZ01; genus JANQRZ01. The sequence continues at coordinate 367,814 of CBDCBW010000009.1, read as the reverse complement.
GTCACCCGCCGCAGGATCGACTGGAGGCGCTCGTGGTCGTCGCCGGGGAAGCGGCTGAGTGTGGCCTTACAGCAGTTCGACCGGACACGAACCGTCGCCCGGTGCATCACGGGCGAACGCACGGTCGAAGGTCTTCAGCGCTCGGGCATCCTGGCTGCCGGCCAGGTGCAGCGCGTCGGCGAAGTCGAGACCGGCCTCGTGCCACGCGAGCGCCTGAGACGCCCGTCCGGGGTCCTCAGCCCGCACGGTCGGAAGCCCCAGCAACCGCCGCAGCGCTTTGGCGACAGCTGCACGCTCGAACCCGTAGGCGGCGCGCAGCACCCACTCCGCTTCCAGCAGCACCGTGTTCAGCACGACGAGGTCGCGGCTCGCGTCGCCGAAGAGGGCGCGGGCCTGCTCGGCTTGCTCGGCGTCGTCCCCCACGAGGAGCCGGACGACCGCGCTCGTATCTACGGTCGTCATCGCCCCTCGCCTTCGCGCCCCGAAGGCACCCACTCCGCCCGGACGGCGTCCCGCACAGCGGCGTCCATCGCCTCGACGCTCAGCGGAGGCCCTTCGCAGGGAAGGCTGGCGAAGACCTCCTCGACGGTGGTCGGCGCGAAGCGCGGCTGGGGCCGGAGCAGCACGCCGCCGTCGGCCTCTTCGACGACGAACTCCTGGCCCGGCGGCCACCCATGCTGCTGCCGGACGGACTTGGGGATGACGATCTGGCCCTTGCTGGAAAGCCGAACGGTAGCCATGCTGCCCCTCACTGGTGGACTGCTCACGAAAGTAAGACGAGAGTAAGAACCGCTTCAGACTTGACTTGATCCGCTCTTACCGAACGCGGCGGAGGATGGACTGGAGGCGCTCGTGGTCGTCGTCGAGGAGGCGGCTGAGCGAGCGACAGCAGAGGACCCCGTTGACGAGTACGACGTACATCTCCCATTCCACCGGGATCTACCCATTCCACCGGGATCTACACGTCATGAAAATAAAGCTGACCCTCCGCCTGGAAGACGACGTGATCGGCCGCGCCAAGGCCTACGCTGCGCAGCGCGGCACGAGCGTCTCCGCCCTCGTCGAAGACTACTTCCGCCTCCTCGCGTCCTCTGACCCCGGAGGCGACGGCGCGTCTGACGAAGAGGCACAGGATCCCGATGGCTGGCGCAACCGGCTCAGCCCGCGCGTCCGCGAGCTTCTCGGGAGCGCACGAGGGGTGCCTCCCAATGTCACAGAAAACGTCACAGAAGAGGACTACCGCGCCTACCTCGCCGAGAAGCACCGATGACAGAGCGCGCCGCGACGGAGCCTGCCGCCGACCGCCCGCGCATCCTCTTCGACACGAACGTTGTTCTCGACGTGCTCCTCGACCGCGAGCCGTGGGTACGGGAAGCCGCCGCGCTGTTCGAGGCCGTCGCCGATGGGCGCATCGTCGGACTTCTCGCAGGCCATGCCGTGACCACGGCGTACTACGTGTTCCGTGCTGGACGCGGCACCGCTGAAGCCCAGGCAGGCGTGGGCCACTTGCTCGATCTCTTTGAGATCGCTCCCGTGGGACGAGCCGAACTGGTCGGCGCGCTCGCCTCCGGCTTCGCCGACTACGAGGACGGCGTGACGCACGAGGCAGCGTGGGCTATGCGGTGCGACGGCATCGTGACGCGCAACGGGCCGGACTTCGCCGCTGCCTCGCTCCCGGTCTATGCCCCTGCCGAGTTGCTCGCTGCGCTGGCGTAGCACGGCGAGGGGCCTCGTCAGTCTTCACCGTCCGGGCAGGACCAGGTCGTCCCGGCCCATCGCCTGCTCCCGCTTCCGGAACCGCTCGAACTCACTCCGGCACGCACTGCTCTGGAAAAAGCCTGGACTGATGATGGGGGTAAAAGAGGTGACCGCGTCGATCCCTTCCTCGATCCGGGCCTTCCAGTTGTCTCCCCACGCGATGTCGTTCCGGTTCTGGAAGATGGGAAAGGCGAGACCCGCTTGCATCCGCCCTCGCTTTCGAGGCCCTCTCGGAGCATGGTCAGACGCCCGTCTTCATGCTCGTCATCCTGGCGGACGTAGGACATGAAGGCAGCGGGACCGGGCGAGGGAGGCATGAGGGCGGCGGAGTAGGGTACCTCAGGAATATCGACCTTCTTCCTTACCGTGTCGCCTACCGCACCCGGCGGAGGATGGACTGGAGGCGCTCGTGGTCGTCGTCGAGGAGGCGGCTGAGCGAGCGTCCGGCGGCGAGGAGGGCCTTCCTTCCCTCGTCGCCTGCGCCGTAGGCGAGGTTCAGACGCCGCAACAGCGCGACGAGCAGGTCGTCCGTGGGGATGCCCATCTCGGGGTTGCGGACGAGCGTGCGGAGGAAGTCGAACGGCGCGCCGAGCGAGCAGACGGCGGCGTCGGCGCACGCGCGGACCATATCGTGGAGCGCGGCGGGACGCGGCGGGAGCGTCTGATGGACCGTGCCTCGTCCGTCGCGGTAGGCGAGGACCTGGGCGCGGAAGGTCGTGCGGATGAGGGCCAGCACTTGGGGCATCTCGCGGCGCAGCATCGCCCGGTCCATCCCGAGCGCCACCGCCTGCCGCCCCGGCTCGACGCTCCCGGTCTCGACGTGCGCCACGACCGCGAACAGCGTCGTCCCGTCCTCGACCTCGACCTCGACCCACGCCCCGAAGTCCGGCGGCTCGGCCGCAGACCGGTCCTCCGGGCGAAGCACTTCGGCCACGATGTGCCGCGTGCTCGACTCGATGACTTCAGCGATGGGCTGGCTCATATTCTCGGCGCTCGTTTCGAGGCGGCTTTCTGCGAGCCGGCGTAGCCGCGCAGCCCGGCGCGCTGCATCTCGCGTTCGAGGATGCGGTAGAACATGGCCTTCTCCTGCGCCCGGATCACGGCGCGCTCGTGGGCTTCGGTGAGGATGACCGGGTAGCCGCCGCCCTTCGCCGCCTGATCGACGACGACGGCGTGGATCATGTCGAGCCAGCCCGGCTGCCCCGCCACCCACGTCGGCAGCTCGACGCGCCCGACTTCTTCGGGGAGGCGGACGTAGAAATAGCAGATCCGGTGGTGCGGCCCGTAGTCCTTCTGAATCCGCGAGCCCGACTCGAACAGCGCCGAGCGCTCGCCCACCGACAGCGTGTGCTCGAACACGAGCCGGTCGAGGAGCCCGCGCACCGACTCCTCGTCGGGGCAGTCGTCCTCCTCTCGCCGGTGGAGCCCGAGGAGGTTGACGAGCTCGGTGTTGCCGGGCATCGAGACGTAGGAGCAGACGGGGATGCCCTCGTCGTAGAACCGTTCGAGGAGGGCGAGGTAGCGCCCGATGAGCTTGTCTTCGAGCGCGCGGTGGTTCATCCCGCGCAGCATCCACCGGATCAGCGTGCCGTCGGCGAGGGCGAGGACGGGGCGGGCGCTCCGGCGCTCGTGGAAGGCGGTCTCGAAGAGCCAGTGCAGCTCCTGCTCGTCGCGGAGGGCGGAGACGACCTCGGTGGTGAGGTTGAGGAGGGCGCCTTCGCCCTCGTCGGCGTTGAGCTCGTCGAGGTCGCGGCGGCGGAAGCGGAGGTCCGGCTCGGCGGTCATCAGCGGCGGCTCCTCGGTGCCGTAGTGGAACGCGATCCGGCTGACGTTGAGGAGGTAGCACGCCGGCTCGACGTGGCGGTCGGGGTAGATCTGCGAGCCGTCGGTGGCGACGAGCGTGATCGGCGTCGGGCGCTCGGTGCACGGCGCGCAGCCGTCGGGCCGCTCGCGGAGCCCGGCGACGAGCGTGCGCGGGCGCTCCTGCGCCACGCGGTCGCGGAGCGCCTCCCACCCCGGCGCGCAGTCACCGAAGGCCTCCAGCGCGAGCCGGAGCTTGGCCGCGCGCCGGGCGTCCTCGTCCACGCGGTACGCGCCGAAGTCCGAGAGCTGAGGGTGGAGCCGGTGAAAATCTAGCACGGGGCGGGGAACGAGTGGCGAACGGCGAGTGACGAATGAGCAAAGGTAAAGACAGGCGGCAGGCAGGGCGTAGCTTCCCTCATTCGTCGTTTGTCGCTCCAAGCTCGCCGCTCCCCTGGCCGCCCTGTACTTCCATATCCCGTTCTGCACGCAGCGCTGCGTCTACTGCGACTTCTACTTCACGACGACGCACCGCCTGACGCGCCCGTTCGTCGACGCGGTGCGGGTCGAGATCGACGCCTACGGGCGTGAGTATGGACAGCGCGAGCCGGTCGAGACGGTCTACTTCGGCGGGGGGACGCCGTCGCTGTTGCCGTTGGGCGAGGTGGCGCTGCTGATGCAGGGCATCGAGCGGCACTTCGACACCGGCGCGGTCGAGGAGGTGACGTTCGAGGTCAACCCGGAGAATGCGACGCGGGACTACCTGCGGGGCCTGCGCGACCTCGGCATCACCCGGCTCTCGCTCGGCGTGCAGTCGTTCTTCGACGACGACCTGCGCTTCATGGGCCGCGCCCACGACGCCGCGGCGGCCGAGCGCTCGGTCGAGGCGGTCCGGACGGCCGGGTTCGACTCGTTCTCGATCGACCTCATCTTCGGCGTCCCGGACCAGCCCGCCGAGCGGTGGCAGGCCAACCTCGAGCGGGCCGCCGCGCTCGGCGTCCCCCACCTCTCGACCTACGGGCTGACCGTCGAGGAGCGGACGCCGCTGGCGAAGCTGGTCGCACGCGGGGCCGTCACCCCGACGCCCGACGAGGCGATGGGCGAGCGCTTCCTCGAGACCGCCGCCACCCTCCGGCGGCACGGCTACGCGCACTACGAAATCTCGAGCTTCGCGCTGCCGGGCGCGCGCAGCCGCCACAACCAGGTCTACTGGCGGCACGGCAACTACCTGGGCTTCGGCCCGAGCGCCCACTCGTTCTGGCGCGAGACCCCGTCGCTCGCCCGGCGCTGGGCCAACGTCCGCAACCTCCCGCGCTACACCGCGCTGCTCGGGCAGGGCCACCGCCCGCTCGAACACCAGGAGCGCCTCGGGGCCGACACCCTCGCCGACGAATATATTCTCCTCCGCCTCCGGCTCCTCGAAGACGGCCTCGACCTCGACGTGCTCGAAGCCGACTACGGCGTCGATCTCCTCGTCGAAAAGGTCGAGGCGCTTGCCGAGCTCGAAGCCGGCGGCCTCATCCATCCCATCCGCCGCAGCACCGTCCGCCTCACCGGTGCCGGCGCGCTCGTCGCCGACGCGGTGACGGCGAAGCTGATCGGATAGCCCCCCCTGTCATCGCGAGGAGCAAACGCAGTGAGCGACGAAGCAATCTCCTGAGCCCAAGTACCCCGTTGGAGGTTGCCGCGTCGGCGCTGTGCCCCTCCTCGCAATGAGCCTGCTCGCAATGACAAGCATCACTCTCAGATCCCTCTCCCCTCGCACGATGCTCCGCCTTCTGCCCCTCCTCTTCTCCGCCCTCCTGCTCACCGCCTTCCTGCTCACCACCGGGTGCGAATCCGAGCCCGCGCCGCGCCCGGCCACGCCGCCGGCCGCCGACGACATCCCGTTCCGCCGCGACGGCTCGCTCACCTTTTCCCGCGACGACGGCGAAGAAATCGTTACCATCGACGTCGAGATCGCGCAGGGCGACTCGGCGACGCAGCGCGGGCTGATGGACCGGACCTCGCTGCCGGAGCGCAGCGGGATGCTCTTCGTCATGCCGCGCACGCAGCGCCACAGCTTCTGGATGGCGAACACCCCGCTCTCGCTCGACATCACGTTCGTCGCCCCGGACTCGACCGTGCTCAACACGGCGAAGTACACCAAGCCCTTCTCGCCCGAGAACGTCTCGGCGGAGGGGCAGTCGCGCTTCATCGTCGAGACGCAGGCCGGCTTCACGGACACGTGGGGCATCACCGCTGGAGACCGGGTGCGCTGGAGCCGAGACTGAGGCTCAGGTCTCTGTTCGGCAAGGTTTTGCCGAGGCACATGAAGCGTATGTTAAGGCCAGGCTCCCAGAAACTAAAAGGGCCATTTCTCCGTTTAGGAAGCACGATGCCAAGCAGCCCCTGTAAGGCTGCGCCGAGCAGCGCCCCGGCAGCCCCGTAAGGCTGCCGGGTTTTTTATTTCTCCCTCTCCCTCGCCGCCCCCCCTCCGTCATGCCGGCCGACCTCCCGCCGCAGTTCTCCGCCCGCCTCGACGCCGACGTCTACGCGCTCCTCGAACACGGCATCCTCGACGGGGACCGCCAGCTCGTCCGCGAGCCCGACGCAGGCGACCCGCCGCTCCACTTCCGCGCCGCCCTCGACCGCGACGCCGGCACCGTCCGCCTCCTCGACTTCCCGCCCGTCACTGACGACGTGGACACCGACCTGGGCAACGTCTCGGCCACGGTGTCGATCGACGGCGACCCGGAGGGCACCTACGACGGCGGCACCGGCCACGTCGCCATCGACGTCGAGCTGACGGTTGATCCGAAGCACCTGCTGGCGCGGACCTCGCGCGTGAGGCTCACCCTGTCGTCCGACGCGGCGATCCGCGAGGCCGAGCTCGAAGCCGACGGCGACCCGCTGACGCTCGACGACGGCTCGGTCACGCTCGTCGGGCGGGGCACGTTCGAGGGCGGCACCCTCGACGGCGGCACCCTCTGGCTCGCCATCGCTTGCGCAATCGACGACGTGGTCGGAGAGTCGTAGGGCCGGGGCGAGGGCGGCGTTATGTCGCGTGCTCCCTCACCGCGCCTCGCGATGTCCTCTTCTGCCGCCGACCTCGCCGGAGGCTCGCCCTGCGAGACGAGTCCCGATGCCTCCGACGGCGGCGGGGGTCTCCGCGTCGTGGTCGTCTACGGCTCCGTCCGCTCGGAGCGGCAGGGGATTCGCGCGGCCCGGTTCGTCGTCCGACAGCTCGAGCGGCGCGGGCACCACGTGGACCTCATCGACCCGCTGGAAGCCGAGCTTCCGCTCCTCGACAGCATGGACTCGGAGTACGGCGAAGGCGAAGCCCCCGAGCCACTCGAACGACTGGCCGACCTCTACCGCCGCGCCGACGCCTTCGTGTTCGTCGCGGGCGAGTACAACCACGGCCTCCCACCCGCGCTCAAGAACCTGATCGACCCCTTCCTCCACGAGTATTTCTGGCGACCGGCGGGGATCGTCACGTACTCGGCGGGGAGCTTCGGCGGCGCGCGCGGCGGTCCGCCCATCCGGTCTTCCCATCCGTGCGTAGGGGCGGCCATCCGTGCGTAGGGGCGGGTTTGGAACCCGCCCCTACCTCGTGTCAGCGCACGACGGTGAGCTTGCGCGTCTGCGTCTGCCCGTCGGCGCGGAGGCGGACGACGTAGACCCCGCTGCCGAGGTCCCGGCGGCTCAGCGAGAGCTCGTGCGTGCCCGCCGCCGCCGGCCCGTCGGCAAGGACGGCCACGGTCCGCCCGAGCACGTCCACCACCTCGACGCGGACGGTTCCGGCTTCGGGGAGATCGACCACGACGCGGGCCGCGCCGCCTGCGAGCGGGTTCGGGAAGACGGAGCGGAGCGTGGCCCGGCTGGCCTCGGCGGTTTCCTCGCTCGCGGTCGAACCGCGGCGCTCGACGATCCACACCTTGCCCGTCCCCGACTGGAACAGCTCGATGCCAGGATCGGCCACGCCGAGGTCGACGACGAGGAGCTGGTCGCCGAAGAAGACCGCCGAGACGGGCTTGTTCATCTTCTCCGGGACGAAGAGCTCGTCCGCCGTCGTGCCGTCGTTGACGACGAAGTCTACCTCGACCCCGGTGTCCGGCTCGATGCGGGCGACCTTATAGCCGGTGAACTCGAACGCGCCGGTCTGCGGCGAGAACGAGCCGGATTCGGTCGTGAACAGGTCGCCCTCGAACCCGAACGCCGCGCTCGGCGACGGCTCGAAGCCGGTGACGGAGACGTAGAGCCCGACCTCCGCGACGGCAGGCTGCACGGTCAGCCCGGCTCGGAACGCCGCGTCGAAGATCGGCGCGGGGCAGTCCTCGGCGCTCAGCACCGGCGAGTTGCAGAACGTCGCATCGCTGGGGTCGAGCGGCTGCCCGGTCTCGGGGTCGTGGAAGAAGTCGGGCCAGCCGAAGAACTCGACCTCGCCGCCGACGGTGAGCACGAAGAGGTCGTCGTACTCCTGCGCCACGGGGCGATTCCCGCGGACGACGTAGGTGTCCGGGTTGAGCGGCTCGTTGGGGTCGCCGGCCTGCCCGCGGATGTCGGAGCCGTTGTTCGAGACGAAGAGCCGCGTGGGGTCCGCCGCGTCGAAGGCGAGGCCGAACGGGTTGCGGAGGCCCCAGGCTTCGAGGCGCAGCGTGCTCGCCGGGTCCGCCGCGTCGGGGTCGAACGAGTAGACCGTCCCGGACCCCGCGATGAGGCCGTCCTGCGGCGTCGCCGGCGTCGCCGCCGGAATCACCAAGCCCGGCTCGATGGGGCCGGAGTCGAACGGGCGGTACGGGGCCGTGACGGCGTTCGAGTCCGGGTCGAGCGATGTCGGCACGCGCGCCGTGAACTCGTCGCCGTTGAGGACGATCTCGACCGGGGCGATCTCGCGGAAGCCCGGCGCGTCCTCGACCCAACGCCCGACGTTGTCGGCCCCGACGACGCCCGTGTTCGTCGCCGAGCCCTGCCCGAAGTAGGCCCGTCCGTCGCTCCCGAACACGACCGTGTTGTTCTGGTGGTCGCCGACCGAGGGTAGGTTCGTGAGGAGCGTCTCGAAGGTGCCGACCGGGCTGTCGGGGTCAAACCGCGAGTACGCCCCGACCATCCACTCGTTGGCCCCGACCTGGCGGTGGCCGAGGTAGATCAGGCCGTCGCGGTAGGTCACGTCGGTGAACGGCGGGACGAGCATCCCCGGCGGGAGCATGGCCGGGGTGAGGATGATCGTGACCGTGCCCGAGCCGGGCGCGTCGTCGGGGCCGGGCAGCGTGATCTCGGCGACGGTCGGCGGGACGTTCGGCGCGGCGTAGCCGGACTCGCTGATCCAGATGCGGCCCTCGCCGAAGGTGAGGTTGCTCGGGTAGTTCAGCCCGCCCACGGCGAGCCGGATGTCGTAGTCGCGCTCGATGAGCACGCCCGGCACGTCGTCGTCGGGGACGAGGTCTTGCGCAGCGGCAGAGCCGATGCCGGTAAGGAGGAAGGTTGCCAGAAGCGCACGTGTGGCAAAGGTCATGGCGGTAGGGTTGAGAGGAGAGGGGCAGAAGTGAGGAGGACCCGAAACCCAACGGGCTTCAGATCGCTCGCGAAGGGTAGAACACATCCGCTCCGAAATCATCCCGAAACGGTCACGCGGTTCTCCCCCAGCGGTAATCTTTGTGTCACAGCTCAACGGAAACCGCGCCTCCCCCACAGTGGAAGAGGCACGGCGGCGTCTGATGCTGTAGATCACCGGTAGGAGCGTCGGGTGTCAACCGTGCGGGACGGGGCGATCCAGTTCGCCCGGGTCGGGAAAGGTGACGCCGTCGTAGAGCTCGGCCAGGGCGAGCGTCACGCCGAGCGGCGGCAGGGCGACGTGCCCGTCGGCGCTCTCGCTGCGGAGCAGCCAGCCGTCGTCGGTACGGGTGAGCACGTCCACGCCCGGCGCGTCCTGCGAGACGACGACGTAGCCTTCGAGCGACGGGATGCTGCGGTAGAACCGCCCCTTCGCCGTCCGGTCGTAGCGCTCGCTCGAGGGCGAGAGGACCTCGGCGAGGACGGCGGGGTTGAGTAGCCTCGTGCGGCGCTCGTCGGCGAAGGCCGCCTCGCCGCAGACGACGGAGAGGTCGGGGTAGGTGTAGAGGTCGTGCGCCTCGACGTGGATGCTCAGAGCCTCAGTGTAGACGGTACAGCCACCGCCGCGAAGGGCGTTGCTCAGCAAAACGACAAGATTCGTAATGATCCGCGCGTGGGTCTCGGTACCCCCGGCCATGAGGAACACCTCGCCCCGGTAGTATTCGTGCTTCGCGTCCTGGCCCGCTTCCCATTCGAGGTAGGCTTCGGGCGAGAGTTTGGGACGAGTCGTGGGGAAGGCGGTCATGGCAAGGCCGGTCGGAGATCACTCCGAAGGTCGGGTGCCGGATGAGCAAAAGCAAGCCCCGAACCAGCCTGCGCCGGTTCGGGGCTTCACGTGCCGCCACGCATCCCTACCGCACGACGGTGAGCTTGCGCGTCTCGGTCCGGCCCTCGGCGCGGAGGCGGACGAAGTAGACCCCCGACGGCAGGCCGCCCGTGCCGAGCGTGACCTCGTGCGCCCCCCCCGCCATCGGTCCGTCCCGGAGCACGGCCACGACCCGCCCGAGCACGTCGACGACGTCGAGCCGCACCGGCCCGGCGGCGGGTAGCTCGACGACGACGCGGGCGACGCCGTCCACCGGCGGGTTCGGGTGGACGGCCCCGAGGCGCGGGGCGGCTCCGGGCAGTGCGCCCGGTTCGCTCGCCACGGGGTTCGCGCCGACGAACGTGAACTCCTTCATCTCGTAGGTCTGGTAGAGCGGCCACTGGTCGGCGACGTGCGGGCTGGGCACGCCGGCGGTGCTGAAGAAGGCGCTCTGCCCGGGCGGGATCAGGTTCTCGGCGCGGCTCCCGGTTTCGCTGAACTGGGCGATCTGCTGGTACGTGCCGGGGTACTCGCGCGCGTCGATGATCTCGTGGATCTCCTTCAGGTCGTCGAAGCTGTGGAGCACGTCCTGGAGCACGAACTCCTCGATGGCGAGGACGCCGTCGTAGGTGCGCCCGGCCCCGTCGGTCCAGGGCATGATGTCGCCGTGGTCCCAGTCGGCGGCGGGCTTGTTGTTCCAGTTGACGTAGTAGCCCTGCGCCGGGTTCTCGTCCTTCGGGAGCTCCTCAAACGGCCGGATGCCGTCCCACTCCTGCGAGCCGTCGCCGAGGAGCGGGAGGCGGGGGTCGGCGCTGTCGGGGCGGTCGGGGTAGAAGCCGATGTGCCAGGTGCGGATGTCCTGGTCGCGGTTATTGAGGAAGAAGTTGAACGACATCGGGACGGCGGCCATCACCGCATCCACATCGCCCTCGGTCTCGGCGTTCCACAGGTCGTAGAACGCCTCGAGCATGTCTAGCTCCCGGTTCCAGAACGTGTACTGCCAGGTGAAGGCCTGTTGGCTGCCCGGGTCGGTGGCGTAGACCGGCCCGTGGACGCTGCGGTGGTGGGTAAACTGGACGGCGGGCGCGCCGAGGACGGGGATCGACTCGGAGATGGCCTCGTAGTCCACGAACTCGCCGTCGAAGAAGTAGCGGTCGAGCGTGTCGTCCTCGGTGGTCTCGATGAACGTGTCGACGTTGTCCGAGATGCCGCTCGTGAGGGTCCACGCGCGGTCGGCGGTGCGGCCGATGATGACGCCGGGGATGCCCGGCACGGTCATCCCCGCGATGTGGAGCGCCGGCGCGTCGGCGTCGCCGACGAGGAGCTCGGACTCCCACGTCACCGCTCGGTTCGGGTCGCCGGGAGCGGAGACGGCGGGCTCGCCCATCTGCGGCGCGCCGAGCAGCATCACGTCGCCCGAGGCCGACTTCGACGGGCCGAAGAGCCCCGCGTACGAGCCGAGCTTGCGCGGCACGCCGCGCGCGTCGAGGAGCCGGTCGACGCGCTCGCGCCGGGCGGCGACCTCGGCGGCGACGGAGGGATCGACGGAGGGGCCGCGGTAGCTCACGTCGGGCGAGCCCGGCGCGGCGGGATCGGTCGATGGAATCGTCGTCGGGGCCGTCGGGTCGTTGATGGGGCGGTTCTCGTTGAACCAGTCGATCCCGTTGGCCGTCAGCTCGGCGAGCCGGGCCAGCTCCTCGCCCCCGAACTCGCCGAAGCGCCGCATGAAGAACTGCATGATCGCCACCATCTTGTCGGCGTCCCAGCGCTCGATGCCGACGAGCGTGAACGGCGGCTGCGCGTACTCGGCGGGCCGGTACGCTGCGGGGTTCGCCGCGACCGAGTCGATGTAGGCGTTGACGCCGTCGGCGAAGCCGGTGATCATCGTCTGAATCTCGCCGGGCAGCGCGTCGAACTGCGCCTCGCGCTCGGCGGGGGTGTAGAAAAAGGTGCGCACGAGCTGGTCGGTCTCGACGAAGTCCGGGCCGAAGGCTTCGGCGAGGCGGCCGGTCGAGGCGCGCCAGAAGTTCTCCATCTGGAAGAGCCGGTCCTGGGCCGCGGCGAAGCCCTGGCCGAAGAACGCGGCGGCCTCGGTCTCGGCCGTGATCAGCGGCACCCCCCACTCGTCCCGGTCGATGGCGACGGCCGTGCCGTCGGGCGCTTCGAGCGTAAGGTCCTGGGCGGCCTGCCCGCGCGCGGCGAGCGGCGCGAGGAGCACGAGGGCGGTGAGTAGGGCGTAGCGACGAAGCATCGGATTGGGGAGTTGAGCGGAGAGGCTCAGCATACACCTATTATCCCGCTCGGTGCAAGCGCCCTCCGCTGCACGTAGTTTCACGGCTCGCCCCCGGCAACCCCTCGCCTCTGTGAAAGCCCGCATCCAGGCCCTCAACGCCGACCTCTTCGGCGAGATCGTCGCCCTCCGGCGGCGCATCCACCGGAACCCGGAGCTGGCCTTCGAGGAGCACGAGACCGCTGCGCTCGTCGCCGAAACGCTGGGCGCGCTCGGCGGCGTGGCGGTGCAGACCGGCGTGGCGAAGACCGGCGTCGTCGCCACGGTGGAGGGGGGCAAGCCCGGCCCGGCGCTCGCGCTCCGCGCCGACCTGGACGCCCTCCCGATCCGCGAGGCCAACACCTTCGACTTCGCCTCGGCCCGCGACGGCACGATGCACGCCTGCGGGCACGACGCGCACACCGCCTCGCTCCTCGGCACGGCCAAGATTCTCCACGCGATCCGCGACGAGCTGCGCGGCAGCGTCCGCCTGCTCTTCCAGCCGAGCGAGGAGAAGCACCCTGGCGGCGCGCGCGTGATGATCGACGAGGGCGCGCTCGACGCCAACGGCTCGCCCGCGCCCGAGGCCATCGTCGGGCAGCACGTCTTCCCGGCCCTGCCCGTCGGCACGCTCGGGGTGCGCAGCGGCGACTTCATGGCGAGCGCCGACGAGGTCTACCTCACGGTCCGGGGCGAGGGCGGGCACGCCGCCGCGCCGCACACGCTCGAGGCCGACGCCGTGCTCGCCCAAGCCCACATCCTGACCGCGCTCCAAAGCATCGTCAGCCGCAACAGCCCGCCCGGCGTGCCGAGCATCCTCTCGTTCGGCAGGGTTACCGCCGAGGGCGCGACGAACGTGCTCCCGGACGAGGTCCGCATCGAGGGCACGTTCCGCGCGATGGACGAGGCGTGGCGCTTCCGCGCGCACGAGCTCATCCGCCGCATCGCCGAGCAGACGGCGGCGGCCTTCGGGGCGACGTGCGAGGTCGAGATTCGCGTGGGTTATCCGGCGCTCACCAACGACCCGGCGCTCGCCGCCGAGGTGCGGGCGGCGGCCGTCGAATACGTCGGGGAGGAGCGGGTCGTCGACCTGCCGCAGTGGTTTGCGGCGGAGGACTTCGCGTTCTACACCCAGCGGATGCCGGGGGCGTTCTACGTGCTCGGGGTCGGCAACGAGGCCGAGGGCATCACGCACGGCCTGCACACGCCGCGCTTCACGATCGACGAGGACGCGCTGCGCCTCGGGCCGGGGTTCATGGCCTACCTCGCGTGGCGGCACGGTGCCGAGGCGAGGTAGAAGCGAGGGCCGTTGCTCGCAGGCCGGCCCCGCTTCGCTTGCGGTTGCCTCGCTTGCGGTTGCTTCGCTTGCGGTCGTCTCGGTGTGCAGGGAGGCGCAGTCGGGAGGCTGGGTACGCGCCCGCGACAACCATGGGCCGAGAGAAGGATTGTTCTGCCGTCGGCACGCGGTTATCATTCTGGCGGCTCTCCGCCTCGACCGGCTCTGTGCTATGGCTTCCACCGACCCTGCTCGCTGGGAGCGCCTCAAGGCGCTCCTCCCCGACGCTGCCGCACTCGGCGCAGCGGACCGCGCTGCCTTCCTCGACCGGCTCGGCGAGGCCGGCCTCCGCGCCGACCTCGAAGCGCTTCTCGCGGCGCACGACGAGGCCGAGGCCGCCGACCGCTTCGGCAAGCCCGCCTTCGGAGCCGAGGCTCGGCCCGCCGCGCCCGCCACCCACATCGGCCCGTACCGCCTCGCCGAGGAAGTCGGGCGCGGCGGGATGGGCACCGTCTACCGCGCCGAGCGGGCCGACGGGCAGTTCGAGCAAACGGTGGCGCTCAAGCTGCTGCCGGCGGGGCTGGCCTCCGCCGGGTCGGTCGAGCGCTTCCGGGCCGAGCGGGGCATCCTCGCCCGGCTCGAGCACCCGCGCATCGCGCGCCTGATCGACGGCGGGGTGACGGGCGCGGGGCTGCTCGGGCGGGAGATGCCGTGGCTGGCGATGGAGTTCGTCGACGGCCCCGCGCTGACCGACTTCGCCGAGCGCGAGCGCCTCTCGGTCGGGGCGCGCGTCCGGCTCTTCCTCCAGGTCTGCGACGCCGTCGCCTACGCGCACCAGAGCCTCGTCGTCCACCGCGACCTCAAGCCCTCGAACATCCTCGTCACGCCCGGGGGCGGGCCCGACGGCGGGCCGTCGGTCAAGCTGCTCGACTTCGGGATCGCCAAGCTGATCGAGGAGGACGGCGGCGAGGCGCTGACCCAGACCGGGATGCGGGTGATGACGCCGGAGTACGCCGCTCCGGAGCAGGTGCGCGGCGAGGCCGTCACCACCGCCACCGACGCCTACGCCCTGGGCGTGCTGCTCTTCGAGCTCCTCGCCGGCGCGCGGCCCTACGACCTCAGCGGGCTCTCGCCGAGCGACATCGAGCGGACGGTCTGCCGCACGGTGCCGACCCGGCCGTCGGCCTCCGTCCGGCCTGCCCAGTACGACGCCGACGTGGCCCCCCGGCTGCGCGGCGACCTCGACACGATCGTCCTCAAGGCCCTCGCCAAAGAGCCCGGGCAGCGCTACGCCGGGGCCGACGCCCTCGCCGACGACCTCCGGCGGCACCTCGACGGCCGGCCCGTCGCTGCGCGCCCGGCGACGGCAGGCTACCGCGCGCGGACCTTCGTCCGCCGCCACCGGGCAGCGACGGCGGCCGCCGCCCTCGTCGCGCTCGCCCTCGTCGCCGGGGCGGGCCTCGCGCTGTGGCAAGCCCGCATCGCCGCCGCCGAGCGCGACCGCACCGCGGCGGCGCTCGCGCAGGCCGAGGGCACGCTCGACTTCCTCGAAGAGACCATCCTCCTGGGCAGCCCGCAGGAGGGCGACCCCGACGCACCGCTCAGCGCCGTGCTCGACAGCGCGGCGGCGCGCGTCGACGACGAGGCATCGTCGCCGCAGGTCGCCGGGGCGATCCACACCTCGCTCACGGGCGTCTACAACGGCCGAGGCCTCCCCGACCGGGCCGAGCACCACGCCCGCCGCGCCCTCGCCATGCTCCCCGACGACGACGTGCGGCGAGGATGGGCGCTCGACGGCCTCGCCGTCGCCCTGAACGATTCGGGCCGCCCCGCCGAGGCCGAGCCCGTCCACCTCCGCGCCATCGCCACGCTCCGCGAGTACGGGGACGACCGGCAACTCGCCGTCGCCCTCAACAACTACGGCGGGACGCTCGGCAGCCTCGGACGCATCGACGAGGCGGAAGCGGCCTACCAGGAGTCGCTCGGTATCCGGCAAAGGCTGGGCATGGAGACCCTCGGCATGCTGAACAACCTCGCCGTCCTGTTCCTGGAGCGGGGCGACAGCGAACGGGCGGCAGAGGCGTTCGCGGATCTAGTCACTGCCCTCCGGCAAACGACCGACCCCGGAGCCGCGTACCAGCTCCCGTTCGCGCTCGTCAACTGGGCGAATGCCCTCAGCGATCTGGGGCAAGCCGAAGAGCCCACCGCCGCGTTTCGCGAAGCGCACGCGCTGTCGGCTGACCTTATCGGCGAGGACCACCCGGAGACGATCGCGGTGCGCGTGTCTCTCGTGTCCCACTTCAACCGCTCCGGGCAGCTGGACCGAGCGGTTGAGGAGGGCGAGGCCACGCTCGCCGTGGCCGAAGGCGCGCTGGAGGCCGGGCACCCGTTCCTCGCCTACGCGCAGAACGTCGTGGGGGCCGCCTTCTGCAACGCCGACGACCTCCAGCGTGGGACGGTGCTTTTGCGCACGAGCCTCGGCAGTCGGCGGGCCATGCTGCCCCCGGAGCACTGGCTTCTCGGCAGCGGCGAGAGCCTGCTCGGAGGGTGTCTCGGCAAGCTAGGCCGCGATGCTGAGGCGCTGCCCCTGCTGCGCGACGGGTACGACCGTATGCGCGCTGCGCTCGGCGACGACCACCCCCGGACAGAAGAAGCACGCAGCCGGCTCGCCGACTTCCTGGAGGCGCGAGGCCGCTCCGCCGAAGCCGAGGCGCTGGGAGAGCACCGTGACAAGCCCTCGGCACCCTGAAGCCGTAGCTTGGCCGCTCCTCACCCCGCTCTGCCATGCCCCCCTCCGACTTCCCACCCTTTCCCGGTTTCCGCACGGAGGGCCTCGACTTCCTCCGCGAGCTGAAGCGCCACAACGAGCGCGACTGGTTCAACCCCCGTAAGGCGGTCTACGACGACGAGCTGCTCTGGCCGATGCGCTGCCTCATCGCCGACGTCGCCCGGCGCGCCCCGCTGCACGGCCTCCCGCTCACCGGCGACCCCAAGCGCTCGGTCTTCCGCATCTACCGCGACACGCGGTTCTCCCAGTGCAAGCTGCCCTACAAGACCCACGTCGGGGCGGTCCTCTCGCGGAGCGGCGGACGGAAGGACCCCGGCAGCGTGTACCTCCACGTCGAGCCCGGCGCGTCGTTTATCGCGGGCGGCTACTGGTGGTCCGAGACGGCCCTCGTCCGCCGGTGGCGCGACCGCATGGTCGCCGACCCCGGCGACTTCCTCGATATCGTCGAGCAGATGGACGCTGCCGGGCACCCGGTCTCGGTGCCCACGTCGCTCAAGCGGATGCCGCGCGGCTTCGAGGCCGAACCCGACTCCGAACTGGCCCGGTGGCTCAAGGCGAAATCACTCATCGTCCGGCGCGACGTAGCCGACAGCGAGCTTGGCGACCCGTCGTTCGCGGACGCCGTCGTCGAGACGGCTCGGTCCTTCCTGCCGCTCCTGGCGTTCGGGTGGGAGGCGATGGAGCCGGCCTGAACCGAGATGACCCGAGCCGGCGGCCTACGGCGCGGCGGGCGTGACGGCCTCGACGCGCGTGACCTCGGGGACGGCGCGTTTGAGCGCCTGCTCGATGCCTGCACGGAGCGTCATCATACTCATTGGGCACGTCCCGCACGCGCCGAGGAGCTCAAGCTCGACCACGAAGTCGCCGGTGACGTTCTGGAGGCGGACGCTGCCGCCGTCGGCCATGAGGTAGGGCCGGATCTGGTCGAGCGTCTCCTCGATGCGCTGGTGCAGCGCGGGGTCGGTGTGGGCAAGCGTCTCAGGCATAGCGGAAATATACGGCGTCGCGTCAGCGGCACCCGATCAGCGATAGAGGATTTCGATGGGCTGCGTCGCCGGCAGGTCGGCGTTGCGGATCGAGACCTGCTGCGCGGTGTGCTTGGCGATGCGGCGGAACGCCTGCGCGCTTGCACTCTCCGGCTCGGCGATGACGATGGGCGTGCCCCGGTCGCCGCTCTCGCGCGTCGCCTGCTCGATGGGGACCTCGCCGAGGAGCGCGAGGCCGAGGTCCTCGGCGAGCCGCCGCGCCCCGCCCTCGCCGAAGAGGTAGTACTTCCGGTCCGGCATGTCGGGCGGCGTGAAGTACGCCATGTTCTCCACCACCCCGAGCACCGGCACGTTGACGTTGCCGAACATCGCCACGCCTTTGCGCGCATCGGCGAGCGCCACCTCCTGCGGCGTCGAGACGATCACGGCACCCGTCAGCGGGGCGGTCTGCACGATCGTCAGTTGGATGTCCCCCGTGCCCGGCGGCAGGTCGAGCACCAGGTAGTCGAGCGCGCCCCACGCCGCGTCGTTCAGAAACTGCCGGACCGCCGACGACACCATCGGCCCGCGCCAGACGACGGCCTGCGCTTCGTCGACGAGGAAGCCCATCGAGAGGAGCTTCACCCCGTGCCGTTCGAGCGGGATGATCTTGCGGTTCTCGTCGATGCGCGGCTTCTCGTCCGCCGGAACCCCGAACATCAACGGGACCGACGGGCCGTAGATGTCGGTGTCGACCAGCCCGACGGCCGCTCCTTCCTGCGCGAGCGCGACGGCGAGGTTGGCCGCGACCGTGCTCTTGCCCACACCGCCTTTGCCGGAGGCGACGGCGATGATGTTTTTGACCCCGCCCAAGACGCCGGGCTGGGCACCCGGGCCGGCGGGCGGTCCGGGCCTGCTCGTCACGTTCGAGGTCATCCGGACCGTCACGTTCGCCTCCGCGTCGACGAGCTCGTGGATGGCCTTGACGCAGGCGCTGCGGATCTGCTCCTTGAGCGGGCACGCCGGCGTGGTGAGCACGACGGTGAAGGCGACCTGCCGCCCCTTCGTCTCAACGTCCTTGACCATGCCAAGCGTGACGAGGTCCTGGCCGAGGTCCGGCTCGATGACGTTCGAGAGGGCGTCGAGAATCTGTTCGTTCGTCATGGCGGCGGGCATCGGGCGGAGGGGCAGCGGTTCACGGCGCGGGCGAGGGCGGGTTCCGGCTTTGCGCGGTTCTCACGGGCCCCCCCGCCGCGCTCGCGGTCACTCCGACTCTGCGAGCCTTCGCTCCCCAGCTACGCGCGCCTGTCCCCCTCGTCGGGGGGGACGCTTTCGGCGGCTTGAGCGAGCGCAGCAAGTGATGTCGCCGTAAGCGGGGGGTTCATGCACCCTCGGCCATCCACCGCAGCGCGAGGCCGTGGCGCAGCCCGCGCGGGCTCGGGCGGACGGACTCGAAGCCGAAGCGCCGCATGAACGCGTCGAGGATGAGCACCCCGGCGGCGTAGACGTCGGCCCGCCCGGCGAGCAGGTCCGGGTCGAGGGCGAGGACCTCGGCGGCGGACAGGCCGAGGAGCCGGTCGCGCCACGCCTGGACGGCGGCGGCGGGGACGGGGGCCGCCGGATCGCCCGGCTGCGCGAGCGCGCCGAGGACGCGGACCGTCCCCGACGAGCCGAGGAGCGGAAGCGACGCCTCGACCGCCAGCTCGCCGAACACCGCATCGGCCCAGGCCTCGGCGGCGCGGGCAGCCTCGGGGGACGGCGGTAGGGTGGGGAAGTGCCGCTCGGTCAGGCGGACCGAGCCGACGTCCACGCTCGTCCGCACCGGCTCGTCGGCATCGGCGCGGCCGGTGACGATCTCGGTCGAGCCGCCGCCGATGTCGACGACGCAGGCGGCGTCGAGGTCGGGGTACGCTGAGCAGGCGGCGCGGAAGGTCCAGAGCGCCTCCTCGCGCCCCGAGATCACGCGGTAGTCGAGGCCGAGCGCGCGCACCCGCTCCGCGAGCTCGCCCAGGTTGCGCGCGTCGCGCGAGGCGCTCGTCGCGCCGATCACGACGGTCTCGGCCCCGAGGCCGTCGGCGAGGGCTTTGTAGTCGGCGAGCGCAGCGACGACGCGCTCGATGGCTGCCGGCGCGAGGCGGCGGTTCGCGTCGACGCCCTGCCCGAGCCGGACGTAGCGGTCGGCCTCGCGGACGACCTGCAGCTCCCCGTCGCCGACGTCGGCGACGAGCAGCAGGGCGGTGTTCGTTCCGACGTCGATGGTGGCGATGCGGGTCATGCCGGCTCGGCTTTCGTCACGACCGCGCTCCACCACTCGTTCTCGGCGGCCTCGTCGTAGAGGTGCAAACCGGCGGCGGCGGCGGCTTCCGTCATCGCCTCTCGGTCCGAGCGGAGCAGGCCGGCGAGGACGAGCCGCCCCGCCGGGGTGAGCTTCGCGGCGAGGCCCGGCAGCAGGCCGAGGAGCGCGTTCCGGTTGATGTTGGCGAAGGCGAGGTCGAAGCCGCCCTCGGGCACCGCGTCGAGCGACCCTTCGCGGACCTCGAACCGGTCGGCGACGCCGTTGAGGTAGGCGTTCTCGGTCGCGTTCGCCTGCGCCCACGGGTCGATGTCGAACCCGACGGCGGTGGCCGCGCCGAGCTTGAGCGCGGCGACCGCGAGGACGCCGGTGCCGGTGCCCGCGTCGAGCACGCGCTCCCCGCCCCCGACGAGCGCAGGGAGGAAGCGCAGCACGAGCCGCGTGCTCTCGTGGTACCCGGTGCCGAAGCTCATCTTCGGGTCGATCTCGAGGAGCAGCAAGCCGGCGTGCTCCGGCGGCACGTCGGCCCAGGTGGGCTTGATGAGGAAGCGCCCGACGGCGAGCGGGCGGACGGTCTCCTCCCAGCGCGCGTTCCAGTTCTCGTCTCGGACGACCCGCTCCTCGAACGCGTCGGGGAGGTCGTGGGCGCGGAGCCAGCGCTCGACCTGCTCGCGGCGGACAGCGCTCCAGCGGGTCGCCGGGGCGTAGGCGCGGAGCCGGTCGTCGTCCTCGGTGAAGCTCTCGAAGTCGAGGTCCGACAGCTCGGCGATGAGGAACTCGTGGTAGCGGTCAGGGACGTCGAGGACCAGCTCAACCGTTTTCATAGGCGGCGTTCGGGAGCGACGTTCACGTCCAGCATAAATGGGGCGACGTAAGGGCGAACCCGTGTGTTCGCTCGCAGAAGTGAGGTGTTCGCCCGCAGAAGTGAGGGGAGACCGACGGGGGAAAAGGACAGACGCACGGGTGGGCTACGCGTCGGACAGCGGCGGGTTCGGCGGCACCGAAGAAGGGGGCGGCGGTACCGAAGAAGGGGGCGGCGGCGCGGCGGCGCGCTCGACCGTGATGCCCCACGCCGAGGGGTCGGTGGGCGGCCCCTGGTTGAAGCTCCCGAAGGCGTGCGAGTCGTCGGTCTCGAAGTGGACCGTGTAGGTCCCGGCGGGCAGCGTGACGGGGCCGTCGAAGACGCGGTTCTTGCTGCCCCCGCCGGCGGGGCGCGTGTTCGAGCGCGTCATCTCCCAGACGTGGTCCTCGTCGCTCGTGATCCACCCCCAGTCGACGCGCTCGGACCGGATGATCTCGCCGACGGCGTAGATGCGGAGCGGGGTCTCCCGGTCCAGGGTGAACGTCCGCTCGACGCGCTGCCGGTTGCCGAGCGGCGCGAGGCGGATGGGGAGCTCGGCGGTGCCGGAGGCCGGGAGCGAGGCGGGGGCGTCGGACCTGCGCTCGGTGCGGCGCTCCACCGCGACGGGCGCGAAGCCGTCGTCGAGCGCGAAGAGGGTGACGCCCCACCGCTCGGGGCGGTCGGGGGGGTCGCTCTCCCACCCGTCGGGGCTGTGGTTCTCGTCGGTCTGCACGTGGAGGGTGTAGCTGCCGGGCGCGAGCGTGAGCTGCGCCTCCTCGGTGCGGTTGCGCCGCGCGCCGCCGGCATGCCGCGTCCGGGCGTAGTCCATCTCCCACACCGTTCCCGCCCCGTCGCGGATCAGCCATGCGTAGTCGTAGCGCTTGTCCCGGCTGCCGCCGCTCATCTCGCCCTCGGCGTAGACCCAGACGCGGAGCGGCTCGTCGAGGGTGAACATCGCCGTCTCGAGGGCCTTGTCGCCGATGCCCGTCATCTCGACCAGCCTCGGCAGGCGGTCCCACGGGTCGAAGGCGGCCACGCTCGCGGGGTCGGCGTAGAGGAACAGGCCGTAGGCGGCGGGGTCGAGCGGCGGGTTCGCGCGCCAGCGTCCGGGGTGGTGCGAGCCGTCGGTCTCGAATCCCGCGCGGTAGAGGCCGGGGGCGAGGTCGAGCGCGCCTTCGTAGCGGCGGTTCTTGACGGAGCCGCCCGCCGGGGTGGTGTTGGCCTCGGTCATCGCCCAGAGGCGCTGCTCCGTCGAGAGGTCGTCGATCCAGCCGCTGTCCAGCGGCCCGCCGAAGAGCTCGCCGGTGGCCTCGATGCGGAGCGTGGCCGGGCGGCGGACCTCGAAGACGTACGAGCGGGTCTCGTCCGGGCCGGTGGGAGCGCCGGCCCAGACGAGGCCGGGGCCGGCGGGGGCCGCGTCGCGCGCGTCGCCTCTGAGCTCGCGGGCGCTGCCCGGGGCGGCGGGGTCCACGCGGCGCAGCCGGAAGCGCCACTTGCTCTCGTCCGAGGTCCACGCCCGGCTCCCGAAGCGGAGCAGCTCGCCCAGGCGCTCCCAGTGCGAGCCCCCGGCCTCGACCGGCAGCAGGGGGTCGCCGTAGCTCGCGAAGTAGGCGTCGTAGGTCCCGGCTCCGAGCGCGAGCGTGTCGGCGGCGGCGGCGAGCGTGCCGCGCGCCCGCGTCGCGCTCTGGGCCGTCATCTTCCAGACCACCGCCCGGTCCTCGCGGCGGACGATCCAGCCGTAGGCGGCGAGCGCCGAGTCCGTCTCGAACGACCCCGTGGCCTCGACGGCGAGGCGCGTGGGGCGGTCCAGCTGGAACGCGTGGTGGCGCAGCTCGTCGGCGTCCCAGCCCTGGCCGAAGTCCACGAAGCTGCGCCCGTCGCCGGCCCCGGTGCTCGCCCGGAGGACGAGGGCGAGGGCGAGGCCGGCGAGCACGAGGAGGAGGAAGCGGGAGACGCCGCGCCGCGTCATAGGGCAGGGGCCGGGGGAGGGAGAACGAGAGCCACGGGCGCGCTCTACGGGGGGCGACGGGGGGAAGTTGCCCCGGCGAGCCGGGCGGCGCGGCGCTATATTCTCGCCTCGCCGCGGTGCGCGCTGCGCCGGTCCGCGGCGAGGCCGTGCAACCCTGGAGCCGCTTTCTTCGATACGCGTACGGTCCGCTCACCCAGCCCGAGGCCCCGCTGCCTACCGTGTCGCTCTCTTCGCTCTCGCTCGCGCACGTCCGCCCGGCGCTCGCCGCGCGCCGCGCGCGCCGCGTCGTGCTGTGGCTCCTCGTGGCGGTGGGCTGCGCGCTGCTCGTGGTCCATCACTTCCGGGTGGCGGCCATCGGGGAGCCGCCGACGCAGATGACGCTGGTGCTCGTCAACCTCGGCGTGGTGGCGTGCACGGCGCTGGCGGCGCTGCTGCTGGCCGACACGCTCAGCCGCCGGACGTACAACCCGGTGCGGGCGCTGTGGCACCCGTTCGTCGCGGGGCTGCTCGGGCTCGGGGTGGCGGCGGGCTCGGCGGCGCTGGCCGGCGGCGTCTCGGTGGACCCCGCCACGGGGGTCCCCGACGGCTTCGTGGACGTGATCCACCTCAGCGTCATCGCCCTCGTCGAGGTCGCGGTGGCGCTGGTGCTGCTGGTGTCGCTGCGGGCACTCATCCTCTTCAAGCGCACCCGGGGCAGCGTGCGCAACTGGCGGCTCCTGCTCGGCG
Source organism: Rhodothermales bacterium (assembly GCA_965214485.1). Lineage (GTDB taxonomy): Bacteria > Bacteroidota > Rhodothermia > Rhodothermales > JANQRZ01 > JANQRZ01. Next base: position 344,729 of record CBDCBW010000009.1, on the reverse strand, counting down.
CGATGGTCGCCGCCTCGCTGGTGCTCGTCGGGGCCGGGCCGACGGACGCGGCCAACGAGAGCTGGCTGCCGATCGTGCTGCTCGTGGCGGCGGTCGTGCTGATGGTGCTCAACACCTTCCGGCTGGCGTGGATCGTGTACCTCCCGTTCCGGCAGAAGATGGGGACGCTCGGGCTGTGCGTCGGGCTGATCGGCTGCCTCAGCCTCCTGATCGGCTACGCCGGGCGCGGCCTGGAGGCCGGCTCCGACTTCGGGCCCGACCTGTACATCGGCGACCTCACGCTGACGTCGATTTTCTCGCAGCCCCTCAGCCAGTTCGTGACGGTGAGCTTCGGGTTCGGGATTCTGTACGCGGCGACGGCGGTGCTCTCGCTGCTGTTCCACCTCCCGACGGCGGCGGCGCTCCAGCAGAAGACCGGCGAGATGGAGGCGCTCCAGGCCCTGGCCCGCCTCTCCGGCGAGGTCTTCGACCGCGACAAGCTCGTCGACACGATCGCCGGCGCGCCCGTCGAGGCGGGGGTCGCGCAGGCGGCGTGGCTCGCGCTGATCGACGCGGGCAGCGGCTCGCTCGCGCCGCGCATCACCGCCGCGCTCGGCCTGACGCCGGTCCAGATCAAGGCCCTCACCGACTACGAGGCCCTGGCCCGCGACGCCCTCGACGCGGGCAAGCCGCTGCTGCTGCGCCAGGCCCCGGCGGACCACCGCGTCCGCGCCCGGCCCGGCGATGGGTTGGGCAGCCTGCTCGTCCTCCCTCTCATCGCCCACGAGGAGCCGATGGGCGCGCTCTTCGCCACGCGCGCCGTCGCCGAGGGCTTCGAGGAGGACGACGTGGAGGCCCTCGCCACGTTCGCCGGGCAGGCCGCCCTCGCGCTCAACAACGCCGACCTCTTCACCGAGCGCCTCGAGCGCGAACGCCTCGAGCGCGAGCTCGCGATCGCGCGCGAGGTCCAGCAGCGCCTCCTGCCACAGCACCTCCCCGAGCTCGACGGCGTCGCGCTCTCGGCAACCAGCGTCCCGGCCCAGGAGGTCTGCGGCGACTACTACGACTTCGTCCGCATCGGCCCGCACTGCCTCGGCGTGATCGTCGGCGACGTCTCGGGCAAGGGCACGAGCGCGGCCTTCTACATGGCCGAGCTGAAGGGCATCTTCCAGTCCGCGAGCCGCCTCACGCAGTCGCCCGCCGAGCTGCTCTGCCAGGCCAACGAGGCGCTCGCGGGGTCGCTCGGGAAGCACGCCTTCATCACGGCGGTCTACGGGATTCTGGACGCCGAAGACGGCGTCTTCACGTTCGCGCGGGCGGGCCACTGCCCCGTCGCGCTCGCCCGCGCCGACGGGACGGTGGAGCTGCTCCGCGCGGGCGGCCTCGGCCTGGGGCTGGACCGCGGCCCGCTCTTCCGCCGTGCGCTCACCGAGGAGCAAATCCACCTCCAGCCCGGCGACACGTTCGTGCTCTACAGCGACGGCCTCGTCGAGACCCGCGACCGGGCGGGCACGGGCGACGAGTTCGGCTACGACCGCCTCGCCGCAGCCGTCGCCCGCCACCGCGCGCTCGGACCGGACGCCCTCCGCGACGCGCTCCTCGCCGACCTTTACAGCTTCGCCGGCCACGACGCGTGGGACGACGACCTCACGCTCGTCGTCGTGAAGTGGGACGGGGCACCGGCCCCCGCGGGCGGCCCCGCCCTCGACGCCCAACCCACGGCCTAGCCCAACCCACGGCCTAGCCCAACCCACGGCCTAGCCGGACCCGCAGCCTAGCCGCCACCGCCTGCCCTTCACCCTCCAACGCAGCCAACCGTGAGCTCTTTCTCCGTCACCTTCCGTTTGCCCGACGCCGTGCCCGAGCGCGACAGCGTCTGCGTCCTCGACCTCAAGGGCGAGCTCGACGCCCACACCTCCGGCGAGCTCGAAGCCGCCTTCCAGAAGTGCCTCGACGACCAGCGCCCGCGCATCGTCGTCCACGGCGGCGACCTCCAGTACATCTCGTCGGCTGGGCTGGGCGTCTTCATGGCCTACATCGAGGAGGTCCGCGAGCAGGGGGGCGACATCAAGATCGTCGCGCTCCAGCCCCGGGTCTACAACGTCTTCGACCTGCTCGGCTTCCCCGTGCTCTTCGACATTACCGACTCCGAGGCCGAGGCCGTCGAGCGCTTCGACGCCTCGTAACCGCGATGGCCGCGCTCCCCACGCTGACGATCCCGAGTGCCACGCGCCACCTAGCGCGGGTCCGCCGGTTCGTGGACCAGCGCGCGCACGACGCCGGGCTCTCGGAGCGCGCCGCGAGCGAGGTGCAGCTCGCCGTGGACGAGGCCTGTGCCAACGCCATCGAGCACGCCTACGGGGGGCGGGAGAGCGGCGAGGTCGAGATAGCGACGCGGGCCGAAGCGGGCCGCTTCACGGTCATCATCCGCCACCGCGGCGTCCCGTTCGACCGCTCGGCGTACCAGCCGCCGGACCTCCAGCGGGCCGCCGCGGAGCGCTGGAAAGGCGGCTTCGGCGTGGCGCTGATGCACCGGCTCGTGGACGAGGTCGAGTACCGCCGGCGCGGGCGCACCAGCGAGGTCTGCCTCACCAAGCTCCTCAACGGCAACGACCCCGCCACCGCGTGACGCGGCGCGTGTGCCGAGGGAGGCTCACGGGCCTAGCGCACCACCGTCAGGCGCTGCGTCTCGGTGCGTCCGGCGGAGCGCAGCCGAAGCAGGTAGACGCCGGCCGGCACCCGCCCGAGCGGCACCCGCGCGGCGTAGCTGCCGGCCGCCTGCACCTCGTCGACGAGCACCGCCACGGTGCGCCCGAGCGCGTCGACGACGTCGAGCCGCACCTCGCCGCCGGCGGCGAGGCCGTAGCGCACGGTGGCTGCGCCGCGCGCCGGGTTGGGGAAGACGGCCAGCGTGGTCTCGGCGAAGCCCGGCCCCGGCACCGGCACGCCGACCGGCACCCCCGTCGCGTCCGACGCCACTGCGCTCGGGTCGAGGCCGGGCTTGAAGGCGCGCGCGCGGACGGGCGTCCCGACCGGGACCGTGAACGGCGCATCGTAGAGCGCCGAGGCCGCGCTGGGCTCCGAGCCGTCGGTCGTGTAGCGGAGGCTCGCGCCGGGCGTCCACGTCGCCAGGGTGACGCGGACCTGAGCCGCGCCGACCGGCTGCCGCTCGATGAACGGCATCCCGGCGCGGCCGATCTCGTAGCCGGTGAGCTGCTGCGCGCGCGGGTGGTAGTAGCGGTCGAAGAAGTGGGGGTCGTCGCCGTACTGCTCCCACAGGGCTTCGAGCTCGGCGAGGATCGGGAGGTACTGCGCCTCGAAGCCCTCGACGTCGGGGTTGCCACGCCCGCCCCAGACGAGCGCGACGAGGTACTTCTCGACGCCCTCGAAGCCCACCCACCCGTCGCCCTTGGTGACGCCAATCGCGTTGGCGCGGCGGAACTGCCCGGTCACGTAGCGCGCCCACGACCAGTCGGCCCCGGCATCGACGCGGGCGTTCTCGGCCATGTAGGTTGCCGTAGCGTAGGTGTAGAGGAACGGCCGGAACGCGGCCCCGGCCACGCCCGACTGCGGGAAGCTGTCGTGGATGATGACGGTCCCGCCGGGGAAGACGTCGCCCCGCAGCCGGCGCATCAAGACGTAAGCCGAGAGCCAGTCGTCCTGGGCGAGGCCGTCGGAGTACATCCCCTCCATGCCGTAGTCGTCACGCCACCGTGCGATCTCGTCGGCGAAGACCTCGGGGTCGCGGCTGAAGTAGAACCACTGGCTGAAGTAGGCCAGCCAGCGGTCGCCGGCGGCGTCGACCTGGCTGAGGTAGCCCGCGAAGGGCACGTCGTCGCGGAGTTGGTAGCGCGGGCCGAAGCTCATCCCCCATGCGCGCTCGCTGACGTTCCACAGCAGCCAGTCGCTCGTGAAGTCCGGCCGGATGATGCTGCCCGCCGGCTCGCCGAAGCCGGCGAGGCTCCACGCGAACCGGAACGACTGCGCCCAGTCGTAGCCTCGCGACGGGAAGGCGCTCACGAACAAGCGCTCGCCGGGGCTGGCCTCGGCCCGGACCTGCCAGCCCGGCTCGGCGGCACCGGGCGTGTCGAGGTCGTCGGGCGCGATCCCCACGAACGGCAGCGCCCCGACCGGGCTTAGCCGCGCCGTGCGGCCCGTGCCAAGCGGGACGTGGACGTTGGCCGTGAACCCGCCGAAGTCGTCCATCGAGAAGAGGTCGCCGCGCGCGAGCCGGTTGAAGTCGCCCCCGAGCCGGCTCTCGACCGTCGCCGAAAGCTCGGTGTGCGGGCTGAGGACCGCCGCCCCGTCGGCCTGCACGCCGACCGTCAGCGCGCTCCCGACGAGGACAACCACGTCGTCCGACTGCTGCTGCACACTCAGCCCCGCCAGGTCGAGGCCGGAGACCAGTGCGAGGTCGCGCTCGAAGGCCCCCCGCTGCCGCACCGCGAGCGTACCCGCCGCCCGGTCGAACGCGAACGCGGCCCCGAGCGTCTCGACCGTGAGCACGTTCCCATCGTCCTCGACGCCGTCGATCCGCATATCCAGCCCGCCCGGCCCGCCGGGGAACGTCACGCCCTCGCCCGGTGCGAACGCCGCGAGGGGCTCTTCGGGAAGCTCGACGATGGCGTAGTCGGCGATCTCGAAGCTCACGTCGCCGTCGAAGCCCAGCCCGTACTCGTGGATGCCGAAGGCGAGGCGAACGTGCTCGGCCGCCGGCCAGTGCGGGGTGAAGCGCCACGTCCAGCGCTCCCAGCCGTCCGGCCCCTCGGTGACGGCCGGCATCCCGCCGTAGCGCCCGCCTTCGAGGTTCTCCTCGGGGTCGCCGTCCGGTGCCTCGGTGCCCCACAGCAGCACGCTGACCTCCCAGTCGTCGCGCGGGAAATCGGCGCGGATGAGCGTCGAGACCTCGTAGGTCCGGTTCGGGCGGATCGGGACCGTGCGGACGAAGCGCGGGCGGACATCCGCGTCGTCGATGCCGTCCGGGTCGGCGATCTCCAGGCGATAGGTCGCCACGCCGTCGTAGACCGGCGACCAGTAGAACGGAACGCTGAGGGTGTTGGCGAAGGCGACGCCGCGCGTGCGCAGGTCGCCGTCGGGCGGTCGCAGCACGGTCCCGCCCTGCGGGTCGACGTCGAGCAGCGCCGCGAAGCCCGGCGGCGGCGCAGGCAGGCCAGTCTCCTCCGGGGTCTCGACCGTCACGTTGTCGATGGCGGAGCGCCCGGCGTAGGCCGTGCCCCAGTTGAAGAACGCGCCCTGCGCGCCCGTCCCCGTCGCCCGGTTGAGGCCGGTCTCGATGCCCTTGTCGACGCCGTCGACCTCGAGCCGGAGCGTGTTCGCGCCCAGATCGTAGACCAGCCCGACGCGGTGCCACGTCCCGGCGTTGAGCCCCGCGTCGTCGGGGTAGACCACGTCCTCGAACTCGCCCGTCGCCGTGTCGTAGTCGAGCAGGCCGACCGCCAGCCCGGTCTCGGAGAAGCTCAGAATCGTCGATCCCATGTCCTCCTCGGTCTCGTCGTAGAGCCGGAGGAACGCAAACCCCTCGCCGGGCCCCTCGGCGAGCAGGTCGAAGCCGACGCGGACCGTGCCTTCGGTGACGATGCCGGCTACGAGCGCGTGGTCGAAGTCGAGGAGGTGGAAGTCGCCGGGTGAGGGCGCGTCGATGCGGGCGACGTTGCCGGCGGCCGTCGAGGCACCCGTGTCGCCGAAGACGGGCACCACGCGGACGCGAGAGTCTACCTCGCCGAAGGCTCCCGTTGGGCGCAAGCCGCCCAGCCCACGCACCGTCTCCGGCGCACTGCCGACGGGGTCCTGGTCGAAGGCGACCTCGAAGGCCGTGACCTGGGCCGAGGCGGGGGCCGCGAGTGCGAGAAGGGCGGCAGCGAGGAGGAGTCGGCGCATAGCAGGTACGAGATCAGGGCAGAGGCAAGATAGCCGGTTCGCGGGCTTTTCCCATGCCCAAAACCTTCGGACTACCTGAGGATCGCGCCGGAACCGGGCGGCACTACGCTGTACCTTCGTCCTGTCGCCCTCTTGCTATCCTACTTCGTCATGCTCCGCCTCGCCACGCTCCTGCTCGCCGTCGCCGCCGTGCCCGCCGTTGCACAGGACCCGCCGACCTATTCGCTCACGCCCACCGAGCAGGGGCCGGGCGGCTCGCGCGCCAACGACGTCAACAACGCCGGCATCGTCGGCGGCTCCGACGCCATCGAGGACGTCGACGGGCCCATCGATCCCTCCGTCGCCTTTCTGTGGCAGGACGGGGCCACGTTCTGGAGCGGGACGTTGGGGCTGAACAGCGCCGGCATCGGCGAGGTGAACGAGAACGGCGACGCCGCCGGGAGTGCGCGCGTGGCCGAGGACGGCTTCAACGGCAATTTCCGCCCGTTCGTCCGCCTCTCCGAGGGCACCCTTGTCGCGCTCCCGACGCTCCCGCTCGAAGGGGCGGACAACGACGCGCTCATCGGCGGCCTCAACGACGCGCTCTTCGTCGTGGGACGAGCACGGACCAACGACCCGGCCTACAAGGGCGGCGACGTCAACGCCCGCCACGCCACGCTCTGGAGGCCCAACGGCGCGGGCGGCTTCGACCTCCTCGACCTCGGCACGCTCCGGCTTCAGCCGCGCCGCCTCGATCAACGAGGCCGGCGTCATCACCGGCGCGGCGGTCCCGCAGAGCAACGACATCCTGCACGCCGTCCGCTGGACACCCGACGGCACCGGCGGCTACGGCGAGACCGAGGACCTCGGCGTGATCGGCGACGCCAATTTCTCGGACGGCAAGGAGATCAACGACGCCGGCGTCATCATGGGCGACTCGTTCTCGCCGACGACCGGCCTGAGCGTCGCGCTCTGGGAGCCGGACGGCACCGGCCGCCTCCTGCCGAAGCCGTCGAACGCTACGGACTGCGAAGGCTTCGACCTCAACAACGCCGGCACCGTCTCCGGGCGCTGCGACATCCGCACCGGGAGCGATCGCACGGTCGAGGCCGTCGTCTGGATCGGCGAGCAGCCGCTGCTGCTGCGCGACCTGGTCGACGAGACCGCTGCCGGCTGGAACCTCCAGTTCGCCTACGGGCTGAACGACCTCGGCTGGATCGTCGGCGTCGGCACCATCGACGGGGTCCTCGACAGCAACGGCAACCTGGAGACGTTCGGCTTTCTCCTCAAGCCCGCCGCGCCGGTCGCGGCCGAGCCGGTCGCCGAGACTGCGCGCTTCGCCGTCTCTGCTGCGCCGAACCCGCTCGGGGCCGCCGGCACGCGCCTCTCGTTCGCGCTCGGTGCCCCGGCGGAAGTCTCGGCGACGGTGTTCGACGTCCGGGGCCGCCGCGTCCGCACGCTCGACGCCGGGGCGCTCGGGGCGGGTCCGCACACGCTGCGGTGGGACGGCCGCGACCGGGCCGGGCGTAGCGTCGCGCCGGGCGTCTACGTCGTCCGCCTCACGGCCGGGGCCGAGCGCGCCACGCTCCGTGTGACCGTCGTCCGCTGAGCCGGGAAGTCACGCCGGGAAGTTACAGCGAGAACGACTCGCCGCAGGCGCAGGTGCGCGCCGCCTGTGGGTTGTGGAAGTGGAAGCCCTGCCCCTCCAGCCCGTCCAAGAAGCCCCACGTCTACCTTGACTCGTCTAGCTTCCGGTCGATCTCCTGGACCTGTCCGAACAGCTCTTCGAGACTCTCATCACCGAGAAAGGAAGCTCGCTCGGCAGTATAATCGCCCCGCCCAGTCGTGAATTGGCTCAGGAACCGGAGCGCGCCCACTACGCCGAGCGCGCGTACGAGCGCGGCGTGGCCGTCGCGATTGATCTCGTGGAGGGGGCGCACTCGGACTGTCATGGCACTAGGTTAACTACTGAAGCAGGATGACGAGGTCAATCGGTGTCACGACAGAAGTACCGAGCGTGTCTGCTGCCTTGCCCTTTTTGATCAAGCCGTCGTCCGTCGTGCAGAAGTACGCGACGGCCGCCTCGACGGCTGACGCAAGATGAAGCGCATCGAACCGTTTAATCCCGGATGCTTGGTACTGTTTCGCCCGGGCTAGGGTCGCCGAGCTTGAGGGCACGTAGCGCTCAGCCAAGCGGAGTACGTCTTCAACATGCGCGCGACGGTCCGGGTAGAGACTCTTCCGATTCTCGGCAACGTGGACACCCGAAGCGACGAGGTCGAGCACGCCTTGCTCACACAGAGCCAGCAACCCCAGTACCGCTTCGGCCTCGGTTCGAACGCGGAGCTGCGACTGGTCGTCGAGAGGACGCTGGATCGCGCAGATATCGAAGTAGACGCGCATGGCTGCCAGCTACGCCCTCACCTCTGCAGCGCGTCTCTACAACGAATCTCTACAGCGAGAACGACTCGCCGCAGGCGCAGGTGCGCGCCGCCTGCGGGTTGTGGAAGTGGAAGCCCTGGCCTTCGAGTCCGTCGGAGAAGTCGAGCGTCGTCCCGTCGAGGTAGAGGAAGCTCTTGAGGTCCATCACCACGCGGAACGGGGCCTCGCCGACGACGCGGTCCTTCTCCCCGAGCACCGAGTCCCAGCCCAGATCGTAGGTCAGCCCCGAGCACCCGCCCGAGACGACCGCGACGCGCAGGAACTGCTCGCCCGCGTCGATGGCCTCGCGCTCGGCGATCTCGCGGATGCGGGCGGCGGCGGAATCGGTGATGGTGATGCCTTCCATGACGCAAAATGGGCTGACTTGGGGAGAACTTAACAGGGGCCGGACGAACCCTTTCGAGTGCGCAGCATACCACCCGTCCGCCGGGCGCGTTCCCCCGCCCGGCCCGCCTCCAATCCCGCCAGACTATGCCGACGTACACCGAACACGACCTGATCGCCGACCTGGAAAAAGAAGAGGGCGGCTACAAATACGGGTTCGTCACCGAGACCGCCGCCGACACGATCCCGAAGGGCCTCAGCGAAGAGGTCGTCCGCCTGATCTCCGAGAAGAAGGGCGAGCCCGAGTGGATGCTCGAGTGGCGCCTGAAGGCCTACCGCCACGTCCTGACACTCTTGGAAAAGGACGAGCACTATCCGCGCTGGGCGCACCTCGACTACGAAGAGCCGGATTTCCAGAACATCTCGTACTACTCCGCCCCCGGCAGCCGCCCGAAGTACGACTCGCTCGACGAGGTGGACCCCGAACTCTTGGAGACCTTCGAGCGGCTCGGCATCTCGCTCGTCGAGCAGAAGCGGCTCGTCGGGATCGAGGACGAGGCCCCGCCCGTGGCGGTGGACGTGGTGATGGACTCGGTGTCGGTCGCGACGACGTTCAAGAAAGAGCTCGCCGAGCGGGGCATCATCTTCTGCTCGATGGGCGAAGCCATCGCCGAGCATGCCGACCTCGTCCGCGCCTACATGGGCAGTGTGGTGCCGTACACCGACAACTTCTACGCGGCGCTCAACTCGGCGGTCTTCTCCGACGGCTCGTTCTGCTACATCCCGAAGGGCGTCCGCTGCCCGATGGAGCTCTCGACCTACTTCCGCATCAACGCCGCCGGGACCGGGCAGTTCGAGCGCACGCTGATCGTCTGCGAGGACGGTGGCTACGTCTCGTACCTCGAAGGCTGCACCGCCCCGATGCGCGACGAGAACCAGCTCCACGCCGCCGTCGTCGAGATCGTGGCGAAGACCGACGCCGAGGTCAAGTACTCGACCATCCAGAACTGGTACCCCGGCACCGAGGACGGCCAGGGCGGGGTCTACAACTTCGTCACCAAGCGCGGCATCTGCGAGGGCGACCGCTCGAAGATCAGCTGGACCCAGCTCGAAACCGGGAGCGCTGTGACGTGGAAGTACCCCGGCGTCATCCTCAAGGGCGACGACTCGGTCGGCGAGTTCTACTCGGTGGCCTTCACGAAGGGCGCGCAGCAGGCCGACACCGGGACCAAGATGATCCACCTCGGCAAGCGCACCAAGAGCACCATCATCTCGAAAGGCGTCTCGGCGGGCACGTCGAACAACTCGTACCGCGGCCTCGTCAAGGTGAGCAAGAAGGCCGAGGGCGCGCGCAACTTCTCGCAGTGCGACTCGCTGCTCTTGGGCGACCAATGCGGCGCGCACACGTTCCCCTACATCGAGATCAACAACGCGACGGCGAAGGTCGAGCACGAGGCGACGACCTCGAAGGTCGGCGAGGACCAGATGTTCTACTGCCAGCAGCGCGGCATCTCGGAGCAGGACGCGCTCAACCTGATCGTCAATGGGTTCGCCAAGCAGATCCTCGCCAAGCTCCCGATGGAGTTCGCCGTCGAGGCCCAGAAGCTCCTCTCGATCCAGCTCGAAGGCTCTGTTGGATAAGGAGTGGAAAGAGTGGGAGGAATGGGAAGCGTCTTCCCTCCGTCCTCCCATTCCTCCCCACCCTCCCAATCCCCCCATTCCTTTTTATATCTGAACCGCCATGCTCGACATCCAAAACCTCCACGCCTCGATCGAGGACCACGAGATCCTCCGGGGCATCGACTTGACGGTCCGGCCCGGCGAGGTCCACGCGATCATGGGGCCGAACGGCTCGGGCAAATCGACCCTCGCAAACGTCCTCGCCGGGCGCGACGAGTACGAGGTCACCGAGGGCTCGGTGACCTACAACGGGCAGGACCTCCTCGAGATGGACCCCGAGGAGCGCGCGCGCGACGGCGTCTTCCTCGCCTTCCAGTACCCGGTCGAGCTGCCGGGCGTGAGCACGATGCAGTTCCTCCGCACGGCGGTGAACGCGATGCGCGAGCACCGGGGCGAGCCCGAGATGAACGTCGCCGCCTTCATGAAGCTCATGCGCGAGAAGGCCGACTTCGTCAACCTCGACCACCGGCTGATGCAGCGCTCGGTCAACGAGGGCTTCTCGGGCGGCGAGAAGAAGCGCGCCGAGATCTTCCAGATGGCGATGCTCGACCCCCGCCTCGCGATCCTCGACGAGACCGACTCCGGCCTCGACATCGACGCGCTGAAGGTCGTGAGCGAGGGCGTCAACAAGCTGCGCGGGCCGGGGCGGGCCTTCGTCCTCATCACCCACTACCAGCGCCTCCTGGGCTTCATCGTCCCGGACGTGGTCCACATCCTGATGGACGGCCGCATCGTGAAGTCCGGCGGCAAGGAGCTCGCTCTCGAGCTCGAAGCCAAGGGCTACGACTGGATCCGCGAGCACGCCGACGACGCAGTTGCTGCCTGACCGTTTTCCCGTAGGGGCAGGTTTCAAGCCTGCCTCTACCCACGACTGACTGATCTGCCGACTATGATCGACACGCTGGAACAGACCGCTACCCTCCGCGAGTGGATGGCCGCCTGGCGCGAGCCCCTCACGAACGGGCACGCGCCGACCTTCCGCGATCTCCGCAGCCGCGCCCGGGCCTCGTTCGACCGGCTCGGCCTCCCGACGCGGAAGAACGAAGCGTGGAAGTATACCAACGTCGAGAAGGCGCTCCGCCACGACTATGCCCTCGTGACGCCTGATGCGCCTTCGAGCCTCAGCGCGAGCGAGGTCGCGGGCTACCGGATCGGCGGCCTCGATGCCTTCACGCTCGTCGTAGTCAACGGCACCGTGGTGCCCGAGCTGGGCGATGCCTCGCTGCCTGCCGGCGTCCACGTCGGCAGCCTCCGCGAGGCGGTGGAGAGCCACGCCGAAACCGTCGAGGCTCACTTCGGGAAGTACGCGAACGTGGAAGACGATGCCTTCGTCGCGCTCAACACGGCGTTCGACCTCGACGGCGTGTTCCTCCGCGTCGATCCCGGCGTGACGCTGCAGCGGCCGGTTCAGATCGTGCACGTCACCGACACCGGGGAGGACGCGCTCGTGCAGACGCGCAACCTCTACCTGTTCGGCGAGAACAGCGAGGCGCTCGTCGTCGAGACGTACCACTCGCGCGGCGACGTGAAGACCTTTGGCAACCGGGTGACAGAGATCGTCGTGGACCGGTCGGCGCGCGTCAACGTGCTCCAGCTCCAGACCGAGGGCGAGCAGGCGTCGCAGGTGAACACGCTGCACGTCCAGCAGGACGCGCAGAGCACGTTCGCGGCGCACACCTACACGCTCGGCGGCGCGCTCGTCCGCAACAACGTCAACGCGGTGCCGAGCGGCGAGGGCTGCGAGACCCACCTCTACGGGCTCTACATCCTCGGCGGCGAGCAGCACGTCGACAACCACACGCTCGTCGACCACGCCGCGCCGAACTGCTTCTCGAACGAGCTCTACCGCGGCATCGTGGACGACCGCGCGACGGGCGTGTTCAACGGCAAGGTCTTCGTCCGCCGCGACGCGCAGCAGACGAACGCCTACCAGTCCAGCCAGGGCGTCGTCCTCAGCGACGACGCGCGCCACTACTCGAAGCCTGAGCTGGAAATCTACGCCGACGACGTGAAGTGCTCGCACGGCTCGACGACCGGCGAGCTCGAGCCCGAGCACGTGTTCTACCTCCGCAGCCGCGGCCTCAGCGAGCAGCAGGCGACCTCGCTGCTGCTCTACGCCTTCGCGCACGACATCGTGACCGAGCTCCCGCACGAAGCGCTCCGCACCTACCTCGACGCCCTCATCGAAGACCGCCTCAACGCCCAGCTTCTCGACGCCTGAAAACGCTGTTGGCTTTCTAGCTCTTGGCCGCCGGCCGAGGGAGGAGGAGCTGACAGCCGAAAGCCAGCAGCCGCCATGCACGAACCCCTCGCCTCACCGCTCGACCGCGAGCAGGACTTCGGCCCCATCGGGGCGCAGGTCGTGGAAGTCCTCAAGGGCATCTACGACCCGGAGATTCCGGTGCCGATCTGGGACCTCGGGCTGATCTACCTCATCGACGTCGACGACCAGAACGAGGTCTACGTCAAGATGACGCTGACCGCCCCGAACTGCCCCGCCGCCGAGAGCATGCCCGCCGAGGTCGAGGAGAAAGTCTCGCTCCTCCCTGAGGTGCGCGACTGCACCGTGGACATCACCTTCGACCCGCCGTACCACCCGGACTACATGAGCGACGAGGCCAAGCTCACGCTCGGGTTCCTTTGAGGCATGGGAGAGTGGGGGGATGGGTGTGTGGGAGCCCCCCCATCCCCCCACACCCCCAAACTCCGATTCCCATGACGCTCCCGCTTCCGCCCTCTGAGGTCCCCCTCCTCGACGTGCCCGAGGCCAAACGCCCGTGCTACCTCGACTCGGCGGCGACCTCGCTCAAGCCGCGCGCGGTCGTAGACCGGATCGCCCACTTCTACGCCTTCGAGAATGCGCCCGTCCACCGGGGGGTCTATGCCCTCAGCGCGAGGGCGACGGACCTGTACGAGCAGGCGCGAGCCACGGTCGGCGCGTTCGTCGGGGCGACACCCGAGTCGGTGGTCTTCACGCGGGGGACGACGGAGGGGCTGAACCTGGTCGCCCGGGCGTGGGCCGAGGAGCGGCTCGGGGCGGGCGACGAGGTACTCGTCTCGCCGCAGGAGCACCACTCGAACTTCCTCCCGTGGCAGGAGCTGGCGCGGCGCACCGGCGCGACGCTCCGCTTCCTCTCGCTCCACGCCGACGGCACCCTCGATCTCGGCGGGTCGCTCGACCTGGTCGGGGCGCACACGAAGCTTGTCGCCACCGCGCACGTCTCGAACGTGCTTGGGGTCGAGAACCCGGTGCGCGAGCTGTTCGCCGCCGCAAAGTCGGTCGGTGCGCTGACGGTGCTCGACGGCGCGCAGAGCGTCCCGACGCGGCCCGTCGACGTAGCCGAGCTAGGGTGCGACGCGCTCGCCTTCAGCGCCCACAAGATGCTCGGGCCGACGGGCATCGGCGCGCTCGTGGCACGCACCGAGGTGTTGGAGGAGATGGCCGTCTATCAGACCGGCGGCGGGATGATCCGCACCGTCGCCGTCGAGGGCTCGGCGTACCTCGACGGGCACTTGCGGTTCGAGGCCGGGACGCCGCATGCGGCGGGGGCCGTCGGCTTCGCCGCGGCGTGCGACTATCTCGGCAGCCTGAGCTACGAGGGCGAGACGGGGATGGCCGCCGTCGCTGCCTACGAGCGGGCGTGGGGCGAGCACGCGGTCGAGCAGGTCCGGCAGATTCCCGGCGTCCGCCTCATCGGGCCGCCGGACGATCACGAGGCCGAGGGCGGAATCGTGGCGCTCCAGATGGACGGCCTCCACCCGCACGACCTCGCCGTGCTGCTCGACGCGCAGGGCGTGATGTGCCGCGCCGGGCATCATTGCACGATGCCGCTCCACGCGCATCTCTCCTCGGGCGGGGCCTGGCCGGCGACCTCGCTCCGGGCGAGTGCCTACGTCTACAACACCCGCGACGACGCCGACCGGCTCGCCGAGGCGCTCCGCGTGGCGCACGGTGCCCTCACGAAGCGGCGCACGGTCTCAGCAGGCTGACCTTGCGTGCGGAAGCGCAGGTCTTCTGCGAAAGGCGGTGGCGGCAGCCCGTTACGCGGCGGCGGCTAGAACAGGCGCATCGGGTACTGGCACGGCCTCTGCCACTCCGGGGGCCACACAACCTGTTCATCCTGCCTTTCGGCTTCATGGGCCACTTTCCCTCGTCCTCCCTCCCCACCTCGCCCCAGAGCGTGCTCGAACGCGCGATCAAGAACCCGTCCTCGACCGTCTGGCTCGGGCCGGTCCGCGTGGTGACGCCGCGCTTCGAGGACGCGCTGGGGTTCTACTCCGGCACGCTCGGGCTGGGGCTGCGCACGGTGGAGCGCCACCCGCTCCACGCCGACCGGCTCCGCGCCGTGCTCATCGACGCCGAGGGGCACGACATGATCGAACTCGTCGAGACGCCGGGAGAAACCACGCGCACGAACGAGTCGGTGAACCAGCTCAGCTTCCGGCTGCCGAAGCGCTCGTGGCACGCGCTCCGCGCCCGGCTCCACACGCAGGCCGTCGGCTACACCGAGCGCCACGACACGCTCATCCTCCACGACCCCGACGGCCTCCGACTCAAAGTCACCGGCTGCGCCTAAAGGCAGAGCCTGTCGCTACCAGCTTCCCGACGCGCCGCCGCCACCGGAGGAGCCACCGCCACCGCTGAATCCGCCGCCATTGCTACTCCCGCCCGACGAGCCGCCGACGCTGAACGTCAGCCCACCGACCGTCACCTTCGTCTTCTTGCCCTTCTTCGTCTGGGTGCGAACCTTCTCGCGGACGGCGCGCCACTTCGGGGAACGGCTCATGTAGAGGTCGGCGAGCACGTAGAGGAGGAAGAACGCGGGACCGACGGCAAGCCCATGCGGCAGCGGAAAGACTAACGCGCTGCCAATGCCGATAAAGGCGAGGAAGAAGAGCAAGACGAAGTAGCGCCCGCAGCCCGGCTGAAAGAGCGTCATCGTCGCAATCCCCATCGGGAGGAGGACGTGGGTGAACCCGAAGAGGAGACGCACGAACCAGGGGATGCCTTCGCCACCACCGTCGGCGGGCGGCTCGTAGGTGCCCTCCACCGTGCCGAGGATGGCGGCGACCCCGGCGAGCGTGCCCGCGTCGTAGTCGCCGTTGCGAAACGCCGGAACGAACTCGCCTCGGACGATCCGCCCTGCCTGCGCGTCCGTCAGGTCGCCCTCGAGTCCGTAGCCCACCTCGATCCGCATCTCGCGGTCGTCGCGGGCGATGAGGACGAGCACGCCGTTGTCCTGCCCCGCCTGCCCGAGGCTCCAAGTGTTGAAGACCTCTTCGGCCACGTGCTCAACCGATTCGCCATCGAGCGACGGTACGGTGAGCACGACCACTTGATTGCTCGTAGCCTGCTCGTGCGCGGCGAGGAGGTCGGTGAGCGCCTGCTCGGTGGCCGCGCCGAGCACATCGGCGCGGTCCACGACCCGTCCGGTGAGCGGGGGCACCGTCGGCTGCGCAGACGCGGCACACGCGAAGAGCAGAAACGAGACGGACAGTCGGCGGATCGCCATCGGAACGGTCATCAGGACACCGCCCGGAGTATACCGCTGCGGGCTACAGCACAGCCTCCGGGTACGAACCGAGCACCCGCACGGCATCGTTGAGCGCCGCGAGATCGGTGAGCGCCGAGGCCAGCGGCTCCGCCGCCGCGTCGCCCTCCACGTCGACGACGTAGCGGTAGGCACCGGGCTGACCGGGGCGCGGGCGCGGCGTCACGTTGTAGACGGCGAGCCGCCGCCCGACGAACGCCGTCAGGCTGCGGAAGAGCGCGTTCGGCACCTCGGGCTTCGGGGTGAGGACGAGCGTGGTCTTCGTCGCCGGGCCGTCCGGCGCGGTGCCTTCGGGCGCGAGTAGGACGAAGCGCGTGGCGCGCTCCCCCTCGGCCTCCCACCGCTCGCCGGCGATGCGGAGGGCATCGGTCGCCAGCAGCAGGTCCAGCACCTCGGCGCGGCTGCCGTCGCGGCTGTCCTCGACCGGCGCGACGCCGCGCTCGGCCTCGCCCGCCGCCACCGCCTCGATCACGCGCTCGGCGCGGGCGAGGCCGAGCGGCCGCGCCTCGGGCACGAGCGCGAGCGCGGCGGTTCGGCCGCCGGGGGTTCCGTCGAAGGCTACGGTCATCACATGCTCTCCGGTGCGGTGATCCCGAGGACGGCGAGGCCGTTGGCCAGCACCGTGCGCGCGGCGCGGGCGAGCGCGAGGCGGGCCGCCGCGAGGCCCGGCGCTTCGCCGACGATGTGGCAGTCGCGGTAGAACCCGTTGAAGGCCGTCGCTAGGTCGCGGAGGTAGGTGGCGAGGCGGTGCGGCTCGTAGCGCTCGGCGGCGGCGGCGATCTGCGCCGGCAGGCGGAGCAGCTCCTTCATCAGCGCCGCTTCGCTCTCGTGCGCCAGTACCCCCCAGTCCGGCTCGTCCGCGACCTCGACGCCCGTCTCCTCGGCCTTGCGCTCGATGGACCGGATGCGGGCGTGGGCGTACTGGAGGTAGAACACGGGGTTCTTCTCGCCCGCCTCCTTCGCCAGGTCGAGGTCGAAGTTCAGGTGCGTGCCGGGGCTGAGCATGAGGAAAAAGAAGCGCACCACATCTGCCCCGACCTCCTCGATGAGGTCGTCGAGCGTGACGAAGTTGGCCTTGCGCGTGCTCATCTTGACCGGCTCGCCGGCGCGCACCAGCGTCACGAACTGGTAGACCACCACCTCGACCTTCGACGCATCGCCGCCGAGCGCTTCGACGCCGCGCAGCACGTCGGGATAGGTCGCGATGTGGTCGGCCCCGAAGACGTCCACCACCTTGTCGAAGCCGCGGCTCAGCTTGTCGAGGTGGTAGGCGATGTCGGGCAGGCGGTAGGTCGGCTCGCCGGAGGACTTGACGAGGACGGTATCGACCTCGGCCTCGCCCTCCTCGTTCGTCACCGTCTTGCCGAGCGCGCCGGTCCTGAACCACACGGCCCCGTCGCGGTCGTAGGCGAGGTCGCGCTCGCGGAGCCGCTCGACCACGTTCCACACCGCGCCAGAGTCGTAGAGCGAGCGCTCGTTGAAGTGCTCGTCCATCTCGACCCGGAGCCGCCCCAGCGTCGCCTCGATGTCGGCGAAGATCGCGGTTTGCGCGGCCTGCTGGAACGGGCCGGTGTCGTCGGACCGGACGGCTTCCATCAGCCCGTCGCCGTGCTCGTCGAAGAGCCTTTGGGCGACCTCGGTGATGTAGTCGCCCCGGTAGCCGTCGTCGGGGAACGTCTCGGGGACGACGGTGCCGTCGTCGAGGTCCTTCGTCGGGAGGTCGGGGTCGACGAGGGCGTGGTAGCGGGCGCGGACGCTCTCGCCGAGGACGCGCATCTGCCGCCCGGCGTCGTTGAAGTAGTACTCCCGCGTGACGTCGTAGCCCGACCAGTCGAGCAGGTTGGCGATGGTGTCGCCGAGGACCGCGTTGCGCCCGTGCCCGACGGTCAGCGGGCCGGTGGGGTTGGCCGAGACGTACTCGACGATCGCGGTCTCGCCCGTTTTCTCGGCGCGCCCATAGTCCGCGCCCCGGCGCAGAACCTCGGCGACGCCGCCGGTCAGGTGGGCCTCGGCGAAGCGGAGGTTGATGAACCCCGGCCCGGCGATCTCGACGGCGGCCACCCGGCTCGGGTCGAGGTCGAGGCCGGCGACGAGCGCCTCGGCGATCTGCCGGGGCGCGCGGCGGAGCGGGCGGGCGAGCTGGAGCGCCGCGTTCGTGGCGAGGTCGCCGTGCTCGGGCTGCGCGGGCGTCTGAAACTCGACCTCGAACGCCGCCGGGTCGAAGCCGTCGGGGCGGTCGGGCGCGTCGGCCACGAGGCCGGCGAGGGCAGCGCGGAATTGCTGGGCGAGGTACTCGTTCATGCAGGGCTCCGGACAGGCCTAGAGTGGAGGACGGTTGCTTGTGGGCCGACCCCCGCTTCCGCTTCCCTCGCTCCGCTCCGAGCGGCGGAGGCGGTTCCCTCAGCGAGGGCAGGGCTGCTAGGTTCTCGGTCTCCGTTCTCCCTCTCCCTGCGAAGCGGGGGGAGGGCCGGGGAGGGGGAGAAAGAACGTAGCGACCCTACTTCAGTGAGGGGGACAGGCCGTGCGCCGCCTGAGCGCAGCAAGGGTCCGACGGCCCGGGGTCCGCTCGCGAGCAGGGGACTGCAACACGAAGAAGCGATGATAGGCACACCCATCGCCGCAGTTCGGCTCTTGCCCCGGCGACGGCACACAGGTTTCGGTGAATTCGCCCCGGCGTGGCCGCTGGGCACGAAGCGCGGTCAGAGCGTAGATCTGCGGTCGGAGCGTAGATTGGACGTGCCTCCCCTCCGACCGTTGCCATGCGCCTCTCCGCCTTCGTTCTGCTCGCCGCCCTCGTCGCCGGGTGCGTCACCTCCTCGCCGCCGCGCACGTCGGGTGGCGGGGTCACCGGCGACCCGCCGCCGTCCGCGCCGCCCGCCGCCGACCCCTCGCCCGGTGCCGACGTGCTGCTCGACGGCGTCTCCGTCCTCGGCACGTGGGTCGCCGTCGGCGCGCTCGACGAGCCGGAGGCGGACGGCGACCTCCGCAGCGGCCTCCTCGTCCGGCACCTCACGGTGGAGCGCGGCGGCGCGGCGATGCTCTCCGGCGAGGACCGCCGCGCCGGGACCGAGCCCGAAACCTACGCCGGCCGCATCACCGGCTCCCGCCTCGCCTTCGACGACCTGCCGGGCGAGGCGCGGCTCGGTCTTCGCACCGACGGCCGCCTCGTCTTCACCGACCCGCGCGGTCGGCGGACCGTTTACGAGCGCGAGTAGGGTTTCCTTACTGATCCGACTATTCACACGACTGTAGGTTATGAACCGTTTCGCGCTTATCACCCTGTCTCTCGCTTTGCCAGCACTCGTGCGCGCGCAGACGCCGAGCAGCTACGAAGCCTCCATCCAAGCGCACCGCGATTCCATCCACGCCGCCTTTCTCGACCCTGCCACCTCGCCGATGCAGCCGTCTGAGGTCGCCGCGTTTCCCGGTCTGGACTACTATGCCGTGGACCCTGCCTACCGCGTCACCGCACGCTTCGAGCGCATCGAGGACCGTAAGCCGATCAAAATTGGCACGTCGGACGGGGACATGCGCGACTACCGGCGCTTCGGCACGCTGCACTTCGAGCTAGAAGGGAAGCCCGCTACGCTTACGGCCTTCCAGAGCGTGATTCCACCTGAGGACCCGGCCTATGCCGACCACCTCGCGGTCCCGTTCAAAGACACCACCAGCGGCGAAACGACCTACGGTGCCGGTCGCTACCTCGACTTGAGAATCCCGGAGGATGACGCGGTCGTGCTCGACTTCAACAAGGCCTACGCGCCCTACTGCGCGTACAGCGCCTCCTACTCGTGCATCCTTCCCCCGCCCGAGAACCACCTCAACCTCGCTGTTGAGGCCGGAGTCAAAAAATATGAGGCCTGGCAGTCGGTCGTCTCCGAAGAAGGCGGCTACTCCATTGCTTTCCCCGGCACGCCACAGGATCAGGAACAGGAGAACGATGAAAGCGGCCTCCCGGTCAGCATGAAGATCCTTGAGGAGGAAGGGCACGCCTACATCGTCATACACTTGGCAGGGGCGGTAAACTTCGACACCCTCAGCGCGAGCGATCTGGCAGTGTTTTATGACTTGTCTCAGCAGAGGGGCGCACAGAATGTTGGGGGCACCGTTGGCCGAGTGCAGGGCATTGAGCTAGAGGGGGTTCCAGGGCGTCAATTCGAAATCAACATCCCGAGCCAGTCGGTTTTCGGGCGGTGGCGCATGTTCGGCGCGGGCACCACCCTTTACATGTTCGCGGTGGCAGCAGAGGGCCGCCAGCCGACCGGCCCCGACGCGGACCGCTTCCTGAATTCCTTCCGGCTTCTGGAGGGCGGGGCCACGCCACGACTTCAGCGGCTGCTAGACGAGGCGGGCTACCAATACGTTCTCGACGATGATGGTGACTACCAACTCCTCTTCACTACCACGGACGATCGAGATCACCTAGTCTGGATTTCGACCTATGCACCCGAACTGATCCTCGTACCGAGCTATGAGGTGTGGGCGCTAGTCGGTCAGAACATGACAGGGCTGCCAGCAGGACTAGCCGAGGAGCTGTTGCGCCTCAGCGGCGATCTCCCCGGCCTGTCGGCGCAACTCTTTGGGGGCAAAGATGGCCAGCCGCTCCACGTCGCTCTATCGGTTGTGGTCGAGCAGGACGTCTCAACTGAGACGCTCCGGCTCGTGGCTGCGACTCTCGCGCTCAAGGCGGACGCACTGGAAGCCCGGTTCCTCGGGACGGACGACCTCTAGCCAACCCACCGTATCTGCAGGTCGCAGTTACGCCACGCCCACCCTCGCTCGTCACGATCTGTAAATCGAGAACTCGTCGCGCCGGGCGTAGAGGCCCACGGCCATCGCCACCAGGATAGTGTTCGCCAGGAGCGCCGAGCCGCCGTAGGACACCAGCGGCAGCGGAATCCCGATCACCGGCACCACCCCGATCGTCATCCCGACGTTGATGACCACGTGGGTCAGGAAAATCCCGGCCACGCCTGCGGCGAAGACCTTGATGAACGTGTGCGCCGCCCAGCTCCCGAGCGACGCCAGCCGGATCAGCAGGTAGCCGAAGAGCGCGAGCACCGTCATCGTCCCGAGGAACCCGAACTCCTCGCCGACGACCGTGAAGATGAAGTCCGTCGACTGCTCGGGGATGAAGGCGAGCTGTGTCTGCGTGCCCTGCATGTAGCCTTTGCCGAAGAGGCCGCCCGACCCGATGGCCGCCTTCGACTGGATGACGTGGTAGCCCGCCGTCGAGGCGAACGCCTCGGGGTTGGTGAAGGCGATGATGCGGCTGACCTGGTGCGGCTTCAGGATACCCGTCAGCCCATACCAGGCAACCATTCCGAAGACGCCGGTGAAGGCGAACGCCGCGCCGGTCCACCACTTGTTGCGCGTCGCGGCGAGGATAGCAGCCGTGAACAGGAGCGCGAAGAGGAGGACGTAGGTCGGGAAGGCCGCGTCGTTTTGGACCACCGCGAGGTAGCCCGCCACCGCCGGGGCCACCATCAGCGCCATCAGCGAGAGCGGCACGCCGCCCCAGAAGAGCACGAACGGGATCATCGCCAGGAAGATCAGCGCCGTGCCGGTCTCGTTCTGGAAGATGATGATCGCCACCGGCAGCAAGACGATCCCGACCGCGACGAGCGCGTAGCGGAGCTGCCCCGTCCGCGCCTGCTTCGAGGCCAGAAACTTCGCCACGGCCAGCAGGGTGCCGATCTTCGCGACCTCCGCCGTCTGCAGGCGGATCGGCCCGAGGACGAGCCACGCCTTCGCCCCGTTGATGACCTGCCCGAAGGCGAGGGTGCCCAGAAGCAGGGCGATGACGGCGATGTACGCCGGGTAGGCCGCCCGGTCCCACACCCGCGCCGGGACGAACAGGATCACGGCGAAGGCGAGCGCCGAAATCCCGAACCACATAAACTGCCGGTCGAAGTTGCGCTGCACCGAGTCCAGCAGGAACTCGGACGCCGGGCCGTGGGTCGCGCTGAAGATCGCCGTGAGGCCGACGGCGACCAAGCCCGTCCACGCCCCGATCACGGTCCAGTCGACGTTTCGGTACCAGAGTCGGTTCATACGAGCGATGTGGATTCACGATGGCATAGGGGCGGGTTCGAAACCCGCCCCTACGGGTCAGTTCGTCTCGATCGGCGCGCTCTTCTGCGCCCGCGTGAAGGCGACGAGCTCGGGCCGTTTGATCTCGCCGGTGAGGGCCTGCTCGATCATCAGGCTCGCGATCGGGGCGGCGGCGGTCGAGCCGTAGCCCGCGTTCTCGATGATGACGGCGACGGCGATCTGCGGGTCGTCGGCCGGGGCGTAGGCGATGAAGACCGAGTGGTCCTTGCCGTGCGGGTTCTCGGAGGTGCCCGTCTTGCCCGCCACCGCGATGCCCTCGATCTGCGCGCGCCGCGCGGTGCCGGCCTCGACGACGAGCTCCATGCCGCGCTTGACGATCTCGAAGTTGTGCTCGGAGATCGGGATCTGCCGGACTCGGTGGTTCGGCTCGATCCGCTCGCCCGTCTCGGTGTGCACCTCGTAGTCGACGACGTGCGGCGTGACCAGCTTGCCGTCGGTGGCGACGGCGGCGGTGTAGCGGGCGAGCTGGAGCGGGGTCGTCCCCATGTTGCCCTGCCCGATGCCGAGGTTGACGGTGTAGCCCGGCCCCCAGCCGTGCGGGAAGATGCGGTCGTAGTACGACGAGTCCGGGATCAGGCCGGGGCTCTGGTCGGGGAAGTCCAGCGGGGCGAGCGTGCCGAAGCCGAAGCGGCGGGCCCAGTTGCCCCAGGTCGTGAGGTCCATCCGCTTGCCGTTGATGCGGTCGTTCATCAGGCGGAAGAAGAACGTGTTGCACGAGACCTGGATGGCGCGCTTGACCGAGATGTTGCCGTGCGAGCCGCCGTGGCACTTGAAGAGCCGCCCGCCGAGGCGGTAGCCGCCGGGGCAGTAGAGGTCGGTGTCCTCGGTGATCATGCCCTCTTCGAGCGCGATCGCCGCCATGAACGGCTTCCAGGTCGAGCCCGGCGGCTGCATCATCTGGGTGGCGCGGTTGAAGAGCGGCTTGGCCTCGTTGCGGTAGATGTAGTCGACGAACTCCTGGTTCAGGCGGCCGGCGAACTTGGTCGGGTCGTAGTCCGGCGCGCTCGCCATCGCGATGATGCCGCCGGTGTTGACGTCGAGGGCGACGGCCCCGCCGCGCATGTTCACCATCAGGCTCTCGGCGAGGGCCTGGACCTTCGCGTCGAGCGTCAGGTGGAGCTCGTAGCCGCTCTGCGGGTCGATGTTCTCGGTCCCCTCCTCGTAGGGCATCACCTCCATGCCGTGGACGTTGACGAGCACGAACTCGCGCCCGGGCCGCCCGCGCAGCACGGTCTCGTAGGACTTCTCGACGCCCGCCTTGCCGACGATGTCGCCGAGCCGGTAGCCCTCCTGGCGGCGGCGCTCGAGCTCGTCGTCGTCGATCTCGCGGACGTAGCCGAGGGCGTGCGAGGCGCGGGCGTCGGTGTGGTAGCCGCGCTTCTGCGCGATCTCGAAGCCGACGCCGGGGAGCCGCCAGGACTCCTCCTTGACGCGGGCGAACGACTGGAACGGGATGTCCTTGAGGAAGAGCGAGGTCTTGTACGACGAGTAGTCGTTGATCTCGGCGTACTTCGCCTCGGCCAGCGAGTCCGAGACCCCGGCGAGGCGCGCGAGCAGGCCGAGCTTCTCGCGCTCGAAGTAGCGCGGCGTCAGCGTCACCGAGTAGATCGGCTCGTTGTCGACGAGGAGCATGCCGTTGCGGTCGTAGATCAGCCCGCGCGCCGGGCCGACGATCTTCTGCTCGACCGAGTTGGCGAGGGCCTCGTCGGTGTACTGGCTCCGGTCGAGGAGCTGCATCTGCACCAAGCGCACCGTCAGCAGGCCGAGCACGAGCAGCACGAGGCCGGAGAAGATGGCGAGCCGGAGGCCGCTTTTTTCCTTGACGACAGTGGGGTCTGGTTTCATCGGAGGGTCAGGAGAGGCTCAGCAATGGGGTCCAAAGAATCCCCCCCGGACAGGAGGGGACGACTACGAAACGCGGGAGCGGTGCTGTTTCTTTCAGTGCCGTTTCTTTCGGGGCTTCGCTTACACGCCGGCGCTACTGCGGGGATTCGCGTGTTACACATCTTTGACATTCCTCCCCGTACGCTTCGCGGCACGCGGGGCGTTCTCCCCGTGCCCACCGGCTCGCGGCCCGTGCACCACCGCTCGCGGCCCGCTGCCTGCCACCGAGCCACTTCGCGGCGCGGCGCAAGAACCCCGAAAGGGATATTGGGTACATCGTCGTCCGGCGCGCCCCGGCCCGCCGGCCTACTGTTCCGCCTCGGAGGGCCGTTCTCTACCGCCTTGTTACTCGCTGCCGCCTCGCGGCCTGCTCTTACAGACCCCCCCTCGTTCCTGTCGCTGCCCTCACCGGGGCCGCGACGCTGACTCCCGGCTTTTATGATCGCCTCGGCCCTCCGGCTTTTGAGCATTCGACCTTCGAGCCTCCGGCTTTCGAGCTCCCGGCTTTCGAGCTCCCGGCTCTTCACGCTCCTCGGTGCCGCGCTCTTCTTCGCCCTCCCGGTGCAAGAGGCGGCGGCGCAGTACTTCGGGCGCAACAAGGTCCAATACGACGACTTCGACTTCCGCGTGCTCAAGACCGAGCACTTCGACATCTACTACTACCCCGAGGAGGAGCAGGGCGTGCGCGACGCCGCCCGCATGGCCGAGCGCTGGTACGCCCGCCTCTCAGGCATCCTCGAGCACGAGTTCGACGAGCGCAAGGCCATCGTCCTCTACGCCGACGACGCGGACTTCCAGCAGACGAACGTCATCAGCGGGCAGATCGGGCAGGGCACGGGCGGGGTGACCGAGGGCTTCAAGCAGCGGATCGTGATGCCGCTCACCGGGTCGTACGAGGACACGGACCACGTGCTCGGGCACGAGCTCGTCCACCAGTTCCAGTACGACATGTCGCAGCGCGGCGGGCAGTTCTCGAACTTCATCCGGCTGCCGCTGTGGATCGTCGAGGGCTTCGCCGAATACCTCTCGGTCGGGCGCGAGGATGTGCACACGGCGATGTGGCTGCGCGACGCCGTCCTCCGCGACGCCTTCCCGACGCTCGAGCAGCTCTCGCGCGACCCGCGCTACTTCCCCTACCGTTACGGGCAGGCCTTCTGGGCCTACGTCGGCGGGACCTACGGCGACGAGGGCGCGGTGAACCTCTTCAAGACCTCGCTCTCGATGCCGCTCGACTCGGCGATCGTCTCGGTGACCGGCCTCACGCCGGACTCGCTCGGCGCGCGGTGGGGCCGGGCCGTGGCCGAGACCTACGGCCCGCTCGTCGCCGAGCGCGAGGCCCCGCCCTACCTCAACGAGGACCGCGTCGACGTGGCCGAGCTCGAGGCGCGGCTCGACTCGCTGGGCGTGACCGAGATGGCGGGCCGCCGGCTCCTCGCCCGCGAGCTCGACGGCGGCCACGTCAACATCTCGCCTGCCGTCAGCCCGGACGGGCGCTACGTCGCGTTCCTCTCCGAGCGCGACCTCTTCGGAATCGACCTCTTCCTCGCCGACGCCCGCACGGGCACCGTCATCAAGAAGCTCGACAAGGTGGCCTCGGACGGGCACCTCGACGCGCTCCGGTTCATCAACTCGGCCGGCACCTGGAGCCCCGACGGCCAGAAGTTCGCCTTCGTCGTCTTCGTCGAGGGCGACAACGAGATCGCGGTCCTCGACGTGGCGAGCCGCGAGATCGAGCGCCGCGTCCGCGTCTCCGGCATCGGCGCGATCAAGGACCCGGCGTGGAGCCCGGACGGACGCCAGATCGCCTTCACCGGCATCAAGGGCGGGCTCTCGGACCTCTACCTCGTCGACGTCGAGGGCGGCACCGCGCGCCAGCTCACGAATGACCGCTACATGGACCTCCAGCCCGCGTGGAGCCCCGACGGCAAACGGCTCGCCTTCGCCACCGACCGGGGGCCGGGGACCTCGTTCGACCGCCTTGCGACCGCCGAGCCGCGCCTCGCGCTCTACGACCTCGCCACCAGCGAGGTCCAGCTCCTCTCGCTCTTCGAGGGCGCGAAGCACATCAACCCGCAGTTCAGCCCCGACGGCGAGAGCCTCTACTTCGTCTCCGACCGGGGCGGCTTCTCGAACGTCTACCGCACCCACGTCGCCTCGGGCGAGGTCTTCCAGGTGACCGACCTCGCCACCGGCGTCAGCGGCATCACGAACCTCTCGCCGACGCTGTCGGTCGCGGCGCAGTCGGGCCTGGTGATGTTCTCGGTCTTCGAGGCGCAGAGCTACAACGTGTACGCGCTCGAGCCGGCTCAGGCGCAGGGCCGCCCGCTCGCGGACGCCGCCCCGTCGCCCGCGGCGGAGGTCGACGGCGCGTTCGTCGCCGGGCTCCTGCCGCCGGTGGACGCGCTCGACCGGAGCAGGGTGGACGGCTACCTCGCCGACAAGGGCACCGGCCTGCCGGAGACGCGGAGCTTCCCCGACACCGCCTACAAGCCCAAGCTCGGCCTCGACTTCGTGACGCAGCCGACGGTCGGCGCGGGGTACGACCCGTACTACGGCTTCGGCGTCGGCGGCGGCGTGGCGATGCGCTTCTCGGACGTGCTCGGCAACAACATCGTCGGGGTGACGGTGCAGGCCAACGGCTCGTTCAAGGACATCGGCGGGCAGGCGTTCTACCTCAACCAGCGCCGCCGCCTCAACTGGGGCGGCACCGTCGCCCACATCCCGTTCCTCCAGGTCTTCGGGGCCGTCGGCGAGATCGACAACTGCGTCGACGGCAACGGGGAGGCGTGCCTGATCCCGACCCGCATCTACCAGCGGATCTACCTCACGCAGGTCGCCGGGATCGCGGCCTACCCGCTCTCGCAGACGCGCCGCTTCGAGGGCAGCGCCGGCTACCGCCGCATCGGGTACGACTTCGAGATCGACCAGGCGTCGCTCGACTCCGGCGGCGGCCTGCGGTTCGAGCGCGAGAACCTGGACATCGACATCCCCTCCCGGCACCTGGCCGAGGCCGGCGTGGCTTACGTCGGCGACTACTCGTTCTTCGGCTTCACCTCCCCGGTGCGCGGCGGGCGCTACCGCTTCGGGATCGACGGCACCGCCGGCTCGCTGAACTACCTCACCGCCACCGCGGACTACCGGCGCTACCTCTACGCCAAGCCGTTCACGATCGCCGCGCGCGCGCTCCACTACGGGCGCTACGGGCCGGACTCCGGGAGCGGCGACCTCTTCCCGCTCTACCTGGGCTACGGCACCCTCGTGCGCGGCTACCGCTTCACGACGTGGACCGAGACCGGAGAGGACGACTTCCTCGAAGACCGCCTCTTCGGCAGCCGCATCGGCGTGGGGAGCGTCGAGCTCCGGCTCCCGTTCTTCGGCACGCGCGACTTCGGCCTGATCAACTTCCCCTACCTCCCGACCGAGCTGACGCTCTTCGCCGACGCGGGGCTGGCGTGGGGGAAGACGGGGGACCGCTTCTCGAGCTTCAACCAGTTCGGGCAGGAGGATGCGCTCGGGCAGTCGCTCGACGTGGCGAAGCCGGTCTACAGCGCCGGGGCCTCGGCCCGCGTCAACGTCCTCGGCGCGCTGATCCTCGAGGTCTACTACGCGCTCCCGGTCTCGCGGCAGGGCACGCCCACCGTCTGGGGCATCAACTTCTCGCCGGGCTGGTAGGGACAGAAGACGGTAGACAGAGGACGGATGGGGCAGCGGTATCTTCTGTCGGCCCATCTGTCCCCTGTCCTCTGTCCTCTGTCTACCGATATCTCCGCCCCCTGCTCTTCCGGCTCGATGCCGAGGCGGCGCACGACGCAGCGGTGCGAGCGGCACGCCTGGCGCAGCGCGCGCCGGCGCTCCTCGGCCCGCTGCGGTTCGAGGACCCCGCACTCGGGCAGCGGCTGTGGGGCTGCGAGTTCGCCAACCCGGTCGGCCTCGCGGCGGGGTTCGACAAGAACGCTGACCTCGTCCGGGCGTGGGCGGCGCTCGGTTTCGGGTTCGCCGAGGTCGGCTCGGTGACGGCGCGCCCGAGCCCGGGCAACCCGGTGCCGCGCGCGTTCCGGCTGCCGGAGGACCGAGCGCTCGTCAACCGGATGGGCCTGAACAACGAGGGGGCCGACGCCGTCGCCGAGCGCCTGCGCGCCGAGCGCGAACGCTTCGGGCCGCACTCGGTCCCGCTCGGCATCAACCTCGCCAAGACCCACGACCCGGCGGTCCTCGGCGACGCGGCGACGGAGGACTTCCTCTACAGCTTCCGCCGCCTCGCGCCGCTCGCGGACTACATCGCGCTCAACGTCTCGTGCCCCAACACCGCCGAGGGCAAGACCTTCGAGGACCCGGCCGCCCTCGACGGGCTGCTCACCGCCGTGATGGCTGAGCGCGCGGCGCTCGGCCTCGACGTGCCGGTCGTCGTCAAGCTCTCGCCGCCCGCCGCCGCGCGCTTTGACCCCGGCCCGGTGGACGAGTTGGTCGCTCTCGCCTTGGGGCACGGCGTGGCGGGCTTCGTGGCGACGAACACGGCCTCGGACCGCACCGGGCTCCGGACGGGCGCGGCGCGGCTGGCCGAGGTCGGGCGCGGCGGCCTCAGCGGGTGCCCGCTGGAGGAGCGTTCCACCGCCCTCGTCCGCCACCTCCATCGCCGGACCGAGGGGCGGGTCCCGGTCCTCGGCGTCGGCGGCGTGGACTCGGCGGCGGCAGCGTACCGGAAAGTCCGCGCCGGGGCGTCGCTCGTTGAGGTATACACCGGGCTGGTCTACGAGGGGCCGGGGCTGGTTCGCCGGATCAACCGGGGCCTGGTCCGGCTGCTGGAGCGCGACGGGTTCGCGTCCGTCGGCGAGGCGGTGGGGACGGCGGCGTGAACCCCCTGCTTTTCTCGCGCCCTTCGGGGTCGCTCGAAAAGCTGTCCTCCCTCGGCGAGGGGGACAGTTTCGGGAGTGCTTGAGTGCGAAGCGCGATGCACTTCCGAAACGGGGGGTCCTCGCGGCGGTGTATTTTCGCGCCTCTCCCCTTCGCCCCGAACCATGCGCGACCGACTGCGAAACGAGTGGGCCGTGCTCCGCGAGCACCTCGCCCGAATCGACCGGCAGGCGGCGGTGGTGCTCGTCGTCGCGGCGGCGCTCGTGATCCTGCACTCGCAGATCGGGAGCAAGGGGTTTTTCCGCGAGGCCTTCGCCGGAGCCGTCGCGCCGGAGAACATGGCACTCGGTTCGTGGGCGTGGCGGTTCGTGATGCAGGGCGTGCTCGGGTTCGTCGTTCCGGTCGTGATCCTGATGGGCTTCTTCAAGCGGAAGCCGGGGGAGATCGGGCTGGGCCTGGGCGACTGGCGGCTGGCGTCCCTCATCGCCGGGCTGTACCTCCCGCTCGTCGCCGCCGGCACGTGGGTGCTCTCGGCGGACCCGGCGTTTCAGGCGCAGTACCCGCACCTCCGCGAGGCCGCCTTCGACTGGCAGACGTTCGCGCTCTACGAGCTGCTCTACGTCTTCTACTGGATCGGGTGGGAGTATCTGTGGCGCGGGTTCGTCCTCTTCGGCACCGCCCCGGCGTTCGGGTACCTCGCGGTGGTGGTGCAGACGGTGCCGTTTGCGATTCTGCACATGGGCAAGCCGCCGGCGGAGGCGTACCTCTCGATTCTCGGCGGCCTCGCGCTCGGCGCGCTCGTGTGGCGGTGCCGGAGCTTCTGGATCGCGGTGCCGATCCACGCGGCGCAGATGCTCTTGATCGACCTGTTCTGTACGCTCCGCTTGCGCACCGGCGCGAGCGGCCTCGGCCCCGCCGCGCTCCTCGAGATGCTGGGCGGGTTCGGGGGCTAGCGATTTAATTTAGACTGGCCGGCCCTTTGTGTCTAATTAGGGATGGCTCCCCTTCATTCGACGGTACTCATCACGCGCCGACTGCGCAGGAGACGGCGCAACTCCGCTCCTCACCACAGCCAACCCGAACCCGTTTACGACCTCGACCTCGTTCTCGCTCACCGTCCCGAGCTCGGGTCCGGCGCGCGTCGAGGTGTTCGACCTGCTCGGGCGGCGCGTGGCCGTGCTGCACGACGGACCGCTCACGGCTGCCGAGCACACGTTCGCGTTTCACGCCAGCACGCTGCCGGCCGGGGTGTACGTCGTCCGCGCCACCGGCGAGGGCTTCGCCGAGACCCGCCGCGTCACGCTCACCCGGTAACGCTCAGCGGGCGAAGCGGCTGACGCCGGGCCGCTCGATGCGGCCCCGCAGCCGCGCGTCCAGGCTGAAGCGGCCGGCTCCGGTCAGGAGCAGGCCGAGCGCGACCGCGCCGTAGAGGAACGCTAGCTCTTTCGCCGAGAACGGGTCGGCCCCGTGCTGGAGGAAGAAGGCGACCCCCATCGTGAAGAGCACGAAGAAGGCAGCGGGACGCGTCAGCAAGCCCACCGCGAGGCACAGCCCGCCCGCGAACTCGGCCAGCCCGGCCGCCCAAGCGAACAGGCTGGGCAGCGGAAACCCGAGCGCCGCCGTCGCCTCGACGAAGCCGGGAGACGGCGGAATCTTGCCCAGCCCGTGCGCGAAGGCCAGGGTGAGCCCGGCCATGAGCCGGAGCACGAGGAGGCCGGCGTCGGCGACGGCGTCCGCGCCGCCGGCTCCGCCGATCAGGGCGTGGTGGTAGGGTCTCATCGGGCGAAAAGGGGTGAGGTGGAGAGGACGTAGCCCTGGCCTCTCTTCACGCGCAATAGCTCCGCGAGGTTCAACGTCTCCGCGCTGGAGGGGTATTTTCCGTGTCATGCCCGTCCCTACCCCTGTCCTTCTCGGTATCGAATCGTCGTGCGACGACACGGCGGCGGCAGTCGTCGCGGGCGGCGCGCTGCGGTCGAGCGTGGTGTCGAGCCAGCGCGTACACGAGGGGTTCGGCGGGGTGGTGCCGGAGCTGGCGAGCCGGGCGCACCAGCGGCTCATCGTGCCGGTCGTGGAGGCGGCGCTGGCGGAGGCGGGCGTGGGGAAGGAGGAGTTGGACGCGGTGGCGGTGACCTACGGCCCCGGCCTCGCGGGGTCGCTCCTCGTCGGGCTGTCGTTTGCGAAGGCGCTGGCGCTCGGGCTGGGGATTCCGCTCGTCGGGGTGAACCACCTCGAGGGGCACCTCTACTCGGTGTTCATCGAGGAGCCGCACCCGCCGCTGCCGTACCTCTGCCTGACGGTCTCGGGCGGGCACACCCAGCTCGTGCTCGTCCGCAACGGCTTCCGGCACGAGGTCCTCGGGGCGACGCGCGACGACGCGGCGGGCGAGGCGTTCGACAAGGTGGCGAAGATGCTCGGGCTGGGCTACCCCGGCGGCCCGCACATCGACCGCCTCGCCGAGGGCGGCGACGCGGGCTTCCAGGACTTCCCCCGCACCCGCCTCGGCGGGGCCGACGGGCCGTTCGACTTTTCGTTCAGCGGGATCAAGACCGCCGTGCTCTACTACCTGAACCGCTTCCCCGACGCCGAGCGCGAGGCTCTCCTCGCGGAGCATCGGCCCGACATCGCGGCGTCGTTCCAGACGGCCGTGGTGGAGGTCCTCGTCGGGGCGCTGCGGGACGCGGCGCGGGCGGCGGGCGTCGAGGCGGTGGCGGTCGTCGGCGGGGTCTCGGCCAACCGCCAGCTTCGACGCGAGGCGGCGGCGATGGCGGAGGCCGAGGGGCTGCGCCTCTTCATCCCGAAGCCCGCTTATTCGGTGGACAACGCGGCGATGATTGCGGTGGCAGGGCACCGCAAGTGGGCAGCCGGAATCGAGAGCCCGCTGTCGCTGGCGGCGGCTCCGGCGCTGGCCGTCTCAGAATGAAACACCCGTGAAACACCCCGGCTCCTCGGCTGCGTTTACCCGCCTCTTCGCGGAACGCCACACCGCGCTGCCGCCGCCAAACTGCGCCGCCGCCCGGCTGGCAGGGTTTATGTCTTTCCTCGCTCCACGCCCATGAAGCTGTTTCTCCGCCTGTTCCTCGCCGCGCTCGCCCTCGGGCTGGCCGGTGCCCTCTTCGCCACCTGGCTCCTCTTCATGCCCAACACGCCGGACTACGACGGATTCCGCGGTGCGAAGCTCCCGCACGGGGCGGGGTTCGAGGTGATCGCGGACTCGCTGGGCAGCGCGGGCCTGCTCGCAAACCGGACCTCGTTCGAGTGGGCGGCGGTGCTGACGGGCTGGAGACGGCAGCTCAAGCCGGGCTACTACCGCTTCGAGGAGGGCGCGCGCAACTGGGACATCCTGCGCAAGATTCGGTCGGGGCGGCAGGACCCGGTGCGGGTCACGGTCCCGCCCGGCACGCGGCCCGGCGTCCTCGCCGCCGTCCTCCGCCGCGACCTCGACGCCGACTCCGCCGCCGTCCGCGAGGCCCTCGCCGACCCCGCCTTCGCCGAGGAGCTGGGGACCGATACGGCGCACCTCTTCGGGTACATGCGGCCCAACTCATTCGACCTCTACTGGACGACCGACGCGCGCGGCGCGGTGCGGCGGCTGAAGCAGGAGTGGGACCGCTTCTGGACCGACGCCATGCAGGCCGAAGCCGACGCGCTCGGGCTTTCGAAGGACGAGGTGCTGACGCTGGCCTCGATCGTCGAGTGGGAGGCGCGGCAGCGCGAGGAGCGGCCCCGCATCGCCGGGGTGTACCTCAACCGGCTGCTCGGGCGGACCCCGGCGGGCCGGATGCGGCTTCAGGCCGATCCCACCGTGCAGTACGCGCTGATGCAGAGCGAGGGCGGGCGGATGCGCCGCCTGCTCTTCGCCGACTACGCCTTCCCCCACCCCTACAACACCTACCTCATCGACGGCCTCCCGCCCGGCCCGATCAACAATCCCTCGGAGTCCTCCGTCCGCGCCGTCCTCGACGCCGAGCCGCACGACTACCTCTACTTCGTGGCGGCGGGCGACGGGACGCACACGTTCAGCCGCACCCTCCGCGAGCACAACGCCGCCGCCGAGCGCTACCGCGCCCTGATGCGCGAACGCCGAAGAGCGGAGGACGGTGGACCGTGAAACAGAGGACAGAGGACTGTGAGACAGGGGACAGAACGCGGTGATACCAAACGCAACGGCCTCGCTATCTTAATCGGTTTTCCTTGCCATTCCCCCCATTCCCCCCATTCCCCCCATTCCCCCCATTCCCCCCATTCCCCCCATTCCCCCCATTCCCGCCCCGTGACCGTTAACTGGGATCAAGTACGTGCGCTCGTCCAGGCCCAGCTCCGGCTGGACCTGCGGCATCCGAAGACCGGAGCGGCCCGGTCCTCGCGCGTCTTGTTGACGGTGGCGTCGTACAGCTTCGCCTCGCTCGTGCTCGCGCTCTCGCTCCAGCCCCATGCCGCCGAGCCGGGGGCGGTCCTCTCGGTCGGCGTGCCGTTTGCCGTCGTGCTCGCCGCCTTCGCCGTCGTCGGGACCTATGACGACTTGATGGGGCGTCCGCGCGAGCACGCCTGGGCGCTGACGCTGCCGGCGACCGAGGCGACGCACTACGTCGCCCGCTTGGTGAACGTCGGCCTCTTCGCGGGTGTGGTGGGGGTTTCGATGGCCGCGCCGCTGGCCGCGCTCGTCGGGTGGGGGCGGGGCGTCGAGGCCGGGGGTGCGGTGGGCGTCGCTCTGGCCGCGACCGTCGTTGCCACCGTCTTCGCCGTGCTCGCGGCGCTCTGGGGGCTGACGCTGACGCTCCCGACGCGGGCCATCAAGCCGATGCTCGCCGCGGGGCGGGCCCTGCTCGTGGGTGCGCTCGTCGTCGGGTATCAGTGGACCGGGACGCAGCCGCTCCCGCCGGCCGAGGCGGCAGGGGGAGGGCTGCTGCCGAGCGGCACGGAGCTCGGCCTTCTCGCCGTCGGGCTGGCCGCCGTCTTCGGCCTGGTCTTTCCCCGGCGCTACTTCGCGCTCTTCCGGCGCACCGCCGAGGCGGAGACGCTGGAGGCGCGAGGGCGGGCCGCCCGGCTCGCCCCGAGCCGGTGGGAGCGCGCGCTGGTACGGGCTCCCGAGGCGCGGGCCGCGTTCGGGTTCACCGTGGCCGCGCTGCGCGGCGACCGCCTCGTGCGCGGGCGCGTGTGGCCTGCGGCGCTCCTGGCGCTCCTCTTCGCCGCCTTCGGTTGGTGGAGCGGCGGGCTGGGTGACCTCTTCGTGTGGGGCGCGGCCAACATCCTGGTGCAGCCGGCGGTGCAGATGCACCTGACGGTGCTCGTGGTGCTGCTCTTCAGCGCGCAGACCCTCGTGCAGGCCGTGCAGTTCTCGGCGCACGAGCGCGCGGCGTGGGTCTTCGACGTGCTCCCGATGCGGAGCGGGCGGGCGATGCAGGTCGGCGCGCAGTCGGCGCTCGTGGCACGGGTGCTCGTGCCGCTGCACGGGGCGCTCGTCCTCCTGCTCAGCCTGTCGATGCCGCTTGGGCACGCGGCGCTGCACGCCGGATTCTGGCTGGGCGCGTGCGCGGTGGTAACGCGGGTGCAGGCGCTGTGCTCGCGGCGCGCGCCGTTCTCGCGGCGCTCGGACCGGTTCTCGTTCGCCGAGCGGTTCGTGCCCCTGCTCCTCTCCGTCCCTGCCGCGCTGGGTTTCCTGCTCCTTCAGGTCACCGCCTTCGCCTCCGTGCCGAGCGCGGCGCTGGCCCTCGCCGGGCTGGGCGTGGTGCACGTCGCCCTCGGGAGGCTCCCCGGCCTGCGCCCGGTCTCGCTCCCGGCGTCCCCGCGCTGGCTCCGGCGGCCCATCGCCCTGCGGGGATAGCGCCTAATCGCCATTGCGGGGCCGTTCTTCTTCGAGTCGTCACGGCGTGAGGGCATCCCCGGCGGCGGCGGCGGGTTGACGAGGCTGCTTTACCTACGAGGGTCGCCCGGCTTGGCCGGGCGTTTTGGTTGCAACAGAAAGGCTCACGGAGCTAGACCGGGTCGGCTGTTGACTACGCGGGGCACGCCCGGAACGGTGGCCCCGGCCCGGCTATCCATTCTCTACTCGGAGTCTCTCTTGAACAACCCGTTTTCGCAGCTTGGGCTGCACCCTACGCTCGTCCAGACCGTGGCCGACCTCGGCTACACCCACCCCACGCCGATCCAGTCGGCGCTCATCCCTGTGCTGCTTGGCGGGCGGGACGTGATCGGCCAGGCCCAGACCGGCACCGGCAAGACCGCCGCCTTCACGCTCCCCATGCTTAGCCGCTTCACCGCCGGCACCGGCGCGGTGCAGGCCCTCGTGCTCGTCCCGACGCGCGAGCTGGCGACGCAGGTGGCCGGCGCGGTCTACACCTACGGCCGCGACCTCGGCGTGCAGGTGCTCCCGATCTTCGGCGGCCGGTCGTACACCCGCCAGATCAAGCGCCTCCAGCGCGGCATTGATGTGGTCGTCGCCACGCCGGGCCGCCTCCTCGACCTGTTGAACCAGGGCGCGCTCGACCTCGCGCAGGTCGAGACCGTCGTGCTCGACGAGGCCGACGAGATGCTCTCGATGGGCTTCAGCGAAGACCTCGCTGCGATTCTGGAGCAGACGCCCTCCGGCCGCCAGACCGCCTGCATGTCCGCCACGCTCCCAAAGGGGATTCGCCAGCTCGCCAGCCGGTACCTTCGCACGCCCGAGGTCTGCGAGGTCGGCACCGGGGCACGTACAGCAGAGGCTATCGAGCAGCGCGTCTACACGGTCAAGGGCCGCGACAAAACCGCCGCGCTCGCCCGCCTGCTCGAAGCCGAGCCGGTCGAGAGCGCCCTCGTCTTCGCCCGGACGCGGGCCGGGACCGTCACGCTCGCGGACGCTCTTACCACACGAGGTTATGCCGCCGAAGCGATCAACGGCGAGATGAGCCAGTCCGCCCGCGACGCCGTGCTCGCCAAGTTCCGCAGTGGCCGACTTGCGCTCCTCGTCGGGACCGATGTGGCGGCGCGCGGGCTCGACATCGACCACGTCTCGCACGTCTTCAACTACGACCTCCCGCAGGACCCCGAGGTCTACGTCCACCGCGTCGGGCGGACGGGCCGGGCCGGAAAGTCGGGCGTGGCAATCACGCTGGCGACTCCGGCACAGCGCCGCGAGATCAGGCGGATCGAGTCCTACATCAAACAGAGAATGGCACAGGCCGCGCTCCCCAGCGTCGCCGACCTCGAGGCGCTCCGCGAAGCGCGCTTCCTCGCCGACCTGACGGCCCAGCTCGACGGCGCGACCGACCGCGAGCGGAAGCTCGTCACCTCCCTCGTCGCCGAAGGCCGCGACCCGATGGACGTCGCCGCCGCCGCCCTCGCGCTCGTCCGCACCGCCCAGGCCGCGCCGACGCTGGAAGATGTGGCCGAGGCACCGTTTGACACGCACCGCGACGCCGGGCACGGCAAGCGGACGAGCACGCACGACCGCCGCGACCGCGCTCCGCGCTCGCACCATCCCGAGGCGCATGAGGCCGGGATGGTGCGCCTCGCCCTCGACGCGGGCACGAGCCGGAACGTCCGGCCCGGCCAGGTGGTGAGCGCCCTCGCCCGCACCGCCGCCGTCCCCGGCAAGGCCATCGGCAAGATCAGCGTACAGCACCGCCGCACGCTCGTCGACGTGCCCGAGGAGTTCGTGCCCCAGGTGCTCGCGCAGACCGAGGGCTACCGCTTCGGCAAGCACCTCGTCGCGGTCGAGATCGCCTGACCTCGCCTCCGTCCGATCTGTTTCGATCCAGCGCCCACTCCGCACAGCGCGGGGTGGGCGCTGCCTATGTCATCTCGCGGGTAAACGACGCCAGGATCATCTCAACACTGTCTGTGGCTCGCTCCGAAAGGTCAGAGGTTTTGAGCACGGCGGCGGCCTGCTCCCGCCATGCGGCGTCGCCGTCAGTGGACCGGTAGACAATCACGCTACGAGGCCCTTCGCTTCCGTGCGACGGGAATGTTCGCGTAAGGGCCTGACGACTTCTTGTGGGCGAGGATCTTGCCCTGCGAGCGGTCGATCTTGACGTAGCGACCGGAGCGCGGGTTCTTGACCTGGACGATATCTCTCTTCTTCGAAGCCATCGCAACGTGCTGGAGTGGTCTAAAATCTACGATCTGGGAATCGACAGGTTTCTATAGAGACTGTAGCGGGCGGTTGGTTAGCCGAACCGCGCTCGCCACACGCCGTAGGAACGCCCCCTCTCCCTTCTCTTCTCTGTCATGCCTGAAGGACCCGAGGTTCGCCGCGCGGCGGACCGCCTCCACGATGCGCTCGCCGGCAAGCCCATCCTCGCCGTCGGGGCGCGGACGAAGGACGCGAGGGCGTGGCTGGCGGCGCACGAGGACGAGGTCGTCGGTCGCCGCGTCGAGCGCGTGTGGGCTCATGGGAAGCACCTCGTCGGGGACATCGAGGGCCCGGGCGAGGGGTTCTTCTTCCACTCGCACTTTCTGATGTGGGGCCGCTGGCTGGTCGTCGAGCCGGACGACGAGGCCGTCGCCACGCGGGACCGCCGCGAGCGCGCGCGGATCGTCGTTGAGGACGCCGCCGCGCTGCTCTACTCCGCGCCGCGCTTCCACATCGGTCCGGGCGACGCGTACGACGCGCTCCCCGCCCTCCCGCGCCTCGGCCCCGACGTGCTCCCCTACGACGGCCCCTTCGACACGGCTGCGTTCTTCGAGCGCCTCGACACCGAGCCGGACCGGGCGATCGGTGCGGCTCTCCTCGACCAGACCGTCGCCGCTGGGATCGGCAACTACCTCCGCGCCGAAATCCTCTACGACTGCCGGATCGACCCGTGGCGGGCCGTCGGCGAGCTCGAGCCGGAGGACCGCACGTGCCTCGCTGGGCAGATTCCGCTCCTCTGCCGCCGCGCCTACGAGCACGGCGGGCGCACCGCGACCGAGGCCGAGCAGGCCCGGATGACCGCCGAGCGCGACCTCCGCTACTCGCCGTTCGCGCGCGACTTCAACACGCGGCACGGGGTCTTCCGCCGCACGAACCTCCCGTGCCTCCGCTGCGACGACTACGTCCGCCAGAAGCACCAGCTCGTCTACGCCTGGGAGGGCGACGACGGCGAGACGAAGGAGAAAAAGCGGATCATCTACTTCTGCCCGACCTGCCAGGGCACCTCGCTCAAGCTGAAACCGCCGAGCCCCCACCGCGACCGCCGCCCGCCGGACCACGAGTGGGAGGACACCCCCGAGCCGGAGGACGCCGATGGCTGAGCCCGCACCGTTCCACGACTTCGCCCAGACCGCCGACGCGATTGCCGCCCTCGCCGGCCGCAACGACAAGGCCGACCGGCTCGGCGCGTACCTCGACGCGCTGGACGACACCGACCTCGCGCGGGCGGCGCGGTGGATCGCCGCGCGCGCGTTTCCGCTCAGCGACCAGCGCACGGTCAACGTCGGCTACGCCGCGCTGATGCGGGCCGTGGCAACCGTCGTCGGGACGACGCGGGAGGCGCTCCAGCCGCGCCTGGTGGCGCTCGGCGACCCCGGCGACGCCGCCGAGGAAGCCTTCGCCGGGTACGTCCCCCCGGCACCCCGCCTCTCGTTCGACGAGGTCGAGGCGTTCCTCGTCGAGCTGGCCGGCACGCGGGGGTCGAAGAAGAAGACCGAGCGCCTCGCCGCAGTCCTCCGCCGCGCCGACGCGGTCGAGGCGAAGGTCCTCGTCAAGCTCCTCGCGGGCGAGCTGCGGATCGGGCTGAAGGTGGGCGGGGTCGAGGCGGCGCTCGCCCGGCGCTACGGGCACACCGTCGGCGACGTGCAGCGGGCGAACATGCTCACCGGCGACCTCGGCGAGACCGCCCGCCTCGCGCGCGAGGACCGGCTCGGCGACGCGTCGATGCGCCTCTTCCACGCGCTCGGCTTCATGCTCGCCACCGCC
Source organism: Rhodothermales bacterium (assembly GCA_965214485.1). Classification (GTDB taxonomy): domain Bacteria; phylum Bacteroidota; class Rhodothermia; order Rhodothermales; family JANQRZ01; genus JANQRZ01. Next base: position 306,152 of record CBDCBW010000009.1, on the reverse strand, counting down.
GCCGAGACCAACGACGACGTGGCGCGGCAGCTCCCGGGCCGCTTCGCGGTCGAGGACAAGTTCGACGGCATCCGCGCCCAGGCCCACGTCGCGCCCGACCCCGGCGACGACGCGCTCCACGGCATCGCCCGCGGCGGCGGGCGCGTCGCGCTCTTCTCCCGCACCCTCGACGCCGTCACCCGCTCGTTCCCCGACCTCGTCGCCCCGCTCGCCGCGTTCGCCGAGGCCACCCCCGGCGGAGTCATTCTCGACGGCGAGATCGTCCCCGTCGCGCCCGACGGCAGCGCCGCGATCCGGCCGTTTCAGGCGCTCCAAAAGCGGCTCGGGCGGAAGACCGTCTCCGAGGCGGTGCAGGCCGAGGCGCCCGTCGCCTACGTCGTCTTCGACGCGCTTTTCTTCGACGGCGAGGTCCTCCTCGACGTGCCCTACGAAGAGCGCCAAGCCCGGCTCGACGCGCTGCCCCTCGCCAAGCCTGTCCCCGCGCAGGCGGGGAGCGGCCCGCTCCGCCGCTCCCGCGTCCAGGTCTTCGACGCGGGCGAGCCCGGTTTGAGCGACGCGCTCGACGACGCCTTCGACGCGGCGCGCGAGCGGGGCAACGAGGGGCTGATGGTCAAGGCCCTCGGCAGCCGCTACAGGCCGGGGCGGCGCGGGCGCGACTGGCTCAAGGTCAAGCGCGCCCTCGCCACGCTCGACTGCGTCGTGACGAGCGTCGAGGTCGGCAGCGGCAAGCGGAACCAGCTCCTCTCCGACTTCACCTTCGCCGTCCGCGCGAGCGAGGACAACGGCACGCTCCTCAACGTCGGCAAGGCGTACTCCGGGCTGACCGACGCCGAGCTCGCGCGGCTGACCGAATGGTTCCGCGCGCACACGCTCCAGACGTTCGCCCACGGGCGCGTCCGCCTCGTCGAGCCCGCGGTGGTGATCGAGGTCGCCTTCGACCGGGTGCAGGTCTCGAAGCGGCACAAGAGCGGGTACGCGCTCCGCTTCCCGCGCATCGTCCGCCTCCGCGAGGACAAGCCCGCCGAGGAGATCGACACGCTCGACGCCGTCCGCGCCCTCGCCGACGCCCCGGCATGACCGCCTTCGCCGACCACCTGGCCGCTGCGCGCACCCCCTTTCGCCACTGGCTCGCCGAGCGTGACCGGGCCGCCCGGCTCGTCGTGTTCTGCCACTTCGACGCCGACGGCCTCGCCGCCGGGGCCCTCTTCGGTCGCGGCCTCGAACGGCTCGGGTTCGAGGCCGTCGACGTCGTACCGTCCGGCCGGAGCGAGAGCGCCTTTTTCTCCGCCTCGGCGAAGGCGCGGCTGCGGGCGCTCGGCCCCGGGGCGCTCGTCGTCACCGACCTCGGCGTGCACCGCGCCGGCGTCCTCCCCGGCGTGCCGACGCTCTACGTGGACCACCACCGGCCTGAGGGAACCCCGCCCGGCACCGTCGTCTCCGGCTACGGCTGGGACCCGATCCCGTGCTCGGCGTGGCTTGCCTTCGACCTGCTCAGCGCCGAGGCCGACGTGGACGACCTCCTGTGGATCGCCGCCGTCGGCGTGCTCTCGGACCTGGGCGAGCGCGCGCCGTGGCCGCGCCTGGCCGAGGCCAAGCAGCGCTACACGGCGAAGTGGCTGAAGGAGGCCGCCGTGCTGACGAACGCCGCGCGCCGCGCCGCGACGTTCGACCCCGAGACGGCGCTTCGCCTCTTGACGACCGGCGACGGGCCGAAGGCGCTCAGCGAGGGGCCGGGCAGCGAAAAGCTCGCAGCGTACCGCGAAGAAGTCAACGCGGAGCTGGCCGAGGCGCGCAAGGCCGCGCCCGTGTTCTCCGCCTCCGAGCCGTTCGCGCTCGTCCGGCTGGCCTCGCCGTGCCAGGTCCACCCGCTGATCGCGCAGCAGTGGCGCGGGCGGCTCCCGAAGTACGCCGTGATCGCGGCCAACACCGGCTACCGCCCCGGCCTCGTCTCGTTCTCGACGCGCACGGCGCGCCCCGACCTCGTCCTCCCGTCTATCTTCCGGTCGATCGACCTCGGCCCGGAGCACGCCGACGCCTTCGGCTACGGGCACGATGCGGCCTCCGGCGGCACCCTCCCCCCGCCCGCCTTCAACGCTCTTCTCGACGCGCTCGGCTTCGCGCCGGAAGCGCACGTCCCCCCTGCCCATGCGTGACTGGTTCCTCGCCCCCTCCGATACGCTCCTCTGGATCGTCCTCTCGGCGCTCGGGATTTACCTCCTCGTCCTCGTCTACACCCGCCTCGTCGGGCTGCGGAGCTTCGCGAAGATGTCGAGCTTCGACTTCGCGATGACCGTCGCCATCGGCTCGATGGTCGCCTCGGCGGTGCTGGCGCGGCGCCCGGCCCTCGTGCAGGCGGCCGTCGCGCTCGGGGCTATCTACGGGCTGCAGTACGGCCTCGGCGTGCTCCGCCAGAAGTGGCCGTGGGTCGAGCGCCTCGTCGACAACGAGCCGCTGCTGCTCATGGCCGGCGAGCAGATGCTCCGGGAGAACATGCGCAAGGCGCGCGTGACCGAGGACGACCTCTGGGGCAAGCTCCGCGAGGCCAACGTCCTCGACCCGCAGCAGGTCCGCGCGGTCGTGATGGAGACGACCGGCGACATCACCGTACTCCACGGCGACCCCGACGGCACGCCGCTCGCCCCCAAGCTCCTCACCGGCGTCCGAGGGGCCGACCCCCACTTCCCCGGCGACATCGACCAGCGCCCCGAGCGCTCCACCCGCGCCTGACGATGGCCGAGGGGCACGCCGTCGTCCGGTGGAAGCGCCGGCTCGCCCCGCTCGTGGGCGAGCCGCTCGTCGAGGTGAAGATGCCCAAGCGTTGGGGCGAGCGCCCGCAGTCGCTCCTCGGCGAGCGCGTGACGGGCATCGAGACGTGGGGCAAGCACCTCCTGCTGAACCTCTCGACGGGGGAGACGCTGCACTGCCACGGCGCGCAGTACGGCTCGTGGCAGGTCGGCGAGCGCCAGCTCGACCTGCGGAAGGACGAGAAGCACGTCCGCCTCCGCCTCGCCACGGACGCGCACGAGGGTGTCTTCTTCCACGGCCCGACCGTCGAGCTGCTCACGCCGGAGGAGCGGGCGGGGCACGAGCGGCTGAGCGCACTCGGCCCCGACGTGATGGCGGGCACGCCGGAGCGCTCCGCCTTCGACCGCGACGAAGCCGACCGCCGCGTGTGGGCGGCCGGGGACCGCCCCATCGGCCCGGTCGTGCTCGACCAGCGGGTGATGGCAGGCGTCGGCAACATCTACAAATCCGAGGGCCTGTTCCTCGCCCAGATCGACCCGCGCCGCCCGGCGGGGGAGGTCTCGCGCGCCGACCTCGACCGGTTCTGGGACGCCGTCATCCCGATCATGTGGGAGGGCACCGAGTCGTGGGGCCGGACGAAGACGACGCCGCCCGCGCTGCGCGAGCGCGGCGAGAACCGGTGGGTCTACCAGCGCAAGGGCAAGCCCTGCCTCGTCTGCGGCACGCCGGTCGAGCTCGTCCGCCTGCCGCCCTACGAGCGCGCGACCTACCTCTGCCCGACGTGCCAGCGCTAACGAAAGCCGGGGCCGGTGGATGATGCCACCGGCCCCGGCTCGACCTTGTCCTTCGGCGTCAGCGCAGGAGGTTAGCGCAGGAGCGTCAGCCGCTGGGTCTCGACCGATCCGCCCGCGGCGACGCGCACGACGTAGGCTCCGCTGGGCAAGCCGCGCCCGTCGAAGACCACCGCGTGCTGCCCGGCGTCCATCGTGCCGCTCGCGAGCCGGGCGACTTCACGCCCGAGCACGTCGTAGATCAGCAGGTCCACGTCGGAGGCTTCGGCGAGGCCGAAGCGGATCGTCGTCGAGCGGGTGAACGGGTTCGGGTAGGCGTCCAGCGTCAGGACCTCGGCGGCTGCCGCCCGGCCCGCGGCCCCGTCGGCCTGGACGGTCTCGGGGTGCCACGCCGACACGTCGGTGACGGCCCACGCCTCCCCGTCGCTCGGTGCCTCGGCGCGCGCCGCGCCGGTCACCGTGATCGTGAAGCTCTCCGCGTCGAGCGGCATGACGCCCTCGAGCCCCTGCGGCATCTGGCCGATGGCGAGGGTGTAGACGTAGGTGCCGGGCGGTGCCGCAAGAGGCACCTGCTGCGTGTAGGTCCCGCTGAGGGTCACGCCGGCAGGCAGCGTGCCCGACCGGATGCTCGCCCTCACCCCGACGGGCGCGATGGTGTAGTAGAAATCGCCCGAGTACGCGTCGGGCGTCGAGTTCTCGACGGTGTAGCTGAACGAGACCGAGCCGCCGGGCGCGACGGTCGTCGGGGTCGTCGCCGCGGCGCTCAGGCTGACGGACCCCGCGTTGCCTTGCTGGAGCAGGTTCTGGCCGCCGGGGCGGAGGACGATCTCGCTGCCGCCGGTGACGGACTGCGCGACGGTGCCCTGAAGCGTGCCGCGCACGATGAGGCGCGACGGGTTGCCCGCGCCGTCGGCGCGCAGCGTGAGCGAGCCGGTCAGCGTCAGGGTGACGCCGGCGGGGACGTAGAGGTGCTCGCCGGTGAGCGTCAGGTTCGAGCGCGTCGTCGAGGAGGCGATGACGCTGCTGCGGTCGTCGTCGTCGAAGCTCTCGAGGAGGCTGCCGAGGAGGTTGAGCCGCCCGCCGCTGACGGTCTCGAGGCCGAGGTCGTCGGTCCCGTCGAGGAGGGCGCGGCGGAGGTCGAGCGCGACGGCCCCGGGGTCGTCCTTGTACTGCTGGAGGCGCGCGCCGCTCATGCCCGAGACGAGGAACGCCACCGCGCCGGCGACGTGCGGCGTCGCCATCGAGGTGCCGGTGGAGGTGCCGTAGCCGCCGCCGGGCGTCGTCGAGAGGATCGAGGTGCCGGGCGCGCCCAGGTCGATCGTCGTCAGGCCGTAGGCGGCCCCGCTGTTCTTCTGATCGTTGCGGGTCGTGTTCGTGACGGCGATCATGTAGTCGCTCGCGCACGCCGTCGGGACGTCGTTCTGCGTGTCCACGTCGGCGTTGATGTTCATCGTGGCGGCGGCCGAGAGGATGCCGGCGGCCCCGAGGTCGTCGTAGAACCCGCACCAGATCGGGTAGCTGTTCGGGTTGCCGAAGTTGACGCCGAAGGACGAGTTGGTCGAGACGACGAACGCGCCCTCGGCCCCGCCGGTGGCGTCGTACTGCGTGCGGAGCGCGAGCGCATAGCCGTAGGCCTCGACCACGACCGACTCGGTGCCCGACGACCCTGGATGGCGACGGGCTGCGCGTCCCAGTTCACGCCGGTCGTGCCGGTGGCGTTGTTGCCGCGCGCGGCGGCGGTCCCGGCGACGTGCGTGCCGTGGAAGGACGACGTGATGTTCCCGCTGCTGGTGTAGGCGTTCCAGCCGTTGACGTCGTCGACGTACCCGTTGCCGTCGTCGTCGACGCCGTTGCCGGGCGTCTCGGCCGTGTTGGTCCAGAAGTCGAGGTCGGGGTGGTTCAGGTCGAACCCGCTGTCGACGATCCCGACGGCGACCCGGTCGCCGGCGGCGCTCGTGCCGCCGGGGAGGTAGTCCCACGCCTCGGGCGCGTCGATGTCGGCGTCGGGCGTGCCGCCGCTCTGGCCGGTGTTGCTGAGCCCCCACATCTCGCCGAAGCGGCTATCGCTGGGCACGGTGGCGCGGAGCGTGACCTCGTGGTTGAACTGCGCCACCTGGACGCCCGGCGTGCGGCGCACCGCGTCGAGCACGGTCTCGGCGGCGCGGTCGTTGTGCCCGGCCTCGGCGAACTCGACGAGCCAGATGTTCAGCGCCGGGACGAGCAGGCGCTTGGCCGCGAGGCCCTCGCCGGCGAGCCGGGGCGCAGCCGTCACGGCGGCAATCTCGGCGTCGGGCGCGAGGCGGACGATGAGCTCGCCGGGCACGCGGGCCTCGGCGCGCTGCGCTTCGGCGGCCGGCGCGGCGGTGAGGAAGAGAAGGCAGGCAAGGGCGGCGCTCAGGCCACCGCGAAAGCGGAAAACGAAGGGCACGGCAGGCTCCAGGTCGGTGAAGGGAAAGAAGATGACGCAGGGACAGAGCCCAAGACTACGACTTCCTCGGGCCGAACGCAACCGCGCCGCCGAAGTTTGAGCCAAACGTGACAGGTCACCACGCCGCCGAGCGCAGCATGTCGGCGAGGCCCACGCAGGAGCGCGCCGCACGGGCCGGCGAGACCCCATCAGAATCGCCGTGTCGCAGCATCGTGTCGCAGCCTTCCTAGCCTGCCTCCGAAGGCAGGGCGAAGGACTGCCCAGAGCCTATTTGAGGAGGTAGGGCGAAGGCGAAAGCGAGCGAGCAGGGCGCGCTCAAGGCGCGCGAATCCGCAGGATCGGGGAGCGCAGCGACCCCACCAGGCGAGCCCGTAGGCTCAGCGATGCAGCGCCACGCCGAGCGCGTCGTTCGCAGCCCGCTAGTAAGCTTCATGAACGGGCTCTCAGGGGGCCTCACAAGACCGCGCGGACGGCGCGGTGCACGAGGTTCACCGTAAGGCCGAAGACGAGGTGCGACCCGATCTCCCAGACGTGCGCCGAGGTCGGGAGGTCGTCGGGGTCGGCCTGCAGGCCGAGGGCGGGGAGCGCCGAGCCGTGCGTTCCCGCCCAGAGCGCGAGGGCCGCCGGAATCCCGAAGCCGGACCCCACGGGCGAAACCTCGGCGAGCACCCCGTAGGCGACGCCGGCGCTCGTCCCGAAGGCGTAGTGGATCTTCTCCTGCGCCGCGAGCTTCTCGCCGCGGCTGAGGGTTTCGCTCGTAACCTCCTGCGCCAGCTCCGACGGCGGCATCCGGTCGGGGTGCCCGGAGACGTCGGCGCCGGGGCGCTCCTTTTCGGCGTGCGTCGGCGGGAAGAGGGCCTCGGCGCGGCGCTGCAGCGGCGGCTCGACGAGGCTCTTAACCCAGGACCCGACGAGGCCCCCGACGAGGCCCCCGACGAGGCCCCCGACGAGGCCGGCGACGGCTCCTTTCAAGAGAGACGATGGCATGAGAGAAGGGATTAAACGAGAACGGAACGAGAGGGGCTCGAAAGACGGACCGCGCACCGAAAAGACGGACCGCGCACCGACGCTCACGCCTCGGGCCGGTCCGCGTGCCCGTCTGCCGAGCGCCACACGCTCGGGAAGAGGTAGCTCACGACGAGCAGGAGGACCCCGAAACCGATGAAGAGGAGGATACGCCAGACGGCCTCGAGCTCGGCGAGGTCGGTCACGAACAGCTTGGCGACGACGAGCAGGAGGGTCGCGAGGCCGGCCCAGCGCGGACCCTCGGCGTCGCGCCGCGCGCCGACGGCGAGGAGGGCGAGCGCGCAGACGCCCCACGCGACGCTGACGTAGGCCTGCCCGTTCGGGAGCCCCTCGAACCCGCGCCACAGCCAGCCCAGCCCGAGGCCGTAGGCCGCGAGCCAATAGCCCGCCCGCCCGCGCCCGGCGAGCGTCCCCGCCGAGGCCGCACCGAGGACCATCGCGGCGAGGTCGAGGAGGGCGTCGGGGTGGACGAGCGGCGGGGGGACCGCCGGGACGCTGAGCCGCCCGACGAGCGCCGCTGCTACCGCCAGCATGAGGAGGTGGGCTACGCCGCGCAGCCCCCGGTCCCCGAAGCGGTGCGCCCCGACGTGCGCCAGCGTCGCCACGCCGGCGAGGGCCGCGGTCTGCAGCGATGCGCCGCCGAGCAGGTAGCCCCCGGCGACGACGGCGACGAGCACCGCCGCCACCCCGTGCGCCGAGGCCAGGCCGGGCAGCCCGCGCCGCCGCAGCCACCCGTAGACCCCGAGGTACCCGCCGGCGAGGGCCAGCCACCCAGCCCCGCGCGCCGCCTCGCCCGCGCCGATCACCTCGGCCGTGAGGGCCCAGCTCACGAGCGGCACCGCCACGGCCAGCGCCCGCGCCGGCTCCTCGAACGCGGCGACGCCTCGGAACCACTCCAGCGGCGGGCGCGGCCACCGCACCGGGTCGCGGCGGTGGCGGACGGCCCGCACCACCGGCACGCCGCCGAAGAGCACCGCCGCCCACACGACCCCCAGCACGAGCGCCGTCCGGTCCCCCGCCGGATCGGCCCGTCCCACGTCGAACGCGAGCGTGGCGAGCACGAGCCAGCCGCCGAGCACGGCGGTCGCCAGGAGCGTGCGCCAGCCGTAGAGGAAGTAGAGCCCGAGGGCGCACCCGAGGATCAGGCCCGTGTAGGCGACGAGCGCGGGCACGCTCCCGCTCACCGTGTAGAGCAGGAACGGCGTGCCTAGCCCGCCCTGCGTGGCGACGACCGCAAGCACCGCGTCGCGCTGCCGCACCGAGAGCGCGAAGGCGAGCCCCGTCACGGCCACCATCAGCCCGAAGGCGACGCCGTAGCTGAGCAGGCCGTAGAGCTGAAAGGCAGCGAAGACGGTCGCGTACCACACCGCGATCCCGCCGCCCATGAGCACCTGCCCGTAGCGCCGCCGCCGCCCGTGCAGCCGCAGCCCGACGCCGAGCAGCACTGCCCCCACCGCCGCCCCAAACCCGAGCCGACCCGCCGGGCCGACCCAGCCCTGGTCCACGCCGTACTTGAACAAGAACGCGAGTCCGAACAGGAGCAGCCCGATCCCGATCCGGTTCAGCCAGTCCTCGCTCCGGAACAGCACCTTCGCGCGGTCCGGCCGGGGCCGGGGCGTCCTGCGTTTCGGGCGCGGCGTGGGGGGCCGGGGCGCGTCCGCCGGCGCGGCACCGAGGCGCTCGACCTCCCGCCCCAGCGCGTCCACCCGGGCCTCGAGCGCGGCGATGCGGGCGCGGAGCTCGTCAGGTTCGTCGGCCATCGGGCGGCGGATCACGCAGATAGGAATGGCGGCGCAGCCCTAGCGCGTGAGCAGGACCGCCGCGCCTGGTTCGGGAGGTCTGCGGCCGTCCCGAGGCGGGCGCGGCGGTCCTGCTCGGTCGCTCGCTCAGCGGACAAGGGTGGCCCGCTGCACCAGCCCGAACGTCTCACCCGCAGCGCGCACGAGGTACACCCCCGCCGGCAGCGCCGACCCGTCGAGCGTCAGCGCGTGCGCCCCCGCCGCGAGCGGCCCCTCGTGGAGCACCGCCACCCGGCGGCCGAGCACGTCGAAGACGGCGACCGTGACGCGCTCCGGCCGAGCGAGCGAGAGCGTGAAGGCGGCCCGCCCACGCACCGGGTTGGGGTGGACGGCTGAGAGCGCGGCCTCGCCCGGCGCGGCTCCCGTCTCGCTCGCCACCGTAGGATTGAAGTTGACCGGAGCGGGGCCCAGCGACTCGATCTCGTAGGGGCCGCTCCCATCGCTGTAGTAAGCCGCCGTCGCAACGAGCACGTAGGACACCCCCGCCGACAGCGTGAGCGCCTCGATCTCAGCCCCCTCAACCGGGAAGCAGCTCCCGACGACGAGGTTCTCGCAGGTGTCGTCCAGGTTTATCGATTCCTCGTAGAGCACGAGGCACCCCCAGTAGTCCTCGAACGTCCCCGAGAACGAGTACAGTCCCGTCACCGGGACCGTCAGCGACACCGGGTCGTGGTGCGCTATAGTCGGAGAGTTCGGGTTGCAAAAGCCGACTTGGCCGTTGATGTTAGGGCGGTCCCAGAAAGGCGTGTCCGCCGTGGTACCGGTGGCGACGGTCGACATCTGCGCCGGGGCGCCGAGGTCGAGCGTGAGGACGACGTCGCCACTCTGCGGGTTGGTCGAGTTTCGGTACCCGCTCATGCGGATGAGCACCTCCTGCCCTGCCGTAACGGGGAACAGGTCTATGTCGGCCCTTTTGCAGACTAGCTCGGTGAGGTCCGAGTCGTGGAGGGTGAGAACCAGAGGGTGCTCCGACCCGAAGATGTCGACGAAGAGCGTGCCGTCGCTGGGAGCCGTGTAGGTCCACCACACGGAGGTCATCATGTCCCGGTGCCCGACGCAGGAGGCCGCCTCCTCATCTGCCTCGGCCGTGGCCGTGACGGTCGTGCCGAAGTAGCTACCCGGCTCGGGGATGGCGGTGGCGTCGGCCACGTCGTCGTTCACGAGGGCGGGCGTGGTGCTAAAGCTGAAGTAAAGGGAGTTATCCGTAGGGTCGGGGTCGGCGGAGCCGTCCAGATAGCCCGAGATGCGGACGAAGTAGACTTCGCCGCCCTCGACGGAGGCCGCTTCGATGAACGGGTCATCGTCTGGATCGTCGGGGGTCGGCAGCCCCGGATCGCAAGCGATCTCGGCCCCCGTGCTGTCGTGGATCGAGACCACGCCGTCGAGCGACGAGTTGCCCATGTCCACCGAGATGATCTCGTCGTTGGCCGGCTCGTAGCGCCACCAGATCGACTGCCCGGTGTCGTTCTCCGGCCCGCCCGGCGTGCAGGACGCCCCCGGCTCGCCCGGCTCCGGCGTAGCCCCGACGTTCGTCCCGCCGTAGCTGTACTCTCGCATGATCGGGGCGGCGTTGGCGCGGTCGTCGTTAGCGGGGCGGCCACCGTCACCGGTCCAGAATCCGAACGTCATCAGGTCGTTTTCCGGCCCAGCGTCCTCGCTCGACACCCGGACATAGATGGTCTGCCCAGCCGCGACCGGGTACCGCTCGATCCGCTGATCGTCGCAGACCAGTTCGGTACCGTCCTCGTCGTGGAGCGAGAGAAGAGGGTGCAAAAAGGCGCTGCCGGGGAAGTCCACCGTCACTGTCGTATCGGCAGGGGCCGTGTAGACCCACCAGAGCGAACGCCCGATGTCGGGGAAGATCGGCAGGTCGGTGCAGGAGGCCCCTGGCTCCCCCGGCTCCGAGGTGGCTTCCAGGAACGTCTCGAAATAGAGGCCCTCTGCGGAAAGGGTTGCGGCGTCGGCGCGGTCGTCGTTCGCCGGCAGCGCGGGCGGGTCGAGCTGCACCTCCATCACGATATCTCCCATCTCGCCGGCCGGGCCGGAAACGCGGATGCGGTAGGGCGCGCCCTGACGAACCGGGAAGCCTTCGATCCGCGAGCGGTCCCCGTCGCCGCTATCATCGTCGCAGGCATCCTCGGCCCCAGGCCCATAGGCTGTATTCTGGATTGAGGCGATGGTGTCGAAGCCGGACCCCGAGAGGTCGAGCGTGAGCCGGCCGTCCTCGGCAGGGCGGTAGACCCACCACACCGAGTGGTGGCCGTCACCGGCGGGGCCGCCGGGCGCGCACGGCGACCCGAACTCGTCGTGCCCCCGCGTCGCGCCGACGTTGGTCCCGGTGTAGGTGCCGGGTGCTGCAATCTCGGTCGCGCTCCCGTATTCGTCATTGGGCGGGGCCTGGGCCATCGAGGGTGCCGCCACCGCAAGCAGCAGCACCGACAGGAGAGAGACGTGGAGGCGGAAGCAATGGCGCATGGCTAAGACCTGAGTCATGGTAAAAAGAATGTCTTCATGAACGAGACACAAGGGAGAGACTTGAACCTCCAATGTAAGGTCTCGGCTGCCCCCCCGAGTCTCACGAAAGTGTATCCTCTAACGCGGAAGCTTGTAGCGCCCTGCGTGCCTAGCGCGTGAGCTACCGTGTAAGCTGGCGGTACTTGATCCGCTTCGGGATGTCGGCGGCGGTCCCGAGGCGCGCGCGGCGGTCCTCCTCGTAGCTGGCGTAGTTGCCCTCGTGCCAGCGGACGGTGATCTCGCCCTCGGCGTCGGGCTCGAAGGCCAGGATGTGGGTCGCCACGCGGTCGAGGAACCACCGGTCGTGCGAGATCACGACCGCGCAGCCGGCGAAGTCGAGGAGGGCCTCTTCGAGCGCGCGGAGCGTGTTCACGTCGAGGTCGTTCGTCGGCTCGTCGAGGAGCAGGACGTTCGCGCCTTCCTTGAGCGTCTTGGCGAGGTGGACGCGGCCGCGCTCGCCGCCGGAGAGCTCGCCGGTCTTCTTCTGCTGGTCCTGGCCGGCGAAGTTGAACCGCCCGACGTAGGCGCGGGCGTTGACCTCGCGGTGGCCGAGCAGGACGAACTCGCCGCCGCCGGTGATCTCCTCGAAGACCGTCTTGTCGCCGTCGAGCGGGCGGCTCTGATCGACGTAGCCGAGTTCGACCGTCTGCCCCACGGTGAACGTCCCGGCGTCGGGGGTCTCCTGCCCGGTGATCATGCGGAAGAGCGTCGTCTTGCCGACGCCGTTCGGGCCGATCACGCCGACGATGCCGCCGGGCGGGAGCGCGAACGAGAGGTCTTCGTAGAGCAGCCGGTCGCCGTAGCCCTTCGCGACGTGCTCGGCCTCGATCACGACGTTGCCGAGCCGGGGGCCGGGGGCGATGGCGATCTGCCGCTCCTCGTTGCGGCCCTCGGTCTGCTCGGCGAGCATCTGCTCGTAGTTCGCGAGGCGCGCCTTGCTCTTAGCGCGGCGGCCCTTCGGGTTCTGCCGCACCCACTCGAGCTCTTCCTGGAGCGCCTTCTGCCGCTTCGAAGCCTGCTTCTCCTCGACCGCGAGGCGGGCGCTCTTCTGCTCGAGCCACGACGAGTAGTTGCCCTCGAACGGAATGCCCTTGCCGCGGTCGAGCTCGAGAATCCAGCCGGCGACGTTGTCGAGGAAGTAGCGGTCGTGGGTCACGGCGATGACGGTGCCTTCGTACTGCTCGAGGTGGCCTTCGAGCCAGGCGACGGACTCGGCGTCGAGGTGGTTGGTCGGCTCGTCGAGGAGCAGCACGTCGGGCCGCTGCAGGAGCAGGCGGACGAGCGCGACGCGGCGGCGCTCGCCGCCGGAGAGCACCGAGACCGGCGTGTCGCCGGGCGGGCAGCGGAGCGCGCCGGCGGCCATCTCCAGCTTCGAGTCGATGTCCCACGCGTCGAGCTGGTCGATCTTCTCCTGGAGCTTGCCCTGCTTCTCCATGAGGGCGTCGAAGTCGGCGTCGGGCTCGGCGAAGCCGGCGCTGACGGCCTCGTACTCCTTCACCAGAGCGACGGCCTCGGCCGCGCCCTCCTCGACGATCTCGCGGACGGTCTTCGCGTCGTCGAGCTCGGGCTCCTGCGCGAGGTAACCGAACGAGATTGCGGGGGCAGCCTGGATCGTCCCGTCGTACTTCGGGTCGAGGCCGGCGATGATCTTGAGGAGCGTCGACTTGCCGGCACCGTTGAGGCCGAGCACGCCGATCTTGGCACCGTAGTAGAACGAGAGGTAGATGTCCTTGAGGACGAACTCGCCGGGGCGGTGGCTCTTGCTCACGCCGACGGCGGAGAAGATGATTTTCTGGTCGCTCACGTTGGGTTCTGCGGGTTGAGATAGAAGGGAGAGGCAAGCTACGGCGCGCGTGAGCGACCCGTCGGGAATCCTCCGCGAAAGCCGAGCATAGAGTCACCAGACGTTGGTACACTTCGTTTTCTTCCGCTCGCCCCCTCGCTTCCCTGCTTGGCCCTCCCATAGCGACGTGGCAACCTCTCAGGGAGTCCTCATGCCTCGGGAGATCCTTCGCTGCGCTCAGGATGACGGCCACTTTTGCAATAGGCCCTGGAGCCCGACTAGGGTCGGGAATGAATTGGATACGTTGACTTTCACCGGCAGTCTCTGACTGATGGAGCGCAGCGCAGACGTAGCCATCATCGGCGGCGGGGCCGTCGGGCTGTGGGCGGCCTCCTTTCTGCGGCAGCGCGGGCGCGAGGTCGTCGTGCTCGACCGGGGCGAGATCGGGGGGGCGTGCTCGTGGGGCAACGCAGGGTACGTCGCGCCGAGCCACGTCGTCCCCCTCGCCGCGCCGGGCGTGGTGACGCAGGGGCTGCGCTGGCTGCTCGACCCCGAGAGCCCGTTCTATGTCCGCCCCCGGCTCGACCTGGACCTCGCCCGCTGGCTGTGGCGCTTCGCCCGGTCGGGCACCGCCGCGCACGTCCGCCGCGCCGGCCCCCTCTTCGCCGAGCTAGGGCTGCGGAGTGTCGCGCACTATGCCGCTCTCGAAGCATCGCTCGACATCGGGTTCCGCCCGACGGGGCTGCTGATGGCCCACCACACCGAGCACGGGCTGGAGGCTAACCTCGCCCTCGCCGAGAAGGCGCGGGCGGTGGGGCTGGACGTGGACGTGCTCGACGCCGGGGCCGTGCAGGCGCTGGAACCGGCGGTGGCGGACGGCATCGGCGGCCTCTTCTTTCGGCAGGACGCCCTCGTGGACCCGGCGCGGATGACGGCGGCGCTCCACCGCCGCCTCGAGGCCGAGGGCGTCCGGTTCCTCTCGCACACCGAGGTGACGGGCTTCGAGCGGCAGGGCAAGCGCATCGCCACGATTCGGACGGCGCGGGGCGAGGTCACCACCGACGAGGTCGTCCTCGCGGCGGGGTCGTGGTCGGCAGAGATCGGGCGCGGCCTCGGGCTGCGGCTGCCGGTCCAGCCGGCGAAGGGCTACAGCGTGACCGTCTCGCCCGGCGGCCCGGTGCCGCAGCTTCCGATTTTGCTGACCGAGACGAAGGTCGCCGTGACGCCGCTCTCCGAGGGCCGCCTCCGGCTCGCCGGCACGCTCGAGCTCGCCGGTCTCGACCCGGCCGTCAACGAGCGCCGCGTCCGCGCGGTCCTCCGCGCCGCGCCGGCCTACCTCCGGCTCGGCACCGTGGACGCCGACCCCGCCGGGGCGTGGGCCGGCTTCCGGCCCTGCACGCCCGACGGCCTCCCGCTCATCGGCCGGGCGGAAGCGCTCGACAACCTGACGGTGGCGACGGGCCACGCGATGCTCGGCATCACGCTCGCCCCCGCCACCGGCGAGCTCGTCGCCTCCATTCTCGAGGGCACACCGCCGCCGTTCGACCCGGCCCCGTTCCGCGTAGGCCGCTTCGGCTAGCGCCCCCCGCGCTGGCGCGAGGACGGGCGGCCGGAGCCTTTGGATTTCGCGTAGCCTCCGTTCCGAGACCCGCCGCGTCCGCGCGAGGACTTGCGGCCAGATTTCGCTGAAGGCATGGTGGCCTCGCGCGCTTCGTAGGTAAAGTCGGCGTAGGTGCTGCGCTCGAAGTGCTGGCCGGTGTGGCGCTCGATCTGGCGGAGGTACGCCTCCTCGTCGGCGGCGACGAAGGTCAGCGCGTCGCCCGTGGCCTCGGCCCGGCCGGTGCGCCCGATGCGGTGGATGTAGTCCTCGGCCTGGCTCGGGGTGTCGAAGTTGACGACATGCGAGATGCCGTCCACGTCGATTCCGCGCGCGGCGATGTCGGTCGCGACGAGCACCTGGACGTCGCCGCGCCGGAAGTCGGCGAGGGCGCGCTGGCGCTGGCCCTGGGAGCGGTTCGAGTGGATCGCGGCGGCGGCGATGCCGCGCTGCCCGAGCTTCTTCGCGATCCGGTCGGCGCGGTGCTTGGTCCGCGAGAAGACCAAGACGGTCTCGACCGGCTCGGTGCGGAGGACGTGGAAGAGCAGGTCCATCTTCTGGGTCTGGGCCACGGGGTAGACGTACTGCGCCACCGACGCCGCCGGGTTGCGCCGCTCGCCGACCTCGACGAGCTGCGGGCGGTGCTGGATGCTGGCTGCGAGGTCGCGGATCGCCGGCGGCATCGTAGCCGAGAACAGGAGCGTCTGCCGCTCGTTCGGGAGCCGGGCGACGATCTTGCGGATGTCGTGGACGAACCCCATGTCGAGCATCCGGTCCGCCTCGTCGAGCACCAAGACCTCGACGTGGGAGAGGTCCAGGTTGCCGCGGTCGAGGTGGTCGAGCAGGCGGCCCGGCGTCGCGCTCACGACGTCGATCCCGCGCCGGAAGGCGCTGATCTGCCCGCCCATCCCGACCCCGCCGTAGACGGCGGTGCTGCGGAGGCCGGTGTGGGTGCCGTAAGCGCACACCGCCGTCTCGACCTGGAGGGCGAGCTCGCGCGTCGGCGCGATGACGAGCGCGCGGACGGGTCGCCGCTTGGCCTGCGACGGACGCTGGGCGAGCCGGTCGAGGAGGGGGAGGACGAAGGCGGCGGTCTTGCCGGTGCCGGTCTGGGCGCAGCCCGTGAGGTCGGCCCCCGAGAGGGCGACGGGGATGGCGGCGGCCTGGATCGGCGTCGGCGTGGTGTAGCCCGCCGCGACGACGCCGCGGAGGAGGGGCGTGGAGAGGCCGAGCGATTGGAACGTGGTCATAGAACGGTGCTGGAGCGAGAGCCCGGCAGGATGCCGGGTGCTACCGCATGGGTGCTGCGCTGTCGGGGAGGACGTACCCTGGAATCGAAGGCGGCGCGGGGCAAGCCCCTGTCTGATTGGATCGCCGCGTGTGCCGACAAGGAAAGGCGGGCACAGAAAAGGCCGAAGGGGCCTAAGCTCGATGGAGCGGGGAGTCGATCTCGGAGAGCGAGTCGGTGGAGGTCCGCTTCCGAGACGGTTAGAAACTGCTTCTAAGAACCGGGAACGGTGTATCGATTGATGAGGGCAAGCTACGTGCCTCCACTCGGTCCAATTTCTCAGACCTGCTGAAGAGGAGGAGAACTCTCTGCGCGGGGCTACAGCGGAGGGTGTGCATCCTGAAGCGGACTCGCACGTTTTACTCACTTCGTAACCGATCTTCAGCACGAAACGGAGGGTTCCATGCCCACCCTGCCTTCCGCCAAACAGGCCACGCTCGACCTCGTGGATCGCCTCGACGATGATGTCTCGTTCGAGGACATCATTTACGAGCTGTACGTGCTCGAAAAAATTCAGCGCGGTATGCGGGACGCCGAAGAGGGCCGCGTCATCTCGCACGAAGAGGCCAAGCAGCGGCTGAGCCGGTGGCTGACGTAGTTTGATCGCCGAGGCCCTCGACGACCTTGATGCTGTCGGCGTGTTTTACGAGCGGACCTCGCCGTCGTATGCGGTCTCGCTCGTCGGGCGGCTGTATGCGTCGGTGGAGGTTCTCGAAGAACACCCGCGCATCGGCAGAAAGGTACCGGAGATCGACCACGATCTCGTAAGGGAACTGATCGTGGAGCGTTACCGGGTGGTGTACCAGTTGATGCGGGACCGGACAGAGATCGTAGCCGTCCTGCACAGCCGTCAGGATTCGGTGCGCAAGCTCCGCGAGCGGGAGCGGAAGACCTAAACGAGAGCGGCTCCGCACCCGACCGGGAGTGCGAAGCCGCTCCGTGCAACCTCGTGACCGCTGCCTACTTCACCAGCACAGCCTGCTGCGTGGCGGTGAACCCGTTGCCCGTGGCGCGGATGAGGTAGGTCCCGCTCGGCAGGTCGGCGGCGTCGAAGGTGAACGTCTGCTCGCCCGCCGCGAGCGGCCCGTCGTGCAGCACCGCTACCCGGCGGCCCGCCACGTCGAAGACCTCGACCGCGACGTGCTGCGCCCGCTCCAGCGCGAGAGCCACCTGTGCCTCGCGCTCGAACGGGTTCGGGAAGACCGCCGAGAGCGCAGCCTCGCCCGGCTGTGCCCCGTCTTCGGTGGCAACGGTGATATTCTTGCCGCCGATGGTGTAGTAGCCGTTCGACACCGACTCCACCACGAAGCTCACTCGGTTACCATCGATCGTCGCCTCTTCGTTGACGATGCTGAAATCACCCGAGGTGCCGTCCCGGCGGAGCAGCACGTAGTCACCCGCCGGATCGTCCGGCGAGAAGCCGAAGTCGAAGCTCATCCGCACGTCCACGTCACCGCCGTTGGCATCCACGTACCAGTTCCGCGTCCACCGGGCCGCGACCCCGTCCGGCGCGTCGTCCGGCGTCCCGCCGAAGCGGAGCTTGTTGTGCCCGGCGAGGACGTACTCGCCCACGTCTAGCGACTCGTTCATCGCCGTCAGCGAGAATTCACCCGATGAGGCTCCAGCGGTGAGGCTGCTGTCCTCCGCCGCCCCGATGCCGCTCACGTCGAAATCAAAGTCGCCGTTGACCTCCGTGTCGCCCTCGTAGAAATCCACTACTGGATCGATAAACACGTCGTACTTCGCGCTGAGGTAGTTCTCGATGATTCACCGCCGAGCATCGTCGAGTACGACGTTACCGTAGACGATGATCTCAGCGATATCGTTCACCAAATGCCTATCTCCGCTAGGAGACTGACCAATATGAGCGATCCTGTTCTGCTGAGCGAGAGGAGTTTGCGCACACCCTTCGGCACACCCTCTAGGGAGATTAGACTCTACGCCTTGGAGATACAGATTGAGGTCGCGCTCGTTTTGCCAGAACTCTACTGAGACGACGATCTGGTCGAATCCGCTGACATCTAACTGATGTCCTTTCACCGTCAGATTATCGAAGCCGCCATCTCGCCTCGTGTACTGAGCGGCACCTACGACGCCCGGAGCATCACCAGCCCAAGCTCCAGCAGAAAAGTGGTCTGTCCCAATTATAGTCGAGGGAGATATGGAGATATGCGTCCCACCCATGTTTGGCCTCGTCACCAAAAAGAGTGTTCCCGTGGTAAAGTCTAGCTGTTCGACAGCGTCTACGGTGTTCATACCTCCGCTGCCGTCAAAGCGAATAACGGGAAAGCCGTTGATCGAGTCAGCCTGAAATGTGACGTTAGCACCTGACACCGTTTGAGCCCTGAGACCGGCAACCTGATCTATTCAGCAACCGACCGTGTCGCCACTTTCGGAGGTAGGATCGCCTGAACAGAACGGGGTATCATCTAGCACGTCGCGGTCGGCGCGGAACCAGAGGGCGAGGCTGTCGCGGGGGATTTGGGCGTAGGCGCTGCTCGCCACAATTGCGAGCAGACAGATAAGTGAAGCATAGC
Source organism: Rhodothermales bacterium (assembly GCA_965214485.1). Lineage (GTDB taxonomy): Bacteria > Bacteroidota > Rhodothermia > Rhodothermales > JANQRZ01 > JANQRZ01. Next base: position 287,644 of record CBDCBW010000009.1, on the reverse strand, counting down.
GCATGGATCGACCTCCATTATTGGGCGTGAGGCCGACCCGTGTGTCAGGCCGACCCGTGTGTCAGGCCGACCCGTGTGTCAGGCCGACCCGTGTGTCAGGCCGACCCGTGTGTCAGGCCGACCCGTGTGTCAGGCCGACCCGTGTGTCAGGAACCAACAGTCTCCAAATGAGAGACGCGCACAAAGTATGGGGGCTACCATATCATTGTCAACGCGAAACCTATTCGCCTACCCGCACAGGGTTAGGCAAAAGCACCCTCCCCGGTCAGCCGCGCTCCGCCAGGGCCCTCTCGATGGCCCCGAGGATGAAAGCGTTCATGCTCTCGCCTTCGCGCTCCGCCTGCACGGCCACGGCGCGGTGCTTCGCCGGAGGCATCCGCAGCGCGACCTTCCCACTGTACGGGCGCTCCGGCTCCTCGCCCCGCTCGGCACAGAACGCGATGTAGTCGTCGACGGCCTCCTCGAAGTTGCGGCGGAGTACCTCCACGCTCGTGCCCTCGAAGGAGATCACGTCGCGGAGGTCGATCACGCGCCCGGCGAAGACGCCGTCGTCCTCGGAGAACCGCACGCTGGCGGTGTAGCCTCGATACGTCACGGGAATACCTCTCTGGAGTTGGTGCTCAGTGCTGTTCCGGGCGGACGCCCGCCTCGCGGAGGAAGTCACGAACGTCCTCGACCGCGTACTTCTTCATCTCATCACCGGGGTGCGGCGCGTGGAACGTCGCCTTGCGGTTGCCGAGCACGAAGCGGACCCGGCTCCCGCTCCGGTTGTGGGACACCTCGCCCCCGAGGGCCTCAAGGAGGGCACAGACACGGCGAAAGCTCACCCCGGCCCTCGTCGGGCGAGCGAACACGGCACGAAGCGTCTTGCGATGACGAGCGGAAAGCTTCGGACCGGCCATGATCGTCTCGAACGAGAACCTCTATCACCATGCGATAGCAGTATTGTTCCGCAGTATCAGGAGGGGAGCACAGCGCTTCCTCACCCCGTGCTCTGCATGGCGGCGGCGATGCCGTTGAGCGAGACGAAGAGCGCCTCCTCGGCGTCCTCGCCCGCGTCGCCCCCGCTGCGCCACCGCTGCATCAGCTCGAGCTGGACGAGGTTCAGCACGTCGGTGTAGGGGTTGCGGAGGCGGATCGACTTTTCGATGACGGGGCGGTGCCCGAGCAGTCGGTCCTGCCCGGTGATCCGGAGCAGGGCCCGCTCGGCGCGCTCGAACTCGGCGGCGATGCGTTCGTGCTGCCTGCCGGGGGCGAGGGCGGCGTACCGCTCGGCGATGACAAACCGGGCACGCGCCATCTCGCGGAGGGCATTGCCGACGACGGCCTGGAAGAACGGCCACTCGGCGTGCATCGCCCGGAGCCGGGCCGCGCGCTCCGAGTCGCCCATCGCCTGCGCAAGGGCGGTGCCGAGGCCGTACCAGCCCGGCACCGTGTAGCGCGGCTGCGTCCACGCGAAGACCCACGGGATCGCCCGCAGCCCGCCGAAGTCGATTTCGCTGGCGGCCTGGCGCGAGACCGGGCGCGAGGCCATCGGGATGCCGGCGATGTGCTCGATGGGCGTGGCGCGGAGGTACCACGGCCAGAACGCCGGGTCGTCGATGAGGGCGCGGTAGGCCGCCATCGAGGTGTCGGCGACCCGCTGCATGAGGTCGCGCGCGCCGTCCTCCCCGCCTTCGAACGCCGCCGTGCGCTCGGCCTCGCCGGGCGCTTCGGCGAGGGCCCCGAGCTGGGCGTGGACGATCTGTTCGAGGTGCCGCCGGGCGATGCCGGGGTGAGCGTAGCGGAACGAGATGACCTCGCCCTGCTCGGTGAACCGGATGCGGCCCGTCTGCGATTCGGGCGGCATCGCGCGGATCGCCTGGCCTGCCCGCCCGCCGCCGCGCCCGACCGTGCCGCCGCGCCCGTGGAACAGCCGGAGGTCGAGGCCGAAGCGGCGGCAGACGCGGGCAATCGCGCCCTGCGCTTTGTGGAGCGACCAGTTGGCCTGCCAGTAGCCGCCGTCTTTGTTCGAGTCCGAGTAGCCGAGCATCACCTCCTGCATCCGCCCCCGCGCCAGCAGTTGGCGGACGTAGATCGGGTGGCTGAAGAGCTGGTCGAGGAGCGCCTCGGCGTGGCCCAGGTCGGCGATGGTTTCGAGGAGCGGGACCACGTCGAGCGGGCACGTCACGGTGCCGTCCGACGCCATCCGCCACAGCCCGGCCTCTTTGAGCAACAGGAGCACCTCCAGCATGTCGCTCACGGCGTCGGTCATCGAGATGATGTACGACCCGATGCTCTCCGGCTCGCGCTCCAGCGCCCGGCGTGCCACGTCGAGGACGTCGAGGGCGCGGCGCGTGTCGTCGCCGACCTCGGCCCCCGGCGCGCGGAGCGGGCGCGGGTTGCGAAGCTCGGTCGTCAGGACCTCCAGCCGCCCGGCCTCCTCCAGCGACGCATAGTCGGCGGCGACGCCGGCGAGGCGGAGGAGGTCGGCGACGGCGGCCTCGTGGACGCGGCTGTGCTGCCGGAGGTCGAGCGCGGCGAGGTGGAAGCCGAAGGCGTCGGCCTGCACCCGGAGGTCGGCCAGCGGCCCCCCGTGGACGAGGGTCTCCAGCCCGGCGGCCTCCAGGCTCTCGGCGACGAGCGCGAGGTCGGCCCGGAAGGCGTCGGCGTCGTAGTCGGTCGCCTCGCCGTCGAGGAGGCAGTCGAGCCTGGCCTGCATGAGCGCGAGCTTGAGGCGGACCGGCTCGTGGGCGTTCTGCCGGCGGCGGCGCTCGGGGAGGGTCCCGAAGAGCGGGTCGGCCTCGACGGAGGCGCGGAGCGCGGCGAAGGGGTCGCCGGGCGTCTGCCGCTCGGAGACCGAGAGGACGAGGCGGAGGCCGTCCAGGGCGCGGCGGTAGAGCCGGAGCGCGTCCTCGCGGTGGACGCCCAGGGTCCAGGCCGTCACCTCGGCCGTCACGCGCGGGTTGCCGTCGCGGTCGCCGCCGATCCACGAGCGGTAGCGCAGGAACGGCGGAAGGTCGCGGGCCTCGGCGTCGTAGTAGGTGGCGAGGGCGCGGCGGAGGTCGGCGTGGATGCGCGGGACGGTCTGCCAGATGCTCGTCGCGACGAAGTAGAGCCCGTGGCGGACCTCGTCCTCGACCGTCACGGCGGTCGAGCGGATCTCGTCGGTGGCGAGCAGGAGCCGGATCGTGTCCTCGATCTCGCCGACGAGCGCGTCGTCCTCGGCGGGCGTCGTGTCGCGCTCCCGAAGCTCGCCGAGGAGGTCGGCGAGGCGCTGCTGGTGGAAGAGGATCGAGCGCCGCCGCGCCTCGGTCGGGTGCGCCGTCAGCGTGGGCTGGATGTCGAGCTTCGCAACGAGGGCCAGCACGTCACCGAGCGAGCGGCCCTCCGCCTTCAGCGCGTGCACGGCAGCGGCGACGGACTCGGCGCGCGGGTTCTCGGGCGACGCCTCCCGCGCGCGCTCCCGGTTGATGCGGAGGATTTCGAGCTGCTCGGCCTTGTTGACGAGGTGGAAGAACGTCGTGAACGCCCGCAGCAGCGCCACGAGCCGCTCCAGCGGCTGCTCACCGAGGAGCCGGGCCGCCTCGTCGTGGTCGCCCTCCCGGCACAGCCGGCGCAGGGTCTCGACGAGGTCGAAGGCGTCGCCGCCGTAGCGGGCCCTCGCAGCCCGCCCGAGGAGCGCGCCGAGGAGGTTGACGGTGCGCGAGAGCGGGGCCGAGATGCCGGAGCCTTCGGCTTCGATCTCGAGGCCGCCGGGGAGCGACGGGGGGATGGGCACGGAGCGAGGGGTAAGGGTGCGGAAAGACCGGCGTTGCCGGGGCGACGAGCAAGTTGGCGAGCGCTACGCCCCGCCGCGCTCACCGCTGCTCGCAGGCTCGCTCCCGGCGACGTGTCCCGGAGCGATGGCATCGGAAGCGGGGGGCCGTACGGAGGCGAAACCCGCGGCTCGGTGTTGCCCTCCGCCAACCGGTTGCTGAGGGCGAAGGACCAAGATACAGGGCCGCGCCCGACGTTGGAGCTACGAGGACGTTGGAGCGGCAAGGGGAGCAGCGTACCTTCAGCACACCCGTCCTGCTCCGGCTCTCCCCTCCCTTCCGCCGTCCGAGCCTCCCGATGCACCCGCGCCCGGTTGCCCTTTTCCTCTGCTCCTTTTTCCTCGTGACCACACCCCTCCACGCCCAGACCGCCGAGCCGCCCGTCGCCGACGTCCGCCCGACCGAGCTGACGATGCACGGCGACACCCGCACCGACAACTATTTCTGGCTCCGCGAGCGCGAGGACCCCGAGGTCCTCGCCTACCTCGAAGCCGAGAACGCGTACTTCGAGGCCGAGACCGCCCACCTCAAGGCGTTCGAGGACGCGCTCTTCGAGGAGATCCGAGGGCGCATCAAAGAGGACGACGCCGGGGTCCCCTACCGCCTCGGCGACTGGCTCTACGGCTACCGCTTCGAGACCGGCGAGCAGTACCCGGTCTACACCCGCCGCCCCCTCCGCGGCGGCGACGCGCTGGGCGGCGAGGCCGTGATCCTCGACGTGAACGCGCTCGCCGAGGGGCACGACTTCTACAGCGCCCGCGTCGCCCCCGCCTCGGTCAGCCCCGACGGCCGGACCCTCGCGTGGGCCGCCGACACGACGGGCCGCCGCATCTACACGGTCCGGTTCAAAGACCTCGAGACCGGCGAAGACCTCCCCGACGAGGTCGCCGAGGTGACGGGCAACCTCGCCTGGGCGAATGACAGCCGGACGCTGTTCTACTCGAAGCAGGACCACGAGACGCTCCGCCCGGACCGCATCTACCGCCACACGCTCGGCACCGACCCGGCGGACGACGTGCTGGTCTACGAGGAGACCGACGACACGTTCAGCACCTACGTCGGCAAGACGACCTCGGACGCCTACCTCGTCATCGGCTCCTCGCAAACGCTCGCGACCGAGTACCGCGTGCTCGACGCCGACGACCCCACGGGCGCGTGGCGCGTCGTCCAGCCCCGGCAGCGCGACCACGAGTACCACGTCGACCACCTCGGCGGCCACTTCTACGTCCGCACGAACCTCGGCGCCCCGAACTTCCGGCTCGTGCGCGCCCCCGCGGACGCGCCCGGTACCGAGCACTGGGAGGAGGTGGTGGGCCACCGCGACGACGTCCTCCTCGAAGACGTGACGCTCTTCGACGAGTACGTCGTGCTCAGCGAGCGCAAAGACGGCCTCACCCGGCTCCGCGTCCGCCCGTGGGCCGACCCCGGGAGCGAGCACTACGTCGACTTCGACGACCCGGCCTACGTCGTCTACGCCGGCCAGAACCCGAACCCCGACACCGGCACCCTCCGCTTCGTCTACCAGTCGCCGACGACCCCGGAGACGACCTACGACTACGACATGGCCTCGCGCGAGCGGACGCTGCTCAAGCGCGAGCCGGTCCTCGGCGGGTTCAGCCCGGCCGACTACCGCGCCGAGCGGCTGTGGGCTCCGGCCCGCGACGGCAAGCGGATTCCCGTCTCGCTCGTCTACCGGAAGGACCGCTTCGAGCAGGACGGCACGAACCCGCTCCTGCTCTACGGCTACGGCTCCTACGGCCACAGCGTCGACCCCGGCTTCGCCTCGACGCGGCTCTCGCTCCTCGACCGCGGCTTCGTCTTCGCCATCGCCCACATCCGCGGCAGCCAGACGCTCGGGCGGGCGTGGTACGAGGACGGCAAGCTCCTCACCAAGAAGAACACCTTCACCGACTTCATCGACGCCACCGAGCACCTGAAGGCCCAGGGCTATGCCGACCCCGCGCGCATGTACGCGATGGGCGGCTCGGCGGGCGGCCTCCTCGTCGGGGCCGTGATGAACATGCGGCCCGACCTCTTCCACGGCGTCATTGCGAAGGTGCCGTGGGTGGACGTGGTCACGACGATGCTCGACGACTCGGTCCCGCTCACCACGAGCGAGTACGACGAGTGGGGCAACCCGAACGACGAGGCCTACTACGACTACATACGCTCGTACTCGCCCTACGACAACGTCGCCGCCCAGCCCTATCCCCACCTCCTCATCACCACCGGCCTGCACGACTCGCAGGTCCAGTACTGGGAGCCGGCCAAGTGGGCCGCCCGGCTCCGCGCCCGCAAGACCGACCGCAACCGGCTCTACCTCTGGACCGACCTGGAGTCCGGCCACGGCGGGGCCTCGGGCCGCTTCGACCGCTACCGCGAGACCGCCCGCGACTGGGCCTTCTTCCTCGACCTCGCCGGTCTCGCCGGCGGCCCCGCCTCCGACGGGTGAGCCCGCCCGCTCCTTCGAAAACCAAACGGCCCAGCCCCTCACACCGAGAGGCCGGGCCGAACTCCCTGCCGCCTTCGCAAGAGCCAGGGTCTGCTACGTTCTCTTTCTCCCCTCGCTGAGGGGCGGGGGAGAAAGAACGTACCAGCCCTGCTCGTCGAGGGGGTCAGCGGACCAGCGTGACGCGCTGCATCGCCGTCGCCCCTGCGCCCGTCGCCCGCACGAGGTACACCCCGCTCGGCAGGCTCGATGCGTCGAAGCTCAGCCGGTGCGTCGCCGCCTCGACCTCGCCGTCAAGCAGCACGGCCACTCGGCGGCCGAGCGCGTCGTAGACCGCCACCATCACGCGCGCCGCCTCCGGCACGTCGAGCGCGAAAGTGGTCTGCTGCCGGAACGGGTTGGGGTAGGCGGCGGCGAGGCCGAACGTCTCCGGCACCGCCGTCGAGGCGGCCGCAGCGATGTCGCCGGCCTCAGCCGGCCCGTCGTGCAGCTCCGTCAGCTCCGGCGCGGCCATCAGCACCGTCCCGTCCGCCGCGAGCCACGGCGTGGCCTCGCGCGCGGCCCACGCCTCTGGCGTAGCCTCGCCGGTCTCGCCCGCCTCACGCGCCGCCGCGTTGACGACGACCGTGAACGCCACCTGGTCCACGACCACGCTCGGGAATTGCCCGATCTTGATCGTGTAGGTGTAGGTCCCCGGCGGGGCGAAGCCCGGCACCGGCTGTGTGAAGCTCAAGGCTGGGCTGGACGAGTTGGCTGGCAGCGTTCCCGAGAGGATGCGGCCCTGCGCCAGCGTCGTCGAGCCGAGTTGGGCGGTGAAGAACACGTCGCCGGTGATCGGGGCGTTCGTGTTGTTGGTGACCGCGTAGGCGAACTGGATCGCGCCGGGCCGGGTGACCCTGATCGGCGAGCCGGTCGGGTTCGTGTTGACCGCCGCGAGGTCGAAGTTCGGCACCGTGTTGACCGTAACCACGACCTCGTCGGCGTCCTCGTCGGCGTCCACGGTGAAGGTGTAGCCGAAGGGCCCCTCGACCGTGTCGAAGCTGCCCGTCAGCTCGCCGGCGGCGGTGAGGACCGTGAACGCGTCGCCGATGCCGGGGGCGTCGCCGATGGCGATCTCGATCCGGAGCGTGCCGTTGAGGACCGCGTCGCCGGTGACGGCGAGCTGGTCGTAGTCGTCGCCGGGCGTATCGCCGCCGATCTCGACGACGAGCGCGGCGTCGTCCGAGGGGGTCCAGTCGTCCTGCCACGTCAGGATGCCGGGCGACGTGCCGGGGGCAGTGTCGCCGTCGTGGACGAACGTAGCATTCGTCTTGTCGAAGGTGCCGGTGCCCTGGATGCGCGCGCCGTCAGCGTGGTTGAACGCCGCATTGACGTCGATCTCCCCGCTGGCGACGGAGACCGTGCCGTTGTTGTCGAAGACCAGGCCGCTGCTGACAATCGAGATGCCCGTGCCGCCGGACTTGCGCAGTACGCCGTCGTTGACGAACGTGTTGATACCGGTGCCGCCGCCGAAGGCGAAGCCGGCGTCGGTCTGGAGGTCGAAGAGCGCGTTGTTGACGAACGTGCCGCCGCTGAACAGGCGCAGCCCGATGCCGCCGACGACCTCGACCACGCCGGCGTTCGTCACCGTCGTGCTGGAGACGTCCTTGAAGCTGCTCCCCGTCAGGCGCAGCAGTCCGACGTTTGTGATGTCCTTGAGCACGTCGCTGTTGCGCCATTCCAGCCCGGTGCCGCCGAAGTCGAGCGCGTCGCCGGTGAGCGTGGCCGAGTTGGCGAGGGCGACCGCCCCGGCCGGCTCGCCCGAGAGGCTCCCGACGACGGTGTGGGTGCCGTTGCTGAAGAGGACCTCGGCACCGGCGGTGGCGGTGAAGGTCGCGTCGGTGTGGGTGCCGTTGGCGTCGAGGCGCAGCGTGCCGACCTCGGCGCGCACGACGGCGTTGTTGTTGAAGACCAGACCGCTGCTGACAATCGAGATGCCGGTGCCGCCGGACTTGCGCACGAGCCCGTTGTTGACGAAGGCGCTGGCGGGACTGCCGCCGCCGAAGGCGAGGCCGGCGTCGGTCTGGAAGTCGAAGAGCGCGTTGTTGACGAAGGTGCCGCCGCTGAACAAGCGCAGCCCGGTGGTGCCGACGACCTCGACCACGCCGGCGTTCGTCACCGTCGTGCTGGAGACGTCCTTGAAGCTGCTCCCCGTCAGGCGCAGCAGCCCGACATTCGTGAGGTCGGCGAACGGGCCGAACTGCCACTCCAGACCCGTTCCGCCGAAGTCGAGTTGCCCGCCGGTGAGCGTGGCGCCGCTGACGGTGACGGTGCCGGCCGGGTTGCCCGAGAGCGTGCCGACGACGGTGTGGGTGCCGCTGGAGAACTGCACCGCCGCGCCGGCATTCGCCGTGAAGGTGGCGTCGGTGTGGGTGCTGGAGCTGGCGAGGCGAATCGTCCCCGTCTCAGCGCGAACCGTGGCGTTGTTGTTGAAGGCCACGCTGCCGAGCGTCGAGATGCCGGTGCCGCCGGACTTGCGCACGAGTCCGTTGTTGACGAACGCCCGCGTGCCGGACCCGCCGCCGTTGGCGAGGTGGTTAGCGTCGATCTGGAGATCGAAGACGCCCGAGGCCGCGTTGACGAACGTCGCGTCGCTGATGAAGCGAATCCCGGTCGGGCCGCCCATCGTCACGAGCGCCCGGTTATCGAGGGTGCCGTCTCGGAGGTCCTTGAAGCTGCTACTGGAGGTCACTACCAAGCCGCCGTTGACGAGCGTGCCGGTGAGTTGGCCGCCCTGCCAGTCGTAGACGCCGCGAGGGAGGATCGCGCTGGGGTTGTTGAGGGTGAGGACGCGGTTCGTGTTCAAGAGCGTTTGCGTTCCCGCGCCCGAGGTGCGCCCGAGCGTGAGGCTGTTCACCGTCGCGGTGACGTCGAGCGTGACGGTGTAGGTGCCGGGCAGGACGATGCAGGCGTTGTCGGAGGCGTCGGGCACGCCGGCGGACCAGTTGCCGGCGTCGGACCAGAGGCCGCCCGAGGCGTCGGTCCACGAAGTAGTGCAGGACTGCGCCTCGGCCGGGCTGACGAGGCCGGCGAGCGCGAGGGCGACGGCGAGCACGCCGAGCCGGGGAAGAAGGTGATGCATGGGATACCTCTCGCTGCGGATGGTTACGGATGGTGAGGGGAGGGCTAGGCGGCATCGCCCCCGTGGCCCGCTCCACCCGACAAGAACGAGAAACTTCCCCGGATCGGCTCAACGGTTTTGGCGCTTTCGGCTGTGGTGCTCTGGAGCAATGACTCAGAAAACAAAAGGTTAGGTTTGCCGGGGTTGAGGACGCCAGGCCGTTGGCCGGGTGCCCGGTGGTGGCGGTCTCACCGGTGCTGTCGGTTTCAAAAGCAAGCGCCCGGCTCTCGCGGTGGAGAGCCGGGCGCAGGCCGCGAAGAGAGGGAGGCTAGCGGACGAGCTGCATCCGGCCCGTCGTCACCGCGTCGCCCACCGTGATGCGGTAGGCGTAGGTCCCGCTCGGCAGCGCCCCGCCCTCGAAGACCGCCGCGTGGGTTCCCGCCTCGAGCTGGTCGTCGATGAGCGTGGCGACGGCGCGGCCGAGCACGTCGTAGACGCGGACCGTCACGTCGGCCTCGGCGTCGAGCGTGAAGCGGATCGTCGAGGCCCCGACGAACGGGTTCGGGAAGACCTCCGGCGCGCGTGCAGACCCGGCGCGGGCGAAGGCCGGCGGCGGGGCACCGAAGAAGCCCAGGCCCGGGCGGTAGTACGAGGTGTAGGTCGTCATCCGGCTGCGCTGCCCGCCGGTGAACTGGTTCATGCAGGCGTCGGTCGTGTAGTCCATGAAGTTGCGGATCGGGTCGGGGCCGCCGCCGGCGCAGGTGTCGCGCCCGGTGGGGCAGCCGCTGGCCGGGCTGGCCTCGGCGGGCGTGTCCGAGACGTAGTCGCCCGCCGTCGCGGAGCAGCCGCCCTGGAACGTGTGGTAGAGCCCGAGGTAGTGGCCGACCTCGTGGGTCCCGGTGTCGCCGCCGTTGTAGGGCGAGAGGTTGCCGCCGGGGAGCGAGCCGTAGTTGACCACGACGCCGTGGCGGTAGTCGCTCTCGGCGTACATCCACGGGAACGTGGCCCAGCCGAGGACGCCGCCGGTGGGCTTGTTGGTGTAGAAGTTCAGCAGGTCGCGCGGGTTGTCGGCGAGGCTCTGCTTCATCCCCCGCTCGGCGCTCGTGCCGTTCGTGGCGGCGAACCACGAGCCGTTCGAGGCCGTGCGGTCGACGCTGTAGCGGTAGAACGAGTAGCCGCTCCCGGCATAGGCCGCGTTGAGCACGTTGATCTGCGCGTCGAGCGCCGAGGTGGCGACGTTGCCCTCGCCGCTGCTCCGCAGGTACACGACGTGGAACGCGACCGGGATCGAGACGGCCTGGAGCGAGGCGACCGGGGGGTTCGAGGCGAGCCAGCGCGCCACCTCCTGGTGGACGGCAAGGGCCTCGGCCGGCGGCACGTCCGGCACCGCGCAGACCCGGCCCTCGGGAACCGCGTCGGGGGCGGCCAGCAGCTCGGGGGCGGGGGCCTCCTCGGCGGCGAGGCGCTGAGCCTGCGCGGGCAGGACGGCGAGCAGGGTGAGGCTGACGAGCAGGGCGAGAAACGCAGAAGCAAGTTTCATGGCTGGAAACGATGGGAAAGAGTGGGAGGGGGAGTGGGCGAACCGCAGCCGCTATTTAGTGATTTCAGGACCGTCCCCAACGCGCCTTCCGCCTCCCCGGACGAATTCACAAAGCGCGGCTCCCGCCTCAGCGCAAACCCCCCAGGCCCCTCCCTTTACGCCCAGCCCCCAGATGCCGCGAGCCGCCGGTGCTCGCCCTCACCGCGTCAGCGCCTCGAACGGGTTGACCGCCGTGCCGCCCCAGCCGGTGCCGCCGCGCCGCTGCCGCCAGATCGCAAAGTGCAGGTGCGGTACCGCCGCGTCCGCGTTCCCCGTCACCCCGACGGTCCCGAGCGTGTCGCCCGCCGCCACGGACTGCCCGGCCCGCAGGCTGTCGGCGTACGCGTCGAGGTGGGCGTAGTAGAAGACGTAGCGCCCGTCCGGACCGACGTGGTAGACGGTGAGGCCGCCGCGCGTGCTCGTGTGGAGGCGGAGGATGCGGCCCGGTGCCGCTGCCACTACCGGCGTCCCGACGGGCGCGAGGATGTCGAGGGCGCGGTGGACGCGGGTGCTGTCCTCGCGGAGGTCCCCGAACGAGTCCACGAGCGCCTCCACCGCGACCCCCGCCACCGGCACCACGAGCGGGTAGGACGGCGGGGCCGCCGGCTCCGGGACCGTCGGCATCGCCTCCAGCGCGGGCAGCGGGAGGACGCGCAACACGACGGTCCGCCCGGCGGTTGCCGGAGAGGTGAAGTCCCTGGCCGGAGGGGCAGAGTCTAGTGCCGGAGGGCGGCCCGGCACAGCCCGCGGCGCAGCGTGCCCCACGGCGTCCTCTCCAGGCGAGCCCTCGCTAAGACGGAGACGAGCGCCCGGCCCCGGCGCGGGTCCCGACCGCCCGACCCAGGCGAACAGGCCGAGCGCGAGACCGAGCGCGAGGAGAGGGGAAAGAAAGGGTGCAGCGCGATTCACGACGTCAGCAGAGAAAGTCCGCAAGCTAAGCGCCCCCCGTGGGGGCCATGCCAAACTTCCGTGGCCCGGGCAGGAGGTTCGGCGCAGTCCGAGTGCGCCTTTCACTCCTTTACGGTGTTAAGTGAATTTTTTTTGCTTACCCCCTTGCACTTCCCCTCCATCGTGTGCACATTGGGCGCTCCCTTCACCAGGAAGTACCGCCGCCCCGCGAGGCTGAACTCTGCACCCTCCCAAACGGGGGCGACGGTCCTTCCCCCATCAAACCTTTACCATCATGCAACACAAGCTCACTACCTTCCTCGGCGCGCTCTTGCTCGCCGTCTTTATGGTCGCCCCGGCTCAGGCCCAGATCGCCACCTTCAGTGGAGACACGACGGGCGATCCGACCTTCAACCGTCCCTCCGGCGCTGGCAACGGCACCACCTGCCCGATCTCCGGCATCGGCACGGCGGTCCCGTACGAAGTCGCGACCACGTTCACGGCTCCGTCAAGCGGGAGCGACTTCACGATCTCCGTCTTCCCGGGCTCCACGCTCGACGCGGTCGTGCTCACGTACATGGGCTCGTTCGATCCGAACAACCCGTGCGTCAACCTCATCGGCTACGAAGACAGCGGGTTCGCTGATGGCGACGCCGAGATCGAGGACGACGTCACCCTCGTCGGCGGCACCAGCTACGTCGTCGTCGTGACCGGCTTCAACAACACCGACTTCGGGACGTACACCGGGACGGTCGAGCAGGACGCTCCGCCCCCGATGGACGAAGCGGGTGACATCGTGAACGTCCCTGCCGCCGACGCGGGCGGGCTGGAGGACATCACCGGCACCATCGGTGCAAACGAGGACGAGGACTGCTACTCGATCACCATCACCGACGCGGACAACTTCTCCGCCGAGGTGGACTCGTTCTCGCCCGATGGGGACAGCCAGCTCTTCCTCTTCGACGCGGACCTCACCGGGGTCTTCTTTGACGACGACGACGGCGCAGGCCTCCTCTCGCTCATCGACACGATGGACGTCAGCCTTACGAACGGGGACTACTTCCTCTGCATCACGGCGTTCAACAACGACCCGCTCAACAGTGACGGCGTGCCGATCTTCTCGTTCACCGGCCTGCCCAGCCCCAGCACCGGCGACTCGACGCTGGCTAGCTGGAATGACAACGGCTTCCTCAGTGCTCCCTCGATGTATAACATCTCGCTGACCGGCGTCGGTGCCACGACCGGCCCGATCACGCTCAACACGTCGGGCGTGCCGAGCATGGTCGCTCCGGGGAGTTCGGTCACGATCAGCTACTCCGTCACGAACAACAGCATGATGTCGCTGACGGGTGACCTGTTCTACACCGTTGCCCGCAACGGCGTGACCTTCCAGCGGCAGATCGTCCGCTCGGGCACGATCCCGGCCGGTGTGACGGTTAACGGCAGCTACTCGCAGGCCGTGCCGTCGAACGCCCCGTCTGGGGACTACACCTACACGATCTCCGTCGGCAACTTCCCGAACGCCGTCGAATCGGACTCGTACGTGGTGACCGTCAGCGGCACGAGCCGTGACGCGCAGTTCGCAGCCCTGCTCGCCGAGGCCAAGCAGTCCGGCAGCATGGACGCGTACAACGAAGCCGTCAAGGCCGAGCTGACGCACCTGAAGGCGTCGGCCTGGACCGTGACCAACGCCACGCCGTGGGCCGTCGAGCGGAACGAAGTCGCTTCCGCTGCTCGCGCCGGCGACCTCGGGGTCTTCCCGAACCCGTTCGTCGAGCGCACCGAGATCGCCTTCTCGCTCGAGAACGCCTCCAAGGTCTCGCTCGTCGTCTACGACGTGCGCGGTCGCGAAGTCGCCACCCTCGCCGAGGGCACGATGGAGGCCGGTCAGCACAGCGTGACGTTCGACGCGGCCTCGCTGCCGAGCGGCGTCTACATCTACCGTCTGCAGGCCGGATCGCAGACCGAGACGGGCCGGATGACGCTGGTGCAGTAGCACTGTAGTAACGCTGCAGCAACGCTGCAGCAGTAGCACCGCGAGACTGCTTCGGCAGTCCGCCGGGGCCGACGGGGCACACGCTCCGTCGGCCCTTTTTCTGTGTATGAGCCGAGCATGAGCCGAGCCGGTTCGCACGCGGACGCACGGCAGCGCGCGGAACCATCCCGCCTCCGCCCGGCTCGCTTCCGGGCGCGTCGCCCGAGCCGCGTTACCTCCGCCGCGCCGGCATCGGCTGAGAGCGCCGGCTCTGCTATCTTTCCGCCGACCTCACGCTCGCGCCGATGCTCCGCCTCCTCGCTTTCCTGCTCGCCTTCGCCCCGGCGGCCCTCGCCCAAGCCGACACGCTCGACGCGCTCAGCGCGATGCGGCTTGCGCTCGACGGCAGTCCGGAGGTGAGGATCGAGGAGGCCGGGCGGGACTTCGCCGCAGCGCGGGCGCGGCAGGCGCGGGCGGCGCGCTTCCTGACCGAGTTCACGCTGACGACCGGCCACGCCGTCGCCCCCGGCCTCGACCGCAACGGCTCGGCGGCTCCGAGCGACGCGCTCTACCTCGACCCCGACGTCCGCAACGACTGGGAGGACCCGCGCCCTTACAGCGAGTTCACCGCCGAAGCCCTCCAGCCGGTCTGGACGTGGGGCGAGCTCGGCGGGCAGATCCGCGCCGCCGAGGCCGCGGTGGCCGTGGAGGACGCCGAGGTGGCGGCGAAGGCGGGCGAGGTGGCCCTCCGCACGGGCGAGCTGGTCTACGGCCTCGCCCTGGCCGACGCCCTGGCGTCCATTGCCGCCGAGACGGGCGAGGCCCTCGGCACCGCCCGCGACGAGCTGCAGACGCTGCTCGACGAGGGCGACGAGTCGGTCAGCGACGCGGACCTGTTCCAGCTTCGGCTTTTCGAGCAGGAGTACCTGGGGCGGCGGGCGGAGGTCGCGGAGCAGCGGGCGCTCGCGGCCTCGGCGCTGGCGCGGCAACTGCTCCGGCCCGGCACGGCCGTGCGCGCGGCCCCGCTCGAGCCGGTCGCCTTCGGGCGGGACTCGCTCGGCGCGTACCAGCGCCTCGCCCTCGCCCGCCGCCCCGAGCTCCGGCAGGCCGAGGCCGGGCTGCGCGCGCGCGCGGCGCTCGTCCGCGTGGCGAAGTCCGACTACTACCCCAAGCTGTTCGTCGGGGGGACGGCGCGGGGGCGCTACGCGGCGGGCCGCGAGCAGCAGCGCAACCCGTTCGTGAGCGACCCCTACCTCGGGTCGTCGGTGCGCTTCGGCGTGGGCGTGCGGCAGAACCTGACGTTCCTCCAGACGCGGGCGAAGGTGCAGCAGGCCGAGGCCCAGCGCGACGAGGTCCGCTTCCAGCGCGAGGCCGCCGCCCAGCTCGTGCTCTTCGAGGTCGAGCAGGCGTACCGCCGCCTGGTGATCGCCGAGGCCGCCCTCGCCGCGCGCGACGAAGCCGTCCGCATCGCCGGCGAGTGGCTGCGCACCGAGCAGATCAACTTCGACCTCGCCCTCGGCGACGTGGACGACCTCATCGCCGCCGTGCGCGCCGACCTCGAAGGCCGGGCCGCGCGGCTCGACGCGGTGCAGGCGTACAACGTCGCCGTGCTCCGGCTCCTCCACGCCACCGGCACCCTCGCCGAGCGCGTCGCACGCGGCACACCATTTGGAACGGATACCAGCGGGCCGTAATCGCCCGTTTCCCGTTCCACACCGGCCCGGCTCCACCCCTCCGACCGACACTCCGACCTCGATGCTGAACAGACTCCTCCTCTTCGTCTTTGCCTTCGTCCTCGCCGTCCCCGCCTCGGCCCAGTCCGACGGGATCGAGCAGATGCTCCGCCAGCGCGACACCGAGATCAAGGCCATCCTCGGCACCGGCACGCCGACGGCCGCCCAGCGCGACCGGCTCCGCGCCGTCGTCAACGACGTGATCGACTTCGAGGCGATGGCCCGGCGGGCCCTCGGCCCGTACTGGAGCGAGCTCGCTGCCGCCCAGCGCTCGGCGTTCACCGAGGCCTTCGGCGGCGTCATCCGCGCCCAGAGCCTCGCCGACCTCGACCTCTACCGCGCCCGCGTGAGCTACGGCGACGTGGAAGTGAGGGGCCAGAGCGCGACGGCCCGCACGCGCGCCCGCTCGGGCGACGTGGACGCCGCCGTCGTCTACGCCCTCGCCCGCCGGGGCGGCGCGTGGGTCATCACCGACATCGTGATCGACGACGTGAGCACGGTCGAGGGCTACGCGACCTCATTCCAGCGCGTGATGAAGCGCAAAGGCATCGAGAAAGGCTACGAGGCGCTGATGGCGAGCCTCCGCAAGCGCCTCGCCCGCGAGCGATAGAGACCCGAGCATCGAGGAAGGTTAGCCCCAGCCTCGATGCTCCATTTCCTCTTTCCCCCTGCTTACTGCCGCGTGGCGAGGTGCCACAGGAACGTCAGCTCGGGCCGCACGGCGACGAGGGCGAAGACCCACAGCGCCGCTAAAATCCCGAGCGGTACGCCCAGCCCGAGCACGAGGGCGCGCGGCATCGGGACGCGCGTGACGCGGCTGAAGTCGTAGAGCATCCGCACCCCGGCGACGAGCTCGATGAGCACCCACGCCGCGAGCACGAAGGGGACCCACCGGACCGCGGCGGGCTGCACCGCCACCAGCACCGCCCCGACCACGAGCGCCAGCACCGGCCACCGGCTCCACGCCGCGAGCGTGAGGGCCTGCCCCGGCCGAATCCGGTGGCGTCGCCCGGCCAGCGCCAGCAGCCACAGCATGTTCAGGAGCAGCCACACGCCGTAGACCACCCCGACGAGGAGCGCCACGGCCAGCGGCGTGCCGAGCAGCCCGAGCACGCGCGCCTCCGTCTCCGGCTGCATCCCCCCGACGAGGGCCTCCAGCACGTCGGTCTCCGTCGCCGCGTACAGCACCACCGCGCCGACCACCCCGGCCCCGAGCGCCAGGATCGCGGCCAGCGCGAGGCTCGCCCAGCCCTCGGCCCCCCGGCCGCGCTGCAGGGCTTCGAGGTAGTGGGCGTGCCGGGTGAAGTAGCGCGGGAGGAGCTGCCGGAAGCGCACGGCGAACGCGAGCACGAGCGCCAGCGCAATCGCGAGCAGCCACCCGACGAGGACGAACGTGGGCGTGTTCGGGGGGGCCGCCGGCTCGGAGCCGGCGTCGAAGGCGAAGACGCGCTGCCGTCCGGTGTAAAAGCCGCTCACCACCTCGAAGGCCGGGCGCGGCACGTCGCCCTCGGCCTGAAACAGTCCGTAGGGGGCCTCGACGCCGTCGCGCCACGCGAAGACGAACACGGCCTCGGGCGGCGGTTCCAGCGCGAAGAGGTCGGCAAGGCCGTTTTCGAGGAAGCGCGCCTGCGCCGCCGGCGAGCGCGGCGTCCGGTAGCCCCCCTCCACCCGGTCGTCCACCGGAGCCCCGAAGCTGCTGATCCCGACGGGCCCGTCGTGCGCGGCGCGCCAGCGGCGGACCAGGCTCAGCGGCTCGTGCCCCCGCGCGTCGAGCAGCACGAAGTCCACGGCCTCGGCGCACACATCGTCCTCGGTGAAGTGCGAGAGGTAGTACGTCTGCGCGCCCGGCGGCCCCTCGGCGCGCACCAGGTCGGCGAGGGTTCGGACGTAGGCGCACGAGGCCCGGTCGCTCGTGTCGGCGAAGCGGGCGAGCCCGAAGGCGTGGGCCGAGGGGTGCTGCTCGGCGAGGTCGAGCGCGGCCCGCAGCTCGCGCGCGGCGAAGGCGAGGGTGTCGGCGAGCCGGGCCGCCGGGAGGTCGGCCACCGGGAGGTCCTGGTAGAACCGCAGGCCGAGGAGGTCGGCCGTCTGCAGGACCGGCGCGCGCGTGACGAGGCCCGTCCGCACGGCCTCGACGCCGGCCTCGCGCATCGCCCGGAGGTCGCGCAGCGCCGCGCCGAGGTCGTCGGGCTGCCGCCACACGATGCCCTTCGTCACGGCACCCTTCGTCACGGCGGAGGAGTCCGCCGGCTGCGCCCACGCCGCCCCGACGAGCAGCGCGGGGAGCAGGAAGAGGAACCGAGAGAGAGGCATAGGGCAGACGGGAGCGAGAACACGCCGGGCGCAAGGTAGCACCGGCAGTGCCTCACGGACCACCGTTCTCGCGGCGCAACGCGTCGTCCCGCGCAACGCCGTCGTCCCGCGCTCGCCGCGCCGGTCCGCGCCCGCCGTCCCCCGGCCAGGAGCCGCGAGAACTCCGCTGCAAGCTGAACCCGCCACAGGCTGGTCCCGCTACAGGCTGGTCCCGCTACAGGCTGAGCCGGTCGCGCAGCTCGCGGGATCGGCTGCGGCTGGCGATGACCTCGTGGCCGCCGGTGAGCACGAGCTTGTAGCGCCCGCTGAACCACTGGATCATCTCGCGGATGTGCCCGAGCTGCACGATCGCCGAGCGGTGGACCCGCATGAAGTGCCCGGGGTCGAGGCGGCCTTCGAGCGCGTCGAGGGTGTGCGAGACGATGTGGCGGCTGGGCTGCGGGCGGCTGGGCGGCGCGCCGTCGGGGAGCACGTAGAGCCGGGTGATCCCGTCCTCGACCTCGGCGGATACGAGGCGCTCCACCGGCACGATGAGCAGGCGGTCCGCGCCGGGGATCGAGAGCTGCCGGAGGTAGTCGCCGCTCGGCGTCGGCTCGGCGGTGGCTTGCCGGTCGAGGTAGTCGAGGAGGTCGGCGAGGCGGCCCTCCCGCTCGCTCTGGGCCGCCTCCGCCCCCCCGGCGAGCTTCTCGGCGCGCTCCACGGCGGCGGCGAGGCGGTCGGCCTGGATCGGTTTGAGGAGGTAGTCCACCGCGCTGGCCTCGAAGGCGCGGAGGGCGTAGGCGTCGTGCGCGGTCGTGAACACGACCACCGGCCGGTGCTCCGGCCCGAGCCGGTCGAGCACGTCGAAGCCCGTGAGGCCGGGCATCTGGATGTCGAGCAGGACGAGGTCCACGCCGCCCGCCCCGAGCCGCTCGAGCGCCTCGACCCCGTCCACCGCCTCGCCGACGACCTCGACGCGGTCGTCGTCCTGGAACGGTTTGAGCAACCGGGCCAGCCGGCTGCGCGCCGGGGCCTCGTCGTCTACGATCAGCGTTTGCAGCATGGGGTGCGTAAAACGTGAAGCGTGAAACGTAAGGGTGTCGACATCGCCGTGGTGCTAGAAGGGAACGGGGGCAATCAGGAGAGAAACGTCCGGGGGTGTGCCGTAGAGAACCTCTGCTTCGCGGAGCGTGGCTTGGCGTTGCTGTGGAATCATCGTGAGGAGAAGGCGGATGATCTCGGTGAGAAGGTCGAGACGATGTTGGATCACCTCGTCTCCGAGCAGATGTCTCGCCTTAAAGTACCAGTCGCGGCTTTCTCTCGCCGAGCCGAGAGCGTACTCGTAGAAGCGCGCACGGTCCCTCCCCGTCCCGCGTGAGTAGCCTTCGGCAATATTTGCGCTGACCGAACCGAGCGCCCGGTACAACTGATCCGACATACTACGAGTCCGCCGGTCCTGCATCAGCTTCGTTACGTCACGCCACCCCACGTCCGCAGCGAACAACCCGAGCCGATACGCTTTCGCCTTCCACAGCGAATCCCCCCGAATCACGTCCGGCACAGTCCTCTCCCACGATTGATAGGTCAAGACAACCCCCCTTACGTTTTACGCTTCACGTTTTACACCTTCCATCGGAATCAGCAGCCGCACCGTCGTCCCGGCCCCCGGCGCGCTGGCGAAGCGGAGCAGGTCGTCCCGGCCGTAGAGCCGCGCCATCCGGTCGGCCACGTTGCGCAGCCCGATGCCGAAGAACTCCTGCGGCTCGGCCCCCTCGTCAGCGACACCGTCGCCGCCGGCGAAGAGCGCGGGGATGCCGAGGCCGGTGTCGGTGACGCAGACCTCGGCGCGGTCCCCGTGGCGGCGGCTGGCGAGCGTGAGCGTCCCGCCGCCGCGCTTGCGCTCGATGCCGTGCTTGACGGCGTTCTCGACGAGCGTCTGGACCGCGAAGGCGGGCACCGGCAGGTCCATCAGCGCGGGGTCCCAGTCGCGCTCGATGCGGAGCTTGGCCCCGAAGCGGACCTGCTCGATGGCGAGGTAGTCCTCGACGAGCCGCGCCTCGTCGGCGAGCGGGACGAAGGTCCGGCTGCCGGTCTGGAGGATGTAGCGGAAGATGCGCGCCAGGCGCTCGACGGTGCCCTCGGCCTCGCGCGGCTTCTCCTCGATCAGCGCGGCGATCGTGTTGAGGGTGTTGAAGAGGAAGTGCGGGTTGATCTGCGCGCGGAGTGCGGCGAGCTGCGCCTCGGCGCTCTGGCGGACGAGAGCCTTCTCGCGCTCGACGAGGGCGAGGCGCTCGACGGCGAGGGCGAGCTGGCTGCCGAGCGAGCGCAGGATCGCCACGTCCTCGAGGTTGTAGACCGCCCGCCGCCGCGCCTTGCGCCCGAGCACGAGGAGGCCCGCCGGCTCGGTCTCGCCCCCGGCGACCGGCACCGCGAGCGCGACGCCGTGCCGGCGCAGCAGCCGGTCGTCCTCGGGCGAGAGGGCGCTCTCGTCGAGCTCGGCGTTGCGCGCCCAGATGGTCCCGGCCTGCTGGAGCCGGTCCCAGACCTGGCGCAGGTCGGCCTCGGTGAAGTACGGCGGGTCGGGGTGATAGGTGGCGCGCACCCACGCCGCGCCGTCCGAGGGGTCGCGCAGGAACAGCACCGCCGAGCGCACGCCGAGGGCCTCGCCGACGGTCTGGATCGTTTCCTGGGCCAGCCGGTGGGGATCGAGGATCAGCCGGAGGCGCTCGCTGAAGGCCCGGAGCTGAGCCCGTGCCCGCTGCCGCTCGGTCGTGAACCACCGCGCGGCGTAGCGCCGGAGCACCCGCGCCCCGCGCTCGGCGAGCAGCATCAGGAGCACCACGTAGAGCCCGGCCACCACCGAGTGCGGCCACCCACCGAGGTCCGCCGGCAGCATCCGCTCGACGACGAGCAGCCCGCCGACGACCACGAAGAAGGCCGCGCCGAAGAGCGTCACGTAGACCAGCGCCCGCGTCATCACGGCGTCGGCCCGCCCGTAGCGCAGCGTCGCCACCGACGCCAGCCCGACCGGAGCCAGCGACAGCAGTTGGATCAGCACGATCAGCCCGCCCACGCCCGCGTCCGAGACCGCCCCCGGGAGGGGCACGATGCCGTAGACCGACAGCGCGCCGAGGGCCGCGAGCAGGAACACGCCCGCGCTCCCGGCCCGGCTCCACGCCGTCGAGGCCGGGACCGCGTCGCCCTCCGCGGCCTCGTCCGACGCCCGCGTCGCCAGCGTCAGCCCCGTCGCCGCCGCCACGTAGCAGCAGACGTAAAACAGAATCGGCGCGATGAGGGCATCGAGGGTCAGCGGCCCGACCGATCCGAACAGCACGGCGCCGATGACCACGCTTCCGAGAACCACGGCCGGGGCGTATACCGCCGCGAGCACGGTCGCCCGAAGCCGCATCACATCGGCCAAGACGTGGTGGAGCAGCAGTGCCGGAAACAGCACCCAGCCGCCGAGCGCGACCAGCGTCACGATCTGGAAGAAGGTGGCATAGGCTCCGCCCATCGGCGGCCCGACGAACGTCAGGCTCACCAGGCGAATGAGGTTGCCGAAGACCCACAGTGCCGCCGCCGCAAAAAGGGCGAACGACCGCCGCGCCCGGCGACTTCGGCCCACGAGCGGAGCCACGATGACCAAGCCGAGCAAGTGGAGGAAGGCCACGAGCGCGAACCCCCACAGCGATGCTTGCCACAGCATGCTCCCGAGCGGGTACAAAAAGGTCGGGTAGCGCGAGATGGGGACCGCGAACGCCTGCAGCCGCTCGCTCTGCATCACGTCGTAGATCAGCGTATCGCCCGGTGTGACGCCCTCGACCGCGCGCTTCACGTCCTCCGCCGAGAAGAACTGCTGGAACTCGAACTGATAGAGCACCGCGCCCTCCCGAAGCCCGGCAGCGTAGGCCGTGCCGCCCGGATAGACGTAGGCCGCCACGATCTCGCCCTCGCGGTCTTGCCACTGCACCCAGTCGAACCCGCGCGGGGCCGAGGCCGTCGGCGTCTCCCCGGTAACGCTCGCAATCGTCCACCAGTCCGCCACGAGCCGCCCCAGCATCAGGAGCGACACCAGCGGAACGAGCACGACGAACACCCGCAGCGCGACGGGGCGATCTCGAAAAGCCATAGGCACGAACCGTGTAATCGGACGTAAGGTAGGGGTAAAGCGCTCTCTACAGCATACGTCCGCCCTCTCCCGCTTTCGACCCGACCCCCCGTGCCCCTGATCGACACCCACGCCCACGTCTACCTCGACCGCTTCGACGCCGACCGCGCCGCCGTCGTCGAGCGTGCCCGAGCCGCAGGGATTACGACCGTGCTGCTCCCGGCCATCGACCTGCCCTCCGTCTATGCCGCGCTCGACCTGTGCAAACGCTACCCCGACTTTTTTTGGGCAATGGCGGCCCTCCACCCGTCCGAGGTAAAAGACGCGGCGGATGAGGACTTCGCCGCCGTCGCGGCGCTGTGCGACCGGCCCGAGGTGGTGGCCGTCGGCGAGAGCGGGCTGGACTATTATTGGGACCGCTCGTTCAACGCCAAGCAGCAGGACTATCTGCGGCGGCACGCCCGCCTCGCCGCCGAGCGCGACCTCCCGCTCGTGCTCCACAACCGCGACGAGAAGGGCAGCGACGCCTCGTCGCGCGACCTGGTCGCGATCCTGAGCGAGGTCAAGGCCGAGTCCGGTGGCGAGCGGCTGCGCGGTGTCTTCCACTGCTTCGGCGGACCGGTGTGGCTGGCCGATGAGGTGCTGGGCCTCGGTTTCCACGTCGGCTTGGGCGGGACGTTGACGTTCAAGAACGGCGGCGTGCCCGATGCCATCGAGACCGTGCCGCTCGACCGGATCGTGCTCGAAACCGATGCCCCCTACCTCGCGCCCGCGCCGCACCGGGGCACGCGCAACGAGCCGGCCTACGTCCGCTTGGTCGCCCAACGGCTGGCCGAGGTGCGCGGCTTACCCGTCGAAGAGATCGAGGCTGTTACGACGGCGAACGCGCGGGCGCTGTTTGGGGTGTGACTTTCCGACCCCCCGCTTTTCACGGCATCGCTCGCTCGGCTCGCTCAAGCCGTAAAAAGGTGTCCCCCTTCACAAGGGGGACAGTTTCGCGCCGCAGGGAGCGCTAGCGACCGCAAGCGAAACGGGGGGTGCGGGGGGTCAGCGCAGCACCGTCAGCCGCTTGGTGTGCACCGCGCCGCCGGTCGTGAGGCGGACGAGGTAGGTCCCGCTCGGCAGCGCGTCGGCGTCGAACGTCGCCGCGTGCGAGCCGGCTTCGACGTGCCCGTCCTCAAGGACGGCGACCATACGCCCGAGCAGGTCGTAGACGGCGAGCCGGACCTGGGCGGGTGCCTCGACCTGGTAGCGGATCGTCGTCCGGCTGCGGACCGGGTTCGGGCCGACCGTCATCGCCGATACTGCTGCCGGGGTGGCCGTCCGCGCTCTAGCGGGGGACGCGGCGAAGAGGGCACCCTCGACCGACGCCGTGAATTCGGTGTCGGACGGATCGCCAGCCAGGCGTGCCGGGGCTACGGTGACGGCGAAGGTCTCGGTGCCGCACGGCTCGGCGGCGGCGAAGTCGCCCAGGTGGAGGTCGAGCGTGTAGCTCCCGGCGGGGGCGTTCGAGGGGACGCGGAAGGGGACGTTGACCGTAGCTGCGGCACTGGCCGGGAGCGTGCCCGAGCCGAGGCGGAGGCGGGCGTCCGGCGGGCCGGTCACGTCGAGCCACAAGTCCACAGGCGCGGCACTCGCAGCATCGTTCGAGACCGTGGCGGCGAAGGTGATGGTCTCGCCGGGAACCGGAGCGTCATTGTCCAGCGTAGCCGAGAGCGATTGCTGGCAGCCCGTCACGCTGTCGCGGTATTCCGCGATGATCGGGGCGTTGTCATTGAGCACGCGCGCGTTGTCGTGGTGCTGCACCGTGCCCATGGGGACGCCGCCGTAGAGAACGTCGGGGTTCGACCAGTACGGGATGCGGGTGCCGTTGGGCGGGTTGACCATGACCGTGCGCCACCCACCAGGCTCGTAGTAGTAGCCATTACCGTACGCGTAGAACGGGTTGTTCGGGTTTGGGCCGTGCGTAGCGCCCAGGTTGTGCCCCGTCTCGTGCGCCAGCGGGTAGCTTACGCCTACGCAGGCGAAATTGATCACGGAGAACGCAAAGTTCTCCGACGCGGGCGAAGACGTCCATCCATTGCCACACAGTCCACCATAGTCTCCCATCAGCGACACCATGTCGGCCCCGTACTGGTCGCGCAGTGGGTGGACATCCTCAAAGCGACCGTCCCAGTCGAACGTCACGTCACTGAGGTCGTACTCTATACCCATCTCGTTAGTGGGGGTATTGGTGGTGTGGACGAGGGCGAAGCGGTGCGCGATTCCGCTGTTGCTGTACGTGGTGTTGGTCTCATCGACGGCAAGCTGGGCGAGCGCTTCAATCGCACTCGTTCCACCGGCAGTCATCCGTGCCGCGTTAGTGTAGGCGATGAGAATGTCGATGGTGACGGCGCCCGAGCTCGCAGAAGACGGCGCCTCGTAGGCTTTGGCGTGCTCGTTGGCAGCCTTGCGGGTGGCCTGGGTGGGGTCGCGTAGCTCTAGGTCGCCGTGCTGCGGGGGCAGCGCTGCGCCGTCGAGGTGGACCAGGGCGTGCAGCCCGTCGCCAAGCGAGCGGAGCGTGTACAGTTCTCCCGCATGGTGAACAGTGCCGACGATCACGTCGTCGCGCGCTACGAACTGGCCCGAGGTGCCCTCGCTGTCGCCCGTGCCGTACCACGAGCGGTCGGCAGCGGCGCGGACCGTGACTCGCTCGGCCGCGAGCGTGACGGTGCCGCCGGGCAGAGCCAGCCGGACCGCACCGTCCTCGGCCAAGGCTTCGGGCTGCACCCGTCCGATCTCCGTCGCCACGAACGCCTCGAAAGCTTCGACGTGGGCGAGCACTTCAGCCTGCTGAGCGGTGAGCACAGCGCGGGCGGACGCATCGGGAGTGAAGAGGGCAGACTGGGCCAGCACCGTCGCGGGAGCGAGGAGCAGGACGGCGAGCAGGTAGACGTAGCGCATGGCAATCACAGGTTGGAGTTGAAAAGCGGAGGGCAAGCAGAGGAGGAACCTCACCCTACACCTCGTAAAAAGTCGCTCCGGCACGCCATCGGTGCACAGATTCCTGGTTGAGAGCAGAGCGGCGAAACACAGACAGGATAGGTTTATCGCTCGTCACAACTGAGCTTCTGGCGCACCTGAGTATGCGTCTTAACGATACCTTAACACAAAGTGGCTCTCGTGCTGTGCTAGCGGACCCCCCATTTCGGGAGCGCATTGCCCTCCGGGCTCACGCACACCCGAAACTGTCCTCCTTAGGAGGGGGAACAGCCGCGCGTTGCCGGGAGCGAGCCTTGCGAGCGACCGCAAGCACGGTGGGGGCGCCGATAGAGGAACCGACTAGAGTACGTTGTGTAGCGCCTTTTTTTACCCTTCTCCAAACGCTCATCCCCGTGGAACGCATCAACGTCGCCCGCGACATTTAGTCGCTCACGGCCTTTCGCAAGCAGGCCTCCGCCCTCATCGACCGGCTGCAACAGAGTCGCCGCCCGCTCGTGCTCACACGCAACGGGCGCAGCGCCGTCGTCGTCCTCGACGCCGGAGAGTTCGAGCGGATGGTGGAACGGATCGAACTCCTCGAAGACATTCAAGCTGCGCAGGAGCAGGCCCGGCGCGGCGAGACCGTACCGCAGGACGAGGCGCTCGGCTATCTCGACAAAGGGTGAGACGCACCCCCCCGTTCGGGCCGTGCATCGCTCCGGGACAAGTCCCTTCGCTCAGGCACGGCCCGAACTGTCCCTCTTCACAAGGGGGACAGTCCCGTGAGCGCTGAGCCCGCAGGGCGATGCGAACGGGACGGGGGGTGCGGCGGAGGGTCTGAGGTTACGCCGCACCGCCGGAGCGGTCTATAGGCCAAACGCCTCCCGTGACCCCATGCCGTGCCATCTGTACAACCTCCCCGCGCAGAAGCCGGCGCGACGCCACCTCCGGACGCACGGCACCTCCGCCGAGGCCGCGCTCTGGCTCCGCCTCAAGCGGCGGCAGCTCGGCGGGCGGCGGTTCCGGCGGCAGTTCAGCATCGGCCCCTACGTCCTCGACTTCTACTGCCCGCGCGAGCGCCTCGCCATTGAGCTCGACGGGGCCGTGCACAACACGCCAGCGCAGCGCGCCCACGACGCCGAGCGCACCCGGCACCTCAGCACCGTCGGCATTCGGGTGCTGCGGTTCGAGAACCGCCAGGTGTTTGAGGCCCCGGAGGCGGTGCTGGCCGCGATTGCGGCAGCGTTCAAAGTAGAGTAGGACACCCGCACCCCCCGCTTTCCAATTCATCGCTACGCTCAGGGATTGGAAAGCTGTCCCCCTTGTGAAGGGGGACAGTCCCGCGAGCGCTGAGCCCGCAGGGCGATGCGAGCGGGACGGGGGGTCCGGCGGGGGGTCCGCAAAAACCCCGCGCGCACCGAAGTACGCACGGGGTTCGGGGACAACCCTGGCGAGGTCATCCGGAGGGGACAGTGGTAGGGTACGAACCGCCCGTGCCAACGGTGTGTCACGGGCGGTTCGTCGTCCCTCAGTCCATCATCTTGCGCAGAAACGCCGGCACGTCGGTGTCGTCTTCGCGGTCGCGCTCGTGGCGGCGCTTGAAGTCGTCGGCCTGGAGGCGGCGGACGTTCGCGGGGCGCTTGCGCGTGGCCTCGGCGTCCTCGTCCGAGAGAGCGGGGCTGCGGCGCTCGTAGGCCGGGGTGTCGAGGTGGCGGAGGTTGTCCTCGCCTTTGTAGCCCGGCACCGGCTCGTCGCCCGCCAGGCGGACCGTGCGGCGGACGCGGGCGTCCGGACGCGCGGTGTCGAAGCCAGTGGCGATGACGGTGACGCGCAGCTCGTCCTTCATCTCCGAGTCGATCACGGTGCCGAAGATGACCTCGGCCTCGTCCCCGGCCTCGCGCTGGATCACCGACGTGGCCTGCGTGGCCTCGCGGATGCCGAGGCTCTGGCCGGCGGTGATGTTGACGAGCACGTTGCGCGCGCCGGCGATCGAGACGCCGTCGAGGAGCGGGCTGGAGATCGCTTCGAGGGCCGCGCGCTCGGCGCGCTTCTCGCCCTGCGCGGTGGCCGAGCCCATGATCGCGGTCCCGCCGTCCTGCATCGTGGTGCGGACGTCGGCGAAGTCGAGGTTGATCAGGCCGTGGACGGTGATCAGGTCCGAGATGCCGCGCGTCGCGTTGTAGAGCACATCGTCGGCCATCTCGAAGGCAGCCATCAGCGTGGTGTCGTCCTCGGCGATGTCGAGGAGCCGCTCGTTCGGGATGACGATCAGCGTGTCGACGGTCTCCTTGAGGAGGTCGAGGCCCTCGGCGGCGGACTTCATCCGCTTGCGGCCCTCGCAGTCGAACGGCTTGGTCACGACGCCGACGGTGAGGATGCCCATGCGCTTGGCGATGGCTGCGACGACGGGCGCGCCGCCGGTGCCGGTGCCGCCGCCCATCCCGGCGGTGACGAAGACCATGTCCGAGCCGGCGATGGCCTTCTCGATTTCGGACCGGCTCTCCTCCGCCGCCTCGGCCCCGACGAACGGGCGCGCGCCGGCACCCAACCCCTTCGTCAGCTCGCGGCCGACTTGGAGCTTGACCGGGGCCTTGTTCACGTCGAGGGCTTGGGCATCGGTGTTGATCGCCACGAACTCGACGCCGTGGATGCCTTTGCCGATCATGTTGTTGACGGCGTTGCCGCCGCCGCCGCCGACTCCGACGACGGAAATTTTTGCTTTCTCTTTCGCTTCGGAGTCGAAGGCAAAACGGGTGTTGAATTGGTCGGGCATGATGTCCTCCGGGGGTTTTACGCCAGGTTGTCTTGCTGAGTAGGTTGGTGAATAGGTGGTGGTGGTAGGGGCGGGTTTGAAACCCTGTAGGGACGGGGTTGAAACCCGCCCGTACGGCTGTCAGAGTTCATCGAACCAGCTCTTCATGCGGCCGGCGAGCTTGGTGACGAGCGTGTCGCCGCCGTCGCCGCCGACGCCGACGGCGAGCAGGGCCGACTCGGTGGTTTCGTGGCGAAGGCCGTAGAGCACCAGGCCGACGGCGGTCGCGTAGATCGGGTCGTTGACTTCTTCGATCAGGCCGCCGGCGAGGCCGAGCGGCGTCCCGACGCGGGCCTCGACGCCGAGGACCTCCTGGGCGAGCTCGGCGGTGCCGGGGATGAGCGAGCCGCCGCCGGTGAGCACGACGCCCGCCGACAGGTGCCGCCCGTAGCCCGAGCGCTTGATCTCGATGCCGACGATCTCCATGATCTCCTCGAGGCGGGGCTGGATGATCTGCGCGAGCGTGCTCTGCCCGATGGCCTTCTCGGGCCGCCCGCCGATGCCGGGGATCGTGATCTCCTGGTCCTCCTCGACGAGGTCCACGAGCGCGACGCCGAACTGCCGCTTGAGGCGCTCGGCCTGGTCGTCGAGGATGCCGAGCCCCTTGCGGAGGTCGTCGGTGACCTTCGCGCCGGCGACGGCGACGACCGCGGTGTGGCGGATCGTCTTGTCCTCGAAGACGGCGATGTCGGTGGTCCCGCCGCCGATGTCGATCAGCGCGACGCCGACGGCCTTCTCGTCCTCGTGCAGCACGGCGTACGAAGACGCGAGCGGTTCGAGGACGATGTCGGCGACCTCGTAGCCCGCCTTCTCGATGCAGCGGTAGACGTTCTTCGCGGCCGAGACGAGGCCGGTGATGATGTGGACGTTGGCCTCGAGCCGGATGCCGCTCATCCCGATGGGGTCGGCGACGCCGTCCTGGCCGTCGACGATGAACTCCTGCGGGATGACGTGCAGGATCCGCCGGTCGGCGGGCATCGCGACGTGCTGCGTGTCTTCGAGCAGGCGGTCCACGTCGCGCTGCGTGATCTCGCCGTTGCGGCTCGAGATCACGCCCCGGCTCTGGAAGCTCTGGATGTGGTCGCCCGCGATGCCGACGTAGACGCTCCGCGCCTCGGCACCCGCCGAGCGCTCGGCCTCGCCGACGGCCTCCTGCACGGCGGCGACGGTCTTGTCGATGTTGACGACGACGCCCCGGTTGAGGCCGTCGGAGTGCGCGACCCCGACGCCGAGGACGTTGATGCGGTTGAGGTCGTCGGCGGCGGCGACGACCGCGCAGACCTTCGTCGTTCCGATGTCTACGCCGACTACGATGCGTTCATTCATGGGATTGAGGGTTGATAAGGGTTCGGAATCGTAGGGGCGATTCACGAATCGCCCGTACAGGGCTGGAGGCAGAAGCAGCGCTCAGTTCGCCCCCTCGACCGTCACGATCTGCCCGTCGAAGCGGAGGTCGATCCGGCGGACGGGGCCCGGGCGGGTGAGGAGGGCTTGGTGCCAGAAGGCGTGGAGGTGAGAGAGCTTTTCGGTGAAGCCGGTGCGGCCGAGCGCGGCGGGGAGCGCGCGGCCGTCCGGCAGGGGCGTGGTGGTGAGGGTGAGCGCGCCGTCGGCGGTCCGCTCGATGGAGGAAATGAGGGCGTCGATCTCGGGCGAGGCCGCGGCGAGCGCGGCGAGGAGCTCGAGCACCGTGGCGTCGCTCGTCGGCTGGGTCGGCTGGAAGCCTCCCCACTCGCCGGAGAGCAGCGGCACGTCGTAGGCCGCGCGCGCGACCGGCATCCGGTAGCCGGCCGCGTCGAAGAAATAGGCCGGCCGCCCCTCGGCATCGAGCACGAGCGCGGTGGGCACCCGCTCGGCGAGGGCGATCTCGAGCGTGCCCGTCGGCCACCGCGTCACGCGCGCGTCGGCCACCCACGGGTGGCGGCGGGCGCGGTCGGCCAACGTCGCCGGGTCGAGCGCGAAGAGCAGCGCCGAGTCCGGCACCGCCGCGAGGCCCAGCACGGCGGCGGGGTCGGCGTGGACGGCACCCGACACCTCGACGGCCCTCGCCGGCAGCGCCGCCTGCCACCGCCATCCGGCGACGGCGACCGCAACGAGAGCGGCGAGGCCGAGCCCGAGGAGCGCGCCGCGGAGCCAGCGGGGGCCGTGCTGTTTTGGGGTGGGCTTCGTCATCCCTCCGCCTCCGTCCGGGTCTGGTCGAGGAACGCCTCGCCGCACTTCCACACGTCGCCCGCGCCCATCGTGATGACGAGGTCGCCGGGGCGCGTGACCTTGCGGAGGAAGGCGGGCAGGTCGGCGGTCTGGGGGACGAAGCGCACGTCGCGGTGCCCGTAGCGCGCGGCGAGCGTCGCGAGGAGCTGGCCGCTGATGCCGTTGATGGGCTCCTCGCGCGCGCCGTAGATCTCGGTCAGGATCAGCACGTCGGCGTCGTAGAAGGCGCGGGCGAACTCCTCCTGGAAGTCGCGGGTGCGGCTGTAGAGGTGGGGCTGGAAGACGGCGACGACGCGGCGGTCCGGCCACCCGGTCGAGGCCGCCTCCAGCGTCGCCTCGATCTCGGTCGGGTGGTGGGCGTAGTCGTCGATCACGACGAGACCGCCGACCTCGCCCTTGATCTGGAAGCGGCGGTCGACGCCGGTGAACGCGCCGAGGGCCTGCTGAATCTTCGAGAACGGGATGTCGAGCTCCAGCCCGACCGCAATCGCAGCGAGCGCGTTGCGGACGTTGTGCAGGCCGGGCACGTGGAGCGTCACCTCCCCGAGGAGCGTCTGGTCCCGCATCACGCCGAACCGCGTCACCGGGCCGACCTGCTCGACGCCCTCGGCCCTCGTCTGCGCCTGGCGGCTCGTGCCGTAGGTGATCACCCGGCGCTCGATCTGGTTCAGCACCTCGCGCACGGTGGGGTCGTCGAGGCAGACGATGGCCGCGCCGAAGAACGGGACCGAGTTGGCGAACTCGACGAAGGCCTCCTTGAGGTCGCTGAGGTCGCGGTAGATGTCGAGGTGGTCGGCCTCGATGTTGGTGACGACCGAGAGGACGGGCGTGAGGCGGAGGAACGTCCGGTCGTACTCGTCGGCCTCGATGATGATGATGTCGCCCTCGCCCGAGACGGCGTTCGAGTCGAAGACCGTGACCTTGCCGCCGACGATGATCGTCGGGTCGAACCCGCCCTCCTGGACGACGAGGCCGGTCATGCTGGTCGTCGTGGTCTTGCCGTGGGTGCCGGCGATGCCGACGCCGTACTTGGCGCGCATCAGCTCGCCGAGCATCTCGGCGCGGCGGATGAGCGGGATGCGGCGGCGCTCGGCCTCCGTCGTCTCGGGGTTCTCGCCGGGCTTGACGGCGGAGGAATACACCACCACGTCGGCGTCGGCGACGTGCGCGGCGGCGTGGCCCTCGTGGACCGTCGCCCCGAGCCCAGCCAAGCGCTCGGTGACGTCGTTGGCCTGGAGGTCGGAGCCGCTGACGCGGTAGCCGCGCGCGATCAGCACCTCGGCAATCGACGACATCCCGATCCCGCCGATGCCGACCATGTGGACGTTTTTGATCCGCCCGAAGCTCGCTTGCCTGCGCATCTGGTTCGTCATGCCGGCACCTCCCTCGGTTGGGCGAGCGCGAGGACGGCGCGGGCGATGTCGCGCGCCGCGTTGGGCCGGGCAATGGCGAGCGCGGCGGTCTGCATCGCTGCGAGGCGGTCGGCGTCGCCGAGGAGGCCCTGCACGGTCGGCAGAAACTCGCCCAGGCGCGGCTCCGGGAGGAGGACGGCGGCCCCGGCGTCGGCGAGCGCGGCGGCGTTCTTCGTCTGGTGGTCCGCCGTGACGTTCGGGCTCGGGACCAAGACGGACGGCGTGCCGGTGACGGCGAGCTCGCTGCACGTGATCGCCCCGGCGCGGCAGACGGCGAGGTCGGCGGCGGCGTAGGCGAAGTCCATCCGGTCGAGGTACTCGAGCAGCCGGAGGCGCGGGTGCTCTTGGACGCGGGACTGCAAATCCGCGAAGTAGCCCCGCCCGGTCTGCCAGACGACCGACAGCGACCCGTCGGCAAGGAGCGCGTCGAGGTTCGTACGGAGCGCCTCGTTGATCGGCCCGGCTCCGAGCGAGCCACCCATCGCCAAGAGGACGCGCTGCCCGTCTTCGATCCCGAAGTGGGCGCGGGCGGCAGCGGGGTCGGCCCCGGCGAGGTCGGCGCGGACGGGGTTGCCGGTGAGCACGCACTTGGCGGCGGGGAAATAGCGCTGGGCCGCCTCGAAGGCGATGAAGACGCGGTCGGCCACGCGGGCGAGCAGCTTGTTGGTCGCCCCGGCGTAGGCGTTCTGCTCCTGGACCGCGAGCGGCACCCCGCGCAGGCTCGCCGCGAGGCCGACCGGCCCGGCGACGTAGCCGCCCGTCCCGACCACCACGTCGGGGTCGAACCCGCCGACGAGCGTCCAGCTGTCCCCGAGCCCCTTGAGGAGCTTGAACGGGAAGGCGAGGAGCTTCGGCGAGAGGGCGCGGGGGAAGCCGGTCACGGTCACGGCGTGGATCGGGTAGCCTGCCTTCGGGACGGCCTCCCACTCCATCCGGTCGCGCGTGCCGGCGAAGGCAATCGCCACGTCGGGCGCGACCTCGCGGAGCGCGTCGGCAATCGCAATCGCGGGATAGACGTGCCCGCCCGTTCCGCCGCAGGCGAACAGGATGCGAGGGGCGATATGGGAGCGCGAGGAAGTCAGGGCTGAGAGGATTGAGGAAGGCGTTGGCGTAGGGGCGGGTCTCAGACCCGCCGTGCTGATTCGGCGATTCAGGCAGGCGTGGCGTGGCGCGAGACGTTGAGCAGGAGGCCGGCCATCACGCCGGTGGCGAGGAGCGACGTGCCGCCGTACGAGACGAACGGCATCGGCAGGCCGGTGACCGGCAGCAGCCCACTCGCCACGCCCGCGTTGACGAACCCGTAGAGCACGAGCACCGTCGTGAGGCCGACCGCGAGGAACAGCCCGAGCGGGTCGGGGGCCTGCCGGGCGATCCGCAGGAACCCCTGGAAGAGCAGCAGCACGAAGCCGAACAAGAGCGCCCCCGCGCCGATGATCCCCCACTCCTCGGCGATGATGGCGAAGATGAAGTCGTTGTAGGGGGCCGGGAGGAAGTCGCGCTGCACGGACTTGCCCGGGCCGACGCCCGTCAGCCCGCCGAGGGCGATCGCGATCCGCGCCTGCCGCGCCTGGTAGCCCTCGTCCTGATCCGAGAAGACCTCGACCTCCTCGGTGTTCGGGAACACCTTGACCCCGAGCCAGCTCTCAACGCGCGCCGCGCGCTGCTCCGAGGTCAGCAGGAAGAGGTACGCCGCCAGCAGCCCGAGCGCCACCAGGCCCGCGAGGTAGCGCGTCGGCACCCGCCCGACGATCATCATGATCCCGACCGCCGCCGAGAGCACCGCCGCGGTGGAGAGGTCCTCCATCCCGATCAGCAGGATCGTCGGGACGGTCCAGACGAGCAGCGGGACGAAGCCGCGCTCGAACTCGCCGATGTAGGGCTGTTTCTTGGCCAGGAGCACGGCGAGGTGGAGCACGAGCGCGACCTTGGCGAAGTCCGACGGCTGGAACGAGACGCCGCCGAGCTCGAGCCACCGCTGCGCCCCGCCGAGCACGACGCCCGAGACCTGGGCCGCCGCCAGCAGGCCCAGCGCCCCGGCGAGCAGCCACTTCGAGAGCCGCGCCAGCCGCCGGTAGTCCAGCGCCGACACGACGCCGACCGCCGCCAGCGCCAGGCCCGTCCGCCCGAGGTGCCGGAACAGGAAGCGCTCGGTGTCGCCGCCGGACTTGGTCTCGGCCAGGAACGAGAGCGCGCTGTAGACCGCCACCACGCCGAGCGCCGCGAGCGCGAACACGACCCACACGACGAGCTTGTCGGCGGGCTGCAGCGCGGCGGCGCGGGTTCGGATATGGGAGGCGACCGTGGACATCGCGGGCGGTAGGGGCAGGGGGTAGGGGCAGGTTTGAAACCTGCCCCTACGTTGGTCAGGTCAGAGGCTGTGGACGAGGCGTTTGAACTCGTCGCCGCGCTGCTCGTAGCTCGTGTACATGTCGAACGAGGCGCAGGCGGGGCTGAGGAGGATCACGTCGCCGTCCTCGGCCATGAGGCGGGCGAACTGGATCGCCTCCTCCATCGAGTGGGCGCGGGCGGCGGCCCGGGCGTGGTCGCCGAGCTCGAGGACGACCTTGTCCCCGCTCTCGCCCAAGCCCACGACGCCCCGGCACGTCTCCCGGACGAGGCCCTGGAGCGAGCGGTAGTCGTTGCCCTTGTCGCGCCCCCCGGCGATGAGCACGACGGGCTCGTCGAAGCTCTCGAGCGCGTACCAGACGGCGTTGACGTTGGTCGCCTTCGAGTCGTTGACGTAGCGGACCCCGCCGAGCTCGCGGACGAACTCGAGCCGGTGCGGGACGCCCTCGAACGAGGCGAGGCTCTCGCGCACCACGTCGGACGAAATCTCCATCGCCCGCGCCGCGACCGCCGCGGCGAGCGAGTTGTAGAGGTTGTGGCGTCCGCGCAGGGACAGGTCGGAGGCCGGCATGAGTACCTCTTCCATAGGGTCGGGGGTGTGCCCGCCGGGGGCGGCGGTGGGTGAGGTCAGGCGGAGGATGAGGGGGCCGTCGCCGTCGTCGTTCCAGCGGACGAAGGCCCCCCGGTCGAGCTCGTGGTCGAGGCTGAAGGGGTAGAGCACCACGCCGCCGGGGGCGTCGCGCTCGACGCGCTCGCGCACGAGGTCGTCGTCGTGGTTGTAGACGAGAACGTCACCGCGCTGCTGGTTTTCGAAGATGCGGAGCTTGCTCGCGGCATAGGCCTCGAAGCTGTCGCCGTAGCGGTTCAGGTGGTCGGGAGTGATATTGAGGAGGACGCTCACGCGGGGGCGGAACCGGTCGATGTGGTCGAGCTGGAAGCTGGAGACTTCGAGGACGGCGGTGGTGCCCTCGGCGCAGTCGGCGACCCGGTCCGCGAAGGCGGTCCCGATGTTGCCGGCGACGACGAGCGGCCGGTCGGCTGTGCGCATGATGTGGGCGACGAGCGAGGTCGTCGTGGTCTTCCCGTTGCTCCCGGTGATGGCGATGATCGGCGCGTCGCAGAACCACGACGCCACCTCGATCTCGGAGTAGACCGGGAGGCCGCCTTCGAGGGCGTTCTGCACGAGGCTCGCGGTCGTCGGGACGCCGGGCGAGACGGCGAGGAAGTCGGCGTCGAGCGCCCGGACGGTGTGCCCGCCGAACTCGTAGGCGACGCCCGCGGCCTCGAGCTCCTCCTGCGCGCCCGGCTCGGCCCGGCCCTGCTCGGTGAGGAACACCGACGCGCCGCGCGCGGCCAAGAGCTTCGCCACGCCCAGCCCGCTCCGGGCTCCGCCGACGACCGTCACCTTTTTATTCTTGACTTCGCTTGGGTTCATCGGAATCGGGCAGACACGCGGGTCTGCCCCTACGTCAAATCACAGATTGGCGGGTGTAGGGACAGGTCTCGTGCCTGCCCTCATCCGGGCGATCACAACGGTCGCCCCTACGTCGAATCGTGCATGCCCCGTAGGGGCGGACCCGTGTGTCCGCCCTCGTCGGGCCTGGCATGATTGCGTCCCTGTCATCGGATTCGCAGGACGAGGAGGGTGAGGATGACGAGCATCGCGGTCACGATCCAGAACCGGATCACGATCTTGGCCTCGTGCGTGCCGAGCGCTTCGTAGTGGTGGTGGAGCGGGGCCATCTTGAAGACCCGCTTGCCCTCGCCCGTCTTGCGCTTCGTGTACTTGAAGTAGCCCGTCTGAATGATGACGGAGAGGGTCTCGACGAAGAAGATGGCGCACAGGATCGGGAGGAGGAGCTCCTTCTTGATCATGATGGCGACGGTCCCGATGGCGGCCCCGAGCGCGAGGCTCCCGGTGTCGCCCATGAAGACCTGCGCGGGGTAGCCGTTGTACCAGAGGAACCCGAAGCACGCCGCCGCCATCGCCGCGACGAAGACGGTCAGCTCGCCCGAGAGCGGGAGGAAGAGGTCGCCTACGAAGGCCGCGAGGTTGGCATTCCCGGTGATGTAGACGAGGCCGACCAGGCCGATCGAGACGAAGGCCGCGGTGCCGGTCGTGAGGCCGTCGAGGCCGTCGGTGATGTTGACCGCGTTCGAGACCGCCGTGACGATGAAGACGACGATCGGGATGTAGATCAGCCAGCCCAGGTCGAAGCCGACGAGCGGGCTGAGGAAGTCGTAGTCGAACGTGCCGTTGGCGATGAAGGGCAAGCTCGTCAGCGTGTTCGTGTCGCGGAAGACCGGGAGGAAGTAGAGCATCGCCCCGAGGAACAGCCCGAGCGAGACCTGCCCGGCGAGCTTGATCTGCGCCTCGACGCCCTCTTTGTTTTTCATGACGACCTTGATGTAGTCGTCGGCGAAGCCGATCGCGCCCATCCAGACGGTAGCGAGCAGGACGAGGAGCACGTAGGCGTTCGTGAGGTCGCCCCAGAGGAGCGTCGCGCCGCACATCGCGAGCAGGATGATGACGCCGCCCATCGTCGGGGTGCCGGCCTTGTGCTCGTGGCTGACGGCCCCGGCGTCGTCGCCCTCGCGGACGGTCTCGCCGAGCTGGTGCGTGCGGAGGAAGCGGATGATCTTCTTCCCGGCGAAGAGCGCGATCAGGAGGGCCGTCACGGCGGCGAGCGACGCGCGGACCGTGATGAAGTCGAAGACCTGAACGCCCGGCGGGGCGTAGGTCGCTTCGAGCCACTGGAAGAAGTGATAGAGCATTGCGGCGTGGGCGTTGTGGCAGGCGTAGGGGCGGGTTTCAAACCCGCCCGTACCCGAAGTGGCATCGGGGTCAGGAATCGCGGAGGGTTCGGTGCTCGAAGGCGGCGCGGACTTCTTCTCGGTCGTCGAACGGGCGGCGCTCGGTGCCGACGCTCTGGTAGGTCTCGTGACCCTTCCCGGCGACCACGACGGCGTCGCCGGGCGCGGCGGAGCTGAGGGCGTGGCGGATGGCCTCGGCGCGGTCGGGGAGGACGGTCGCGGTGTCCTGCTCGTCCATCCCGGCGAGGATGTCGGCGAGGATCGCGCCGGGCGCTTCGGTGCGCGGGTTGTCATTCGTGAGCACCACGCGGTCGGCGAGGCGCTCGGCGAGGGCCCCCATCGCGGGGCGCTTGGCGCGGTCCCGGTCGCCGCCGCAGCCGACGACGACGGTGAGCACGGCACCGGGGTCCATCATGTCGCGCACGGTGGCGAGCACGTTCTCGAGCGCGTCGGGGGTGTGGGCGTAGTCGACGACCGCGAGCACGCCGTCGTCGGAGCGGAGCGTTTCGAGGCGGCCCGGCACCGGCGGGGCCTCTTGGAGCGCGTCGAGCACGGCACGGCGCGGGTAGCCGAGCGCGGTGCCGACGCCGTAGGCCGCCGCGAGGTTGTAGGCGTTGAACGCCCCGGCGAGGCGGTAGCGCCGGACCTCGCCGCCGAGCCGCAGCCGCAGCCCCGCGAGGTCGTTCTCGACGACCTCGAAGCCGACGTGCTCGCCGGCCCGGACGTCCTCGGCTCCTTCAAAATCGTCGGCGGCGCGGTCGGACCCCGGCGGCTCGGGAGAGCCTTTTCCGTAGGTCACGATCCGCGCCGCCGACCCCTTCACCATCGCCGTCCAGGCCGCATCGTCCCGGTTGGCGAGTATCACGGCCCCCTCGGCTAGGGCCCGGAAGAGCGACGCCTTCGCGTCGCGGTAGGCCTCTGCCGAACCGTGATAGTCGAGGTGATCGTGGGTCAGATTGGTAAACACCGCTGCGGCGAAGCGCTGGCCGCGCGCGCGCTCCTGCGCGAGCGCGTGGCTCGACACTTCCATCGCGCACGCCGTGCAGCCCGCGTCGGCCATCTCCCGGAGGAGGGCGTTCAGCGCGAGCGCATCCGGCGTCGTGTGCGTCGCTTCTCGGCGGTCGCTCCCGATCCGCACCTCGATCGTCCCGACGAGGCCGGCGGTCTCGCCGAGCGCGGAGAAGAGGTGGTGGAGCAGGAAAGCCGTCGTGGTTTTGCCGTTCGTCCCGGTCACCCCGACGAGCTTCAGCTCGCGGCTCGGGTGGTCGAAGAAGACGGCGGCCGCCTCGGCGAGGGCCGCCCGCGTGTCGGTGACGACGACGAGGGCGGCCCCCGTGGGGGGCGTTTCGGGAGGCGACTGACAGACCACTGCCGTCGCCCCGTGTTGCACAGCCTTGTCAAGGAACAGGTGCCCGTCGGCGCGCTCGCCCGCTATCGCGAAGAAGCAGCCGTCGGGCTCGACGCGCCGGCTGTCGTGCGCCAGCCCGTCGATGAGTACGTCAAGGTTTCCCGTGGCCGCCACGAGCAGCCCCGCGTCGCGGAGAGGGGCCAGCAGGCGGCGAAGCGGAATCGGCTCATGGCGGCTCACGGGAGAGTCTGGCAGGTCAGCACCGCAGCCTCGGGGAGCGGGGCTCCCGGCGCGGGCGACTGATCGGTGACGACGCCCACCCCGCGAAGCTGCGCGGTGGTGCCGAGCGCGGCCAGCCAGCCGGCGGCCTGGCGGGCCGGCAGCCCGCGGAGGTCCGGCATCTGACCTGGAGTGTCTACGGGGTCCTGCAAGTCGGCGGCGAGGCGGACCGTCCGGCGCAGCTCCCTGCCGGAGCCGGCGCCGGGGTGTTGGACGGCCACCTCCCGCCAGGCGTCGCCCCCGCTGGGAGCGGCGACGGAGAAGCCCAGGGCGCGGAGGCGCTGCGCGGCGACGGGCTCCGGCAAACCGGTCACGTCCGGCAGCGCCGCTACCGTGCGGGCCGGCAGCGAATCCACCGCCGCCGTGCGCCCGGCGAGGGCCGGCTGCACGCCCACCCACCGCGCGGCGACGCGCCCGAAGACCGGGGCCGAGACGGTCCCGCCGTAGCGCCCGTTTTTCGGATGGTGCATCAGGACGAGCAGCACCACCTCGGGGTCGTCCGCCGGGAACATCCCGACGAAGCTCGCGCGGTAGATATTCGTGTAGCCGCCCGCCGTGGCGAGCCGGGCGGTGCCGGTCTTGCCCGCGATGCGGAGGCCCTCGACGGCGGCCTGGGGCGCGGTCCCGCCCTCGGCGACGACCTGCTCGAAGAGGGGCCGGAGCGCCTCGGCGGTTTCGGGCCGGAAGGCGCGGCGGACCGAGTCCTGCGACGCGCGCCACAGCGTCCGCCCTGCCACGTCCCGGCGCTCGGCGACGAGGTACGGGTGGACGAGCAGCCCGCCGTTGGCGAGCGCGGCGTAGGCAGCGGCGACCTGCAGCGGCGTCACGTTGACCGCGTAGCCGATGCTGAGGGACGTCTGCGTCGTCCCGCTCCACGTCTCGGGCTTGCGGAGCGTCCCGCCGACCTCGCCCGGCAGGTCGACCCACGTCGGCTGGCCGAAGCCCAGGTCGCGCGCGGTGCGGTAGAGGTCGCCCGGGTCGAGCTTCTGCGCGGTCTTGGCGACGGCGACGTTGCTCGACTTGGCAATCGCCTCGGCGAAGGTGAGGGTGCCGTAGGCGTGGGAGTCGCGCATCGTCCGGCCGCCGAAGACGGCCCAGCCCGCGCCGGTCTCGATGGAGTCCTCGGGCGCGACGACCCCGGCTTCGAGCGCGGCGACGGCGGTGACGAGCTTGAACGTCGAGCCGGGCTCGATCTGGTCGGTGACGGCGTGGTTGCGGCGCGCCGCCGTCGAGAAGGCGCTGGGGTGGTTCGGGTCGTAGTCCGGCGCGTTCGCGAGGGCCAGCACCGCGCCGGTCTTGGGGTCGAGCGCGACCGCCGTGCCCCA
The DNA here is from genome assembly GCA_965214485.1 of Rhodothermales bacterium. Taxonomy (GTDB): domain Bacteria; phylum Bacteroidota; class Rhodothermia; order Rhodothermales; family JANQRZ01; genus JANQRZ01. The sequence continues at coordinate 248,221 of CBDCBW010000009.1, read as the reverse complement.
CGTCGCGTCGGCCTCTTCGACGCCGCGCCCGAGCTCCTCCTGGAGGACCGATTGGAGGACGAGGTCGAGCGTGAGGACGAGGCTCTGCCCGTGGCGCGGCTCGACGACGTTGCCGCCGACGAGCGCCTTGATGTGGCCGCGCCGGTCGCGCTGCACGGGCTGCCGCCCCGGCTCGCCGCGCAGGACCTCGTCGTAGTACAGCTCGAGCCCGGCGGTGCCGCGCAGGTCGGTGTCGACGTGCCCGAGGACGTGCGCCGCCGTCCGGTCGTAGGTGTAGCGCCGCTCGAAGCCGGGGTTGAGCATGACGCCGGGGACGCCCCACGTCTCGAGCTCCTCCTTCTTGGCCTCGCCCAGGCTCCGGTGCAGCAGCACATACTGCCGGCTCGCCCGCCCATCGACCTGCCGCCGGACCCGGGCCGCGCTCTGCCCCGTCAGCCGCGCGAAGTCCGCATAGAACGCCTCGGCGCGGCCGGTGAAGCCGGGCGCGGTCGGGTCGAGGGCGACTTCGTAGCGAGCGGCGTTGACGGCGAGCGTCCGCCCGGCCCGGTCGAGGATCGCGCCGCGCACGGCGGGAATCGTCACGAAGCTCTCGGCCTGGCTCGCCCCCTGCGCGCGCAGCTCCGGCCCCTCGGCTAGGTAAATCCGCACGAGCTGCGCCGCGACGAGGAGCGGCAGCAGCGCCAGCAACGTCAGCACGACGTAGAGGCGGGTGAGGATATCGGAGCGCGGGTTGGTCATTAGGGTGGGTAGAGGCGATTCCGAATCGCCCCTACGGCATCTCCGGTCGGATGGTGGGTCCGTAGTCGGAGCCGGGTGCGAGGCCGAGGGCTTCGGCGCGGTGGAGGATCACCGAGGGCGCGGTCATCCGGTCGAAGGCGGCCCGGAGGCGGTTGTGCTTGAGGACGAGGCGGTGGTTCTCGCGCTGGAGCTGCTGCACCTCGGCGGCGAGGGCTTGCGTGGAATAGACGTGCCCGACGTAGAGCGTGAGGAGCAGGCAGGCCGTCACCACGTAGAGCGCGAACCGAAGCGTCGGCACGCCCTCGACGAGCCCCCGCTTCGGCGGCGAGGCGCGCGGCGTCGCCGCTCCCTTCTCCGAGGAGAGGTCGCCCCACGAGGGCAGCCCGTTCGCCCGGGCCGGGGCCGGTTTCCGCCCGCCGCGAGCGGGCCGGGCGCGGGCCGCCGTCTTCGCCGGAGCCTTCCGCGTCGAGCGCGGGCGGCGGGCCGGAGTCGGTTTGGTTTTGGGAGAGGCCATCGTCACGGAGACTGGGGATACGAAAAGGCGGAGCCGAGGCCCGACTCGTCGGGGTCGCGCTTCTCGGCGATGCGGAGGCGGGCGCTCCGGGCGCGGGGGTTCGCCGCGACCTCGGCGTCGCTCGCGGTGACCGGTTTGCGGGTGACGAGGGTCCACGGCGTCAGCAGGTTGCCGTAGAAGTCGCGCACCGGCTCGCCGTCGAAGTTGCCGTAGCGGAGGAACTGCTTGGCCCGCCGGTCCTCGAGCGAGTGGTACGCGATCACGGCGAGCCGGCCGCCGGGCCGGAGCACGCGCAGGCCGGCGACGAGCGCGCGCTCGAGCACGGCCAGCTCGTCGTTGACCGCGATGCGGAGGGCCTGGAACACCCGCGCCAGCGTCTTCAGCTCCTCGCGGTGGTAGGTCGCGGCGCGTACGATGTCTGCCAGCTCGCCGGTCGTCTCGATCGGGCGGGCGGCGACGAGGGCCCGCACGATCTTCGGCGCGCGCGGCTCTTCGCCGTAGGCGCGGAGGAGGTGGACGAGCTCCTCCGGCTCGGCGCGGTTCACAAGGTCCGCAGCCGCGAGGGGCGCGTCGGGGTCCATCCGCATGTCGAGCGGGCCGCTCGCGGCGTAGGCAAAGCCGCGCTCCGCCGCGTCGATCTGGTGCGACGACACGCCGAGGTCGAGCAGGATGCCGTCCACCCGCTCAACGCCCGCCTCGGCGAGCAGCCGTTCGAGGTCGCCGAAGTTGCCGCGCAGCGTGCGGAAGCGCCCGGCCTCCGCCTCGGCTGCCAGCCGGGCTTCCGCCGTCGCCAGCGCCGCCGGGTCCTGGTCGATCCCGACGACGACGCCCCCCGGCGCGAGCGCGTCGAGCAGCGCCGCCGCGTGGCCGCCCCCGCCGAGCGTGCCGTCCACGTACACCCCCGCCGGGTCCCGCGCGAGTCCATCGACCACCTCTTTATAGAGGACTGGTGCGTGGTAGCCCGTCGCGTAGGGCGCGGGCTGCTCGGTGCGGGACCGGTCGGCGCGTCGGGTCATGGCGTTGAGGGAGAACGTGGGGGTCGTCATGCCGCGCCTCCGGTGAGGCGTCCGTTGAGGCTGCCCATCACGTTCTCTGCGACCTCCTCCTTCGGAGCGGGCCGGTCGTCGAGGTAGGCGTCGTACTGCGCAGGGTCCCAGACCTCGATGTGGTCGAGCGCGCCGATGACGAGCGCGGTGCCGCCGAGGTCGACCTCCAGCATGAGCTCCTTCGGGAGGACGATGCGGCCCTGCTTGTCGAGCGACACCTCGTCCGCCCAGCGCAGGGTGTCGCGGATGAACAGGCGGGTCTCCTTGTTAAACTGGTTGAGGTTGTCGAACTCCTCCTCCATCTGCTCCCAGCGGTCGTTGGGATAGAGGGCGATGCAGTTGTCGAGGCCGAGCGTGGCGGTGAACGTGTCGTTGGCTTCGGGGGTGAGGACGCGGCGCATCTTCGCCGGGATCGCCAGGCGACCCTTCTCGTCTACCGAGTTCTCAGCCTGTCCTTTGAAGCGTGCCATCGCCAGGGTTGAAAGGGCGTAGGGGCAGCGTGGTCATCTTCCCCACTTTTCCCCACTCTCCCCCAAAGTAGCACGCATATACCTAAAGTCAAACCGAAACCCTCAAATCAGCCTGTTTTTGTGGATAAAATAGCCTAACCCCGGGTATTGCACATATACTTTTTTCCGCGACCCAGCCTTCGTCTCGGCGCAAGTGAAAATCGTTTCACCTACCTTGTAGAGTGTCTCGCCGAGGTGATAATTAATTCACCATCCGCGCCGTCCGGCGAGCACATATCTTCTCGAACTCCGATTCCGCCTCGCCGCTGCCTCCCTCCCCATGCCCCTCGCCCGCCTCACCGAGCGCCAGGACCAGGTCTACGAGCACATCCGCGCCTACGTCCGCGAGCAGGGCAAACCGCCCACGCTCAAGGAGATCGGAGCCGCGCTCTCGATCCGGTCGATGAACGGCGTCTCGAAGCACCTCGCGGCGCTCGAGCAGAAAGGCTACATCCGCCGCACCCCCAACGAGGCCCGCGGCATCGCGCTCGTCGACGCCGGCACCGACCCCTACGCGTTCGACACCGACGTGCCGAGCCTGCTCTTGGTGAGCCGGACCGACAGCGCGCAGCCCGAGCGCCTGCGCCGCCGCCCGAAAGGCGCGCTCTTCGCCGACCCGCTCTTCCTCGCCGACGCCGACGAGGACAAGTGCGTCATCGGACGCGCCGGCGACGACGGCATGAGCAAGGCGGGCATCCTGAAGGGCGACTACCTCGTGATCGAGGAGATGAACCAGCGGCGGCTGACCGACGGGACCGTGGTCGCCGCCCTCGTCGGCGAATCGCTCCTCGCCCGGCACTTCTACCTGAGCAGTGGCCGCTGCCGTCTCCGCCCCGCCGACCGGACCTACTCCGAGGAGACGTTCACGGTGAAGGACCCGGGGTGCCACGTCATCGGGCCGGTGCGCAGCGTGATGCGCCGGCTGTGACTCGAGAAGGCAGGAGGCTGCTCGCTACTTCACGATGAGGTAGTCGTAGACGAGCCGCCCGCGCCGGTTCGTGGTGCCGCTCCCACGGAAGACGACGACCTCGCCGCCGACGTAGCGCTTGGCGAGGGTCCTTTGGATACCGCTCAGTTCGTCGAACGCGGAGAAGGTCTGCTGGTCGCGCTCGCGGTTGAGGATGGTCTGCCCGCCCCCGGCGAAGCGCACCGCGAGCTGCTGCGGCACCTCGGCCCCCTGCACGGTCCGCGCCGAGACGACGTCGAGCGACTCGGGGCGGCGAAGGCGGAAGCGCCCGCCCTCGCGCACGGCGGCGAGCCCGACGACGCGGTCCTCGAACCCGGCGGCCGGTCGGATGAAGTACCCGACCTCAGCGTCGCTGCCGTGCTGCGCGTAGCGGTAGGCTGCGCGGACGAGCTTCGGCGCGAAGTCGGTCTGGAACGTGTGGTCCATCGTGGCCGTGCCGGAGACCTGCTTCGAGACGTTGCCGACGCGGATGGTGCCGGAGACGCGGGCGTAGGGGATGTGGAGGAACATCCCGATGCGCTCCGAGCCCAAGCGGAACACGCCGTCGCCCCACGTCAGCCCGGCGGCGATGTCGGAGAACCGGAGGTCGGCCTCGTACTCGGTGCCGCTCTTGCTGGCCCGGAAGTAGATCCGGTGCGTCTGCGGGAGCTTCCCCTCGAAGTAAATCTTGTCGCTGACCTCGAGCCGGTGCGCACTCTCGGAGAAGACGAGGTCGTCGGCGTCGTACTGCTTCGGGGCGCGGTAGGCCCGCCCGTTGAAGCCGGAGACGGCGAGCTCGGCCCCGGAGACCGGTGCCATGAGGCTGCCCAGGTTCGCCCGCGAGAGGCTGAACGTGGCCTGCATCCCATCGTTCAGGAGGAAGGTGTAGGACCACGCCTCGTTGTACGTGTTGCCGCTCGGAGCGTGCGGGCGGAGGTCGGCGGTGGTCAGGGCGCGCTCGCCGCCCTGGGGGACGGTCACGCGCTCGTCGGCGGGGGCGGGGGCCGCCGTCGCGCCGAAGGCGAGCAGCAGCAGGGCAAGCAGGCGAAACACGGGCATCGTCGGAAACCGTTGGGTGGTCAGCAGGTGGGTCGTCGTCAGGGAAGCGGCTCGGCGGCAGGCTGCCGGTCTTCGAGCCACTGCAAAAGGGCAGGCAGAAAAAGGAGCGCGGCGAGGAGCGTCGTCCCGATCCCGATCACGGCGAGGAGCCCGATGGACCGGAGGCCGGGGTGGAACGAGAAAAGGAGCCCGGAGAAGCCGATCATCGTGGTCAGCGCCCCCATCGTGACGTGCTCGCCGGTCGAGCGGAGGACGTGGCGGAGCGAGCCCCGCCCCTCCTCGCGGTACCGGTGGACGAGGTGCACCCCGCAGTCATTCCCGATCCCGAGCACGGCGGGCAGCACGACGAGGTTGTAGAACGTCAGGGACACGCCGGTCAGTACCATCATCCCGAGCATCCACAGGATGCCGACCGCGAGGGGCAAGAGCGCGAGCAGCGCCCACTTGGCAGACCGGAAGACGAGGAGCATGAGCGCTACGATCAGGGCAAAGGTGATGCCGATCATCAGCGGGCTCTCGGCGAGCAGCAGGCGCAGCATCTCGGCGGCCACGATCGAGGTCGATCCCGCGTGCACCGTCGTCTCCCCGACCTCGACCGCCCCGACGGCGTCGGCGAAGGCCATCGAGACGCGGGCGTCCTCGGAGAGCTGCACGGCGGGCGTGACGATGACGAACGTGCCGACCTCGCCGGACTTCGAGGTGAACGTCCGCCGGAGGTCGTCCGGCACGGCGTCGAGCGGGATCGGGGCCGAGGTGCTCGCGGCGCGGCGGATGCGGGCGATCTGCCCGGTGGTGTCCTGCCTCAGGAAGGGGTCGTCCGCGAGGGCTCGGATGGCCTCGATCCGGGCGAGCTTGGCGCGCGCGGCGGCGGGGGTCGTCGGGAAGCGCTCCTGCAGGCTCTCGACCGCGAGGATGAGCGTGTCGGCCTCGGCGCGGCGGCGGAGCTCGGCCACCACCGGCGCGACGTCGGCGGTGTCGTCGAGCACGAGGTAGGCCGGGTTGCGGCGGCTGCGCGCGAGCGACACCGGGGCGAGGCGGTCGGCGCGGTCGTAGTACGCCCGGTACTCGGGCTCGAGCTTGCTGAAGTTGTACTCGAACCGCTCCTGCGGCAGCGCGAGGAGCGAGAGCACCACCGCCACCGCGCTCGCCGCGAGGACCGGCCTGGCCGCCGGAAACGGGCGCGGGTCCGGTGCCCGCGGCGGCGCGTCGTCGCGGGCGTCGAGCCGGAGCAGCCCCCACCGCTCGGCGAGCGCGAGCAGCGCCGGGAGGACGACGAGCATCGCCACGAGCGCGAATACGATCCCGAGCCCGCCGATCCACCCGAACTCGCTGAACCCCCGGAAGTCGGCGATCGTGAGGGCGAAGAGCGCGGCGGCGGTCGTCGCCGCGCTGACGGCGACCGCGAGGCCCGTCGAGACGAACGTCACCTCGGCGGCGTCCTCGACCGTCCGCCCGTGCCCGCGCTCCTCGGCGTAGCGCGCGTAGAAGTGGATCCCGTAGTCGATCCCGAGCCCGAAGAGCACGAGCGCGAGCGTCGAGGTCATCAGGTTGAGCGTCCCGAAGGCGACGCCCGCCACCCCGAACGTCCACGCGAGGCTCACCAGGAGCGGCAGCCCGATGAGCACCGCCGTCACCGGCAGCCGGGCCAGCTCGCTGAGGACCGTCTCGCGCCGCACCCCGCGCACCTGCAACGCCTTGTAGAAGAAGTAGAGCACGACGAAGAGCAGCACCGCCCCCGCGCCCAGCCCGAAGCTGTTGCGCACGTCGTCCGTGATCGCGTCGATCTCGACCTGCTGCCGGAGGAGCCGCCCCGCCGTCGTGACCTCCATCTCGGGGTGATACGCGGTGGGGCCGAGGGCCGCCACGAGCGAGTCGAGCCGCCGGTAGGTCCGGCGGATGCCGCCGATGTTGGACTGCGAGCCGGTCGGGAAGAGGCGGACGGCGAGGACGGTCGAGTCGGGCGAGACGGGGTATTCGCGCACCTGCAGGTCTTCGAGCGAAGCCGCGAGGTCGTCGGTCTCCGGCTCGTCGTCCAACCCGAGGTCGTCGTCGAGGTCGACGAAGAACGGGTTGGCTGCGAGCCGGGCGTCCTCGGCCTCGGCCTCGAGGAAGGCCTCGAGCCCGTCGAGCTCCCCGGCCGAGGCGAAGTAGAGCGCGTTGAAGGCGAGAAAGGTCGTGTCTCTGCGGAACTCGGCCCGCGTGAAGAGCGGCCCCTCGGCCGAGGGCAGCGCGAGCGCCGCCGGGATCAGCGCCTCGGCGAAGGCGAGATTCGCCTCGAACGACGGGCTCTCGATCCCCACGTCCACCGAGGTCTCCGAGCCGACCGTCCGGCGCAGCTTCTCGAGCGCCTGCACGCTCGGGTAGTCCTCCGGCAGCAGATTCGCAAGGTCGGTGTCGATCCGCAGCCCGCTCGCCGAGAGCACCCCGAGCGCCGCGAGCGCGAGCGCGGCGGCCAGGACGGCGAGCGGGTGCCGCACGACGGCGCGGATGAGCGGGCGGAGGGCGTCGAAGAAGCGTTCCACGGACAGCGGGGTGAGGACCGAGCAGAAGCCGACGCCGGACCGCCAGGGGTCACGCGCGGCACCAGCGAAGGCGGGGCCTTGCTTGCGCTCCGAGGTTCCCCCGAAGCAGCGCCCTGCGCTCGACCGCGTGGGCAAACGCGGCGCGGTCGAGCGCGGGGCCATCAGCCTTTACCGGCGGCGGTAGATTTCTTCTTTGTCGTTGACGACCCAGGGGGCACCCGAAGCGTCGACGGCGATGTGCTTGGCCTGGCCGTCGACCTGCTGCCAGGCGTAGCCGTCCTCGTTCCAGCGGTACGGGCTCTCGTTCTCGCCGATGATCCAGACCGAGCCGTCCAGCCCGGCGGCGATGCTGCGTGCCCGGCCGGGCATCTCTTGCCAGTTGCTGCCCCGGAGCCGGAACACCTCCTCCTTGTCGTTGATGAGCCAGGGCGTGCCGTTGGCCGCCACGGCGATCTGCCGGCCCGTGCCGCTCGCCGCGACCCACGAGAACGCCTCGTCGTTCCAGCGGTACGGCGAGCCGTTGTCGCCGACGATCCAGACCGAGCTGTCGGCCCCGGCGGCGATGTCGCGAGCGGTGCCCGGCATCTTCTGCCAGTTGCTCCCCCGCCGCTGGTAGACCTCGTTCTTATCGTTGATGAGCCACGGGTTGCCGTCCGCACCGACGGTGATCTCGCGCCCGGTGCCGCTGACCTGCTGCCAGTCGTAGGCCCCTTCGTTCCACTGATACGGCGAGCCGTTCTTGCCGATGATCCAGACCGAGCCGTCGGCCCCGGCGCCGATGTAGACGGCGTTGCCCGGCATCTTTTCCCAGGCGAGCATGGTGTAGGCTGACCCGACGACGAGGACCAGGACCAGGACGGGGGGTGTAAGCAGGTTACGCAGCATGACGATAGGGTGAGTTGGTGAAGAAGGGTTCGATAGACGGCGCAGTGCTCCGCAGGACCACGCTGCATCCAGCGCTTGCCTCACGCCCTGCCTCGGGAAGACCTCAGAGCCCGCGTCCCGTGGGATTTATAATAAGCATTACGAGCTAGATTGAATAGACCTTAGGGTTAAAGTCGGCTTCGACGTTTTCCCTGCTTCGCGCGCTTCCCTGAAGCGGCGGCTCGGGGCGGCCCGGAGCCGCGTCACAGCAGCACCCATCCCGCGAGGGCACCGCCGAGCACGATGTAGGCCGCATTGACCTTGAAGCGCAGCGCGAGGACGGCGGCGACCGCGAAAATCGCCCACGCGCCCGGACTGACCAGCACGTCGGCCCCCAGCTCCAGCGTCACCACCGCCATCAGCGCGACCGCGCTCACGTTCACCGCGTCGAGAAACGCTGCCGACCACTTCGACGCGCGCAGCCGGGGCACGACCGGGTTGAGGAGGCCGACGAACACGAACGCGGGCAGGAAGATGCCGAGCGTGGCGACGACCGCGCCGGGGACGCCGCCGAGGACGTACCCGATAAACGTCGCCGTCGTCAGCACCGGGCCGGGCGTGAACTGACCAATCGCCACCGCGTCGAGGAGCTGCTGCTCGGTGAGCCAGCCCAGGTCGTCCACGAGCCCGCCTTCGAGGAACGCGATCAGCACGTAGCCGCTGCCGTAGAGGATCGCGCCGACCTTGAGGAAGAACAGCCCCAGCGCCCACAGCGAGACCCCCGCCATCGCCCCCGCTGCACCGGCCGCCGCCGCGAGCGAGTCCCGCCCGACCTGCGGCATCGCCAGCACCAGCGCGCCCCTCGCCCGAGCGCCGCGCTCCTTCCACAGCGCCAGCACCGCCATCCCGATGATCCCGCCCGCGAGCAGCGCCCACAGCTCGCCCAGCCCGAGCGCAAGCGCGGCCCCGACGGCGAGGCCGAGGAGAGCCAGCGCCCAGCTCTTGACCGCCTTCCTCCCGAGCCGCCACAGCGCCCCGAGGATCACCGCCACGACCGCCGGCTTGATGCCCGCCAGAAGCGGCGCGACCGCCGGCACCTCGCCGTAGCGGACGTAGAGCCACGCCAGCACGCCGGTCGAGAGCGCGGCGGGGAAGATGAACGACCCGCCCGCCACGAACAGGCCCGGCCACCGCCCGCGCTCGTAGCCGACGTGCATCGTCATCTCGGTCGAGTTCGGGCCCGGGATGAGGTTCGTCGCGCCGATCAGGTCGAGGAAGTGCTGCCGGCTCAGCCAGCCGCGCCGCTCGACGACCTCGTCCTCCATCATCGCGATGTGCGCCGCCGGGCCGCCGAACCCGATCACGCCGAGCTTGAAGAAGACGCGGGCGAGGACCCCGAGGCCGTCGGGGGGACTGCCGGACGGAGGCGGCGGATCGGGCTGCAACTGAGGGCGGGGCGGAGGGTACACGGGGCGACTGCCCCCGTAACAGCCCGCCCTCGTCCCCGTTCCCCGATGCACCGTTCCCCGATGCAGACGAACGAATCGTTACCTCCGCACCCCGCCCTTCCGCACCCCGCATCTCCGCACCCCGTCATCCTGTTCGACGGCGTCTGCAACCTGTGCAACGCGGCGGTGAACTTCATCATCGACCGGGACCCCGAGGCGGTCTTTCGGTTCGCCCCGCTCCAGTCGGACGTCGGGCAGGAGCTGACGGGGCGGTGCCGCATCGGTGGGGCCAACACGATCGTGCTCATCGAAAATGGGCGGTGCTCGGCGCGCTCGACGGCCGCGCTCAGGATCGCCCGGCGGCTCAGCGGGGCGTGGCCGCTCCTCGGCGTGCTGCTCGCCGTCCCGGCTCCGCTCCGCGACGCGGCCTACCGCGCGGTGGCCCGCAACCGCTACCGGTGGTTCGGCAAGCGCGACGCCTGCCGCCTCCCGACGCCCGACCTGCGCAGCCGCTTTCTGGCCGGCGCGGCGTAACTTCTCGCTTCACCCGCCCTTCGACCCACCCCTCGCCCCCGATGCCCGAGCACACCTACGAGTCCATGCAGGTCGGCGACACGTTCGAGTGGAGCCGCACGATTTCCGCCGACGACGTGCAGGCCTACGCCGACGTCTCCGGCGACGACAACCCGCTGCACCTCGACCCGGAGTACGCCGCGACGACGTCGTTCGGCCAGCCTATTGTCCACGGCGCGTTCCTGCTCGGCGTCGTCTCGAAGGTCCTCGGGCGGGACTATCCGGGCCACGGCAGCGTCGCCGTCTCGCTCTCGGCCAAGTTCCTCCGGCCCGTCCCCGTCGGCTCCGAGGTCCGCATCGAGGTCAAGGTCGCCGAGAAGGTTGAGCGCTTCGGGCACGTCCGCTGCCGGATCACGGCCTACACCGCCGCCGGCAAGACCGCCCTCGGCGGCGAAGCCGTCGTCATCCCACCGAAGGATTAAGTCGGAAGTCAGGGCGCAATTACCGGCCAGTGCGCCGCTTCCGCCGCGTTGCGTAACGGACCGTCCAGCGTGGCGAGCGGCAGGTTGTGCTGCTGGGCGAGATGGAGGTAAGCCGCGTCGTAGGCGCTCAAGCCATGTCTACTCGCCAGCGGTCCAATCTCACGCAACACGATCCGCGATGGTTGGTCCACCGTCTCGACCGGCAGCTCGCGTAGGAATCGCAACAGGGTCGCGGCTTCGTCTTGGGTGATGCGTCGCCTCCGTTCGGCATTGCGAATCCCATTCGCTACTTCGAGTGACCACAGAGCCGGGGCCATCGGGACCGAGCCTCGCTGGACGCGCGTCAGGATGTCTTCGGTGAATGCGGTCGTCTCATCCTCGAAGCACCACGCCAGCGACAGGGAGGCGTCGAGCACGAAATCGGCCATCAGACGCGACCCTCGTCGATCAAGCCTCGGATGCTGACCTCGTCTCCGAGCGTCAAACTCTCGCGGAAAGCCCGTAACTCCTCGATGTGCCGAGCAGTACGGGCCTGCCGTGATGCCAAGTCGTCTTCGGCCTCGCGCACGAGCGCATTGAGTCGCCCGGCGCGAGCGTCTTCCTCGATCTGCCGGTCCCACTCGTTGGATCGGTACTCTGCCACCCACTCAGCGAACCGAGCGAGATCCTCCGGCGAGAGCTTCGTGACCGCCGTTTCTAGTTCTTTGATACTCATGGCTTGGTGGGTGTGCGTGAGACTCGGGGCTCAACGATAGGTTCGTGTTTCGGCTCAGAGCAGATCGTTGGGAAAGCTGTTGCCATCCCGCCGAAAGCAGACAAGTACTGGGCTAACCAGACTCGGTGGGTTGAAGCTTCTCCTCGTAACAACTCATCCACAAAGCAATACCGAGGCGGGACAGCTTGGCAAGTTCGTCTGGCGAGTAGGCAAGATTGCACTGGTCGCGCCAAAAGTACCCGATGCTGACGTGGGCCTCGGTTGCACCGAGCTCACGAAGCGTGTCGATGTGTGGTAATACGGCGTCAAGTAACCACGTCAGTCGGTCTTCATCGATCACTTCCTCCGGTGCTTGCAGCGAGGCCGCTCCGTATGGAACAGGCATATCTCTGTAACGTCCCCGCTCCCCGACCTGGCCAGGTTCGACTGTCTGCACGAACGGAAGCCCCATGCGTTGCTGCGCCTTCTGCGGAGAGAAGTCGTTGCCTTGAAGTTCTAGGGCACTAGCTCACTCGTGATCACAGCCTAGCCCCTAGTTCTGCGGCAGCTTGAGGGGGGTGCCGGCGGGAATCGCCTCGTTGAGCTGGACCTCGTTCATGATAGCGAGGCCGTTCGCGTCCATCCCGTAGGGCGTCGGGCGGCCACGGAGGAAGCTCTGGAACGGAGCCGTGCCGTTGGCATCGACTACGTCGAGGCGGACGGGCTGGCGGTTCAGGTAGTCAGAGTCGGTCAGTCGGGCGAAGCTGCGGAACGTAGACTGGAACTCGTCGCGGTAGGTGGCGAAGGTGCTCGCGCCGGTGAGGCCCACGAACTGGTAGACGGCGCTGCCATACTCGATGAACGTGGCGAGGACGCCGAGCTCGCCCTGCTGCGTGGTGGCGGTGCCGGTGACGGTGTAGGCCGTGTTGCCGCCGACGCGGGTGCCGCCCTGGTCCGAGACCTCGAAGCCCTGCTGCCCGGCGAAGGCCCGCCCCGCCGCCTGGGCCGAGGCCTCCTTAGCGAACGTGAACTGCATCACCGCCCGCCCGTTCGGCTCGGCGATCTGGACCGAGGCCGCGCCATTGGCGACCTGCCAGCCGTTGGGGTAGTCGAACTCGAAGCGGAGGTCGGGGTGGTAGAACACGCCGTTCTCGGTGAAGCCCTGGCGCGGGTTCGTGCCGAGCACGAGGCCGTCGATCTGCTGGAGGTATTCGCGGGCCCCCACCTCGGTGCCGGTGTCGTACTGCGCGGCGAGTTGGGGGATCGTCTGCTCGCGCTCGCCGGGGTCGGGGTGGGTCGAGAGGAAGCTGGGGATGCTGCCGCCGGACTGGGCGCTGAGGCGGGCGAGGGAGCGGAAGAAGCTGGCCGCCTCGGCTCCGTCGTAGCCGGCGAACTCGGCGTAGGCCACGCCGGCGCGGTCGGACTCGCGCTCGGCGTCGCGCCCGTTCTTGAGGAAGAGGAGCTGGACGCCGGTCCCGCCGTAGTTCAGGATCCCCTCGGCCACGTTGCCCCCGCCGACGACCCCGCCGAGCACCGCCGCGCCGAGGAGCCCGATCTGCCCCTGCTGCGCCTTCAGCGCCCGCTGCGACGAGTGCCGCCCGAGGACGTGCCCGATCTCGTGCCCGAGCACGACCGCGAGCTGGGCCTCGTTTTCGAGGTGGGCCAGCAGCCCGCGCGTGACGTAGATGTAGCCGCCCGGGAGGGCGAAGGCGTTGACCACGTCGCTGTCGAGGAGCCGGAAGTGGAACGGCGTGTTGCGGATTTCGGCGGGTGTGCTCGCCTCGCTGTAGGCGCTGGTCCGCAGCACCTCCTGTCCCATCCGCTCGACGTAGGCCTGCAGGCCCTGGTCGTCGTAGAGCCCGAACTGCGCGGTGATCTGCTGGTCGGCCTCGGTCCCGATCTGGACCTCCTCCTGCCACGAGTACGCGCCGCGCACGGTCTCGCCGGTGATGAGGTTCGTCGAGGCCTGGCCGCAGCCGACGAGCGGCAGCGTGACGAGCAGGAGCAGGAAGAAGAGCGGGCGGAGGCGGGGATTCATGGCGCAATCAGGCTGGTGGAGAGAGGCGAGGGAGGCGAGGCACCGCGCCGGAATCTTACGAAACACGGGCGTCCCCGGACCGAGCCGGGGGCAGAGTTTCGGGCACGGCGGCACCCCCGTGTACGATGCGAATCGCCCGGTGGGTTTCCGCGCCGAAGTCCACGGCGGCGTCGAAGGGCTCACTGCGCGCGGCGGTGACGAGGCTCTGGCCGACGGCGTCGGACTGCAGAAGCTCGAGGAAGATGCCCGCGCGGCGCGGGTCGAGGTCGCCGAAGACGTCGTCGAGCAGGAGCAGCGGGGTCTCGTCGAGGCGGTCGCGGAGGTAGAAATACTTGGCGAGCTTGAGGGCGAGGCCGAAGGTGCGGTGCTGGCCCTGCGAGGCGTAGGGGCGGACCTCGAAGTCGTTGAGCCGGAAGACGAGCTCGTCCCGGTGCGGCCCGGCGAGCGTGCGGCCCCGCTCGCGCTCGCGCCGGGCGAGGCGGTGGAGCGCCGCCCGGAACGCCTCGGCGACGGCGTCCTCGGTCATCTCCTCGGCGAGCGGCACGGCGGTCTGGTACTCGACGCTGGGCTCCTCGCCGACGGCCTCGATGCGGGCGTACGCCTCGGCGAGAAACCCGGCGAACTCGGCGATGAACCGCCGCCGCCGCTCGATCAGCCGCGCGCCGAGCGTGACGAGCTCCTCGTTCCACGCCTCGAGCGCGGCGGGGTCCGGCGCGCTCCGGCTCCGGCGGTGGCCGAGCAGAAGCGCGTTGCGCTGCCGGAGCGCCCGGCGGTAGCCCATCAGGTCGCTGAGGTACGTGGGCCGCGCCTGGCTCAGCGTGTTGTCGAGGAAGCGGCGGCGCTCCTCGGGCCCGCCCGCCGTCAGCGCCCCGTCCGCCGGCGCGAGCACCACCACCGGGAGCTGGCCGACGATCTCGGCGAGCCGGTCGAGCGGCGCTTTGTTGAGGAACAGCCGCTTGCCCTCGTCGGGGACGTAGACGAGCCGGGCGGCAAGGCTGGGGCGGTGCTCGCCCTCGAACTGCCCCTCGACCTCGAAGTACGGGCAGCCCTGCCGGAGCGCGTGCGTGTCGGTCGAGGTGAGGAAGCTCTTGGTCAGGCAGAGGTAGTGGACGGCCTCGAGGAGGTTCGTCTTCCCCGCCCCGTTCGGCCCGACGATCAGGTTGAGGCCCGGCGCGAAGGCGACCTCCGTCTCGGCGTGGGCGCGGAAGGAGAGCAGGCGGAGCGAGCGGAGGCGCATACGGAGGCGGGCGAGGGGCGCAGGTCATACCGCTGCTCGCCGGGAGGGTTCGGCCTGGGCTGCCCTGCCGGGCTATCGTGCTATGGATTCTGACGATCCGTGTCTATATTCGATTAAGGGGGATAGTTTAGGTTAGCCTCGAAATCATTTATATGCGGTTTCTTTTCGTTGTCCTTTTGCTCGTCGCCCCCGGTGCCGCTGCACAACCGGCCTGCGAGGCCGTCTTCGCGCAGGCACAGGCGGCCTTCAACGAGCTCGACACGCGGAGCGCGGACTCGCTCGCCGTGGCCGGGGCGCGGGCCGCGTTCCACCGCGCCCGCGCCTGCTACGCCGCGCTCCCTACGCTCGACAGCACCGCCGCGAACCACCTCGCCCGCGCCTACGGGCGCGACGTGCAGGTCCTCCTCGAGACCCGCCGCCGGGACGAGGCCGAGGCCCTCACCGACGCGTTCTTCCGCGGCCCCCACCTCCGCGCCGACTCGTCGGGCGTTCGCTACCTGCTCGAGCTGCGCGCGTACATCCTCGACCAGCAGGGCAAGGTGGACGAGGCCGTGCTGACGCGGCTCCGGCTGTTGGACTACGCGCCCTCGGCGACGCCCGCCGTCCGCACCCGCATTTGGATGGACCTCGCGGGCAACTACGAGGACCTCGGGCAGTGGGAAGACGCCATGAGCATCCACCGGACGGTGCAGCGCACGCTCGAGGCCGAGCCGAACCTGGAGCCGGTGCAGCAGGTCAACCTCGCCCGGTCGTACTTGCAGATGGCCGAATACTGGCTCATCCACAAGCACCGCCCCGGCGGCGTAGCGCACGCCCTCGACGCGGCGCGCACGGCGACGCGCCTGCTGCGCCGGACCGAGTCGCTCCGCGCCGAGCACTACCTCGCGTTCGCCCAGATCATGCTGGCCGAGGCGCACCGGGCGGACGGGCAGCCGGACTCGGCGCTCGTCGTGGCGCGGGCGGCGGCGGCCCTCGCCGGGCGGCTCCCCCGGCCCTCGCCGAGCGCCGAGATCACGAGCCTCGAAACCGTCGGGCTGGCCTACGCCGAGCGCGGGCGGGAGGACGAGGCACGCGCGGCGTTCGAGCAGGCCCTCGGCGTGGGCGAGCGCTACGGCCTCCCGCTCCGGCGCGAACCGCTCCTCCTCCACCTCGCGCGCAGCGCGATGCGGGAGCGCCGCTACGAGCGGGCGGACTCGCTCATCGAGCAGGCCCTCCACCTAGTCGAGGCCGAGCGGGCGGCGCTGGGTGCCGAGGCCGGACGCTCCGGCTTCTGGTACGCGACGTACCTCACTCGCGTCAGCCTGCTGCTGCGCCAAGAGCGCCCGAAGGAGGCCTTCCTTGCCCTCGACGGGGCACGAGCCCGCGTGCTGCGCGACCTCCGCCGCCGCCGCCACCTCGTCGTCGGCTTCGAGCCGGCGGCGCGCCGCCGCGCCGACAGCCTCGACGCCGCGCTCGGGGCGTTCCACCGCCGGTTCGCCGACGCGGACCCCCTCGAGGCGCTCCGGCTCCGGGGCGAGGTGGCGGCGCTGGAGGCGCAGCGCTCGGCGCTCTTCGAGGACGCGTCGCTGCCCGCCACGCCCAGCCTTGGGCGGATGCAGCAGGCCCTCCGGGCGCGCGGCCAGGTGCTCCTGACCTACATCTTCGAGCCGCCCGGCCACGCGTTTCTCCTCCGGCCCGACACCCTCCTCGCCGTCCCCCTCGACGCCAGCCTGGACTTCACGCGCGTCCGCGAGCTGATGGCGGCGGCCAGCCCGCTCTGGACCGAGCACAACGGCCTCCTCCCGACCGAGAGTCTGGCGTTCGACCCGGCTCCGCTCAAGACGCTCTACGACCTGCTCGTGGCCCCGCTCGCGCCGCACCTGCCGGAGGGCGCAGCGCTCGTCGTCGTCCCCGAAGGCCCCCTGGCGCAGCTCCCCTTCGGGCTGCTGCTCGAAGAGGCACCGGCGGACCGCTACCGGCTCGGCGGGGCCCCGTTCCTGCTCCGCCGCCACGCGGTCTCGACCGAGCTGGCCGCCGCCCTTTTGATCGACGACGAGACCGCTTCGGAGGAAGCCTCGGAAC
Source organism: Rhodothermales bacterium (assembly GCA_965214485.1). Classification (GTDB taxonomy): domain Bacteria; phylum Bacteroidota; class Rhodothermia; order Rhodothermales; family JANQRZ01; genus JANQRZ01. Next base: position 231,550 of record CBDCBW010000009.1, on the reverse strand, counting down.
TCGTCGCGTTCGGGCGCAGCGTCTTCGGCGGCGTCGAGGAAGCCTCGCCTCTGCGCTCGGCCTACGCCGGCGGCGTGCCGCCGGATTTGCCGAGCGTCGCGCAGGAGCTACGCAGCCTCAGCCGCCGCTTTCCCTCGGCCTTGGTCGCGCTCGACGAGGACGCGACGGAGTCGCAGCTCTACAACCGGCTGGGCCGGGCCCGGCTGCTGCACCTCGCCTCGCACGCCTTCGTCGAGGACGCGAACCCGCTCGGGAGCTACATCCAACTCTCCCCTGACCCCGACGGGACGGAGGACGGGCGGGTGTATCTGCACGAGCTGTTGCAGCACCCGCTCGAGGCGGCGCTCGTCGTGCTCAGCGGGTGCCGCACGGCGCGGGGGCGCGACCTGGGCGGCGAGGGCGTGCTCGGGCTGCAGTACGCCGTCCGCGCCGCCGGGGCCGGGAGCACGCTCGGCACGCTCTGGCGTGTGGACGACGCGGCGACGGTCGAGCTGATGGACCGGTTTTACGACCACCTCGCGCGCGGCGAGCGCAAAGACGTCGCCCTCCAGCGCGCGCAGCTCGAGTACCTCGAAACCCACGACGGGCTGCGCGGTAGCCCCTTCTTCTGGGCCGCCCCGATGCTCTACGGCGACCCCAGCCCGGTGGACCTCCCGACCGGCTCCAATCTCTGGTGGTGGATCATCGGCCTCGGATTCATCGCCGCTGCCCTGCTTCTGCCTCGCGCCCTCCGCCGCTCTCCGTCGTGACTCGACTGCTCCTGCTCGGCTTGCTAGGCTTTGCCGCGTGCGCGGCCCCGCCGGAGTCCGCAGCGCCGGAGTCCGCCTCGACTGGCTCGGCGGTCGCCGCAGTCGAGGTCCCCGCGCCACCCCTCGAGCTACTCCGCGAAGGCGACGTGTTGATCGACCGAGAGCCACCGCCGTTTCCCGACTCGCTGCGCGTGGGGTTGCGGGATGAGTTCGAGGAGATTCGGATGGAAGCCATGACGCAGATCATGACCGAGGCTTATGGACTTGACAGCCTCGGCCGGGAAATTCCAATCGAAGAGCTACTGCGCGATGCTGCCGCTGAAATTCCAGATAGCGCAAAAGCCTTCGTCCAGTTCACCGTAGCATGGAATGGGACGCCATACCGAGCGAGGGTAGTGAAGATATACGGTTCCACGCCTATGCCCGCCTTCGCAGTGCGCAACGCCATCCCCCGCATCCGCTTCCGTCCGACATGGGCCATAAACACTCGGGCTGATATCCCACGCGGCACGCCGATCCCGTTTGCGACCTACTACACGATTCCCTTCCAGCCTCCTCACGTTGAGCTACTTCGCGAGGGCGATGTGCTCTTTGACCACGAGCCGCCACCGTTTCCCGATCCGGTGCTAGCAGATTCCATCCGCGGTCTATATCAGGCGTTCGTTGCTGCAAACCTCCTCAGCGATCATACGCCGCTCGCATTCGTAGTGAGGACAGAAGCCTTTGCGCTCGACAGCCTTGGGCGGGAGATTCCCGCCGAGCGCGTATTGCGGGAGGCCGCTACAGGATTGCCCGATAGCACCCGGGCCTTTTTGCACCTCGATGTAGCCTGGGATGGGACCCTGCTCCGAGCAGAGGTCGTGCATGTGACGGGGGTGCTGCCCGCCGATCTTGTGCGCGATGCGCTGTCTCGCATCTATTTCCGCCCGACTTGGTTCGACCGGTTCGGGCCTGACGTTCCACATGGCACGCCCATTCCATACAGTGCACGCTTCTCGGTCCCCTTCCTCGGCACTTGGCCGAAGTAAAGCCATCGGTCCTTTCTCTCCCTTCCCTCTTCCCCCTCCACCCCGTAGTCACCCCCCACCGATGCCCGAATCCGCCCTCTTCCGCGAGCTGCAGTCGCTCACCACCGAGACCCGAAACCCGCGCTCGATGCGGATCGACGCGGCTTCGACCGAGGAGATCCTCCGGATCATCAACGACGAGGACGCCCGCGTCGCTCCGGCCGTCCGGGCCGAGTTGCCCTACATCGCCGAGGCGGTCGAGATCGTGGTGGAGGCGTTTAAGAATGGCGGGCGGCTGATCTACGCCGGGGCCGGGACGAGCGGTCGGCTCGGCGTCCTCGACGCGGCGGAGTGCCCGCCGACGTTCGGCTCGCCGCCTGGCCTCGTGCAAGGACTGATCGCGGGTGGCCCGCAGGCGATGTTCGTCGCGCAGGAGGGTGCCGAGGACCACGAATCGAACGGGCGTGACGCGCTCGAAGAAGCAGGCGTGACGCCGAAAGATGTCGTCTGCGGGATTGCGGCGAGCCGTCGGACGCCGTTCGTGGTCGGGGCCGTCAAGCACGCGCACGCGCTCGGCTGCGCGACGCTCTTCGTGACGTGCAACCCGCGCGAGTCGTTCGACCTGCACGAGTTCGTCGATGTGGCGATGTGCCCGGCGGTCGGGCCGGAGGTCATCATGGGGTCCACGCGGATGAAGAGCGGGACGGCGCAGAAGCTCGTCCTCAACATGCTCACGACCGCCGCGTTCGTCCGGCTCGGGAAGGTCTACGAGAACATGATGATCGACCTCCAGATGACGAACGAGAAGCTGAAGGAGCGCTCGAAGCGCATCGTGATGACGGCGACGGGGGTGGGCTACGAAGAGGCCGCGCGCGTGCTCGCCGAAGCCGGCGGCCACGTCAAGACCGCCCTCGTGATGCTCCTCGCCGACGTGGACGCCGAGGCCGCGCGCGCCCGGCTCGACGCCGCCGGCGGCTTCGTCCGCCAGGCGATGGCGGATTGACGGGCGGGACCCGGCGGGTGCTCCAGCCGTTGCATCATGCCCGACCGTGGGGGCGCAGCGCGCCACGCCCCTGCCGCCGTTTCACCTCTCCTCTCGCTCCGTGTCTCTCGCCTCGATCCGCGCCCGCGTCGCCGCCGCCCCGTTCTTCGTTCAGCTCCGCCGCCAAGCCCCCGACCTCCGCCCCGGCGAGCGGCTCCGGCTGAAAGGCACTGTCGGCTCGCTCCCCGCCTTCGCCCTTGCCGACCTCGCGGACGCGGGCGCGCCGCTGTGCTGCCTCCTCCCCGAGCACGAGTCGGCGACCTACCTTCAGAGCGACCTCGAGCAGCTCCTCGGCGAGGAGACCGAGGTGCTCCTGTTTCCGCCGACCGGGCAGAAGCCCTACGACCGCGAGCAGGTGGCCGAGAGCGCCGCGCTGATCCGCCGCGCCGACGTGCTCGGTCGGCTCCAGGAGGGGTTCGCCGGGACCGTGGTGACGAGCGTCGAGGCCGTCGCCGAGCTCGTCGCCCCGCCGGAGACGGTGGCGCAGGAGACCCTCACGATCCGCGTCGGCGACGAGGTCGGGCCGGAGGCGCTGATGGCGCGGCTCGTCGGGCAGGGGTTCGAGGCGGTCGAGTTCGTCTCACTGCCGGGCGAGATCGCGCTGCGCGGCGGAATCCTCGACGTGTACCCGTTCGCGGGCGAGTACCCCGTGCGCATCGAGTTCTTTGGCGACGAGATCGACTCGGTCCGCGAGTTCGACCCGCAGACGCAGCGCTCGGTGAGCCGCCTGACGAGCGCCCGGCTCGTCCCCAACCTCGACGGCGCGGGGTACGACGAGGTCGAGCACGTCGCCCTGCTCGACTACTTCCCCGGCGGCACCCTCTTCGCGCTCTTCGACAGCGCCCGCCTCGCCGAGCGCGCCGACGCCGTCTACGCCGAGGCGGCCGAGGCGTTTGCCGCGCTCGAAGACGCCGACGCCCCGCCGCCGGACCGGCTCTACCTCACGGGCGAAGCGCTCGCGGGCAAGCGCTCCGCCCGCCCCGCCCTCCTCTTCGGCACGTTCTCCGGCGAGGGGGCGCGTCCCGGGGCCGACGAGTCGCTCACGCTCGACGCCCAGCCGCAGCCGGACTTCAACGCCGACGTGCGCCGCCTCCGCGAGCACCTCGCCGAGCTGAAGCACCGGGGCTTCGAGGCGCACATCGTGTGCGACAGCCAGGGCCAGCGCGCCCGCCTCCGCGAGCTCCTCGGCGACCCAGACCACGAGCCGGACGCCGGCCTGATCGTCGAGTCGCTCCACGAGGGGTTCGTCCTCCCCGACGAGCGGCTCGCGGTCTACACCGACCACCAGGTCTTCAACCGCTACCACCGCCCGACGGCCCGCAAGCGCAAGCGCGTCCGCGGCGGCCTCTCGCTCCGCGACCTCGCCGGGCTCTCCCCCGGCGACTTCGTCGTCCACATCGACTACGGCATTGGGCGCTTCTCCGGGCTGCACACGATCACGGTTCGGGAGAAGAAGCAGGAAGCCGTCAAGCTCCAGTTCCTCGGGGGGGATGAGCTCTTCGTCAACGTCAACGCCCTGCACAAGCTGCACAAGTACTCGGGCAAGGAGGGCCATCAGCCGAAGCTGACCAAGCTCGGCAGCGGGCAGTGGGAGCGGGCGAAGAGCCGGACGAAGAAGCGGGTCAAAGACATCGCCCGCGACCTCGTCAAAATCTACGCGAAGCGCAAGGCGAGCCCCGGCTTCGGGTTCTCCGAGGACTCGGTGTGGCAGCGCGAGCTCGAGGCGTCGTTCCAGTGGGAGGACACGCCCGACCAGGCCCTCGCGTCGTCCGCCGTCAAGGAGGACATGGAGGCTGTGGCCCCGATGGACCGGCTCGTCTGCGGCGACGTCGGGTTCGGCAAAACGGAGGTCGCGGTGCGGGCGGCGTTCAAGGCGGTGCAGGACGGCCGGCAGGTCGCCGTGCTCGTCCCGACGAGCATCCTTGCGCTCCAGCACTTCGAGACGTTTTCCGAGCGTCTAGACCGATACCCCGTCCGCATCGCCCAGCTTTCGCGGTTTGCAAGCGCCGCCGAGCAGAAAGAGACGCTCGCCCAAATCGAGCGCGGCGACGCGGACATCGTGATCGGGACCCAGCGACTTGCCGGGAAGAAAGTGAAGTTCAAAAACCTCGGCCTGCTCATCATCGACGAGGAGCAGCGCTTCGGGGTCGCGGTCAAGGAGCGCCTTCGGGCGATGCGCGCCGAGGTGGACACCCTCACGCTCACCGCGACGCCGATCCCGCGCACGCTCCAGTTCTCGCTCCTCGGCGTGCGCGACCTCTCGATCATGAACACCCCGCCGCCTAACCGGCAACCCGTCGTCACCGAAATCCACACCTTCGACCGCGACCTGATTCGGGACGCCATTTTGTACGAAGTGAACCGGGGCGGCCAGGTCTTCTTCGTCCACAACCGCGTGCAGACGATCGAAGAGGTCGCGGCCCTCGTCCGGGCGCTCGTGCCGGACGTCCGGGTCAAGGTCGCCCACGGTCAGATGAAGGCCGCCGACCTCGAGGACGTGATGCACGAGTTCATCCGAGGCGGCTTCGACGTGCTCGTCTCGACCAACATCGTCGAGAGCGGGATCGACGTGGCGAACGCCAACACCATCGTCATCGACCGCGCCGAGCGCTTCGGCCTCGCCGACCTGCACCAGCTTCGCGGGCGCGTCGGGCGGAGCGCGCAGAAGGCGTTCTGCTACCTGCTCGTCCCGAGCGTCCACACGCTGACGCGCGAGGCCCGGATGCGGCTGCAGGCCGTCGAGGAGTTCTCGGACCTCGGCAGCGGGTTCAACATCGCCATGCGCGACATGGACATCCGCGGCGCGGGCGCCCTCCTCGGGGCCGAGCAGAGCGGCTTCATCGAAGACCTCGGCTACGAGACCTACCACCGCATCCTCGAGGAGGCCGTGCAGGAGCTGCGCGGCGAGGAGTTCAGCGACCTCTTCCCCGCGAACGCCCCTCCCCCCGCCAGCGACTCGACCATCGACGTGGCCGAGGACGCGCTCCTCCCGGCGAGCTACGTCTCGAACAACACCGAGCGCATGAACCTATACCGCCGCCTCGCCGACCTCAGCCAGCCGGACGAGCTAGCGGCGTTTCGGCAAGAGCTCGGCGACCGCTTCGGCCCGATCCCGCCGGAGGTTGACGCCCTGCTGACGGCCGCCGAGATGCGGGCGACGGCGCAGGTGCTCCGCCTCCCCCGCGTCCAGTTCAAAAACCAGCGCCTCTTCCTCGACTTCCCCACGCAGGACGCCGACGCGCACTTTTACGAGTCGGTCTTTCACCGGCTTCTCGAGGCGCTCGGCGGCCTCGACCGGCGCTACGTGATGAAGGAGACGAGCGGCGGCAAGCTGCGCGCCATCGTCCAGGAGGTGCCTGACCTCGCCACGGCAAAGCGACTGCTCGAGCGCCTACGGCCCGCCGAAGCGCTCGCAGCGTAGCCTACCGGCCGCACCAGGAATTTGGCTACGAGATCGAGGGGGACCGGGGCCCCGTCGCCCCGTCATCGCAGCGTGCCGAGGTACTGCGTGCCCCAGGGGAAGCCGGCGCGCGCATCGGTCGGCAGCCGGTCGGAGAAGCCTTCGGGGTAGACGTTCAGCCCTGCGAGCTCGCCGAAGGGAACGAGGCGAAGGCTGCGGATGAGTTGGTCCTCGCCGAGCTCGGGGTCGGAGCCCGGGCGGAGGGTGCCGCCCTCGGCGTAGCACTCGAAGTAGCACGAGACGGCGTGCAGCGGGGGCCGGACGAAGTCGAGCACGTAGCGCAGCGGCCCGACGCGGACGCTCAGGTTGGCCTCCTCTCTCACCTCGCGGCGGAGCGCTTCGGCGAGAGGTTCGCCGAATTCTACGCCCCCGCCCGGGGGTGTCCAGAACGGCTGGCCAGACTCGTCCGCGTGGAGGCTCTCGTGCTCGACGAGCAAGACGGCGTTCGGTGCCTGCTCGTCATCGAAGACAAGCGCGCCGACGCGGACCCGGACGCGCCCGCCGTAGACACCGGCGATGTGGGGGTCGGTCGCGGGGTCGGCGCTCAACGGGGCGTGGGCAGGAAGGCGAAGCCAGAAGGTACCACGCCCGTGTCGCGGGAACCGCACCCGCTCGCCGGAGCCTTCACTCGGCGCGGGCTTCGCCGCGCTCCTGCTCGACGATGTGCTTGAGCGCGGCGTAGTAGAACGCCAGCGAGTCCTCCTCGCCGTTCGCGAACCGCTTCCGCACCTTCCCGAATGGGAACACCTTCGCGCTGGTGCCTCCGATGCCGGCGAGGCAGTACCCCATCTCCTCGTCGTACTCCCACTGCCCGCCGAGCAGCCGCCGGATGCACTCGCCGACGAAGCTGCCGAACGAGAGGACCGTCGTGTCCGGAAGGGCCGGGGTCCCGCCGCCCCATCCTTCTTCGATGATCTCGTCGAGCCGGGCGAAGCTCGCCTCGTCGTAGCTCAACCGAACCTCGAAATTGCGCTCGATGGCCTCGATGTGTTTCTCGGCGTAGGCTGGGAAGCTGTCCACGAGTCGCTTCGGCTCTTCTTCGTGCTCTCGCTCGGCTTGCTCACCGGCTTCGGCGCGGGAGGGTCCGGTGCGAGCGGGCGGCTCCTCGGCCTGGTGCCGACGGCGGCGGAGATACAAGTAGACGAGGGCCGCGAGGGCTGCGATCCAAAAGGTGCTCATCGGGAGACGCTGCGGAGGTAGAGGAGGCGATGGGAGGCACGAGCCTCCTGGTTTGCATCGCCCGGACCTCCGCCCGCCTTAACCCTCGCGGCTCCGCCGCTACGGCTTCTCGAGCGCCACGAAGTCGGCCCGCTCACCGATGCCGGCGGAGACGGTGTTGACGACGTTCACGTTGAACGTCTCGATGCGCTCGCGCGTCCGGTCGTAGATAGTGCCGGTGAACTCGACCTCTTCCTCGCCCTCGGCGACCTCGATGGCGTTCTCGTTCTCGGCAAAGAAGACCCCCTTGTACTCCTTCCCCCGAAACGTCTTGACGGGGTAGGCATAGCCCTGCCCCTCGACTCCGTTCAGTTGGGCTTCCTTCAGCGTGTAGATTCCCACGGTGACCTCGTTGTTGAATCGGACAAGTGCGGCGCTCGCGGGACGCTGCTGACGACGCGGTTGGCGGCGCAGTCTGGCGCGCGAGCATGGACGTTACACGCGAACGCCGTCCCATGGTTCACCTCCGCCACACACTTTACCTCGCCCCTTTCCCCTCGCCATGCCTCTCCCCTCCCCGACGGGCCGGCCGATGCCCGACCTCGACGTGCCCGTGCCCCTCCCGCCGGAGGAGCGCGTTGGCGTCGCGGTCGTCGGCCTCGGCGCGTACGCTCTGAATCAGATCATTCCCAACATTCCAGCCACGCGGCGGTGCCGGCTCGCGGCGCTCGTCTCGGGGAACGCGGAGAAGGCCCGCACCGTCGCCCGCGCCTGCGGCCTCGGCGAGCGGCACGTCTACGACTACGACGGCTTCGACCGGATCGCGGGGGACGAGGCCGTGGACGCGGTCTACCTCATCCTCCCGAACGCGATGCACCGGGCGTGGACCGAGCGGGCGTTCGCGGCGGGCAAGCACGTCCTGTGCGAGAAGCCGATGGCGGGGACCGTCGCCGACTGCGAGGCGATGATCGCCGCCGGGCGCGCGGCGGAGCGCACGCTGATGATCGCCTACCGGGCGCAGTTCGATCCGTACAACCTGCGGGCCATCGACCTCGTGCGCGGCGAGGGCGAGGGCGGCAGCCGGATCGGCACGCCGCGCGTCGCCGTCGGCAACCACGGGCGGATGCTCGACCTCCGCGACACGCGCGACGAGTGGCGGGCCAAGCGGGACCTCGCCGGCGGCGGATCGCTCTTCGACATCGGCATCTACTCGCTCAACGGCGTCCGCTACCTCCTCGGCGAAGAGCCGACCGAGGTGGCGGCCCGGTTCGCGCCGGGCAGCGGGCGCAGCGAGGTCGAGGTCGAGGAGGGCGTCGTGTGGTCGATGCAGTTTCCGTCGGGCGCAGTCGCGAGCTGCACTTCGAGCTACCTGATCGAGGACGCCAACCGCCTCCAGGTGCAGGGGGACGCAGGCACCGTTACGCTCGACCCAGCAACGGGGTACTACGTCCGCAACCTCGTGCTCGCGCGAGAGCAGACCCACGAGCGGATCGTGATCCCGAACGCGAACCAGTTCGCCGAGATGCTTGACGAGATGGCTGAGGCCGTGCAGGACGGCCGCGAGCCGAAGACGCCGGGGGACGAGGGCCTGCGCGACGTGCGGATCATGGAGGCGATCTACGAATCGGCGCAGGCCGGCGAGCCGGTTCCGCTGAGCTGACCGCTGCTGAGCCGACCGCTACGCTAACCTCGGTGCGAAGAGTGCGTGAACCCGGGACCCTCCGGCCCAAACCGCGTATTATTCCCTCAATCGAGCAGCAAGCGCTCCGGAGCCCAGGCTCCACCGAGTGGCAGCACCCGTGTTGTAGGGACCGGGACGATCATCGACCCGGTCCTTTCTTTTTTGCTCAACGCCCACCGCGCGGGGTGATGGACGCGCGGAACGAAAGGCACACAGCGGATTCCCCGCGCCGTGCCCGACACAACCAGAAGGTACCGTAGTATGCGCACGACAGGAACAGTGAAGTGGTTCAACGACGCCAAGGGCTTCGGCTTTGTCACGCCCGAGGACGGCTCCAAGGACTGCTTCGTCCACCACTCCGCCATCAACGGCGACGGCTTCAAGACCCTCGAAGAGGGTGAAAAGGTCGAATTCGACATCACGCAGGGCCAGAAGGGCCCCGCCGCCGAGAACGTGACCCGCCTCGGTTAAACGAAGTCTGACCCTCTTCGTGAGGCACCGACTTTTGAGGAGCCGCTCCGGCAACGGGGCGGCTCCTCTTGTTTAGACTCGCCTCTGTTTAGACTCGCCGGTACCGCGACGCGTCGTAGCCGAGGATCGGGACGAAAAGGAACGGCAGGAAGGCGACGCCCAGCCCATACCACCGCTGCTTCCCAAACCGCTCGGCTAGCTCCGCCCCGACGATGATCGCCACGGCGATGTTGACGAGCGGCAGGAGGTAGAGAAACAGCCACCACTTTGGCCGCCCGGCGATGTCGATCAGCACGGCGAGATTGACGAGCGGGACTACGGCGAGGACACCCGGGCGACCCGCTTTTTGAAACAGCTTCCACCAACCGACGAGAACGAAGAGGCTGAGGGCGAGAGCAACGGCGAAGCGCATCAGAGAAATCAGGTGAGCGAGAGGCAGACACCCTCTACATCGTCGCTCCGGCAGGGCAGTTAACCGCCCGCCGGAATATCTAACCGCCCCGCCGGAATATCCCGCCGCCGCGCCCAGCCACGCGCTAGACGATCCGCTTCGGGTCCACGGGCTTCGGCTCGGGGCCGCGGTAGCCGAAGAGCTTCTGGACCCCCTTGACGATGACTGGGAACTGCTTACGGGCGTACCACTGGTCGGCGGCGCGGCGGGCACCGAGGGCGTAGGTCGGGTACGGGAAAATGGTGTCCGACATTTCGCGGAGCGTCACCCCGTTTGCGTGGGCGAGGCCGTAGAGCGAGATCAGCTCGCCGGCCCGCTCGCCGACGACGCTCGCGCCGAGAATCTTGCCGCGCCACCGGGTGGCGAAGACCTTGATCTGCCCGGTGGTCTGGCTCTCGGTGAGGGCGCGGTCCACCTTGGAATACGGGAAGCGGTAGACCTCGTAGCGCGTGCCGCGCTCGCGCAGCTCCTCCTCGGTCGCGCCGACGTGGGCGATCTCGGGGTCGGCGAACGTGCACCACGGGACGTGCTCACGGTCGATGGTCGAGGGGAGGCGGAGGACGGCGTTCGAGACCGCGACCTTCGCCATGTGCTCGCTCATGTGGGTGAGCTGGTACTCGCCCGTGCAGTCGCCCGCGGCCCAGATGTGGCTCTGCGAGGTCCGGCAGCGGTCGTTGACTTTGACGCCCTTTTTGGTGACGACGACGCCGGCGTTGTCGAGGCCGAGGCCCTCGACGTTGGGCCGCCGCCCGGTGGCGACGAGGAGGGCGTCGGCTTTGATCTCGTGCGTCTCGCCCTCGACCTTCGCGTGGACCACCTTCTGCCGGCCCTCCTCCGACACGCGCTCGACGGACGCGCCGAGGACGAACCGGACGCCCTCGCCTTCGAGCGCCTCGCGCAGGAGCCCCGCGTGCTCGGCGTCGTCGCGCCCGAGGATGCGGTCGCCCTGGTCGATGACCGTGACCTCGGTGCCGAGCCGGGCGAACGACTGCGCCATCTCGATCCCGATCGGGCCGCCGCCGATGACGGCGAGCGACGCGGGCTGCTCCTCGATCTCGAAGAGGCTCTCGTTCGTGAGCACGTCCACCGCGTCGAGGCCCGGGATCGGCGGGACGGCGGCACGCCCTCCGGTGGCGATGACGAAGAGCCGCGAGGTCACGGCGGTCTGCCGCTCACCGTGCTGCCGCTCACCGTGCTGCCGCTCCGGGTGCTGGATCACGATCCGGTGCGGGTCGCTGAACCGCGCCTCGCCGAAGACCACCTCGACGCCGAGGTCTTCGTAGATTTCGGGCCGGTCGGCGTCGTGGTAGACCTCGTCGCGGACGGCGTGGACGTGCTCGATCACGCGGTCGAAGGGGATGTCGGGCGGCGTGTCGGCAAGGCCGAACCGCCCGGCGTCGCGCATCGCGTGGGCGACGTGGGCGGCCTTGATGAGGGTCTTGCTCGGCACGCAGCCCGTCCACGTGCAGTCCCCGCCGAGGCGGTCGCGCTCGACCATCATCGTCTTCGCGCCGAAAGACGCTGCGAGGCCCGAGGCCGTCAGCCCCGCCGCCCCGCCGCCGATCACGACGAGATCGTATTCGTAGCTATTCATAAAGAGGAAGCGTGATGCGTGATGCGCGAACTCTGCTTCGCCGCTCGCGCACGCTCTCACGGCCACGCATCACAGATTATGGGAAACGACCGGGCCTCGCTCGAAAGCTCTGCGCTGCGCTTCGCGTGCGTCCCGGCGGAGGCCCTCTACGACGTCCGCGAGCGCGGAGTCTCACCGGAGGATAACGGCGTCCGCCTCTTCGACGCCTTCACAGACGCCGAGGCGGCGTGCGACGGTGCCGAGCGCCTCCTCGTCCTCGAAGGCCCTGTCGGGGCCCACGTGCCGCCCGAGGCGATTCCGAACCTCGACCCGTACCTCCCGGCGGCTCCGGTGACGGCGGCGGGCGGCCTCGTCGTTAGAGAGGCGGGCGGCGGATCGGGCGAGCCGCTCGTGCTGCTCATCTTCCGGCGCGGCGCGTGGGACCTCCCGAAAGGCAAGCTCGACCCGGGCGAAACGGTGGAGCAGTGCGCGCTCCGTGAGGTCCGCGAAGAGGTTGGGGTCGAGCGGCTGCGGATCGTCCGCCCGGCGGGGACCACCGTGCACGGCTACCCGGAGAAGGGCTGCTACCTCGTCAAGACGACGTGGTGGTACGTCATGGAGACGCCGGAGCGCGCCTTCACGCCCGAGGCGCGCGAGGGCATCGAGGCCGCCCGGTGGGTGCCGTGGAGCGAGGCGACCGAGCGGCTCGGGTACGCGAGCCTGCGCGCGTTCGTCGCCGGTTTGGAAAAGAAAAGAGAGAGAAGAGCGAAGAGATAGAAAGGAGAGCCGCGCGCTCTTCAATCTGTTCCCTCTCCTCTTTCTCCTCTCTGTCACCCCTGCATCTCCTCGATGAAGGCGTTGGCCTCGGCGATGGATTCTTCCATGTCGCGGATCAGGCGGTCCACGTCGGTCTCGAGCTCGACGACGGTGTCTTCGAGCGAGGCGATCGCGCGGGCGTTGAGGTTGTGCTTGAGGAAGAGCACCTGGTCCTGGAAGGCTTCGAGGATCGGGGCCATCGCGCGCTCGGCGCGCTCCATCGCCGCGAGCAGGTCCTCGTAGCGCGCGCGCGTGTCCCGGAGCTGGCGCTCGGACTCGCGCCGGAGGCGGCGGTCCTCGTACTCGCCGAGCTCGCCCTGCCACTCGTCGAAGAGCGCCTCGGCCACGTCGTGCACGGCGTCGATGCGCTCGCGGACCTCGTCGGCGCGCTCCTCGCTGCGCTCGTACTCGCGGCTGAGGTTTTCGTAGACCTCCTCGAGCTCACCGCCGTCGAAGCCGACGAGCGACGAGAACTCGTCGAGGGCGTCGCGGAACTGCTCCTTCGCCTCGCCCTGGCTGTCGCGCGCGCGCTCGACACGGTCCACGAGCAGCTCCCGTTTCTCGATGCCGATCCGTTCGAGTGCGTTGAAGTATGCCCGCTGGCAGCCGGTGAAGGCGAGGGCAAGGAGGAGGAGGACGAGCGGGAGGTGGCGCATGGTGTTGAAGAGCGGAAGCGGGGACGAGCGGAAGCGGGGACGAGCGGAAGCGGAGAAGATAGCGAGGCGATGAACCCTGCGCTCGTCCGCTCCTCCGCTCCTCCGCTCTTCCTTTCCTCCGGTCCTCCGCTCCTAATCGACGCGCAGGGCTGCGGCCTTTCGGCGGAGGCGCTCCTCGCGCGAGAGGCTGTAGTCGCCGCCGAAGAGGGCGCTCTCCCAGCCGCCGTACTGCGGGTTCGGGAACATGAACCAGCGCTCGCCCCACCAGGCGGCGTACGGCACAGCGGCGGCGGCGCGCGCCTCGACCGTGACGGCGTCCGAGACGAAGTCGCCGAGGTTGTCGCCGAGGTAGGCGAGGACGCGGAAGCGCTCGGCGACGGCGGCGCGGCGCGGCCCCTTGTCGCTCCCCTCCTCGATTTCGCCCCGGGTGAGCACCGCGTCGAACTTGGCCGCGAGCGGGAAGCCGAGCGCGGCGAGGTTGCCACGGGTGGCGTCCTCCTCGTCGGCGCGGCGGTTCGTGAGGTAGACCACGAGGACGCCCAGGCTGTCGGCGGCCCGGACAAATTCGAGCGCGCCCGGCACGGGCGTCGCGGCCTCCTCCTCGACCCACGCCTTCCAGCTCTCGCGGGCATACTCCCCGTTGTCCCGGACGAGCCGCGCCTGGTAAGCCGAGTTGTCGAGCACCGTCTCGTCCACGTCGAGCACCACCGCAGGCGGGAGCGACTCGTAGCCCCCGGCGCGGAGCTGCTCCGGGTCCGCCGTCCACGACGGCTCGGCGACGGCGCGGGCGAGGGCCGACCAGGCGGCGGCGTAGGTCTGGAGCGTGAGGGCGCGGTACTCGGCGGCGGTCTGCGTCCACAGCACCGCGTGCAGGTTCTCGTTCGCGCCGCCAGCCGCGGGCCGGGCCGGCACCTCGGAGACATCGGGGGCGGCCATCTCTGCCGGCGTGCAGGCGGCGAGGGCGAGAGCGGCGAGGAGGGCGGCGGCGGCGCGGAGCGGCATCGGATGGGAGGGAAAGAGGGACGGAGGACGGGGCAAACTAGACCGACCGGCGTGGCGGCGCAAGCGCCCGGTGCGGCGTATCCTTTCCCGCGCCGCTGTTTCTCGCGCTGTCGTTTCTCGCGCTGTCGTTTCTCGCACTTCGCCTTTCTCCCGCATGGCCGCTGCCGACGAAGGCTACGCGTTCCACGCCTACGGGGACGAACGCTATCTGCGCCACGCCGTCGCTTCCGTCTGGAGCCTGCGCCGGCACGACGCCCGCCGCCCGGTCGCGCTCTACGGCCCGCCCGAGCACGCCGCGATCCTCCACCGCCACGGCCTCGACCGGCTCTTCGACCGCATCGAGGACCTGCCCGAGGCGCACCGTTCGATCCTCGGCTTCAAGCACCACCTCCACCGCTTCATGCCGTTCGGGCGGACGCTCTATCCCGACGCGGACATCGTGTGGTGCCGCAGCCCGGACGGGCTCTGGAAGCAGCTCGCGGCCTACGACTTCACCTCGACCGGCGACCCGGAGGCGGACGTGTGGTTCGGCGCGGCGAAGGACGCCCGCGTCGTGCTCGACCTCCTCCTCCGGCGGCGGCGGCGGACGCTGCGGCGCTTCGGGCTGACCTACCTCCCGCGCGTGCTCACGGCGCTCGTCTACGCGCAGGACCGCGCCGTGACCGAGGCCGTCTGCGAGACCGCGCAGGGCTATTTCCGGCAGCGCCACCGGACCCACTTCGTGAGCCGCCTCGGCGAGAGCGGGCGCACGCTCGAGTCCTGCGAGTGGTCCCTCGCCCTCTCGATGAGCGCGCACGGGCTGCCCGTCTTCCCGTGGCACCGGGGCGAGGACAGCCCGCTCCTCGACTACTACCCGCACACGACCCGGCACGACCCCGACTTCGAGCACGTCCGCTACGCCCTGTGGCGCGACCGCTTCCTCTACGACGCGCAGGGCCTGCCGAGCCCCGCGGCCCGCGCCGCGCTCACGGCTGCCGTCCGGCGGATTTCGGGCCGGGGCGAGCGCGTCGCGGTGGCCCCGCTCGCGCTGCACTTCGGGCGTCTCCCGGTCAAGCCCGTCTTCGACGCCTTCGCCGAGAGGGTGTGGCGGCGGCTCACGGCCTGAGCACGGCCCGAGGGTTCACAGCCCGAACCTGGCCGCTCCGCGAGCTAGGCCCGGACGGAAACCGGGAGCCGGCGGACCACGGCGACGCCCTTCGCGGTGGGCAGCACCTCGACTGAGAGGCCGGGCACCTCGGCCTGCCAGCGCCGGAGCGCGGCCTGCTCCTCCGCCCGCAGCGCATCGTCGAGCACGATGACGGCGTCGGGGGCGAGGCGGTCGAGGAGGAGCGGGAGCGCGGGGTAGCGCGCCCCGGGGTCGCTCTCGCGCGGCGGCCCGTCGACCACGAGCAGGTCGATCCCCTCGGGGCCGGCGAACGCACCGAGGTCTGCCACGCCGAGGTCGTACCACGGCTGGCTCCGCCCGCCGATGGACTGCTCGACGAGCGGCGCGCTCGCCACCTCGACGCGCCCGGCGAGCCCGTGCCGCTCGGCGAGCCGCGCCGTCTGCCGGGCGTAGTTCGGGTCGTGGTCGAGGCTGAGGAGGTGCCCGCCACCGGCCTGCTCGAGGGCGTACCCGACGACGAGCGACGACGCGCCGCTGCCCAGCTCCAGCACGCGCCTCGGGCTGCGCTCCAGCACGAGGTCGGCGAGGGTGACGGCCAGCTCCGCCGAGGCGGCCCACCGGCTCAGCGGCGGCAGCGGCGCGCGCAGGTCGAGGAGGGTGTGCAGCGCGAGGAGCGCCTGCGTGTGGTTCTGCGCGTGGACGGCCTCGGCCTGCCGCTCGCGGTGGAGGTGCAGCGCGAGCCCCGCCAGCGCCAGCAGCACGACGCCCGGCAGCACGAGCAGCGCCCCCGACAGGCCGAGCGTCGTCCAGAGGAGTCCTGCCACGAGACCATAGCCCGCGCCGAGCGCGGCGAGCAGGCGGGTGTCGGCGTGTTTGAAGTGAGGCAGCCAGGTCATACCCAATCCGTTTGCTCCGCGCGTGATTGCTTCGGCGGCCCCTCCCCTCGGCCCCCTCCCCTCGGCGTAGGGAGAGGGGTTGGGAGGGCCCGCTCGGCCTGATGCACTTCAAGCCGGACGTGGCATCACAGGTGAGCCACGAGCGCGAGCGGTCCGGCAAGGTACCTAACAACACCTTCTGCACCACGCAATCTGCACCGCGCACCCTGCGCGGAAGACCGGTAGCTTCGCCGCCACTTCCGGGTATCTTCCCGACCTCCTCTTGCTCTGCCGAGAAGCTCGTGTGCCGAGAAGCTCATCTGCCGAGAAGCTTGAAGGGGGTCGTCGTGGGCGAAGCTTCGCAGGGGCGGAAACGAGCCTCGGCAGAGCCGACCCTCTCTCGGCCTTACCCGACGACCGCTTGCGACTGCTCCCGCTCCTCCATGTCTATCCCTCGGCACAAGCTGTTCTCGTCCGTCCTCCTCGGCGGGCTGCTTGCTCAGTACGCCGTGGTAGGGCTGTTCGGCGGAAGCGGAGAGCCGTGGCCGGTCCTCGTGTTGCCCGCCTTCCAGCAGACCTGGGCCGCCGACAGCGAGGCCGCGTTCGACCGCCTGCGCCTTGCCGCCGAGATGGAGACCGGGGACCGCCGCGCCGTCCCCCTGGAGGACTTGCTGGCTGCTCTTCCGGCGACCCACCACCCGGCCGTCGCCCGCGCCCACTTCGGGTGCTCCGGTGCCTCCCCTGCCCTGGCCGGCTGGACGCGCCGCCGCCTCGAGGCCCTCTTTCCCGACGCCCGTCCCGCGCGCCTTCACATCGTCTGGGAGAGGGTGAGCGTTCCCCTGGCAACGGGCATCGACGGGGCGCGGACGTCGCAGAGGGCGGCGTGCGTGCGGCCCCTGCCTCCGCCACCGGGCCGGCACCGGTGACGAGCGACCGACGACGCCCATGACGCTTTCGGAACACGCGGCACGGCAGGGCTTCGGGCTGAGCGCGCGAGGTCTCGGGTTGTACCGTGTGGTCTACGGGGCGTTCGCCCTGCTCGTCGTTGCGCCCGGCCACGGGCCGTACGCGCGCTTCGCGGCGCTCGCCGAGCTGCCGCCCGATTTCTTTGCCCCGCCCGCCGGCCCGTTCCGCCTTCTCCACGCGATGCCGCCGGGGTGGGTGGTCGGGCTGGGCGAGGCCGCGCTCGTGGCGGCGCTCGTGGCGCTTACGCTGGGGTGGCGGACGCGGCTGGCCTCGGTGGCGACCGGCGTGCTGCTCCTCGGGCTGTACGGGTTGCTGTACTCGTTCGGCAAGATCAACCACAACCTTCTGTTTCTGCTCACCCCGCTCGTGATGGCGTTCTCGGGCTGGGGCGCGGCGCTCTCGCTCGACGCGCAGGCGGAGACCCGGCGGGCCGGAAGCGACACAGGGCGGGCACCGGCGGCGTGGCCGCTGTTCGTGCTCGCCCTCCTCGTCGGGCTTGCCTGGTTCATGGCCGGGTTCAGCAAGCTCATCGGCGGCTGGCTCGATCCCGGCTCGCGCGCCGTGCAGGGCCACGTGATCAAACAGGTTGTGCTCCGCGCCCGGACGGACCTGCTCGCGCCGTTCGCGGCGGCGCTGCCGGGCAGCGGTCTCTGGGAGCTCGCCGACTGGACGACGGTGCTCTTCGAGCTCAGCGTGCTCGCAGCGGCGCTGCACGTCCGGGTGGCCCGGGTGATGGTGTCGCTGGCCGTGCTGTTCCACACCGGCACGGCCCTGCTGATGAACATCAGCTTCTTCGCCGTCTTCGTGCCGGTCTACGCGGCGTTCGTAGACTGGGACGCTGTGGCGCGGCGGCTCCCGGTTCCCCGGGTTCTCCGCCGCGCGCGCGGGCCGCGCCGCGCGCTCGTGGTGCTCGTGGCGCTTGCCGTCGGGGCCGGGCTGATCGTGGGCGGCTCGCCGCTGCTGCTCGCCGAACGGCTCGCGCCCTTCACCTCGGACCTAGCGGTGACGGAGCTTGCCGTGCTCGCCGGAGCCTCGTGCGTGGCCGCGGCGTACCTGAGCGCGCGCCTCACCGAGCTCCTCCGCCTCCGGTTCCCTCGCCCCCGCCGCCTCCGGTTCCCTCGCCCTCGCCCCGATGCCGACGCCTAGAGTCAGCTGCCTCATGGTCACGGCGGACCGCCCGGTCCTCGCGCAGCGGGCGATCCTCGCCTACCGGCAGCAGACGTACCCGAGCACCGAGCTCGTCGTGCTCGACAACGGCGCGGTGCCCATCCGGCACCTGCTCGGCGGGCTGCCGCCGGACGAGGTCCGCTACGAGCACGTCGAGAAGACGCCCGACCTCCACATCGGCGCGCTCCGCAACCGCTCGCTGGAGCTCGCCACCGGCGCGTTCGTCGCGCCGCAGTGGGACGACGACGACTGGTCCCACCCCGAGCGCCTCGAACGGCAGCTCCGCCCGCTCCTCGACGGCGGCTTCGACGCCTCGCTGCTCGCCGGGACGCTGATGCACGTCGACGACGAGCGGTACTTCGACCACCCGTTCGTCGGGACGCTGCGCGGCGGCGTCCCCCCGACGATCGTCCACCGGCGCGACGCCGCCGTCCGCTACCCCAACCTCCGCCGGACCTCGGACACGCACTACGCCGAGGCGTGGCACGGCGGGCACCGGACCGTGGTGCTGCCCGCGTCCGAGAGCTGGCTCTACGTCCGCTACCAGCACGGCGGCAACCTGTGGGAGGCGGACCACTTCCTCCGCCGCGCCCGCAACACGCCGCGCGACCTGCTCCTCTGGGGCTGGCACCGGCACGTCCGGCAGCGCCCGTTCGCGCACCCGCGCTTCCGGCTCAGCCCCGAGGCCCGCGCCGCGTTCGAGCAGTACCTCAGCAACTCGTTCCGGTTCGACCTCTTCCGGTCGCGCTCACGCGCCGAGCACGAGGCGGCGGAGCCACCGTCGGCGGAGCCACCGTCGGCGTAGCCGCTCCGGCAGCGGCCCGAAGCGGCGCAGCACCGCGTCGATCCCCCGGTCCCACGGCAGGCACAGGAGCGCGACGATGGCCGTCGCCGCGCCGAAGAAAATCCCCATCGTCAGCTTGATCCCGACGTGCAGCCCGATTACCGCCAGGCCGACGGGCAGCCGGAACCGCCGGAACCACATCCCGAAGGCGAAGAACTCGGTCAGCAGCCCGACCGTGAGGAAGGCCGTGGCGATCCAGACCTCGTCGAGCGCCCACTCCTGGACCGGGTTGAACGCGAAGACCCCCGTCTTCGCGGCTGCGTCGATCCCCTTCTCGTGGAGCCAGATCCACAGGTGCCGCCCGTCGACCCAGCCCGGGCCGGTGGCGATCAGCTTCGACCACGCCGCGAGCGTGTAGCCCAGCCCGACGAAGAACACCGAGAACCCGACCGCGAAGCGCCGCTGGTGGCGCGCCGCCTCGAAGAGCGGCGGCGCAAGCGCGAAGGCGAGGAGCACCGTCCCGGCGACGTTGGCGCTGTGGGGGATCTCCCCGAGGCTGTACCGCGCCGCATATTGGACGAGCAGCAGCGCGAAGGCCCCGGCATAGCTCCAGCGCCCGAGGCGGACGAACCCGAGCGCGACGAGCCCGCTGATCAGCGCTGCGTTTGCGAGCGGCAGCGCGTTGCCGTGCATGAACGAGATGTCGAGCCACCGCGCCAGCCCGAGCGGCAGCACCACGTCCCCGATCCGCAGCGTGTACTGCCCCCACGCCCACGCCAGCCGCACGACCTCGGCCGCGACGAACGCCTCGAGGAGCCGGACCGCAACCCGTTCCCCGTCGGTCTCGGGCCGGTCGAAGCCGAAGAGCCCGTCGGCGAGGCTGCGGCGGAGGCGGGCAGGCCAGGTCATCGCGGCAGCCCAGGGTTGAGGAGCACGGCCCCCTCGGTGACGAACGCGACGGGGACGAACGACACCCGCACGCTGTCGGCCTCGTCGATCCGCCCGTCGGCGCGGAAGACGGCGAGGCGCGACCCCGGCACCGGGGCCAGCATCTGCCGGAGGGCGGCGGCGCGCGCCTCGGTCCAGCGGTCCGTCTTGCGGACGAAGTTGGCGAGGTCGATGGGGTCCACGCCGTAGTCGAGCAGCGGGTAGCCGGTGCCGGGGAGCCCGGCGGCGAGCGTAGTGTCCCACCGGGCCGCCTCGCCCGGCGGCACGTCGCGCACCACCGCGCGCGCCCACGGATTCCCCGCCTGCGAGAACATCGGGAAGATGCTGAACGGCCAGAACTCCCCGTCGTTCGTGGCGACGAGGAGGCCGTAGGCGAGAAACGTCACGCCGAGGATGCGGAAGGCGCGGCGCGTGGGATCGGTCATGGCTTCACCGTTCGGGGCGGGCGGCAGGGCTAGCTTTGCGTTTCTCTACGAGGCCTTGCCTCTACGAGGCGCACGCCCCTGCGAGGCCCTGCCTCTCCGATGCCCTCCCCCGCTGCATGGTTTCCCTCCGCGACACGGTAGCGCACGTGCGGACGCGCGCCAAGGCCTTCGCCGCCGGGCGTCGCGGGAAGATCGTCGTCCGGGTGGTGCGCGGGGTGCTGCTCGCCGGGATTCTCGCGTTTCTCGCGGTCCAGCTCTCCGCCGTCGGGTGGGCGAGCGTGTGGGAGGGCCTGCCGAGGACGCCGTGGTTCTACGCGCTCGTGCTGGCGATGTACTTCGTCCTGCCCGTCACCGAGGCGATGATCTACGGCCGGCTGTGGCGCGTGCCGCGCCGCCGGCTCCTCGGGGCCTCGCTCCGCAAGCGCGTCCTCAACGCCGAGGTGCTGGGGTATTCGGGCGACGCCTACTTCGCCGTCTGGGCGCACCGGCGGCTCGGGCTGGGGGAGCGCGCCGTGTGGCGGGTGTACAAGGACAACACGGTGCTCTCGGCGCTGGCGTCGTACTCGTCGGCGGCGGCCCTGCTGGCCGGGCTGTGGTTCGGCGGGCAGATCGTGTTCGCGGACCTGGTACGGGGGCAGGACCCGGTCTACGTCGGGATCGGGGTGGCGCTCGTGCTGCTGATCGGGGCGGCCGTGCTCGGCTTCCGCCGGGCGATTTTCTCGCTGCCCGCCCGCACGGTCGCCGTGCTGCTGGCCGTCCACCTCGGGCGCTACGCCGGGGTGTACGTGCTCCAGCTTCTCCAGTGGTGGGTGGTCCTGCCCGAGGCCCCGCTCGAGGTGTGGGGCACGATGCTCGCCGTCGTCGTCGTGACGAACCGGCTGCCGCTCGTGCCGGCGCGGGACCTGGTCTACATCGGGGCGATCCTCGGGATGGCGGACGTGCTGGCGGCCTCGGAGGCGGTGTTGGCCGGGATGCTGCTGGCGCGGAGCGTGATCGACCGGCTGCTGGGCGCGGCGCTCTTCGGCGGGACGCTGCTGTGGGAGCGCCGCCACCCGCTGCCGCCCGCTCCCTCCGCGGCTTTGACGTCCCCCCTCCGAGGGCCCGAGGGAAAGGACGAGTGAAGTCTCGGCACCGGGCCAAGCCTCCGTCGGCTGACGGCGCGATGGGGGTTAGCCGTGAGAGACCCGCTCTCGCTCTCCTCTTTCGGCTCCGGTGCCGACTCGGTGTTGATCAGACGCTGTTCGTCAAAGAGCTTGACGAGGTTCGGGTCATCCGCAACGCCGTGATGCACGTTGACCCCGATGGCCTCACACCCGAGCAGTTCGGCCGCCTGAATAACGTGTGGGCCTTTCTGCGCAAACTCCGACAGACGGGCTCCAATCGACTGAGGCCGCCTGAAAGCGCCGGGATGAGCGAACTCGGTGGGCAGTGAGGGACTCGAACCCCCGACCCTCTCGGTGTAAACGAGATGCTCTGAACCAACTGAGCTAACCGCCCTTGGGAGACGGCGAGGGACGAGCCACGAACGGGTGACCGGTCGGCGTTGGTGGCTCGTCGCTCGCAACTCTCTGGAGCGGGAAACGGGACTCGAACCCGCGACCCTCAGCTTGGGAAGCTGATGCTCTACCAACTGAGCTATTCCCGCGCTCCGCAGCCGGCCCCGGCGGGGCAACCCACAGGCCGGCGAACGAGGGCTCAACTTAATCGCATTCTCTGCGAAAGTCAACCGGCGGACGGGGGCTCCCCCTCCCCTTCCGTATCTTTTCAAGCTCCGCTCGTCCCAGACCCGAACGGGCTGTGTGCGCCGCGAGAAAGGTACCCCACTGCTCCGCTTTACGCTCTCTATCCGTCATGAAAAGAACCTACCAGCCGAGCCGTCGCAAGCGCGCCAACAAGCACGGTTTCCGCGCGCGGATGGCCTCGAAGAACGGCCGCAAGCTGCTCGCCCGCCGCCGCACGAAGGGCCGCAAGCGCCTCACCGTCAGCGACTCGAAGCCCGGCAAGTAGTCCGGTGGCGGACGATCCGCTGCCGGACGGACCAGGGCCCGGTGGGCCGGGGCACCGCCGCTTCCCCCGAGCCCTGCGGCTCAAGCGGCAGCGCCTCCTGCGCCCGCTCTTCGACCGCAACCGGGGCGACGTGCACGCGGTCCGGTCCGGCCCGCTCCTCGTTCGCTACCGCGTCGCCTCGCGCGAAGAGGTCGGGCACGCGGCCCCGCTCCAGGTTGCGTTCGCCGTCGGGCGGGGCGCGCGGACGAAACCGGCTCGCAACCGGATCAAGCGACTGCTGCGCGAGGCGTTCCGGCTCCACCACGCCCCGCTCGCGGACCGCTTCGCCGATCGAGCCGAGACCCTCACCCTCGTGGTGCTCTACCGGGGCAGCGAGCAGGGCGCGTCGCCCGCGATCCGCCACGCGCTGCCCGAGGCTCTGCGCCGGATCGCCGCGGCCTTCGACGACCTGGCCGGTGCCGACGACTTGGCCGGTGCCTCGGCGTGAACTTTCCAACCGCGTGGAACAGCCCTCCGAAGGCTCCGTACCGCGCCGGGACACGACGACCCCCCCACGACTTTGAACCAGGAACCGGGCCTCGACCGCAGCGGCGTCATCGGGATGATTCTCATCTCGGTCATCATGGTGGTGTGGTGGGTCTATTTCAGCCCGCAGCCGCCCCCCGGCCCCGCCGAGCCGGTCCCGGCGGACTCGCTCGGATCGGTCGAGCCCACGGCTCCGCCGCAGATCGGGCCGGACGAGGGCGTGGCGGCTCCCCTCGAATCGGCCGTTGACCCGGCCTTTGCTGCCGCTACGACGGGCGAAGCGCGGCTGGTCACGGTGGAGACGGACCGCTACCGGGCGGTGCTCTCGACGAAGGGCGCGACGCCCGTCTCGTTCGTGCTGAAGAACTACAAAGTCGCCGGCGAGAGCGGCGCGCCCGTCGAGATGGTGGCGGCGGCGGACGGCGCGCTCGCCGTTGCCTTCACCCCGCCGCAGGGGCGCTATCTCGACTCGCGCTCGCTCTTCTTCTCGACGCCCGGCCTCCAAGGGGACCGCCTCGAGGCGACGGACGCGCCGGGCACGCTGACGTTCGAGGTGCCGATGCCGGGCGGGACGCTGCGGCAGACGTACACGTTCACGCCGGGCACGTACGAGATCGGCCTCCGCGTCGAGGAAGTCGGCGGGAATCTCCTCTCGGCCTCCGGCGGGTACGAGGTCGTGTGGGACGGTGCCATCCCGTTCGCCGAGCAGTTCAACGGGCTCGACCCCACCGCCTCCGGGGTCTACGCCCGCAGCGGCGGCGAGGTCGAGAAGATCGACCTCGCCTCCGACGCCACCGGCTCGCTGCGGCTCAACGGCGCGGTGGACTGGGTCGCGGTCAAGAACAAGTACTTCGTCGCGGCGCTCCGGCCCGAGCAGCCCGCCGAGGGGGCCGAGCTCGAGGGCAACCGCGTCGGCGAAGTGGGCGAGCTCGAGTTCGCCGAGGACTTCGAGGCCCGGCTCGACATGCCGCGCCCGCGCGGCGAAGCGGGCACCTTCAGCCTCTACGTCGGGCCGATGGAGTTCGACCGGATCGCGGCCTTCGACCCCGACCTCTACGACGTGGTGGACTACGGCTTCGGGGCGTTCCTGACGCGGCCCATCGCCAAGTACGTCATCTCGCCGTCGTTCCGCTTCCTCGGCTCGGTCCTGCCGAACTACGGCCTCGTCATCCTCCTGTTCGCCATCCTCGTCAAGCTCCTCCTCTACCCGCTGACGAAGGTGTCGTACAAGAACACGGCGCGGATGCGCGAGCTTCAACCGAAGATGGAGGTCATCAAGGAGAAGTACGGTGACGACCCGCAGAAGCAGCAGGAGGCGATGATGAAGATGTACCGCGAGATGGGCGTCAACCCGCTCGCCGGCTGCCTTCCGCTGCTCTTGCAGTACCCGATCATCATCGCGCTTTGGCGCTACTTCCAGAACTCCATCGTCATCCGGCAGGAGTCGTTCCTCTGGGCGCACGACCTCTCCGCCCCCGACCCGATCCTGCACCTCCCCTTCTCGATCCCGTTCTACGGCGACTTCGTCGCGGGCTTCACGCTCATCATGGGCCTGGCGATGATCGTGCAGATGAAGGTGGCGATGCCGAGCACGGGCGGCGGGACGCAGGCGAAGGTGATGATGTACTTCCTGCCGGGCATCCTCTTCGTCGTCTTCAACCGGCTCGCGTCCGGCCTCAGCCTCTACTACCTGACCTTCAACGTCCTGACGATCGTGCAGCAGAAGCTGGTCAACAACGAGGTCGAGGCGGCGGCGGCCTCCGGCGAGTCCGGTGCGGAGAAGCCGGGGCAGAACGGCCGCGCGAAGGCGAACGGACAGGCCAAGCGCCGGAAGCCCCGCGCGAAGAAGTCGTAAGCGCCGTGCTCCCGGCCCCCGATACGATTGCGGCGATTGCCACCGCGCGGGGCCGCGCCGCCCTCGCCGTCGTCCGCTGCTCCGGCACCGCGGCCGTCGCCCTCGCCGACCGGCTCTTCCCGTCGCAGGACCTGGCGGCCGCCGAGTCGCACACGGCCCACGTCGGGTTCGTCACCACGCCCCAGGGCGAGCGGATCGACCAGGCGGTGGTGACGCTCTTCCGCGCGCCGCGCTCGGCGACCGGCGAGGACGTGGCCGAGGTCACCTGCCACGGCGGCGACGTCGCGCCGCAGCTCGTCCTCAGGGCCTTTCTCGAGGCCGGGGCCCGCCTCGCCCGCCCCGGCGAGTTCACCGAGCGCGCTTTCCTGAACGGCAAGATCGACCTCGCCCAGGCCGAAGCCATCGCGGACCTGATCCACGCGCAGTCGTCGCTCGCCCACCGCGTGTCGCTGAACCACTTGCAGGGGCGCTACTCGGAGGCCGTCGCCGCCACCCGCCAAGAGCTCCTCCAGACGTGTGCCCTCGTCGAGCTCGAGTTGGACTTCGCCGAAGAGGACGTCGCGTTCGCGGACCAGGCTCAGCTCGAAGCGCTCCTCGACCGCACCGCCTCGCTCCTCTTGCGCCTGCTCGACTCGTACCGCCTCGGCACGCTCATCCGCGACGGCGTCCGCGTCGTCCTCGGGGGCCGCCCGAATGCGGGCAAATCGACCCTCCTCAACGCGCTCGTCGGGCGCGACCGCGCCATCGTCAGTCCGACGCCCGGCACGACGCGGGACGAAATCGAGGCCGAGGTCGAAATCGCCGGCCTGAGTTTCCGGTTCGTCGACACCGCCGGGCTGCGCGACACCGAGGATGCCGTCGAAGCCGAGGGCGTCCGCCGCACCCACGACGCCATCGCCCACGCCGACGCGCTGCTCTACGTCTTCGATGCCCCGCTCGGCCTTGACACGGAGGAGCGGCAGTGGCTCGAACGTTTCACGGTGAAACACAAAGCGGGGACAGGCACAGCCGAGTACTCCGGGTATCCTGACAGTGCGCCGTTCCCGGTCTTGCTCGTCGCCAACAAGCGGGACCTGCTCGAAGCCGAAGTCGAAGCCCCCAGCCTAGACCTGCCCGCCCTTCCTGTTTCGGCGCACGAAGCCCTAGCCGATCACGCCACGCTGAACCCGCTGAGGTCGTGGCTCGTTGACGCTGTAACCACCGATCTCGCCGCTTCGGAGGCCACGCCCATCGTCGTCAATCAGCGACACCGCCAACACCTCGCGCAGGCACTCGACGCTGTGCACCGAGCGGAAGCCTCGCTCCAAGCCGGGGCGACAGGCGATATCCTCGCGCTCGACCTTCGCACTGCGCTGCACGAGCTCGGCACCATCACCGGCGAGATCACGAACGACGACGTTCTCGGAACCATCTTTTCGCAGTTCTGCATCGGCAAGTGACGGCCTCTCCAACCGGACACCCTAGGGGCACCCCACAGTGTTTCACCGTGAAACGAACAACTGCGAAACGAACAGTAGTCCCGATTCAAACAGTTAGGTTTAACATCGTCCTTTCCATCTTTACGACTTGACCGTTATGCCCCTTTCTGATTCCTATGACGTGATTGTCGTCGGTGGCGGGCACGCCGGAGCCGAGGCGGCCCATGCCTCAGCCCGGATGGGAGCCTCCACGTTGCTCGTCACCATGAGCCTCGAGGCGCTTGGGCGAATGTCGTGCAATCCAGCGATCGGCGGCATCGGCAAGGGGCAGATCGTCCGCGAGATAGATGCCCTCGGCGGACTGATGGGTTGCGTGGCCGATCAGGCGGGCATCCAGTTTCGGATGCTCAATCGCAGCAAAGGGCCGGCGGTGTGGAGTCCCCGAGTCCAGAGTGACCGCACGCTGTACGCTGCCGCCGTCCGCGAAGCTCTCGAAGCGGCACCCTCCCTCTTCTTTCGTCAGGACATGGCGACGGACGTGCTCGTCGAGGACGGTCACGTGACCGGGGTGCGGACGCAGACAGGTCGAATCCTCCGCGCTCGCTGCGTCATCCTCACGAGCGGCACGTTCCTCAATGGGACGATCCACCTTGGCGAGCAGCAGTATGGCGGCGGCCGGGCTGGGGAGCGCGCTGCGACGGGTATCAGCGCCAGTCTCGAAGCGCTTGGGTTTGAAATTGGTCGCCTCAAGACCGGCACCCCACCCCGTGTCGATGGGCGCACGATAGACTACGGTGAACTTACCGAGCAGCCCGGCGACACGCGGCCGAGTCCCTTCTCTTTCATGACCGATGCGCTGCCGACCGAGCAGCGCTCGTGCTGGCTCACCTACACCACGCCCGAGGTCCACGCCACCCTTCGCACCGGTTTCGACCAAAGCCCTATGTTCACGGGCCGCATTCGAGGGACCGGTCCGCGTTACTGCCCGTCCATCGAGGACAAAATCGACCGCTTCGCTGACCGAGACCAGCATCAAATTTTCCTGGAGCCCGAAGGCCGGGATACCTATGAGGTCTACGTCAACGGCTTCTCGACCTCTCTCCCGGAGGACGTACAGCTTGAGGCGCTGCGTCAGGTGCCGGGGTTGGAGCGCGTTCACGTGCTTCGTCCCGGCTACGCCATCGAATATGACTATTTCCCCCCTCACCAACTCCGCTACAGCCTCGAAACCAAAGCGGTCGAAGGCCTCTTCTTCGCCGGGCAGATCAACGGGACGACGGGATACGAGGAGGCCGCAGCTCAGGGGTTAGTGGCCGGCATCAACGCTGTCAAGCGTCTGAGTGGTGCCGAGCCTCTCGTCCTCCAGCGCTCTCAGGCCTACATCGGCGTTCTTATCGACGACTTGGTAGCGAAGGGGACTGAGGAGCCGTACCGGATGTTCACTTCACGTGCGGAGCATCGTCTGCTGCTGCGTCAGGACAACGCGGACCAGCGGCTGACCCCGTTGGCCTCCGCCCTCGGCCTGGCCTCTGCTGAGCGCTTGGAGCGGTTGAGGCGCAAGCGGATCGCGCTGAGCGCAACGCTGGCAGCCCTCAACGAGACGACCGTAGGCCCCGAACAGGTGAACGGATACCTCGAACGAGTCGGCACGGCACCGCTGTCCGAACCGGTTCGAATCGCCCGTCTCGTTCCCCGCCCTGAGGTTTCGCTCTCTGATCTGCTCGCTGCCGCCGGTCTTCACAGCCTCGTGCAAGAGACGCCGGGTTTAGAGTCCTCCGTGGAGCTCGTCGAGACAGACCTCAAGTATGAGGGGTACCTTCGGCGGGAGCAGGAAATGGTCGAGAAGATGCAGGAGTTGGAGAACCGCCGGCTGTCCCGTGAGATCGATTACCTCACGATTCAGAGTATCAGCTTCGAAGCCCGCGAGAAGCTCGACCGGATTCGGCCCGACACGCTTGGGCAGGCGTCACGGATCAGTGGAGTGAGCCCGGCCGATGTCTCGTCTCTCCTCATTCTACTAAAGGGAGGCCGTTTCACGCCCAACCCTTCGGATGTTTCACGTGAAACAGGTGTGCCGCGCTCGTCGCCTGAGGAGGTGATCGTTGAAAGACCTACTTGAGCCCGCACAGCGGCAGCGTCTCGAAGAGCTAGAGCGTCTTGCCGTTTCGCTCAACCGTCGCCTCAATCTCTATTCAGAAGAGAGCTGCGTTCATTTCTGGCAACGTCACGTCCTGCACAGCCTAGTTCTTGCCCAACGCCCATTCCCGAGCGGGGCTGAGGTAGTCGACTGGGGCACCGGGGGAGGGATGCCTGGCCTGCCGCTGGCTGTAGTCTTCCCTGAGGTGACCTTCCACCTCGTTGACGCGGTGGGCAAGAAGGTGAGAGCGGTCGAGACTCTGGCGCGTCGCATAGGTTTGCAGAATGTGACGTGCTATCACACTAGAGCCGAGGAGTGGAAGGGAACAGCACACTACAGTGTTTCACGTGCAACAGTCTCATTGACTGACCTGTGGGCGTGGCACTGCCGAATAGCCACACCCTGCGCCTCTACCCCAAACGAATGGCTACCCGGGCTCATTTGCCTCAAAGGGGGAAACGTGGAGCACGAGATTGCAGAGCTGGCGCAGCGCTATCCCGAGGTCTGCCTCGAAACATATCCCGCCTCGAACGTACGGAGCGATCCATACTTCGAGCACAAGTTCGCTCTGGCCATCTCACAAGAACGGCCCGGACATCGAGACTCAGACACTGTAGAAATTCAGACACTGTAGAAACAATGTAGAAACACCGTAGAGAGGAGGCAATTGTCGGACAGGAAAGTGGAACTTAGCAGCCTGTGAGGCGAACCTAGGGTGAGCATGAGCGTTGACACTCGACTGTCACACCCCTCCCCTTCCCCATGCCCTCGTCCGACCGTACGCTGAACAAAACGGAGCGCCTGTTCGCCCTCGTGCTGCTGCTCCAGAACCGGCCCAACATGACGTCGAAGGACCTCGCCGAGTACTTCGAGGTCAGTCGCCGGACGATCTTCCGCGACCTGCGGACCCTCGGCGAATCGGGCGTACCGCTGACGTACGCAGACGGGGGAGGCTACGAAATCCTCGAGGGGTATCAGCTTCCGCCGCTGATGTTCACGGCGCGCGAGGCCGCAACCCTCCTCGTCGGCACGGCCTTCACCAAGCTTCAACCGGACCAATCGCTCCGCACGGACGCCGACGAGGTTGCGCTCAAGATCCGCTCAGTCCTGCCCGGCCCGGTGCGTGACTACATCGACCGGCTGCAGGAAAGCACGGTCATCGCGCCGTACATCCGAAATCTCGAACCGGGGCAGGGGGCGCACGACGACGAGGGGCGGTGGTACGACCTCAGCGAGGCCGTGGCGAAACAGCGCAGCGTTTACATGGACTACTACGTTGCCAGCCGCGACGAGCTGACGAAGCGCAAAGTGGACCCTCTCGGGCTGGTCTACTATTCCGATTCGTGGAACCTGATTGCCTACGACCACCTGCGCAAAGGCGTCCGCAACTTCCGGCTCGACCGCATCCGCAAGATGCGAATGTTGATGGACACCTTCAAACGACCACCGGGTTTCGACCTGGAGGAATACCTCAAGGAAAAAGGGTCTAATCCACGTAACGAAAGAATCACTCTTCTGTTTAAGCCGCGTGCCTATCGGTGGGCCAAGCGCGGTATTCCCGCCGAGATCGAGGAAGAGGTTCAGACCGAGGATGGGGTGCGTGTGACGTTCTACTTCGAGAACACGGACTACATCGCTCAGTGGCTTCTGCGCTACGGCACCGATGTGGAAGCGGTCGAGCCGAACACGCTGCGTGACAAGCTCCGAGAGCGGGCCATGCGCCTCGTGGACCACTACAGCGAGGAGTCCGTCGAGGCATAACTTCTAGTCATGGCTCCTTCTACAAGCGCCCCAACAGACCACGGCACCGCGAAACCGGAGTACGTCGTGGGGGTGATGCGCACCGTGGTGGAGGCGACAGATGACGCGGCGTTCGTCGCGCTCGTGGACGCCGCCGTCAAACGCCTCGAAGAGGATTTGTCGGACGACCTGGGCCTGCGCGTGGACGTGTTCGCCTTCGAGGGGCCGCATCTGACGCCGAACGCCGGAGCCTACGCGCCGCTCGACTTCCTGCGGATCGGGCTGGGCGAAAAGATCGAGCGCGGGGTCCACTTTCTGCTCATCGTGACGGAGGTGGACCTCGCCGCCTCGACGCTCTCGTTCGCCCTCGCGCTTCCGAGCCAACTCACGAACGTCGGCGTGATCTCGGCCAAGCGGCTGGACCCCGGGTTCTGGGGCGAGGACGAGGACGCGGAGCGGTCCGTCACCCGGCTCGCCACGTTGATGCTCCACACGCTCGGCCACCTCCTCAACCTCGCGCACGACGCCCGCGAGACGAACGTGATGTTCGATTTCGGCGCGGTCGAGGACCTCGACCGGATGTATGAGATCGCGCCGGCGCAGCGGGAGCAGATCGTGCGTCACCTGCCGGTCGAGGCGCGAGAGCGGGTGAGCCGGGAGGGGAGAGGCCAGTGGAGCTTCATCCTCCGGGCCCTCGCGCTCAACGCCCGAGGCATCGGGGCGGCGGTGGTGCGGGCGAACCCGTTCCGCCTCCTCACCCGGCTGCCGACGATGCTGACGGCGGCGCTCTCGGTCGTGATCGTGCTGTTCTTCAGCCCCGAGATGTGGGACGTAGCGAGCACGGTCGATCTCTACCAGCTCGTCCTGTTCGCTCTGCTGACCGTGGTCGGAGCCACGCTTGCGCTCTACCGGACGTTCGCCTTCGGAGCCGTCCTCGGGCGCGACCGGCTGATTTCAGAGTCCGCCGTCGTGACGGAGGCGGCGACGGTCCTGAGCCTGTTCCTGACGGTGGCGCTGCTCTACGCCCTCTTCGTCGGCGCGCTCTACACGGGCATCGTGACGATTTTCCCGCGCAAGCTGATGGAGACGTGGCCGACGGTGGACCCGGCCATCCGGGTGCTCGACCACGTGAAGCTCGCCCTGTTCATCGGTGGGCTCGGGGTGCTCGCCGGCTCCCTGGGCGGCCGGGCCGACAGCCGCGCCCTCGTCCGCGGCGTGCTCTTCGTAGACGAAGAGTCGTGACGAAGAGTCGTAGGGCCGCCGCCCGGGCCCCTTGCCGTCGCCTCCCTTCTGGTCGCCCCGCTCTGCGAGCCTGCGTTTCCAAGGCGGGAAGCTTTCTCGTGGCACGGACTGCCGTCGGTAGCGCAAGTCGCCGCGCGTGCGCAGTTCGAGCAACGCTTCCACGAGGCTGGGCTACAAGTGTAGGCTTGCCGAGGCCGCCGCCTCGGCAGCCCTTTCCGCCAGCGTCCCGATCCGTCACCGCAGGCAGTCGGCTACCGGACACCGTTCGCGGTCTGCATTCCGTCATTCCACTCAGGGCTAGGGAGGGTGCCGGGACCGGGGGACTCCAGTCACTCCTCTTTCCAGAGCGCCCACCGGAACGCGTCCTCTTTCGTGGCCCGGAAAATCGTGGTGTGCTGCTCGTCATACCGGGGGTCGTAGGTCCACCGGAGATCCGCCGGGGCGTGGGCTTCCAGGATCAGGGCGAGCGAATCTGTAGCGGGCCGAATCTCCGGCGTGTCAGCCGCCGTGAGCCACAGAGTCAAACCGAGGCTGTCCATACTGGCTAGGCGGCTCTCGGCACGGCGGAGGAGTTCACGGTCGTTCCAATAGAGCGCCGGGTCCATCGCCATGTACCGGTCGAACAGGCTGGGGGCGAGGAAGAACGTCTCGACGACGAAGGCACCTGCCGCCGACTCTCCCACGATAGCCGTCTGACCCGTGACACGGTAGCGCCGCTCGATCTCCGGCATCAGCTCCGTCCCGATGAACGCGCGGAAGTCGCCCGAGCCGCCCGCCTGCGGGGCGAGCCGTAAATCTCGCTCGACGGTGGTGGGGCCGCTCAGGTCGCGGCGGCGCACCGTGTTCTCGATGCCGCGGCGTGCAGCGGCGGGTTATACGGCCGACAGGTTAGGCAACGGTCTCGACATGCTCGTAATCGAGAATCTTTCGGTCGGATGTGACGAGACGGCTGCTACGGAGCCGAGCCGTCGCCACGATAATTTGGTCGGCAGGGTCACGATGGAACGTGCCCGGTAGCTGTGTCGAAGCCGCTGCCACCTCCGGCGTGAGTCCGAGCAGACGGACACCGGCATAGGCAAGCGCCACCCTCAGCCAATCCACTACCGGGCGGTCGAGTGTGAGTCGGTCCAGTTCGACCAGCTTCGCCACTTCCCAACACGAGATCGCGCTCACACCCCTGCCGCTCTGCTCAGCGGCTTCGATCTCGGCACGCTGTGTCTCGCTAAGCCGGTCCGCTTCGCTAACCCACCAGACCCAGATGTGCGTATCGAGGATGATCATGCGGCGTTCCAGTCGTCCGCACGGATAGCAGGCTCGAATGGGCGCTCGTAGTGGCGGACGCTACCGCGCAGCGGCATCCGGTCAGCGTTGCCCGCGCCGGAGGTCTGACGAGGAAGCACGATGACTTCTACCTCTTCACCTTCGGAGAAGGGGAGGTCGCTGACGGTCACGCTACCGTCGCCAGAGACGGTGGTGCTAGTGCGATGAGCTTGCATAGGCGTCCGTTTCGGTTTCGGCTGTTGAACCAACTAAACGTACTCGGGTTGCCAGCGCCGAGGTGAGGCCGTATAACAGAGGGCCGCTCACCCGCGAAGGGCGGCGCGGCAGTTGGACGAGGCAAAGTAGACGCCGGCGCTCGGACGAGGCAAGACCGTCGAGCCCTTCGTCGGCGTGCAGCGGCGGGTTATACGGCCGACAGGATGAGCACCCTACAGCAACCGCCGGAACTCCTCTACCGTCAAGCCAGCATCGCGGACGATCCCGCCCATCGTGAAGGCGTTGATCGGGTTCGAGCGCGGGATCGTCAGGATTCGCCGACCATCGCTCATGATCGTGTGCTTCCCCTCGCGCACCACCTCGAATCCTGCCTTCCGAAGCGCGCGGATCGCAGCCTTGTGATTCACGCCCGGCAGCTTCGGCATCTCAGGCGGCCACGTCCACTTCACGCACTTCCGCTTCGTCCTGCTCCGCTAGCTCTTGAGCCACCGCGAGATACTCGGCGATGGCGTCGCGGATATTCGCCAGAGCCTCGTCTTCGGTCTGCCCTTCCGACCAGCAGCCGGGCAAGCCGGGGCAGGAGACTGCGTAGCCCTCGTCCGTCTTCTGTAACGCAACGTGGTAGATCATGGCTCCTCTGGTTGGTCTACTCAGAACGAGAATCCGAGTCGGTGGTTTCCAACGCCGAGGTGAGGCCGTATAACAGAGGGCCGCTCACCCGCGAAGGGCGACGCGGCGGTGGAACGAGCAAAGTAGACGCCCAAGCTCGAACGAGGCAAGACCGTAGAGCCCTTCGTCGGCGTGCAGCGGCGGGTTATGCATCGCGGTCTCATTGGCGCTCACGGGCGAGATCGAAAAGGCGCTGCTCTGACGCAGAGATGAACTCAGGATACCGGAGTTGCGACTCGATATGTGTTACCTCAGCGTACCGGCCCTGGCGGAAGAGGTCGCGTGCTTGAGCTTTGAGGCGCGGCTCCTGCGTGGCGTGGTAGTTCAATTCGCGCTGCTCCCGATCCTGCTGCTGATGCTCCGGCGCGGTCAATGGTGGCTCGGCAGGTTTCGAGGCGAGCCACCGCTCCATCTCTTGGCGCAACTCCTGCGGGATGTTGACCCAAGCTGTTGAGGGCGTGAAGCGCAGCTCGCGCTGTGGACTCACTACGTTAACGATGTGCTGAAACCAGCGGAGGTACGTCCACTCGCGGGGCGCGGGGGAATGAAGGCGGCGACGGTCTGGGTCCCAATGAACGTCCGCTGCTTCGCGGTAGATCAGGGGGAAGGTGAGCGTGCGGGGTTGCAGGTAGAGACGCCTCTGCTCGTCAATCCCGACCTCCACGATCTGGTCCATCTCCACTACCGTCATAGGATTGGCTGGCGATGCATAACCAGTGATTGAGCGGAAGCGCGCGGCATAGCGCGAGTCGGCGAAAGCCGAACCGCTCGGCATAGCACGGGCGGAAAATACAGAGGACCGCCGTTATCGTCAGGAGCTACCTCCCCACACCGTTCGGCACACTCATTCTGGCGCATGAGGTGCTGCTTCCATCTCACGGGTACTCAACTTACTAGGCGTCACGGGGCCGCGTACGCCTTTCTCGCGCACCTATCGCAGGCCAAGAGGGGGAAGTGCGCCGCATTGCCGCGTCGCCGTCCGTGCTACAGGAACAGCACCGTCAGTGATAGAGGAACAGCGGCACGTCGGCTTGGTCGATGAGCCCGGTGGCGGTCGAGCCGAAGAGGAACTTCGAGAGGCCCGTCTTGGCGTGTGCCCCGGCCACGATGAGGTCGGCGCGGGTACGCTCGGCGTGGCCGAGCAGGATGTCCTTCGGGCTGTGACCGGAGACGCTTGTGCCGACCACGGAGGCGAAGCGGTAGGCCGTGAGGTAGGAGGTCGCTAGGCGGAGCATCAGCTCGGACTCGGCGCGGGCGTCGTCGTCGTGGCGGACGTTGACCACCTCGACCTCGACGTGCTCGGTGTCGAACGGGCCTAGCTCGGCGAACTTCTGCATGGCGCGCGCCGCGCTCACGCTCCGGTCGTAGGCCACCATCACGCGGCGGATCGGGCGGTAGGTCGCCTCGACGACAAGCGTCGCCGCGGCTCCCCTTTCGACGACCTCGTCCATGACGTGGGTGCGTCGGTCGCGGTCGGGGTAGAAGAAGTGCGACTCGGCCCCGGCGATGAGCAGGTCGTGGTACTTCATGTCCTCGACGATCCGCTCGAATGGGACGCCCTCCTCGACGTGGTCGTCAGTGTGGGGGACGCCGGCGCGGTCGAGCTCGGCGGCGAAGTCGCGGAGGAGGTGGTGGGCCTGGGCGCGGGCCTCGGCCGAGAGCTTGTGCTGGAGCTTCTCGGCGTAGTACATCGCGCCCAGGCCGGCCCCCGAGGACTCGGCCTCGACGCCCTTGCTGTCCACGAGCGCGAGGCCGGTGACTTCGGCGTCGCAGCGCTGGGCGATCTCCACCGCGTAGCGGGTGGCAACCGAGGTGTCGGAGTCGAAGTCGAGGGCGACGAGGATGCGCTTGAGCATGGCGGGGCAGGGGAGAGGGACGGAGACCGTAAGGTACGGCATACGCCCCGCTCTGTCGGCTTCAGGCGCGACTGGTATAGGCTGGTATACACTCCCGGTCTGTCATCCACACGCTCTATATATACAGAGTATTTAATAAATCATGTTGATGTAGTAGTAGGGCCTGTGGACATGTGGAAAAGCGCGAAGCCAACACCGTGTGGAGACGTGTGCACAACGCCCGGGGGTTATCCGCCGGTTTCTCCACATCCGGGACCCGCATCCAGGCTGCGAGAGGGAGCGCCGAGGGCGATTCGCCCCGGTTGTCCACGTCTCCGCCGTTTTCCACAGCGTGGGCGCGAGGTCCTCCACAAGTAGTCCACAGCCGGACCCGTGTGGACGGAGGTTGGATATCGCGTGGATGACGAGGGGTTGACAAATGGGCCGGGTTGACAGGTCGGCTCGGCGTCGACGTTGTCCCCGGCGTGTCCACCGTTCTCCACAGGCTTCTCCACAGGGTGGAAAAAGATTACGCGACCGGCACGAGGGCCGCCGGAAGCGCGTTCTCACGAGAGTCGCGTTCTCACGAGGCGCATCCCCCTCTTCTCGAGGCACGTTCCCCTCGCTGAGGTGACCTTCACGGCACCTCGCAAAACCGAAGGGCCCGCTCGTCGTTACACCGATCGCCGCAACCCAGCTTCCCCATGCACCGCCTGCTCCTCCTCGTCGTGCTCGCCGTCCCGCTCGATGCCTTCGCGCAGCACGAGGTCACGATCGCCCGCCTCAAGTACGACGGTGGCGGCGATTGGTACAGCGGCGAAGAGTCGCTCCCGACGCTGCTCGCCTTCGTCCGCCAGAACACGCTGCTCGACGTGGCACCGGCGGAGGAGATCGTCGAGCTCACGAGCGACAAGCTGTTCCAGTACCCGTACCTCTACCTCAACGGGCACGGCACGGTCCGCTTCTCCGAGCGCGAGGCCGAGCGGCTGCGGCGCTACCTCACCGGCGGCGGCTTCCTCCACGTCAACGACGACTACGGCCTCGACGCCTCGCTCCGGCAGGAGATGAAAAAGGTCTTCCCCGACCAGGACTTCGCCCGCGTCCCGTTCGGCCACCCGGTGTACCACGCGCACTTCGAGTTCCCGAACGGCCTCCCCAAAATCCACGAGCACGACGGCAAGCCCGCCGAGGGCCTTGGGCTGTTCCACGAAGGCCGGCTCGTCGTGTTCTATTCCTACGAGAGCGACCTCGGCGACGGGTGGGAGCCGCCGGCCGTCCACGACGATCCGCCGGAGAAGCGTGAGGCCGCCCTCCGGATGGGCACCAACCTCCTCGTCTACGCGATGAACCCGGCGGCAAGCACCGAGCGCCGAACGCCGAGGGGTCGCTGAGCGTCCGTTCTCAGGACCAACTCCAGGCTCAGGATCAACTCGCACCTCAACCCCCTGCCATGCGCCTTCTCTTGCTCGTTGCCCTCGTTGTCGTGCTCGTCGTGACGAACCCCGGCCCGGACGACTTCACCGAGTTCGCCGAAGAGACCGTGGCCGAGAGGGTCGGGGCAGAGCTTGGCGAGGTGCCGGCGGGCGGCCTGCTCGGCGACCTCGGCGGGCTCGCGGCGGGGCAGCTCGTGCGGCGGCTCGCGCACCGGGACAACTACCTCGTCGCGAGCGTGTATACCTTAGACTTCGACGGGCGCGCGCGCGCGGAGGAGGACTGGCGGTTCCTCGGGATCGCCGGCCTGTTCTTCGAGATCGACCGGCCCGACAGCTTCTGACCCCGGTGATTTCTAGACGCGGGGCCGGCCCGGAGCAAGGCGGACACACGGGTTCGCCCCTACGGGTGCCGCGCCCAGCCGCTGAGTCTGTCTCCTACCCCCCGACTTCCCGACCTCGTATCCCCGACCCGAACATGGACGACCTCCGCACCCAAGACCCCGACCTCTATTCCATCGTCCAGCGCGAGATCGACCGGCAGAACGACGGCCTCGAGCTGATCGCGTCGGAGAACTTCGTCTCGAAGGCGGTGCTCCAGGCGATGGGCACGCCGCTGACGAACAAGTACGCCGAGGGGCGGCCGGGCAAGCGCTACTACGGCGGCTGCGAGGTCGTCGACGAGGCCGAGGTCCTGGCGCAGGAGCGCGCCAAGAAGCTCTTCGGCGCGGAGTGGGCCAACGTCCAGCCGCACTCCGGTGCCACCGCCAACCACGCCGTCTACCTCGCGATGATGGAGCCCGGTGACCGCCTCCTCGGCCTCGACCTCGCCCACGGCGGCCACCTCACGCACGGCTCGCCGGTCAACTTCTCCGGCATCCTCTACGACGCCCACTTCTACGGCGTCGAGCGAGAGACCGGGCGGATCGACCTGGACCGGGTCCGCGACAAGGCGAAGGAGGTCCGGCCCCGGATGATCTCGGTCGGCGCGAGCGCCTACAGCCGGGACTTCGACTTCGCGGCGTTCCGCGCGATCGCCGACGAGGTCGGGGCGCTGCTGTGGGTGGACATGGCGCACCCGGCGGGCCTCATCGCCGCCGGCCTCCTGAACGATCCGCTGCCCCACGCCCACCTGGTCTCGACGACGACCCACAAGACGCTCCGGGGCCCGCGCGGCGGGATGCTCCTGATCGGCACCGACACCGAGAACCCGTTCGGCAAGACGTGGAAGGACGGGCGGCCGAAGACGCTCGGCGAGCTCCTCGACTCGGCCGTGTTCCCCGGCGTGATCGGCGGGCCGCTGATGCACGTCATCGCCGCGAAGGCCGTCGCCTTCGGCGAGGCCCTCGAGCCAGGCTTCGCGGCGTACCAGAAGCGCGTCGTCGAAACGCCACCGTGATGGCCGAGGCGCTGGCCGAGCGCGGTTACGACGTCGTCTCGGGCGGGACCGACAACCACCTCCTCCTCGTCGACCTGCGCTCGAAGGGGCTGACCGGCAAAGAGGCCGAGGCGCTCCTCGGCCAGGCCGACATCACGGTCAACAAGAACATGGTCCCCTACGACACCGAGAGCCCGTTCGTGACCAGCGGTATCCGCATCGGCTCGCCGGCGCTCACCA
This sequence comes from Rhodothermales bacterium, assembly GCA_965214485.1. Lineage (GTDB taxonomy): Bacteria > Bacteroidota > Rhodothermia > Rhodothermales > JANQRZ01 > JANQRZ01. The sequence continues at coordinate 193,241 of CBDCBW010000009.1, read as the reverse complement.
CGCGCGGCTTCGGCCCGGACGAGTTCCGCCACGTCGTGGAGCTGATCGACCGCGTGCTCTCGAAGCGCGACAGCGAGGGGGCCCGCGAGCTCGTCCGCCGCGAGGTGTTCGTGCTCACCGAGCAGTTCCCGCTCTACGAGCGCGGCGTCCTGGCCGGTTGAACGGGGCGGGGGAGCGGGGCCGGGGCGGGGGAGCGCCGAGCAATCGCTCCGCCGCGGAGGAACAGCCTGGCGACGAACCCCGAACCCCTCCGCTCCTGTCCTCCGGTCGTCCGCTCCCGTCCTCCGCTGTTCCGCTCCCGTCCTCCGCTGTTCCGGTCCCGGAGGCGGAACGAATAAACCGGGTGTCAGTTTTCGAAAGACGCCCTCTTGCCCCGCGCGTACTTTGTGAGCCTCTGTAATTCCGGACCGACGATGTAGCAGCTGTCCCTCGGGGCAGTTGAGGATTGAAACAAACCATGGCTAACGATTTCAGCTCGGTCCCGGAGTCGGCCCTCGCGCGGTTGGGGCATCAACTCTACCAGCGCGCCCTCGTCCGGCGCGACCAGGAGCCGATCACCGACCCGCGCGGGCAGCCCATCGGCTGGCTGCTCGACACGCGCATCCCGATGCTCGAGGGCGAGGTCTTCGACGAGATCGGCGAGGTCCTCGCCGAGCGGCTGCGCGCGCGCGACGTGCTGCAGGTCGCCGGGTTCGGCTACGGCTCGTTCCCGATCGTGTGCTCGGTCCTCGGCGCAGCGGCGGAGGGGCAGGCCAGGTTCAAGGGCGGGTTCGTCCGCGAGCGGCGCAAAGCCTACGGCCGCCGCCGCCTCGTCGAAGGCCCCCTCGACCGCGGCCAGCCGGTGGTGCTCGTCGACGACATCCTCAACAGCGGGCGCAGCGCGGCCCGCGCGATCGCGCTGCTCCGCAGCGACGGCTTCGAGGTCCCCGGCGTGCTGACGCTGTTCAACTTCACCTGGAGCGGCGGCAAAACCCGGCTCGAAAGCGAGGGCCTGTGGGTCGAGAGCCTGCTCGAGCTCAACCTCCGCGACGGCTCCCGCGCCGCCGCCACCTCCGGCGACCGGCGTTAGTGCGAACCACGTAGGGGCGATCCCGTGTGGTCGCCCTGGTCGAGCAGCGCACCATGCCTGATGAGGGCAACCACGTAGGGTTGTCCCTACATCGCCTTTCTTCGTCGATACCGTGCTCGATCTCAAGTCCAAGCTCACGCGCATCGCCCGCGTCGCCGCGCCCTCGGGCGACGGCGCGCCGTCGCTGGTCGATGGGATCGCGGCGGAGATGGGGTTCCTCGACCACCTCGAAGAGCTCCGCTGGCGGATCATCAAGGGGCTCGCCGCCATCGTCGTCTCGGCCGGGGCGTGCCTCTTCTTCACCGACTGGGTGATCGAGGAGCTGCTCATGGCCCCGACGCGGCCGGACTTCGTGATGTACGGCGTCTTCAAGATGGACGCGGTGGAGCTCGTCCTCCAGAACCGCACGATCACGGGGCAGTTCTTCGCCTACTTCGGGACGGTCCTCGCCGTCGGCCTCATCCTCGCGATGCCGGTCGTGCTGTACCAAGCGTGGGCGTTCGTCGAGCCGGGGCTCTACGCGCACGAGAAGCGCGGGCTCCGGTTCATCTCGGTCTTCGCCACGGCGTTCTTCGTGCTCGGCATCTCCTTCGGGTACCTCATCCTGACGCCGCTCGCGCTCCAGTTCTTCGCCAACTTCCAGATCTCGGAGCAGATCGTCAACGAGTTCGACATCGCGCGCTACTTCTCGATGCTGCTGATGTGGACGTTCGGGGCGGGGGCGCTGTTCGAGCTGCCGGTGGTGGTCTACTTCCTCGCCAAGCTCGGGATCGTGACGCCGGTGAAGCTGCGGCAGGCGCGGCGGTTTGCGCTCGTCATCATTCTGGTCGTCTCGGCGTTCTTCACGCCGCCGGACCCGCTGAGTCAGATCATCATGGCCGTCCCGCTCTTGGGGCTCTACGAGGGCTCGATCTGGATCGCCGCCGTCGTCGAGCGCCGCCGCCTCCGCGCCGAGGCGAAGCGCCGCCGCGAGGAGGAACGCCGGGAGGCCGAGGGGGGGCACCCGTAGGGGCAACCCTATGTGGTCGCCCGGGACCGGGGCCGGCATCATTCCCGAAGAGGGCGCAATGCCCTGCGCCCCTACACGTTCACCGTCCACCGACACACCGTCTACTGTCCACCGGAATGCCATGAACCGCACGCTCCGCCTCGCCCGATCGCACGCGGTCGCCGTCTTCGTCGTCGCCCTCGCGCTCGGGGTCCTCGCCGGCTCGGTGTGGCCGCAGGACGACGACTTCTTCGCGATCAAGAAGAACTTCACCATCTTCGGCAAGCTCTATGAAGAGCTGGCGACGGGCTACGTCGACGACCTCGACGCCGAGCAGCTCATGCGGACCGGCATCGAGGCGATGCTCCAGACGCTCGACCCGTACACCGTCTTCATCGACGAGGCCGACAACGAGGACATCGAGATCATCACGCGCGGGCGCTACGGCGGCGTCGGCCTCTCGGTCGGGCAGCGCGGCGGGCGGACGGTCGTGCTCCAGGTCTTCGAGGACGCGAGCGCCTTCGAGCAGGGCGTCCGCACGGGCGACCTCATCCTGGAGATCGCCGGCACGCCGAGCGCCGACCTCGACAGCGAGCAAATCCGCGACCTGCTGCGCGGCGACCCCGGGACCACCGTCGAGGTGCGCATCGACCGCGAGGGCGAGATCGAGCCGCTCGACTTCCGGCTCACGCGCTCCGAGGTCCAGCTCAAGAACGTGACCTACGCCGAATACGTCGGCGACGGCGTGGGCTACGTCAAGCTCGAACGCTTCGCCCGCGACGCCGCCCCCGAGGTCGAGGCCGCCGTGCGGAAGCTCCAGAAGGAAGGGTCGCTCGAAGGCCTCGTGCTCGACCTGCGCGGCAACCCCGGCGGCCTCCTCGAAGCCGCCGTCGACATCTCCGGGCTGTTCCTGCCCGAAGGCTCGGTCGTCGTCTCGACGCGGGGGCGGCTCGCCGAGAGCGAGCGCGTCTACCGCAGCCGCTCGGCCCCGGTCGCGCCGGCGGTGCCGCTCGTCGTGCTCGTCGACGGCGGGAGCGCCTCGGCGTCGGAGATCGTCGCCGGCGCGGTGCAGGACCACGACCGGGGCATCGTCGTCGGCGAGCGGACGTTCGGCAAGGGCTTGGTGCAGATCATCAAAGGGCTGCCGTACCACACCTCGCTCAAGCTCACCACCGCGAAGTACTACACCCCGAGCGGGCGCTCGATCCAGGCCGTCGAGTACTCGCGCGACACCGCCGGGGGCCGGGCCGTCGAGGTCGCCGACTCGCTCCGCCGGGCCTACACCACCACCGGCGGGCGGACGGTCTACGACGGCAAGGGCATCGAGCCCGACGTCGAGGAGAGCCTCGGCGCGATGAGCGAGCTCGAGGAGGCGCTCGTCCGCCAGGCCGCGTTCTTCCTCTTCGCCAACCGCTACGCTGCGACCCACGACGCCCGCGATGACTTCGCCGTCACCGACGCCGACCTCCGCGCCTTCCACGACTGGGTCGACGCCGAGGGCATCACCTACCGCACGCGCGCCGAGCAGGCCCTCGACGCCCTCGCCGACGACCTCGACGGCGCGGGCTACGCCGAGACCGCCGACGAGATCGACGCCCTCCGCGCCGAAGTCACCGACGAGAAGGAGGCCGACTTCGAGCGGCACGCGCCGCGCCTCAAGGAGCGCCTCCGCCGCGAAATCCTCGCCCGCACCCTCGGCGAGAGCGCCCAGATCGAAGCCTCGTTCCGCGACGACTTCCAGCTGGGCCGGGGGCTGGCCCTCCTGGCCGACGCCTCGGCGTACCGGGCCGTGCTTTCGGGCGAGTAAGCCAGATGAAGAGCATCCTGCTTCTTCTCTACTTCGGGTTCGTCTGCTCGGTGCGGGCTCAGCCTCTGCCCTCTGAACTCAGCGTCTCCCGGTATTTGGCTGCGGCGTTGGCTGATGAGTCTTCTCCGTCGTCCAGCAATGCCACCGTTGCCGGTGGGTTTGGATTCATAGCGGGTGCAGCGGCGATGGGCTACCTGTCGTGGCAGATAAGTCCGCCGGATACGTCAGGCGCGCTCCGGTATCTACCCCAGGTTTTGGCGGGTGCAGTCGGCGGAGCAATTGGGAGCGGCCTCACCGTCCATCTCATGAACGGGCGAGACGGAAACCTTCCGCTCACGATAGGAGGTGCGCTTCTCACGCAAGTCGTCGTTCTGGGTGGAGATCTTCTCTTGATCAGGCTGGCGCAGTGGTCCGGCAATCCAGGTCTTGCAGAGATTGTAGGATGGCTGTCTCTGCCAATTATTTTCGGCGCACCGTTCATCACGGCAGCGGGTGCGGACTATGCAGACCGTCTCACGCGGTGACAGCGTCGGTTGGTATCTTCGCAGCATAACGGGGGCGCACGGCTGTGCGCCCCTACGCATTTCTCCTCGTCGCATCTCAGCGCATGGACCCGATCAGCATCCTCATCCTCGGCGTGGCCGGCGTCGTCGGCGGGTTCGTGGCGGGACTGCTTGGGGTTGGTGGGGGGATCATCTTTGCGCCGGTGCTCTTCTTCTTCTACGACGCGACAGGCGTGGACCCGGACCTCATCGCGCCGCTCACACTCGGGACGAGTTTGCTGTGCACACTCGTCACGGCGCTCGCTGGGACGTGGACGCACCGGGGCGACGGGCTCATCGGGCGGCGGGTGGCGCTCGTCGTCGGGGCGTTCAGCGCGGCGGCGGTGGTGGCGATGACGCTCTTCGTGACGACGCAGCCGTGGTACAGCGGGCGCGTCTTCCAGATCGTCCTCGCGGTGATCCTCCTGCTGGCGGTCTACCGGATGGTGACGGGCAAGCGCCCGAAGCCCACGCCGGGCTGGCGCGACCGGCTGCGGACGGGCACGCCGTTCCTCGCCGCGACGGGCACGCTCGCCGGGGCCGTCGCGAGCGCGGCGGGCGTCGGCGGCGGGATCGTCCTCGTCCCGGCCTACAACCAGCTCCTCCGGCTCCCGCTCAAAACGGCCACCGCGACGTCGCTCGCCACCATCATCCTGATCTCGCTCAGCGGCGTGGTGATGTACGCCCTCACCGGGCTGGGCGCGACGACGCTGCCGACCTCCATCGGGTTCGTCGATGTCGGGCACGCGGTGTGGCTGGCGCTGCCGGCGCTGGTCACGGCGCGGTGGGGCGTCAAGACCGCCGAGCGCGTCAACGTCCGGCTGATCCGGTACGGCTTCGCGGTGCTTGCGGTGCTCGTGGCGGTGCGGCTGCTGTGGCGGGCCGTCGGAGGCTAGCCGCGTGCGGGCGCTGATCGAGACGTGGAAGCGGGAGCCGATGCTGGGCGTGCTGGCGGTGCCGAGCGCGGTGCTGCTCGCGCTCTACCCGGTCTGGCTCTCGGCGCGCGTCTACGTTCCGGTGTGGACGGGCGCGCGGCCCTGGGTGATCGACTTTTCGCACTACTACGCGGCGGCCGAGCGCTTCGCGGCCGACCCGCTCGCGCTCTACCCGCCGGGCGGCGGGTTCGTCTATCCGCCGCCGGGCATCCTCCCGTTCGCGCCCCTGGTGGCGCTGCCGATGCCGGTGGCGTTCATGCTCACCGTCGCGGCGATTGCCGTAGCGGCGGCGCTCGGCGTGTGGCTCACGCTGCGGCTCTGGGAGGAGACGACGGGCGAGCGGCTCGCGCCGCCGGTGAAGACGTCGCTGATGCTGATCGGGCTGGCGACGGCACCGGTGCTCCAGAACCTGAAGCTCGCGCAGGTCAACGGGTTCGTGCTGCTGACGGGGCTGGGGTTCCTGCTCCTCCTCCGGGCGGGCAGGCCGCTCGGCGCGGCCCTGGTGCTGAGCGCGGGCTTCTGGCTCAAGCTCTACCCGCTCCTGCTGGCCCCGCTCGGCGTGCGCCGCGGGCGACCGACGCTCCGGCTCGGCGTGGGGCTGGGGCTCGGCCTGGTGGCGGTGCCGGTCGTGCTGCTGCCAATCGTGCCGCTGGAGCTGTACCGGCACTACGCCTTCGAGCTGCTGCCGGCGTGGGCGGGGCTCACGAACGTGGAGGCCCTGAACCAGTCGATCATCGGCGTCCTGGAGCACCTTCGGCAGCCGGTCGAGGACTACGCCCGCTCCGGCGACACCCCCGTAAGGCCGAGCACTCAGGCCGTTAACCTGGCAGCGACGATCGGGCTCCTGGGAGGATTCTACGGGGCCTATGCGCTTGGGCGACTCTCGCGCGAGGTGACGGGCGTGGCGCTGCTGGCGGTGGCACCGGTGGTCTCGGGGCTCGGGTGGGAGCACACCTACGCGCTTGCGATCCCGCTCTACCTCTTCGTCGTGCTCGCGGCGCGCGAGCGGGGCCGGGCGGCGCGCGTCACGGCTGTGGCGAGTGTTTTCATCTTCATGCTCCCCAAGCTGCCCTCGCCGCTCATCGAGTGGTCGCTGGCGGCGTGGCCGCGCCCGGTGGTGGACGTGTTCTACGCCCGGTTCCTGATCGTCACGCTCGCGCTGCTGGCGGTGATCGCCGTGTGGCTGTGGCACCGCGAGCCGGCGGCGGGAGGCGTGGCAGGATGACGCAGTGGCTTGGCGTGCTCAGGCGCAAAGTGGAGCGCGAACCGGGGCTCGCCTCGCTTGGGTTCCTCGGGGCGCTCTCGGTGGCGGCGATGCCGGTCTATCTCTGGGTCCGTCAGTACCGCCACGTCCTCGGTATCGAACCTGGCAGCGAAGGGGCATTCATCTGGGATTTCTCGTACTACTACGAGGCAGCGGGCCGCTTTCTCCAGTCGCCGATGACGCTCTACGCCGACCCAGAGTTCTTCTATCCACCGCCGAGTGTGCTGGCTTTTCTGCCGTGGCTCGTGCTCCCGCTCCCGGCGGCGTACCTGCTGTCGCAGGCCGTTATTCTAGCGGCGACGGCGCTCGGGCTGCTGCTGGCGCTGAGGCTGTGGCAGGAGGCCTACGCCGAGACGCTCCCGGGCGGGACGAAGACGCTTCTCGTGCTGACGGGCCTGGGGACGGCCCCCGTGTTCCAGTCGATGAAGTTCGGCCAGATCGGCCCGCTGCTGCTGCTCATCGGGGTGGGGGCGGTCCTGCTGCTCCAGCGTGGGCGTCCGATGGCGGCGGCCCTGGTGATCACGGGCGGGTTCTGGCTCAAGCTCTACCCGATCCTCCTCGTTCCGCTCGGGCTTCGGGGGCGGCCGATGCGTTTCGGAGCCGGGCTGGTGGTCGGCGGCGTCGTGGTGCCGCTGCTGCTGCTGGCCGTCATCCCGCTGGAGCTCTACGAGATGTACTTCTTCGAGCACCTTCCGGCGCGCTCCGACCTCACCTCCACGTTCGCGCTCAACGAGTCCCTCGCCGGCGTGCTGACGCGGCTGGGGGAGCCGCTCGCGGCGTTCCAGCACCGCGCCGATGCCAGGATTCCGCCTGTGGCCAGCGCCCTCGTGCTGGGGGCTACGCTGCTCGGAGTCGGCGGCCTCGTCGGGCTCTGGCTGAGGCAGCGCCTCACGACGGCGGCGGCGGGCGTGTCGCTCCTGGCCCTCGTGCCGGTCGTCTCCCCGCTGGGGTGGGAGCACCTCTACGTCCTTGCGCTGCCCCTCGTGCTGTTCGCGCTGCTGGTGGCGCGGCCCGCCCGGCCCTGGGTGCGCGGAGCCGTGGGCCTCGCTGCCCTCGTCTTCTTCGTTCCGATGCTTCCCCAGGCGCTTATGTTCGCGTCGTTCGAGTGGTGGCCGCGCCCGGTCCACGACGTGCTGTCCGCCCGACATCTTTTGGCAACCCTCGGGCTGCTCGCGGTCGTGGTGACGCGCGACGGGACACATGCGCCCCGGCAGCCGGAGCCGCCGGGGCGCGCTGAGCCTGGAGCCGTGCGGGGCGTCAGTCGTTGACGACGAACGTCACTTTGCAGTTGGTGCGGTAGGTGTGGCTGCCGTCGTCGTTGACCTGAATCTCGAAGTCCTTGACGTAGACGTGGCGGACGTTCTTGACGGTCTTCGAGACCTCGTTGACGGCACTCTTGGCGGCGTCGTCGAAGCTCTTCGTGGACTCGGAGCTGACTTCGATTACTTTGGCGATAGACATGCGTGTGGGGGTTGAGATGGGTGGGACGAGAGGAGCGGAGCGCGAGAGCCCGAGCGTGGGCCTGCGCGCTCCGAAAAGAGATACTACGGCACAACGGGCCGATGGGGTCCGGCGCGGCCTGAGCGCCCGGTGGTTCGCGTGGCTGCTCTCGCACGGCGAAGGGTTCGACCGGGAGCTGTACGGGCCGCGGAAGCGCGGCCTGCTCGGCCCGCTCCGAGGCACCGTCGTCGAGATCGGGCCGGGGGCGGGCGTGAACCTGCCCTACTACGACCCCGCCGTCCGGTGGATCGGCGTCGAGCCGAACGTGCACTTCCACGCCGGCCTGCGAGAGAAGGCGGCGGCCCTCGGCCTCGACGCGGACGTGCGCCCCGGCCTCGCCGAGCGCCTCGGGCTGCCGGAGGCGAGCGCCGACGCGGTGGTCTCGACGCTCGTCCTGTGTTCGGTCGGTGACCTCGACGCGGCCTTCGCCGAGATCCGCCGCGTGCTGAGGCCGGAGGGGCGGTTCGTCTTCATCGAGCACGTCGCCGCGCCGCCGGGGTCGGGGTTGCGCCGGGTGCAGCGCGTCGCCAGACCCCTCTGGGGCGTGGTCGCCGACGGCTGCCGCCCCGACCGCGAGACGGGCCGCCGGATCGAGGCCGCCGGATTCGCCGACGTGCAGATCGAGCGGTTCGACCCGGCGATGCCGCTCCCCATCGTCCGGCCGCACATCGCCGGGACGGCCCGGCGGCGCTGACGCCCCGGCTGCCGCTCGTCGCCCTACTCTGCACAACGCGCTCGCCCGCTCGCCCTTCCTGCCGCTCGCCCTTCCTACTGCTCCCGATTCCTGCCGCGCCCTCCTCTTCCCCACGCCTCTACCGCGCGCTCGTCGGCGTCGTGCGCTTCGTGCTGCGCGTGTTCTTCCGCGAGATCGCGGTCGAGGGCCGGGAGCACGTCCCGCGCGACCGGGGCGGGCTGCTCGTGGCGTGGCACCCGAACGGGCTGATCGACCCGGCGCTGATTCTAGCGCACTTCCCCGGCCCCCTCGTCTTCGGCGCGCGCGACGGGCTGCTGCGCTGGCCTCTCGTCGGGTGGATGATGCGGCGGCTCGGCACGGTGCCGGTCTACCGCGCCGCCGACCAGGGGGCGATGAGCGACGAGGCGCGGCGCGCGGCGAACGCCCGCAGCCTCGACGCCCTCGCGGCGGAGCTGGCGGGCGGCTCGTATGCCGCGCTCTTCCCCGAGGGGCAGAGCCACGACGAGCCGTTCGTGACCGAGGTGCGGTCGGGCGCGGCGCGGCTGTTCCTCCGCGCGGCGGCTCGCACCGGGGCCGGGGTCCCGCCGCCGGTAGTGCTCCCGGTCGGGCTGCACTACGACCGCAAGCACCTCTTCCGCTCCGACGTGCTCGTGACGTTCCACCCGCCGCTCGCGCTCGCGCCGGCCGAGGCGGACGGGGCCGAGGCGGACGGGGCCGAGGCGGACGGGGCCGAGGCGGACGGGGCCGAGGCGGCGGACGCGCTGACGGAGCGCATCGAGGCCGCGCTCGTCGAGGTCGTCCGCGCCACGGACGACTGGGAGCTGCACCGGCTGATGCACCGGGCGCACGCCCTGCTCCGCGCCGAGGACGCCGCGCGCTCGGGCGGGCGCGCCCCGCGCGAGGACATCGTCGGGCGCACCCTCGGCTTCGCGCAGGTCTGGCACGGCTACCGCCTCCGCCGCGAGAGCCACGCGGGGGAGATCGCCGCGCTCCGCCGCGACCTCGCGCGCTACGACCGCCTCCTGCGCACCCTCGGGCTCGGCGACGCGGACCTCGACGCGCCGCCGCCGCACCGGCTCGCGTGGGACACGCTCGCGCTCCTCGCCCGCACCGTGGCGGTCTACGTCCTCCTGCCGCCGCTGCTGCTCTTCGGCCTCCTCGTCAACGGGCCGGTCCACCTCCTGATCGGCGCGGCGGCGCGGCGCTACTCGGGGGCGATCAAGGACACGGCGACGGTCAAAATCCTCGTCGGGTTCGTGCTCTATCCGCTCGCGTGGGTCGCGGCGGGCGTGCTCGCGGCGCTCGCCCAGGCGGGGCTGCGCTCGGTCCTCCCCGGCCTTCCCGAGGCTCCGCTCGTGACCGGGCTGCTCGTCACCGTCCTCGCCTTCGCGTCGGGCGCGCTCGTGCTGAAGTCGGTGGGGTGGGAGCGGCTCACGCGGCAGCGGCTGCGCGCCTACGTCGCCCGCCGCCGCCGGGGCGAGGTCATCGCCGACCTCCGGGCCTTGCGCGCGAGCCTCCACGACCGCTTCCTCGCGCTCGGCGAGGGCCTCGACCTGCCCGGCGACGTAACCGACACCGTGGGCTAGCGTGCCCGCTCCTTCGCCAGCCGCCAGTAGATCAGGAGGTGCGTGACCAAGATCAGCGGGACGAGAAACGTCGGGATGAGGGCGAGGGGGAACTGCGCGAGCGGCAGCAGCGGGTTGTCGGCGACACCGACCAGCCGGACCGCGCTGATGAGCACGAAGAGGATGTCGAGCAGCCCAACCGTGTTCCACGCCACCACCGCCCACCACCGCCCCCGGTTCGTGACGGGACACGCCCAGCGCGCGACCGGGAGCGCGAGCACGGCCACCGCGATGTCGCCCCACCCGGCGGGCACGGCCCACCCCGCCGGCAGCCACGCCTGCGCCGCGCCGACGAGGAAGACGATCCCCACGAACCGGACGGTGTGGTAGAGGACGAGCCAGCGCAGCGGCACCGTTTCGGCCCACGCCCGCAGCGCGGGGACGAAGGCGAGGGCAGCGAGCGCGAGGCCCGTAAACCCGAACGCGAACACGGGCGGCAGCACCCGCTCCAGCACCCCGCTCAGGGCGAGGGCAAGGGCGAGGAGCAGCCAGACGCCGAGGACGCCCCAGACGAGGCGGGAGGCGCGGGCGTCGGCCATCAGGTTTCCTCGGCGGCTTCGATGCGGCGGCCCAGCTCGTCGACGAAGTCCTCGGCGGCGAGCCGGTACTTGCGCGGGACGCGGAGGGCGACCTCGCGGGCGTGGTCGCCGGGGACGGCCTTGAGCAGGTCCACTCTCCTCGGCGCGAGGCAGAGCCTGTCGCGGACGAACCCGGTTTTGAGCCACACGTCGGCGAGGGCACTCGGCGCGACTTTAATGACCGTCTCCTCTTTATCCACGATCCCGGCGACCGCGGTTTCCAGATCGATCACCAGGAATTCCTCTTCCAGCGAGACGAAGCCCTTGACCTCGCGGAGACCGACATCGGGGAGCGTGAAGGGGAGCCGGTGCATGGCAGCGAGGGCAGGCTAGAAACTGAGAGGGGGAGCCGCCGTATAGCGGACGTGCTGCCGCTTCCTCTGTTGCAACCTGCCCGTGCCATGCCGGCTCTTTCACCGTTTCTGAAAAGTACGCTCCTCGTCGCGGCTCTGCTCATCGGGTCCGGGTGCCGGCAGCCCGCGCAGTCCCAAGTGCCGCCGCCGCAGCGTGTCGAGCAGCCCGAGGCGGAGGGCGTCGTCACCGACGGCCTCTACGCGAGCCGGCAGACGGCGATCACGCGGGCCGTCGAGCACGTCGCCCCGGCGGTGGTCTCGATCAACGTCATCGAGGTCCGGCAGGTCCGCGTCCGCGACCCGTTCGCGGGCGACCCGTTCTACGAGTACTTCTTCGGGCAGCGCCGGAGCCAGGTCCAGCAGCAGCAGGTCCAGGGCGTCGGCAGCGGCTTCGTCGTCTCGCCCGACGGCTACATCGTCACGAATGACCACGTCGCCGGCAACGCCGCCCGGATCACCGTCAGCCTGCCCGACGGGCGCGAGCTCCCCGCCGAGCTCGTCGGGACCGACCCCGAGAGCGACATCGCGGTCGTGAAGGTCGCGCCCGAGGAGCCGCTGCCGTACCTCGCGTTCTCCGCGAGCGAGGACGTGTTCGTCGGCGAGTGGGCGATCGCGCTCGGCAACCCGTTCGGCCTGTTCGAGGCCGCCGAGCCGACCGTGACGGTCGGCGTCGTGAGCGCGGTCGGGCGGGACTTCGCGCCGCAGGAGGGCCGGGTCTTCCGCGACATGATCCAGACCGATGCCTCGATCAACCGGGGCAACTCGGGCGGCCCGCTCGTCAACGCGCTCGGCGAGGTGATCGGGGTCAACACGTTCATCTTCTCGCGCTCCGGCGGCTCGGTCGGGATCGGGTTTGCGACGCCGGCGTGGCGCGTCCGCCGGATCGTCGATGAGCTTCAGGCGACGGGGACCGTGGCGCGGCCCGCGCCGCCCGGCCTCAACGTCCGCGCGCTCAACGCCCGCGCCGCCCGGATGCTCGGGCTCGACGTGAGCGAGGGGCTCCTCGTCATCAGCGTTGACGCGGGCTCGCCCGCCGAGGCCGCCGGCGTCCAGCCCTACGACGTGATCCTCGAGATCGACGGCCAGGGCGTCGCCGACTCGAACGCGGCGAGCGCCCTGCTGCGGAGCCGCCGCCCCGGCGAGACGGTCGTGCTCCTCGTCCTCCGCGACGGCACCGCGCGCGACGTACCGATGCTGCTGACGGGGGGGGCATAAGAGCGGAAGAGCGGACGTATGGAAGAGCGGAAAAGAAAAACCCGTAGAGTGCCGTCGAGATGCGAGCTATGAACGAGAAAGAGGAAACAGGCTGGGATCGAAGGAGGATTCGACGTTTCCTCTCGGACACTCTCTTCCTTCCGCTCCTCCGGTCTTCCGCTCTTCCGCTCTTGCTCGCCCTCACGGGCTGCCTCCCGTCCTCGAACCAGCGCAAGCTCGACCGGACGCTCTTCCCGTCGGACTCGCTCTCGCGGGAGATCGCCGAGGCGGCACCGGTCGACACCCTCCAGTTCGTCCGCCGGGTCGAGGCTCCGCCGGAAGCCCTCCTCGAATACCCGACCAGCTTCGCGCTCGGCCCGGACGGCGGGATCGTCGTCGCCGAGACGCGGCGCGGGGCCCTCGTCCGCTTCGACGCCGAGGGACAGTACCGGAGCGCCTTCCAGTGGGAGTCGTTCAGCTACCCGTTCCTCGCGGGCGTCCGGGGCGATACCGTTGCGGTCCTAAACCGGGGCGCGCACCGGGTCGATCTCGTCGTCGGCGACGACGTGGTGCAGAGCCTCGACGTGCCGGAGGTGAGGAACGGGAGCGCCCTGCTGACCGAACGCGGGCTGTTCTACAAAACCGCTGCCGAGGGCGAAGGCGCGACGCTCTACCACTTCGACCTCGACGGCACCGAGGTCGCCCGTTACAACCTCACCGGACCCTACTGGCGGCACCTCGGCTTCCTGCGGACGTGGGGCGACTCGCTGCTCGCGCTCTCCGGGTACCGGCCCGTCGTGGACGTGCTCGCGCCGGAGACGCGGGAGGGGGCCGTGCTCGACACGCTCGCCCTCGCCGGGTTCGACTCGCCGCAGCTCGCGCGCAGCCGGCTCTGGGCCGCCGGCGACGTGGACGAGCCGCCGCTGCTCTCGCCCGCCGCCGCCGCCCTCGGCGACCGCCTCTTCGTGCTCAACGCCCGCCCCGGCTGGGTCCGCATCGACGTCTTCCGCCGCGACTCCGCGCCGGGCGGCCCGCGCCTCGTGCTCGAGCGCGCCCTCGTCCAGCCCGACCCCGCCGTCGACAAGACCTTTCTTCCAGTAGACCTCGTCGCGCGGTCCGTGCCGGGCGGGGTCGAGTTCGTCGTGCTGACGGCCGATCCTAGGCCGGGGCTGACGTTCCTGCGGTGGGGGCCGGATGCAGCAGTAGCGAGCTATGGGAAGGCGCGGTAGAGGCCGACGCGGCAGGCACCTCCTCAAAGGCGAAGCACTCGACGTGCGCTCGAACCTTCGGCGGGAGCTTTGCAAGCTCCTTCAAGAAGCGCGTGCGATAGACCGCATTCCTTCTGCCTTCGGCAGCGCGTCGTAGAAGGCCCGTGCGTCGGTGCTCGTCAGGGTCTCCTCGTCCCCGTTCTCGCGCATCAGGTGAGCCAGTGCGTAGTTCTCCAACACGTCCTCGATCTGCTCGAAGGTAGCGAGGTCAATCTGAACGGCTACGCGGCGGTTGTTCTCGTCCGTGACGTAGCGCTTCTCGATGAGGGGTAGCATGGGCGTTGTCGGCAGATCTGTCTCCGGTAAGATAGGAGGGGTATGGGGTTCCGAAGAGGGGACGGTCGTGGACCGGGGGCAGACGGAACAGCCTCGCGCGGCTTGCGTGGTACGGGGACCTTTTCAGTCTGCCTTGAAAATCCCCCGCCGCATGGCTGCCCCTCCCGACCTCTCCACCCTCGGCGCGCTCCGCAATTCCGGCTACCGATCCCGCTCGGTCAAGGACGAGCTGCGCGCTAATCTGATCGCCAAGCTGCGGGCGGGGGAGGAGGTCTTCCCCGGCATCCTCGGCTACGACCGGAGCGTGATCCCGCAGCTCCAGAACGCGATCCTCGCCCGGCACGACGTGATCCTGCTCGGCCTGCGCGGCCAGGCCAAGAGCCGGATCGTCCGCCTGCTCACCGGGCTGATGGACGAGTGGCTGCCCGTCGTCGAAGGCTCCGAGGTCAACGACGACCCGCTCGCGCCGGTCTCGAAGTTCGCCCGCGAGCTCGTCGCCGAGCGCGGCGACGAGACGCCCGTCGCGTGGATCGACCGGCAGGCCCGCTACGGCGAGAAGCTCGCGACGCCCGACACGAGCATCGCCGACCTCATCGGCGACATCGACCCGATCAAGGCCGCGACCCAGAAGCTGACCTATGCCGACGAAGAGGTGATCCACTTCGGCATCATCCCGCGCACGAACCGGGGCCTCTTCGCCATCAACGAGCTGCCCGACCTCCAGCCGCGCATCCAGGTCGGCCTCCTCAACATCATGGAGGAGCGCGACATCCAGATCCGGGGTTTCAACGTCCGCATCCCGCTCGACCTCGCGTTCGTCTTCACGGCCAACCCCGAGGACTACACCAACCGCGGCAACATCATCACCCCGCTCAAGGACCGGATCGACAGCCAGATCATCACCCACTATCCCAGGACGATCGAAGTCGGCGTGGCGATCACCGAGCAGGAGGCGTGGCAGCAGCGCGGCGGCGGAGACGACGGGACCCCGGCGGTGCGCATCCCGCACTACTTCCGCGAGGTCGTCGAGCAGATCGCCTTCGAGGCCCGCGAGAGCGAGTACATCGACCAGAAGTCCGGCGTCTCGGCGCGCCTGACGCGGGCCGGCCTCGAAGACCTCATCTCCGCCGCCGAGCGCCGCGCCCTCTTGTCGGGAGAGGCTGAGACCACCGTCCGCATCGGCGACCTCGCGGGGGTCGAGCCGGCGATCACCGGCAAGGTCGAGCTGGTCTACGAGGGCGAGCAGGAGGGCGCGCAGAGCGTCGCGCAGCTCCTCATCGGCAAGGCCGTCAGCACCATCTTCAAGCGCTACTTCCCCGACCCGGCGGGCAAAGGCGAGGGCGAGGGCCGCGCGGCCTACCAGAAGGTGCTCGGCTGGTTCTCGAAGGGCCACACGCTGGACCTCGCGCCGGAGCTAGGCTTCGACGAGTACGCGCGGCGGCTCGACGCCGTGGACGGGCTGCGCGAGATAGTCAAGCAGCACACCACCCCGGCGGGGCCGGCGGAGACCGCGAGCGCGATGGAGTTCGTCGTCGAGGCCCTCCACCAGCACTCGCTCGTCGGCAAGGACCGCGTCGACGCCGAGCTGAAGTACGCCGACATCATGGGCTCCGTCCTCGGCCAGATCGGCGGCTTCGACGACGACGACGACGACTTCGAGGACTACCGGCGGCGCTACGGTGGATAAGGTGGGGCATCGGCGAATGCCTTGGAGTGAGGGGGAGCGCTGGCCTTTATTGGGTCAGACCATCCTACTCCCGCCATGCACCGCTCCTTCGTGACTGCCGTGTTTCTCCTGGCGCTTCCCGCCCAGGCACAGACGTTCACGGACGTCTCTGACCTGCTGCCTCCCCGGACGTTCACCGGCTTCGCCGGTGCGGCGATGGTCGATGCGGATGGGGATGGGCGGACCGACATCGCGCGCTCCAACGAGTTGTTTCTCCAGCGTGAGGGGGAGTTCACTTCCGTCTCCTACAATGGGGAGTTCGGAGGAGACTTCCCACTGGGAAGTGTGTTCGGGGACGTGGCCGGCGACGGGCGGCCTGAGGTGTTCGTCCTCTACGCGAACGAGCCGGACCTCCTCCGGTACGACCCCGCCCGCGAAACCCTCGCGCCGATCCCTGGCGGCGGTCTCGATGTGCGGGTCCCTCTCGTGCAAGGCTCCATCCTGTTCGACTATGACCGGGACGGCCTGCTCGACGCGCTCATCGGTAACGACGGAGGCATCGACGTCCTGTTCCGAGGGTTGGGCAAGGGGCGGTTCGAGAACACGAGCTCCATTCTGCCGCAGCTATCACGCGGTGACTACGGGATGATGGCGGCCGATTACGACCGCGACGGCGACACCGACGTCTACGTCGGGCTGTGTGCCGGGGTCACCGAGAACTTGCTCTACCGCAACGACGGTGGGGCGTTCACCGAGGTCGCCGCCGCCGCCGGTGTCGACGATCCGGGCCAGGGATGGGGCGTGGTCTGGCTGGACTACGACAACGATGGGTGGGCTGATCTCTTCGTCGCTAACAAGTCTGGCAGTGAGACCGCCGCTTGTTCCGGAACAACGCGGACGGTACGTTCTCCGACGTGACGGCTGAAGCCGGGGTGGGTGGGGCACCCGGCCAGGCGAGCTGGACGGCCACGGCGGCGGACTTCGACAACGACGGCTGGGTCGATCTCTTCGTGGCCACCACGAATCCGCCGTCGAGGCTCTACCGCAACAACGCTGACGGCACCTTCACCGAGATCACCCAGGCGGCGGGTCTCGGCGGCCTCGCCAGCGGCGTTCTCGCCTCCGGCGACGCGAACGACGACGGCTGGCCGGACCTCTACATGCCCGGTGGGCGCAACAGGCAGGACGCCCTCTTCTTCAACGACGGCGGCACGAACGGATGGCTCACCGTCGATCTTACGGGTGTCGCTTCCAACACCGACGGCATCGGGGCGCGCGTCGAGGTCGCGGCGGGCGGCCTCTCGATGGTCCGCGAGATCACCGCCGGCGACGGGTTCATGTCGCACAGCCACGGGCTCCGCGCCCATTTCGGCCTGGGCACGGCCACGAGCGCCAACGTGACGGTGCGCTGGCCGAGCGGGGCTGTCGAGACCATCGAAGACGTTGCCGCGAACCAGTTCGTCACCATCGTCGAAGGCCTCGGCATCAACCAGCCGCCCGCGATGTTTGGCCTGACGGATCCGGCGGACGGGGCCGTCGTCGCGCTCGGCGAGGCCGTAACGCTGGCGTGGGAGGCCGCCGCCGAGCGCGAGGGCGAGGCCGTGAGCTACACCGTCTTCCTCGCCGCGCCCGACGGCACCGACCAGACCTTCGAGACGACCGACCCGGCGCTGACCGTGTCCGCCTCGGCGCTCACCGCCGAAGGCAGCTACCGCTGGGCGGTGGTGGCGAGCGATGGGCACACGCCCCGGACGAGTCTCGACCCCTTCCGCTTCGCCAACACCCCGGACGTGGCTACGGCACCGGACCGGGCCGTGCTGGGCCTGGAGATGTGGCCGAATCCGGCCGGCGAGACTACGACCTTACAAGTCACGGTACCGACGTCAGAAATGGTGGAAGTGGAGGTCTTCGACACCCTCGGCCGCCGGGTTCATCACCTGAAGCTCGGGACCAAGGAGGCGGGGAGCCACGCGGAAGAGCTGGACCTGGGCGAGCTGGGCAAAGGCGTGTACGTCGTGCGGGCCACCGGCAGCCGAACCGGCAGCGTAGCGGCCCGGCTGGTACGGACCGGGCAGTAGACGGAGCTAGAGAAACTGGGAGCGCTGTATCTTCCGGTCCACCTCCACCGCCTACTCCTCCGCTCCGTGCGTCTCCTCTTTCTTATCCTGCTCTTCGGCGCGGCCCCACTCGCGGCACAGCCCGCCGACACGCCCGCGGCACAGCCCGCCGATACGCCGGCGGCGCAGCCTGCCGACACGCTCGCGGCCCTCGACTTCCCCGGCCGCCTCGTCGCCGGCGTAGCCCCGGCACCGCCGTTCGCCATCAAGAACCCGGACGGGACGTGGGACGGCATCGCCGTCGAGCTGTGGCGGCGCGTCGCGCGGCAAGCCGGCTTCGAGGCCGAGCTGCGCGAAATCCCGAGCGGCGAGCTTCTCGACGCCGTGGCCGGCGGCGCGGTGGACGTCGCCCTCACGCTTCGCGCGTCGCCCGAGGCTGAGGCGCGCGCCGACTTCGCCGCGCCCTACTACACGGCCTCGCTCGGCGTGGCCGAGACGAGCAACTCCGGCATCGCAGCGGTCCTCGGCCGGCTCTTCTCGCCGACGTTTCTGAAGATCGCCGCGGGCCTCGCGGTGCTGCTGCTCATCGTCGGCGTCATCATCTGGCTCTTCGAGCGGCGCGACAACGAGGACGACTTCCGCGAGGGCAAGGAGGGCGTGTGGGACGGCTTCTGGTGGGCCGGCGTCACGATGACGACGATCGGCTACGGGGACAAAGCGCCGGACTCGGTCGGCGGCAAGGTCACGGCGCTGCTCTGGATGCTGGTCTCGATGGCCGTCACGGCCTCGCTGACCGCCGCGCTCGTCTCCTCGCTCGGGCTCGGCGGCTCCGGCTCCGGCAGCCTCAGCATCCCCGGGGACCTGCGCGACAAGCGCGTCGGCGTCGTCGAGGGCACCCCGGCGGCGGGGTATCTCGAAGAGGAGCAGGTCGCCTTCGAGACCGTTGCCGACGTGCCCGCCGGGCTGCGGGCGGTCGAGCA
The DNA here is from genome assembly GCA_965214485.1 of Rhodothermales bacterium. GTDB lineage: Bacteria > Bacteroidota > Rhodothermia > Rhodothermales > JANQRZ01 > JANQRZ01. The sequence goes on along the minus strand of CBDCBW010000009.1, from coordinate 174,445 downwards.
GGACCGCCTCGACGCGTTCGTCGGCCCGGCCCCCGTGCTGAGGTACCACAACGAGGAAGGGAGCTACGACCTCGAGGTCGGATCGACCTCGTCGGAGCCGCAGCCGTGGGCGTTCGCCGTGGCCCCGGGGTCTAGGCTCCGCGAGCCGCTCAGCCGCGCCGTCCTGGAGCATACGCGCGGCACGGCGTGGCGCGCACTCCTCGACCGTTACCTCCCGTCGGGGTCGTAGCGGTCACGCCGGGCTCGCCGCCCGACAGAGGGCGGTCCCCCAGCGCGGTCCGGCCGTGTAAGGTACCGGAGGGCGTGGGCCGCGACCGGCTGCGGCCCGGCCCTGCACTCAGTCTTGCGGCCCAGCCTTGCAGCGTCGAGGCCGAGGTGTCGCCTACCGCTTCTCAGTAGCGCCGGCCTCCACGCGTGCCTCCGGGCGATGCGTTCCGGCAGGGGGCAAGTGGGGGAGCCGCCGCGCCGCTCGGCTGTGGCAGGGGCAACGCTCAGCGCGTTCCTGCGCCGCCGAGACGGCCCGAGGACACGCTGCTGGTCAAGAGGAGAAACTCCGCCCAGTGGCGCACTCCGCCCAGTGGCGCAGGGGATAGTATTCATGCACTAGCCCCCTAGGAAACAAAGGCTGCGACCGGAGGCCACGCCGACCATGCAGCGAGGAGCTATCCGACTAGGAGAAATGCCTATTGCGCGCTACGAAGGGCGAAGAGGACGACGCTAATTTGGAAACACGTAGTACCCAGCCGTAAGCCACGTAGTACCCAGCCGTAAGCGTAGTACCCAGCCGTAAGCAAAGACTCGCTCGCCCTTTCCCTGCACGCCCCGCGTGCCTCACCTGGACCCACTCGAGCCATGAAACACCTTGCTACCCGCTCTCTCCTCGCACGCCGCACCGGGACCCCGTTCCTGAGCGTCCTCCTGCTCGCCCTGATGCTCGTGGCGGCCGGGTGCGACTCCGCCGGCGAGCCCGAGGCGGCGGCGGCCGACCTGCCGACCTCGACCCTCGCCAAAGGGGACGACACGGTCATCATCGGAGCTCCCGGCAGCACGCAGGGGGACTTCCTCTTCCACCCGGTCGAGATTCCGGCGGGTGGGGCGTTCATCATCGACCTGATCGGGGGACCGTCGCCCTACTCGATCCTCGCCAGCGTCCTCCACCGGGGCCTTCAGAACGGCGAGACGGAAGTGGAGGTAGACCTGAGCGGGATAGGCGGCCAGTTCGCAGTCGATATGCGGCTCGACGAGACGGTGCTACACCGCACCAGCGCCCTAGCGGCCTCGGAGACGCAGCCTATCGGCTCGCTCCGGGAGCCGCCCACCTCGTTCCACTTCTCGGTCATCTACGAGGGCGACGAGCGCGTCATCGTCGTAGCCGTGGACTACGACCGCGGGACTGACGGCGGCGGCGGCGTCGCCTGGGTCACGCCCGAAGCGGGAGGCGAGGCCGTCCCGACTTCATACCTGGACATCCTGCCGCAGCGGAGCCTCGCCCCGGGCACCGAGATCGCCGGGGTGCGGATGCGCGGCATCGGCACGGGCGAGATCGTCGTGGCCGAGCAGCACGTGCAGTAGCTTACGCACGTCCCGCTTCGCGCGCCCACTCGGGCTGGACAACCGCGCGGCCCGGCGCGGCCGGTGCCCTCCACCACGGGGCATCCGCCGTCCGGTGGGCGCGGGAGGTCGCCGAGGGCTCCATGCCCTCGGCGATTTTTATTCTGTCGGCGATGACTAGTCTGGGCCGCTCCCCTCCACCGCCGTCGATCCTCCCTGCCGCGCTGCCATGCCTCGCCGCCCTGCTCCGCCCGCGACGGTCGTCGCCGTGGTCGCGATGGTCGAACGCCTCGGCGGCACCGAGGTGGTGGCCGGTCGGCTGGGGCTTCCGCCCGGCGCGGTCCGGCATTTCCTCATGGAGGCCACCGCGATAGGTGCGCGCGAGGCGCGATGGGTGCACGCGAGGCGGACGCCGCGCCGGTGAGGCCGCGCCGCGCACCGGGTGTGACCTCGCCCGGGTGTGACCTCGCCCGGTGCGGCAGCGGCTTGGGAAGCGGAGGCCCTACGAGACCCCCCACTTCTCAACGACACTGACTATGCCTGGCACACGCTCGCGTTACCTCCTCGTGCTCTGCGGATTCGGTCTGCTCGCCGCCGGATGCGCGCCCGTCGGCACGACCGTCCGGCACGACCGCCGCGCTCCCGCGCACCGCCCCTCGGACCGCCCGGTCTCGCACCGGGCCGACCGGGCCTACGGGCGGCTGGAGCACGACGCTCGCCGCCACGTCCGCGCCCTCGACCGCGCCCTGCACCTCGACCGCCGGCAGGAGCGCCGCATCGAACGCTTGCTCGCGGAGCGCGCCGCAGACTACCTCCGGCGAGCCCGCCCCCGCGACTGGGACCGCGCCAACCCCTTCCCGCGGCGCTACGGCGAGCGCGCCACGCGCGCGTGGTGGCACGGCACGGACCGGCGCATCGAGCGCGAGCTGAACCCCCGGCAGCGCCACGCCTACCGCTCCCTCGTCCGCCGCGCCGAGCACCGCGACCGACGCCGCAGCCGTGACAACCGCCACCGATGGGACGACGACGGGGACGGCTGACCGCGCCTACGGCCCCTCGAAGGCCCGCTCCCCCGCCCGTGCCGCGAGGGCCAGCCGGTTCTCCGGCGGCGGGAGCGGGCAGCTATACCTCGGGTTGTAGACGCAGTACGGGTTGTAGGCGTAGTTGAAATCCAGCACGTAGCGCCCGTCCGGCACCGCGTCGAGGTCGAGGTAGCGTCCGGCGGCGTAGGTTTCGGTGCCGCCCGTCGCGTCCGCGAACGGGAGGAAGAGGCGGAGGGCCTGCCCCGGCCCCGGGCCGCCGTCGAGGGCCTGGAAGGCGGTGAGGCGGTGCCGCCGCCCGGCGTAGGCGAACGAGAACGTCCCGAAGCGCACGTAGTCGCGCGGCTCGCCGGTCGAGGTCGCCAGGCGGAGGGTGTCCCGGCGCAGGGCCGGGGCGAGCGTGACGGCAAACGCGAACGCCGAGTCGTACGGGAAGAAGTCGAGCCGCTCGAACGAGGCCCGCTGCGCCGGAAGCAGCGGCGACTCGGGCGTGCGGAACAGCGAGTCCTTCGCCGTGCGCCACCGGTCCCAGGCCTCGGCGCGCTCGGTCGGCGGCGGGAGCGGGGCGGACTCCGGCGGGGCCGTGCACGCCGCGAGCGAAGCGGCGCAGGAGACGAGGAGCAACGCGAGGCGCATAGCGCGGAGAGTGGGAGGAGTGGGAGGAGTGGGAGGAGTGGGAGGAGTGGGAGGAGTGGAAGAAATAAAACCCGACAAGGTAGCGAGACCGTCGCGCAAGGCACCGCCCGCCCCGCGCCCTCGGCCCACCGGTTCCCAGGATTTACCCTCGCCCGGAGCACATTTTAGGCATATACTTGGTCCGTGCCCACCAGGACCGCCCCTTTCACCGATTCCACGCACTGACATGCGCTTGCTCCTCCTTCTGCCGCTGCTGCTCGCCGGGTCCGTCCACGCGCAGCTCAGCGCCGAGATCGCCTTTCCGAACCTTTCCTTCTCCAGCCCCGTCGGGATCGAGCACGACCCCGTCCACGCCGACCGCCTCTACGTCGTCGAGCAGTCGGGCATCGTCGAGTGGTTCACGGTCGACCCGGACGCGGCGGCGACGACCGAGTACCTCGACATCCGGGGGCGCATCAGCGCCGGCGGCGAGAAGGGGCTGCTCGGCCTCGCCTTCCACCCGGACTACCAGGACAACGGCTACCTCTACGTCAACTACAGCACGACCGGCGCGCACCGCTCGCGCGTCTCCCGGTTCTCGCGCTCCTCGGCGGACCCAGACGTGGCCGACCCCGAGACCGAAGTCGTCCTGCTCGAAGTCAGCCAGCCCTTCGGCAACCACAACGGTGGCGGCCTCGCCTTCGGGCCCGACGGCTACCTCTACGTCTCCCTCGGCGACGGCGGCTCCGGCGGCGACCCCGAGGAGAACGGGCAGGACCCCTCGACGCTCCTCGGCGCGATCCTCCGCCTCGACGTGGACGGCGGCGGGGCCGCCCCGGACTGCGGCGGATCGACGGCGGGCTACACCGTCCCCCCGAACGCCCTCGCCGACGGGCCGGGCGGGGCCTGCGACGAAATCTACGCGTGGGGCCTCCGCAACCCCTGGCGCTTCTCCTTCGACCGCGACACCGGCGACGGCTGGATCGCCGATGTCGGCCAGAACCAGTGGGAGGAGATCGACCGGATGGAGGACGGCGGCAACTACGGCTGGAACACCTACGAGGGCGACGTCTGCTTCGACGGGCCGTGCGACCCCGAGGGCCTCGTCTTCCCCGTCTGGACCTACAACCACTCGCTCGGCTGCTCCGTGACCGGCGGCTACGTCTACCGCGGCGGCGAGGTGCCGGAGCTCGAAGGCCGCTACGTCTACGGCGACTATTGCTCGGGCCGCATCTGGGCGCTCGACGCCGGCGGGCGCGACCCGGAGAACGAGCTGCTGGACGTCGGGACGTTCAGCTTGCTGACCTCGTTCGGCGAGGACGCGAGCGGCGAGCTGTACTTCGTCCGCGGCAACGGGCGCATCTACCGCTTCTTCTCCGAGACCGACACCTCGACCGGCCCCGGCCCGGCCCCGCAAGACATTCGGCTGGACCTGGACGGCCCCAACCCCTTCCGCACCGCGACGACGCTGCGCTTCGGGCAGGCCGAGCCGGGGCCGGCGCGGATCGCGGTCTACGACGTGCTCGGGCGCGAAGCCGCGGTGCTCCTCGACGGCTTCGCCCCGCGCGAGGGCACGGCAGCGTTCGCGGCGGCGGGGCTGCCGGCGGGGCTCTACGTCGTCCGGCTGGAGGCGGCAGGTACGAGCCGTACGCGCAAGCTTCTCCTCCTGCGATAGCCTTCCCCTCTTCCCCCTTCTTTGACGTCATGCTCCGCCTCGCTCTACTCAGCGCCCTGCTCCTCCCCGCCGCGTACGCGCAACCGGTTGCGGTCGAGCCTGCATTTCCAGCCCTCCCCCTCTTCCAAATTCCGGTCGGCCTCGAGACGGCCCCCGGCGAGACGCGGCTGTTCGTCGTCGACAAGGTCGGCGTCCTCCTCTCGTTCGAGAACGACCCGGCGGTGAGCCGGGTCGATACGCTCATCGACCTGCGCGACGTCGTCAGCAGCAACGCGCCGAGTTGGGAGGAGGGCCTGCTCGGCCTCGCCTTCCACCCCAGGTACCAGGCGAACGGGCACTTCTTCGTCCACTACACGACGTTCCCGGCTGCCGAGGGGGAGGGCCACCGGACCATCATCGCCCGCTTCACCGTGCCCGACCCTGCGGCGGGGGCTCCGCGCGCCGACCGGGAGAGCGAGGTCGTGCTCTTCGACATCGAGCAGCCTTTCCAGTGGCACAACGGGGGGCAGCTTGCTTTCCATCCCAACGCGGAGGAGGCCAACCTCTACTTCTCCTTCGGAGACGGGGGCTCGGCCGGCGACCCGCTGGACCACGGGCAGAACCGCGCGACGCTCTTCGGCTCGATCCTGCGCGTCAACGTGGACGACCCCGGCCAGGGGCGGAACTACGGCATCCCGCCGGACAATCCGTTCGCCGGCAACGCCGAGGGGTGGCGCGAGGAAATCTGGGCCTACGGCCTCCGCAACCCGTGGCGCTTCTCCATCGACCGGGGCACGGGCGACCTGTGGGTCGGCGACGTCGGGCAGAACCAGTGGGAGGAGGTAAGCGTCGTCCGCGAAGCCGGGGCCAACCTCGGCTGGGACGCCTTCGAGGGGATGCACTGCTTCGAGGGGCCGTGTGACCTGGAGGGCGTCACCTTTCCGGCGTGGGAATACAGCCACGCCGACGGGCGGTGCTCGGTCACGGGGGGCTACGTCTACCGGGGGACGGCCCTGCCGGAGCTCGACGGGCGCTACGTCTACGGCGACTTCTGCACCGGCCAGGTCTGGGCACTCGAGCCGGACGCGTCCGAGAACACCGAGCTCTTCGACGCCGACTTTCTCCTCTCGTCCTTCGGCGTAGACGCCGAGGGGGAGCTCTACGCCATCGGGTGGGACACGCGGCGTATCTACCGGTTCGCGCGCGGCGTCGTCGCGGCGGAGCCGTCGGCTCCGGCGGGGCGGGTCGCGCTCCGGCCCGCGTTCCCCAACCCCTTCGCGTCGTCGTCCACGCTGAGGTTCGAGCAGGCCGAGCCCGGTCCGGTGCGCCTCGCGGTCTACGACGTGCTCGGGCGCGAGGTGGCGGTGCTCTTCGACGGCCCGGCCCCGGCGGGCGAGCACCCGGTCCGCTTCGACGCCGCCGGCCTCGCCCCCGGCGTCTACGTCGTGCGGATGACGGCGGGCGGGCAGGCGGCGGCGCAGGCGCTCACCCTCGTTCGCTAACCGCACGGGGCGTCCTTGCGGGCCGGCCTCCGGCGGTCGTAGCCTTGCAGCTCGTCGCTCCCAACCCCGCCGCCGTGACGCCCCGCATCGACCCCCTCACCACGCTCCGCGAGCAGGTCGCGGCTGACCTCTTGGAGATCGGCGCGCTCGTGCTCCGGCCCGCCGAGCCGTTCACGTGGGCCTCGGGGCTGCGCGCGCCGGTCTACTGCGACAACCGGCTGACGCTCGCCTACCCCGCCGTCCGTTCGCGCATCACGGCGGGGTTTCAGGAGCTGATCGGGCGCGGCGCGGCGCGGCCCGGCGCGGTGGCGGGTGTGGCGACGGCGGGCATCCCGCAGGCCGCCCTCGTCGCCGACCGGCTGGGGCTGCCGCTGGCCTACGTCCGCGCGGGCGCGAAGGGCCACGGGCGCGAGAACCGGATCGAAGGCCGGGTCAGCGAGGGGCAACGCGTCGTGCTGATCGAAGACCTGGTCTCGACCGGCGGCTCGTCGGTCGCGGCGGCGGAGGCGCTGCGGGCGGCGGGGGCCGAGGTCACGGCGGTCCTCGCGATCTTCTCCTACGGCTTCGACGCGGCGACGGAGCGCTTCGACGCGGCGGCTCTCGACCACGCGACCCTCACGGACTTCGCGACGCTCCTTCGCGTCGCCGAGCGCGCCGGGGTCCTCGGCACCAAGGCCCTCGGCGCGCTCCGCGCGTGGCGCGCCGACCCGCAAGCCTGGAGCCACCACGTGACGAGCGGCGAATGACGAGCGTCGAACAGGTGCCTCGTTCGTCACTCGCCACGTTCGCCGTTCGTCACGTTCGTCACTCGCAACGCGACGTTTGAAATGACTGCTTCTCTCCTCACCGTCGGCGACGAGCTGCTCATCGGGCAGACCGTCAACACGAACGCGGCCTGGATCGGCGAGCAGCTCAGCGCGCACGGCATCACCGTCCGCCGCGCCGCCACGGTCTCGGACGAGGCCGCCGACATCCGCGACGAGCTGCGCCGCGCCCTCGCCGCCTCCGACGTCGTGATCCTCACCGGCGGCCTCGGGCCGACGCACGACGACATCACGAAGAAGGCCGTCGCCGACGAGCTCGGGCGGCCCCTCGTTTTCCGCGACGATCTCTTCGCCGAGCTGCGGGCAAAGTTCGAGGCGCGCGGGCGTCCGATGGCCGAGCGCAACCGCGTGCAGGCCGAGGTGCCCGGCGGCTTCGAGGCGCTGCCGAACCCCGTCGGCACCGCGCCGGGGCTGTGGTTCGAGGACGCGGCGACGGGCTGCGCGATTGCCGTTCTGCCCGGCGTCCCGAACGAGATGCGGACCCTCATGCAGGCGTCCGTCCTGCCTCGCCTCGTCGAGCGGCGCGGCGACGCGAGCACGCTCCAAAAGACGCTCCTCACCGTCGGCGTCGGCGAGTCCGACCTCGCCGACGCCCTCGGCGACTACGCCGACCGGCTCGGCCCCGACCTCCACCTCGCCTTCCTCCCGCGCTACGGCGTCATCCGCCTCCGCATCACCGCCTCCGGCGCGACCCGCGCCGAGGCCGAGGCCCGCCTCGCGGACTTCGAGCGCATCGTCCGCGCACGCGCCGGCGCGTTCCTCTTCGGCGAGGGCGACGATCTCCTCGAGGCCGCCGTAGGCCGGATGCTCACCGAGCGCGGGCTGACGCTCGCCACCGCAGAGAGCTGCACCGGCGGCCTCCTCGCCGACCGGATCACGAACGTCCCCGGTGCCTCGGCCTACTTCTGCGGCGGGGTCGTGGTCTACGGCAACGCGCAGAAGGTGAGCCTCCTGGAGGTGGACGAGGCCCTCCTCCGCGAGCACGGGGCCGTGAGCGAAGCCGTCGCGGGGCAGCTCGCCGAAGGCGTCCGCGCCCGCCTCTCGACCGACCTCGGCGTCTCGACGACCGGCGTCGCCGGGCCGGGGGGCGGGACGCCCGAGAAGCCCGTCGGCACCGTCTGGATCGGCTACGCCGACGAGCACGGGAGCTACGCCGTCCGGCTTCAACTGGCGAAGGACCGGCTGCTCAACAAGCGCCTCAGCATCACCGCCGCGCTCAACCTCGTCCGCCGCCAGCTCCTCCGCCGGGACGCCCGCGCCGCCGCCCCGCTGCACTCCTGAGCTCTGAGAGACTGACTACGAATGCATTGACTACGAAGGCAACGTGAAGGGCTGCTCCAGCCGCCGCCTCCGGCGTGGCGCTCCATCGCCGATGCGTGGCATCGGTGCCGATGTGTGGTGCCGATGCGTGGCGTCGGCTGCGTCGCGCGCCTTGCCTGCGCCGTCCGGCACTCATCCTCGCCTTCTTCCTCTTGGCGCTGCCTCGGTCGTCGGCGGAAAAATCAGCGCCGTGGGGTTACGCCGCGAGACTTCGCGCGTCTATCCCTGTATGACACGAGGCTGGCAGCGCGCGTGCGTATCCTAGCACTCTCTTCTCTCACTCACGGGGACACCCAACACTCATGGCAAACGACGAGACCCAGAGCGGGGCACGCCAGAAGGCGCTCGACCTCGCCCTCAAGCAAATCGAAAAGCAGTTCGGCAAAGGCTCGGTGATGAAGCTCGGCGACGCCCCGCCGGTCGTCATCGACGCGATCCCGACCGGCAGCCTCGCCCTCGACCACGCCCTCGGCATCGGCGGTGTCCCGCGCGGGCGCGTCATCGAGATCTACGGCCCCGAGTCCTCGGGCAAGACGACGCTCGCCACCCAGATCATCGGCGAGGCCCAGAAGCTCGGCGGCCAGTGCGCCTTCATCGACGCCGAGCACGCCTTCGACGCGAGCTACGCCGAGAAGCTCGGCGTCGACACCGACGAGCTGCTCGTCTCCCAGCCCGACACCGGCGAGCAGGCCCTCGAGATCGTCGACATGCTGATCCGCTCGGGCGCGCTCGACGTGGTCGTGGTCGACTCCGTCGCGGCGCTCGTGCCGCGCTCCGAGATCGAGGGCGAAATGGGCGACAGCCACGTCGGCCTCCAGGCGCGGCTGATGAGCCAGGCGCTGCGCAAGCTCACCGGGACCATCAACCGGACCAAGACCTCGCTCGTCTTCATCAACCAGATCCGGGAGAAGATCGGCGTCTCGTGGGGCAGCCCGGAGACCACCTCGGGCGGGCGGGCGCTGAAGTTCTACGCCTCGGTCCGCATGGACATCCGCCGCATCGGTGCCGTCAAGGACGGCACCGAGATCGTCGGCAACCGGACGCGCGTGAAGGTCGTCAAGAACAAGGTCGCCCCGCCGTTCCGCCAGGCCGAGTTCGACATCATCTACGGCGAGGGCGTCTCGTCGATGGGCGAGCTCGTCGACATGGCCGTCGACGCGGACATCATCACCAAGGCCGGCTCGTGGTACAGCTACGGCGACGACAAGATCGGCCAGGGGCGCGACGCGGCCAAGCAGTGGCTCCGCGAGAACGACGACGCCCGCGCCGAGGTCATGCACCGGGTCCGCCAGACCCTCGGCATGATCCCCGCGAGCGACGACCCCTCGGACGCCGCCGACGCCGCCGAGGTGGGCCAGGAGCAGAAGAACGGGAAGGCCGAGGTCTTCGACGCGTAGCCCCGCCCGACGCGCCTACCCTGGCAGCGCCGCCGACCCCTTTTCGGCGGCGCTGCTTTTTTGCGCCGGCGGCGCTAGCTTGCGGCCCCGACCTCCCACCCGCCTCGCCGTGCCGCTCCGCGCTCTGCCCGTTCTCCTCGTGCTCGCCGCCGGTTCTCCGGCACCGGCGCAGAACGCGCCCATCGACACGACCGTCGTCGCGGAGGACCCGCCGAGCACGCAGGACATCCGGGTGCTCCACGCGATCTATCGCATCGAGGCCCCGGCCTTCGCTGCGCTGATGCGTGGGGCGAACTGGAGCTCGCAGAAGGCCTTCGTCGGCGCAGCCCCGGCGCTCTGGCTCGGCACGCTCGCCCTCGACGGCGAGCGCGACTTCAGGCCGGCCTACCTGCTCACACTCAGCGAGGCGGGAACGATCGGGGCCGTCTTCGCGCTGAAGAGCATCGTCAAGCGGCCTCGGCCCTACGCTTCGCTCGCGAGCATCACCCCTCGCGCGCGGGGCCACCCGAGCGCGTTCGACCCCCACTCGTTTCCGTCGGGCCACGCAGCCGTGTCGTTCGCGCTCGCCACCTCGCTCAGCGTGTCCTACCCCGAGTGGTACGTGATCGCCCCGGCGTTCGGGTGGGCGGCGGCGGTGGCCGTCAGCCGCTCGTGGCTCGGCGTGCACTACCCGACGGACACGGCCGTCGGGGCGGCCCTCGGAGCCGGGATCGCGCTCGGCGTCCACGCGCTCGGGGAGGTCGTCACGCCGGGCTTTCTGCGCGGCGACGCGGACGACGAGCCGCCCCCGCCAGCCGTTCGCCTGCTGATCCGGCTGTAGGTTGATGAACGATGTAGGGGGACGAATCAACCCCCTACGGCTCTAGCGACTATGCCACTCATCCCACCCGGCTTCGACGTGCAGGGACACCGGGGCGCGCGCGGCCTCGCGCCGGAGAACACGCTCCCGGCCTTCCGCCGCGCCCTCGACCTCGGGGTGACGACGCTCGAGCTCGACACCGTGATTTCGGAGGACGGCGAGGTCGTCGTCTCCCACGACCCGTTCGTGGCGAGCGCGTTTTGCAGCCACCCCGACGGGAGGCCGGTGCGGCCGGAGGACGAGGCCGAGCTGCTGATCTACCACATGCCCTACGCCGAGGTGGCCCGGTTCGACTGCGGGAGCCGGGGCCACCCGCGCTTCCCCGAGCAGGAGCCGCAGCCCGCCTCGAAGCCGACGCTGCGCGCCGTCGTCCGCTTCGCCGAGGCCTACGCGCGCGAGTGCGGCCTGCCGCCGACGTTCTACAACGTCGAGACCAAGTCGAAGCCCGAGGGCGACGGGCGGCTGCACCCGCCGCCGGCGGAGTTCGTCCGGCGGCTGTGGGAGGTCGTCGCGGCGGAGGGCGTCGCGGAGCGGTTCACGCTGCAGTCGTTCGACGTGCGGACGTTGCAGGAGGCGCGGACCTGCCGGTTCCCCGTCCGGCTCGCCCTGCTCGTGGAGGAGACCCTGCTCGTGGAGGAGGCGGGACAGACTCCGGAGGAGCGTCTGCGCGAGGGCCTCGGCGCGCTCGGCTTCGTGCCCGATATCTACAGCCCCGACTTCAGGCTCGTGAGTGAGGCAGTCGTCGAGCACGCGCACCGGCGGGGGATGCTCGTCATCCCGTGGACGGTCAACGAGCCGGACGACATGCGGCGGCTCCGGGCCCTCGGCGTGGACGGCCTCATCACCGACTATCCGGACCGGGCGCTCTCCGATTCGTAGGGGCGATCCCACATGGGATCGCCCTGGTCGGAAAGGACACCACGGCTCACCGTCTACGGCTCACCGTGGCCCTCCTCGGGCTCGACCGGGACGACGAGCACGGGGCACGACGCCGCGCGGATGACGCCGTCGGCGGTGCTGCCGATGAGCAGGCGCGTCAGCCCGCGCCGCCCTGTCCGCGTCAGCACGATCAGGTCGGCACCGCTGGAGTCGGCGAACTCCACGACGGCCTCCGCCGGGTCGCCCTCGGCGAAGTGGACCTCGGGCTCGACGCTCGGCCCGTCCGACGCCTGCACGACGCGCCGAATCTCGGTCCGGGTGCGCTCCCGGATTTCGGGGTAGAGGTCGTAGATCGGGTTGGCGATGTCGTCGCCGTAGATCGACGGCAGGTCGATGTCTTCGAGGACGTGGAGCAGGAGCAGCCGCGCGCCGTACCCGGCGGCGAGCGTTTTGGCGAGCGGGAGGGCGTGCCGGCTGGCCGCCGACAGGTCGAGCGGGACGAGGACCGCGTCGGTCTGCCCGAGCGGGAAGGTCTCGGCGCTGCGGCGGACGGTGAGGACCGGGCACGGCGACTCGCGGATCACCTCCTCGGCGACGCTGCCGAGGAAGAGCCGGCGCAGCCCGCGCTGCCCGTGCCGCCCCATCACGATCAGGTCGATGTTCTCGGCGGCGGCGTAGTCGCGGATCGCCGGGGCCGGCGCTTCGGCGGCCACCACGGCCTGCTCGATCGGAAGACCGTCGGCGTGGTGCGCCTCGATGAAGGCGTCCATCTCTCGTTCTCCCCGCGAGGTGGCTGCTCCGTTGTCCACGACGTGGAGGACGTGGAGGACGGCCCCTTGACGCTCGGCGAGCGAGAGGGCGTGGCGGAAGCGCTGCCCGGCGGCTTCGGAGAAGTCCGTCGGGAAGAGGAGGCGGGCGATGGGCATGGCGAGGCAGGAAAGGAGGAGGCGGAAGATAGGACGCCTGAAGCCCTCGGAGGCCACACGCCCCGGACAGGCTGAGACGCGCGAAAGGACAGGGCTCGGCTGCCTGCGGGCCCGGCCTCGATCTCGGCTCCGGAGCCTCAACATCCTCTAAAATTTGGATTGCCTGACGCATTCCGCCACACGGCCTTCGCCTATTTTCCGCGCCTCGCTCGTTCGATGAGCCGATCCTCGCCGTTTCCCCGTTCTAGTGGGTAGCCCCGGCCTCAAACGGCTCTGCCCTGAACGCTCGACGCAGCGCTCCGCTCGCATGAGCCCTCTGCGTTTGAGCCCTCTGCGTTTCCATCCTCAAACTCGCCTTCAACCATGACTATCCGCACACACGTTGGTGCTACGGTGCTCGTAGCCCTGTTCATGTTCGCCGCCGCCGGCTGCGATTCCTCCGACCCCGAGCCGACGACCGGGAGCATCTCCGGCACGATCAGGCTGCCCGCCGGAGCCGCCGGTGAGATCAACAACACCCTCGTTGCGCTCTACGAAACCCTCGACGAGTTCAGAAACAGTGCGCCGACGTTCGAGGTGACCGCAAACGCCGACGGGAGCTACAGATTCGAGAACATCAACCCAGACTCCTACTTCCTCGCCGCCTTCAAAGACAACGACAACAACGGCTCCGTCAGCACCGGCGACTTCTTCGGCTACCTCGGGGGCGGCCCGCTCGACCCCGATCAGGCGACTCCTCAGCGTCAGCAAGTCACCGCCGGCCAGAACGTAGGCATCGACTTCGTCATCCAGATCGTGCCCCCCGGCTTCGGCCTGAATGTGACGGGGACCTACTCGGGTACCACCAGCGATGGCGAAGCGATGAGCCTGACGCTCACGCAGACCGGGACTGCCGTCTCGGGGACCGGCGTTATCACAGGACCCGGCTATCAGCTTAACGTCACCACCAGCGGGACGTTCAACGCTCCCACCCTCAACCTCTCGCTCACAGACCCCCAGCTCGGCAGCCCGATTACGCTCCAGGCCACGGTCTCCAACGGCGGCAGCACGATCACCGCGATGCTCAATGGGGGCGCAACCGGCAACGGAGATTTCTACACCAACGACACGGTCACCCTCACCCGCCCGTAGAGCGCGACCGTAGGTCTTCGCAGCCCCCGGCTTCCACGTGGAGGTCGGGGGCTGCGCTTTAGCTCATCGTCTCGCCGATCTCGCGGTGGAGCCACGCCCGGGCCACGGTCCACTCGCGCTTGACGGTAGAGGCCGAGACGCCGAGCGCCTCAGCCGTCTCGGGGATCGTGAACCCGACGAAGTAGCGCAGCTCGACGAGGTGGCTCTGCCGCTCGTCGAAGGCGGCGAGGCGGGCGAGGGCCTCGTCGAGCGCGATGACTTCTTCGGCCTTCTCCTCGGGCAGGAAGAACGCCTCGTCGAGCGAGAGCGAGCGCGCGCCGCCGCCGCGTTTGGCGGCGCGCCGGCGGAGGGCGTAGTCGACGAGAATCTGCCGCATGGCGGTCGCGGCGACGCGGAAGAAGTGCGACCGGTCTTGCCAGCGGGCGTCCTCGGAGCGGACCAGCTTGAGGTACGCCTCGTGGACGAGCGCGGTGGTGTTGAGCGTCTCGGAGCCGCCGCGCCGCCGCCGCTGCCGGCGGGCGAGGGCGTGCAGCTCGTCGTAGATCAGCGGCAGCAGGTCGCCGAGCGCCTGCCGGTCCCCTTCGTGGACGCGGCGGAGCAACCGGGTGACGGCCTGGGAAGACGGAGAATCGGGCATGGTGCAGTGTCGGTGGGAGGGCGAGGCCCCCGGCAGCCGGCAGGATAGTGCAACGAGTGCAACGCAGGCCGAGGGCGCTCACCCGGCCCACGCACAAAACGGACCGGCGCGGAACGGCGGCTCTCAGCGGAAGAGCAGCGCCCCGACGAGCGCGGCTAAGGCCATCACTCCGGCTACGACGACGAGCAGCAGCCCGATCCCGATGGGCGTGCCGGCGGCGTCGGGCGTCGCGGCGAGGGGCGTGCGTGCGCCCGGCGGTCGGCGGCGGCGCGTGACCTCGGCGACGGTCGCGCTGAGGTGCAGCATGAGGCGGCGAGGCAGCGGAGCCTCGGCCCCTCCGAGGCCCGGACCGAAAGGACGCTCACCAGGCCCGGCTCGCATCGGCCCGACTCGTTCCAGCTCCTCCCGGACGGACGGGGGAAGCGCCACGAAGGCGAGCTCTACGTGCGTTGGCCCGTGCGCAGCCAGGCGGACCGTCACGTCGTGCCGCTGCTCTGGGCCCGGCCCGCTCAGGACGAGAACGGCCGGTCGGTCCTCGCCGCGTCGCACGGGGAGCGCCGGGCTGTGGTGCGCCGGCCACGCCAGGCTGAGGCCCGCCACCGAGCATTCGAGGACGGCGAGTTGCTCCCCTTCGAGGAGCAGGTGGGCACGGAGCGGCGAGGGGAAGTCCTGGGGCAAAGCGAGACGGAGGCAAGCGAGGCCCGCCCTCCCTCCAAACCCTGTTCCGCTCGGCGGGACCGCGTTTCACCGCGGCGCGCAGGTGCGCCTAGTTCACCCGAAGCCGCTGTCCCACCCGGATGCGCGTGCCGCGCAGCCCGTTGAGCTGTTGCACCTGGCGGACGGTGACGCCGTAGCGCTGGGCAATCGCGCCAAGCGTGTCGCCGCGCCGGACGGTGTGGTAGACCGGCTCCTGCGCCGGAGCCGCCGCCCGTCCGACCTCTTCGTCTTCCGTCGCCTCAGGCTCCGTCGCCTCAGGTTTCTCCGTCGTCGCAGGCTCGGCGGGCCGAGGCCCCGTCCGGGCGCGTGGCTGGGCCGTCACCTGCACCTGGTTGACGACGCGCACCACGCCCTCGACGCCGCCGGCCACCTCGGCCACTCGGGCCCGCTGCCCCTGCGTTTCTACCACGCCGAGGACCGTCAGCACCCCCGCCTCGGCGGTGGGGTGGAAGGTAAACGCCGCCAGCGCTTCGTCCTGGGCCAGCGCGACCTCCGCGCGGGCGCCGACGCGCGCGTCGGCCAGCTTCGCTGCCAGCCCCTGGGCGTGCGCCGGCCCGGCGGCCAGCGTGAGGAGGCCGAGCAGCACCCACCGCATCACCGCTCGTTGCGCGGGGCCGCTCACAGCTTCTCCTGCACCGCCACGCCGTCGTCGCTGTCCTCGGCGGGGGCGGCGTGGTACTCGGTCTCGGTGCGGACGCCGTCGATCTCGCCGTGCTCGGCGAGCCAGCGCTCGGCGTCGATGGCGGCCATGCAGCCGGTCCCGGCGGCGGTGATCGCCTGCCGGTAGACGTGGTCCTGGGCGTCGCCGCAGGCGAAGACGCCGTCGATGGTGGTATAGGTCGAGTCCGGGAGCGTCTGGATGTAGCCCGTCTCGTCGAGGTCGAGCCAGCCGCGGAAGAGGTCCGTGTTTGGCTGGTGGCCGATGGCGACGAAGAACCCCGTCACGCCGAGCGTGTCGGTCTCGCCGGTCTCGACGTTCCGAATCCGCAGGCCCTCGACGCTGTTCTCGCCGAGCACGTCCTCGACGACCGTGTTCCAGAGGAACTCGATCTTGTCGTGGGCGAAGGCGCGCTCCTGCATGATCTGCGACGCGCGGAGCGTGTCGCGCCGGTGGAGGACCGACACCTTTTCGGCGAAGCGCGTGAGGAAGAGGGCCTCCTCCATCGCCGTGTCGCCGCCGCCGACGATGGCGAGGTGCTCGTCGCGGAAGAACGCTCCGTCGCACGTCGCGCAGGCCGAGACGCCGCGCCCGAGCAGGCGCTGCTCGTTCTCGAGGCCGAGGTACTTCGCGCTCGCGCCGGTCGAGATGATGACAGTCTCGGCGAGCACCGGCGTCTCGGCGTCGACGACGAGGCGGAACGGGCGCTCGGAGAAGTCTACGGCCGTGACCGAGCCGTGGCGAAGGTCGGCCCCGAAGCGCTCGGCCTGCCGCCGGAAGTCCTCCATCATCTCCGGCCCGAGGACGCCGTCGGGGTAGCCGGGGTAGTTCTCGACGTCGGTGGTGGTGACGAGCTGCCCGCCGGGATGGGGGCCCTCGAAGACGAGCGGTTCGAGGCTCGCGCGGGCCGCGTAGAGCGCCGCCGTCAGCCCCGCCGGCCCGGTGCCGATGACGACCACGTTCCGCCGCTCCGCGCCGCCGAAGTCGAGGCCGTCGAACGCGGCGAGGTCAGGGGTGCCGTTGTGCTGGGTCATGGTCTCTGGAAATGGGAGATAAAACGCAAGGGTGCCACGCGGCGACGTCCGCTACGGGCACCCTCGGGTTCTACGTTTGGCACGCCTCGCGCCTCACGCCGTCTGGCCGGCGAGCGCGTCGAGCTTCGCGGCGAGGTCGCGCTTCGGCACCACGCCGATGGCCTGGTCCACGATGCGTCCGTCCTTGAAGAACAGCAGCGTCGGGATCGAGCGGATGCCGAACTGCGTCGGGACCTGCGTGTTGTTGTCCACGTCCATCTTGGCGACCTTCGCCTTGCCCTCGTACTCGGCGGCGAGCTCCTCGATCGTCGGGCCGATGACGCGGCAGGGGCCGCACCACGCCGCCCAGAAATCGACGAGCACGGGCTGGTCGCTGTTGAGGACTTCGTCCTGGAAGTTGGCGTCGGTTAGGGTGACGTACTTGGCGTTGTCGGCCATGAGAAAGTGCCTCGTTGCTAAAGTCAGAGTCGGGTTCGGGGTCGAGCGGCGGTTTGAACGGGACGAGCCGCCCCGGGTTTCTCGAAGGTCGAGTGACGAAGCCGCGCCGCCCGCCCCGGTGACCGTAGGGGCGACCCCGCGTGGTCGCCCTCGTCAGGGACGGTGCCATTCTCGAACAGGGCGACCACATAGGGTCGCCCCTACCGGCTCATTGCTTCGGGGATCGCAGCGTGGTACGGCGCGGCGAGGTCGGCCACGGTTTCGTCGACGACGACCTCGCCGCCGACGGCGAGGCGAAGCCGGTCCCCGCCGACGCGGCCAATCGGCACCGCCCGTGCGCCGGTCCCGACGATCGCGTCCTGCACCATCTCGCCGTCGTCGAAGCGCGCCGTGAACACGATCCGGCTCTGGGCTTCGCCGAAGAGCACCGCGTCGAGCCGAAGGCCCTCCGGGCGCTCTACGTCGATTTCCGCGCCAAGGCCGCCGAGGGTACACTCGGCGAGGCAGACGGCGAGGCCGCCGTCGGAGACGTCGTGCGCACTCTCGACGAGGCCGCTGCGGATCAAGTCCAGCATCGCGCCCTGCACCGCCGCCTCTTCGCCGAGGTCGAGGTGCGGCGCGTCGCCGGCCGTCTGCGCGTGCACGGACGCGAGGTACTCCGTCCCGCCGATCTCGCCTCGGTGCTGCCACGCGTCGGGCGAGAGGAGGAAGACCGCGTCGCCCTCGGCGCGGAAGGCGGCGGCCGTCGTGTGCTTCTCCACGTCTTCGACCAGGCCGAGCATCCCGATCGTCGGGGTCGGGAAGACGGCCCCCTCGGGGTTCTCGTTGTAGAAGCTGACGTTGCCGCCGGTGACGGGCGTGCCGAGCGCGCGGCAGGCGTCCCCCATCCCGCCGACGGCCTCGGTGAACTGCCAGTAGACCTCGGGCTTGTACGGGTTGCCGAAGTTGAGGCAGTTCGTGATGGCGAGCGGCCGGCCGCCGGCCGAGACCACGTTGCGCGCCGCCTCGGCGACGGCGATCTGCCCGCCGCGCCGGGGGTTGAGGTAGACGTAGCGCCCGTTGCAGTCGGTCTTGACGGCGAGCCCCTTGTTCGTCCCCTTGATGCGGACCACCGCGGCGTCGCCCCGGCCCGGCCCCTGCACCGTGTTGGTGCGGACGGTGGTGTCGTACTGCTCGTAGACCCACCGCTTCGAGGCGACGTTGGGGCTGCCGAGGAGCTGTTTGAGGACCGCGCCCGCGTCGCCCGCGCCCACGTCCGGCACGGTTGAGAGATCGAAGGCGTGGGCGTCGTCGAGGTAGGCCGGCCGCCTCGTTTCGCGGTGGTAGACCGGCGCGCCGCCGCCGAGCACGAGGTGCTCGGCGGGCACATCGGCCACGAGGTCGCCGTGCCAGTAGACCTTCACCCGACCGTCGCCGGTGACCTCGCCGATGTGGGCGGCGTGCAGGTCCCACTTGGCGAAGACGGCCTCGACGTGGGCCTCGCGGCCCTTCTCGACGACGAGCAGCATCCGCTCCTGGCTCTCGGAGAGCATTAGCTCGTAGGGCGTCATGCCGGCCTCGCGCGCGGGCACGCGGTCGAGCCAGAGCGCCATGCCGGCCTCGCCCTTGGCGCTCATCTCGCACGACGAACACGTAATCCCCGCCGCGCCCATGTCCTGAATCCCGACGACCGCGCCGGTGGCGAGAGCTTCGAGCGAGGCCTCGAGGAGCAGCTTCTCCGTGAACGGGTCGCCGACCTGCACGCTCGGGCGCTTCGCCTCGCTCGCTTCGGATATCTCCTCACTCGCAAAGGTCGCCCCGTGAATCCCGTCGCGGCCCGTCGCCGAGCCGACGATGTAGACCGGGTTGCCGAGGCCGGTGGCGATGGCGCTCGCCGTCTCGCCGACCCGGACGATGCCGACCGACATCGCGTTGACGAGCGGGTTGCCCTCGTAGGCGTCGTCGAAATAGACCTCGCCGGCGACGGTCGGGACGCCGAACGAGTTGCCGTAGTCGCCGATCCCGCGCACGACGCCGTCGAAGAGGTAGCGCACGCGGGGGCTCTGGAGCGAGCCGAAGCGGAGCGAGTTGAGGGACGCAATCGGGCGCGCGCCCATCGTGAAGATGTCGCGCTGGATGCCGCCGACGCCCGTCGCCGCGCCTTGGTACGGCTCGACCGCCGAGGGGTGGTTGTGGCTCTCGATCTTGAACGCCACCGCGAGCCCGTCGCCGATGTCGACGAGGCCGGCGTTCTCCTCGCCGGCCTCGACGAGGAGCTGCGCGCCCTCGCGCGGCAGCGTCTTCAGGAGGGCGATCGAGTTCTTGTACGAGCAGTGCTCGCTCCACATCACCGAGTAGATGCCGAGCTCGACGAACGTCGGCGTCCGCCCGAGGCGGTCCACGATCCAGCCGTATTCCTCTTCGGTGAGGCCGTGCTCCACCGCGAGGTTGAGGGTGACTTCCGGTTCACGGACAGCGGTATCGGGCATGGCGATGGGATGTGGAGGGCGGACGGAGCGCCGGTCCCGTTGCAAAGCTCCGACGGCTGTCAGCCTGAGCGAAGCCTCGAAGAGCCGGAGTCGAACGGGTCTGTGCCGAACGGGTCTGTGCCGAACGGGTCTGTCCGGGCATGACACCGAGAGCCTCTCGACGCCGCGCCCGGAGCGTTCCCTCGACTCCACTTCGCTCCGCTCGGGGGGACGGGGGGACGCCTTGCAACGAAGCCGGGGGCAGGAAGATACCGATGCCTCTTCCTCCCGCCGCCCCCGGCGAAGCAGGGCCGACCGGCCGGCTGCCGCTGCGGCAACCCCGGCGGTGCGGCGAACGCGCGCCTCGGCCACGACCGCTTCTTCGTGCGGGACGGACGGTGGCGGTTCTACGCCGGCGTGGACGTGCTGGGGTCGGTCGAGGCCTTCGGAGGGGGGAGCCGGCGCACGTACAGGGCCGGGTGCACGCCTCTGGTCGGCTTTCTGTTTCCGAGCGAATCTGCGTCTCTCCCCGACGGACCGCTTGGAGAAACTCGTAGGCATGGTGGAACTCGTAGTCGCTCTGCGCACAGCCTACCAGGCGTCTCGACACACTTCGAGCGCCTGAAACCCATGAACGCATTCAGACCGCTTGTCCTGCTTGAGGCTTTGCACGCCGCGGAGGTCGCGTTCGTTGTCATCGGCGGCGTGGCAGCCAACGCTCAGGGGGCAGCGAGCACCACGTTCGATCTCGGTGTCTGCTACCGCCGGGAGCCGGAAGGCCTCGAAGGGATCGTCCGTGCATTGGCTCCGCGCCGGGCTGACCTTCACCCTCACCACCGATGCGGGCGATTTCGACCTGCTCGGCGAGGTGGCCGGGCTGGGAGGGTACGCGGCGGTGAAGGCACGGGCGATATCCCTCACGCTCTACGAGCACGAGACGTGCTGGCGCTGCGGGATGAGCGGTGAGGACGGCTAACGCCGAGCGCGGCGGCGCGGGAACGCGATCACCAGGCCGTCCATGAACAGGTGCGAGAAGTACCCGACGACCGCCGCCCCGTAGAACGGCAACCCGGCAAACGGGCGCTCGGGGAACAGCAGATACGGCAGAATCAGCAGCGGCGACGGGATCAGCGCCATCGCCCAGTACGTGTGCGTCCACCCCCGGTGCTTGCCCAGCACCGGCAGGATCGCGAACAGCCCGAGGTACGCCGCCCAGTCGAACCGCCGCCCGACGATGAGCGCCACGTCGAGCACGAAGAAGATCGAGTAGAAGAGGTTCTGCCCCTTCGAGTTGGTGTCCACGTCCGGCCACAGCCCGAACATCAGGCACAGCCCGCACAGCACCACCGGCACTCCGAGCAGCTCGAGCTCGCTGAACTGCCGGTACGCCTGGTCCACGGAGAAGACGAACGCCAGCCCGGCGAGGTAGACCCCGAAGAAGGCGAGCGCGCCCGCGATGTGCCCTTTGTATCCAGCCACGGGTGTACCCGGCCACGGGTTGGAGAAACGAAGATGGGGGCCGGGCCGAAGCCGCGTGTCTGCCCGAGCGTGATGCCCTCCCCGGCCAGGGAGAACACGGGGGCTCGCCCCTACGAGGTGTGCTCCAGAAAATACCGAACTGCCAGCCCGTACCCCGCCGCGCCGCATCCGCTGATGACGCCCGCCGCCGCCGGCGCGATCACGAGCCGGTGCCGGAAATCCTCGCGCGCCCAGACGTTCGAAAGGTGGACCTCTATGACCGGCGTCTCGATGGCCGCCACCGCGTCGCGGAGGGCGATGCTCGTGTGGGCGTAGCCGCCCGGGTTGAAAACCACGCCGTCGGTCTCGCCGTCGGCGGCTGCCGCGTGGAGCGCGTCGATGAGGTCGCCCTCGCCGTTGTGCTGCCGGAAGGCGAAGTCCACCTCGGGGAAGGCGGCGCGCAGGCCGGCCTCGACGTCGGCCAGCGTCGCGGAGCCATAGACCTGGGGCTCGCGCTGCCCGAGCAGGTTCAGGTTGGGTCCGTTGAGGATCAGGAGGCGCATCGGGTGGAAGGGTGGGGGCTTGACGAATCAAGTCCCTCGGCGGCGATTCACGCGGCGACCTCGAACGTCAGCCCGTCGTAGCCGAGCGCCACGCCGCCGGGCAGCTCGGCGTCGATCTCGGCGTGGAGCGCGCCGTGGGTCATGTGGATAAAGTACGTCTGCCGCGCCCCGACCCGCTCGGCGGCGGTGGCCGCCTCGTCGAAGCTGAAGTGCGTCGGGTGCGCCTCCCGGCGGAGGCCGTCGAGCACGAGCACGTCGAGCCCGCCGAGCCCGGCGAAGGTCGCCTCGGGAATCCGGTTCACGTCGGTCAGGTACGCGAAGCGCCCGACCCGGTAGCCGAGCACCGGGAGGTCGCCGTGATACGCCCGCAGCGGCTCGACCCCGACGGCGGCGGACGGCGCGTACCGGCTGCGCACCACGAAGGGCGCATCGACCTCGGCAAGGTCGAGGAGCGACGCGCCGGGATAGGTCCGGTCGAAGATGTAGCGGAACATCTCGCGCAGCACGCCGGCCGTCTCCGCGCTCGCGAAGGCTGGGACCGGGGCCTTGTTGTCGAAGAAGAACGGCCGGAGGTCGTCGAGGCCGACGACGTGGTCGAAGTGGTGGTGGGTGAAGAGCAGCGCATCCACGCGGGCAACGCCGAAGCGGAGCGCCTGCTGCCGGAAGTCCGGCCCGATGTCGATCTGCAGGTGCACCGGCCCGTGCTCGGTGTGGGCGACGACGTGGGCGGCGCAGCGCATCCGCGCGTCGCGCGGGTCGTCCGAGGTGCAGACGGCGCAGGCGCAGCCGATGACCGGGACGCCCGTCGAGGTGCCGGTCCCGAGGAGGGTCACGCTGAGGCGAAGGGCGGAAAGGGCGGGGGGGGGGTGGAGGGGCGGGAGGGAGTGGGGAGAAGGGCCAGCGCCTGCCCTGCCCTCCGTGCTCTCCACGCCGTCGCTGCCAGTCGTCCCCATCCCTACTCCTCTCCGATCTCGAGGCCGACGCCGGCGTCGCGGGCGGCCCACGCTTCTTCCAGGGCATCGCGCACGGCAGGCCGCAGGTAGACCTCCTCGGCCGGGAGGGACCGGAGCGCCTCGGCGAGGACGGCGAGGTGCGCCTCCACCGGCGTCCGCTTGTTCAGCACCACCACCGCCTCGCCCCCGACCGTGCACAGCCCGCCGCGGAAGCTGCCGCGCTCGCGCCGCACCGTCACCCCGAGTTGGGTGACGGCCTCTTCCAGCGCGTCGACGATCTGCTGCGGCTTCATCTCGAACGACGGGGGGCGAGGGGCGAACGATGAGCAGGTGCTGTGAGCACAGAGGCCGTGAGCAACCGGTCGTCGCTCGTTACTCGCTGCTCGCCGCTTGGCTGTATTTTTTCGTGAGGTTCTTGCCGGACTTCTCGTCGCGGACCGAGAACGAGAGGGGGTCGGCGCTGTCGTCGACGTCGAGGCGGAACTTGAGCCAGGTGCGGAAGCGCCAGCGCGTGACGGCGCTCGGCACGCCGCGCTGGAGGTAGGCCGCCAGGAACGGGTGGACGCGGATCAGGATGGACCGCTTGCGGTGCTGCTCCTGCACCTCGGCGCGGTAGGTGGCGAGCCACTGCTCGAGCTGGCCGACGACCTCGCTGGCCGACGGCGCGTCGCCCGGCGGAGCCTCGCCCGGCAGCGCGTTGCCCGGCAGCGTGTCGCTCGGTAGTGCGTCGCTCGGCAGCGCGGCGGCCTCCGGGCGGTGCTCGGCGCGGGGCTCCGCCTCGGGGAGCGGCTCGGGCAGGTCGTCCACGTCGGTCGTGGTGGTGATGCTCGGGCGGAGGCGCTGGCGCGTGATCTGGACGACGCCGAAGTCGGACATCGGCAGGAGCTTCGTCACCGCGCGGTCTTTGCGGAACTCCTTCTTCAGCTCGTCGGTGAGCTTGCGGCGGGCGGACTCGCTGCGCATGTCGATGAAGTCCACGCAGATGATCCCGCCGAGGTCCCGGAGCCGGAGCTGCTTGGCGATCTCGCGGGCGGATTCGAGGTTGACGCGGAGCGCGTTTTCCTCCTGCGAGAGGCCCTTCCCGGCCCGGCCGGAGTTCACGTCCACGACGTGCATCGCCTCGGTGTGTTCGATGAAGAGGTAGCCCCCTCCCTGGAGCGACACCTTGCTCTCGAAGGCGGCGCGCACGTCGCGGTCGATCTTGTAGGTGCGGAAGACGTGCTCCTTGCTGTCGTGGAGCTTCACGAGCGGGGCCATCTGCGGGGCCACCGCCTGCACGTAGCCCTTGACGTGCTTGTGCACCTTCGGGTCGTCTACGACGATCCGGTCGTAGTCCTCGCTGAAGAGGTCGCGGATGATCGAGGACACCATGTTGACGTCCTCGTGGAGGGCCTTCGGCGGCGTGGGCTTCTGCTTGAGCTGGTCCTCGATCTTGCGCCACTTCTCGAGCAGCAGCCGGAGGTCCGTGTCGAGCGCCTTCGCGTCGCGCCCCTCGGCGACGGTGCGGACGATCAGCCCGAAGCTCTCGGGCAACAGCGACCGGGCGAGGGCGCGCAGCCGCCGCCGCTCCTTCGACGACTCGATCTTCTTCGAGACCGCCACGTAGTCCGCCTGCGGGATCAGCACGAGGAACCGGCCCGCGAGCGACACGTCGGTCGAGACGCGCGGCCCCTTCGCCGAGATCGGCTCCTTGGTGATTTTGACGACGAGCTTCTGGTCCTGCTTGAGGTACCGCTCGGGGCGGACGTTGGAGTCGGAGCCGCCGCCGCCGCGCGAGGACCCCCGGTTGGACGAACCCCGACCCGAGCCCGGCCGGCTCGAGGAGCTGCTCCGGTTCGAGCCCGACCGTCCCGAGGAGTTGCTCCGGCCCGACGAACTGTTCTGGTTCGAGGAGCTGCTGCCGTTCGAGCTCGACCGGCCCGGCGACCGGCTGCCGCTGCACCCGCTGCCTGGTCCGCTGCGCCGCCGCCCGCCGCGCCGGCGGCCGCTGCGGCTGCGCGAGGACGAGTCCTCTTCCTCCTCCTCTTCCTCCTCCACCCGGTTGGTCCGGCCGCTCTTGGAGGTGAGGTCGATCACGAACCGCGAGGACGGCGTAGAGGTCTCCGCGGCCTCCGGCTTGGGGTCCGGGCGCTCGGCTCTGGTCTGCCGCGCGCGCTTCGACGGTTCGGACTTCGCCGCCGGAGCCGGCGGCGAAGAGGGCGTGTCGCTACGGGGCTCTCGCCCGTCGGCGTCGGCACGCGGCGCGGCGTCGGACGACGCCCGGTCCGAGCGGCTCCGGCGGCTGCGCGTCGGTTTGGATGGTGTTTCGTCGGCTCCAGCGTCGGCAGGTGTGGCCTGGGCAGCGGGCCGCTCCTGCTGCTCCCGGCGCTGCTCGTCGGCTGGCTGCTCGTCGGCCGGCTGCTCGGTCCGGCGGTTGCGGCCTCGGCCGCCCCGCCGCCCGCGTCGCCGCTTGGGTGCGGGCTCTGCCGCCTCGGCGCGTGGCTCTTCGGTCCCGCTCTCGTCGCGGCTCGGCGGCTCGGCGACGGCCTCGGGCGGGAGGATCGCCGGGGCGGCGTCGGGCACCGCGTCGGCGTCGGGCGGCTGCGGCACGTCGGAGCGCCGGCTCCGGCCGGGGCGCTGCCTGCGGCTCTCCGAATCGCGGCTCTCCGAACTGCGGCTCTCCGAGCTGCGGCTCACGGGGCTTCGGCTCTCCGAGCGCTCGCGTGGCTTCGGCTCCGCTTCGGCTGCTGCCGCCGGCTCGTTTTCCGCCTTCGCCTCGGCGGCCTCGGTGGCCTTCGGATCGCCCTCCTTCTTCCCGCGCCCTCGGCGGCTCTTGCCGTGGGTCCGCTTGAGGTCGCGGCGGCGGCGCGCGGCGCGCTGCTCCTCGGGAGTTTCGATCTCCAGATCGGCGGGGCCGTCGTCGTCCTGCTTCGGGGCCTTCGGGAGCGACTTCGTGGACCAGTCCGGGACCTTGCCCTCGGACAGTTCGAGGAGGGCCGGGAGGTTGTCCGAGAGGTCGGAGAAGTGCAGGAAGGCGTCCTGCTTCTGGCCGATGTCTACGAAGGCCGCCTTGATGCCGGGGAGGATGCGGCGTACGCGCCCGAGGAAGATGTCCCCGATGGTGCGGACGTTCTCCGGGTTCTCAATGTAGAGCTCGACGAGCTCCCCATCTTCCACAATGGCGATGCGGGAGTGCTCGCCGGTGACGTTGATGATGATTTCTTTGGACATACACAGAGGGTATGGGCGCACGCTCGGCGGCAGGACGAAGCCGCCGCCCCGTCGGGGACCCCGGCGCGAGCAGGCGGCGCGGGTCCTCGGGGGATGGCAGCACAGGCTCCGCAAAGCCCGGGCGGCCGAGCGCCGCAAGGGCGGTCTCGAGGAGGCGTGCGAGAAGGTGAAAAGCGCGGTGCGTCAGCAAAACGGGTAGCGTCGGCAAGGCAGAGAAACCGGAACCGCCGCTGCGCTGCGCAACAGGTCGGGTGACCCCGGCGGAGCTCGGTCCGGCGCGCTGAGAGGCCGGTCCATAAACACGGGACGGCAGAGCGCGGCTACAACTGAAAAGAGGGCGCTTCCCGGTAGAGGAAAAACAGGGAAACGGACGGAGGTAAAGTACGGGTGACTCTCCATCGCCTCCAAGTACCCCACGAGCCGCCGAGCCGTTCCCCCCGCCCTCGGCTCGGGCGAAGGGCACCCCGCGCGTCTACGGGGCACCGGGCACCGCGTAGCGCCTCCTGTCTTAACGAGATTTCCCCGGACCCGGACCCCCCCTCGCGTATATTCCTGACCCGCTTTGTGCCCCCCGGTGCCGGCCCCGTGTGTGCCCGCCCGTGCCGGCCCGGCGGCAGCACCCGGGCCCCTCGCTCCTCTGGTTTTCCGCTTCCCTGTTGGCTCCCATTCCTATGGCTGATTCCGTCACCGCTCCCGTCAAGTCCCGAGGCCTCGAAGGGGTTGTCGCGCTCGACACTGAACTCTCGTACATCAACGGCCAGGAGGGCGAGCTGCTCTACCGCGGCTACGACATCAAGGACCTCGCCCAGAACGCCTCGTTCGAGGAGGTCGCCTACCTCCTGTGGAACGGCACGCTCCCGACGCAGCCCCAGCTCGACGAGCTAAGCGCGCAGCTCCAGGCCGAGCGGGCGCTCCCGTCCGAGGTCCTCGACCACCTCCGGCACCACACCCCGGCCGACGCCAACCCGATGTCGGCCCTGCGCACGGCGACGAGCATGCTCGCCGACTTCGACGCCGACACCGAGAGCCACGACCGCGAGGCCAACTACCAGAACGCGATCCGCCTCACGGCCAAGATGCCGACCATCGTCGCCGCCTTCGACCGCATCCGCAAGGGCGAGGAGCCGGTCGCGCCGAAGGGCGAGGGGTCCTCCGCCTACGACTTCCTCTACCAGCTCAACGGCGAGGCCCCCGGCGAGGCCGCCGAGGCGATCATGGACGCCGCGCTCGTGCTCCACGCCGAGCACGGCCTCAACGCAAGCACCTTCACCTGCCGCGTCATCGGCTCGACGCTCTCCGACATGTACTCCGCCGTCGCCGGCGCGGTGGGCGCGCTCAAAGGGCCGCTCCACGGCGGGGCCAACATCAAGGTGATGGAGACCCTCCTCGACATCAAGGACAGCGGCAAGACGCCCGCCGCCTACGTCCGGGAGAAGCTCGACGCGAAGGAGAAGATCATGGGCTTCGGCCACCGGGTCTACAAGACCTACGACCCGCGCGCGATCATCCTCCGGGACATGCTCGAAGACCTCTCCGACGAGAAGGGCGACCGCTACTGGTACGAGACCTCCCACGCGATGATGGACGAGGTCCACGGGGCGAAAGGCCTCTACCCGAACGTGGACTTCTTCAGCGCCTCGGTCTACCACCTCCTCGGCATCGAGCGCGACCTCTACACGCCGATCTTCGCGATCTCCCGCATCACCGGCTGGACGGCGCACCTCCTGGAGCAGTGGCAGGACAACCGCCTGATCCGCCCCCGCGCCGAGTACGTCGGCCCGCGCGACGAGACCGTCGGGCCGATCGCCGAGCGGTAGGCTTTAGGAGCGGACGTACGAAAGAGCGGAAGCGAGGAAGAGGGCTTGGTGTGATCGCCATGCCACCTCTCCCCGCTTCCGCTCTTTCACTCTTGCCCCCTTCCGCTCTTGAAACGCTTTCGCCGTAACTTCGAGCGCGGCTGCAACCCGCAAGCCGACTTTCAGTTAACATTGAAAGTTGATGCCCCCTCCACCTCGTTCGTCATGGCTACGTCCACTGTCCGAGAGTTCCGACCGAAGGCGTTCACGCGCTACAAAGTCCGCACGGGGATGTTCGCGTGGATGCTCCACCGCCTCACCGGCCTCGCGCTCGTCGGCTACCTCGTCATCCACGTTTGGGGCCTGAAGGCCATCACCGATCCCGATGCCTACAACGACCTGATCACGAGCTACCACGGCCCGATCTTCAAGGTCGGCGAGTTCCTGCTCCTCGGGGCCGTGGTGTGGCACGCGATGAACGGGCTGCGGATTGTGCTGATCGACTTCCTCGGGTGGAGCCCGAACCAGCGGAAGCTGTTCTGGACGCTCGGCGGCGTGGCGGCGCTCCTGTTCGTCGTCGGCGGCTACCCGAGCATCGCCGCGCTCGTCTCGCACTTCGGTTCGTAGCGTCGGTTTGGGGTTGGAGGTCGTGAGCGGCTATCCAACCTCGAACCCGCACCTTCCAACCCATTATGCCCAGCAAATACGGAAAGACGGCCCGGTCGAGCGCGTTCCAGTGGTTCCTCCACCGGATCACCGGGACGTTCCTCGTCTTCCTGCTCGTCACCCACTTCTGGGTCCAGCACTACGACCGCACCACGGCCAGCATCTCGCACGACGTGGTGACGGCGGAGCAGGCCGAGGCGGGCGTTCTCCCGCGCTACTCCGAGGAGGCCAACGCCGCCGTCGAGGCGCGCAAGCAGGCGCTCGGTCAACAGGCTCCCGTCAACCCTGTCGTCCCGGCGCAGCAGGACAGCGGCGAGGACGTCCCCGGCCCGACGCACCCGCCCGCCGAGGAGGCCGGCGCGACGCCCTACGACGTCCTGATGCTCCGCCTCGCCGACCCAGTCTACGCGGTGCTCTGGAAGGGCTTCAACATCCTCTTCCTGCTCTTCGCCCTGCACCACGGCTTCTACGGGCTCAACAACATCCTCTCCGACTACATCCGCAACGACCTCGCGCGCGCCACGGCGGTCACGTTCTCATGGGGCCTCGCCATCGTGCTCTTCGTCATCGGCACCTACTCGGTGACGGTGGCGGGGCTGTAAGGGCGGGTTTGAAACCCGCCCCCACCTGCGCATCAACGACAGCGCTATGACTTTTACGCACGACATCGTAATCGTTGGCGCGGGCGGCGCGGGCCTGATGGCGGCGCTCTACGCCCGCGAAGGCGGGGCCGACGTGGCCGTCGTCTCGAAGCTCCACCCGCTCCGCAGCCACACCGGCGCGGCGCAGGGCGGCATCGGCGCGGCGCTCGGGAACGAGGAGGAGGACAGCTGGCTCTGGCACACCTTCGACACCGTCAAGGGCTCGGACTACCTCGGCGACCAGGACGCCATCGAGCAGATGTGCCGCGACGCGCCGCGGACCATCATCGAGCTCGAGCACTACGGCGTGCCGTTCAGCCGCAACCAGGAGGGCCTGATCTCGCAGCGACGCTTCGGTGGGCACACGCGCAACTTCGGCGAGGCCGCCGTCCGCCGCGCCTGCCACGCCGCCGACCGCACGGGCCACACGATCCTCCACACGCTCTACGACCAGTGCACCCAGAAAGAGGTCAAGTTCTACGACGAGTTCCAGATGCTCGACCTCGTCAAGGACGAGGACGGGGCCGTCGTCGGGATCGTGGCCTATGAGATCCTCACGGGCGAGGTCCACACCTTCCACGCGAAGATCACCTGCTTCGCAACGGGCGGCTACGGCCGCGCCTTCAAGACGACCTCGAACGCCCACGCCGGCACCGGCGACGGGATGGCGATCGCCCTCCGCAACGGCTTCCCGCTCGAGGACATGGAGTTCGTCCAGTTCCACCCGACCGGCCTCTACCGCCTCGGCATCCTGATCACCGAGGGCGCGCGCGGCGAGGGCGGCATCCTCCGCAACTCCGAGGGCGAGCGCTTCATGGAGCGCTACGCGCCGACCGTCAAGGACCTCGCCCCGCGCGACATGGTCTCGCAGTGCATCTACAAGGAAATCCGCGAAGGCCGCGGCATCAACGGCAAAGACCACGTCGTGCTCGACATGACCCACGTCGGGACCGACGTCCTGGAGCACAAGCTCCCCGAGATCACCGAGTTCAGCCGCGTCTACCTCGGCATCGACCCGGTCAAGACGCCGATCCCGGTCGCGCCGACGTGCCACTACGCGATGGGCGGCATCCCGACGAACGTCGACGGGCAGGTCGTCGCCGGGCCGAGCCGCGAGGACGACGTGGTGCCGGGCTTCTACGCCATCGGCGAGTGCGCCTGCGTCAGCGTCCACGGCGCCAACCGCTTAGGGACCAACTCCCTCCTCGACCTCGTCGTCTTCGGCCGCCGCGCCGGCATCGCGATGGCGGGCGAGATCGAGCGCGACGGGACCCAGCGGCGCACGCTCCCGGACGCCGCCGAGGCCCGCACCCGCGACCTCCTCGAAACCATCCGCGCGCGCACCGAGGGCGAGAAGGCCGTCTCGATCCGCACCGACCTCCAGGAGACGATGATGACGAACGTCTCCGTCTTCCGCAACGACGAGACCCTCTCAACCGCCCTCGCCGATCTAGGGCAGCTCCGCGCCCGCGCCGGACGCGTCGTCGTCGGCGACAAGGGGACGAAGTTCAACACCGACCTCATGGACGCCGTCGAGATCGGCTTCATGGTGGACTACGCCGAGGCCATCGCCGCCGGGGCCGCCCACCGGCCCGAGAGCCGCGGCGCGCACCTCCGCGAAGACTACCCCGACCGCGACGACGAGAACTGGCTCAAGCACACCCTCTACTGGTCCCAGGACGGCGAGGCCCGCTTCGACTACAAGAGCGTCACCATCACCCGCTTCCAGCCGAAGGAGCGGAAGTATTGAGAGCTGGGGAAGGGGAGAAGGGGGAAAGAGAGACGCCCCTTCTCCCTTTTCCTCCTTTTCTCCTTTCACCCTCTCCGACGTATGAACCTCACCGTTAAGATCAAGCGCTACGACCCGGAGCGCGACAGCGAGCCGCACTGGGAGACCTACCCCGTCGAGGCCGATCCGATGGACCGGGCGCTCGACCTGCTGACCTACATCAAGTGGCACATGGACGGGTCGCTCACCTTCCGCAAGAGCTGCGCCCACGGCATCTGCGGCTCCGACGCCATGCAGATCAACGGCGAGAACAAGCTCGCCTGCTCGATCCTCGTCCAGGACCTCGTCGGGCATAAGGGCGGGACGATCTCGTTCGAGCCGCTCCCCGCGGCCCCGGTCATCAAAGACCTCGTCGTGGACCAGACCGGGTTCTTCGAGAAGTACCGCGCGGTCATGCCGTGGCTCGTCAACCACACGCCGCCGCCGGAGAAGGAGCGCCGCCAGAGCCCGGCGCAGCACGCGGTCATCGAGGACGCGACGAAGTGCATCATGTGCGGGGCCTGCACCCACAGCTGCCCGAGCACCTGGGCCGACCCGGACTACCTCGGCCCGGCGGCCATGCTCAAGGCCTACCGCTACACCTTCGACTCCCGCGACCAGGCCACCGAGGACCGGCTCGAGATCGTCGACTCGAAGGACGGGCTGTGGAAGTGCTACACGATCTTCAACTGCGTCCAGGCCTGCCCGAAGGGGATCGACATCACGCGCTGGCTCTCGGCGCTCAAGCGCAAGTCCGTCACCGCGCGCTACTAGGCTCGGCCTCACGAGCCGCTCGCGGGCTGGGTGAGGCCCCGGGTTCGAGCGCCTCGCGGAGGTGCACGTCGTCGATGCGCTCCATCTGCGGGCGGACGATCATCTCGCCGAGGAACCCGGCCAGGAAGAGCTGCACCCCGACGACGACGAGCATGATCCCGAGGTGGAAGAGGGGGCGGTTCTGGATCGGCGTGCCCAGCGCCCAGCCGACCGAGAGGTAGAGCGAGATGGCGAAGCCGCCGAGGAAGGAGATCGTCCCCATCCCGCCGAAGAAGTGCATCGGCCGCCGCCCGAAGCGCGTCACGAAGACGACCGTCAGCAGGTCGAGGAAGCCGCGCACGAAGCGCTCGATGCCGAACTTGGTCTGCCCGTGGCGGCGGGGGTGGTGTTGGACGGCGCGCTCCTCAATGCGGGTGTAGCCCTCCCACTTCGCGAGCAGCGGGATGTAGCGGTGCAGCTCGCCGTAGACGTGGACGTTCTTCACGACCTCGGCGCGGTAGGCCTTGATGCCGGAGTTGAAGTCGTGCAGCCCGATCCCGGAGACGAGGCGGGTGACGCCGTTGAAGAACCGGCTCGGGATGGTCTTCGAGAGCGGGTCGTGGCGCTTCTGCTTCCAGCCGCTGACGAGGTCGGCCCCGGCCTCCAAGCGCTCGATCATGGCCGGGAGCTCGGCGGGGTCGTCCTGCAGGTCGGCGTCGAGCGTGGCGACGTAGCGGCCCCGCGCCCGGTCGAACCCGACGGCGAGGGCGGCGCTCTTGCCGTAGTTGCGCCGGAACCGGAGGCCGGCGAAGCGCGGGTCCTCGCGGTGCAGCCGCCGGACGATGTCCCACGACCCGTCGGTCGATCCGTCGTCGATCAGCCAGACCTCGAACGAGTAGGGCGTCGGCTCGAGCGCCGCACGGACGCGCTCGGCGAGTTCGGGGAGCGACTCCGCCTCGTCGAGGAGCGGGATCACGAGCGACAGGTCGGGGGCGGGGCTTTGCATGGCGGGAAAGGTACCCACGCGCGGCGAAGGCTGGTAGCTTCCCCCGCCACCCGCCCGCTGCCACGATGATCGACTCCGACCTGTCCACGCTCAAGAACCTCGGCCCGAGAAGCGCCGGCCGGCTGGCCGGCTGTGCGCCTGCGGGATCACGTCGGCAGAGGAGCTGCGGCGCGTCGGCGCGGTGATGGCCTACCGGATCGTCCGGCACCGCTACCCAGGCACCAACGCGCTCCTCCTCTTCGCTCTCCACGGCGCGCTCACCGACACCCACTGGAACGGCCTCGGTCCGGCGACGAAGTCCCGCCTCCAGGCCGAGGCCGAAGGCGAGCTGCGGGTAGGCTAGTTCGGGAGGAGCCAGAACACGCCGAAGCGGAGGCGCGGGTTCGGGAGCGGGTAAACCGGCACGACGTAGGCCCCGGAATAGGCCCGGCTCGCGAGAATGTTTTCGTAGGCGATGAACACCGTCGCCCGCCCCCCGCCGATCGCGGCCTCAGCGATGAGGTCGAGCGTGCCGGAGGGATCGACGGGGCGCGCGTCGAGCGGCGGGAGGGCGAAGAGCGCGGTGGGCGCGTGGAAGCTGCGGCCTCGGAACGCCGCCCACCCGCGCCCGCGTGCGGCGAGGTCGAGGTCGAGGTTGCCGCCGAAGAGGCCCAGGGCGCGGACGCCGAGGCGGGCCTCGCCCCAGACCGGCGGGAGGGCCTCGGCTTCGCGGGCGTGAACGGGGGAGTCGCCGGAGTTGAGGAACGCCGAGGCGTCGGCCCGAAGCCGGGCGTAGAGGCCGCGCGCTGCGCGGTCGCGCCAGCCGAGGCGGGCGGTGCCCGTCACGCGGCGGAACGTCCCGCGCGCGGTCACGAACGTCGCCGCCGTGTCCGCGTCGGCGAGGAGCGCGCGGGGATCGGTCTGCCGCACGGCCTCGCCCGAGAGCGCGAGGTCGAACGGCCCAGCCTCGGCGTCGAAGCCTGCCGCGAGCACGAGCGTCCGCTCGTCGCCCGCCGCTCCCGCCGACCGGGCCAGCGTCCCGAACCCGTCGCGCTCGACCCGGCTGTGGGTCGCTCCGGCGATCCGGGTGGACACGAACGTCCGCGCCGGACCGAAGGCCCGCTCGACGCGGAACCCGAGTACGGGGAAGGAAGACCCCGGCGCTACGGTGAACCCGGCCTCGGTGTCGAGGTCGAAGCCGGCGAGAGCGAGTGAGTCCGAGAGGGCGAAGTGGAGGGTTTGGGCGCGGTCGTCGTCGGGAAACGCGGTGCCGCGCCTCGTCTGCGTCACCCAGCCCTCGGCGACGGCGCGGAGCCGGTGCGCCCCCCACCGGACGGGCTGCACGAGCCGCAGACCGAGCCGGTCCGCCCGAGCGCCCACCGTGTCGGCGGCGGTGAATGCGCCCGAGTCGAAGTACCGAAACGTCTCGGCGGTCCAGAAGCCCGTCGCCGTGAGCGGCGAGCGGAGAAGCGGGAGGCGGAGGGTAGCCGAGAGGTCGTTGCGGATCGTCTCGCGCCGCGCGTTCGGGGTGAGGACGGTCGCCCCGTCGCGGTCGAAGACCGTGTTGAAGTCCGGGCCGCCGGGCCGGACGCCGCCCGAAGCTCCGGCGCGGTCGCGCCCGTGGCGCTCGGTGACCTCTAGCGAGAGCCAGGGCAGCGCGAGGCCGACGCGCCCGATCACCTGCCACCCGTTCACCCCGACCCCGGCGTACTCGCCGTCGGCCTCGCGCCCGCTGACGTGGAAGAGCGCCTGCAGCCGCGCCCGGTCGCCGCCGAGGGCACGCACGAAGCCGGGCCGCCGCGTCTGCGCGTGGGTCGCCGAGATGAACTGAATGCCGCCGCCGCCCGTCCGGTAGCGCAGCTCCGTCACCGGCACTGCCGCCCCGAAGGCGCGCAGGCTCGCCGCCACCGCTGCCGGCTCGGTCCCGTCCGCGCCGAGCCGGAGCGGGGCGAGCACGTCGAGCGGGAGCAGCTCGAACGCCGGGCGACCGGAGAGCAGGTCCCCGCCAGGGACGCCGTCGAGTCTCAGCGCCGTGCGGCGCGGGGCGAGGCCGCCGAACGAAAGGCCGTCCGCCGCCGCCGGGACGCCGAGGTCGTAGCGGAACGCGCCCGGCCCCTCGGCCAAAAGCTCCGCCACGTTGAAGACAGGCCGCCGCGTCGGCACGCCGCTCACGACGCGGCCCGGCTCGGCAGGCGCGAAGGACACGGCGGGGCGGGGCGGCCGCCGCACCGCCGCCGAGTCCGCCGCGCCGGAGTCCACCGTCACATCAAGGGTGTCCACCGGTGCAGCGAGCGAGTCCACTGGCAGCGCGAGCGAGTCGGGGCGTTGCGCCTGCGCAGGAAGGGCGAGGAGGGCGAGGAGGGCGAGGAGGGCGAATCCTCCCCCCACACCCTCCATTCTTTCCATTCCCCCCATTCCGTTTTTCAGCCCCCCACCATCTCCGGGAACAGCCCGTAGAGCCGGCTCTCGACGCGGCTCAGAATCTCGAACCGGTCCTCGTCGGTGTTGACGAAGTCGAGCTCGTCGGTCTCGACGATCAGCTTCGGGCCGAGGTCGTAGCGCTCGACCCAGGTCTCGTAGTGGACGTTGAGCCGCTCCAGGTAGTCGATCCGGATGCCGGCCTCGAAGTCGCGGCCCCGGCTCTGGATTTGGCGGACGAGGGTGGGGACGCTCGCGCGGAGGTAGACCAGCAGGTCCGGCGGGCGGAGGTAGCCCGTCATCAGCGCGAAGAGGTCCTGGTAGTTCTCGAAGTCGCGCCCGTCCATCAGCCCCATCTCGTAGAGGTTGCGCGCGAAGATCTCGACGTCCTCGTAGATCGAGCGGTCCTGGACGACCGAGTGCGGGGCGTGTTCGAGTTGCTGCTGCCCCGCGAAGCGGCTCGAGAGAAAGTAGACCTGGAGGTTGAAGCTCCACCGCCGCATGTCGTCGTAGAAGTCCGCGAGGTACGGGTTGCCGTCGACGCGCTCGTAGAACGCCTCCCACTTGAAATAATCAGAGAGGATGCGCGTGAGCGAGCTCTTGCCCGCCCCGATGTTGCCCGCGATGGCGACGTACTTCTTGCCGAGGCGGGCCGTGTCGGCGGCGGTTTCGGTGAGAAGGTCCTCCATTAGGTAAAGAGAAGAGAGGGAAGAGAAAGAGGAGAGGGAGAAGAGAGAGGAGTTAGTGAAGTTGCGCTTTCTTTTCTGTCTTCTCTCTTGTCTATCTCTTCTCTGTCCTCACTCGCGGGCGAACGTGAACGTCGTCAGCTCGTCGACGAGGATCGTGAGGGTGCTGTCGCGGAGCGTGCCGGTGCCGGCGAAGAGGGACGCGTCGAAGAGGTCGGGTTCTTCCATCTCTTCGTCCTCCAGGAGTTCGTCCTCGCCCATCTCGCTTTCCTCGTCCTCGACGACCTCGGTGACGGCGGAGTTGAA
The DNA here is from genome assembly GCA_965214485.1 of Rhodothermales bacterium. Lineage (GTDB taxonomy): Bacteria > Bacteroidota > Rhodothermia > Rhodothermales > JANQRZ01 > JANQRZ01. The sequence continues at coordinate 138,613 of CBDCBW010000009.1, read as the reverse complement.
GCGGATGTCGAAGCCCTCGACGGTGAACGGCCCCTCGCTCGTGGAACGGTCGAGTCTTTGCGCCTCCTCGTCGGCATCGCACACGGCGCGGGCGAGGACGTCGAGCGTGTACCGTGCGTCGGCTCCGAGCAGGATCGTGCCGCGCGAGAGCTGCACCTCGCACTCGTCCACGGAGCCGACGCCGCGGGGAAGCGGCTCCCCGTTGACCCCCACGAGCCGGTACGTCCCGACGACGTCGTCGGGCACGACGGCAGCCTCCATCGGCGTCTCCTGAACGGACTCCGGGGGCTCCTCGGTGCCGGGGCCGCAGGCGGCGGTCAGGGGAAGAAGCAGGGCGAGGGACAGGGCGTAGCGCATGGCGGGAAGGGTCGAGGGGCGGAGGTCGGGCGTCGAAAATACGGGACGGGCAAGGCGCGGTTCGTGAACTCTTCCCGACGGCTCCACCGTCTTCCGCGCTCAGCTCTCCGCCTCTCGGACGTAGGCGAGGTGCTCCGGCGTGAACGGGACCGGCCTCACGTCGAAGTCGGCCCAGAAGCGCGCCGCGTCGCAGGTGTTGCCCGCGATGAGCATCTTGAACTGCGCCGGCGAGATCGGCAGCAGCCCGACCTCGCCGGCGGTGCCGACGACGAACTTCGAGAGCCACAGCGGCTGGTGGAGCTTCGGCTTGGGGTCCTGCCCGAGCGCGCGCGTGATCCGGTCCACGGCCTCGTCGAACGTCACCACATCGTGCCCGGCGACGCAGTAGGCGTCCTGCCGGAGGTAGGCCTTGGCGTCGCTCGGCGGCTCGCGGTCGAGCGCCTGCACGAAGGCGTCGGCGACGGCGGTGACGTGGACGGGCTGGAGCCGGTACTGCCCGTCGCCGAGGATCGGGAGGACGGGGAACCGGCGGATGAGGCTCTCGGCGAGGCGGCCGGCAAACTCCTCGCGCCCGTGCCGAGCCGGCCCCGGCTCGGGGTCGCCGAAGAGGATCGACGGGCGGAAGATGACGTAGCTCGCAAACCCGGCGTCGCGGACGATCTCCTCGGCGCGCCACTTCGTCGTCTGGTAGGCCGAGTCGGCGTCCGGCGACGCGCCGTTGGCGCTCATGTGGACGAACCGCGTGATGCCCGCCGCCTTCGCCTCCTCCACAATCGTCCGCGTGCCCTTGACGTGGAGGCGCTCGAAGGTGACGCCCTTCGGCTTGACCTCCTCGATGATCCCGACGAGGTGGACGACCGCATCGCACCCGCGCATGTCGCCCTGCACGGTCGAGAGGTCGGTCACGTCGCCGTAGACGACCTCGACCGGGCGGCTCGACCGGGCGGCCCCGGCCTCGTCGCCGCGCTCGATGTCCTTCATGACCGACTCCTGCGACGAGTCTACCTCGGCGATCCGGCCCGGGTCGATGTCGAGCTTGCCGAGCGATCCTTCGCGGACGAGGCAGCGGACGGTGTGGCCCCGGTCGAGGAGGGCGCGCAGGACGTAGGAGCCGACGTAGCCGGTGGCTCCGGTGAGGAAGACGTGCATGGGTCAGGAGCGGACGAACGGAAGCGGGAACGAGCGGAAGCGGGGACGAATGGCTTGGCGTTGAGTCTCAGACCCTTTCGCTCTTCCGCTCCTAAAAGTTCTTCCGCTCCTACATCGGCACGCCGAAGGAGGTCCCGACGGCGAGGGCGGCGCGGACCATCGGGTGGTCCTCCGGCACGGTCCGCACCTTGTGGGCCACCTCGGCGAGCGGGACCGTCACTGGGTGGCCGTCTTGCAGCGCGACCATCACGCCGAAGGTCCGCTCGGCGACGCAGCGGGCGGCGGCCTCGCCGAAGGCGGTCGAGAGGATGCGGTCGTAGGCGGTCGGTGTGCCGCCGCGCTGGACGTGACCGAGGATCGTCGTGCGGATTTCGCTGTCGAGGCGGTGTTCGAGCGCGCGCCCGAGGACGTGGCACGCGCCGCCGAGCCGGACCGGGTCCGGGCTGTCCTCGACGAGTTTCAGGACGGCGAGCTCGCCGCCGATGGGCCTGGCACCCTCGGCCATCGCGATGATCGTGAAGCGCTGCCCGCCGCGCTCGCGCCGGCGGCAGACGCGCGCCACCTCGTCCACGTCGTATTCGAACTCGGGGAGCAGGACCACGTCGGAGCCGCTGGCGATGCCGGCGTAGAGCGCGATCCATCCGGCGTAGCGGCCCATCGTCTCGAGGACCATCACGCGGTGGTGGCTCTGGGCGGTCGAGTGGAGCCGGTCGAGGGCCTCGGTGGCGATCGCGACGGCGGTGTCGAACCCGAACGTCCGGTCGGTCCCGACGAGGTCGTTGTCGATCGTCTTCGGGACGCCGACGACGTTGAGCCCGCGCTCCTGCAAGCCGTGGCAGATCGACATCGTCCCGTCGCCGCCGATGGCGACGAGCGCGTCGAGTTCGATCTCGCGGACGTAATCCAGAATCTCGCCCGACACGTCTGCTCCGCCGCGCCCGAAGTAGTCGAAGGGGTTGGCCTTGTTCGAGGTGCCGAGGATGGTGCCGCCGACGGTGAGCAGGCCCGACACGTCGCGGTACGAGAGCGTCCGGGCGCGGCGCTCGACGAGGCCCTCGAAGCCGTCCTCGAAGCCGATGACCTCGGCCCCGTCGCGCAGGACGAGGCTCTTGGTGACGGCGCGGAGGACGGCGTTGAGGCCGGGGCAGTCGCCGCCGCCGGTGAGGACGCCGACGCGGAGCGAATCAGGCATAGGGGTGAGTCGGGTGTCGAGGGTCGGGTGTCGAGGGTCGGGTGTCGAGGGTCGGGTGTCGAGGGTCGGGTGTCGAGGGTCGGGTGTCGAGGGTCGGGTGTCGAAGCTACGGGAGCGGGCTATAGGACGAGCTCGACGCGGAGGTAGAACCGCAGGTCGAGCGCCGCGCCGACGGGATGGTAGCGCTCCTCTTGGTTCAGCAGGTTGCGGAAGAGGAGGCTGCCCCGGAGCCGCCGCCGCCACAGCCACTTCTCGACCGAGGCGTCGAGCAGCCACGCCGCCGGAACGGTCGCGTCGTAGAGCCCGCCGTTGCTGCCGGTGAGCGCGTCGTAGGCGCGCCACCGGGCGGCGGACCGGTGCGTGAGGGTGCCCGAAACCGCCAGGGTCTCGAGCGCGAGGGCGGCGTCGATCCCGAACCGGTGCCGGGGCACCGCCGCCCACGCGCGCTCGAAGGCCGCGTCGCCGCCGAGGGCCGCCTGACCGTCGTAGAAGAGCCGAGCGCGACGCCCCCGCTGCGCCCATCGCACCGCCGCCCGCCCGCTCACGGCCCGCCCGCTCGCGTCCGGCTCGACGACGAGCAGCCGGGGCGTGACGAGCGCGTCGGGGTCGGGAGCCGTCGGCTGCGTCTCCAGGGTCAGCCCATGCAGGCTTCGCACCGCCGCGCTCGCCTCGACCGTGACGAGAGGAATCAGCAGCCCCGCCGCGCCGAAGCGAAGCAGCGCCTCGGTCGTCTTCCGCACCTCGCCCGACCGCTCGACCTCGACCGCCGAGTCGAAGGCGCTGTAGCCCCGTGCCTGCCAGAAGCTGAACCGCCCCGCCTCTTCGGGGAGCCGCTGCGTGAGCGCCGCTGCCGCGCCGAGCGTCCATGCCCCGAGCGTCCTCGCCCCGAGCGTGTGGCGCGTGCCGAGCGCCGCGCTCGCGGCGACGTCCCCGCCCGCTGCTGAGAGCGCGGCATCGAGGTGCTGCCGCTGCCCCGCGCCGGTCCGCACGACGTGCCCGGTGACGGTGCCGAGCGCGAAGCCCGCCGCTTCGCCCGACGTGACGCGGCGGCCCTCGCCGCCGAGCGCCGCCTCCCACGAGCCCCAACGCCACGCCCCGTCGAGGCCGCCCCGCACGGTCCGGGTCTGCCAGCGCGGATCGAGGCCGAGCACCGCTCCAGGCCACGCGTCCAACCGGGTCTCGGCCAGAGCAAGCCGGTAGCCGAGCGTGAGGCGAGGCCCGGCGGGGACGCGCCCGTGCAGCCCGGCCTGCCCCCACAGCCTGCGGACCGGAAGCTCCCGCCCGAAGGGCTGGAAGAACCAGAGGTCGTTCGCCCCGCCGCCGAGGAGGCTCAGCGCGTGCGTCCCGCCGAGCGCGTCGGCCTCGGCGCGGAGCGCCGGGGCGAAGAGCCGGAGCGCCGGGTTCGCGCCGAGTGCGGCGGCGTTCCGCTCGGCGGAGGCGAAGTCGGTCGCGTAGAACCGGAGGAGCTTGAACCGCGCCTGCGCCCTGTGGGGCTGCGCGCCGTAGCTCGCCGCCGCGTCGTAGTCCGCCCCGAACTTGTCCACGTTGCCGCTGAACCGCTCGGGGACGTAGCGGAACGGACCGGGGTCGCCGACCTCGTTGCCGATCGCCACGCCGCCCCGCGCCGATGCGCCCCGTCGGATGCCGCTCGTGTGGAGGTGGATCACCCCGCCGTGCGCGAACGTGCCCGCCGCGAGGCGCGGCCCGGTCCAGACCTCGACCGAATCGAGCTGCGTGATGGCGACCGGCACGAGCCCCAGATTCTGCTCGCCGAAGAGCCCGAGCTCGACCCGCTCGCCGTCGACGAGGAGCGTCCACGCCTCGGCCCCGAACGGCTCGCGGGCGAAGCTCGCCTGCCACGTGAACCCGTCCACCGTCGCCGTCCGCACGCCGTCGATGAGCCGGAAGAGGTCGGGCAGCCGGTAGAGCCCGGCGGCTTCGATCTCGGCCCGCGTGACGACCTGCCGGGCCAGGTCAGGCGGTGCCGTCGTGTCGGCGACGGCGAGCGAGCCCAGCAGGGCGAGAGCGGCCAGCGTCATCGCAAGAACTCCCGCAGCCACCCCGGCGTGCGGAACGTCCGGCTGACGCCGACCTGCACGAGCCGGAGGTCGATCCGCTCGGCGGTGAACACGCGCACGGCGGAGCCGCTCGCCGTCAGCCGCCAGCCCGCCGCCACCGCGACGCTCGCCCGCAGGTCGAAGCCCGCCGTCAGCTCCGCCTCGCTGCGGACCGCCGCCGGGTCGTCCGTGTCGAAGCGCATGTTGAGCAGCCCGACGCGCACGCCCGGCGCGACCCGAACGCCGCCCGGCAGCGCCGTGCCGACGCCCCACTCGGCGAAGGTGTAGAAGGCGACGAACTCCGGCACCGTCTCATCGCCCACGGCCCCGTACCCCGTCACCGAGCCGCCGAGCCGAACCTGCCCGAGGTAGAACGGCGTCTCGGCCCACACCTCGGCACCGGGGCCCGGCTCCCAGAAGTCCGCGAACGGCGCGCCCGCAAACGTCCCCACACCGCCGAGCCCGACCTCCACCGTCTCGAACGGCTGCGCCGCCACCGGGGCACACAGCAGCAGAAGCGAGAGAGGAATCAGCTTCGGCACAGGCAGTGCCTAAATCTGGTTCGGGAAGTCCGGGGCGAGCGCCGAGCGCTCCAGCTCACCCGCGTGCCCGAAGAACGTGACGTGCCCTTCGAGGTCGCACAGCCACACCTCCTGCGCGCCTTTGGCGAGGTAGAGCATCACCTTCTCCTCCATCTCCGCGTCCGTGTTTGACGGCGACCGGACCTCAACGCAGATCGGCGGCGCAACCGGCAGCACACGCTCCTCACTGTACTGAGCCGCAAAGTCGTCTGGCATCCACGCGACGTCCGGCACCTTTGTCCCTTCCGGTGTATCGATGGGGACCTCGGGAGAAACCTCGCCTTCGAGGTGTTCGATGAGCAGACGGATGAGGTGACCCTGCCGCCGGGCATGTTGGTAGGAAGCTGGACTCATGATGAGACGCCCCCAAGCATCTTGCTCGATCTTAAACGGGAGGTCCTGAAGCGCCGGGTGCTCAGTCACGTCCTGCCACGTCATCGGGCCGCTGTCGGCTTGAGATGACGTCTCACGCTTTCGGCGAGGTCGAGCAGCAGATTTCGTAGCCATGACAGTAGGGATCAGGTGTCGATCGTTGCGTAGCGGGCGTTGCGCTCGATGAACTTGCGGCGCGGCTCCACCGCGTCGCCCATGAGCGTCGAGAACACGCGGTCGGCGGCGGCGGCGTCCTCCACCGTGACGATCTGCAGGACGCGCGTCGCCGGGTCCATCGTCGTCTCCCAGAGCTGCTCGGGGTTCATCTCGCCGAGGCCTTTGTAGCGCTGCACGCCGACGCCCCGGCTCCCGCCGAACGCGGCGACGATCCGCTCGAGCTCGGCGTCGGTCCAGCAGTAGTGCTCCTCCTTGCCCTTCTTGGCGCGGTAGAGCGGCGGCTGCGCGATGTAGAGGTAGCCCTGCTCGATGAGGGGCCGGAGGTAGCGGTAGATCAGCGTGAGGAGCAGCGTGCGGATGTGCGCGCCGTCCACATCCGCGTCGGTCATCAGCACGATCTTGTGGTAGCGCAGGTTGTCGGTGCTGAACGCCTCGGCGTCGACGCCCGCCGCGAGGCCGGTGCCGAGGGCGGTGACGATGTTCTTGATCTCCTCGTTGTCGAGAATCTTGTCGAGCCGGGCCTTCTCGACGTTGAGGATTTTGCCGCGCAGCGGGAGGATGGCCTGGAAGTGCCGGTCGCGGGCCTGTTTGGCCGAGCCGCCGGCCGAGTCGCCCTCGACGAGGAAGACCTCGCTCTCGGCGGGGTCCTTCGAGGCGCAGTCGGCGAGCTTGCCCGGCAGGCCGGCCCCGCCGAAGGCGTTCTTGCGCTGAACGAGCTCGCGCGCCTTGCGGGCCGCGGCCCGGGCCTGGGCGCTCAGCGTGACTTTCTGGATGATCCGCCGGGCGTCGTTCGGGTGGTCGTCGAGCCACTCGGCGAGCTTCTCGGAGACCAGGCTCTCGACGGCCCCTTGCACCTCGGAGTTGCCGAGCTTGGTCTTGGTCTGCCCCTCGAACTGCGGCTCCTGCACCTTCACGCTGAGCACCGCCGTCAGGCCCTCGCGGAAGTCGTCGCCCGAGAGGTCGATCTTGACGTTCTTGAGGAGGCCGTTCTTGTCGGCGTAGGTCTTGAGCGTCCGCGTCAGCGCCCGGCGGAAGCCCGAGATGTGGGTCCCGCCCTCGTGGGTGTTGATGTTGTTGACGAACGAGAGCACGTTCTCGGTGTAGCTCGCGTTGTAGCGCATCGCCAGCTCAATCGGCACCTCGCCGCCGTCGCCCTCGATGTAGATCGTGTTTTCGAGGATCGCCTCGCGGGTCTCGTCGAGGTACTCGACGAACTCCCGCAGCCCGCCCTCCGAGTGGTAGGTCTCGGTGCGCAGCGCCTCGTCGTCCTCGCGCCGGTCCTCGATCGTGATCGTGAGGCCGCGGTTGAGGTAGGCCAGCTCGCGCATCCGGTCCGAGAGCGTCTCGAAGCGGTACTCGCGGGCGAGGAAGATCGAGCCGTCGGGCCAGAAGTGGACGTGGGTGCCGGTCCCTTCGCCCTCCTCCATCGGGCGGAGCTTCAGGAGCTCGGTTGCCGGCACGCCGCGCTCGTAGGTCTGCTGCCAGACCCACCCCTCGCGGCGGATCGTCACCGTCAGCTTTTGCGAGAGCGCGTTGACGCAGCTCACGCCGACGCCGTGCAGGCCGCCGGAGACTTTGTACGTGTCCTTGTCGAACTTGCCGCCGGCGTGGAGCACCGTCATCACGACCTCGACGGCGGGCCGGTTCTCCTTCTTGTGCAGCCCGACCGGGATGCCGCGCCCGTTGTCCCACACCGAGATCGAGTTGTCCTCGTGGATCTGCACCTCGACGCGGTCGCAGTACCCGGCGAGCGCCTCGTCGATGGAGTTGTCGACGACCTCGTAGACCAAGTGGTGCAGCCCGCGTACGCCGACGTCGCCGATGTACATCGCGGGGCGCTTGCGGACGGCCTCGAGCCCCTCCAGCACCTGAATGTTGTCGGCTTCGTACTGGCCGGTCGCGGAAGCGCTCGGGGGGACAGGCACGCGGACGGACTCGTCGTTGCCGTGGAGGTTGAGGGGCTCGTCTGCCATGCTCGGAGTGGGGGTGGGGAGGCGGGAAAATCGCGCGCGGTGCCGAAATATAGCGGTTTCCGCGGTGCCCTATGCCACGCCACTCGGAGGGATTAGTTCACCTCGCCGAGCGCCTTCGCGAGCCCTTCGAGGAAGCCCGTCGCGCGGTCGAGCCACGAGGTCAGCAGCGGCTCAAATCCATCGCCCGGCGCGACGGCGAGGCGCTCGGCCTCTCGCTGACGGAGCCGCGCCTCTTCGACGAGCGATTCGGCGACGGCGGGGTAGAGGCTCAGCAAGCGCTGGTGGACGACGTGCAGCTCGCGCGCGAGCCGGCTCAGCACCAGCCGGTCCTCGAACACCTGCACGATGGCTGCCTGCTCCTGCTGCCCGACGGCGAGGCTGACGCGGAGGCGCGCCACGAGCCCCCGGAGCTCGGGCATGGCCCCACGCAAGTAAGCCAGAACGGGGGGTGCCTCCTCCTGCTCCGACGGGTCGCGGCCTGCCCGGCGCTCGGTGAGGGCCTGGCGCACTTCGGCTGCCGTGCGCAGCGTCGAGAGTAGCACGAGCGCGTGAAGCTGGCGGGCGTCAGAGTCGTGAGGCATGGTGAAAAACGTAGGGGCTTGACCAGTCAAGCCCCTACGCTACGAAGCCTATGGCCGGTGACTACACCTCCAGATACCGCATGAACTCCTGGACGCGGAGCGAGAGCTCGTCGTCGCCGTCCTGCTCGTTGAAGACGGCGGTGACGCGGTAGCCGTGGTGTTCGAGGACGTGCCGGACGCGCGACGTGTCGGTCACGTTCAGCTTGATCGTGACCCGGACGAGGCCCCCGTCGCGTGCGCCTTCGCCCTGGGTGGCAAGCGAGAGCACCTTCGCGTTGCTCTGCTCGATGAAGTAGATGAGCTGGCCGAGCGAATAGTCCCGAGGAGCCACCTCGAGGATCAGGATCGTGCCCGGCGTGCCGGTAGAAAGCATCCCCGCGAGCTCCTCGAAGAGCACGCGGCGGCGCACGGCCCCGACGTACTCGCCGTCGGCCTCCGCGACGGGGAGCACGCTGAGGTGGTGTACCGAGAGCAGGCTGGCAGCCTCGAACAGGTGAACCTCCGGCCTCACGCTCAGCACGCCGAGGCCGCTGAGGGCCGCGAGCGGGAGGCCCAGGTCGCTCACCCTCAGCAGCTCGTCCTCGGCTACGAGCGCTACGAGCTCTCCCTCCGCGCTCACGACGGGCAGGTGCTCCACGTCGAGCTCCGCGAGCCGGTAGATCGCGTGGCCGACGGTATCGGTCGGCACGAGCGGTTCGAGGTCGGGGCTGAGGAGGCGTTGGACAGTCATAGCGGCAGAGGATAACGGTGCCGGGCACCGTTTCCAAGAAACACAAACCCTGTGCCACCCTCCCTTCACACGGGGCGCGAGTCGGGCAGCGTGTGGAGCACGGCCTACGGAAAATTACGGGACCCCGGTTGGGGTGACGAGGGCCTTCCCGCCGAGCCGCCGGAATCCAGCCTCGAAACGTGACCCGCTGCGGGCGAAAGGTCACAGGCCGGTAGGCTTCTCCCTACGCGGGCTTCTCTCTACAAGGACTCGCTACCAAGAACAGCGGGGCCGGCGGACCGCCGAAGCCGCCGGAGCGGGCGTCGGCTATTCCGGGAGGATCCCGGCATTGCCGCCGAGGGCACCGTCGCCGCCCGGCGCGAGGGTGAACTGCTCGAAGCGGGCGAGCATCCGGTCGAGCTCGGGGGCGTTTTTCCTGGAGGTGCGGAAGCGGAGGCGGAGCGCGGGCTGCGGCGCGTCTCCGTACTCCTGCGCCAGCACGGTCTCCTCTTCGAGGACCTCGGCGACGCGGTGGACGTAGGCCCGGCTCTTCGGCTCGGTCACCGGGACGAGCGCCGTCCGCTCGACGTAGTCCGACTCGATCACGCCGAGCAGGGCTTCCTTGAGCCGGTCGAGGCCGATTCCGCGCAGGGCCGAGACGAAGACCGCGTGCTCGTGCTCGTCGCGCAGCGCGGGGATCAGGCCGCGCTCCTCGAGCACGTCCATCTTGTTGAAGACCATCAGCGTCGGCTTCTCGCGCGCGCCGAGCTCCTTGAGGGTGTGGTTGACGACGCGGATGTGCTCCTCGAAGTTCGGGTGGCTCGCGTCGACGACGTGGAGGAGGACGTCGGACTCGCGCGTCTCGTCGAGGGTGCTCTTGAAGCTCTCGATGAGCTTGTGCGGGAGCTTGCGGATGAACCCGACGGTGTCGGAGAGGAGGACGGGCTTGTTGGTGTCGAGGTAGACCTGCCGGGTCGTCGCGTCGAGCGTGGCGAAGAGGCGGTCCTCGGCGAAGACCTCGGCGTCGGAGAGCGCGTTCATCAGCGTGCTCTTGCCGGCGTTCGTGTAGCCGACGAGCGCGACGCGCGTCTGGTCGCCGCGCCCCTTGCGCTGGGTCTGCCGCTGCCGGTCGATCTTGTCGAGCTGCTCGGAGAGCACCGCCATGCGGCGGCCGATGAGGCGGCGGTCGGTCTCGATCTGCGTCTCGCCGGGCCCGCGCATCCCGATGCCGCCCTTCTGGCGCGAGAGGTGGGTCCACTGCCGCGTCAGCCGGGTCTTGAGGTAGTCGAGCTGGGCGAGCTCGACCTGGGTCTTCGCGGTGGCGGTCTTGGCGCGGCGGGCGAAGATGTCGAGGATCAGCCCGGAGCGGTCCACGAGCTTGCAGCCGAGGGCCTTTTCGAGGTTGCGAAGCTGGATCGGCGAGAGGTCGTCGTCGAAGATGACCACGTCGGCCTTGCGCTTCTCGACGAGCCGCTTGACCTCCTCGACCTTGCCCTTGCCGATGAACGTGGCCCCGTGGATCTGCGGGAGCGCCTGCGTCACGCGGTCGGTGACGGTCGCCCCGGCGGTGTCGGCGAGCTGCTCGAGCTCGTCGAGCGCGTCGTCGAGCTCGGCCTGCGTGGTGTCGGGCGTGAGGACGCCGACGAGAAGGGCGCGCTCGCGGGTGCGGGGGTTCCGAGGGGGCGTAGTGAGAGACAAAGGCAAGGGGCTGGGTTCGGGGACAGGATACGCCGGGCAGCGGCGGAGGTTGTATGTGCGGCGCGTATGCCGGTTGCAGGCGTGGCGGTTTCTTTACAGGCACCGCTTCCAGAACCGTGCCGGGGCCTGCAAAACGGACGTAGGGGCGCACCCGCGTGTTCGCCCGGTTTCAGAATGGTGCTGCACCTCGGGAGGGCGGCCACGCGGGTCGGCCCCTACGCCGCCACCGGCTCGGGCTTCCACTGCATCGCGACGAGCATCTCGGCCAGGAGGAACAGCAGCGCCAGAAACAGGAACACGTTCCAGAGCTCGACCCCCGTCCGCCCCTCGGCGATCCGCTCGGCAGCGGCGAGGCCCTGCCCGGCGGTGGCGTCGAGGAGCCGGACCTCGGCCCCCGTCGCCGCGGCGAGGCGGCGGCGCGCCTCCTCGGGGGCGAGCGTGGCGAGGTCGGACTCGCGCGCGTCGGGGTTGAAGGCCACGCGGCGGACGAGCCGCTCGCCTTGCATCACGTCGTAGACCCCGGGCTCGCGCACCGTGTCGTCGATCTCGAGGAGGACGCCGCCGGGGACGCTCCGCTGCTCGGGCACGAGCTCGGTCCCGTCCGGCCCTTCGAGGCGCAGCCCTTCGGTGCCGCCCGAGACCCGCAGCGGCGCGGGCTGCCGGACCGTCAGGGCCTCGCCCGTGTCCGCGTCGGCGGCGAGGTAGTACACGGCGCGGTAGAGGAGCGGGACGAACAGGCCGCGCACGGGGAAATCGCTCCAGCGCGGGTCCGGCGCGACGGCGAAGACGAACGCCGTGCCCTGCCCGCTCCGCACCTCCTGCAGGAACGGCCCGCCGCTCGACAGGGCGATCAGCGTGTTCTCGTCCCCCACGCCGGGCCGGTACGGGCGGGCGAAGGCGATGGCGGGGCTTTCGAGCTGCGCCGGGCCGGAGGAGCCCGCGCCGGACGCCGATCCGGAGGCGAAGACCCCTTCGAAGAGCGGGTGCTCCAGATCAACCCGCCCGAACTGCGCGACCGGCTGCGCCCCGCCGAGCCGCCCCACCGCCTCGCCGAGCCGCCCGCCGCCGAGCGCGGCGAAGAGGGCGTCATAGTCCGGCGCGCCCGCCCGCTCGCTCGGGAAGACCACCAGGCCGCCGCCGGCCTGCACGAACCGCGCGAGCGCCGCCCGCTCGCCGCTCGCGAGGCTCTCCGGCCCGACGAGCACGACCACGTCGAAGCCGCCGAGCGCCTGCGCGGCGAGCGCCGTCTCGGGCACCGTCGTCACGGCGAAGCGGGACGAGCCGCCCAGGCCCAGGGCGAGGTCCACGAGGTCGGCCCGCTGCCCCTCGCCGCGGACGACGAGCACGCGCCGCGTCTCGGGGACGTGGAGGACAAGGTGGCGCGTGTTGTCCCACTCGAAGGCGTCGGCCTCGGTGCGGACCTCGCCGGGGAGCCAGCCGCGGGCCTGCGGCGTGGCGGTGAACGTGACCGTCGCCGGGACGCGTGGGGCGAGGTCGGCCGTGGCCTGCGCGACGCGCTCGCCGCCGAGGTAGAGGCTCGCCGTGTAGCCGTCGAGCGGCTCCTCCCCGTAGGCGACGAGCGTGGCCTCGATCTGCGCCGGCTGCCCGGCCTCGACGATCCGGCTGACGACGCGGGCGTCGGTCACCGCCACGTTCGAGTGCCGCCGCTCGCCGACGGGGAGCAGCGTGACCCGGACCCCGGGCGGCGCGGGCACGCGCGCCGAGTCGAGGAACGTCGAGGCCTGGAGGTCGGAGAGGACGAGGACCTCGCGGTTCAGGTTGTCCGCCCCGTCGAGCAGGGCGAACGCCCGCCCGACCGCGCTGCCGGTGGTGCTCGCCCCGGCCTCCGGCTCCAGCTCCGCCACCGCGTCGAGCGCGGGGCCGGGGTTGCGGAACGCCTCGGCCCGCCCCGCGGCCGTCCCGACGACGAACACCTCGTCCCCCGCCTTGCTCGCCTCGACGACCGCCGAGGCCAGCTCCTGCGCCTGCATCATCAGGTCGCCCTGCGCGTCGCGGACCGTCATCGAGAGCGAATGGTCCACGACCAGCGCCGTGGAGGTGGGCTGCCCGCCGAAGACCGTCGCCCAGCCGCTCTGCACCGTGGGCCGGGCGAAGGCCAGGACGAGGCAGGCGAGCGCCAGCGTGCGCAGCGCGAGCAGGAGCCACTGCTGGATGCGGACGCGCCGCATCGTGCTCTTCTGCAGCTCGTGCAGGAACGCCAGCGACGAGAAGTCCACCCGCTTCGGCTTGCGGAAGTTGAAGAGGTGGATCAGGATCGGGATCGCCGCCGCCGCGAGGCCGAGCAGGACGAGCGGGTTGAGAAAGGCCATGCAGGAGAGCGGGCGAGGCTGGAAGAGGAGACCGAACGGCTCACCGGGGCAACGGTTCAGCCCGCCCGCTTCGTTTTCCCTCGGTGGCGATTCCCGCGCGAACGGCCACCGCGCGAACGGCCACCGCGCGAACGGCCACCGCGCGAACGGGCACCGCGCGAGCGTCTTGGGTTTACCGTCATGACGGCTTGCTCGCAGGCGACCCCCCGCTTCCGCTGCCCTCGCTGCGCTCCGAGCAGCCGACGGACAGGGGGTCCGCGCACGGGCAACCTGTCAACGCACTAGGTGCGAGGGGACTCGGGTGCCTGCACTCCCGGTCTGCTTGCGCCGTAGCTTTCGGCTTTCACCCCGCGCCCATGCCTCGTCCCCTCGCCCTCCTGCTGCTCGGCCTCGCGCTCGCCGGGGCCGCCCCAGCCCAGCCGATGGACGAGGTCGTGCGCGTGCGCCTGCTCGAAGGCAAGGCTCCGCGCTCGGCGACCGTCGAGGCTGCCGGCGGGCCGGTGCAGGTCCGGGTCGGCGAGGCCCTCCTCGGCACGCTTCGGCCCGGCGACGCGGCCGCGGTGGAGCCCGACCGAGGCCGCGTCGCCGTCCGCTTCCCCGGCGCGGTGGAAGCCGCCGCGAGGGTCCGGTTCGTGCCGCACCGGGGCGCGCATCTCCGCCTCCGCGCCGCCTCCGTGGACCGCGCCTACCACGGGGCCCTCACGCTCACCGCCGACGCGGGGGCCCTCCGGCTCGTCAACGCGGTGCGGCTCGAAGACTACGTGGCGAGCGTCGTCGCGTCGGAGTACCCGTTCGGCGAGATCGAGGGCGTCAAGGCGCAGGCCGTCCTCGCCCGGACCTACGCGCTCAAGGCGAAGGGGAGGCACGGGAGCTACGACGTGGTGGACCACGTGGGCTCGCAGGTCTACCGGGGGATCGGGACGGAGACCCCGACCGCGCGCCGCGCCGCCGAGGCCACGCGCGGCGAGGTGCTGACGTGGCGCGGCAGTCTCGTCGAGGCCGTCTACTCGTCCTCCTCCGGCGGCCACACCGCCGACAACGACGCCGTCTGGAGCGGGAGCCCGCTGCCCTACCTCCGGGGCCGGGAGGACCCCTTCGACCACGCCTCGCCCGACCACGAGTGGACGACGGGCGTGGGCCGGAGCCGCCTGCTCCGCGCCCTCGCGGAGCGCTACGGGATGGCCGTCACCGGCATCGAGATCGCCGAGCGCAGCCGCGAGGGGCGGGCCCGCTCGGTGCGCCTCCTCGGGCCGCGCCCGCGCGTCGTCCCGGCCAACGACTTCCGCCTCGCGATCAACGGCGCGTTCGGGGCGCGGCTGCTGCGGAGCGCCTTCTTCTCGGCGCGGCGCGAGGGGGACCGCTACGTGTTCGAGGGGCGCGGCTTCGGGCACGGCGTCGGGATGAGCCAGTACGGCGCGCGCGAGCAGGCGCGCCAGGGCTACGGCTACCGCGACATCCTCGCGTTCTACTTCGCCGACACCCGCGTCACCCGCCGCACCGCGCCGGGCACCCCGCTCTACGCCCAAGCCCCGCCCGACGACCGGACCGCCCCGCTCGACCCGATCCCCGTGCGCCCGGTCGCCCCCCCGGAGCCGGACCGACCGACCGCGCCGATCCGCACGGGATGGTAAAGCGAGAGGCCGGCCCGCGCCCGAGCGCGCGCCGGGGCTGCCCCGGTGCTACACCTTCTGCTCGGTCGGCATGACGAGGATTTCGTGGACGGTCGCGCGCGGCGGGGCGGTGAGCGCGTAGCGGATCGCCTCGGCGACGTCCTCGCTCTCGAGCGGGGTGAGGTCGAAGCGCGTCTTCTCGAGGAACTCCTCGTCGGCGATGGCCTGCGGGAGCTCGGTCGCCACCGCGCCGGGCTCGACGCAGGTGACGCGGATGCCGAAGGCCGGGCCGAGCTCCATCCGCAGCCCTTCGGAGAAGGCGGTGACGGCGTGCTTCGTCGCGCAGTAGACCGCCCCGCCGGTGAACACCCGCCGGCCCGCCACCGACGAGACGTTGACGAGGTGCCCGGCGCGCTGCTCGGTGAAGTGCGGCAGCGCGGCGGCGGTGCAGTAGAGCACCCCGTTGAGGTTCACGCTGACCATCTGCTCCCACTCCTCGACGCGGACATTCTTGACGAACGAGAGCGGCATCACGCCCGCGTTGTTGACCAGCACGTCGAGCCGCCCGAACGTGCCGAGCGTGGCGTCGATGAGGCGGTGGCACGCGGCGCGGTCGGTCACGTCGGTCTCGACGACGAGCGCCCGCCCGCCGTCCGACTCGATCTCCGCTTTGAGCGCTTCGAGCCGGTCGGTGCGGCGGGCGGCGAGCGCGACGGCGGCCCCCTCGCGGGCGAGGAGGCGGGCCGTGGCCTCGCCGATGCCGGAGGAGGCCCCGGTGACGACGACGACCTGATCTTCGAGCTGAGGCATGGCGGGTGGAGTTGGACGAGAAGGGACCGGGCTAACCGACGCGGTCGGCGGAGGGTTTCGGACAACCGACGCAGCACACCGGAAGCCAGAGCCTCCACAGGCTTGAGTTGGAAGTGCATAAAAAAGTAACTAGACAAACCTCCAGGCATTATGTTGCAGTGTCCTGCTCGGGCCGGACGCTCGGGCTCCTCGGTTTCTCTTCACCCCACCCCCTTCGTCATGCGTCGACTCCACGCTCTGCTCCTCCTCAGCCTCGCGGCCTCGCTGGCTGCACCCACGACGCTCGCCCAGCAGCGCGGCTCCGCCGACCGCCTAGCGGCCAGCCGCACCGCGCCCACCGAGCCGGTCTACCGCAACGGCAGGCTCGTCCTCACTGTCAACAGTGCCCACGACCGGCCCGACGAAAGGAGGGGCAATGACCAGTGCTCCACGGGCTTCATGGTCGTCGTGGACGGCGTCAACGCACCCGAATGCACGCTCCGTGCAGCCATCGACGAGGCGAACAAATCGAACGCTGATTCGATCGCCATTGTGTTCAACATTGGGTCCGGCCCCGATGGCGCGCAGATCGAGCGGGGGGTGTGGCGGATCCAGCCGAACCACCCGGACGCCGGTAGACTCGGGCCGCTGCCGACGATTACGGTGCCGGACCTGGTGATCGACGGGCTGACGCAGCCGGGCGCACGGTGCCGCGACCTCATCGGCGGGAAGAAGCACGACCTCCGCGTCGTCCTCGACGGAATACGCCTCCGTGGTATCCCTGGTGTCGATGGCCTCGACACGGTCTCCCCCGAAAGCGAGAGCCTTAACGAGAACCTTATCGTGCGGGGCCTCGTGATCCAGCGCTTCCCCGACAAGGGCATGGAAATCGGTCAAAGCGCCGCGCGCGTTCCAGGCACCGGGATCAGGCTAGTGGAGTGCAACTACATCGGGACCGACTTCACCGGGGAGGTGGCCATGGGGAATGGATCCAGGGGCGTGCTTATCAAAGGTGAGGTCCGGAACAACCTCATCTCCGGAAATGAGTACGTCGGAGTCCAAGTTAATCGGAACGAAGACGAAGACGGGATTCTCACGACGATCTCGCGGAACCTCATCGGGACCAATGCCGACGGCAATAGTCCTCTCGGAAACGGTCGAGATGGAATAGCTTCGAGTAAAAATGATAATGTCGTCATCATGAATAACGTCGTCTCGGCCAACGGACGCAAACACTCCGGAGGCGGAGGCATCATCGTGCGTGGAGGCGAGGGGCTCGAAATAACGAACAACACGATCGGGCTGGCCAAGGACCGCGGCGTCGTCCCCGACAGCATGGGCAATACAGGAGCGGGCATTCTTATCGAGCCCTTTATCGACCCTCGGCCCAACATGGACATCGTCCCTTCGACCGACATCGATATCGGGGGGCTGAGGGACGGGCAGGGCAACTTCGTCGGGGACAACCGCGGCCCGGGGATTGTGGTTCGAGGGAGGCTCACATTCGACATCCGCATCCGGGGCAACACGATCTTTAGCAACACCGATGACTTTAGCAACACCGATGACGGCATCTTTATGGGCGGCAGCACCTCGGGCCACATCATCGAGAACAACTTCATCGGCACCAACGCCGCAGGAGCCGACCTCGGCAACGGGCGGGCGGGCATCTTCTGCGAGTGGGCTTCCCGCGTCCGCATCGGGCAGAACGGGCAGCCCAACACGATCCGCTTCAACGACGGCGACGGCATCTTCGTCAGCGAGGCGTGCCAGGACATCTCGATTGTCGGCAACATCATCGCCGACAACGGCGAACTCGGCGTCGACTTGGCGCCGGACGGCCCGAACGACCCCGGCGACGGCCTCCAGAACTTCCCCGTCATCACGCGTGCCACCAACGACGGCTCGAACTCGGTCGTCACCTGGACACTCGACGCCGAGGCCGGCTCGGATTACGAACTGCTCTTCTGCCGCACAGACGATCCCGATCCCTCCCGCTTCGGCGAATGCCCGACGCCGACCGAGCTAGCCACGGTGACGGCGAATGGCTCAGGCGAGGCCTCGGGCAGGCTCACGCTGGAGCCGGAGGCTTATCCCGCCGGAAGCTGGGTGACGGCGAACGCGACAAAGGTCGTCGGTTCGCTGCCGCAGGGCTACCGCGCCACGAGCGAGTTCAGCCTCGCCGTCCAGGTCGAGGACACGAGCACCCCGCTCGCCCTCACGATCACTCCGACGAGTCCGCTGACCGTGCCGCGCGGCGGACAGGTCTCGCTCTCCTACACCGTCGCCAACGAGACGAGCAGCCCGGCGACGGGGCAGTCGTGGTTCTCGGCAGCGCTCCAGAACGGCCCAACGCTGGCCGAAGGGGTGATCACGACGGGGACGCTGCCGGCGAGGCACCAGGTGACCATCAACTACACCCAGAACGTGCCGAAGAACGCACCGGTATCGAACTACGACTTCTGCCTGCGGACTGGGCCGTCCCCGAACACGGTGGTGGGTGAGGATTGCTTCGTGGTGACGGTGACCCCTGCGCGGTCGGCGGACGGCGGAGAGGTGTGGTCGGCGGTGGAGGTGAGCGACTGGCTGCCGGAGCCGATGGGGGTCGCGGCCAGCACGGAGACTGGAGACATCGAAGCGGCATCGAGCGAGGCGCTGCCGACCGAGGCGACGCTGGCCGGAGCGTATCCGAACCCGTTCAGCCGCAGTGCTACCGTCGGCTTCGCGCTGCCCTCGTCGCAGCGGGTGACCCTGTCGGTGTACGATGTGCTCGGGCGCGAGGTCGCACGCTTGGTCGACGGCGAGGTGGAGGCTGGGCGGCACGAGGCGGCGCTTGATGGCGCGACCCTGCCGAGCGGGGTGTACCTCATCCGACTCACAGCAGGCAACGTGGTCCAGACCAAGCGGATTACCCTCGCCCGCTAGCTTTTCTCTCTGTCAGCGCACAGTATCCGCCCCCTCCGGCACGATGCCGGGGCGGGCGGTCTGCTTGGGCGAGGTCGGCAGAGCGACCGCGTATCTTGTCATCTTTGCCTCCTACTGCATCGCTCCATGCTCTTTCGCTACACCGCACTCGCGCTTCTCCTCACCGCCGCGCCCGCCCTCGCGCAACCGGCGGGCGATTGCCCCTACCCGATGCTCTTCCTCCACGGCTACACCGGCAGCCAGGAGAGCTGGGTGCCGTTCACGAACGAGCCGGCGGTCAACGCCATCTGGGGGGCTAGGGCCGACGTGTTCCACGCGGTCCTCAACGCCTACGAGGACGAGGAGCGCCTCGCCGGGCCGGACGGCCTGCTGGACACGGCCGACGACGACGTGCTGATTCAGTTTGTGAACGAGAGCAACGTGCTCGCGCCGGGGTGCCTCTACGCGAGCAACTGGGAGAACTTCTGGAACGAGAACCCTGCGAGTCCGCTCATCGAGCTCAACGGCGGCGACACGCCGGGCGGGTTCTTCGCCTCGGAGTCGGACTCGAACGAGGAGTCCGGCTTCAAGCAGGGCTACGCCCTCGGGCGGATGATCGAGCGGGTGCTCGCCGCGAATCCTGGTAAAGAAAAGGTCGTCCTCGTCGGGCACTCGATGGGCGGGCTGACGGCGCGCGAATACCTCCAGAGGGTTGAGGGCGGCGTCCCGCGCTGGTGGGTCGAGCCGGGCGAGCCGGACGGGCACCGCGTCGCCAAGCTCGTCACCGTCGCCACGCCGCACCGGGGGAGCAACTTCTTCGGCAACCCCTTCCGTCCGGACTCGGCCGCGACAGACGCCGCGGCGCAGCGTGACGGGACGCCGGACATCAACTCCTCCGCCACGCGCGACCTGCGCTACAACTACACCTGTTTCTTCTGCCAGTCACCCGGCCCCTACCTCTTTGGCGGCAGTGAGGGCAACGGCTTCGGCTGGCACACCGACGACATCAACGGCGACGGCGACGAGAACGACTTCATCACCGGCATCAACATCCGCGGGCAGGGGCAGGGCTTCGACGACGCCTGGGACGGGACGACCGACAACCCGGCGATGCCGCTGCCGACTGACGTCCGCTACACCTGGGTCACGAGCGATGTCGGCACCTCGGGCGACCTGGTCGTAGACCTCCAGCGGCAGTGGATTTACAGCGGCTCCGTGCCCGTCCCGTCCGACGGCACACCGTACCGCCTGGCCGACACGCTTCTGACCGACCGCGCCCATCTCAACCTTCAGGAAGACACCGACACCGTGATCCGCGGCCTGGACGAGGGCGACTATCCGGCCTACGCCTACGCCATCGCCACCGGCACAACGTATGCCGGAACGGCCACCGTCCGCTCCGTCCAGGTCCCGAACGGCGCGCGCACGAGCGACCCCGACTGGTACACCGTCGAGACGACCGGCGGTGCGGTGCGCGTGACGCTGGAGCCCAGCGCAGGGCTCGGCGGGCGGGTCGATTTCTACGATGCCCCGCTCGGTGATTATGCCACTGGCGACTCGCCGCTCGGCCTCGACTTCGCGGCGGGCACCGCGAGTATCGAGATTCCCGACGTGCCGCTTGCGGCGGGGACCTACTTCGTCCGGGTTCGCCACGACGGCGTCGGACCGAGCGACTGGCGGCAACCGTACCGGCTGACTCTCACCGAGACCGCGCAGCCTGACTTCGCCGTCACCCTCACGCCGACGAGTCCGGTGCCCGTCGTCTTGGCGCGCGGCGAACGCGTGTTCTTCGACG
Organism: Rhodothermales bacterium; assembly: GCA_965214485.1. GTDB lineage: Bacteria > Bacteroidota > Rhodothermia > Rhodothermales > JANQRZ01 > JANQRZ01. The sequence continues at coordinate 118,339 of CBDCBW010000009.1, read as the reverse complement.
CGACATTCGCCGTCGGGCCGGACGGCCCGGCGTCGTTCGACTACTGGACCGAGGCGACGCTGCCGAACGGCTCGGTGCGCGGGCCTCTCTTGGGGCCGAACACCGTCTTCGTCACGCCGCCGCAGACCGTCACCCTCTCGTTCAGCCAGCGCGTCCCGAACGCCGCGCCCGTGGGGGCCTATGTCTACACGATGACCGCCGGGCCGGGCGGCACCGTGCTGGGCAGCGACCGCTTCGACGCGACCGTCACCGGCGGCGCGCTGGGTGCCGGCGATGATTGGCTGGCCTACGACGAGCGAGGCGACCTCCTCGCTCCCGGCACCGTCCACGACCTTCGCACGCCGGAGGCGGCGAGCACGGCGGTCCCTAAAGGATTCGGCCTGATGCCGAGCTTTCCCAACCCGTTCCGCACCCACACCGAGATCCCGTACCGCCTAGCCGAGCGCGGGCCGGTGCGCCTCACCGTCTACGACGCGCTCGGCCGCCGCGTGGCTGTGCTCGTGGACGAGCCACAGGTGGCGGGCACGCATACGGCGTGGTTCGAGGCTGCCCGTTTGCCGAGTGGAGTGTACGTCGTCCGGCTCGTGGCGGACGGCCAAGCGCAGACGCAGCGGCTTACCCTCGTGCGCTGATCCAACGCGTTTCCCCTTCCCCTCTGGTCTGTGCTCAAGGAAAACCGCGCCCGGCGGCCTGCTGCGCCGGGAGCGGCTTCTTCCGGTGACGCAGCCGCGCGCGCAGGCGCAGGAAGGGCTTCTCGACCAGCCAGTACGACGCCGTCGCGGCGGCGAAGGCGGCGAGGAGGTTGAACGGAAAGGGGAAGACGAACGCCTCGTCCGGGTACGGGGCCAGGAAGAGCTGCTGCCACAGGTAGAGGCTGTACGACAGCACCCCGACCGCCATCAGCGGCTTCGCGTTCAGCACCCGGCCGACGAGGGTGTCCGGGTACCGGATCGCCCACATCATCACCACCGCGATGCACACCACCTCGACCGTCATCCCGACTGACAGCATGAAGGTCCCTTCGTAGCGAACGGCCAAAAGACGCACGATGACGACCGCGACGAACACGGCGACAGCAGGCAGCACCCCGTTGCGCAGCCGCGCCACCGCCCGCTCAAACCACGGCTCGCCCTCGACGAGCGCCACGAAGCCCCCGATGAGGATGCCGTCGATGGCGGTGTGCAGCATCATCCCGATGGCCCCACGCGACTCGGGCCAGACCAGGTACGTCACCACGCGCGAGACCGGCGCGAGCAGCACCACGGCGAGCGCCGCGCGCCGCGCGCCGAGCAGCCCGACGAGCACCACGGTGAGCGGCCAGAGCAGGTAGAACTGCTCCTCCAGCGAGAGGCTCCACGTGTGCCCGAGGTACCACAGCCCCGTCCCGGCGTCGTCGATGAAGACGTGGCGGTAGTTCCAGAGGTACGCCCCGGCGGCGAGGAGGTGCTCCCGCGTGACCCGGATCACCCCGGTGGCGGACAGCACCGCGATCGTGCCGACGTAGAGGTAGAACGCCGGGAAGATGCGGATCGTCCGGCGCGCGTAGAAGCTCGACAGGCTGATCCGGCCCGTCTCCTGCTGCTCGCGCCGCAGCAGGCGCGTGATGAGGTAGCCGCTGATGACGAAGAACACGACCACGCCCAGCCGGCCGTTGTCCAGAAAGAACAGCCCCTGCTCGACGACCGAGGGCTGCGGCGGGAGCGTCCTCCGGAGGTGCGAGACGAGCACGAACGTGATCGAGACGGCGCGCAGACCGTCAAGGCTCGGGATGCGGCCGGGAGGGAGCTTCCTCATGCGTCAGGGTCCGAAAGAGAAGGGGCACACTGCCCGGCGAGCAGCGCCGCCGCATAGCGCCGGCCGAGCTCGCGCGCGCTCGAACGCGTCAGGTGGATGGCGTCGCGCGAGAGGGGGAGGTCCGCCGCCCAGACGAGGCCCGGCCCGAAGAGCTCGCGCTGCGCCGCCCGAACGGAGGTCGCCGCCGGCGCGTCCACGTCCACAAGCTCGCCGCCGAGCACGCACCGCGCCCCGATGCGCCGGGCGAAGGTACGCAGGAAGGGACCGGCCTGCGCGGCGTAGTCCCTCCGCCCGGCCACCGCCTCGGACTCCCCCTGATGCCAGAGCAGCGCGTCCGCCGGGGCCCCGCCGGTCGCCCGGCGGACGCGCTCCGTGCACGTGTCCACGTGCGGGCCGTAGCGCCGCCGGAGCAGCCACCGCCGCCGTGGGCCTTCGGCCCAGTCCGCCACCGACGACCCACCGACGGCGCAGGGGATCAGCCCGACCGTGACGCCCGGCCGCGCCGCCGCCAGCGCCCGGCCCGCCGCCAGCCCCGGCCCGACGCCGCCCGCCGGGTGTAGCCGTTCGCGGGCCGGCACCCAACCGCGCTCGGGGTGGTACATCCGGACGCGCTCGGTGGCTACGGTGTCGGCCGGAGCCGGGGCGAAGACGCCCGCCATGTTGGACTGCCCCGCCAGCACCACGTAGAGCGCCGGCTCCGGCAGCGGCTCGGGAGCCGGGACGCAGCCCGCCGCCAGCCCGGCGAGCAGAACCAGCCCGCCCGCCCGACCGAGCGACCGGGCGGGCCGAGGCGCTCGGCCTATTCCGCGCCCCCCCACTGCTCCGCGCCTCCCCACTACTCCGCGCCTTCCCACGTCAGGATGTCCTCCTCGGACTTCTGGCTGAGCAGGGGCTCGGCTGAATAGGTCTCGGCCGTCGGCAGCTCGTCCTTCTTTTCGGTGATGTTGTAGCCCAGCGCCTGCCACTGCTCGGCGAGGTAGGCGTTCCACTCGACGTAGTGCTCCCACTTCGCCGGCAGCTCGTCGTCGGCGTAGATCGCCTCGACGGGGCACGTCGGGACGCAGGCGTTGCAGTCGATGCATTCGTCGGGGTGGATCGTGAGGAAGTTCGGCCCCTCGTAGAAGCAGTCGACGGGGCAGACCTCGACGCAGTCGGTGTACTTGCAGTTGATGCAGGGCTCGGCGACGATGTAGGGCATGGGGCAGGGCAGAAAGACGACAGAAGAGGAGGGGGACCGGGAGAGCGTAGGCGAACCCACGTGGTCGCCCGGACCCACGTGTGCGCCCGGATCAACAGGGCGTCCCCTCTCGGCGGCTGTTACCCGAGGCGCGGGCCGGGCGGCTGGGAAAATACGTCCCGTGTGCCTATCCTGCCCCACGCCCACCCCAATCCCGATGTGCACTCCCCGGTCTTCCCTCTGTGCCGTGCTGCTCGCGCTCGCTGTGCTGCCCGCCGTCTCCGGCTGCGGGCCGTCCAACCGGCTGGCCGACTACCGCTTCGACGGCCGCAGCGTGGCGGTCATCGCGGCCGTCCCGCCGGGGCCGCGCGTGCTGAGCGGCTCGTGGAGCGAGGCGTTCATCGACCCCTACGACCCCATCGGCACCGCCCTCCGGGTCGGCACGGCCGGCGCGAAGTGGGAGCAGGCGCGCAAGGCGCAGGCCCGCCTCGACTCGGCGGCGGCGCGCGTCGACGTCGCCGAGGTCATCGCCCGGCGCGCGCTCGCCGGCAGCGCCCCCACCCTCGGCCTCCGCCCCGTCGACAATCCGGCGGAGGCCGACTTCGTGCTCGACCTCCGGGTCTACCGGATCGGCCTCGTCGCCGACTCGTACGACGGCGCGACCTACTTCGCCGTCGAGGTCGACCTCGTCCTGCTCGACGGCCCGACGCGGGAGACCGTCTGGGAGGACCGGCTCCGCGAGCGCGAGGTGCTCACGAACGTGCTCCTCGGGCTGCCCCCGGCGGCGGGCAACGTCGTCACGGCGCGGGCGCTCGCGGGGCTCTCCGCCGAGGAGATGGAGCGCGGCCTCGCCCGCCTCGCCGAGTTCGCCGCCGACCGGGTGACGCGGACGCTGCGCGAGGACTTCCTCCGCTCCCGCAGCGGCGGCTCGTGAATTCGTCCGGGGCGCGGCACAAAAAGGACCGGCTGCTATTCAAGCCGGCATACGCACGCTTCGGCGCGCTCCCAAGCCACTCATCCCGCGAGGTCCCACGATGGCCGACAAGAAATCTCTGACTCAGCAGAAAGCCGAGGGCCTGATGGACGAAGCCAAAGGCAAAGCCAAGCAAGCCTGGGGCGACGTTACGGACGACGCCTCGACCCACGCCAAAGGCAAGGTCGATGAGGCCAAAGGCAAGGCCAAACAAAAGGTGGCGGACGCCCGTGACGCTGTCCGTAAGAAGGTCTAGCCAGGCTCCTCGAGCCAGGCTCCTCCCTCCGGGGAGCGCGCCCCGGTCTGCCCAGCAGGCCGGGGCGTTCTCGTGATGCATGCACATGTAAGCGGGAGGCTCACGGAGAATGCGCCCTGAGGGGCTTGACTTCCCTGTTTCACGCTCTTATCCTCCGCGCGCCGCACCCCTTCCGCTCCCGCCCCACACGTTATCGCACGCTGCTCATGTCCCGTCTGCTACGTACGCTCGGCCTCGCCTCCGCCGTCCTGCTCGTCGCCTTCACCGTCCGCCAGAGCGGGACGCCGACGCTGCCGGCCACGCCGTTCAACTACGCCAACCTCACGCTCCCGGCCCACCTCAGCGGCTTCGACCTCCAGCAGGAGGACAACACCCCCGCCGGCAACCCGGTCACGGACGAGGGCGCGACGCTCGGGCGCGTGCTCTTCTACGACACCCGGCTCTCGCGCAACCAGTCGATCTCGTGCGCCTCGTGCCACCAGCAGGAGCACGGCTTCAGCGACCCCGACCGGTTCAGCTCGGGCTTCGAGGGCGGGCTGACGGGCCGCAACTCGATGGGGATGGCGAACCTCCGGTTCTACGCCAACGGGCGGGCCTTCTGGGATGAGCGCGCCGCCTCGGTCGAGGACCAGGCCCTGATGCCGATCCAGGACGCGGTCGAGATGGGCATGACGCTGCCCGAGGTCGTCGCCCGGCTCGAGGCGACGACGTTCTACCCCGGCCTCTTCGAGGACGCCTTCGGGACGCCGGAGATCACGCCGGAGCGGATCGGCCAGGCGCTCGCGCAGTTCGGGCGCTCCATCGTCTCGGCCGAGGCGCGCTACGACGAGGGCCGCGCGCAGCGGCTCCGCACCCAGCCCTTCCCCAACTTCACCGCCGAGGAGAACCGCGGGAAGCAGCTCTTCTTCAGCACCCAGACCGAGTGCAGCCGCTGCCACGCCACCGACGCCTTCATCGGCGACCGCGCCCGCAACATCGGCCTCGACGTGGCCACCACCGACCAGGGCCTCGGGGCCGTCACGGGCAACCCTGCCGACGACGGCAAGTTCAAGGTGCCCTCGCTCCGCAACGTCGCCCTCACGGCCCCCTACATGCACGACGGGCGCTTCGCCACGCTCGAAGAGGTCGTCGAGTTCTACGACTCGGGCGTGCAGAGCCACCCCAACCTCGACGGCCGGCTGCGCGACGCCCAGGGGCAGCCCCTCCGGCTCAACCTCCCGGCCAGCGACAAGGCCGCGCTCGTGGCCTTCCTGCGCACGCTCACCGACTCGTCGCTCGTGACCGACGAGCGCTGGAGCGACCCCTTCGAGCAGGCCGCCCTCGCCCTCGCCGTGACGCCGCTCACGACGACCGTCCCGGCCTCCGGCGGGGCCGTCGCCTTCGACGTCCAGGTCACAAACCTGACGGGCACGGCGCAGACCTTCGAGGGCCAGCTCGTCGCCACGCTGCCGAATGGGGCGACGCGCGTCGTGCAGATGCGGACCTTCACGCTGCCGCCGGGCACCAGCGTCCGCCCGAGGCTGAGCGAGAGGGTCCCGGCGGCGGCTCCGGCGGGCACCTACACCGTCCGCGTCGAGGCCGGGCCGGCGTCCGACACCTTCACCTTCCAGAAGCAGCCCGCCGCGGCCTTCGCCGATGGGGCGGCCCGGGCCGGGCTACCGGCGGCCGTCGCGCTCCACGCGCCCTTCCCGAACCCGGCGACGGCGCGCGCGACGCTGCCCTTCGACCTGCCCGGGGCCGCCGACGTGAGAATCGAGGTGCTCGACGTGCGCGGGCGGCGCGTGGCGCTGCTCGTGGACGAGCCGCTCGCGGCGGGGCAACACGAGGCGCGGTGGGACGCCGAAGACGCGCCGAGCGGCGTCTACCTCGTCCGCCTCGCGGCGGGCTCTGCCGTGCAGACCCAGCGCGTGACGCTCGTGCGGTGAGCGGCTCCGCGGCTCGGCTTCGCGCCCCGGTCTGCTTCGGCGGGCCGGGGCGCAGCCTTTCGTGGGGGTTCGGCGGTGCGGGTGGGGTGAGCACAAGGTGAGCACCGATTGATCTTGCGGAATCGGTGGGGCTTGTCTTTTTTGAACCTTAGCGATCCAACTCGGGATGTAGCCGGTCGCTTTCCCTCCCTTCACTCCTTCCGGACCCCCTTATGTCTGCAGCCACCCGCTCCCGCTTATCGACGTTCGGCCTCGTGGCCGCCATCGTCGGCTTCCTGGCCGTCGGCCTCGCCGCGCCGCAGCTCAGCGACGCGTCGAGCCACCGCGAGGCCCCGGTGATCGCCACCGACCCGCTCGCCGACAACACCGACGTCTACGCCTTCCGCGACCCGAACAGCCCGGACGACGTGGTGCTCGTCGCCAACTACATCCCGCTCGAGCTGCCGTCCGGCGGCCCGAACTACCACCAGTTCGGCTGGCAGATTCGCTACGAGATCCACGTCAAGAACCAGACCTCGCTCGGCGCGCTCGGCACGGCGAAGGACGACATCACCTACCGCTTCACGTTCCGGATCAACCACGAGGACGGGCAGGGGACCTTCTTCAAAATCCGCCTCGGCCAGGAGAACGTCAAGGCGAGGTACACGATGGAGAAGAGCGTCGGCGGCGGCCCCTTCCAGACCGTCATCGAGGACGGCTTCGTGCCGCCGCCGAACGTCGGCCCGCGCTCGATCCAGGACCCGGTCCTCGGCCTCGGCACGACCTACGAGCAGCTCACGCAGCAGGCCATCCGCACGGCCTCGACCGGCGAGACCGTCTTCGTCGGCCCGCGTGACGACCCCTTCTTCGTCGACCTCGGCGCGACGTTCGACGTCGGCAACCTGCGCGACACCTTCTGCGAGGACGACGCCAACCCGGACTGCATCCGGGACGAGGTGGCCGGCTTCAACACGCACTCGATCGTGCTGCGCGTGCCCATCGAGGACCTCCAGAAGGACGGCCTCGGGCCGGACCAGGCCGAGAACATCCTCGACGGCAACTTCGTGATCGGCGTGTGGGCCTCGGCCAGCCGCCCGCGCGTCCGCACCTTCTCGCCGCAGAGCGGGCGCTACGTGACGAACGGCCCCTTCGTCCAGGTCTCGCGCCTCGGGATGCCGCTGACTAACGAAGTCATCATCCCGGTCGGCTTCAAGGACAAGTGGAACGCCACGTCGCCCTACGACGCCGACGAGCAGAACTTCGTCCGGTACTTCGCCAACCCCGAGCTCGCGCTCTACATGGGCAACGGGACCTTCGGCCCGGCGGTCCCCAACCTGAGCAACGAGCTGACGATCCCGACCAACTCCTACCCCGCCATCGGCGACGTGGACGGCGACGGCAGCGTCGGCTTCAACTTCAACAACGGGGCCGACGGCGTCTTCGACCTCGTCGAGGCCGGCGTAGACCTCTCGGGGACGGCCTTCGCCGTGCCGCTCAAGCCCGCCGGCACCGACAGCCCGTCGGCGCTCGCGGGCCGGGGCGAGCCGCGCCGCGCGGACATCCTGCCGATCTTCTACTTCGGCGTGCCGAACCTCATCCCGTACCAGCTCGTCGTCGGGAAGGACGCCGGCCCGCTCTCGACCGGCAAGCCGTTCGTCAACAACTTCCTCCCGATCACCCAGACCGCCGACGGCGGCCTGTGGGGCGGCGACATGCTCCGCCTCAACATGGCCGTCCCGCCGACACCGCGCACGAGCCAGGGCTTCGCGACGCTCGCGCCGAAGGGCCTCCTCGCGGCGGCCGTGCTCGGGGCCGGCGCGCCGGCCTACAACCAGAGCGAGGCGCTCCAGTTCATCCCGCACATGGACGGCTTCCCGAACGGACGCCGGCTCGAGGACGACGTGACGGGCATCGCGCTCCAGGCCGTCGGCTCGATCGTGCTGACGGCTGTGGGCCTGCCGGAGAACGACGCGACCGCCGGGGACTACTCGGACATCGTCTCGCCGCTGGCCCTCGCCGAGCTAGGCTTCATCGGCGGGCCGGTCAAGAACGACATCCCGCTGCGGACCGACTTCCCGTACCTCGCCAACCCGCACCGCGGCTACGACTACGTCCGCGACGTGACCGCCGACGGGCCGGGCCGCAGCGCGGCGGAAGCCTTCGGGCTCGACACCGCCGGGCGCTCGCTCGGCGTGGGCGTGCCGGAGGCGTTCCTCCTCGACCAGAACTACCCCAATCCCTTCGGGGCCTCGACGACCGTCGAGTACCAGGTCTCCCGGCCCGGCACGGTGCAGCTCGAGGTGTTCGACATCCAGGGCCAGCTCGTCAAGACGCTCGTGAGCGAGCAGCGCAGCGAGGGCACGCACGCGGTCGAGTGGGACGCCAGCCGCCTCGCCAGCGGGACGTACTTCTACCGCCTCGCGGTCGACGGCCGCACGGTCTCGACCAAGAAGGCGACCCTCGTCCGCTAACCCTCTCCTCGCAGTCTCCTCCCTCCTGACTGCGGGGGCTGACGAGCCGCCGGTTCCTGATTCCCCCGGATCAGCGAGCCGGCGGCTCGTTTCGTGCGGCGGCGACCCCTCGGCGGGGAGCTCCGGGGCTGGGAGCACGGTCCCGGCTAGGAGCTGGCCTGAGAGTGAGCACGGATTGGTCTGGCGATGCGGACGGATGTTCTTTACTCTTTTAGCTGCCTATTTTCTATTCCTCGACGCCGCGTCAAAAAAAAGAGACCATCCGCTTAAGAGTTTAACCAGCCTCGCCGATGCCGAGATAGTCAGTCTCTCGCCTCGTGTGCTGCGCTGCTGACCAGTCAGGCGCTCGGCCCGGGGCTCCACGAAGCGGACGCTCCCGCCGCTCTCACACCTCAGACGCATCCCTACCCCTATGTCCGCAGCTACACGCTCTCGCCTCTCCGCGTTCGCCCTCGTGGCGGCCACCGCAGGCTTCCTCGCGCTCGGCCTCGCCGCGCCGCAGCTCAGCGACGCCTCGAGCCACCGCGAGGCCCCGCTCATCGCCGCCGACCCGCTCGCCGACAACACCGACGTCTACGCCTACCGCTCACCGAGCAACGACGACAACGTCGTCATCGTCGCCAACTACATCCCGCTCGAGCTGCCCGAAGGCGGTCCGAACTACAACACCTTCGGCCCGGGCGTCCGCTACGAGATCCACGTCAAGAACCAGACCTCGCTCGGCGCGCTCGGCACGGCGATGGACGACATCACCTACCGCTTCACGTTCGCCCTCGAGAACGAGCGGCCCTCGACGTTCTTCAACATCCTGCTCGGCGACGAGAACCTGAAGGCGACCTACACGATGGAGAAGCGGGTCGGCACCGGGGGGTTCCAGACGGTCGTCACCAACGGCATCGTCCCGCCGAACAACATCGGGCCGCGCTCCATCGAGGGCGATGCCGGGCTGATGACGAGCTACGACGCCCTCGTCCAGAGCGCCATCACCACGGCCTCCTCCGGCGAGCGCGTCTTCGCCGGGCCGCGCGACGATCCGTTCTTCGTGGACCTCGGCGGCGTCTTCGACCTCGGCGGCGTCCGCAAGGAGTTCGGCGAGGACCCGGAGGACGAGGGCAACGCCCGCGACGCCGTGGCCGGGTTCAACACGCACTCCATCGTGATGGAGATTCCGATCTCCAGCCTCCAGAAAGACGGGCAGGGCGTGGACGACGCCGAGAGCATCCTCGACCCGAGCTATGTCATCGGCGTGTGGGCCTCGGCCAGCCGCCAGCAGGTCAAGACGCTCTCGGCCACAGGCGGCACGCCGACGTACACCGGACCCTGGATTCAGGTCTCGCGCCTCGGGATGCCGCTGACCAACGAGGCCGTCATCCCGATCGGCGACAAGGACCGGTGGAACGCCACGACGCCCTACGACGCCGAAGAGCAGGACTTCGCCGAGTACTTCGTCAACCCCGAGCTCGCGATCTACATGGGCAACGGGCAGTTCGCCGCCGCCGTGCCCGCGCTCAGCGAGGACCTCGTCGTCCCGATGAACTCGTACCCCGCCATCGGCGACCCCGACGGCGACGGCAGCGCCGGCTTCGACTTCACCAACGGGGCCGACGGCGTCTTCGACTTGGTCGAGGCCGGCGTGGACCTTTCGGGGACGGCGTTCGCCGTGCCGCTCCGGCCCGCCGGCACCGGCAGCCCGTCGGCCCTCGCGGGCGACGGCGAGCCGCGCCGCGCGGACCTCCTGCCGATCTTCTACTTCGGCGTGCCGAACCTCAACCCGTACCAGCTCGCCACCGGCAAGACCGCCGGCCCGCTCTCCGACGGCAAGCCGTTCGTCAACAACTTCCTCCCGGTCACGCAGACCGCCACCGGCGACCTCTACGGCGGCGACATGCTCCGCCTGAACATGGCCGTCCCGGTCACCGACCGCGGCTCGCAGGAGTTCTCGGACTTCGCCCGCCTCGGCCTCGTCCGCGCGGCGGCCATCGGCCTGACGGCGGCTCCGTTCAACCAGAGCACCGACCTCGAGTTCATCCCGCACATGGACGGCTTCCCGAACGGGCGGCGGCTCGAGGACGACGTGACGACGATCGCCTTCCAGGCCGTCGGCGGCATCGTCCTCGCGGCGGTGGGCCTGCCCTACGACGGCGCGACGGCCGGGGACTACTCCGACCTCCTCTCGCCGAACTTCGTCAGCGCGCTCAACTTCGTCGCCGGGCCGACCAAGAACGACCTCGCCCTCGACAACGAGGCCTTCCCCTACCTCGCCACCCCGCACAACGGCTACAGCTACGTGAAGCAGCTGACGGCGATGGAGCCGAACGCCTTCGTCGTGAGCAGCGAAGAGGGGCTCGGCCTCGGCGTGCCGCAGGGCTTCATCCTCGACCAGAACTACCCCAACCCGTTCGGCGCGTCGACGACCGTCGAGTACCACGTCGCCGAGGCCGGTGACGTGCGGCTCGAGGTGTTCGACATCCAGGGCCGCTTGGTGAGCACCCTCGTCAGCGAGGCCCGGACGTCGGGCACGCACACCGCCGAGTGGGACGCCCGCGGCCTCGCCAGCGGGACGTACTTCTACCGCCTCTCCCTCGACGGCCGCACGGTCTCGACCAGGAAGGCGGCGCTCATCCGGTAGCATGTCCCTGACCGCTCTTCTCGCTCTACGCGGGGGCTGACGAGCCGCCGGTTGCCGTCCCACCCGGGCCTGCGACCGGCGGTTCGTTTACCTTAATCGACTCCCCATTCTCTTTTCAGCTACGCCGCCATGCAGTCTCCCCTCCGCCTCGCCCTCGTCCTCGCCCTCGTGGCCGCCGCCGGGTTCGCCGGGGTCGCCCTCTGGAAGGCCCAGCAGAACCGCGCCCCGCTGCCCGAGGGGCCGCAGCAGGTGCTCCCCGCCTCCGAGTTCATCAACGCCGAGGCGTCGATCGAGTACTACCGCGAGCGGCTCCGCCGCGACCCGGACGACGTCGAGAGCCGGGTGGCGCTGGCGCAGGTGCTGCTCCAGCAGGCCCGCGCGACGGGCCGCGAGACCGAGTACGTCCCCCAGGCCGAGGAGGCCCTCGCCGAGGCCCTGCGCCGGGAGCCCGACCACTACCACGCCCTCCTGATGCAGGCGTCGCTGCTCAACACGCTCCACCGCTTCGAGGACGCCCGCGCCCTCGCCGAGCGCCTCGTCGAGCGCTACCCCGAGCACGCCTTCCCCTACGGCCTGCTGACCGACGCGCTCGTCGAGCTCGGCGAGTACGACGCCGCCGTCGCCGCCGCCGACACGATGAACGCGATCAAGCCGAGCCTCTCGGCCTACGCCCGCGCGTCATACCTCCGCGAGCTGCACGGCGACACCGAGGGCGCGATCGAGGCGATGCGCCTCGCCGTCGACGCGGGGGCCTACGGGCAGGCCGACCGCGCGTGGGCCGTTTACCAGCTCGCGAACCTCTACCTCGCCGACGCCAAGCCCGACACCGCCGCGTACCTCTTCAACGGCCTCCTCGAGGAGCGGCCCGACTACGCCCGCGCCGTCGCCGGGCTGGGCCACGTCGCCCTCGTCAAGGGCGAGACCGACGAGGCGATCCGCCGGCTCGAGACGGCCTACGGCATGGCCCCGCTCGACCTGGCGCAGGAACTCCTCGCCGAGGCCTACGCGGTGAAGGGCGACGAGCGCCGCGCCGCCGCCGCCATCGAGAAAGTGCGCGAGGGGCTGGCCGACGCCCGCGCGATGGGCGAGATCGTCGAGATGGAAGAGGCCGACCTGATGCTCGACCACGGGATCGAGGTCGAGCGCGCGCTCGAGATGGCGCGGCGGCAGGTCGAGCGCAGGCCCGGGCACCTACACGCCAACGAGACCTACGCCTGGGCGCTCCACCACAACGGCCGCTCCGCCGAGGCGGTCCCCTACGTCGAGCGCGCGATGCGCCTCGGCACCGGCGACGCGATGGTGCACTTCCGCGCGGGGCTGATCTACGACGGTGCGGGCAACGCCGCCGAGGCCGCCCGCCACCTCCGCCTCGCCCTCGGCAGCCACCTGGGCATCGAAAGCCCGACGGCGGCGGACGAGGCGCGGGCCAAGCTCGCCTCGCTCGAAGGCTCGGCGTCGATCTAACAAACCGCCCGCCTTTCTTCCCCACACCTTTCCGCCATGACGAAGCCCATCCCCCCCCGCCTCCACGGTGTGCTCGATTACGTCGTGGTCACCGTCTTCCTCCTCGCCCCGGCCCTCTTCGGGCTGACGGGCTTGGCGGCGATGCTGTCGTACCTGCTGGCGGGCGTCCATCTGCTGATGACGGTGCTCACGGCGTTCCCGCTCGGCCTCACGGCGGTGGTGCCGTTTGCGCTGCACGGGACGGTTGAGCTCGTCGTCGGGGGCGTGCTGGCCGTCGTCGCCCTCCTCCTGTTCGAGGGCGCGGCGACGGGCTTCTATCTCGGCATGGGCGTGCTCATCCTGATCGTGTGGGCGCTCACCGACTACCGGTCGACCGACTACCGGTCGCCCGCCACCGCGTGAGCCTGCTGAGCACCGGCCCGGTGCGGACGATGAGAACGCGACGACGCACGTACAGCCGCTGCGCGCAGCCCTCGCCCGTCCGGCGGGCGCTGGCCGTGCTCGTGCTGGTGGGATACGCGCTCGTGCTGGGGGGCTCGTCCGCCGGGCAGGGGTGGCACCTGCTGGTTCACCTGCTGAGCGAGCACCACGGCGAGGGGCCCAGGATCGAAGCACCTCCGGTCACGGTCATCGTAGCACCTCCGGCCGCGGTCGCTGATCTTCCTCCGGCAGGGCCGACCCCGGCTCCTGCCGTTGCCGCACTTGCCGGTGGCGCACCTGCCGCAGCGAAGCAGCCTAGTGCCTCGGCGCATCGGCACGTGCACGGGGGCGATCCCCATCACCACGCGAAAGACGAGGGCCACGCGGAGGACGAGCCGGAAGCCGCTGCCGCTCGTACCAAACCGCCACACGACGCTCGGCGGGCCGGCGCTCGGCCTCGCACCCCGCACGAGCACGACGGGCAGGTCCACGTCCACGGGAGCAAAGAGGACCACGAGCAGGGCGCACCCGCCCTGCCGACCCTCGCGCTCGACAAGCACTGCCTCTTCGCAGGCGCTGCTCTCCCGCCGCCGCCGGTCCGAGACGGGGACGCGGCTTCTCCGGCGGCGGCGCTCTTCGCCACGGCCCCTCCTGTCGAGGTGCCGCCTCCTCGCACGCTGAGCTGACACCGCCCCGCCGCACACCCGACCGCCGGGCATCGACCGATGCCGCTCGCTCGGGCGCGGGGTGTCTGCCATCAGCCCGGTCTGGGTCGCACGCGGAACGCTATCCGTGCGCGCCGCGACCGTGGTCGCACGGTGCCGGACTGCACCGTGCCGCAGGGCCGATCCGTGAACGCGGGACCGGTGCGTCCTCACGCGCCGCCTCCGCCACGGACGGTCCGCCCCATCCGCCATCTTACCATGCGAGAAACGATCATGAAGACCACCGTACTACTCATTTTGTGCGCCCTGCTCACGGGCACCGCGCCCCCGGCCCACGCCCAATCCACCGGAACCATCGAAGGCACCGTCCGCGACGCGGCGAGCGGCGAGGCCCTCGTCGGTGCCAACGTCGTGCTCGTCGGGACCGCCTCCGGCGCGAGCACCGACGCCGACGGGCGCTACCGCATCGGGACCGTCACGCCCGGGACCGTCCGGGTCGAGGCCAGCCTGCTCGGGTACGAGCGGGTGGCGCGCACGGTCGTCGTCACCGCCGGCGCGGTCGAGGTTGTCGATTTCCGGCTCGAAGAGGGCGGCGTCGCGCTCGACGAGATCACCGTCAAGGGCGAGGCGTTCCGGCCCCGCAACGCCGCCGCCACGGCGCACGTCGTCGGGCTCGAAACCATCCGCGCGGCGGCCGTAGACAACCCGCTCCGGCTCGTCGAGGAGGTGCCCGGCGTGGACCTCGGCGCGTACCGGCAGGGCGGCGTGGCCGACGTGTTCTCGATCCGCGGCTTCGGCGAGGGCGGCCACGGCGGCGACGTCGCCGTGCAGGTCGACGGCATCCCGCTCAACGAGGCCGACGGGCACGCCGACGGCTACGCCGACCTCAACGTGCTCGTCCCGCTCGAGCTCCAGCGCATCGCCGTCTACAAAGGCCCGTCGTCGGCGCTCTACGGCAACTTCGCGCGCGGCGGCACCGTCGCGCTCGACACGCGCAAGGGCGGCGCGTACCGCGACCTCAGCGTCAGCGGCGGGGCCTACGAGACGCTCGACGCCCAGCTCGCCTTCGGCGAGCGGCTCGACCTCGGCGGCGGCCTCCGCCCGCTCCAGAGCAACCTCGCCTTCCAGTTCTTCACGACGGACGGCTACGCCGCCAACTCGCGCTACCTCAAAGGCACCCTCGCCGGCCGCTTCGGCGTCGCGCTCTCCGACCGGACCGACGTGAACCTCGCCCTCCGCGCCCACAGCGGCGAGTGGAACGGGCCGGGCTACATCCCCCAGGAGCAGTTCCTCAGCGACGACCGCCGCGCCCTCCAGGGGCCGAACGCCGAGGACGACGGCGGGGCCAAGACGTTCTACGCCGAGCGGCTCGGCGTGAACCACAGCTTCAGCGACCACCTCCGGCTCGTTACCTACGGCTACGCCGTGCAGCAGGACTTCACGCGCTTCGCCAAGTTCGGCTACGAGGCCGGCGGCCAGAGCGAGCGCTTCAACCAGCGCACGGTCTACGGCGCGGGCACGAGCCTCAACGGCCGGAGCGCGGTCGCGTCGGTCGAGGCCACCTACGTCGTCGGGGCCGAGGTCTACTCCGAGCGCACCGAGCGGCGGCGGTGGGCGACCTCGAACCGCGTCCGCATCGACCAAACCCAGGACCGCGACTTCACGGTGCAGAACGCCGCCGCCTTCGTGCAAGCCGAGCTCTCGCCGAGCCCGTACTTCCGCCCGACGCTCGGGCTCCGCTTCGACGCGTTCTTCGGCAGCTTCGAGAGCAACGACCCCGGCCAGGAGCCGGTGCAGAGCGACCTCAACGACTACCGCCACCTCAGCCCCAAGCTCGGCCTCCGCTCGACGGTCGCGCCGGGCCTCGACCTGCGGGCGAGTGCGACGAACGGCTACATCCTCCCGAACGGGGCCGACAAGTACGACGCGACGCTCGACGTGGACCCCGCCGAGATCTGGCAGTACGAGCTTGGCGCGAGCTACGACGCCGGCCTCGCCCGGCTCGACCTCGTGGGCTACGTGCTCGACACGTCGCGGGAAATCGTCGAGGACCCGCCGGGGTCGGGCACGTTCCGCAACGCGGGGCAGACGCGGCGGCGCGGCATCGAGGCTGAGGCGTCGGCGACCCCGCTGCCCGGCCTCGACGCGCGCCTCGCGCTCGGGCTGCTCGAGACCGAGATCCTCGACAACCCCGACGCGGCGCTCGCGGGCCGCGCGCTGACGGGCGTCCCGGCGCGGACGCTCACCGCCTCGCTCGGCTACGCCTCGCCGATGGGGCTCGGCGGGCGCGTCCACGTCCACCACATCGGGCCGTACCAGCTCGAAGCCGACAACTCGGTGCAGTACGACGGCTACACCGTGGCCGACCTCACGCTGTTCTACGACCTCGGGGGGCGGCTCGCGCAGCGCGGGCGCGTCTTCGTCGAGGTCGAGAACGCGCTCGACGCGCGCTACGCCGAGGCCGTCTTCGCCGGGTTCGGCACGCTCAACTACGCCCCGGCCCCGCCGCGCCGCCTCACCGCCGGCGTCTCCGTCGGCCTCTGATGCCTTGCATAGAACCCCCCGCCCCGTTCGCGCTGCGCAGCTACGCGGGGCTGCCCCCCTTCGAAAGGGGGACAGTCCGACCGCCCTTGAGCGAAGTGATGGGCAGTCGGACGGGGGGCTACGCGGCGCGCGAAAGCCCGGCGCGTCAAACCGAGTCCTACTTTCTTAAAACCTCTATCACCATGAACCTCCGACCCCCGATCTTCGCCCTTCTGCTCACCCTCGGCCTCGTCGGCGCGGGCTGCCAGAGCGCCGCCGACGACCACGCGCACGGACCCGACACCCACACCCACGACACCGGCGCTGCGGCGGCCGACCACGGCGGCCCCGGCCATACCCACGCCGACGGCCCCGCCTTCACCTACCTGAAGATGGACGGCGACTTCGAAATGGACCCCGAGCTCGCGGCCACGCGCGACGATCCGCGCAACCCGAGCCGCATCCGCCTCGCCACCTCTAGCGAGGCCGGGAGCGGGACGCGGATGGCGTTCTACGCACACGACGACCCCGACCAACTCGTCGCCGACTGCGGCTATCAATTCGTCGGGAGCCGCCCGGACCCGCACTACTTCCCCGCCGAGTCGAAGACCTCGATCTGGGACGTCTTCGAGCGGACTGAGGCGTATGACGGCGCGTGCGAGGACTACGCCGCCGTGATCTCGCGCTCGCCCCACGGCGACCCCGCCCACATGCACCTCCGCTACGGCACCGACGCCGACGAGCTTCTGGCGATGAGCGACGCGCCCGTGGACTCGGCGGCCTTCGACCCGTGGTGGCCCGTCTTCTGCGAGGCCGGCGTCACCGAGTCCTGCGACTGACCCGAGGCGGGAATCCCGATGACCGCACGAACCACGTTTCGCAGCGCGAAGTGGAGCCGGAGCGCAGGGTGGCTGCTCGCCGCCGTCGCCCTCGTGTTCGCCCTCGCGCCGACCGATGCCTTCGCGCACGGCGTGGCCGAGGGCGACGCGGGCTACGTGCAGGCGACCTCCGGCGTCCGCCTCGTCCCCTTCGCCTACCTCGGCGCGAAGCACATGGTGACCGGGATCGACCACCTCCTCTTCCTGCTCGGCGTCATCTTCTTCCTTTACCGGCTCCGCGACGTCGGCCTCTACGTCACGCTCTTCGCCGTCGGCCACTCGGCGACGATGATCGCGGGCGTGCTGACGGGGGTGAGCGTGAGCGCCTACCTGATCGACGCCGTGATCGGCCTCTCGGTCGTGTACAAGGCGCTCGACAACCTCGGCGCGTTCCGGCGGTGGCTCGGGGTGCAGCCGAGCACGCGGGCGGCCGTGCTCGGCTTCGGGCTGGTCCACGGCTTCGGGCTGGCGACGAAGATCCTCGACTTCGAGATCGACCCGGCCGGCCTCGTCCCGAACCTGCTCGCCTTCAACGTCGGGGTCGAGGTGGGGCAGGTGCTCGCGCTCGGCGGGATGCTCGTCGCCATCGGTGCGTGGCGGCGCACGGGCAGCTTCGCGCGCCACGCCTACGCCGCGAACGTCGCGATCATGACGGCCGGCTTCGTGCTGATGGGCTATCAACTCGCCGGCTTCTTCGCCCTCCCCGGATAACGCCATGCACAACGCGACGCCCCCGCCCTCCGACGAGCTCCCCTCCGCGCGCGCGCTCCTCCGCTCGACGGCCGCCGCCCTAGCCGTGGCCGCGCTCCTGCTCGTCACGGTCGTGCTCCCGGCCGAGTACGGCATCGACCCGACCGGCGTCGGCCGCGTGCTCGGGCTGACCCGGATGGGCGAGATCAAGACCGCACTCGTGCGCGAAGCCGCCGCTGCCGAAGCGGCCGAGGCCGCCTCCGTGGCCGCCGCGACCGAGGCGCTCGCCGGCGGGACGAGCGACCCGGCCGCGCACGTCACCCGCCTCACGCTCGGCCCGGGCGAGAGCACGGAGGTCAAGCTCGCGATGCGCGAGGGCGCGCGCGTGAG
Source organism: Rhodothermales bacterium (assembly GCA_965214485.1). Lineage (GTDB taxonomy): Bacteria > Bacteroidota > Rhodothermia > Rhodothermales > JANQRZ01 > JANQRZ01. Next base: position 100,105 of record CBDCBW010000009.1, on the reverse strand, counting down.
CTACTCGTGGGCGACCGACCGCGGCGTCGTCGGCTACGACCTGCACGGCGACCGGGCGGACGCGCCGCGCGGGTCGTACCACAGCTATGAGCAGGGGGCGGGCGCGTGGTCCGACGAGGGTGCCCTCACGGCGGCCTTCGACGGCCGGCACGGATGGTTCTGGCACAACCGGACGGACGAGGCGCTCACGCTCACGCTCCGAACCGAGGGCGCTTACCTGGACCTGCAACGGCTGGACGAATAGCACCGGCCGCGGCGCGACCGCGCACTTCCTTTTCCACGCGGTCGTCCCCCGCACGGCGCGCCTGTCTGCCACCGCACGCTCCTGGCGAGGCGGGCGAGGCTCCGTCCGGGCAGGAGACTCGTCGGATAAACAAGAGCCTCGCCGGATAAAGACGCCGCAGGGTGACGACGCGAAGCCTTAATGCTTCCTGCTCTTGTGTTCCGCCCCGGCGTGCCGTAACGTGCAGGTCTCGTTGGCTGTACCTTGAGGCACGCACGCCTCAGCGAAGGCCCCCCAGTGAAGGCAGAGACTGAACCGCGAGACGGCATGGACGCCCAGGGCGAAATCACCCGGATTCTCGAGACGCTGCGCAACGGAGACCGCGGCGCGATCGACGACCTGTTCCCGCTCGTCTACCAGGAGCTGCACGCGCTCGCCCACCGCCAGCTCGCCCACCGCCGCCCCGGGCAGACGCTCAACTCGACCGCGCTCGTCCACGAGGCCTACATCAAGCTCGTCGGCCAGTCCGAGGGGCAGTGGCAGGACCGGCAGCACTTCTTCGCCGTGGCCGCCACCGCGATGCGGCACATCATCGTGGACTACGCCCGCCACCGCCGGGCGCTCAAGCGCGGCGGCAACGCCCAGCCGACGCTCCTCGACGAGGAGCGCGTCGCGGTCGAGGACAAGGCCGAGGAGATCCTCGCCCTCGACGAGGCGCTCGTCCACCTCGCCGCCGCCGACGAGCGCCTCGCCCGCACCGTCGAGCTGCGCTTCTTCGGGGGGCTCTCCATCGAGGAGACGGCCCAGGTGCTCGGCCGCTCGGAGCGGACCGTCAAGCGCGACTGGCGCAAGGCCCGCGCCTTCCTCTACCAGATGATCAGCGAGGAGAACGTCGCCTGAGCCGGCGGCCTCCCCCCCGGTACCATGCACGCGATCAGCCCCGAACGCTGGCAGCGCCTCGCCTCCATCCTGGACGACGCGCTCGACCTGCCGCCCGAGGCCCGCGCCGCCTTCCTCGACACCGCCTGCGGCGGCGACCCCGCGCTCCGCACCGAGATCGAGGCCCTGATCGCCGCCGACGAGGCGGCCGGCGGCTTCCTCGACGACTCCGCCGCCGACTTCGCCGCGACGCTCCTCGAGGACATCGAGCGCGTCACCGCCGGGCCGGACCCGGCCTTCGGCCAGAGCGTCGGCCCGTACCGCCTCGTCGGCGCGCTCGGGCAGGGCGGCATGGGCATGGTCTACCTCGCCGAGCGCGCCGATGGGCAGTTCGAGCAGCAGGTCGCGCTCAAGCTCATCCGGCCCGGGATGGACCGCCGCGAGATCCTGCGCCGCTTCCTCCAGGAGCGCCAGATCCTGGCCCGCCTCCAGCACCCCGGCATCGCCCGCCTCCTCGACGGCGGGATGACCGAGGAGGGGCAGCCGTACTTCGCGATGGAGTACGTCGAGGGCGAGCCGGTCACGGCCTACTGCGACGCCCACCGCTGCGACCTCGACGCGCGCCTCCACCTCTTCCTCGACATCGCCGAGGCCGTCGCCTTCGCCCACCGCAACCTCGTCGTCCACCGCGACCTCAAGCCGTCGAACATCCTCGTCACCGAGGACGACACCGGGCGCGCCGGCGAGGGCGTCTCTCGCGTCAAGCTGCTCGACTTCGGCATCGCCAAGCTCCTCCACAAGGACGACGCCGAGGAGACCCTCATCGAGACGCAGATGGGCCTGCGCGTGATGACGCCCGAGTACGCCGCCCCGGAGCAGGCGCGCGGCGACCCGGTCACGACCTCGACCGACATCTACGCCCTCGGCGTGGTGCTCTACGAGCTCCTCACCGGGCACCGGCCCTATGCCTTCGAGCGCCGCTCGGCCGGCGAGATGGAGCGCGTCATCTGCGAGACTGAGCCGCCGCGCCCGAGCGCCGCCGCGGCCCACCCCGAGGAGGTCCGCCGCCCTCGCGGCGAGACCGAGACGATCACGCCCGAGGCCGTCGCCGCGGCGCGGGGCACGAGCCCGGACCGCCTCCGCCGCCGCCTCGCCGGCGACCTCGACACGATCATCCTCAAGGCGCTGTGCAAGGAGCCGCACCGGCGCTACGCCAACGTCGAGGCGTTCATCGAGGACGTCCACCGCCACCTCGCCGGGCTGCCGGTCGAGGCCCGCCGAGGGGCCGTCGGCTACCGGGCGCGGAAGTTCGTCCGCCGCCACCGCGTCGGCGTGGTGACGGCCGCCGCGGCGGTGGTCCTCCTCCTGGCCGGCCTCGTCGGGTCGCTCTGGCAGGCGCAGGCGCTCCGGCGCGAGGCCGACCGGACGGAGGCCGTCACCGAGTTCCTCGTGGACATCTTCGAGGTCGCCAGCCCGGACACGATGTCCATCGACGAGATCACGGCGCGCGACTTCCTGAACCGGGGGGCGCTCCTCGTCGAGGGCTCTCTGGCCGAGGAGCCGGACCTCCAGGCCGAGGTCATGGGCGTGCTCGGGGACATCCACGCCAAGCTCGGGAGCTTCGACGAGGCGCGGTCGCTCTTCGAGCAGGCGCTCGTCCTCCGCGAGCACGCCCACGGCCCCGACCACCCGGTGGTCGCCGCGAACATGTACGCCCTGGGCGACCTCGCCCTCTCGATGGGGGACTACGACGAGGCCGAGCGGTTCGCCCGCGCGTCGCTCGCCACCCGCCGGGCGAGCCGCGGGGAGCGGGCCCCCGAGACGGCCGAGAGCCTCGCGCTCCTGGCGCAGGTGCTCCACCGCCAGGGCGACTTCGACGAGTCGGCCCGGCTCTTCGGCGAGGCGCTCGCCCTGACCCGCGCCGTCCACGGCGACGAGCACGAGCAGGTCGCGGCCGTGCTCTCGAACTTCGCCATCGTCCGGCAGCGGCAGGGCGATTACGAGGCCGCCGAGGCGCTCGCCCGCGAGGCGCTCGCCATCCGCGAGGTCGCCCTCGGGGAGCGCCACACCGAGACGATGACCTCGGCGAACAACCTCGCCGTCATCCTCCGCCGCCGCGACCGGCTCGACGAGGCCGAGGTCCTCTTCCGGCAAGTCCTCGCCTTCGACACCGAGCGCCTCGGCGAGGGCCACCCCAACACGGCCACCGTCACGAACAACCTGGCCAACGTGCTCCGCGAGCGCGGCAAGTACGGCGAGGCGGAGCCGCTCTACCGGCAGGTCCTCGCCGCCGACCTCAAGGCGTTCGGGCCGGGGCACCGGTACGTCGCGCTCGTCAAGCACAACCTCGCGGCCATCAAGCGCTCGATGGGGGACTACGACGAGGCCGAGCGGTTCGCCCGCGAGTCGCTCGACCTCTACCGGGCGATCCACGGGGACGCCCACCCGAGCGTCGGGATCAGCTCCACCGGGCTGGCCGACGTGCTGCGCGAGCGGGGCCGCCTCGAGGCCGCCGAGCCGCTCTACGAGCAGGCCGTGGCCGTGCTCCGGTCCGCCTCGGACGACCCCGACGCCCTCGCCACGGCGCTCCTCGGGCAGGGGCAACTGCTCGACGCGCAGGGGCGCGGGGGCGAGGCCGAGGCGCTCTTGCGCGAGAGCCTGCGCCTGCGCGACACCGCTCTCGGCGCGGACCACGTGCGGTCCGCCGAGGCCCGCGTCGCGCTCGGGGCCTGCCTCGGCCGCCTCGGGCAGGTCGAGGCCGCGCGCGCGCTCCTCGACGCGGGCTACGCCACGCTCCGCGCCCGCCGCGGCGACGGCCACCCGCTCACCCGGCAGGCCCGCCTCGCCCTCGCCGCGCTCGACGCAGGGCCGGTCGCCGGCCGGTGAACCCGGCCCGGTCAGCGGAACACGATCTCGCGGATGACGGTGGTGCCGAGCTCGGCGTTGAGGCGGTCCTGCCACGGGCGGCGCTGGAGGTGGAGCTGGTGCCGCCACGGTGCCGAGCGGACCTTGATGAACAGGACGCCGTCCTTCACCCACGCTCGCTCGGTCACCCCGTTGATCTGCGGCCCGGCGAGCGCCGCCCACGCCTCGACGGCCCGCACCGCGTCGATCCGCTCGCGGTAGCCCGCCTTGTCGATCAGCTCGCGGAGCACGGCCCCGAGCGGCTGCGGCGTGTTGGAATAGGCCATGTTCAGGAGCGGAAGCGGGGACGGGCAGAAGCGGGGGCGAGCGGAAGCAAGAAAGATAGGCTCGGCGGGGACTCCTGAAACCTTCCGTTCTCCGCTCTTCCGTTCCTCCGTTTGTAAACCCTGCCGCGAGGGGGGCGTATCCCCGGGGCACCCCGCCCAACCGCCTTCCCGCCATGCGCTGCCTTCCCCTCCTTCTCGTGCTCGCCCTCGCGGCCTGCGCCTCGGACCCGTCGCCGTCCGGCGACGCCTCCACCGCCGCGGTCGGAACCGCGGAGGCTTCGGCAGCGCCGGAGACGTCGGCAGCGCCGGAGGTGCCGGGCGAAATCCGCACCCGGCCGCTCGCGCCGCAGACCTACCGCATCACGCTCGGCGATCTGCCCAAGCCGTACGCCACCGAGTCGGCGCGCAAGAGCCCGAACGTCGTGGACGTGCCCGCCGACCCGGTGCTCTTCGCGCCCGAGGGCTTCCGCGTGAACGTGTGGGCCGACGGCCTCGACCGCCCGCGCTGGCTCGCGCTCACGCCCGAGGGCGACGTGCTCGTCACCGAGACCCGGCAGAACCGCATCCGCCGCCTCCGAGACACCGACGGCGACGGGGCCGCCGACCGGCGCACCACCTTCGCCGACGCGGGCAACGGCCTCGACATCCCGTTCGGGATGGCCTTCGCCGAGACCGAGGCCGGCCCCGCCTTCTTCCTCGGCAACACCGACGAGGTCCGGCGCTATCGCTACACCGGCGGCCCGCTCGGCGGCACCGGCGAGCGCCTTACTGAGCTTCCCGGCGGGGGCTACAACCAGCACTGGACCCGCAACGTCGTCGTCAGCCCGGACGGGCACCACCTCTACGTCTCCGTCGGCTCGCGCTCGAACGCCGACCCGGAGCCGCTGCCGCGCGCCTCGGTCCAGCGCATGAACCTCGACGGCTCGGGGCAGATCACGTTCGCGCACGGCCTCCGCAACCCCGTCGGCCTGGCCTTCCACCCCGAGTCCGGCGCGCTCTACACGACCGTCAACGAGCGCGACGGCCTGGGCGACGGCCTGGTGCCGGACTACGTCACCCGGATCGACGAGGGGCAGTTTTACGGCTGGCCCTACGCCTATTTCACGCCCGACCTCCTCGACCCGCGCCTGAGCGAGGACGGACGAAGCGAACGCCCCGATCTCGCCGCGCAGACGCTCGCGCCGGACGTGCTCTTCGAGGCGCATTCCGCCGCGCTCGGCCTGCAGTTTTACGACGACGCCGCGTCGGCTTCGCCGAGCGCTTCGCGGTTCCCCGAGCGCTACCGGGGCGGGGCGTTCGTCGCGTTCCGGGGGTCGTGGAATCGGAGCCGGGGCACGGGCTACAAGCTCGTCTTCGTCCCCTTCGCCGACGGGCGGCCCACCGGGGCCTACGAGGACTTCCTCACCGGCTTCCTCACCGACCCGAGCGGGCCGACGACGTGGGGGCGGCCCGTCGGCCTGCTCGTCCTCCCCGGACGGGAGCCTGCTCTTCACCGAGGAGATGAACGGGCGGGTCTACCGCGTGTGGTTCGGCGGCTAGCCCTCGGCGTCACCGCCTGGACCGGGGGCTGGTTGCGCCGTGTCTGCATGTAGCGTTGGGGGTGGTTCGCCCCGTCCGGCGCAACAGAACAGGCAGATGCCGTAGTCAAACCCTTTCCCATCCCCGCGCCCGGCGCTAGTCTGCGGCGTGCGCGGCGGGTCGGTCGGCCTCGATCCGGCCGTCGCGGAGCTCGACGACGCGGTGGCCGTAGGCGGCCCACTGCTCGGCGTGGGTGACCTGGATCACCGTCACGCCGTCGTCCCGGTTCAGGCTCTTGAAGGCCTCCATCACCTCCTGCCCCTGCGCGCTGTGGAGGTTGCCCGTCGGCTCGTCGGCGAGGATGAGGCGGGGGCGGATGATCAGCGCGCGCGCCACCCCGACGAGCTGCTGCTGCCCGCCCGAGAGCTGGTGCGGGAAGAGGCCCGCCTTCGCCACGATCCCGAAGCGGTCGAGGAGGTCAGCGACGCGCGCCTGCCGCTCTGGCTTGGGCGTCTTGGTGTAGAGCAGCGGCGTCTCCAGGTTTTCGTAGACCGTCAGCTCGTCGATCAGGTGGTAGGCCTGGAAGACGAACCCGATGTGCTCGCGGTGGAGCGCGGTCCTCCGCCGCTCGCTGAGCTGGTGCACCGGCTCGCCCTCGAAGTGGTACGCCCCCTCGCTCGGCTCCTCGAGCATCCCGACGACGTTCATCAGCGTGGACTTGCCCGAGCCGCTCGGCCCCTGCACGGTGACGAACTCGCCCTCGCGCACCGCGAGGTCCACGCTGCGCAGGACGTAGGCCTTCTGCTGGCCCTGTTTGTAGAACTTGCTGACGCCGCGTAGCTCGATCATGCGATTTCGGGGTTTGGAGGGCGGATTTCGGAGTGGAGGGAGCGGGCCAGCCACGTTTGGCGGGCCAGCCACGTTTGGCTTCGACGGAGGAGGGGCACTCGGACGGGCTCGGCCCGTCAAGCCCCCGCAAGATCGTCACGCCTCTATTCGGAGCGAAGAGACCTCACCGGGTCGGCGACGGCGGCGCGGAGGGCCTGCGCGCTGACGGTGGCGAGCGCGAGGACGAAGAGGAGGGCACCGGCGGTCAGGAACGGCCCCGGCCCGAGCCCGACGCGGTAGGCGAACGAGTCGAGCCACCGGCTCAGGTTGAGGGCCGCGTAACCGCGCTCGCGGCGGAGGCTGCGGAGCGCCACGACGAGGTAGTTCTTCAGCATGAGCGGAGGGGTTGGCGTAGCGATAATCAAACTCTACTCGTAGCGCAGGGCCTGGACCGGGTCGGCGGTGGCGGCGCGCACGGCGTGGTAGCTCACCGTCACGAGCGCGAGGGCGAGCGCGAGGCCGCCGGCAAAGAGGAACACGCCCGGCCCGATCTCGGCGCGGTAGGCGAAGTCCTCGAGCCACCGGGCCACGGCGAGGTAGGCCAGCGGCCCGGCCACGACGAGCGCGACGGCGACGAGCGCGGCGAACTCCTTCGAGAGGAGCAGGACGAGGTGGCCGACCCCGGCCCCGAGCACCTTGCGGATGCCGATCTCCTTCGTCCGCCGCTCGGCCGTGAACGCGGCGAGGCCGAAGAGCCCGAGGCACGCGACGAAGATGGCGAGCCCGGCGAACAGGCCGAAGACCCGCGCCAGCCGCTCCTCGCTCCGGTACATCGCGTCGAAGGCGTCGTCGAGGAACTCGTACGCGAACGGCTCGCCCGGCGCGAACCGCGCCGCGACGGCTTCGAGGTGCGCCACGCCCGCCCGCACGTCCTCCGGCGCGAGGCGGGCCGCGACCAAGCCGCTGCTCGACGAGAACCCCTCGCTCTCCATCACCAGGACGACGGGCTCGAGGGCGTGGTGGAGCGAGCCGATGTGGAAGTCCTCGACGACCCCGATCACCTCGCCGAACGGCGTGTCGCCGCCGCTGACCCGGAACGGCCGCCCGACGGCCTCGGCCGGGCTCCACCCGAACGCCTCGGCCGCTGTGCGCGTGAGCACGTGCGCGCGCTGCCGGTCCCCGGCGCGCTCGGCGTCGAACGAGCGGCCGGCGAGGAGGCGCAGCCCGAGGGTCGGGACGAACGCGGCGTCGACTTTGGCGGGGGCGACCTGCACGAGGTCCTCTCGCGACGCGGCCTCCGGCGAGAACTCCTCCGGCTTGAGCCCGAGGTGCACCCGGAAGCGCCCCGGCACGGCGTCGGCGACGGAGGCGTCGAGGACGGCGGGGTGGGCCAGGGCCGCCTCCCGCACCGGCTCGGCGAGGCGTGCAGCCTGGCGCGCCGGGAGGTCCACCACCACGACCTGCTCGCCGTCGAAGCCGAGGTCCTTCGCCTGCATGTACCCGAGCTGCCGGTGGACCGCCGCGGTGGCGACCAGGAGCGCGACCGTGAGTGCGAACTGCACGACCACCAGGCCCCGCCGCAGCCGCGCCGCGCCCGGCCCGCGCTCGCCCCGCCCGCGCAGCACCTCGACCGGACGGAAGCGCGAGAGCACGACCGCCGGGTACGTCCCGGCCAGGACGCCGACCCCGAAGACGAACCCCGAGAGCGCGAGCACGGCCGCCCCGTGCGCGCCCACATCGAGCGCGAGCGCCGTGTCGAACAGGCCGTTGAAGGCGGGCACCGCGAGCGCCGCGAGCACGAACGCGAGCCCGAGCGCGAGGAGGCTCACGAGTGCGCTCTCGCCCCAGTGCTGCCGCGCCACCGCGCCGCGCGTCGCCCCCAGCGTCCTCCGCACGCCGACCTCCTTCGCCCGCTGCGCCCCGAGCGCCGTGACCAGGTTGACGTAGTTGATCGCGGCGATGAGCAGGATGAACAGCGCGACCGAGCCGAAGAGGTACAGGTAGCGCGTCTGCCCCCGGAAGCCGTCGGCACCGTGCAGCTCGGAGAGGTAGAGCGACGGGAGCGGGACGGCGAAGAAGCCGCCGGCCTCGCGGCCCTCGGGGAGGGCCGCCGCGAGGGCCTGGCGGAGCCGGGGGTTGAACGTGGTCGTGTCCGCCGGCGCGCGGAGGCGGGCGTAGGTCTGGTACGAGAAGTTGCCCCAGTTCTCGTCGCCCCGGAAGTGCTCCGGGACGGTCTCCAGCGAGATCGCAAGGTCGAACTGGATCGTCGAGGCGGTGGGCACGTCGGCGGCGACGCCGGTGACGGTCACGGGGGTCGGCTCGTCGTAGCGCTCGACGAGGAGGCGCTGCCCCACGGGGTCGGCGTCGCCGAAGAGCGTGCGGGCCGCCGAGGCCGTGAGCACGGCTCCGTCCGGCGCGGCGAGGACCTCGGCGGCGTCGCCGCGGGCGAGCGGGAACGTGAAGGCCTCGAAGAAGGCGGCGTCGGTCTGGAGCACGCGCAGCTCGTGCCGCTCCCGGCCCGGCTCCACGGTGACGGGACGCGGCGCGGCGAAGCCCATGCGGACGGTGTGCTCCACGCCGGGCACGCCCGCGAGCGTCTCGGCGAGCGGATACGGCGTGTTCAGACCCGCCCCCCAGAACGGACTCCGGTGCCCGACCGCCACGAGCGCCTCGGCGTCGGCGTGGAAGCGGTCGTAGCTCAGCTCGTCCTCGACGTAGAGCCCGATGAGCAGGCAGCACGCGAAGCCGACGGCGAGCCCAAGCACGTTGAGGGCGGTGTAGCCGGGGCGGCGGCGGAGGGTGCGGAGGGCGATGCGGAGATAGCTGCGGAGCATGGCGGCGGGGCGTGTCAGGTTCGAGACGCCGGCACAAGCCACATGCCACCACCCGCGCCGCCGCCCTGCGCCGGGGTCCAGGCGCGGATCGGCGGCGCTGCACGGCGGCGCTGGTGTGCGCCAGCGCTCACCGGCTGTGCGCCAGCGCGCAGTCCGCCTTCGGACCCGGCCCTTCAAGGGGTGTGCGTATCCTCGCAGCCAGCCCTTCCACCCTGTGCCTCCACCCTGTGCCTCCATGCCCGTGACTATCGCCCGTGCCGACGCCCGCCACCTCGACGCGCTCGTGCCGCTCTTCGACGCCTACCGCCGCTTCTACCGCACACCCTCGGACCTTGCCGGGGCGCGCGGCTTCCTCGCCGAGCGATTCGAGCGCGAGGACTCGGTGACCTTCGTGGCCTCGCTGCCGGAGGCCGACGGCCTGGCCGGGTTTACGCAGCTCTACCCGTTCTTCTCGTCGGTGCGGATGCGCCGGGTGTGGATCCTGAACGACCTCTTCGTGGCCGAGGACGCCCGGCGGCGGGGGGTGGCGCGGGCGCTGATGGCCGCTGCCCACGACTTCGCGGCCTCGACCGGCGCGGCCGAGGTGGCCCTGGCGACCGAGCGGACGAACACGTCGGCGCAGGCGCTCTACGACGCCCTCGGCTACCAGCGCGACGACGAGTTTTGGCACTACGCGCTGCCCCTGGACAGCCGCTGACGGAGAATCCGGGTATCCGACTCTGGGTGGGACTCAGCCTCTTGTCTACCCTCCAATGTCCTATGGCGCTGAGTATCGAGGACCCCGAGGCGGACCGCCTCGCGCGCCGGGCCTCACTCGTAGCGGAGCGAGGTCACCGGGTCGGCGGAGGCGGCGCGGAGGGCGTGGACGCCGACGGCGACGAGCGCCACGGCGAGCGCGAGGCCGCCGGCGAGGAGGAACGGCCCCGGCCCCAGCGCCACCGGGTAGGCGAACCCGCCGAGCCACCGGCGCATCAGGAGATACGCAACCGGCCCGGCCACGGCGAAGCTGATGAGCACGAGCACGACGAAGTCCTTCGACAGCAGCGCCACCAGGCTCGCCACGCTCGCGCCGAGCACCTTGCGGATGCCGACCTCCTTCGTGCGCTGCACCGCCAGGTACGCCGCCAGCCCGAAGAGCCCGAGGCACGCCACGAAGACGGCCAGCCCGGCGAAGACGGCGAACGTCCGCGCCAGCCGCCGCTCGGCGGCGTACTGCGCGGCGAAGCCCTCGTCCAGAAACTCAGGCCGGAAGGCGTAGCCGGGGAAGAACGCCGCCCACACCGCCTCGGCGTGGGCGAGCACGGCCCCCGCCTGCCCCGGCTCGAACCGGAGCGCGAAGACGCCGAACGCCGTCGGGGTGATCCCGTACAGCGCCGGGCGGATCGCCGCCTGCAGCCCGTGGTGGTGGTGGTCTTTCACGACGCCGACCACGACCTCCGCCGCCGTCGAGCCGGGCGAAGAGAAGCGCTTGCCGACGGCCTCCGCCGCCGTCCACCCCGCCGCGCGCGCCGCCGCCTCGTTGATCAGCAGGGCTCGCCCGGCGTCCGCCTCCACCGCCGGGTCGAAGTCGCGCCCGGCGACGAGCTCGAGCCCGAGCGTCTCCACGTAGTCGGCGTCCACGGGGAGGTACTCGACGACCAGGCTCTCGCCTTCGGGCCAGCCCTCGGGGAAGGCGATCTGCCCGCCCCACCCGTCCTGCCCCGGCACCGCGAACGCCGCCGACACGCGCCGGACCCCGGCGTGCGCGCCGAGCGCCTGCTTGAAGGCCTCGGTCTGGAGGACGCGCTCCTGCCCCGGACTCCGCCACGCGTTGACCACGAGCACCTGGTCTTCGGCGAAGCCGAGCTCCTCGCGCTCCATGTGCCGGAGCTGCGCGAGCACCACGAGCGTGGCGACGAGGAGCACGCACGCAACGGCGAACTGCACCACCACCAGGCCGCGCCGCAACGCGACGCCCTGCCGGCCCGTCGAGACCCCCGCCTTCAGCACGGCAGCGGGCTGGAACCGCGCCAGTACGAGCGCGGGGTACAGCCCGGCGAGCAGCCCCACCACGACCGTCGCCCCGAGCGCGGCGAGCGCGAACGGCGGCGCGGCGAGGTCGGCGAGGCCATACCCCTTCCCGACCAGCCCGTTGAAGAGCGGCAGCGCCACCGCCGCGAGCGCGAAGGCGAGCGCCACCGCCACGAGCGCCGTCACGACGGACTCGGCGAGGAACTGCCGCACCAGCATCCCGCGCCCAGAGCCGACCGTCTTGCGCACCCCGACCTCCTTCGCGCGCTCCCCTGCCCGCGACGTGGCGAGGTTGACGAAGTTGATCGCGGCCAGCAGCAGGATGAACGCGCCGATCACGGCGAGGAGGCCGAGGCGGCCGGCGTCGCCCTGCGGCCCGAGGGGGTTGCCGTAGCCGCCCGCGCCGAGGTAGACGGCCTCGGCCGGTTGCAGGCCGAGGTGGTACGTCGAGCCCCACTCGCGGAGCAGGCCGGCGGCCTGCTCGGCCGGGAGGTCGCGGAGCTTGCCGGCGAGCGCCTCGGCATCGGCGTCGGGGCGGAGGCGGAGGTAGGTGGCGATGTTGACGTCGAGCCAGCCCTCGGTCATCCGCCGCTCGAAGCCCTCCGGCCCCCACAGCGCGCGCACCGTCCCGAGCGAGGCCAGGAGGTCGAACCGGACGTGCGTCGGCGGAGACGTGCGCGCCACGACGCCCGTCACCGTGAAGGCGAGCGAGTCGCTGAGCGTGAGCATCCGCCCGAGCGCGTCGGCGTCGCCGTAGAGCCGGCGCGCGAGCGAGTCCGACAGGACGACCGAGAACGGCTCGTCGAGCGCCGTCGCCGCGTCGCCCTCGGCAAGCGTGGCGGGGAACGTCTCGAAGAAGCCCGCCTCGGCCCAGACGATGTCTTCGTAGAGCCGCTCGCCGGCGTGCAGGATTGGGAGGTCCGGCGTCCCCAAGAGGTAGACCGCGTCCTCGACCTCGGGCATCGTCGCCTCGATGGTCCGGCCGTAGGGCCACCCGACGGCCCCGTAGCGCTGCGCCTCGGCGTCGCCCGACTGCTGGATGTCGCTGACCAGGCGGTAGACGTTCCGCCCCTCGAAGGCGCGGTCGTAGCCCCGCTCGTCGGCGACGAAAAGCGCGAGCAGGAGGCAGCACGCGAAGCCGACGGCGAGGCCGAGCACGCTGAGCGCGGCGAAGCCGGGCCGGCGGCGGAGGCTGCGAAGGGCGATGAGAAGATGATGGTTCAGCATGGCAGGTGGGTAGAGGGAACGGTAGGGTTGGCGTAGGGGCGCATGGCCATGCGCCCGCACACATCATTCGTATCGGAGCGCGTCGGTCGGGTTGCGGCGGGCGGCGCGGAGGGCCTGCCCGCTGACGGTCAGGAGCGCGAGCGCGAGCGCGCCCATCCCGACAGCCAAGAACAGCCCCGGCCTGATCTCGATGCGGTAGGCGAAGGCGTCGAGCCAGCGGTCCATTGCCAGCCACGCCAGCGGCGTCGCCACGGCCGCCGCCGCCGCGACGAGCAGCACGAAGTCGCGCGAGAGGAGGGCCACGAGGTTCGCCGTCGTCGCGCCGAGCGTCTTGCGAACCCCGATCTCCTTCGTCCGCCGCTCGGCGGCGTAGGCGGCGAGGCCGAACAGCCCGAGGCACGCGATCGCCACCGCGAAGAGCGCGAACACGGCGATGATCGTCCCCACGCGGCGCTCCGAGCGGTAGCGCGCGTCGAGGTCGGCGTCGAGGAAGGCCGCCTCGAACGCGCGCTCGGGGTTGACCTCGGCATAGGCCGCTTCGAGCGCGGCCATCGTCGCCGCCGCGTCGCCCGGCTGCACCTTCGCGAACGTAGTCCGCGCCATCGTCCCGGCCGGCGACGCCGTCGGGGTGAAGATGAGCGGGTCGATCTCGTAGCGGAACGAGGCCGCGTGGAAGTCGCGCACCACGCCGACGATTGCGCCCCGGTGGTCCATGTAGGTGGTGCCGTTCTCGTAGTAAAACAGCCGCAGCTCGCGCCCGAGCGCCTCCTCCGGCGTCCAGCCCTCGGCCCGCACGAACGCCTCGTTGACGACGAACGCCCGCCCGTCGAGCGCCGTGTTGCCGAAGTTCTCCTCGCGCTCGACGGCCACGCCGAGGTCGGCCGGGTGGTCGGCGTCGAACGTCCGCCCGGCGACGAGGTCGATCCCGAAGAGGTCGAAGTAGCCGAAGCCGACCTGCTGGAGGTTGAAGCGGTCGCCCTCGCCGCTGAGGCGCTCGGCCGGGGTGAAGGGCGGGTGCTCGACCTGGGGCGCGCCGCCGAAGCCGAAGCCCGGCGCGCGCTCGGCCTCGGCCACGGCGACGACGCCCGGCACGCGCCGCAGCCGCTCGGCCAGCACCTCCGCATCGGCCCCTTTGTTCTGGACCACGACGACGTGCTCCTCGTCGAACCCGAGGCTCGCCGACTGCAGGTAGGCGAGCTGCTGCCACGCGACGACGGTCGCGGCGATGAGCGCGACCGAGAGCGTGAACTGGAAGAGCACGAGCCCCTGCCGCAGCCGCTCCCCCTGTGCGCCGCCCGCGCGCCCGCCCTTCAGCACGGCGGCCGGGCGGAAGCTCGACAGGTAGACCGCCGGGTAGCTCCCGGCCAGCAGCCCCGCCGCGAGCGCCGCGCCGATGGTCCACCCCCACACGCCGGGGTCGCGCCAGTCGAGCGCGAGAGGCCGGCCGGCGAGGTCGCCGAAGAACGGCAGCAGCACGGCCACGAGCGCGACCGCCACCCCGAGCGCGAGCGCGCTCAAGAGCAGCGACTCGCCGAAGTGCTGCGCCACGAGCTGGCCGCGCCGCGCGCCGACCGTCTTGCGCACGCCGACCTCTCGCGCGCGCTCCGCCGCCCGCGCGGTCGCGAGGTTCATGAAGTTGACGCACGCGATCCCGAGCACGAAGAGCGCGATCAGGCCGAAGACGGTGACCGTCGTGGCGTCGCCGCCCGGCTGCCACTCGCCGCCGAGGTCGGAGTGGAGATGGATGGATTCGAGCGGCTGGAGCGCGGGGACGAACTGCGCGGCCTCGGCCGCGTCGCGGTGCCGCCGGATGAAGGCGGGGAGCGCCGCCGCGAGCGCCTCGGCCGAGGCGTCGTCGCGGAGGCGGACGTAGGTGTAGGCGTTCGGCCACCAGTAGCTCTGGAACTCGGCGTCGGCCGTGCCCCACTGCTCCAGCTTGAACGTGTCGATCGAGGTCAGCAGCCCAAACTGGATGTGCGACGCCGAGGGCAGGTCCTCGATCACGCCCGCCACGGTGAGCGTCTGCTTGCCGACGGTGAGCGTCCGCCCGAGCGGGTTCTCATCGCCGAAATACTTCCGGGCCGTCGTCTCGGTGAGCACGACGGTGCCCGGCCGGTCGAGCGCCGCCGCGTCGCCCTCCACGAACGGGAGCGAGAAGACGTCGAACACCGTAGGGTCGGCCCAGGCGAAGTCCGGCTCCTCGAAGCGGTGCACCTCGCCGCCGCGCTCGACCTCGACGACCCGGCTCTCGCGCAGGAGCCGGGCGAGCGACGCGATCTGCGGGAAGTCTGCGCGGAGCGCGGCACCCATCGCGCCGCCGACCCACGCCATGCCCTCGGTGCCCTCGGGGTTCGTGTGCTGGACCACGCGGAAGACGCGCTCGGCGTCGGCGTGGTGGCGGTCGTAGCTCAGCTCGTAGCGGACGTAGAGGCCGATCAGCAGGCACCCCGCGAGGCCAAGTGCGAGGCCGGCGACGTTGATGAACGCATACCCCTTGCGGCGGCGGAGTGTGCGGAGGGCGACTTTGAAGTAGTTCGTCAGCATGGGAGTGGTCAGTTGCTATTGGTTACGTGCTGGCCGGGCGGCGGAACTGGAGATCCAACCCGAGGTAGAATCCGGCCCGTTTTCTACCCCGCGATTTGCCATGGCTCTGAGCATCAAAAACCCCGAGGCCGACCGCCTCGCGCGCCAGCTCGCGCGCGTCACCGGCGAAAGCCTCACCGAGGCCGTCTTGAACGCCATCCGCGAGCGGCTCGTCCGCGAAACCGGGTGGAACCGAGACAGCTTTGAGGACGACATCGCCCGCATCCAAGCCCGCCTCGCCCAGGCCCCGGTTCTTGACGACCGCACGCCCGACGAGATCATCGGGTACGACGAGAACGGCCTCCCCACCTGACACAAATGGTTATTGACACGTCGGCCCTCGTCGCCATTTTGCAGGAGGAGCCTCAGCACAGAGCACTCGCGCGCGCCATCCGCGATGCGTCTGCGCGGCGGATGTCGGCGGCGACCCTCGTCGAAGCGGGGATTGTGATGCAGGGGCAGCACGGCGATGTGGGTGGCGAAACGCTCGACGCGCTCCTGGCCCGGTCCGAGATAGAGATTCTGCCGCTGACGGCTGCGCACGCGGCGCTCGCACGCGAGGCCTTCCGCCGCTTCGGGAAAGGGCAGCACCCGGCGGGTCTCAACTACGGCGACTGCTTCGCCTACGCGCTCGCCACCGCGCTCGCCGAGCCGCTCCTCTTCGTCGGGTCCGACTTCGGCCAGACCGACGTGGCGGTGGCGGCGTACTGAGGGGGTCTCGTTCATCACTCGTACCGCAGCGACTTGACGGGATCGGCGGTCGCGGCGCGGAGGGCGTGGGTGCCCACGGCGAGGACGGCGACGACGAGCGCAAGACCTCCGGCAATGAGGAACAGGCCCGGCCCGAGTTCGACGCGGTACGCGAAGTCCTCCAGCCAACGCTCCGCCGCCAGCCATGCCGCCGGCGACGCCAGCACGAAGCCGAGCGCGACGAGCTTGAGAAAGTCGGTGGAGACCAGCGCGACGATCCCAGCCGCACTCGCGCCGAGCACTTTGCGGATGCCGATCTCCTTCGTCCGCCCAGCGACCGAGAGCGCCGCCACGCCGAGAAGGCCGAATCCGGCAATCGAGAGCGCGAAGCCTGTCGCCCAACGCAGGAGCATGTGCCACCGCCGCTCGGCTTGGTACTTCGCCTCCACAACCTCGTCGAGGAAGACCGGCTCGAACGGTGCGCCCGGAGCCGCCCGGCCCCACGCCGCTTCGAGCGCGTCGAGCCCGCGTCCCACGTCGCCGGACGCGAGGCGCACCGAGGCGGCGAGCACGCCGCCCTCGACCTCCGAGACCAAGATCACCGGCTCCACCGGCTCGTGGAGCGGCTGGATGTGGAAGTCCCGCACGACGCCGACGATCTCGGCCCGCTCGGCGTTGACGATGCCAGCCTGCAGCGGGAGTTGCTTGCCGCGAAAGTCCGTCCACCCGAGCGCCCGCATCAGCGTCTCGTTGACCAGGACCGGCACGCGGTCGGCGGCGACGCGGGCCTCGGCAAAGCCTCGCCCGGCGACAATCTCCATCCCGAGCGTCTCCACGAAGTGCTCGTCCACCGAGTTCATCTGCACGATCACCGCCGCCGTGTCGCCGAGTTGAAGTTGGGCCGGCCAGCCGCGCGCGTCGAACGGGACCACCATAGACCCGGCGAGGCCGCGCACCGCCGCGTGGCCGGCCAGCTCGTCGCGTAGGCGGGGGTAAATTGCTTTGCCCGCGTCCGAGCTGCCCATCTTCAGGACGACGACGCCGTCCTGCTCGAAGCCCAGCGGTGCCGTAGCGAGAAAGCGCACCTGCGCCGACACGATCACGGTGACGGCGACGAGCGCGATCGAGAGCGCGAACTGCACGACGACGAGCGCGCGGGCAAACCGCGTCCCGCCCAGCCCGAGCCGCCCTTTCAGCACCGAGGCCGGCCGCATCCGCGAGAGCACGAGCGCCGGGTAGCTCCCGGCGAGGAACGCCACGACGACGATCAGCCCGAGGAAGGCGGGGGTCGCCGCCGGCTGCATCAACGGGCTGAGGGTGAGCGCGAGGCCGGTGAGCCGGTTGAACGTGGGCAGGAAGAGCGCGGCGAGCGCGACAGCGGCGAGCGACGCGGCGGCCGTCGTCACGAGCGCCTCGCCCCAGAACTGCCCCCGGACCTGCCCCCGGTGCGCCCCGAGCGTCTTGCGGATGCCGACCTCGCGTGCGCGCCGCACCGAACGCCCGAGCGCGAGCGTCGTGAAGTTGATGCAGGCAATCAGGAGGACGAGCACCGCGATCCCGCCCAGCACCGCCGCGTGGAGCGGGTTGCCGGGGGCGACGATCCCGCCGCGCACCTCGGGGCTGAGGTGCACGGCTCGCAGCGGCTGGAGCGCCAGCGTCGTCTCGCCGGGTGCCGCGCCCTCGACGTAGCGCTTCGCCGCGAAGTTCGGGAGACCGGCTTCCACCGTCGCCGCATCGCCCGCCTGCTTCAGCCGCACGAACGTGACCGTGTTGGGGGAGGTCCACCGGTCGAGCATGAAAGCCCGCGCCATCGCCGGCAGCGTCAGCGCATAGGTCTCGATGGGCAGCACCACGCCGAAGACGATGCTGGACGCGGTCGGCGGATCTTCAGCAACGGCCGTGATTGTGAACACCCGCGTCTCGCCACCGAGCTCGACCGCGAGCGAGTGCCCCACGACGTCCGTCTCTCCGAGCAACCGCGCCGCCGCCGCGGCCGAGAGCACGACGCCGTCGGGCCGAGCGAGGGCCGCTGCATCGCCCGCCACGAGCGGGAAGGCGAAGACGTCGAAGAAGGCGGCGTCGGCGAACAGCGCTTCCTCCTCCCACGCCCCGTCGTCGGTGACGACCTCCACTCCGCCCGTCGCGATGCGGACGGTGCGGTCCACGGCGGCAAAGGTCTCCTCGAGCGCCGGGCCGAGCCGGAACGCCCCACGCGCCGTCGTCACCACCTCACCGGCGGGATTGGGCTGCGTCGTGAGCACGCGGAAGAGGCGGTCGGCGTCGGGGTGGAAGCGGTCGAAGGAGAGTTCGTGCCGGACGAAAAGGAAGAGCAGGAGGCAGCACGCAAGTCCGAGCGCTAGGCCGGTCACGTTGAGCGACGCGTAGCCGCGCTCGCGGCGAAGCGAGCGCAGGGTGACCGTAAGGTAGTTCTTCAGCATGGCGGTTGGAGCGGTATAGGGGCGACCGGCCGGTCGCCTGTACAGGCGGTGGCGTAGGGGCGCAGCATGCTGGGCCCGTGCAGGTTATTCATAGCGGAGCGACTCGACGGGGTCGGCGGTCGCGGCGCGCCACGCGAGCGCGGCGACGGTCCCGAGCGCGAGCGCGGCGAGCACGCCAAGCAGAAGGAACGGCCCAGCGCCAAGCGGCACTGGATAGGCGAA
This sequence comes from Rhodothermales bacterium, assembly GCA_965214485.1. GTDB lineage: Bacteria > Bacteroidota > Rhodothermia > Rhodothermales > JANQRZ01 > JANQRZ01. Next base: position 81,462 of record CBDCBW010000009.1, on the reverse strand, counting down.
GTCGTCGAGCCAGCGCCGCGCGAGGAGCACGGCAACCGGAACGGCGACGGCGAGTGCGACGGCGAGGAGCGCGGCGTAGTCCCGCGTCAGGAGCACGACGAGGCCGGCGACGCGCGCGCCGAGGACTTTCCGCACCCCCACCTCTTTGCGCCGCCGCTCGGCCGCGTGCGCAGCGAGCCCGACGAGCCCAAGCAGCGCGAGGACGACCGCGACGAGGGCAAACGCACCGATGAGCTGACCGAACTGCCTATCCTCGCTGAGCTGTCCGGCGAACCGGTCGTCCACGAACGTGGCCTGGAAGGGGTGCTCTGGGGCGAGCTGCTCCCAAGCGGTACGGACAGTGGCGAGCGCACCGGGGAGGTCCGCCCGGTCGAGTTGGAGCGCGAGGAAAAACTGGTTGGCTTCGCCTCGCAAAGGGAAGTAGGCCACGGGCCCGATCTCGCTTCGGAGGCTCCGGAAATGGAAATCCTCGAGCACACCCACAACCGCCCGCTCGTCTGTCGATCCGCGAAAGCCGGGAATCGTCGCACCAATCGCTGCTTCGGGATCGGACGTGACGAGGCCGATTGCGCGCGCGGCGGCCTCGTTGAGCACGACGCTCTCTTCCGGTTCGCCCTCGCGGAACCACCGGCCCGCAGTGAGCCGCAGTCCGAGCGCCTCGGCGTAGTCGGCGTCGGCGTGGGCGTAGTACGCCCGAACGGGTGGCCCCTCGTTGAGCGATTCGAGCTGGAGCACCATGATCATCTCGCCTGGCCCGCCGGAGGTGAGGCTCGCGCGTCGGACGCCGGGCAAGGTCGCGAATTCCTGCTTCAACGCATCGCGCTGGGCCGCGAGCGAGGCGGTACGCAGCGGAATGGTTACCGCCTGATCGCCGTGGAAGCCGAGGTCGGCGGTGCGAGCGTAGCGAAGCTGCGACGTGATGACCGCCGTCCCGACGAGGAGGACGGCGGTCACGGCGAACTGCACCACGACGAGCGCCTGCCGCACGCGCGACCGACCGCCTCCCCCGACTGTCCCTTTGAGCACCCTTGCGGGGTCGAAGCGGGCGAGGATGAACGCGGGGTACGCCCCTGCCACAAGCGCCGTGAGCGCGACGATACAGACCGCGCCCGCCGCGCCCGCCACGCCGACATCGCCGAGCGCGACGCGCTTGTCGAAGAAGGTGTTGAACGCGGGCAGGACGAGCGCAGCGAGTGCAACCGCTGCGATGCCGGCCGACGCAGCCAGCACGCCTGCCTCGGCGAGGAACTGCCGCCGAAGCTGACCCCGCCGGGCACCGACCGCCTTCCGCACACCGACTTCGCGCGCCCGGCCGAGCGCGAGCGCCGTCGCGAGGTTCGCGTAGTTGATGCACGCCAGGAGGAGCACGAGCGCGGCGACCGCCGAGAAGAGCGAGAGGTAGCGCTGCTTGCCGGCGATCCCCGTCGAGGAAAAGGCGAAGTGGAGTTCAGGGAGCGGTCGCGTCCGTGTCCCGAGCCGCGTACCAAACGAATGATCCTCTTTAGCCTCGGCGATGCGGTCGAGCGCCGCCTTGACGGTGACCGTGTCCGAGGCGGCAGCAGTGCGGATGTATGTCTGCCCACCCTCGGCGAGTGCGGGCGCGGGATCGCCGAAGCTTTGCACGATCGTCTGCCCGGCGATGAGGAGGTCGAACCGAATCGAGGAGGCCCCCGGCGCGTCGAGGGCGATCCCCGCCACGGTAAGTTCGAGCGCGGTCGAGTCGCGCACCCCGAACCCGGCGCGCTCGAACTCCAGCGTCTGCCCCAGCGGATCGGCGTCGCCGAACATGCGCGCTGCGAACGAAGCGGAGAGGACGACCTGGTTGGGCTCGCCGAGGACCGACGCATCACCCCGACTGAGGGGGAAGGTGAAGACGCTGAAGAACCCTTCGTCGGCGAAGATCGCGTCTTCGGTCTCGACGCCTTCACGGCCCGCCCGGCGCACGATCCCTTCGAGTCGTTCGGTGACGGCCACGGCTTCGACGCCCGGTATCCCCGTCCGTAGCGCCTCGATCTCCTCGCCGTGCGTGCCCAGGAGCGAGGTCGTGCGGTCGCCGAACTGGCGGACATCCGACAGCTGGAAGATCCGGTCGGCCGCCTCGTGGAAACGGTCGTAGCGCAGTTCGTCTTGCACGTACAGCCCGGCGAGAAAGCAGCACGCAAGCCCGACGGCGAGGCCACCGATATGGAGTGCGGCGGTGCCAGGTCGCCGGCGGAGCGTGCGGAGCGCGACGAAGAGGTAGTTCTTTAGCATCGGACTAGGTCGTGTGGACAATTGCGAGGTCAGGCTCGCACGAGGTCACGAGTTTGGCCTCGCAAGAAGCACAAGGAGATCGGGGCCGTAGCCCCGGGCGACGCGTGCGACGCAGCGAGGGTGGACTCTGGCCCGTGAGAGTCGATCTGGGTAAATGTCCACACGGCCTAGTGCTGCGACACGAGCAGAATGACGGGTAGATCGGCGTGTTCGGGTGCTGCGAGTCAAGGCGACCGAGGAGCTAGATGCACCGCATCGGGCGACGAGGTCAACGCCGACGCGCGGCGCACGGGCTGCCGAGAGCCTGTCAGAATCGAGTTGTCGTAGCACTAGACCTCGGGTGTGGTGGGGGCTGCCGCGCCCTTCACTGCCGGGGGGATCTTTCCATCGGCGAGGTACTCCCGCTCCATGAAGTGCTCGCTGACGACGTGCCCGTCGAACAGGTTGACCACGCGGTGCGCGAACTCGGCGTCGGCCGGCGAGTGCGTCACCATCACGATCGTCGCGCCGGCCTCGTTCATCTCCGAGAGCAGCTTCATCACCGCGTCGCCGTTGGCCGAGTCGAGGTTGCCCGTCGGCTCGTCGGCCAGGATGAGCTGGGGGCTGGCGACGACGGCCCGGGCAATCGCGACGCGCTGCTGCTGCCCGCCGGAGAGCTGCTGCGGGAAGTGGCCCCGCCGGTGCGCCATCCCGACCCGGTCGAGCGCCGCCTCGGTCCGCTCCTTGCGCTCGCGCGCCGAGAGCGAGAGGTACAGGAGCGGCAGCTCGACGTTTTCGTAGACCGTCAGCTCGTCGATCAGGTTGAAGCTCTGGAAGACGAACCCGAGCGTGCCCCGCCGCAGGTCGGCCCGCCGGCGCTCGTTGTAGCCCGAGACGTCGGTGCCGTCGAAGACGAAGCGCCCGCCCGAGGGCTGGTCGAGCAGGCCGAGGATGTTGAGCAGGGTCGACTTGCCGCAGCCGCTCGGCCCCATCACCGCGATGAACTCGCCGGTCTTGATGTCGAGCGTGACGTTGTCGAGCGCCGTGGTCTCGACCTCGTCGGCGGTGTATACCTTGCGCAGCGCCTCGGTGCGGATCAGCGGTCGGCGGTCGGAGAGGTCAGGGGCGGTCATGGCGTTGGAGAAGGGTGTAGGGACACGGCGCGCCGTGTCCGAGGGTTATTTCAGCACGAGGCGGTCGGCGTCGCCGAAGGTGTCGTAGCCGCTCGTGACCACGCGGTCGCCGGGCGCGAGGCCCTCGGCGACCTCGAAGAACTGCGGGTTCTGGCGGCCCAGGCGGACCGGCCGCCGGACGGCCTCGCCGCCGTCGAGTACGAAGACCCAGTTGCCGCCGGTCGTCGTGAAGAAGCCGCCGCGCGGGAGCAGGAGCGCCTCGGCGGACTCGCCGAGCTCGAGGCGGATGCGCAGGCTCTGGCCGCGCCGCACCTCGGGCACCGCGCTGACGAACTCCATGTCTACCTCGAAGCGCCCGCCCACGACCTCGGGGAAGACCTTGCGGACGGCGAGCGCGTAGGTCTCGCCGCCGACGGCGACCTGCCCGCGCTGGCCGGGGGCGACGCGCGCGATGTAGTGCTCGTCGATGGGCACCCGGGCCTTGACCCCGTCGAGGTCGTCGATCTGCCCGAGCCGCGAGCCGGCGGGCTTCGAGGTCCCGATCTCGGCGTCGAGCGCCGAGAGCTGCCCGGCGACCGGCGCGCGGACGACGAGGTTGTCTAGCGCGCCCTGGACGAGGGCCAGGTTCTGCTGGAGCCGGGCGAGCTGCCCGCTCATCTGAACGATCTGGAGCGCGCGCGCCAGCGAGTCCTGCCGGTAGCCCTGCCGCGTGAGCTCGAGCCGCCGCTGGGTGTAGGCGTACTCGTCGCGGACGGCCTCGAACTCGCGCTCGGCGATCACCCGGCGCTCGAAGAGCGCGCGGCTGCGCTCGTACTCGCGGCGCAGCCGCGTCAGGTCGTACTCGAGCTGGGTGAGCTGCTGGCGCAGGCCCAGGTCGTTCTGGTCGAGCGCCAGACGGGTCGTGCGGATGGTGTTGATCTGCTCGGTGAGCTGCGCCTCGTTCGAGAGCGTCTGGAGCGTGAGGTGGTCATTCGAGAGGCGGACGAGCGGCTGCCCGGCCTCGACGAGTGCGCCCTCCTCGACGTACCGCTCCTCGACCTGCCCGCCGACCACCGCGTCGAGGTAGATCGTCCGGAGCGGGAGCGCGGTGCCGGTGACCGAGACGTACTCCTGGAACGTCCCGTGCTCGACCGTCGAGACCGTCAGCCGGTCGGCCTCGACGTGGTAGCGCTGCCCACCGCCCCGGCCGAGCGCGGCCCACGCGACGAGGCCGGCCAGGAGCGCGACGCCGAGCGCGAGCGCGATCCGCCGCGCCGTCCACGTCTTCTTCTCGACGCGGCGGTCGATCCCCTCGCCGCCGCCCGAGAGCGAGCCGGCGGGCTGCGAGAGGATGCCGTTCTGCGACACGCGGGTCTCCGACGAGCGCGTCGGCGGCGGAGAGGTCGGACGGTCGGCCATGCGAGCGAGGAAAGAGGGTATAGGATGCTGGGCGAATCGCAACGGGTATGCCACGGGCGCGGTCCGACGCGGTGCGCGCGCTGGGCTCTATTTTAGCCCGGCGACTGTGCGCCAGCGCACACCGACCGTGCGCCAGCGCACAGCGCCGCCGGGGCCGTCCGCGCGTCTGCCGCGCCACGCGCCGGGGCACGCCGTTGGCAGCGGGGCGGGGTGGCATCCGCTCGCCCCCCGTTCGCGGACCCATCGCTGCGCTCAGGGGTCCACGAACGGTCCCCCTCGTTTGAGGGGGACGGACACGCGAAGCCGCATAGCGCGAGCGTGTCGGGGGGTGCCCCTGGCGGCCTCGCCCGCTGCCTTCGCTCTAGCTCCTCGAACAGGCTCTGAACTATGCCCAGCCGCGCGCTCGTCATCGACGACAACGAGGACATCCTGACCGCGGTCCGCCTGCTCCTCGGCGGGCGCGGCTTCGACGTGACGACCGCGACCTCGCCCGACGCGCTCCCGGCCCTCCTCCGCGAGGAGCCATTCGACGCGATCCTGCTCGACATGAACTTCCAGCGCGACGCGTCCTCGGGGAAAGAGGGCCTCCACTGGCTCGACCGGATTCTGAGCTTCGACGAGGCCGCGGCCGTCGTGATGATCACGGCCTACGGCGACGTGGACCTCGCCGTGCGGGCGATGAAGCGCGGGGCGGTGGACTTCGTGACGAAGCCGTGGCAGAACGAGCAGCTCGTCGCGACCATCTCGGCGGCGGCGCGGCTCCGGCGGACGCGCGCCGAGGCCGAGCGGCGGGGTGCCCGGCGCGATGCCCCCGGCCAGGACCTCAGCCTCGCGCTCGGCGAGATCGTCGGCCGGAGCCCGGCGATGCAGGCCGTCTTCGAGACCCTCCGCAAGGTCGCCCCGACGAACGCGAACGTGCTCGTCCTCGGCGAAAACGGGACCGGCAAGGAGCTCGTCGCCCGGGCGCTCCACCGCTTCAGCGGGCGGGCCGCCGAGGTGTTCGTCGGCGTGGACCTCGGGGCGCTCTCCGAGAGCCTGTTCGAGAGCGAGCTCTTCGGCTACGTCCGGGGCGCCTTCACCGGGGCCGACGGCGACCGGCCGGGCCGCTTCGAGCTGGCCCACGGCGGAACGCTGTTTCTCGACGAGATCGGCAACATCCCGCCGGTCCAGCAGCAGAAGCTCCTCGCGGTCCTCCAGAACCGCGAGGTCACGCGCGTCGGCTCGGCCGCAGCCCGGCCCGTCGACATCCGCCTGGTCTCGGCGACGAACCGGCCGATCTACGATTCGGTGAAGGAGGGCGCGTTCCGGCAGGACCTGCTCTACCGGATCAACACGGTCGAAATCCGCCTGCCGCCGCTGCGCGAGCGCGCCGGCGACCTGCGCCTCCTGGCCGAGCACTTCGCCGGCGTCTACGCCCGGACCTACGACAAGCCGGTGACCGGGCTGAGCGAGGCGGCGGTGGAGAAGATGGAGCGCTACCAGTGGCCGGGCAACGTCCGCGAGCTCCAGCACACCGTCGAGCGCGCCGTGATCCTGTCCGAGGCCTCGACGCTCCAGCCGTCCGACCTGCTGTTCTCCGCCTCGCCCGACGACAGCCTCGAGGCCGAGCGCCCCGCGCTCCTGGCCTTAGAGTCGTTCGACCTCGAAGCCGTCGAGCGCGAGGTGATCCGCAAGGCGCTCTCGAAGCACGGCGGCAACATCAGCCGCGCCGCCCAAGCTCTCGGGCTGACGCGCAAGTCGCTCTACCGCCGGATCGAGAAATATGGCTTGTGAGCGACGAGGTCCGAGAGCTAGCCTCGGGAGGCTCTTCGACAGGAGGCTCTTTGACCCAAAAGGTAGTACGGGCGTGATCAATCAAGCCCCCGCGCCGGCGAGTCAAGCCCCGTCGGCCTGCCCCCAGTTCCCCTGATGAGACGACTGCTCCGGCGCTACCGCATCCAACTCGTCCTCCGCCTCGCCGGCTTCGGCGCGACGGTCGGCGCGGGCGTGTGGCTGGCCGCCTCGGGGCCGGCGGCGTGGGGCGGGGGGACGGCCTGCGCCGTGCTCCTCGGGGTGTGGCAGGCGTGGGCGCTCGTCCGCTTCACCGAGCGGACGCCGCGCGACCTCCTGCGCTTCCTCGAAGCGATCCGCTACGACGACCTCTCGCTCAGCGTCCCCGCGCGCGGGCAGGGGCCGATGTTCGAGGCCATCGCCGGGCGCTTCGCCGAGGTGTCCGACGCGTTCCGGCAGCTCCGCACCGAGCGCGAGGAGCAGGCGCAGGTCCTCCAGACCGTCGTCCGCCACGTCGGGGTCGCGCTCATCGCCTTCCGCGACGGCGGCGAGGTGGTGCTCTTCAACACGGCGGCGAAGCGGCTCCTCGGCCTGCCCCGGCTCCGCCACGTCAGCGGCCTCGGCCCGCTCGGGCGGCTCGCCGACGCCCTCCCGGCGCTGGGCTCCGGCGAGCGCGCCCTCGTCCGCGTCGAGCGCGGCGACCGGACGCTCGACCTCGCGGTTCACGCGGCGCAGTTCCGCCTCGCCGGGGACCCGCACACGCTCGTCTCGCTGCAAGACATCCGCAGCGAGCTCGAGGAAAAGGAGATGGAGGCGTGGCAGTCGCTCACCCGCGTGCTGACCCACGAGATCGTCAACTCCGTCGCGCCGATCGCCTCGCTCGCGGCGACGGCCAACCGACTCCTCCCGGACGCGGAGCGCGCCGAGGTCGTCGAAGCGTTGCAGACTATCGAGCGGCGGAGCCAGGGCCTGATCCACTTCGTCGAGTCCTACCGGAGCCTGACCAAAATCCCGAAGCCGAACTTCCAACTCTTCCCCGTTGCCGACCTGTTCGGCAACGTCTCGACGCTGCTGCGGACGAGCCTCGCCGAGCAGGGCGTCGCGCTCGACGTCCAAGTCATGCCGCAGACGCTGGAGCTAGCGGCCGACGAGGAGCTCGTCGAGCAGGTGCTCATCAACCTGCTGCTCAACGCGATGCAGGCGCTCGAAGACCAACCGGACGCCCGCATCACGCTCCGAGCAAGGATCGGCGAGGCGGGCCGGGCCGTGATCGAAGTCCGGGACAACGGGCCGGGGATCCTGCCCGAGGTGGTGGAGCGCATCTTCGTCCCGTTCTTCACCACCAAGGCCGGCGGCAGCGGGATCGGCCTCAGCCTGAGCCGCCAGATCCTGCGCCTCCACGGCGGCACGCTGACGGTCCGCTCCAGGCCCGGCGTCGAAACCGTCTTCGCGCTCCGGTTCTGAGCCGTTACGGGCGGCCACGGTTTGGACGGCTGCGTACGTCCGGCAGTAGGCAGAGACGCTCTAGCAATCCCCACTCCTTCGCTTCGAACGCCTCGGGGATCGAGAGCAGATTGCGTCCGGTACGGGGCCTGTTCTACGATGTCAGTACGGGCCTTAGGCTCTGTCACGTAGGTCGGTCCGTCGGCGAGCGAGAGACCCTGGAGGGGCCCGGCCAGGCGTCCGACAAGCCAGATGCCGTAGCATCGGGCGAGGAGGGCAACGCCGCAGGGCCCTTCACTCGCCGAGCCAGGAGCCGGATTCACGTGACGGGGCCTAAGGCGTGTCGGGAAGCAGCACGAAACGTTCTGCAACCCCAGCGTATACTACGGGCGCTCCTGCCTATGGCTATGCCGTCTTCCCCGACCATACTGCTCAACCGAGAGAAGTTGAAGGCTCTCGTTCACTACGTCTGCCACCGCGCCCCGGAAGACAAGCTGGGCAAAACGAAGCTGAACAAGATTCTCTACTATTCGGACATCGAAGCGTACGTCGCGCTCGGCGCGCCGATCACGGGTGAGGTCTACGTCAAGCACCAGTACGGTCCCGTCTCGAAGCACATCGACGAGGTGGTGGAAGAGCTGAAGGCGGAGCAGGCGCTCGCGGTGGCCGAGGCGTCGGGCTTCCACATCTACTCCGGGCAGCCGTACATGCAGTACCGCTACGTTTCGCTGCGCCGCCCGAGCGTGCAGCCATTTACGGCGGACGAGGTTGCCATCGTGGAGGAAACCCTGGACACCATCTGCCAGAACTACACGGCGCGTGGCATCAGCGAGGCGTCGCACGGCCTCGTCTGGCAGAGCGCACGGATCGGTGAAGAGCTACCCTATCACACGGCGTTCGGACATTTCGTCGGCGAGATCAACCCGGACGACATACGCTGGGCGGATCAGCAACTCGCGGGCCGGAGGTAGGGGTGGACCTATTCCCCGATCTCGGCGGCGACGCGACCGGTCCGCTGCGATCGGTGGTCTACGAGGAAGCCGCTGCGCGCCACGTCGACGAGCAGACGAGCCACCATCTGCGTTTGCCTGACATCATGCAGTACCTAGAGTGGCAACTCGCGCGGAAGCCAGCCAATCGCTACGCCGAGCAGATGCCCTTCCCCAACGCCGACGTGTGGTTGTTCAAGATCGGCCCGTATCCGGCGCTCGGCATTCCCTCGGTTCTCGTGCTCTACCGCTTCGACGACGAGAGGGTAACCATCTGGAATGTGCGCGTCTCGAAGGGATGATGGTTTTCAGCGCGACTGGGGTCGCCAGGTCCTGCGCCTCCACGGCGGCACGCTGACGGTCCGCTCTGGGCCCGGCGTCGAGACCGTCTTTGCGCTACGGTTCTGAGCGCTCGACCCGATCAGGGCAGGACCGTCAGCCGTTGCATTCGTACCTCCGCGCCAGCTTGCATCCGGCAGAGGTAGGTGCCCGCTGCCAGGCCGGTCGCGTCCCACTGCACGGTGTGCTCGCCGGGCGGTCGAACACCATCGGCTAGCGTGGCGATCAGGCGACCGGTCACGTCGTATACACTCACCGTCACGTGGTCGGCATCTGGCAGGGTGTACGAGATCGTGGTAGCCGTTCGGAGCGGATTGGGGAACGAGGGGTGTAGCGAAATCGGGACCGGAGAGGGTCTCGTCTCCGTAGCGACGAGGCGCGGCTCGCCCGTCGCCCGGATCATGAACGCGCCGGGGAAGAGGACGAACTTCGGGTCGTCCATCCGCGTCCCGAACGCCGCGGTCCCGAGGCTGTCGATCACGCCCGCAATGTCCGGGTCATAAAAGAACCACGAGCGGCTGCCGTCGTCGTCGGTGTCCACGCGCGCGGGCCGGTCCGCCCCGCCGACGAGCGAGGCGCTGACGCCGACGAAGAACGCGCCACTGACCTCGGTCGGCGGAATCTCGACCGAGAAGAAGACGTCCAGGGCGAGCGTGGGGACAGCCTCGACACGGGCGAGCATCGTCGCGTTGCGCGGGTCCAGGTCTTGGTCCGGGTCGTCGAGCAGCCAGAACGTGACGACGCTGTCCTGGAGCGAGGGGAACGTCGAGCCGAAGGCGGCGGAGATTTCGGTGACGACTTCGCCGCCGGGCTCGGTGACGAAGTAGTTGCCCCACAGCATCTGCGGGTCGAAGGTGGAGGGCGGCCCCTGGTTGGTCTCACCGTCGCCGTCGTCCAAGGCGTACTCGACCGGCTGCGCGTGGACCGTGCTCCCGGCAAGGAGCAAGGTGAGGAGGAACGAGCCGATGGAACGTCTCATGGGTTAGACTAGCGTGGCAGCGCTTGGAGATGGGCAAAGGTGCGGTTCAGCGCGGGCACGTAACGCCGGATGTTCTCGAATATCTGGGCGGCGAGCACCTCTTTGTACGTGTGCGAGGCTAGATTGCGGTCTCGGAGCATGGCAAGCCACAAGACTTCGTCGTCGAGCCACCCCTGCGCATAGGCTTCTTTGAGGACGGCACGCGGACTCGTGGCGGCAATGCCTTCGTGCTCCAGCAGGCGCTTCAATGTTTTCCAGAACAGTTCGAACGTGAACTCAAAACGCTGAATCGTACCGTCGATCAGCACGGGGTTGGTCTTGGGGTTCAGCGCTTGCGTCTCGCCGAGCCGGTCGAGCGCACGGCGAAGGTCGTCGAAGGCTTGGGCGAGTCTGGCGTTCATGGCGCGTGCCCTTCGTAGAGCGCGATGCCCTCGCGTTCGATCTCCCGGCGTAGCGTGGCTGGTGCCCGGTCGAGCCGCGTCGCGTCGATCTTCAGCAGGGTCGGGGCCTCGTCTTCGAGATAGGCTTCGATCTCAAACCATGCCCGGTCACTGTCCCCGTGGCTGGTCTCCCGGCACTCGATGGCGAGGTCGATGTCCGAGCGCGGGCCGTGATCGCCGCGCGCCCGCGAGCCGTAGAGCAGCACGCGGTGGACCTCCGGGACAGTAGCGAGGCGGCGCGTGATGATGTCAAGAGCAGGATGCATCGCGGTCACAGGCCGAGCACGTCGGTGCCTTGCTCGAAGACGATGTCCACGGGGATCTGGGCGGCTTGCAGCCGGTCGAGGTCGGCCTGGAGGTCGGGGCCGATCTGGGCGTACTCGTCGATGAAGGCGCTGACGCCGTCGTAGTCGCCGTCGCCCTGGAAGCGGAGGATGCGCTCGCTGAGCATGTCCACGACCTCGCCGACGCGGTCGGGGTCGATCCGGTAGCGTCCGTCCTCGGTGCGCGTGAAGGCTCCGTTTTCGAGGAAGAAGTTGAACCGGATCAGGTTCGCCCGCCCGTGGGCGCTGGAGGCTCCGAAACGGATCGAGCGGAAGATCGAGGCGAGGAACGTGACGTAGTTGTCCATCAACTCGCCGCCGACCTCGCCGTCGGCGTGGAGGCGCTGGATCATGTAAAGCCCGAGCACGTCGGCCTTGCCCTCTTCGAGCGCGCTCGCGTTCTCCTGGAGCGCCTCGCGGACCGTCCCGCCGCCGTTGATCGTGTTCTTGATGCCGAGCCCGTGGGCGACCTCGTGGAACATCGTGTTGGCGAAGAAGGCGTCGAAGGTGACGTTGTCGCGCTGCTCCGGCACGATCAGCTCGTCGGCGATGGGCTCGAGAATCTGGTCGAACTTGGCGCGCATCGCGTTCTTGAGCTGGAGCCGGCGCGAGCCCTTCTGGAGCTGGACCTCTTCGTCGTTCGGGAGGTTGATGGCGATGGTCTTCGAGCCGGCGTTCGCGTCGCCGGCGTAGTAGACCACGTCGTAGGCCCCGAGGTCGGCGTCGGTGCCGGGCTCCTCCTGCTTGTACTCGTCCGGGACGGGCAGGCCGCGCTGCAGCTCGGGCAGGAGCGCGGCATAGCGGGCGAGGCGCTCGCTCCACGCCTTGTCCTTGACGAGCACGTAGGCCTCGTGCGCCGCCTTAGCGCCGAGCAGCCGGTCCTCGTAGGTCTCGACCGGGCCGACGACGAAGTCGATGGTGTTGTCCTTCATGTCCATCCACGCGAGGTCGCTCGGCTGGTAGTCGCCCGAGAGGAGCGCGTCGGCGCGGAGCCGGAGGTAGCGTTCGAGGCCGGGGTCGTCGGCGAGCTCGGCGGCCTCGCGGAGCTTCTGCGCGGCGCGCTCGTGCTGCTCGCGGAACGCTTGGTGGTAGGGCACGGCGACGAGCGCGCCGGCAGAGTCGCGCCGGACGAGCGTGTAGAGGCTGAGCAACTCCGGGTTCTCGGCAGCCGCGGCTTCGAGCTCTTCCTTCGTGACGTCCTCGGGATAGAACTTCGCACCGAGCGGCTTCTCGGCGGTGCGGGGGAGGAACGCGCCCTCGCCGTCGAGCCGGTCCCACGGGCCGTAGTTGATCGCGGCGTACGCGCGCGCCGGCCCGTCGAGCGAGGCGAGGAGCTCGTCGCGGTCACCGTAGGACTGGGCCCAGAAGACCTCGTCCATCGCCTCGGCGGCCTCGATCAGGAGCGGGATCATCGCCCGCTCGTTGTCGCTCAGCTCGATGTCCGTCGTGAGGCGGACGGTGGTGTACTGGTCGAGACGCTGCTGCATCGTGAGGCCGTCGGCGGGCACGTCCGGTTCAGCCACGTCCACGGCGGGGTCGTCGCCGCACCCGGCGAGGATCAGCAGGCAGAGGCTCAGGAGAAAAAGGCGCATGGTCGGGAGGCTGGGTGAGGGAGGAAAATACGGAGGGCACCCCCCGTCGCGTTTGTGGTCGCTGCGCTCCCAGCTTCATGCGGCTGTCCCCCTCATTGAGGGGGACAGTTTCGCGCAGCTTGCACGAAGTGCTGCAAGCGAAACGGGGGGTCAGCGCGGGTCGGTGACGACGACGAAGCCGGTGCCGCCGGTGCGGAACGATTCCGGGTCGAGGTCGGGGAAGGACGCGCTGGGCTTCATCGTGACGACGAGCACGCGGGTGCCGGGGCGAAGGCGGGCGAGGTGCTCGGGCACGCCGAGGCCGCCCTCGCTGTGGAACGTCCCGTTGAGGTGGACAACGAGCGCGCCGGGGTGGGCGTCGAGCGCGCCGGCAACGGCGTCCGCCATCGAGGCGTCGCGCAGGTTCTGCGCGGCGAGGAGGTTCTCCATCGACGGCGCACTGCCGTGAACCGGTGCACCGGTCGAGTCCGAACCGTGCGGTGACCCGTGGCCCATCATGCCTTCCATCAGCGCCGTGAACTGCCCGGCGAGCGCGGGCGACGGGTCCGCGACGGGCAACGGCGGCAGCGTAGCCTTCGCCTCGGCGGAGAGCGAGTCGAGCGACCCCGGCCCGAGGCGGGAGACGCGGCTGACGTAGCGCTGCGGCGCGTTCGCCGCGACGACCGGCAGGCCGTGCTCCCGCGCGAACTCGACGAGCGGGCGGTAGTCGGTCGCGTAGGTGCTCCACGGGCGGGCGGCGTCGAGGAAGTCCTGCTCGCGGACGAGCCCGGCGAGGTACTCGTCGAGCACACCCTGGACGTCGCGCTCGAACATCTCGAGCGCGACGGCGAGCCCCCGGTCCGGGTCGTAGCGCAGGGCAGCGGCGAGCAGCACGGCCTGGAGGCGGTGCGCCACGGCGTCGTCGTGCTGCTCGCCGAGGAAGACCACGTCGGCCTCCGCCATCGCCCGCACGAGGCCGTTCAGCGACGACGGCGCTCCAGCGTCGGTGAAGACGCGGTACGCCGCCGAGTCCGCCGGTTGGGCGTTCACCGTCCCGGCGCAGAGAAGGGCGACGAGGGCGAGGGCGCGCATCGCTAGCGCCGCCCGCGCCCGCCGTTCGAGCCTCGGCCCTTCGGGCGCGGCTCCTGGCGCTCCTGCGCGACGGCCTCGGTGTCGGAGGCGTGGAGGCTCTCGTGGTAGACCTCGTCGAGCAGCATCGCGAGCAGCTCCGGCTCCTCGTCGGCGATCAGGCGCTGGGCGAGCGGGACGAAGCGCTGCATCCGCTCGCGCTCCATCCGGGTCTTGTTGCGCAGCTCCTCTTCGAGCAAGATCACGAGCCGCTGCCCGACGCGCTCGGCGATCTCGGCGTCGGTCGGGAGCGTCCGCTTGTCGAGCTCGATGTCGTACTTCTTGGCGATGTCGTCGAGCGTGCGCTCGGTCTCCTGGGTCACGAGGGAGATCGCGACGCCGGTCTTGCCGGCGCGGGCCGTCCGCCCGGCGCGGTGGATGTAGTACTCGCGGTCCTGCGGGATGTCGTACATGAAGACGTGCGACAGGTCCGAGATGTCGATCCCGCGCGCCGCCACGTCCGTCGCGACCAGGAACCGGAGCTCGCCGCTGCGGAGCCGGGCCATGACCTTCTCGCGGGCCTGCTGCGTCAGGTCGCTCGAAATCTCCGCCGCGTCGTGCCCGAAGTTGCGCAGGAACGCCGCGAGGTACTCGACCTCACGCTTGGTGTTGGAGAAGATGATCGCCGCGTCCGGGTTCTCAAGCTCGATCAGGCTGACGAGCGCCCGGTCCTTGCCCATCGCATCGACCTTGTACGAGCGGTGGTCCATCGAGTCGACGTGGACCCTGCCCGAGGACAGGCTGAGGAAGCCGGGCTTGTCGAGAAACTCCTCGCCGACGCGCTGCACCTTGAAGGGCATCGTCGCCGAGAACATGTAGCTCTGGCGCTCGCGCGGGAGGTAGCGCTGGAGCTTCTTCATCGCCGGGTAGAACCCCATCGAGAGCATCTCGTCGGCCTCGTCGAGGATCAGCAGCCGGAGGCCGTCGAGGCGGAGCGTGCCCTTTTCGAGGTGGTCGAGCACGCGCCCCGGCGTCCCGACGACGAGCTGCGCGCCCTCTTTGAAGGCGCTCACCTGCGGCCCGTAGCCGACGCCGCCGTAGACCGCGACCGCGTGGAGCCGCTCGGCCTCCGCTAGCCCGGCGTTCATCCGCTCGAACTCGGCGAGGATCTGGCGCGCGAGCTCGCGCGTCGGGCCGAGCACCAAGGCCTGCATCTCCTTCTTGTGGGGGTCGAGGAGCTCGAGGAGCGGGAGGAGAAACGCGCCCGTCTTGCCCGTCCCGGTGCGCGCCTGGACGATCAGGTCCTGGCCGCCCAGCATGTAGGGGATCGCCCGCTGCTGGACCGGCATCAGGCCCGGCCAGCCGACGCCGCGGACGCCGTCGCGGAGGGCGTCCGGCAGGTCGGCCACGTCCACCGGGGGGAGGGCGGGGTCGGGTTCGTGGAACCGCTCCTGGGCTTGCTGCTTGCGCTTGTCGTCCTGCGCCTTCTGCGTCAGGTCGATGACGGCTTTGTATACCATGCGTACGTCTCTCGGTAGGATAGGGCTAACAGAGAATGGTACGCCGAAGCTATCGCCTTTGCCAGGGTGTGCCGACCTTTCACCGAAAAGGCGCAGCTGCTCTGAGTCCGCGAGTCAGCCTCCTACCCGCTGATACGCCATCTCTATGAACCGCTTAGCTTCCTCGAAGCCTTCCTCGTTCGATACCGAAAGCTCGAAGTCTCCCGTCCCATAGTGTCCGATTTGCGACACGTCGCGTGCGTTCTTCGGTAGCTGTGACATTTCGGACGGATCGAGCTTGAGATAGAGGAGCAGTCGGCGGCGTTGCACCTCGACGCAGGCGATGTTCTGGGAAATTTTGTAGGCGATGTAGTGCTTCTTCGGCACCTCCTCGAAAGCGGCATCAAGGTCCATGATGTAATCCTGCACCGAGAGCACGAGTCGCTGAACGTGCTCCGGCTTCCCTTCGAGGTGCTCGTCGAATGTGTAGGTCGCGGTGGCACGGGTGAGAGCGGCTTTCTTTCCTGCGGCCACCATCACCGGATTTTTGCCGTCGCTGCTGAGCGTTGGGCTGGCCGACACAGTCTGTTGGAATACCTCTTCCAGATATAGCGTGCTGTTCTCGAAGAGCCGGTACCTCCACAGTTCGATGTTCGCCCCCATCACCTGCACGGCGTGGAGGTCGTACTTCTTGAAGTTCGGCGCGATGCAAATCACACGGACATCCGACCAGTCCACGTCTGTGTCTGATCCGAGCGCCTGCCGAGCAGCGATCTCGAAGTCGCCTCGGTGATCCCGAATCCAATAGAGGTAAAAGAGGCTCTGGTTGATGAGTTCGGAGGACTCGACCTTCTTGTACTCGATGATGACGGGGTTGCCGTCCTCGGATAGAGCGAGGGTGTCAATTCGTCCGGCATGCACGGCTCCGGTCGAGAACTCAGAGGCGACGAAGCGGCAGTTGAAGGCCGGTTCGAGGTTTGCCTCGATCAGAGCTTGGAGTTGTTTCTCCTGCTGAAAGTTGCGCTGCCGGATCGGCTGAAGTGAGAGACCCTCGATGTTGAAAAGGGGCATTTGTTATTCGGACTTCACGTGGTCAGTCTGCCGCTGAGGTAGAAAAAGCGTCTGCCGCTGAGGTAGAAAAAGCGTGCCGCGAAGAGCAGAGCCTACGAAGGAGCGCGAGCTATGGCTCCGTCTCCTGTTCAAAGTTGCCCCGTCCAGCCTCTTGATAGAGTTGGTGTATCGCTTCTGCTGCAGTGTCGAAGCAGCGCTGAAGATTTCCGTATGTGAGCGCTGGGTGTTCATCTAGCAGCGCGTGCAGCATGATTTCAATCGTTGCCGCCCGGTCCATTGCTTCGAACAGATGCCAGGGATCTACACCGGGAGGGGTGTCTGGAGAAGACGATGGTGATCGGGAATCGCTTTGCTCGTGAGTCATGATCGCAGATAAGATTAGGGCGGCACGACCCCATTCAAGGCATCAACTACGGAGCGGGATAGACGTAGGAGGCCTGGAGTCCGAGCGGAATCCCGACGGTCCAGTAGAGCAGCAGGAACGCCGACCACGCCACCAGGAACGCGACCGAGTACGGGATCATCAGCGAGGTCAGCGTCCCGATGCCGGTGTCCTTGACGTAGCGCTGGCAGTAGACCACGACGAGCGGGAAGTACGGCATCAGCGGCGTGATGATGTTCGACGACGAGTCGCCGACGCGGTAGGCCGCCTGCGTTAGGTCCGGCGAGATCCCGACCTGCATCAAGACCGGCACGAAGATCGGCGCGAGCAGCGCCCACTTCGCGCTCGCCGAGCCGACGAACAGGTTGACGAACGCCGTCAGGAAGATGATGCCGACGACCGTCACCCCGCCCGGCAGCGACAACGCCTGCAATCCCGACGCGCCCTTGACCGCGAGGAGGGTGCCCAGGTTCGAGACGCTGAAGGCGTTGATGAAGAGCGCGCAGAAGAACGCCATCACGATGTAGTAGCTCATCCCCTGCATCGCCTTGGTCATCGCGTCGATGATGTCCTTGCTCTTGGTGAAGACGCCCGCCACGTAGCCGTAGACCACGCCGGGGATCAGAAACAGCAGGAAGATCAGCGGCACGATCGACTGCATGATCGGCGCCTGGAACGAGTTGAGCGAACCGGCGTCGTCGCGGAAGGACGAGTCCTCGGGGACGAGCGAAAGCCCGAGGAGCACGAGGCCGATCACCAACGCCGTCGTCCCAGCCCAGAACGCCTTGCGCTCGCGCGGCTCGAACGTCGCCATGTCCGGCGCCTCCTCGGCGTCGCCGTCAACCGGCGTGTTGGCCCTCAGGCGCGGCTCGATAATCCGGTCGGTGATGAACCAGCCGAGCGCGATGATCAGCAGGCTGGAGGTCGCCGTGAAGTAGTAGTTGTTGAGCGGGTTGATCTCGATCCCGGCCGCGACGATCTGGGCCGCAGGCTGGGTGAAGCCCTGGAGCAGCGGGTCGATGGCCGAGGGCACGGGGTTGGCGCTGAACCCGCCCGAGACGCCCGCGAACGCCGCCGCGATGCCGGCCAGCGGATGCCTGCCGGCGGCGTAAAAAATGATGCCGCCCAGCGGGATGACGAGCACGTACCCCGCGTCGACCGCGCTGTGGCTGATCAGGCCGACCAGGATCACGACCGGGGTCAGGAACGTCGTCGAGGTCTTGCTCAAGAGCAGCTTGATGCTCGTGTTGAAGTACCCCGCCTCGTCCGCCACGCCGACGCCGAGCATCGCCACCAACACGACGCCGAGGGGCGCGAACGAGGTGAAGATCGTCACCATGTTCGTCAGGAAGCCCGTCAGCGCCGCGCCCGTGAGCAGGTTCTGGACGCGCAGCGCCTCGCCGGTTCGGGGGTTCACCGCGTCGAACTCGACGCCCGCCAACAGCGCCGACAGCACCCAGACGATGAGGAGCGACAGCAGGAACAGGATCGCCGGGTCCGGCAGCTTGTTGCCGATGCGCTCGATGCTGCTGAGTGCGCGGCTGACGAGGCCGGGATGGGGCGGCGGGGCGAGATTAGGCTCCATGAGCGGAGGGGCTAGGTGGGCGAAGACACACCGAACATAGTTCCGCCGGACCCAAGCGGAAAAGTCCAGATGCCCACCGGTTACATCGCTAGTTCATTGTCTACATGGGGAACGCAATGGAGAGAAGCGGATAGGAGCGCGGCTATGGATTCGGCGGAAGTGTCTGGCGGCTGTGAATCACAGAGAGCACGTCTGTCTACCTGCTCAGCCTTGACTCGGTAGATCACACGGTAGGGACGCACGATGACTTCGCGAACGGCATCCTGCTCATACTCCGGCACGACGCGACCCGAGCGCGGAAACAGCTCGAGTTGCTCTGCTCGTGTGGCCAGACGATCCACGAGGCGATCCGCTGCATCGGGAGATCGCTTGGCTACCTGCTCGCGGATGCCGAGGAGTTGATCGAGCGCCTCGTTCGTCCAGTGAACTCTCAATCCGATTCGGTCGAGCTAATGCCGAAGCGGTCACGGAGGAGTTTCCGAACCTCGTCCCGGCTGACGGTGCGTCCGGCGTCGCTGTCGGCCAGGCCGCGTTCGATGGATTGGCGGACGTAGAGGCGGTACATCACGTCGTCCCACGTTGCGTCATCCGGCAGGGTATCCACGAGGCGGCGGACTTCAGCTTTAACGGAAGAGGCAGGCATTGCTTTGCAGGTCGTGTCTCTCTTGTAGGCTGCGCTGCGCCGGTTTGATCCGGCTTACATCGCCAGCCCACCGTCGACGTGGAGGACGTGGCCGGTGATGTAGCTCGCGGCGTCGGAGGCGAGGAAGAGGACGGCCGCCGCGATGTCCTCGGGCGTGGCGGGGCGCTTGAGGGGGATGCCGCCGAGCATCGCCTCCTTCGCCGCGTCGCCGAGGGCCTCCGTCATGTCGGTCTCGACGTAGCCGGGGGCGACGACGTTCGCCGTCACGCCGCGCGCGCCCAGCTCTTTGGCGAGGCTCTTGGTGAAGCCGATGATTCCGGCCTTGCTCGCGGCGTAGTTCGCCTGCCCAGCGTTCCCCATCACCCCGACGACCGACGAGATGTTGACGATGCTCCCGGCGCGCTGCTTCATCATCGGGCGGTAGGCGGCCTTGCACGCGTTGAAGACGCTCTTGAGGTTCGTCCCGATGACGGCGTCCCAATCGTCCTCGCCCATGCGGATCAGCAGGTTGTCCCTGGTCACGCCCGCGTTGTTGACGAGCACGTCAATCGAGCCCCACTGCTCGATCACCTGATCGACGGCCGCCTGCGCCGCGTCGAAGTCGGCGGCGTCGCTCTGGAGGGCGAGGGCTTCGGAGCCGCTTTTTTCGAGGTCGGCTTTGAGCGCCTCGGCGGTGTCGGCCGAGGAGCGGTAGGTGAAGGCGACGCGCGCGCCGGCCTCGGCGCAGGCTTCGACGATGGCGCGGCCGATCCCGCGCGTGCCACCGGTGACGAGGACGCTTTTGCCGGAGAGGTCGAGGGTCATGGTAGTCTATGTTTCATCCAGAGGTCCTTCTATACCCAAATTGGGAAACAGGGAAAGGGGCTTCCAGACGCTAAAAAGGGCGATTTGGAGGATCTATGTCGCATTTGCTGCGACTTCTATAGGACAGCTATACCCCACTCCTGTGGGGATGATATCGTGCCCAACGTCGTGTCCCCTCCATGATAATGAAGCCTTCGTCGATAAGAGCGCGGAGTTGTCGCTGCACACGGCTCCGTGGGATCTCAGGGCCGATGCGTTCCATGATCTCGCTAATAGCGCTCCCCGGAAAGCGTGCGATGTCCGTTCGTATTAGCTCGCGGAGACGATGGTCTTCGATGGTACGGAGCGTGGTCTTCGTACGGTAGCCCGATTCCCGCAGGAGCTCTGGATTTACGGCGTAATGGGTGCCCCGTGCACGACCCTTCGAGGTGACGAGGTTGCGCTCCTGCAATCCGCCGAGCCAGGCACGTACTTCGCCCGAGTCTCGAAGTCCGAGACGATCTGCTAAATCCTCCGACCGCAGCGGGCCGCTTTGCGCGAGCGACCCTAGTGTGATGATCTCCTTCTCGGAGAGTTGAAACGAGTCGGTCGCCTGTTCCATCGCTCGAAGCGCCTCGATATCAAGCTCGGGTCCCCGGATCGTGACACATACTTGGTCTGCCGCATTCTCTACCTCGGGTACAGGCTTACCGGCGGTTAGCTGAATCTGGTAGAGCCGGTCGTAGCCAGAGCCTTCGCGCTCCATCAGTTTCAGATCGTGAAAAAGACGAGCGAGATGCTCGTTGCGACGGACGGTTTTGTGGAGAATGTTGCGGCTCGTCACGCCGAAGGGCAGAGGACCCGGGCTACATACCTCTAGCCGGTCCGGGTAGAGCCGTAAAAGAACGTCGCCCCGGACGGTATACATCCGATGGACCAACGCATTGGCTATCAACTCGCGGACGGCCTCGACATCATAGTTCGGAATCCGCTCCCGGAACAGTCCGCTGGGCACCTCAATGGCCTCGCGCCACACGGGTAGGGCTTCGACGGCAGCCATCAGCTCGGCCGGGTTCAGGCTGAAGTCGTCCCACACCTCCTTGTCTACCCTGCGTCCCTGCTCATCGGACCGGAGGAACTGAACAACAGGGGCATAAGAAAGTGATGCGCGTGCTTCTCGCGTCCCAATCCACAGCACTCCGAGTTGCGTCAGAGCTTTACCCGCGAAAAGGTCGTAGTGCCCCAGCAGTTCCTGATCAGTTTTTGACTTAACTGCCGCCTTGACTCGTTCCGAAGCGCGTAGCTCGTGCAATAGCCTCTCCCGCTTCACCGGATCAACGTCGTGCTCGGTAAGGCGGGTCTGCCGAGTTTCCCATGCATAAGCTCCCTTCTCGCTGACGAGACGAAGCAGCATCTCTGGGAGGACGGGCTTACACTCGTCTGCGATGCGAACGTAATAGCGCCCGTCTGTCGTCGCAGCTACCCCGCTGCTCGGAGGGACAACGAGGCGGAGATATTCTCCACCATTGGTAGCAACTTCCACACTGGGGGGTGGAAGGATGAGGTTAATGGTCTGGCTCGTTACGCGCTTGAAGATGCGCTCCGGCAGGGTCGGGTCCACCTTCTGGCCGCTCGGCGGGTCCTGCTCGCCATCTTCAACTCCGATGATCAGTTCGCCACCGCGAGCATTTGCAAAGCAGACGCATTCGCGTGCAAGCCCTTTCCAGTCCACAGTATTGCCTGTGGCCTTCCGCAGCGATTTGTACTCCAAGTGGTGGTGCTCCGGCATCGTCTTCTACGCTACCTGGTCAAGGTCGTCCGAGGTGCCGGCCGTGGCGGTCTCGACCTCGCGGCCGAGGGTGCGCCGGACGAGGCCGGAGAGCACCTTGCCCGCCCCGACTTCGACGAACTGCCCCGCCCCGTCGGCGCGCATCGCCTCCAGCGTCTGTGCCCAGCGGACGGGGGCGGTGAGTTGGTCGAGCAGGCGGCGGCGGATCTCGCCCGGGTCGGTCGTCGGACGCGCGGTGACGTTGAGGTAGACCGGGCAGCGCGGCGCGGTGATCTCGGCGCGGTCAAGGGCTTCGCCCAGGCCGTCCACGGCGTAGGCCATGAGCGGCGAGTGGAAGGCCCCGCTGACGGGGAGCGGGAGGACGCGCTTCGCCCCGGCCTCGCTTGCGGCGGCACCGGCGCGCTCGACGGCTTCGCCGTCGCCCGAGATCACGATCTGCCCCGGCGCGTTGAAGTTGGCGCACTGCACGACGCCCTCGCCGGCCTCCGTGGCCTCGGCGCAGACCCGTTCGAGCACGTCGGCGTCGAGGTTCAGCACGGCCGACATCGCGCCGGGCCGCTCGTCGCCGGCCCGCGCCATGAGCTGCCCGCGCAGGCGGACGAGCCGCAGGCCTTCGGCGAAGCTCAGCGCGCCGGCGGCGGCGAGGGCGCTGTACTCGCCGAGGCTGTGCCCCGCCGTCATGTCCGGCGCGCGGCCTTTCGAGGTGAGCACGGCGAAGGCCGCGAGGCTGTGGACGTAGAGCGCGGGCTGCGTGACGTCGGTCTGGGTCAGCGCGGCCTGCTCGGCCTCCGGGTCGCCGCCGGTGCCGAACATGAGGGCCGTGAGCGACGCCTCGAATACCTCCTCGGCCTCGTCGAAGACGGCGCGGGCCTCGGGGAACTGCTCGTAGAGATCGGCCCCCATGCCGACATACTGGGAGCCCTGGCCGGGGAAGAGGAAGGCAGTTGCCATCGGGAGAGGAGAAAGAGGAGAGCGAAAAGGGAGAGGAGAAAGACGAGGGAGAGAAGCTCTCTTTTCTATCTCTTCTCGCCCCTCTTTCCTTTCTCCGAAGCTAGGCTTCTTCGAGCGTTTTCTGCGGGCGGTCCTTCGCGCCCGGCACCTGGCTTCCGTCGTAGGCCCACCGGAGGTAGGTCGCGCCCCACGTGAAGCCGCCGCCGAAGGCTGCGAGCACGACGTTGTCGCCGGGCCGAAGCTCGGCCTCCCAGTCGTAGAGGCAGAGCGGGATCGTGCCGGAGGTCGTGTTGCCGTAGCGGTCGATGTTGATCATCACCTGCTCGCGCCCGATGCCCATGCGGCTCGCGGTCGCGTCGATGATGCGGAGGTTGGCCTGGTGCGGGACGAGGTACTTGACGTCGCCACCCGCGAGGCCGTTGCGCTCCATCACCTCGGCGGAGACGTCGGCCATCCCCCGGACGGCGAACTTGAACACCTGGCGGCCCTCCTGGACGAGGTAGTGCAGCCTCTGGTCCACGGTGTCGTGCGTGGCCGGGTGGAGGCTCCCGCCGCCGTCCATCCGGAGGTACGCCGCGCCCGAGCCGTCGACCTTGTGGACGAAGTCGACGATGCCGTAGTCGTCGGAGGGTTCCAGGAGGACGGCCCCGGCCCCGTCGCCGAAGATGATGCAGCTCGTCCGGTCGGTGTAGTCCATGATCGAGCTCATCATGTCGGACCCGATGACGAGGACCTTGCGGTGCGTCCCGGCCTCGACGAACTGCGCCCCGGTCGAGAGGGCGAAGAGGAAGCCGCAGCACGCCGCCGAGAGGTCGAAGCCCCAGGCGCGCTGGGCCCCGATTTCTTGCTGGACGAGGCAGGCCGTCGCCGGGAAGAGCATGTCCGGCGTCACCGTCGCCACGATGATCAGGTCGAGCTCCCCGGCGTCGATGCCGCGCTGGTCGAGGAGCTCCTGGGCGGCGCGGGCGCACATGTGCGAGGTCGCCTTGCCCGGCTCGCGGAGGATGCGGCGCTCGCGGATGCCGGTGCGGCTGCGGATCCACTCGTCGTTGGTGTCGACCATCTGCTCGAGGTCGAAGTTGGTCAGCTTGGTCTCGGGGAGGAAGTGGCCGACGGCGGTGATGGCAGCGCGAGGCATGGCGGTGGGGATAGAGGACGTGGGGGGTGAGCAGGGAATGAAAGGGCAGTGGGGGTTGGCGCTGTCCTGCCCACCCTCCGGGCTCTCCACGCCCGGACTAGCGGTGGGCAGGGCGACAGGTCAGGCATGGCGGGGGGAGGCTACGCGAGCGCGTCGGCGATGGCCCCGCGCACGTCCTCGCGCGCGACCTCGGCGGCGCGGCGGATCATCTGGGCGATGGCTTTTGCCGAGGAGCCGCCGTGCCCGATGAGCGCCGTGCCGTCGACGCCGAGCAGCGGGGTGCCGCCGTACTCCTCGTAGCTGAACGGGCGGACCACGTTTCCGAAGACGCGCTTGATGAGGCCGGCCTCGCCGGGTCCGAGGCCCTGCGCCTGCACCTCGGCGCGGAGGAGCTGCGGGATGACGGTCGTGAGGCTCTCGCCGAGCTTGAGGACGACGTTGCCGACGAACCCGTCGCAGACCACCACGTCCGCCGCGTGGTGCATCACGTCGCGCCCCTCGACGTTGCCGACGAACCGGAGCGGCAGGGCTTCGAGGAGGGGATAGGCCGCCTTCGCGGCGTCGTTGCCCTTGCCCGGCTCCTCGCCGACGTTCAGCAGCCCGACCGTCGGGTCGGCCCGGTGGAAGGCGCGCTCGACGTAGACCCGGCCCATCTGCGCGAACTGCGCGAGGTGCTCCGGCTTCGAGTCCACGTTCGCGCCCACGTCCACGATGACCGCGAAGCCGTCGGTCGTCGGGAAGATGCCGGGGAGCGCCGGGCGCAGCACGCCGGGCAGCCGGCCGAGCAGGAACACCGACGCCGCCATCACGGCCCCGGTGTTGCCCGCGCTCGCGAAGGCGTCCGCCGCCCCCTGCTTGTGCGCCCCGAGGCCGACGTGGATCGACGAGCGCGTTTTGGTCTTGACCGCCGCCGTCGGCGACTCGGCCATCCCGATCACCTCCGGCGCGTCGAGGACGTCGAGGGCTAACCCATCAATGTCATGTCCGTTGAGATCGGCGCGGACGGCCTCCTCCGGCCCGACGAGCACCACCGCGAGCTCACCCTCGGCCTTGCGGACCGCCTCGACGGCTCCCGCGACCACGACGCCGGGCGCGTGGTCGCCGCCCATCGCATCCACTGCCACGCGAACAGCCATCGGACACAAAGAGTTGAGGAAGAGGACCGACCGAGGCAGCGCGCACCCCACGTCGGAAGAAGAGGCGCGCTGGCTGCACCGGCGCGGACCCCGAAGATACGGAGCCGCCCGAAACCAAGCGCACGCCCCGCGCCGATGCTTACCGAAGCATCACGCGGAGCGTGCAGCAGGTCAGGAGAAGAGAGAGAGGAGAGGGAAAAGAGAGAAGAGTAAAGCTGCTCTCTCCTCTACCTCCGTTCTTCCAATCCTCGTCAGGCGTAGTCCGGGCGCTCGACGACGGCGCGGCCCCGGTAGTGGCCGCAGGTCGGGCAGGCGCGGTGGTACATCTTCGCGTTGCCGCAGTTCGGGCACTCGTGTACCTCGGGCGTCGAGCGGACCTTGTACTGGGCGCGCCGCTTGGCGGTGCGGGACTTCGAGTTCTTGCGCTTCGGGTTAGCCATGAGCTTGGGGAGTCGGGGGGATCAGCGTCCGTTGGGGGGGCAGCGTCAGTTGGTAGAGTCGCGCAGCTTCTTCAGGGCATCCCAGCGCGGGTCCATCGGGTTGCCGTCGTCGTCGGTGAGGGCCCCGAACTGGACGGGGAGGTCTTCGTCCTCGGCCCCCGGCGCGACGCGCCGCGTCGGGAGGGCAAGCAGGAGCGTGTCGCGGACGGCGTGGGTGAGGTCGAGCGGGCGGCCCGGCTTGGGGAGCGGGCGGACGTCGTCGTCGGCCTCGTCGGTGGCGTAGCTGCCGAGCCGGTCCGGGAGGACGAAGAGCACGGCGTAGCTGCCCTCGACCGGCTGCTCGAAGGGTTCGAGGGTCCGGTCGCATTCGAGCGTCGCGGTGGCCCGGGCCGTGAAGGCCACGAGGTCGCGGTCCTCCTCGTGGTCGAGCCGGACCTCCACGGCGAGGTCCGCGAACGCCTCGGGGTCGAGGTCGAGGTCGTCGGCCGAAGGCGTCAGGTGCCACTCGTGGAGGCCGGGCTTGAGCGAGGTGGTGTCGATGCCGAGCATCGAGGCGGCGGGTCGGGAATGGAAGGAGTGCAGAACCCCAAAGGTACGCACGTGCGCCCCCTCGCCGCAAGGCGACACGCCGCCCAAAGAATCCTTCCGATTCGACTCAACAAACACTTGACAAGCGCCCCCGCTCCGTGCTACCGTAGAGAGGCGGACGCGGCGGAGCAGTCCCCGGATTGGAGGTCGCCGAAAAGACGGCGCGGGCGCGGGTCCGAGCGCACCGGGCGGGGGGCGCGCCGAGCGGCGGAGGGTGCGTGCCCCCTCCTCTGCACTTGTGAACAACATGTTGACAAGTGAACGGGGCGGAAAGGCCCTGTTCGGCCCCTCCAGGAAACCGGCCCGGAGGCCTGCCCCCTTCCTGTTCGCAAAAAATATTTGCGTGCTACAGGATATTGTTTTCGCAGAGCTTGAGCTCATCACTGGCATGGTTGACAAGATGTGGATAAAATCAGATTCCCTCTTCGAGACCGTGCAGGGACCTCGCAGGCTGAGTCTCTCCTTGCGCGCCGTTGTGCATAACTCGCGCTGCCTCCGCCGCCGCGGTTGCCCGGCCTCCGGTCCGGCTCCTATTTTCGGAGTTCCGGAGGGCTTCTTCGGGCGCGCGCTTATCGGTCCCGTCGCGGTCGCCCGTTTGATAGAACGAAGCCTACTCTTTTCCGCCCCCTCCCACGCTTGAAGCGCCGCTGTCTCCCGGATGAATGACGCCCCTGAGCCCTCCCGCAACGTCGATACCGATACGCCCCCCGAAGCGGTCTGGAGCGCCTGCCTCGCCATCATCGGGGACAACATCAACCGGCAGAGCTTCAAGACGTGGTTTGAGCCGCTTCAGGCCGTAAGCCTCGATCAGGAGGAGGGGCTCACCAAGCTCACCATCCAGCTCCCGAGCCGGTTCTACTACGAGTGGCTCGAGGAGCACTACTTCGCGCTGCTCCGCAAGACGGTCACGAAGGTGCTCGGCCCGACGGGGCGGCTGTTCTACGACATCGTGATCGAGCAGGAGGACGCGGACGGGCAGCGCGGCTCGTCGATGCACCTGCCGGCGCACCCTCCGGTGCAGCCGCAGCCGCCGGTCGGCCCGCCCGGCCAGTCGTCCGGCGGCGAGGCACCGCCCGCGTCGGCCCCGCGCGAGCCGGCACCGGACGGAGCCCCGCGCCGGACCACGCGCCGCGCGGCGAGCCCCCCGACCGGGTCCCCGGTTGGGCCTTCGGCGGGGCCGGGCCGGGCCGCCGCGCCGCCCATCACCAACCCGTTTGCGATCCCGGGCATCCAGAAGGTCAAGATCGACAGCCAGCTCAACCCGAGCTACACCTTCGAGCGCTTCATCGAGGGCGACTGCAACCGGCTTGCGCGGAGCGCCTCGTGGGCCATCGCCCAGCAGCCCGGCTCGACGGCCTTCAACCCGTTCCTGATCTACGGCGGCGTCGGGCTCGGCAAGACGCACCTCATCCAGGCCGTCGGCAACTACGTCCGCCAGCACCACAAGAGCGACTCGGTGCTCTACGTCTCGTCCGAGCGCTTCACCTCGCAATTCGTCCAGGCCATCCAGAACAACCGCGCCGGCGAGTTCGGCCTGTTCTACCGCCAGATCGACCTGCTGATCGTCGACGACGTGCAGTTCTTCGGGACGAAGGAGAAGACGCAGGAGGAGTTCTTCCACGTCTTCAACGCGCTCCACCAGGGCGGCAAGCAGATCATCCTCTCCGCCGACCGCCCGCCGAAGGACATCGACGGGATCGAGGAGCGCTTGCTCTCGCGCTTCCAGTGGGGGCTCTCGGCGGACATGAAGCCGCCGGAGCTCGAGACCCGCATCGCCATCCTCAACCGCAAGGCCGAGGACGACGGCATCGTCGTCGACGGCGAGGTGATCGAGTTCATCGCGCACAACGTCAAGAGCAACATCCGCGAGCTCGAGGGCTCGCTGATCCGGCTCCTCGCGCACTCGACGCTCCACAGCCGCGAGATCGACCTCGAACTCGCCCGCGAGATGCTCCGCGACATCATCAAGGAGACCCACGTCTCGCTCGGCGTCGAGCAGATCCAGCAGATCGTCTGCGAGTACTTCTCGATCCCCGAGGACCTCGTCCGGGCGCGGACCCGTAAGCGCGAGGTCGTGCAGGCGCGCCAGGTCGCGATGTACTTCGCCAAGCAGTTCACCAAGCACAGCCTCAAGACCATCGGCCTCCACTTCGGCGGGCGCGACCACTCGACGGTCATCCACGCGATCCAGAGCATCGAGAACCAGGTCGAGACCGAGATCAAGTTCCGCGAGATCGTCGAGGAGATCCGCCACAAGCTGGAACTGCACACGCGTTGAACGACGAGCGTCGAGCGTCGAGTTTTCGGTGGGTCCCCGTTCGTGCTTCGTCGCTCATACTTCGTCGCTCCCCTTGCATCCGTCGCTTCCGTATCCGATACTTACAGGTCCCGTCCTCTTCCGAGCCACGCCATGAAATTCACCGTCTCCAGCGCCGACCTCCAGAAAGCCCTCACCGCCGCGAATGGTGCCGTGCCGAGCAAGAGCACCCTCCCGATCCTCGAGTGCGTCCTGTTCGAGAAGGAAGAGGGCGACTCCGGCGGCGCGCTCCGCCTCGCCGCGACCGACCTCGAAGTGTCCATCGTCCAGCGCCTCCCAGTGCAGTTCGGGACGAACGGGGCTGGGGGGACCGAGCGCATCGCGGTCCCGGCCAAGCGCCTGCTCGACACGCTCCGCGCGCTCCCGGACCTCCCGATCACCTTCGCCTCGGACGCCGAGTTCCAGGTCGAGTTGACGACCGACCAGGGGCGGTACAAGATGGTCGGGTTCGACGGGGCCGACTACCCCGCGCTCCCGGCGCTCGACGAGGCGCGGGAGATCGAGACCGACGGCGGCCTCGTCAAGCGCGCCATCTCGAAGACCTCGTTCGCCGTCAGCCGCGACGCGCTCCGCCCGGCGATGATGGGCATCTACTTCCAGGTCCGCCCCGAGCACAGCCGCGTCGTCGCCACCGACGGGCACCGCCTCGTCAAGCTCGTCCTCGACGCCGTCACGGCGGAGGAACCGCTCGACTTCGTCGTGCCCGAGAAGGCGCTCAACCTGACGGGCCGCGTCGCCACCGAGGACCCGTGCACGGTCCGCGTCGGGAGCGGCTACGTCGGGTTCGACTTCGGCACCACGCAGGTCATGGGCCGGATGATCGACGAGCCCTACCCGAACTACGAGGCCGTCATCCCGGTCGAGAACGACAAGCGGCTCTCGGTCAGCAGCGACGCGCTCCTCGCGGCGGTCCGCCGCGTCGCGCTCTACTCGTCCTCGATGACGCACCAGATCCGGCTCAAGCTCGAACCGAACCAGCTCACGATTTCCGCCGAGGACATCGAGCGCGCCAGCGAGGCGAAGGAGACCGTGCTCTGCGAGTACGACGGGCCGGAGCTCGAGATCGGCTTCAACTCGGTCTACCTCACCGAAGTCCTCTCGAACGTCGGGACCGAGGACGTGGTCTTCGAGTTCTCGTCGCCCAACCGCGCCGGCGTGGTCATCCCGGCGGAGCAGCCCGAGGGCGAGGACATGCTGATGCTCATCATGCCGGTGATGCTGAACACCTACGCATGATTCGAGTGACGAACTGCGAATGACGAGTGACGAGTCTCTGACACCTACCCACTCGAGACTCTCTCATGTCTCTCGCCAAAGCCTTCGTTTGGGCCGCCGGGCTGGGCACGCGGCTCCGGCCCTACACGCACGAGACGCCGAAGCCGATGCTGGACGTCTTCGAGCAGCCCATCCTCGAGTACGTCCTGCGCTACCTCGCCCACGCGGGCATCACCGAGGTGACCGTCAACACCTGGCACCTCGCTGAGCAGTTCGAAGCCGTCCCGGAGAAGGCTTCAGCCTTCGGCCTCGACGTGGCGCTGAGCCGCCAGCCCGACCGCTTCGAACACGGCGGCGACCTCGCCTTTGCACAAGACTTCCTGTCTAGCCTCGGCGATGACGAGCCCTTCCTCGGGCTCAACGGCGATACCCTGTTCTGGCTCGACCCAAGCCTCCTCCGCGAAGCCGCCGACCTTGTTAGCGAGGACGCGCCGGTTCTCCTCTTCACCCGGCAGACGGACACGAACCCGTTGCGGGTCCGGGACGGCCACCTCGTCGGGATCGGTGAGGTCGCCTACGGCGAGGCGGAGGCGACGGAGCGGGCCGACGACTTCGGCGTCAAGGTCTTCCACGCGAGCGTCCGCCGGTATCTCGCTGAGCCGGCCACGCGGGACTCGTTCCACGGGCACGCGGGCCTCGTCGGTCGGCTCGCAGCGGCGGGCAAGCGGGTGCTCGTCCGGCCGGTCGAGGCCTCCGAGCGCGTCGAGATCGGGACGGTCGAGGACTACGAGGCGCGGAGCGAAAACGCCGATCTCCGGGCCCTCGCCGACCGTCTCGCGGCACAGCCGTAGCAGGTGCGGCGATCTCCGTTACGGCGGCTCCCGTTAGGGCGGCTCCCGTTACGGCGTCTCGCCGACGAGGGCGTCGAGCAAGCGCTGGGCGTCCGGCGCACTCGGCCCCCGCCGGTCCACGACGGTCTGGAGCGCCTCGCGAGCGGCCTCGACGTTGCCCTGATGGAGCCTGATCTTGCCGACGAGAAACCACGCCTCGAGCGTCATCGGCCCGTCCGGCTCGCCGAGTGAGGCGGCCTCTTCGAGCAGGGCGGCGGCCTCGCGCAGTCCGTTCGGGTCGTAGGACGCGAAGAGGCCGAGCGTCGAGGACCGGGCGGCGCGCAGCGTCGCCAGCGCCTCGGCGTAGCGGTCCATGACGGGGTTCACCGGGCCGTCCGACCCCCGGAGCCGCAGCCCCTCGAACTCGGCGGACACCTCGCTGAGGCCGGCGAGGCGCTCGGTGGGGGATACGCTCGACTGGCTGGCGAGGAACAGCCCGCCGTAGAGGAGCCCGGCGAGGAGCGAAGCCGCGAGGGCGAAGCGCGGCAGCGAAACGCGGCGCAGAAGCGGCACCGCCCTCCGGTCCGTCACCGACGGTCGCCACGACCGAGACCGCTCGGGCTGGGAATCGGGCTCCGGGGCAGGGCCCGGCGCGAGGTCGGCCGGCTCGCGCTGTGGTGGGTGGCCGGCGGCGGCGGGCTCCTGCCCGAGGCGGTGGCCGGTCAGGCGCTCGAACTGCGTGCGCGGCGATTCGCCGCCCCGGGTCAGCGCCTTGAGCCGGTCCTGCATCATCGCGTAGCGGCGCTCCAGCTCCGGGTGCTCCCCGAGCGCCGCCTCGATCCGCTCGCCGAGCGCGACGAGGTCCGGGGGGAGGGCGTGCGTCCCGGCGGCGTGCTGCGAGGCGAGGTAGCGCGCCAGCGACTCGGCGTCGGGCACCGGGGCTCCGGCGCGGGCGGCGTCCTCGAGCAGGGCGCGGACGGCCCGGCCCTCGGCCAGCGCCGCCTCGGCCTCGGGGTGGGCGTCGAGGTGCGCGTCCACCGCCGCGCGCTCCGAGGCCGGGAGGTCGTCGTAGTTCAGGAGGAGGCGTTCGATGTCTTCCATCACGGGCTAGGAGCTTGGGTCAGGTACTGGAAAGTGAGACCCTGGCGGGATCGCAAAGCAAGGTGCAGGATGGGTGTCGGTCCAATAGACAACGAGGCGTGGCCCCGTATAACCTCTTACTCACATGTGGATTTCTTGAAGCAGAGCGACGAGCTCCGGGTCCTCCCGCAAGCGGACGACGGCTTTGTGGGCGAAAGCGCGAAGCGAGGCCAGCGGGCGTCCCGTGGCCTCGCCGATCTCCTCGTAGGACCGGTCCTCAAGGAACCTCATCCGGGCGATGTCTCGCAGCGAGGGCGGCAGCCGGTCCACGGCCCGCTCGGCGGCCTGCCGCGCCGCCAGCCGGTCGTGCTCGAACGTCTCGGGGCGCGGCGGGGCCGGGGTGCGGGCTTCGTCGAGCGGCGTGTGCTCGCGGTAGCGCCGCACGAAGTTGACGAAGACGTTGCGGCAGATGACGCTCACCCAGCTTGCGAAGCGGTCCGGCTGCCGCACCTGCTCGAAGTTCTGGCGCGCCTTCGTGAACGCCCGCCCGACGAGCTGGTCGAGGTCGGTCGCGCCGTAGGCGCTGTCGCGGAGGAACTTGGCGATGAAGTAGCGCCGGGTGTAGCAGTACGTCCATAGCTCCACCAGCTCGAGGTCGCGCGGGCTGCCCGACGCCCGCCACCGGAGGAAAGCCTCGTTGGCCCGGTCTAGCTCATCGACGTGGAACGGAAGGTGCGCCGCCACCTCGTCGAGCGCGCGCATCGTGGCCCTGAGCGTCATAGGCGAGGCCGGGGGTATAGGTAGCCCAAGGTGTGCCGTCTCGCCCCGTCACGTCGGGCGAAGTGGGAGGGCTCCCTCGTTGGAGTATTCCGCGGCGGAGAAGACTCCCCACGTTCGTTCGGAGCGACAGGGGAGGGAGGCGGGGGCATCCCACGCAACTCGGGTTAGGTACTGAAAAGCTGCCGGAGATCAGAGGAAGAATTAAAGTGGAGCCCGAGCGGTCCGGCAGCGTGTCGCCGCAAAGATAAGCGAAGCGGGGGATGCGTGTACGGGGCGCGTGAGGGACGTGGCTCGTGAGGGACGGGGCGCGTGAGGGCGCTATCTTGCGCGGGGGCGAGGAGCCCTGCGCAGGGACGAGGGACCGTGCCCGTACCACGCATCGCGGCCACGCATCGCGGCTTCTTTCTAAATTGGCTTTTCTCGCGCCGCGCGGCACCCTACTTTCCCCTGCTCCCACCGTGCCGTCGGCGCGCCCCGCCGCGCGTCCTCGGCGCGGTCTCACGTTTCTGCTTTTTCCCAGGTATGGACCACAACAGCTTCAAGACCCTGAGCGCCCGCCCCGCCGACGTCGAGCGGCGCTGGCACGTCGTCGACGCCGAGAACCAGGTCGTCGGGCGGCTCGCGGCGCGCGTCGCGTCGATCCTGCGCGGCAAGCACAAGCCCTCCTACACGCCGCACGTCGACACCGGCGACTTCGTCGTGGTGGTCAACGCCGAGAAGGTCCGGTTCACCGGGCAGAAGGAGACGGCCAAAGAGTACTTCAGCCACAGCGGCTACCCCGGCGGCGTCAAGACCGCGACCCCGAAGACGATGCGCGCCAAGAAGCCGACCTTCATCGTCGAAAACGCCGTCAAGGGGATGCTCCCGAAGAACCCGCTCGGCCGGGCCATGGCGAAGAAGCTCAAGGTCTACGCCGGCCCGGAGCACCCGCACGAGGCCCAGGAGCCCCAGCCGCTCGATCTGTAAGTTCGAGGTTTGAGGTCGTGGGTTTGAGGTCACAACCCCGAACTTCAAACTCCTAACCCCCAACCCCTATGGCAGTAACCCAGTACCAGGCCATCGGCCGCCGCAAGACCGCCGTCGCGCGGGTCTACCTCCGCCCCGGCAGCGGCAGCATCACGATCAACAAGAAGCCGCTCGAGGACTACCTCCCGACCGAGGCCCGGCAGCGCGCCCTCCGCGCGCCGTTCACCGTGACCGACACGGCGGGCCAGTTCGACGTCGTCGTCAACGCCAAAGGCGGGGGCTTGACCGGCCAGGCCGAGGCTACGCAGCTCGGCATCGCCCGCGCGCTCGTCGAGTACAACGACGAGCTGCGCAAGCCGCTCCGCGACGCCGGCCTCATGACGCGCGACCCGCGCATGGTCGAGCGCAAGAAGTACGGCCAGCCGAAGGCCCGCAAACGCTTCCAGTTCTCGAAGCGCTAATCTCAGCGACGAGGTACGAACGACGAACGACGAACGGGCGGCTTCCCCATCGTCGTTCGTCGCTCGCAGCTCGTCGTTACCTCACACATCGCCCGATGCGGCGGCGGGTGTCCCGGCCGGAGCGCACGCTCCTCGGGATCGCCGCCCGCACACGACGGCGGTGGTGGACTCAACCGAAACCAACCCCATGGCACGCGTATCCGTCGAAGACCTGCTCCGCGCAGGCTCCCACTTTGGGCACCTCACCAGCCGCTGGAATCCGAAGATGGCCCCGTACATCTTCATGGAGCGCAACGGCATCCACATCATCGACCTCAAGCAGAGCCAGGCGATGCTCGAGGAGGCCGCCGACGCGGTGGGGCGGCTCGCCGGGCGCGGGCGCAAGGTGCTCTTCGTCGGGACCAAGAAGCAGGCGCAGGAGATCGTCCGCACCGAGGCCGAGCGCGCCGGGATGCCCTACGTCACCGAGCGCTGGCTCGGCGGGATGCTGACCAACTTCCAGACGATCCGCCGCTCGATCCGCCGGATGGAGCAGCTCGTGCAGGAGGAGCAGGACGGCACCGCCTCGCAGCTCAAGAAGAAGGAGCGCCTGATGCGGACGCGCGAGCGCGAGAAGCTCGAGAAAACCCTCGGCGGCATCGCCGACATGAGCCGCCTCCCGAACGCGCTCTTCGTCGTCGACACCAACCGCGAGCACATCGCCGTCCAGGAAGCCCGCAAGCTCGACATCCCCGTCTTCGCGCTCCTCGACACCAACTGCGACCCCGACCTCGTCGACTACGGCATCCCGGCCAACGACGACGCGATGAAGTCCATCCAGGTCGTCACCCACGCCATCGCCGACGCCGTCGCCGAAGGCACGCGCGCCGGCGAGATCGAGCGCGAGGCCCAGAAGGCCGAGCAGGAGAAGCGCCAGCAGGACGCCGACGCCGCCAAGGCCGCCGCCGAGGCGAAGGAGGCCGAGGAGGTCGTCACCCTCGCCGACGCCGAAGCCGCCTCCGAGACCGAGGGCTAGAGAAAAGAAAGAAGAGAGGGAGGAGAGAGCCATCCGGTACCGACCCCTCTCTCTTTTCTATCTCCTCGCTCTTTTTCCTCTTCTCTCCTCCGTTTCATCAGAACCACCCAGACCCTACCCGAACCGATGAGCACGATTTCCGCCCAAGACGTCAAGCGCCTCCGCGACACCACCGGCGTCGGCATGATGGACTGCAAGAAGGCCCTCGCCGAGGCGAACGGCGACTTCGACACGGCCATCGAGCTGCTCCGCAAGAAGGGCCAGAAGGTCGCCGACAAGCGCGCCGACCGCGAAGCCTCCGAGGGCGTCATCACGACGGCTACGACCGACGACCACCGCGTCGGCGTCATCGCCGAGGTCAACTCCGAGACCGACTTCGTCGCCCGGAACGACGACTTCGTCGGCTTCGCCGAGCGCATCACCGCCCTCATTCTCCGCGAGCGGCCCGCCGGCCTCGACGCGCTGAAGGCGCTCGGCTTCGAGGGCGGGCGCACGCTCGGCGAGGCCGTCACCGACATGACCGGCAAGATCGGCGAGAAGATCGACGTGCGCCGGTTCGAGATCGTCGAGGCGGCTTCCGGCAACCAGATCGTCTCCTACATCCACCCCGGTGCCAAGCTCGGCGTGCTCGTCGAGATGCAGGGCGAGGGCGGGAGCGCACGCTCCAACGGCGTCGCCGAGGCCGGGCGCGACGTGGCGATGCAGGTCGCCGCGATGAACCCGGTCGCCGCCAACCGCGACGAGGTGCCGGACGAGGTCAAGCAGAAGGAGCTCGAGATCGGGCGCGAGACCGCGCGCAACGAGGGCAAGCCGGACCACATCCTCGACAAGATCGCCACCGGCAAGCTCGAGCGGTTCTACAAGGACAACGTCCTCGTCGACCAGCCCTTCGTCAAGGACTCCTCGATGACGGTCAAGGAAATGCTGGCGAAGGGCGGCACCGACGTGGTGCGCTACGTCCGCTACGGCCTCGGCGGCTGACGAACCGCAGGTATCCTGCGCGATTCGGTAGGGGCGGGTTTCAAACCCGCCCCTACGCGTATCCGCCCGCCAGCCCGCGTTGCACGCGACGCCGGCGCGCCGTAGTTTCCGGCGCTCTCTCTCCCGCACCTCTGTCATGGCCGACTCCCCGCAGCCCCTCCGCTACCGCCGCGTCCTCATCAAGCTCAGCGGCGAGTCGCTCCTCGGCGACAAGCCCTTCGGGATCGACCACCGCGTGCTCGACCGCTACGCCGAGGAGCTCAAGGAGGCCCGCGCGGCCGGGGCCGAGCTCGCCCTCGTCGTCGGCGGCGGCAACATCTTCCGGGGCGTCTCGCCCGAGGGGGCCGACATGTCGAGCCGCGCCCACGCCGACTACATGGGGATGCTCGCGACGATGATCAACGCGATGGCGCTCCAGGACGCGCTCGAAAAGAAGGGCGTCTTCACCCGGCTCATGTCGGCCATCGAGATGGACGAGATCGCCGAGCCGTTCATCCGCCGCCGCGCGATCCGCCACCTCGAGAAGGGGCGCGTCGTGATCTTCGGCGCGGGCACCGGCAACCCGTACTTCACGACCGACACCGCCGCCAGCCTCCGCGCCGCCGAGGTCGATGCCGAGGTCATCCTCAAGGGCACGCGCGTCCCCGGCGTCTTCACCGCCGACCCCGAGACCGACCCCGACGCCCAGCGCTTCGCCACGATCAGCGGGCACGAGGTCCTCCGCCGCAACCTCCGCGTGATGGACCTGACCGCGATCACGCTCTGCCAGGAGTCCGGCCTCCCCATCGTCGTCTTCAACATGGACGAGCCCGGCACCCTGATCCGCGTCCTCCGCGGCGCGGGCGAGGGCACGCTCATCCAGTGGAACGACGACGCGAGCACCTTCGCCGAACCGCCCACCCCCTCGAACCCACTCGCTACCCCTGCGTCATGATCGACGACACCCTGAAGACCATCCTCGACGAGACGCGCCAGCACATGCACAAGGCGCTCGAACACCTCGCCCACGAGTTCAACCACATCCGCGCCGGGCGCGCCTCGACGAGCATGGTGGACGAGGTCCGCGTCGACGCCTACGGCCAGCAGATGCCGCTCAACCAGGTCGCCAGCGTGAGCGCGCCGCAGTCGGACCTGATCGTGATCCAGCCGTGGGACAAGGGCATGCTCGCGCCGATCGAGCGCGCCATCACGGCTGCCAACCTCGGCCTCAACCCGACCAACGACGGCACCCTCGTCCGCATCGCCATCCCGCCGCTGACCGAGGAGCGCCGGAAGGAGCTCGCCAAGCTCGCCCGGAACGAGGGGGAGGAGGCGAAAATCTCGGTCCGCAACGCCCGCCGCTCGGCCAAAGACGAGATCAAAAAGGCCGCCGACGCCGAGAGCCTCTCCGAGGACATGCGCTACGAGAGCGAGGCCAAGCTCCAGAGCCTGACCGACGAGTACGTCGGCAAGGTGGACGAGATGCTCGAGAAGAAAGAGACCGACATCATGGCCGTGTGACGAACGACGAATTACGGGTGACGAATGACGAACGACCACCGCGCAGACTAGCATGCAGCGTCGCCAGGCCCGATATTCGTAGCTCGTAGCTCGTAGCTCGTAGCTCGTAGCTCGTAGCTCGTAGCTCGTAGCTCGTAGCTCGTAGCTCGTAAGGAGAGGTGCCCGAGTGGCTGAAGGGGCGCGCCTGGAAAGCGCGTGTGCCGGTTTCCGGTACCGAGGGTTCGAATCCCTCTCTCTCCGCACCGGCGGCCCTGCCGCCACCCCGAGCCGGACTGCCGCGGCGGCCCGGCTCCCCTTTTGGTTTCAGCAGTTGGTTTCAGCAGCGACCTCTGCCCCAGCCCCGTTCGTCGCTCGCCACTCACGATTCGTCGCTCCGAATGATCCACTCCATGACCGGCTTCGGGCGCGGCACGGCGAGCGCCGAGGGGGCCGACGTGACCGTCGAGGTCCGCTCGCTCAACGGGCGCTACGCCGAGGTCACGGTGCGCGCCCCGCGCAGCCTCGCCGCGCACGAGACCGACGTGCAGAGCCGGGTCAAGGACGCGCTCGACCGGGGGAAGGTCGGGGTGAGCGTGCAGGTGCAGCGCGCGGCGGAGGCGGCCCCGCTCCGGGTAGACGCCAACGCGGCGGCGGCGTACCGCCGCCTGCTCGAAGAGGTCCGCGAGGCAGCGGGTGTGGCCGAGCCGGTGAGCCTGGAGCACGTCCTCCGGTTCCCCGACGTGCTCGTCGCCGCCGAGGCGGAGGACGCCACCGAAGGCGTGTGGGAGGCGGCGCAGGCCGCGCTCGCCGACGCGCTCGGTGCCCTCACCGCGATGCGGCGGCAGGAGGGCGAGGCCCTCGCCGCCGACCTCCGCGCCCGGCTCGGTGCCATCGAAGCCGAGCTCGGCGCGGTCGAGGCCGAGGCTCCGGCGCGCGTCGAGGCGGCCCGCACCGCGATGCACGAGCGCGTGGCCGACCTCCTCGGCGACGAGCGCGTGGACCGCGACCGGCTCGAGCTCGAAATCGCGCTCCTCGCCGACCGGCTCGACGTGAACGAGGAGTGCGTCCGCCTCCGCTCGCACCTCGCGCTCTTCCGCGACGCGCTTGCGAGCGACGCGCCGGTCGGCCGCCGCCTCAACTTCCTCGCGCAGGAGTTCAACCGGGAGATCAACACGATCGCCTCGAAGGCCGGCGACCCCGGCATCGCCCACCGCGCCGTGACGATGAAGGAGGAGCTGGAGAAAATCCGCGAGCAGGTCCAAAACGTGGTCTGAGAAAGGGAGAGGTGGGAAGAGCGAGAGACGGCCCTCCCCCTTCCACGCGCCGCCCTTCACCCTGTGCATTCCATGAAGATCATCGTCCTCACCGCGCCGAGCGCTGCCGGCAAGACCACCATCGCCCGGCGGCTGATGGAGACCGTGCCGGGCCTCCGGTTCTCGGTCTCGGCGACGACGCGCGCGCCGCGCGAGGGCGAGCGCGACGGGATCGACTACTTCTTTCTCTCCGACGAGGACTTCCGGGCGCGCATCCGGCGCGGGGCGTTCGTCGAGTACGAGGAGGTCTACAGCGGCACGCTCTACGGCACGCTCCGCGACGAGCTCGAACGCCTGGCCTCCGACGGCGCGGCGCTCCTCGACATCGACGTCAAGGGCGCGCTCAACGTCAGGCGCCTCTACGGCGACCGGGCCCTCACCGTCTTCATCGAGCCCCCGTCGCTCGCCGTCCTCGCCGAGCGGCTCCAGAACCGGGCGACCGAGGACGACACCGAGATCGCCGCCCGGCTCGAACGGGCGAAGCTCGAAATCGGCTACGCCGACGCGTTCGACGCCGTCGTCGTCAACGACGATCTCGACACCGCGGTCGCGGAAACCGTTGCCCTCGTGCGCGCGTTTCTCGCCGCCTAGCCTCACGCTATCCACCCCCAGCCTTCCCACCCTCCCAGCGTTCCATGGCGATCAAAACCATCGACACCTCCGAGCTCGCCGAGAAGATCGGCAACCTGTACGAGGCCACGGTCATCCTCTCGAAGCGCGCCCGCCAGGTCGCAACGCACACCAAGGCAGAGCTCGACATAAAGCTTTCCTACTTCGAGGACTTCGGCCTCGAACCGGCCATCGACGAGGTCCGCTCGAACGAGGACCAGCTCCGCGTCTCGCTCGAGTACGAGCGCCGCGCCAAGCCGACGGAGGTCGCCATCAGGGAGATGGCCGAGGACGAGATTTACTACCGCAACCCCGGTCTGGAAGAGGGGGCCTAGGTTTCGGTTTCTCGCTTCTTTGGCGGTCCCGGTCGGTTATGCCTAACCAGAAGCCAGAAACCAGGAACGAGGAGCTCCGAGGCCGCAACGTGCTCCTCGGCGTCTCCGGCTCGATCGCGGCGTACAAGGCCGCCGAGCTCGTCCGCCTGCTCAAGCGAGCCGGGGCCGAGGTGCAGGTGCTGATGACGCCCGGCGCGGCGCGGTTCATCACGCCGCTCACGCTCGGGACGCTCTCGGAGCGCGAGGTGCTGAGCGAGCTCTTCCCGCCGAACGCAGACGGAAGCTGGACGAAACACGTCGGCCTCGGGCTGTGGGCGGACCTCTTCGTCGTCGCCCCTGCCACGGCGAACACGCTCGCAAAGCTCGCCGCCGGGCTGTGCGACTCCATCCTGACGGCGACGGCGCTCTCGGCGCGGTGCCCGCTCGTCGTAGCCCCGGCGATGGACCACGACATGTGGCTCCACCCGGCGACGCAGCGCACCCTGCGCACGCTCCGCTCGGACGGCGTCACCGTCATCGAGCCGGACCACGGGGAGCTCGCCAGCGGCCTCGTCGGGACCGGGCGGCTGCCCGAGCCCGAGGCGCTGCTGGAGAAGATAGCGGCGATGCTCGGCGAGGCCGGCGACCGGGCGACCGGGGCGCTCGCCGGGAAGACGGTCCTCGTCACCGCCGGGCCGACGCGCGAAGCCGTCGATCCCGTCCGCTTCTTCACGAATGGCTCGACCGGCACGATGGGCTACGCCCTCGCCGAAGCCGCCGCCCGGCGCGGGGCCGAGGTGACCCTCGTCAGCGGCCCGGCGCACCTCGACACCCCGCCCGGCGTCCGGCGGACCGACGTGACGAGCGCCGAGGAGATGCACGCCGCCGTGATGGCGCACGCCGAGGCCGACCTCGTTCTCATGGCCGCCGCCGTTGCCGACTACACTCCGGCCACGCCGAGCGAACGCAAGGCGAAGAAGGGCGACGGCGACCTTACGATCCGGCTGCGCCGCACGCCCGACGTCCTCGCGGCTCTGGGTGACCGAAAGCGGTCTGGACAGACGCTCGTCGGCTTCGCGCTCGAAACCCACGACGGCCCGTCGAACGCCCGCGCCAAGCTGGAGCGGAAGAATCTCGACTGGATCGTGCTCAACCACGCGAACGAGGCCGGCGCGGGCTTCGGGACCGGCACGAACCGCGTCACGATTCTCGGGCGCGACGGGTCGGAGACCGAGGTCTCGCAGCGCCCGAAGCGCGCCGTCGCCGAGGCGGTCCTGGACTGCGTGCTGGCAGCCTCCCCCGCGCCGGTTGCGCCGTGACGGGGCGTGTCCTCGCCGTGCTCCTCTGCCTCGTCATCGCCGGGTGTATGAACCAGCCTGCTGCCCCGCCGCCCGCCGACGGCCTGCGCTACCTCGCCCTCGGCGACTCGTACACCATCGGCGAGCGCGTCGCCCCCGAGGCCCGCTGGCCGGTGCTCCTCGCGGACTCGCTCCGGGCCCGCGGCGTCCACGTCGCTCCGCCGACGGTCATCGCCCAAACCGGCTGGACGACCGACGAGCTCGACGCCGCCATCGACCGCGCCGGCCCGAAGGGGCCGTTCGACCTGGTCTCGCTGCTGATCGGCGTCAACAATCAGTACCGGGGGCGGGACCTAGAGAACTACCGCGCCGAGTTCCGGGCGCTGCTGCAACGCGCGGCGGGGTTCGCGGGCGGCGACGCTGGGCGCGTGGTCGTCGTCTCGATCCCCGATTGGGGCGTGACGCCCTTCGGCGCTGAGGACGCCCGAGGCGAGCAGCAGATCGGCGCGGAGATCGACGCCTACAACGCCGCTGCCCGCGAGGAGACGGCCCGCGCCGGGGCGCACTTCGTCGACGTCACCCCCGTCTCCCGCACCGCCTCCGGCGATCCCTCCCTCACCGCTGAGGACGGGCTGCACCCGTCGGGCGCGATGTACGCCGCGTGGACCGAGCTTGCGCTGCCCGTCGCGCTCGGCATCCTGCAAGACCGCACCCGATGAAGCCGCTCCCTTTCGCCCAGGCCCTCGTCCGCGAGCACGCCACGGAGAGGGGATTCGAACGCGGCACTCAGCTACGCCGAGACCGGAGCCGTCCACTAGCCGTCCACTTCCCGCTCCGCAGAGGAGGGGAGCCTCGACAGGCGACAGTGCGGCGACGGGTGTAGAATCCATGCAGACGGGAGGTGGGCGTCACTCGCGCGGTGGGGCACCCGTACCCTGCGGCATCCTCACCCTCCGGACACCGCTATGGCTACGGCTTCCTCGACGCTCACCCATCCCCACCTCCGCGCACTCCTCGCCGACGCCGAGGGGACCCGCGCCGAGGCCGAGCGCCTGCGCGCCGAGCTCTCCGCCGCGCAGCTCACGTGGCAGCCCGCGCCCGACGTGTGGAGCGTCGCCGACTGCTTCGAGCACCTCCGCAAGGTCGACAAGGCGTACTGCCGCGTGCTCCCCGACGCCGTCAGCCGGATGGAATCGGGCAGCGGCGCGTTTGCGCCGTCGCTCTTCGGTCGGTGGTTCATCCGGTTCGTCTCGCCGGAGTCGAGCCTGAAGCTGAAGGCACCGAGGGCGATCCGGCCCCGGCGCGGCGGGCCCTCGACCGGCGCGGCGGCCCTCGACCGCTTCCTCGCGCAGCAGCAGGACCTCCTCGGCCTGATCCGGCAGGCGGACGGGCGCGACCTCAACACGGGCACCTTCGCCTCGCCGCTCGTGAGCATCCTGAGACTTTCCGTCGGCGAGGCGCTGACGCTGCTGGTCCGCCACGAGCAGCGGCACCTCGGGCAGGCCCTCCGCCTCACCGAACGGCCCGGCTTCCCTCGCGCCTGAGGCAGCCCGTCCGAGGCGGACCGTCTGATTTGAGGAAGCGGAGCGCGGAGCCGAGACTAGGGCTCGCCCTCACCTCACCCTCGGCTCGATGACTTGGTCCGCCCGCCCCGCTCTGCTTCTGATGGTGGCTGCGCTTCCGGTGGCGGCTGCCGGGTTGGCAGCGTGCGCCTCGGGCGAGGCCGAGACCGCCCTCCGGGACGGCAACCGGGCGATGAACCGGCTCCGCTACGCCGAGGCCGCCGAGCACTACACCGCTGCGCTCGCCGCCGACGCCGGGCGCGCCGACGCCTACCTCGGGCGAGGCCGCGCGCACTGGGCGACGCACCGGTTCGAGGACGCCGTGGCTGACCTCGACCGGGCGCTCGCGCTCGACCCCGGCCTGCCGTGGGCGTACTACTTCCGGGGGGCCAGCCTCCTCCAACTCGGTCGCTTCGAGGACGGCATCGCCGACCTCGCCCGGGCCGCCCGCTCCGACGCGTTGCCCACCGAGGACCGGACGCGCGCGCACTACCTCCGCGCCGTCGCCTTCATGCACCTCGAACGGTACGACGCCGGGATCGAGGCGCTCACCGAGGGCATCGCGCTCCAGCCCGGCTTCGCGTTCTACTACTTCGAGCGCGGGCAGCTCTACGAAGCCCTCGGGCAGACCGAGGCCGCGATTGCCGATTTCGAGCGGTTCCTCGCCCTGACGGGGGCGAGCGACGGAGGCCTCGCCGAGCAGGCCCGGCAGCGGCTCAGCGCGCTTCGGACCGCCGAAGGCGGAGAGCTAGCCGCCGGGGTCTGAGCTCGCCCCCCGGCGCTTGGCCCGACGGGATGGCCGACGTGGCTGCGCCGGTCCCCACCCTGAGGGTCCGGCAGCATGGTTTGGACGCCTAGGGGGTGGCTCGCTACGAGGCCCGCGCGGAGGCAGACCGCCGCGGCGGGCGGGCCGGCGTGCTCTTCAGTCCCTGCGCGGTGTAGTGGGCGATGGCCTGCACCGAGAGCATCGGGTTGACGCCGCTGCACTCGGGGAAGCAGCTCGCGTCGGCGACGAAGAGCCCGCGCAGGCCGCGCACAGACCCGTCGGGCGCGACGGGGTGACGCCGGGGGTCGCCGCCCATCCGGCAGGTGCCCATCTGGTGGGCCGAGAAGAGCGGAAAGCGGTTCGCCTTCCAGCCCCAGCCCGGAAGCTCGGCCAGCAGCTTCTCGAGCTCGACCTCACCGTGGACCCGCTGGTAGACCGGGGCCGAGTTGTGGGGGAAGAAGACCTCCTCGGCCCCGGCGGCGAGGTGGATGCGGCACGCCTCGGCGACGCCGCGCAGCAGGTGGTCGCGGTCATAGCGGCTGAGGCTGTAGCGCAGCACCGGCTGCCCGCGGCGGTCCGGCTCGACGCGCCCGGCGTCGCGGTCGCGCGTGAGCACGATGAAGGAGCCGGCGTAGGCGGCGTGCTGCATCGTGGCCTTGTGCTGCGTGCCCGAGCGCCACGGCAGCGCGAGCGCGAGGATACCGGCGTGCGCCGGCGGGGTCTCGAGCTTCGGGCCGTAGAGCCCGTCGAGCTTCGAGAACTCGTTCGAGACCGCCGTCATCATCGGGCCGAGCCACGGCTCCATCTTCTCGGGGTAGCGCGCGGCGACGGCGACGGTCGGGTGCAGAAAGAGGTGCCGCCCGAGGTGGTCGTGCTCGACCCCGCTGCGCGCCAGCAGCGCGGGGGTGTGGATCGCCCCAGCGGCGACGACGACGCGCTCGGCCCGGACCGTCACGGTGGCGCGCCGCCCGTCGGGGGCGTAGTACGTGCCGACGAGGCCCGTCGCCCGGCCGCCCTCCACCGTGATGCGCTCGGCGGTCGTGTCGGTGAGGAGGCGCGCGCCGTGCCCCACGGCCCGGCGGAGGTAGGTCTCCATCGTGCCCTGCTTGAGGCCGTCGCGGTCGCCGTAGGGGCTGAACCCGATCCGGTCCCACTCGGCGTCGCTCTGCGGCGGACGCTGGTTGCGCGGGATGTCGGCGACGTGGTAGCCGAGGGTGCGGCAGCCGCGCACGAGCGCCTCGTTCTGGGGGTTGTGCCGCGCCTCGCCGGAGCGGACGTGCATCGCGGCCTCCAGCGCCTCGAAGCCGCGCTGGAAGGCGGGGCTGCGGAAGTGCGGCGCGTCGTGCCGCTCGGCCCACTGCCGGAGGACGTAGTCCGGCGTGCGAAACGCCCCGGCCCAGTTGACCGTCGTCCCCCCGCCGAGGCAGCTCCCGGCGAGCACGCTGACCGAGCCGCTCCGCGTCGTGAGCGCGCCGTTCTGCTCGTAGAGCCGGTCCATCATCTCGACCTCGCGCCCGGTGAAATCGCCCCGGTCGAGGTACGGCCCCTTCTCGACCACGATCACGTCCTCGCCCGCGGCGGCCAGCTCGCCCGCCACCACCCCGCCGCCGGCCCCGCTGCCTACGACGACGGTCTGGCACGTCAGGGTAACGTCTCGCTCCGGCGCGAGCGGGGCAAAGGCGCGCTCGGCCTCGGGCGGCGCAGCGAGTGGGCCGGGATAGCCGATGGCAGGCCAGTTCGGGTTGGGCGCACCGTCCGGCGTGGCTCCGTAGAACAGCAGCGCCGTCGCGTTCTTCAGGCTCGCGAAGCCCTTGCGGAGGGGCGGTGCCGGCGAGAGCGACCACCGCTGCAAGAGCGTCTCGCGCTGCTCCGCCGAGAGCGCCGTGATCGGCTGGAGGGGACCGCCCCACGTCAGCCCGAGGAGGCGCGAGCCGAGCAGGTCGAGGAGGTGCCCGAACTCCTTCTGCTGCGCCGCCGGAAGCGTCTCGATGAGGCCGGCGAAGAGGCCGGGCACGCCGAGGTCGGAGGCGCTGCGCGCCCAGAAGCCGTCCGGGTCGTGCTCGCGCCGGACCGACGGGACGAGCGCATCGCAGGCGGCGCGGAGAGCAGCGAGTCGGGAGGCAGTCAGCGGCATGGAGCAGCGAGAGCGTCGTTAACAGCGTTAACCGGGGCGACAGTATACGACGGGAGCAGCGGCGGGGGTGGTCCAGGCAGCCGAGCGCCAGGCTCAGAACGGTGCCCGGCTCA
Source organism: Rhodothermales bacterium (assembly GCA_965214485.1). Lineage (GTDB taxonomy): Bacteria > Bacteroidota > Rhodothermia > Rhodothermales > JANQRZ01 > JANQRZ01. The sequence continues at coordinate 36,539 of CBDCBW010000009.1, read as the reverse complement.
GAACGGTGCCCGGCTCAGAACAGCCGCACGAGGTAGAGGCTGACGACCGGCGTCCCGAAGAAGCGCTGGGCCGGGCTCTCGACCTCGGGCCGGGGCTCGAGCAGGTCCACGGCCTCGAAGAAGTACGAGCCGACGTAGCCGATCCGGAACCCCTGCGTGGCCCGGCGGCTCTCGCCGAAGTACGCCCCGACGGCGAGCGTCGCGCCGACGCCGAGGCGGAAGCTGCCCTCGTCGAGGCCGCTGAGCACGCCCCGTTTCGCCTCGTCAGTTTCGCGGATGCCGTTGCCGTTGGCGTCGTCGAAATAGGGCCACTGGAAGCCGACGCTCGGGCCGCCGAGGGCCTGCACGAAGGGGCGGAAGCTGTCCTCGACGGCGGCGCGGAAGAGCCGCTGCTCGACGCCGACGTGGAGGGGGGCCACCAGGAAGTAGCTCCGCTTGAACGGCACCACCGTGTCGCCGAAGAACCCGACGAAGAACTCCTGCTCGCGCTCGTCCTTCCCTGCGCCGATGCTGAGCTCGGCCACGAGCGAGGTCGTCTCGCCGACCGCGCTCCGGTAGAGCCCGCCGAGGCCGAACCCGTAGTTCGTCAGCAGGAGCGAGGCCCCGACCCCGGTGCCGTAGTGGGCCGGGCCTTCCGGCAGCGGCTCCGGCAGCGGCTGCGCGCGTGCCGCTCCCAGACTGAGGGCAAGTATACTGAGGGCGAGTAGGAGGAAGATGCGGTGCATCGGTACGGCGATCAAGCTGGACAGCGCCTACCTCAGGGCGGCGGCTTTTGTTCGAAGGGCACGGGCTTTCCCATCGCCCCGGCGTAGCTTCGTCGCTCCTCAGCCGTCACCCGTCGTTTGGACTACCGCTTCCTCATCGCCCGCCGTTACCTCGCCACCTCGCGGCGGGTCACGCTGGTCTCGGTCATCAGCAGCCTCTCGGTCGCGGGCGTCGGCCTCGGCGTGGCGGCGCTCATCGTCGTGCTCTCGGTGATGAACGGGTTCTACGACATCGTGCGCGACCTCCTCGTCTCGTTCGACCCGCACGTCCGCATCGAGTCCGCCGAAGGGCGCGCCCTCGCCGGGGCCGACTCGCTCCTCGGCCTCGCCCGCTCCCTCGAGCACGTCGAGTCGGCGACGGCCTACGTCGAGGGCAAGGCGCTGCTGACATACGAGGGCGCGCCGGACGAGACCCAGGTGGTGGTGGTGCGCGGGGTCGAGGCGGCGGCCTTCAGCGACAGCCTCGCGGCGGGCAGCCCCGCCGGGGCCGCGCTCTCCGGCACGTTCAACCTGGAGCGGCAGGGGGACGAAGCGGGCATCGTGCTCGGGGCCGGCCTCGGGCTCCGCCTCGGGCTCTACGCCGGCCTCTCGACCGACACCGGCAGCCGGGTCTCGCTGCTCTCGGCCCCCGGCATCGAGCGCCTCCTCACCCAGCCCCTCGGCCTGCCGCCGCGCCAGCCGTTCACGGTGCGCGGGCTCTACGAGATCGAGCCGGTCTACGACGCCAGCCACGTCTTCGTCGAGCTCGGCGAGGCGCAGCGGCTCTTCCGCCTCCCCGGGGCCGTCACCGGGGTGGAGCTCCGGCTCGACGATCTCGAACGGGCCGACGAGGTGAAGGCCGCCCTCGAAGCCCGCCTCCCGGCGACCGTCCGCGTGCAGACGTGGTACGACCTCCAGCGATCGCTCTACGACGTGATGCGGCTCGAAAAGTGGGGCGCGTCGTTCGTGCTCGCCCTCATCATCGTCGTGGCGGCCTTCAACATCGTCGGGAGCCTGACGATGATCGTGATCGAGAAGCGGCGCGACCTGGGGGCGCTCCAGGCGATGGGGGCCTCCCGCCGAGACATCCGGCGCATCTTCCTGCTCGAAGGGCTGCTCGTCGGCGCGGTGGGCAGCGGCCTCGGGCTGGTGCTCGGCCTCGGGCTGGCGCTCGCGCAGCAGCACCTCGGCCTCGTCCCGCTCGCCCAGGCCGAGGCGTTCATCATCGACGCCTACCCGGTGGCGATCCGCGGCTGGGACGTCGCGGCGATTGTGGGGGTGGCCGTGGGGCTGTGCGCGGCGGCCTCGGTCTATCCGGCGGCGCGGGCGGCGGCGGTGGAGCCGGCTCACGCGGTGCGCAGCGGTGCCTGAGCCCGTAGCGCTGCGTTGCGGCATAGGCACGGAGGCGTTACAATTCGCGGGAGTAAACAGCGCCTCGTTCGGCGGGTCCAGCCCGGGTCGATATTTCGTCTCGACTTCTGTCCCATCTTTTAAGCCTCCCCCGCATGCACCGCTTCACCCGCACCTTCGCCGCCTCGGCCCTCGCAGCGGTCCTCGCCGTCTCCGGCTGTAACCTCCTCGACGCGGCCTACGCAGAAGGCGGCGGCGTCGAGGAGTCCCTCGAAGACGCCCGCATCGCCCGCATCAACGGCGACTTCGAAACCGCCGAGCGGCTCCTGCGCGATGCCTACGAGCAGGACCCGGCGAACGCCGTCGTCCGCCTCGAGCTCGCCACGACGCTGATGCAGCGCAACGGGGTCAACTCGGTGAGCCTCGTCGCCGACCTGTCGAGCTTCGTGACGGACGCCGTCGAGGGGATCGAGAGCCCGAGGCCGGGCGGCGCGCGCTCGGGCGGCGAGGTGTGTTCGTACACCACGAGCGACCCGGACCGCGCAGACTTCGACCCGACGGGCTTCGAGGGCTACGGCGAGATCATCCGTTCGCTCGGCGTCCTGCGCGAAGTGCGCGACCTGCTCGCCGGAGACGACGGCGCGGTTCTGCCGGCGTCGCTGCTCGGTCTCAGCCCGTGCGACGTGATCGTGGACGGGCAAATAGTAGACTACGGCCAGCAGGCAGTTCTGGATGAGCTGTACGATACGTTCGGCGGGGACCGCAACCTCGTCGCCACGGCGCTCCAGCTCAACGCCTTCGCCCTCATTCTCGAAGCCTACACCGGCATCTTCGAGCAGGCGGACCTGCCGGTCGCCTGGTACCTCGTCGGGAGCGAGGACAACCGGCGGATCGGCTTCTGCGCCGACGACCCCGCCGCGCTCGACCAGGTCTACGACCGCATCGACGCCCAGGTGGCGGACGTCGGCCGCGCGCTCTTCTCGATCGACCTGCTCGTCCGCGACGGAGGGGACGAGACGCTGCAGGACCTGCGCGACGAAGCGGTCGAGCTGTACGTGACCTTCCAGGAAGACATCAGCCGTTACTGCAACTAAGCCCCCGCCTCATCATGCCCCGCTTTTCACACTTTGCCCTGGCTCTTGTCCTGGCGACCGCGCTCAGCCTGCCCACCCAGGCGCAGCGCTACGACCAGTACGCCCGCGCGGCGGTACCCTCGGCCCAGGTGCTCGGGATGGGGGACGCCGGCGTCGCCTTCGCCGGGCCGGAGACGGCCTTCTTCTACAACCCGGCGCACTTCGCCCGCCTCGGGATCGCCAAGCCGAGGGTCGAGATTCTGGGGGTCCACGGCGAGCTGAACAGCAAGTTCTTCGACGACATCAGCTTCGTCACGGACCGCGTCAGCCCGGCGCTCGACGAGGGGATCGAGTACCCGCTGACGCCGGAGAACCAAGCCCTGTTCGAGGACGCCCTCGCGCAGGGCCGCCGCCCGACGGTCGGGCAGGCGGCGGCGCTCCTGCCCTCGGTGATGGTGAACCTCGGGTCGTACGGCCTCGGCCTCGGCGTCTTCGGGCACAACACGACGCGCTACGGCTTCCAGGACAACGGCACCGGCATCCCGGTCCTCGACCTCTTCAGCCAGCTCGACGCCATCGTCGCGCTCTCCGGCGCAGCCGCCGTGCCCAGCACCAACCTCTCGGTGGGCGTGACCGGCAAATACGTCCAGCGCTACGTCGGGTACAAGAACAAGAGCTTTCTCTACATCGACCCGGACAGCGAGCAACTCCACATCGTCAACGGCTCGACGGTCGCCTTCGACCTCGGCCTCCAGTACACCGACGCCGTGGCGACGCTGCCCGGCTCGCTCGACTTCGGCCTCGCCGTCTACGACCTCGTCGGCGGAAACTTCAGCTACGACCTCTACGAGTCCATCGACCTGACGGGCAGCGGAGAGGAAGGCGGGCGCGATGCTGAAATTGGCGACATCATCGCCGCCTTCGAGGGGCGCGACGGCGAGCCGACCGTCCGCGTCGGCGCGGCGTACCGGCACCCAGGCATCCCCTCGCTGCCGGTGCTGGGCGATCTGGGTGTGGCGTTAGATTATGTAAGCAGGTCCACCTCGGAGTCCGAGCAGCCATTGCTCTCGAAGTTCCGGCTTGGCGGTCAGGCGACCGTCGCGGGGGTTCTCGCTCTGCGCCTCGGCGTCAGCCAGGGATATCCGACGTTCGGAACTGGAATTCAAACCCCATTCTTTCGTATGGATTACGTATTTTATGGTGTCGAAGATGGCCGCTTGCCGGGCCAACTCGAACGTTACAACCACTTAGTTCAAATCCGTTTCGGGTTGTTTTAGAGCGAAGCTTTGTAGGACGATTCTTCCGGTGAAGGGAAGAAGGGAAGGGGAGCGCCGGGAGCGAGCATATCGCTCTCGGCGCTCCTCGTTTGTGCCACCGTGCAGATGTGCCACCGTGCAGACCGCCGAGGGCCGCCTTAACCCGAAATCCGCACGGCTCCGGCTTTTTGGGAGGCGTAAGGCTTGCACCGAGCGCAGAGAATGGACTACCTTTCTTTTCTGTCTGCTCTGTCTGCCCCACTATCCCGGCTCCCGTACCGATGGCGCGCAAAGATCAACTCACCGGCAAAGGCCCGATGTCGGGCAACCACGTCTCGCACGCGAACAACAAGGTGCGCCGGCGCTTCAACGTCAACCTCCAGAAGAAGCGGTTCTACATCCCCGAGGAAGACCGGTGGGTGACGCTCCGCGTCTCTGCGCAGACGCTCAAGACGATCAACAAGAAGGGCATCTCCGCTGTGCTCAAAGAAGCCCGCGCCCAGGGCGTCCGGGTCTAACCCGTTTCACCGCTAACCCGATTTCGCCATGGCAAAGGGAAAAGACGTCCGCCACCAGGTCACCCTCGAGTGCACCGAAGCGCCGGGGACCTCGCGCTACTCTACGACCAAGAACCGCCGCAACACGACTGGGCGGCTGGAACTGAAGAAATACAACCCCGTTCTCCGCAAGCACACGCTCCACCGCGAAATCAAGTAACCCCGAGCGCCTGCGCTCCCTGACTCCCCAGCATCATGGCGAAGAAAGTCTCTAAAAACCAGCGCACCAACCGTGGGGCCGACGCCGGCCATCGCAGCATGGCTAAGGTCATCATGGCCTCGAAGAAGCAGAATGGGCACTACGAGTTTCGCCAGAAGATGGTCGAGGCCTCGCAGGTCCAGGACGAGTTGAAGGCTGCCCGCAGCTAGCCGACCTGCGCCTTTCCGAACGGCCTGAGGCCGCCTCCCTGGGGAGGCGGCCTCTTTCGTTGCCCAGCCGGTGGACGTACGTAGGCGGGGGCGCGCGACTTCGCCCGCATCGCGTGCGCAATCCAGACCGCAGCGAGGGCGGCAAGACAGCGCGAGGCGGTGCGGCCACGCGCGGCGAAGCCTGCGCCGAGCTGTGGCCCACGTCGCCGGAGCCGAGGATGCCGATGGTCAGGGCGGCGGGGTCGGAGGGCGGGGAATGCGACGCTACCCTGCGAGCGCCGGGCGAAGGGCGCGCTCGGCCCAATCGCGGAGCGTCGTCGGAGTGGTGGTCTCGTCGGTGCGAGGCTCGGTGCCGGCGTAATAGTCGGGGTGGCCGATGCGGCTGTAGAGCTCGGCCATCCCGCGCGCCCAATCGTCGCTCGCGCCGAAGCCTTTGAACTGCCCGATGACCCCTTCGACCGGGACCTGCTGCACGCGAACCTCGCGCCCGAGGACGTCGGAGAGCACGCGTGCGGCTTCGTCGTAGGTATAGTCGCGCGGGCCGTGGAGACCGAGCACGCGGCGGCCGCTCCACGTGCGGTCGCGGAGAAGAGGAGCGGCCGCCTCGGCGATGTCGCGCGTGGCGATCATCGCGGTCGTCGTCGTCGGCGGGGCGGGGAAGAAGACGGCTCCCGCGCTCCGAATCCCATCGAGTTGGGCGAGGAAGTTCTCCATGAAGAAGCCGGGGCGGAGGTGAACCACGGCGGCGTCCGTGCCGTCGATGGCCTGCTCGACGGTGTGCAGCCCGGAGACCGGCCCGAGCCCTTCGGCCTGGTGCGCGCCCTGGCTCGACAGGTTGACGACGTGCCCGATGCCGTTGGCGGTGACGGCGCGGGCGGCGGACCGTCCGAGCGTCTCGTACCACGCGCTCAGCGAGGGCGTGTGCATGGCCGGCGGCGAGAGCCAGAACAGCGCGTCGGCCCCCTGCGTGGCCTCGGCCGTGGCGTCGGCGTCTTCGAGGTTCACGGCGCGGACGGTCGCGCGCTCACGCACCTCGCCGTCGAGCTTGCCCGGGCTGTGCGGAAGTAGGATGAGGTCCTCGCCCGCGTCGAGGAGGAGGCGAGTGAGGCGGGACCCGATGGTTCCGTTGGGGGAGGTAATGGCGATGGGCATGGCTAGGGAGGGCGAGAGAGACGAAGCAGTCGAACGTGCTCGTCGAAATGACAAGTACACAACCGGATTGGGTTATAAGATCGCTCCGGGGTGCCGGACGATGAGTGCTCGATACGCCGTATCTTGTGATCCATCGTCCAAACCCTAGCCTCGTGCAGCCGCCTTTCGCTCCCGACCCGCTCGACGGGCTTCTCCAGACGCTCCAACCGCGCGGGGCTTTCTACCACCGCAGCGAGTTGCACGGGGCGTGGGGACTCACGGTCCTGCCCGGCCCGGCGTCGTTTCACATCGTGCTCGGCGGCGTGTGCGTGGTCCAGGTCGCGGGCGAGACGCACGCGCTGGGGACCGGCGACGTGGCGGTCCTTCCGCACGGAGACGGCTACATCCTCGCCGACCGCCCCGGCCGCCCCGCGCTCTCGCTCGAAGTGATGCACGCTCGCTACGGCGGAGCGGACGGCCACAGCCTGCGCAAAGACGGGGACGGCCCGGCGACCACGCTCGTGTGCGGAGGTGTTGCGTTCGACCATGCGTTCCCGCACCCGCTGCTCGAGGCGCTGCCTCCCGTCGTTCTCGTGCGAGGCGGCGGCGAGGCGGTGCCGTGGCTCGAGCACACGCTCGGCTTCCTCGCCTGCGAGGCGGCCTCCGGCCGTCCCGGTGCCGAGACCGTGATGGGGCACCTCGCCAGCATCCTCTTCATCCACGCCGTCCGCGCCTACCTCCGCGGCGTGGACGCCGCCCCTGCAGCAGGCCCCGACGGAGCCGGCGAGGGCGGATGGCTGAGCGCGCTCGGCGACCCGCACCTCGGTCCGGCCCTCGCCGCGCTCCAGCGCGACGCGACCGCGCCGTGGACCGTGGCCGCCCTCGCCGCCGAGGCGGGGCTGAGCCGGTCGGCCTTCTCGGCCCGGTTCCGCGCCGCCGTCGGCGAGCCGCCGATGCAGCACGTGACGCGCTGGCGCATGGCGAGAGCCGCCCAGCTTCTCCGCACCGAGCAGCTCTCGCTCGCCCAAGTGGCCGCCGGCGTCGGGTACGAGTCCGGTGCCGCCTTCAGCCGCGCCTTCAAGCGCTGGACCGGCCAGCCCCCGGCCGCCTTCCGCCGCGGGCGCACCGCGTCACCGGCTCCGTCGCCCTAGCGCAGAATCGGGGGGTCTTCTGCGGTTCGGGACGGCGTGGAAGGCAGGGAGAGACGGAGAGGGACCGGGGTCGTTTCCCTTCCCTCCACGCCGCCCATTCCCTCGATTCCGTCGCGCTCGCTCGGCACGAGGCGTCTCCGGTTCAGAGAGCAGCAGACCGCCTGCCGAGGCATTAGCGCTCCGCTACCGGCGCTCCGCTACCGGCGCTCCGCTACCGGCGCTCCGCTACCGGCTGAGCAGGCGGCGGACCGCCTTCGCCGCCTCCGGGAGGACGAGCGGCACCGAGGCCAGCGAGGCGAGCGTCGCGCCCTGGCAGTACCAGCACAGCGCCTCGTTCTCGGCCCACTCCTCGCGCCCGAGCTTGAGTGCGAAGACGGCGTCGCCGAGCACCTTCGCTGCCGCGGCGAGCGGCAGGAGCGGCGCGCGCCGGGCCCGGTCCTCGCCGCCGGCCCCGGCAAGGGCGGCGGTCAGCCCGTAGCTCACGATCATCATCAGGCCGTCCGGCGTCCGCATCCGCTTGTAGGCGTAGTCCGAAGCGTCCACCTTGTCGGCGTTCCACAGGTCGCCCGGCAGATCGGGGAGGTGCTTCACCACGCCGGTCTGGTACAGCCCGACGATGACCCCGGCTGCGACCCCGACCATCGACAGGCCGAGGACCTTCCGGCGGCGGCCCAGGTCGGGCGAATCGCCGAGGCGGAGTTGGCGGCTGAGCGCGCTGGGGGAGGGCGGGCGAGCCGAGACGAGCGCAGAGAGGGACATCGGAGCAGAGGCAGGGAGATAAAGGAGGCCGCAGCGACGGACACTGGCGTAGGGACAGACGCGTGGTGCCCTCACCACGCCTGAGGTCGGCTTACCTGAGGTCGGCTCAGGAACGGGCGCGCAGCGCGAGGGCGAGGCCCGCGCCCGCGAGCGCGGCGGTGAGCAGCGTCTTCCCCGGCTGCAACACGGCCTGGGTGTAGAGGCTCGATTCGAGGACGTGCCCGTCGTAGTCGCCGCGCTCTCTCAGCCCGCCCACCGCGCCGTCAAGGCCGTTCGGCACCCCGCGCGGCGGCTCGTCCTTCTTCGAGAGTGGGGCGAAGACGGTCTCCATGAGCCAGTCCATCAGGCCGGGCGCGTAGTAGCCGAGCGCCGACATCTGCTTGCCCCCGCCGCCGACGATCACGTCGCGCTGCGGGTGCTCGGCGCAGTGGAGGATGGCGCGTGCCACCACGTCCGGCGCGTAGACCGGCGGCGGCAGGGTCGCCGCCTCGTCCATGAAGTTCTTCGCGTGCTTGGGGTAGGGCGTGTTGATCGCGCTGGGCTTGACGAGCGTCACCGAGACCGGCGCGCCCTCGTCCTCGAGCTCCATCCGGAGGGCGTCGGTGAAGCCCTTGACGGCGTGCTTCGAGGCCGAGTAGATGCCCTGGAGCATGATGGCCCGGTCCGAGAGCACGCTGCCGAGGTTGACGAGCGCCCCGCCGGTTTGCTTGAGGTGCTCGGCGGCTTCGAGCGAGCCGTAAACGACGCCCCACAGGTTGACCTCGAAGAGCTGCCGCATGTCCTCGATGGGCGTCTCTTCGAGCCTCCCGTAGATCGCCGCGGCGGCGTTGTTGACCCACGTGTCGAACCCGCCGAAGGCGTCCTTCGCGCGCTCGGCAATGGCCCGCACGTCGTCCCGGTTAGCCACGTCCGCGACGACGTAGACGGCCTGCCCGCCGGAGCCGGTGATCTCGTCGGTGAGGGCACGGAGGTCGTCCTCGCTGCGGGCGGCGAGCACGAGGCGCGCCCCGCGCTCGGCGGCCTTGCGCGCCGTCACGAGGCCGATGCCGGAGGTCGCGCCGGTGAGCACGAGGGTCTGGTCTTCGAGGTTTTTGAGCTGGACAGACATAGCGGCAGGGAAGAGAGAAAGGGGGCTGGCGGCGCTCGGAGAAGGGCTCGCGGGTCACGCATCGCGCGTCACGGTTTGAGCACCACCTTGACGCAGTCGTCCTCCTTGTTGCGGAAGGTGTCGTACATCTCCGGCGCGCGGTCGAGCGGGACCGTGTGCGTGATGATGAACGACGGGTCGATCTCGCCGTCCTGGATTTTCCGGAGGAGCGGGTCGAGGTAGCGCTGCACGTGGGTCTGCCCCATCTTGAAGGTCAGCCCCTTGTTCATCGCCGCGCCGAAGGGGAGCGTCACGGTCTTGGCGTAGACGCCGGGGACGGAGATCGTGCCGCCCTTCCGGCACGCCATGATCGCGTCCTGGAGCGCGTAGCCCCGGTCGGTCGTGAGGTGGACCGCCTCCTTCGCCTTGTTGACGAGCTCGACGGCGGTGTTGGCCGCGTGCGCCTCGGCCCCGACGGCGTCGATGCAGCGGTCCGGCCCGCGCCCGCCGGTCATCTCCTTGAGCGTATCGACGACGCTGCCGACCTCCTCGAAGTTGATCGTCTCCGCCTTGCTGTGCGCCTCGGCCATCCGCAGCCGCTCCGGCACCCGGTCGATCGCAATCACGCGGCCCGCGCCGAGCATCCACGCGCTCTGGATCGCAAACTGCCCGACCGGCCCGCAGCCCCACACCGCCACCGTGTCGCCGTCCTCGATCTCGGCGTTCTCGGCCGCCATATAGCCCGTCGGGAAGATGTCCGAGAGGAAGAGGACCTGCTCGTCGGTCATCCCGTCGGGAATCTTGACTGGGCCGACGTCGGCGTAGGGGACGCGGAGGTACTCGGCCTGCCCGCCGGGGATGCCGCCGAGGAGGTGCGAGTAGCCGTAGACCCCGGCCGGGCTGTGGCCCATCGCCTTCTCGGCGTTCTCGGGCTTGGGGTTCGAGTTGTCGCAGAGCGAGAACAGCGTCTGCTCGCAGAACCAGCAGTGCCCGCACGAGATCGTGAACGGCACCACCACGCGGTCGCCCTTCTGGAGGGTCTTCACGTCCGCGCCGACTTCCTCGACGATGCCCATCGGCTCGTGGCCGATGATGTCGCCGGGCTTCATCATCGGCACGAAGCCGTCGTAGAGGTGGAGGTCGGAGCCGCAGATGGCGGTCGAGGTGATGCTGATCACGACGTCGCGCGGGTCCTCGATCTTGGGGTCGGGGTGGTCGTCGATGCGGACGTCGTGCTGGCCGTGCCAGGTGAGGGCTTTCATGGGTCTGACGTGGGTGAGTGGGAAGGCAGTGGGGGTACTTCTCCTGCGCTACTTCTCCTGCGCCTCTTGGACGGCAGCCTTCGGGCTGGCCTTCCCGAGGTCGGGCTTCTCGCCGCGCGGGGTCATCCGCTCGGCCGAGAACGTGCTCCGCCCGTCGAAGCTCTCGCCGCCGGACCAGCTACCTTCGGGCTGCGGGACGGACTCGTCCTTGCCGAACGTGAGGAAGGTATAGTTAAACTCGTCCGGCTCCTCGGACTGCGGGAAGTTGTTCGGGATCGGGTGGCACTGGGCCCCGCCGAGCTCCTCCCACGCGGCGAGCCACTGGTTCTGGTGCATCGTGTCGCGGGCGATGAGGTAGCGCAGCATGTCCTTCATCCCGGCGTCGTCGGTCATCTTGAAGAGCTGGACGGCGAGCATCCGGCCGGTGGACTCGGCGAGGGCATTGGCGAGCATGTCGGCGGCGGTGTTGCCCGAGGCGTAGACGTGGGAGCAGTTGAACGGGACGCCGCTCGCGTCGACGGGCATCGCCGCCATGCAGGTCGTGATGACGTGCTGGACGTTCATCCCGCCGAGGGCCGCGGCGACCATCGGGTCCTTCGCGGCCTCGTCCTGCTCGAGGGGCGCGCCTTCGAGGTTGAGCGCAACGGCTGTGGCGAGCATCTCGATGTGGGCGATCTCCTCGGTGCCGGTTTCGAGGAGCATGTCGCGGTACTTCGCCGGCCCGCGCGCGCCCCACGCCTGGAAGAGGTACTGGAGGCAGACGCGGATTTCGCCCTGGATGCCGCCGATGGCCTGCTGGAGCGCCTTAGCGAAGACAGGGTTGGGAGTGTCGACCCGGACCGGGTACTGGAGCTTGCCGCCGTCGTGGTAGAACATGGATGTGGGGAGTTGAGAGGGGAGGAGAGGTGGGGCTCAGTCTGCGAGGACGAGCGCGCAGCCGATGCGCGTGCCGGAGTTGCCGCCCGGGTCGGTTTCGAGGTCGTCGCGCCCGCTGTGGACGATCATGGCGCGCCCTAGCACGCTCGAGAACGCGAGGTCGTCGACCTCAAGCGTCTTCGTCGCCCGGCCGTCTGCGCCGGCGGTGACGTTGCCGAAGTCGCCGAGGTGCTTGTCGTCGAGGTCGTCGTCGGGGGCCCCGTGGTTGTTCGTGCCGCGCGGGTCGTAGTGCCCGCCGGCGGCCCCGGCGATTTCGAGGACGCCGTCGTTGTCGGAGTCGCCGAGCTCGCAGGAGCCGGTCGTGTGGAGGTGGACCCCGTGGTCGCCTTCGCTCAGGCCCCGGAGGTCGGCGTCGATGCGGACGCCGTCGTCGGTCGAGGTGAACGTGACGGTGCCGCTCACGCCGGTCGTGGTGTCCGCCGGGGAGGCCATGGCTGCGGTGGCCGTGCGGGCGTCGTCGTCGTCGCCGTCGCTGTCGCAGCCGACAAAGAGGGCGAGCGGGAGGAGGAAGAGGAGGAGCTTGAGGGAGAGGCGCATGGGAGGAGAGATGGGAAGAAGAGGTAGGGGCGAGGCGTGCCTCGCTTGAGGTGGCCGCGTGCCGCTAGGCGCTGCGGGCCTGGGCCTGGTGTTTGCCCTCGGCGAACTCCTCGACGAGCTTCGCGCAGAAGGCCGGCAGGTCGTCGGGGTCGCGGCTCGTCACCAAGCCCTGGTCGACGTGGACCTCCTCGTCGACCCACGTCGCACCCGCGTTGCGGAGGTCGGTCTGGAGCGAGTGGTACGAGGTCACGGTGCGGCCGTCGAGCACGTCGGCCTCGGCGAGGACCCACGGCCCGTGGCAGATCGCGCCGACGGGCTTGGCCTGCTCGAAGAAATCGCGGACGAAGGCCACGGCGGCGTCGCTAGCGCGCAGCTTGTCCGCGCCGACCGTCCCGCCGGGGATCACGAGTCCGTCGAAGTCGTCGGCCGAGACCTCGGAGATGGTCGCGTCGATGGCGTAGCTGCCGCCGGGGTCGAGGTCGTCGTTGACGGTCTCGGCCTGGCCGGCCTCGGTGCTGACGACGGTGACGGAGCCGCCGGCGTCCTCGATGGCCTGCTTGGGTTGGGCGAACTCCGGCTCTTCGGTGCCGCGCGGCGCAATGAGGATGGCGATGCGGCGGTCTTGCAGTTGGTCAGACATAGAGAGGGGTGGAGGTGAAGGGAGGGAAGAGAAGGGGCGGCATCAGTCGTCAAGGCCGTTGGCCCACTCGCGGATGGCGGTGTTGGCCCGGTCGGCGGCCTCGATGATCGCGGCGTGGGCCGCGCCCGCCGGCAGCGAGAGCGTCGAGTTCGGGATCGCCGCGTCCATGTCGCGCGCCGTCTCGAAGGGGTAGATCGTGTCCTCGACGCCGGTGAGGATGAGCGTCGGGACGGTGATCGTCGGTAGCGTCGGGCGGGAATCGGGCCGCGTGCGGAGCGCGTTCGCCCCGGCGACGGCGGCGTCGAGCGAGGCGTCTTCGATGATGCCGCTGAGGTAGGACGCGAGCGCCGGCTCGTCCATCCGCGTGGCGCCCGTGAGCATGTCCTTGAGGAGGAACGGGACGAGCGAGGGGACGCCCTCCTGCCGGGCCTGGTTGGCAACGCCGCGCCACAGCCCGGCCTCGGCCGGCGACGCGGGGGCAGGCGTCGTGTCGATGAGGATCATGCCCCGGAAGCGCTCCGGCGCGCGGCGGTACATCTCGAAGACGATGGGACCGCCCATCGACATCCCGCCGACGATGGCCTCCTCCACGCCGAGCTCCGTCATCACGTCGAGCACGTCCTGGGCGTAGGTCTCGATCGTGGCAGCGCTGTCGGGGGCCGTGCTCCGGCCGTAGCCGCGGAGGTCGAGCGTGATCACGGTGTAGCCGTCGTCGAGGGCATCGCGGTTGTCGCGGAAGAGGCCGCCCGAGAGGGGGTACCCGTGGACGAGCACGATGGGCTCGCCTTCCCCGGTACGCTCGTAGTAGAGGGTGGTCCCGTTGACCTCGACGAAGCCCTCGTCGGGGAGCGGCTCGGCCACGCTGTCGGTATCGCAACCGAGAAAGAGGCTGCCGACGAGCGCGACGCAGAGGGCGCAGGGGAGAAGGACGCGAGGCGAGCGTGAGGTCCGAGACACGATGTTGAGAAGGGATGATAAGGCCGGGCGGCTCATCTGCGCCGAAGACGAGGGAGCCGGCAGAGAGGGGCGGGAGCCGGCGGGGAGGGGCGGTGTCAGAAGGGACAGGTGAAAGGGAGGGCTTGCCTGTCTGTTCCAACGAGTAGCAAAATCAGGGAAAACCTCAGCGGGGCAGCGTGGAACCCTCGGTAGGCCCGTCTCCCCGAGCCCACGCTGCCGCCCCTCCGGCGGAACGGAAGCCGACGTACCTTCCGGCGCAGCCCCGCTCGCTATGATCCTCTCCGACCTCGCCACGCCATGCCTGCTCGTCGAGCAGCACCGCCTCGACGCCAACCTCCGCCGGATGCAGGCTCGCGCCGACGCCCACGGCGTCGCCCTCCGGCCGCACCTCAAGGCCCACAAGTCCGCCGCAATTGCCCGGCGGCAGCGCGACCTCGGCGCGCGCGGCGTCGCTGTCGCCAAGACGGGGGAGGCCGAGGTCTTCGCCGACGCTGGGTTCGGGGACATCCGCCTTGCCTACTGCGTCGTCGGCGCGGCGAAGTGGGCACGGCTGCACCGGCTGATGGAAGCGGGCACGCGGATCTCGTTCTGTGTGGACACCGTCGCCGGGGCTCGGCTCGCGGCGTCGTTCTTCGCCGAGCGCGGGGCCGAGGCGGAGGTCCTTGTCGAGGTCGATACTGGGCACGGGCGCTGCGGAGTCGCGTGGGACAGTCCGCACGCCGCCGCGCTCGCCCGAGCCGTCCGCGACCTGCCCGGGCTGAGGCTCGCCGGCCTGCTCACGCACGGCGGGCAGAGCTACTTCGGGCCGACTGAGGGCGAGACGCCCGCCGAGGCGCTCGTCCGCACCATGAGCGAAGAGCGCGACCGCCTCCTCAGCCTCGCCGCGCGCCTCCACGCCGCCGGCACCCTCGACGCCGCCGCCGAGCTGTCCGCCGGCTCGACCCCGACGGTGAGCGTCTTCGAAAACGCCGAGCGCGGCCCGTTCCGCATCACCGAAATCCGCCCCGGCAACTACGCCTTCCACGACGCCGAGCAGGTCGCCCTCGGGTCGGCCACGCTCGCCGACTGCGCGCTCACGGTCTACGCCACCGTGGTCTCGAAGCAGCCCGATGAGCGCGGCGGCTCGCGCCTCTTCCTCGACGCCGGCAAGAAGGTCTTCACGAGCGACACCGGCTGGGGCACGCGCGGCTTCGGCGTCCTCCTCTACAACCCCGAGCGGATGGTCGCCCTCCCGCACGCCGACCTCTTCGCGCTCTCCGAGGAGCACGGCTGGGTCAGGGTCCCCGGTGCCGCCACGCTCGACGTCGGCGACCGCGTCCGCGTCGTCCCGAACCACGCCTGCGTCGCCGTCGCCACGCAGGAGGACCTGGTCGTCGTGGACGGGGAAGAGGTCGTCGAGCGGTGGGCCGTCGATGCGCGCGGGGCGGTGCGCTGAGTCCGGGCCGGGATCGCCCCGGCGGGGGCGGAGGTATATTCCTGCCCCCAACAAACACCGGAGCGATGGCAGGTCATAACAAGTGGTCGAAGGTCAAGCGCAAGAAGGGCGTCGCCGACGCGCGGCGCTCCAAAATCTGGGCCCGCATCACGCGCGACATGATGATCGCCGCGCGCGAGGGCGGCGGCAACATCGACATGAACCCCCGCCTCGCGCTCGCCGTGGACAAGGCGAAGGCGGAGAACATGCCGAAGGACAACATCGAGCGCGCCGTCAAGCGCGGCACCGGCGAGATCGAGGGCGCGGACTACGAGGAGATGAGCTACGAGGGCTACGGTCCCGGCGGCGTCGCCCTCTTCGTCGAGTGCCTCACCGACAACACCAACCGCACCGTGGCCGACGTGCGCCACGCCTTCAGCAAGCACGGCGGCAACCTCGGCACCTCCGGCTCCGTCGCCTACCTGTTCGAGCGCAAAGGGCGGGTCGAGATCGACGCCGCCGGGCAGAGCGAGGACGACCTCTTCCTCCTCGTCGCCGAAGCCGGAGCCGAGGACTTGAAGCAGGAGGACGGCCACTTCGTCGTCACCACGCCGCTCGAGACGTTCGCCGCCGTGCAGGACGCGCTTGAGGGCGCAGGGATCGAACCCGCCGAGGCCGGGCTCGTCCGCCTCCCGACGACCACGACGAGCCTCGGCGCGGACGACGCCGCCAAGGTCCTCCGCCTCGTCGACGCCCTCGAAGAGCTGCAGGACGTACAGGACGTGTTCACAACCCTGGAGCTAGACCAAGCGGCGCTCTCGGCCCTGTCCGATTAAGCCGGCCCTGTCCGATTAGGCTTCCCGGCTCCGGTCCGGCGACCCATGATCATCCTCGGCATCGACCCCGGCACGCGGCACACCGGCTTCGGCGTGCTGGCGGTCGAAGGCTCGCGCGAGACTGTCCTCGACTACGGCACCGTCGAGCCGCCCGCGAAGCTCGACCTGATGGTGCGTCTCCAGAAGATCGGCGAGGCCGTAGACGCGCTCATCGAGCGGCACACACCCGACGAACTCGCCATCGAGATGCCGTTCATGGGGAAGAACGCGCAGGCGATGCTCAAGCTCGGGCAGGTGCAGGGCTTCGTGATGAAGGCCGCGCTCGACCACCAGATTCCGGTGACGCAGTACGCCCCGCGCGAGATCAAAAAGGCCGTCGTCGGGAATGGCAACGCGGCGAAGGAGCAGGTCTGGTTCATGGTCCGCGCCCAACTGAAGCTGGCCGAGGACCGCGGCCTCGACGCCTCCGACGCGCTCGGGGTCGCCCTCTGCCACGCCCGCCGCGTCGAGGCCGGCCCGACCGGCAAGTTCAAGTCGTGGGCGAATTTCGTCGCGGCCAACCCGGACCGGGTGAAGTAGGCTTGTGCCACAAACTCAACCTTTGAGGCAGGAGAGAAGCGCTCCACGCGCTGCGACACGCTGCGTCTTCGCTCGGTCGAGAGGACAGAATTCGAGCTTTTCAACGAAGCAGCGCCGTAACCGCTACCGGTGTCCGCGCTCCTCGTCGCGGGCGCGGACGACGCGGGCCGTCTCCTCCCCGTCGAGGGCGTCGCCGCTGAGGGCGCGGGCGAGGTCGGCGATGTGGCGGTCCTTCTCGGGAGCCTGGCCCCACTCGGGGTGGGCCTGCTCGATCACCGAGACAAGGATGCGGAGGTACGGATAGCGCTCCTCCTCGGAGCTTAGCTCGGCAACGGCCTGCGCGAAGAGTTGAGCGTTGCGCCCGACCTGCCGATCCATAATCTTGTCATCGTACTGCATACGGCGTGCGTCCTGCCAGAAGTGAGATAAGCCCTGTCTTGACCGGCCTATACCGAAGGGTGCCGGGAATGGTTCTGCACCGGGCGCAAACAGGCCGTAGTTTAACCCCCTCGCTCCCCGATTCCCGATGGAACCGACTGCCTTTTTCAGACGCCACCGCCCCGCCTACCGGCTGGAGCTCCTGCCGACGGTCTACCCGTACTTCCGGCAGGCGCGGCGCGGTACGCTCGCCGTGGGCGACCTGGTCTATTACGGCCCGGCACCGACGTTCTACGGCATCGGCGAGGTGCTGCACGTCAGCGAGCAGTTCGTCGCCGTGGACTTCCGGGGGACGGGCGAGTTCGGCATCCACGAGGAGGCGATGGAGCCGCAGTACCTCCTGCCCATCCCCGAGGACCGCGTAGCGCTGCTGTAACCCCCCGCTCGCCGATCCATCGCTTCGGGACGAGTCCCTTCGCTCAGGGATCAGAAAGCTGTCCCCCTTGACAAGGGGGACAGTCCGGTGCAGCCGGGAATGAGCGCAGCGAGTGACCGCAAACTGGACGGGGGGTTAGGCTGAAACTTCCAGCGACGGAGTGCGAATAGAGGACCCGCTCACCCACCGCACCGCTCCATGTCCAGGCTCGTCGTCGACACCGTCACCAAGCGCTACGGGGCGCACCTCGCCGTGGACGGCGTCTCGTTCGCGGTGGAGCCCGGCCGCATCTTCGGCATCCTCGGGCCCAACGGGGCGGGCAAGACCTCGACGATCCGGATGATCACCTACATCACGAGTCCCGACGAGGGGACCGTGACGTTCGGCGGCGAGGCCGTCGGCCCGGCGTCGCAGCAGCGGATGGGGTATCTGCCCGAGGAGCGCGGGCTCTACCGCAAGATGAAAGTCGGCGAGCAGCTCGTCTACCTCGGCCAGCTGAAGGGGCTGTCCACGGGCGAGGCCCGGGCTGCGGCTCGGAGTTGGCTCGACCGCTTCGACGCGCGCGACTGGGCGGGGAAGCGCGTCGAGGAGCTGTCGAAGGGGATGCAGCAGAAGGTCCAGTTCATCGCCACGATCCTCCACGACCCGCAGCTTCTGATCTTCGACGAGCCGTTCTCCGGCCTCGACCCGATCAACGCGGCGCTGCTCCAGGACATCATCCTCGAGCTCCGCGAGGCGGGCCGGACGATCCTCTTCGCCAGCCACCGGATGGAGCAGGTCGAGCAGCTGTGCGACGACATCTTCCTCATTGCGGGCGGGCGCGAGGTGCTCCACGGCCCGCTCCGCGACGTCAAGCGCTCCTTCGGCAAAAACACCGTCACGGTCGAGTTCAGCGGCGACGACGGCTTCCTCGACCGGCTCGAAGCCAGCGGGGCCATCCGCGTCCGCTCGCGCACTGCCGGCCACGCCGAGTTCCGGCTCCTCGGCGAGACCACCGCGCGGCAGGTCCTCGAAACCGCCCTCCCCAGCGTGGACGACCTCTACCGCTTCGAGCTAAACGAGCCGCCGCTCTCGGAGATTTTCGTGATGGCGGTGAGTGGAGACCGGGGGGCTGGAGGATCGGAGGAGCGGGGGACCGGTCGCTCCGACTCGACCGACGAGGCAAGCTCCTCACTCCCTCAAGCCTCCGCACTGGTCTCCCGATGAACAAGATTGCGCTCATCGTCCGGAGCGAGTACCTCCGCCGGGTCCGCACCAAGACCTTCCTCGTCGCCACGCTCCTCGCGCCGGTGATGCTGCTCGCGCTCGTCGGCGTCTCGGTCGGCGTCGGCGTGATGACGCAGGAGGGCGGGGCGCGGACCGTCACCATCGTCGACGAGACCGGCCAACTCGGCGACGCGCTCGCGGAGCAGCTCCCGGCCAACTACTCGGCGATGGTCGAGGACGCGCCGCTCGACAGCCTCCGCGCCCGCGTCGAGCGCGGCGCGCTCGACGGCTACTTCGTGCTCCCGGCACGGCTGCTCGACGGGAGCGAAGAGGCGGCGTTCTACTCCGAGGGCGTCGGCGGCTTCTCGGCGCAGGTCCGCTTGCAGCGGGCCGTCGAGGACGTCGTCCGCCGGGCGCGGCTCCGGGCGGCGGGCGCGTCGGAGGACGTGCTCCGGGCGGCGGAGGCGGGCGTGGGGATGCGGATGGTCGCGCTGACCGACGACGGCGAGGCCGAGGACACGACGTGGCTCTACTCCGGCCTGGGCTACGCGATGGGCTTCGTCATCTACATCGCCATGTTCGTCTACGGCGCGATGGTGATGCGCGGCGTGATCGAGGAGAAGACCAACCGGATCGTCGAGGTCGTGGCCTCGAGCGCGAAGCCGTTTCAGCTCATGATGGGCAAAGTCCTCGGCATCGGGGCGGTCGGGCTGACGCAGTTCGTGCTGTGGGTGGTGCTCGCCGTCGCGGGGCTGTTCGCCGCCGGAGCCGTGCTCGGGACGGCAGTGGATCCCGCCGCGCTCGCCGGGGCCGAGGCGGCGGAGCTCCAGGAGCTCCCGTTCGACCCGTCGGGCTTCAGCGCCGCCGACATTCCGTTCGACCTGATCGCGTACTTCCTGCTCTTCTTCCTCGGCGGCTACCTGCTCTACGGCAGCCTCTTCGCCGCCGTCGGCTCCGCCGTGGAGCAGGAGAGCGACGCGCAGAGCCTGCAGGCACCGATCCTCATCCCGGTCATCCTGCCCGCGCTCTTCCTCCCCTTCATCGCCGACAACCCCGACGCCCCGGCCTCGGTGGCGCTCTCGCTCGTCCCGTTCTTCTCGCCGATCCTGATGGTGGTCCGCGCGGCGGCGACCGACGTTCCGTTCTGGCAAATGGGGCTCGCGCTCGCGCTGCTCGCCCTGTCGTTCGTCGGGACGATCTGGCTGGCGAGCCGCATCTACCGGGTCGGGATTCTGATGTACGGGAAGAAGGCGACCTTCCGCGATCTGGCGCGGTGGGTGCGTTACGCGTAGGGAACCCTCGGCGGCTTGAGCGTTGCAAGCTCGCTTCTTCACCTTCCGGCGCTCCGGCGTCACCCCGATGGTCCGCTCTGCGGTTTTCCTGTTCGCCCTCCTCGTCTCGCTCCCCCTCGCGTCCTCGGCCCTGGCGCAGGACGACAGCCTCCGCCGCGTGGTCCTCGTCGACGGGGCCGTCTACGTCGGCACGGTGGCGGACGAGTCGGCGGACCCGCTCGTGATCGTCACGCGCGACGGCGTTCGGCGGGAGTTCAGCCGGGACCGGGTCGCCCTGGTCGGGCCGCTCCTTCGGGGGCGGTTCTTTCGGACGGACCCGGTCGGGACGCGGCTGTTCTTCGCGCCCACGGCGCGGACCCTCGGCGGCGGCGCGTTCCGCGGGGACCTCACGGTGCTCTACCCGTCCGTCACGGCCGGCCTCACCGACGGCCTCGACCTGCTCGCCACGGGCTTCGTCGGCTTCGGGGAGGATGCGTTCGTGGCCCCGCTCATCGGGCTGAAGGGGCTCGTCTACAGCTCCCCTTCGACGAAGGTGGCGCTGGGGACGAGCGCGCTCGTCGCTGTCGGCGACGGAGGCGACGGCTTCGTCGCGGTCCCCTACGGCGTCGTCACCCTCGGCGACGAGACCCGCGCGGTCTCGTTCGGCGTCGGGGGAGCGTTTGGGGGGAGCCTCAGCTCCGCCGATGTCGAGATCGCGAACAGCGCCGTCTTCGGGTTGGGCGGCGAGCTTCAGCTCAGCAACGGGGTGAAGCTGCTCGCCGAGTCGTTCTTCGGCTTGGGGGAGGGGGACAGCGGCCTGCTCGTCCTCCCCGGCGTCCGGTTCTTCGGCGACCGGTTCGCCTTCGACCTCCTCGGGTTCGTGGCGACAGACTTCGAGAGCGTCGCCGGGTTCGCGCCGATCGCCTTCCGCATTTCGTACGCCTTCTGAGCGCCGAGGGAGTCACCACGGTTTCCGATCCGCGTGCATCCGGTCGAGGTGCCACCGGAGCGGGTTGTTGCGGATGTACCGGTGGGCGAGGTCCCGTTCGCGCTCGTCGCGGAGGACGCGTTCGTAATAGTTGCGCTGCCACAGCCGACCCTCGAACGGCGGCCAACCCTCTGCTCGCACGCCCCGGATGTATGCGTTCGTCGTCATCGTCTTCCACCACTGAATCACCTGCGGTAGGGGCGCACCCGCGTGTGCGCCCTGATCGGGAACGGCGGCACGCCCCGAAACAGGGCGGACACGTGGGTCCGCCCCTACGGCGGGGGTGAGGCCAACGTCGCCCGGTTCAGACGGAGGGTCCGCGAGGCCGACGATGCCGTGGACGTGGTTCGGCATCACGACGAAGGCATCGAGGCAGACGCGGGGGAATCTGCCGGGCAACCGCTGCCACCACGCCGTGACCATCTCACCGGCGGGGCTGAGGCGCGCGAGGTCTGCCTCCACCTCACCGAAGAGGCAGACGCTGCGCTGCACGCAGACCGTGACGAAGTACGCCCCCGGCTGCGCATAGTCGTAGCCGGGGAGCCGGATCGAGCGGCGGCGGTGGCGGGCGGGGTCGAAGGGCATGGCCCAATAGACGCGCGGCGCGGCGCGTTATAACCTCGTCCGGTCCGGCGATGTGGCTTGCGCCGGGCGGGAGAATGGGCTACTCTCCGACACTCGTGTCTCCGAGGGTCCGATCCACGCCGCCATGCCTCGTCGCTTCGCTTCGCTGGTCCTCCTCGCCGCCGCGCTCGCCGCCCTGTGGCCGGGCGTGGCCGAGGCGCAGTACTTCCGGTTCGGCAAGAACAAGGTCCAGTACGAGAACCTCGACTGGCAGTACCTCCAGAGCACGCACTTCGACGTGTTCTACTACGAGCCCGGCGGGCGCGCCCTCGCCGACTTCACCGCCCATGCCGCCGAGGACGCCTACGCGCAGATCAGCGACCTCTTCGGCTACCGGATCACCGACCGGATCCCGCTCCTCGTCTACCAGAGCCACAACGACTTCGTCGTCACGAACGCCGTCAACCTGCCGACCTACTCCGAGGGCATCGGCGGCGTCACCGAGCTGTTCAAGAACCGCGTCGCGATCCCCTTCACCGGTGACTACCGCGACTTCCGCCGGGTGATCCACCACGAGCTCGTCCACGCCGTCATCAACGACATGTTCTACGGCGGCTCGATCCAGTCGATCATCCAGAACGGCATCCGGCTCCAGATCCCGCTCTGGTTCAACGAGGGCCTGGCCGAGTACGCCGCGCTCGGGTGGGACACGAACTCGGACATGTACGTCCGCGACGCCGTCGTGAACGACTACCTCGCGCCCATCGAGCGGCTCGGCGGGTACTTCGCCTACCGGGGCGGGCAGGCCGTGTGGGACTACGTCGCCGCGCAGTACGGCCGCGAGAAGATCACCGAAATCCTGCAGCGCCTCCGGGTCAGCCGCTCCGTCGGCGGCTCGTTCAAGCGCGCCACCGGCCTCGACCTCGACGACCTCTCCGAGCGCTGGCACAACACGCTCAAGGCCGTCTACTTCCCCGAAGTCGCCGCGCGCGAGGACCTCGACCAGATCGCCAAAGCCCTCGTCACCGATGAGAACGGCGGGTTCTACAACACCGGCGCGGCCATCTCGCCGCAGGGCGACAAGGTGGCCTTCCTCACCGCGAAGGGCGCGCTCTTCGACGTGTACGTGGTCTCGACGACCGGCGACGAGCCGCCGCGCAAGATCATCGACGGGCAGAACAACCCGCAGTTCGAGAGCCTGCGCATCCTCACCCCCGGCCTCTCGTGGGGACCGGACGGGGACCGCCTCGCCGTCGCCGTCAAGAGCGGGCAGAGCGACGCGATTGCAATCGTCGAGGTCGAATCGCGGAGGGCGGTTCACTACCGCGTGCCGGAGATCGACGCCGTCGTCAGCGTGAAGTGGAGCCCGACCGGCGAGCGCGTCGCCTTCGAGGGGACCGCCGGGCCGCAGTCGGACATCTACGTGCTCGACCTCGACTCGGGCGAGACCGTCAACTACACCGCCGACCTCTTCAGCGACCACGAACCGGCGTGGGCTCCCGACGGGCGCAGCCTCGTCTTCCACTCGGACCGGGGGCGCTACGTCCAGACCCACCGCCACACCGCCGAGAGCTTCGACCTCCTGGGCCACGACTACGCGCAGCTCGACCTCTACCGGCTCGACCTCGACGCGCCGGGCCGCCTCGACCGGCTGACGGACAACGAAAACTGGGACGAGCAGAGCGCGGCCTTCGGCTCCGACCCCGACCGGCTGCTCTTCGTCTCGGACCGCAACGGGGTCTACAACCTCTGGGAGCAGACCCTCAGCACCGGCGCAGAGCGTCCGCTGACGGACCTGATGACCGGCGTCACCCAGGTCAGCCTGAGTGCGAACGGGAGCCGCGCCGCGCTCGTCGCGCTCAAGGAAGGCGTCCCGTCGATCTACCTCCTGCGCGATCCGTTCGGGCGGACGCTGGAGTCCGACACGCTCCGCCCCACCGTGTGGGCGCAGCGCGTCGAGGGCACGGTGGCGGAGCCCGCCCCGGCGGTGGCGCTCGCCAGCGGCAGCACGCTCGACGGCAACCCCATCCTCCGCGAAGCCGCGAGCGACGCCCCCTTCCTCGCCGACCCGATGCGCAAGCGCCGACTGCCGGACGGCGTCATCGCCGCCGCCGACCCGGTCGGCACGAATGGGGACGCCGGCACGAACGGGGACTACGTCTTCGAGGACGCGGTGCCGGACGGCGCGGGGCCGGGAGACCTCGCCGAGGGCGAGCCGGACTCGACGGCCTACGGCGAGGTCCGCGTGGACTTCCGCAACTACGAGTTCTCCGACGCCTTCGAGGCGGCGCAGCGGCGGCGCGAAGAGCGCATCCGCCCGCGCTTCGAGCCGCAGGACAACCTGAACGAGGACGGCTCCTTCAAACAGAAGCGCTACCGCCTCCGGTTCACCCCGGACATCGTCTACGGCAACGTCGGCTACGACGCCATCTTCGGCGTCCAGAGCGTCACCCAGATGCTCTTCTCCGACATGCTCGGCAACCACCAGGTCTTCGCCGCGACGAACCTCATCATCGACCTCCGCAACTCGGACTACCTCCTCTCCTACCGCTACCTCCCGCGCCGGACCGACTTCGCGCTCACCGGCTTCCACCTCGCCCGCCAGCTCACCGACTTCTCGCGCGAGACCATCTTCCGCTACCGCAACTACGGCCTGACGGTCTCGGCGTCGTACCCGCTCGACAAGTTCCGCCGCGTCGAAGGTGACGTGTCGGTCCTCGGCACCTCGCTGACGGACCTGGTAGACCCCGCGCTCCAGTCGCGCAGCCGCGTCTTCCTCTATCCCTCGCTGACATACACCGTCGATGGGACCGAGCCGGGCTTCCTCTTCCCGGCGGGCGGGCGGCGGTACGCGCTACGGCTCGCGGGTAGCCCCGGGGGCTCCGTCACCTTCGCCACGCTCCTCGGCGACGCGCGCCAGTACGTCGGGCTGGGGCGCTACTACTCGTTCGCGCTTCGCGCGAGCGCGGGCGTCTCCCTCGGGCCGAACCCGCAGCGGTTCTACGCCGCCGGCGTGCAGAACTGGATCAACCCGCGCTTCCAGAGCATCCCCATCGACGACGAGAACGACTTCGTCTTCGGCACCCCCGTGCTGCCGCTGCGCGGGTTCGGGATCGACGAGCGGAGCGGCTCGCGCTTCGGCCTCCTGAACGCCGAGTTCCGGTTTCCGCTCTTCGCCGCCATCCTCCCCGGCCCGATCCCCGTCCTGCCGCTCTACAACCTCCAGGGCACCGCCTTCCTCGACGCGGGCGTGATTACCTCCAACGACTTCAACCTCCGGGTTCTCAACGACGAGGGGAAAGAGGTGCTGGACGACCTCCTCATCGGCACCGGGGTCGGGCTGCGGACGATCCTGCTCGGCTACCCGCTGCGCCTCGACTGGGCGTGGCCCTACGACGGCCGCGGCTTCGGCGACGCCCAGGTCTACTTCTCCATCGGCCTGGACTTCTGAATCATGCATCCAATCGTGAGATTTGCGCTCAAGCGGGGCATGATCCAAATGCAACCGCACCACGTCGATCTATTCCGTGAGGATGAGAATGTAGATATGCTGATCCGTGCAGTCTCGGCGCGTCGCTTCCGCGTTCGCCTAGCCGCTGTGGAGGCGTTGGGGCGAATCGGAGGGCAGGAGGTTATACCTCCGCTCCGAAGAATGCTTCGGGACCCGGTAAGACTGGTAGCGCTCTCGGCTATCGAGACGTTAGGCCGCGTGGACTCAGAGAGCACAGAGGAGATCGCTTCTGCAGAGGCATATTGGGTTGCTCGTGCACAGCGAAGAAATCAACCACCACCGGCCGTTGAGGAAAAGCTCATCGACGGTGAAAAGCTAGAGCGCTTCCAAGAGTTCAAGCGAAAGGTTTTGGCACAGGCTGGGAAGGGGCGGTTCTATGGGTGATAGCTCGTTCGAGGCGAACGATTCGGAGCGGTCGGCGTAGTTTTCTTGGTCTGACTGAGAATGCATTGGTCTGACTGAGAATGCAGATGCGCAAAATCGAATTAGAGGAGGCGAAGGAGCGGCTGGGCGAAGTGATGGACGAGACCGCCGACGGAGCCGAGGTGGTCATCGAGCGCGGCGACGGGGCCGCGTTCCGGCTCGTCCCGGTACTCAAGCGCCGCGTCGCCGGGCTGCACCCCGGAGCCATCGTGATGGGCGACAACTTCGACGAGCTGCTGCCGGACAGCTTCTGGCTCAGCGCGACCTAAACCCGAGTGAAAATGGAAGGCATCCAGTTCGTCGTCAACGAGCGGGGAGAGAAGACCGCCGTCGTGATCGACCTCGAAGAAAACGGGGCGATGTGGGAGGATTTCTACGACCGGTTCCTCGCACAGCAGCGGAAGGGTGAACCGCGCGCGTCGCTCGGCGCGGTGAGGCAGCGGCTCACCGAACAGGGCAAGCTCACCGGGGATGAGTGAGTACCGCGTCACCTTCGCCCGCTCCGCCGAGAAAGAACTGGCGAGGCTGTGACCGCCGACCGTGACGCGCATCTTTCGGAAGATCGAGGCGCTCGCCGGGGAGCCGCGTCCGAGCGGATGCACAAAGCTGAGCGGGAGCGATGCGTTGTGGCGTGTCCGCATTGGGGACTACCGAGTGGTCGATGACGCCGAGCAAGTCGTAGATATCATCGCAGTCCAGCACCGGCGGGAAGCCTATCGCTGAGCGGACGATCCTGCTGGGCTATCCGCTGCGGCTCGACTGGGCGTGGCCCTACGACGGCCGCGGCTCGGCGACGCCCAGGTCTACTTCTCCATCGGCCTGGATTTCTGAGATGGGGCGATGTTGCCGGGCCACCGATGCCCTCGGGCGTGTCCGCTCCACGTCCGCTCCCTCCGAACAGAAGCTGGACCGCACGGCGGTCCGCAAGGTGCCACTCCACGACGCCCGAAGCGATGCCGCCTTCTGGCGCTCCCGATCCCCGCACGTGCAGCTTCAGGCACTGGAGGCCATCCGACGCGAAATCGGTGCCTCTGTGCCGAACGTCAAGCTACGCCGTGTGCCGAAGCTCCTGCCTTCGCTTCATCGCCTTCGCCCCATCAATGTCATCCCGAGCGAAGCCTCACAGGGGCGTAGCCGAGGGATCTCTCCGGGTGCGACCCTTCAGCCAAACCATACCGCCTTGCCGTCAGAGATCCCTCGGCTGCGTCTCTCCGAGACTCCGCTCGGGATGACGTTGGGTTGATGTGGAGGCTGGCCGTTAGATTACCGTACGGCTTACCGAATCGGGCAGTTGATGGCAGACCAAGAAATCCGACAGCTTTGACCTACCGGAAGGCAGTCACCCTGACGATCTGCACGCGCCGCCTTGGGAGCGGGATCAGCGCCTCGAAGGCGCAGCCCATCTGGCGAAGCGACTGACCGGCCTCAACGCAGCGTCGGAGTTCTGACTGGGTTGGGACGTGGAGCAGGCCCATGTGTTGGGCCTTCCATTTGATCGCTGGATGTGTACGAACTGGATGTGTACGAAGCGGGAGAAGCCGCACTAGCTCCTCCCGCTCCGTCGTGTCGAAGGGCTGTCTCGGCACCTCCTCTTCGCTATGGGTCCACGGCTCAGCCACAACCTGTGCTCGCGCCGCAATTCGTGCAGGAATAGCACGCGCCGGCGCGGACGGTGATGCTGCCGCAGTTGGGGCAGGCGGGGGCGTCCTCCTGGTTGCGGAACGCCGTCTTCGGCCCGGCCTGCGCCGCCGCCTGCGCGGCGCTCCGGTCGGCGGTCTGCATGAAGGCGTCGACGCTCTGGCCGACGAGCGGGCTGGGGGTGCTCGGCTCGTCGAAGATGCTCATCTGCACCTGGTCGGCGGCGGGGCCGCTGCGGTCCACCTCGGCCGCAACGGCCTCGCTAGGGTTTCCGGCACCCTCCCCGACGTCGTCGGTGATCGACGGCGACTCGGACTCGGGCGCGGCGTGGCCGAGGAACTTGACCGAGCAGTAGCGGAAGATGTAGTCCATGATGGACTTCGCGATCGGCACCTGCGGGTTGTTGGTGAAGCCCGCCGGCTCGAAGCGCATGTGGGAGAACTTGGCGCACAGGTCTTCGAGCGGGACGCCGTACTGGAGCGCGAGCGAGATCGCGGTGGCGAAGGCGTCCATCATGCCGCTGACGGTCGAGCCCTGCTTCGCCATCGTGATGAAGATCTCGCCGGGCAGGCGCGTGTCGGGGTAGAGCCCGATGTGGAGGTAGCCCTCGTGGCCCGCGATCGAGAACTTGTGGGTGATCGACGGGCGCTCGTCGGGGAGGCGCTTGCGGATGGGCTGGTAGACGATCCGCTCGACGACCTCGGGCTCGCCCAAGACCGCATCCTTCAGCGCGCCGTCGCCCGATACCTCAACCTTGTTCTTGGTGTTGCCGCCCTCCTTGGTCGAGAGCGGCTGGCTGCGCTTCGAGTTCTCGCGGTAGATGGCGACGGCCTTGAGGCCGAGCTCCCAGCCCTGGAGGTAGGCCCCGGCGATGTCCTCCACCGTGGCGTGCTCGGGGAGGTTGACGGTCTTCGAGATCGCCCCCGAGATGAACGGCTGGCAGGCGGCCATCATCTTGATGTGGCCGGCGTAGTGGATCGAGCGCTCGCCGTTGTGCGGCTTGAAGGCGCAGTCGAAGACGGGCAGGTGCTCGCCCTTCAGTTCAGGCGCGCCCTCGATCGTATCGTGCTCGTCGATGTAGGCGAGGATAGCCTGGCGCTCGGTCTCGGTGTAGCCGAGGGCCGTGAGGGCGTAGTCGACCGACTGGTTGACGATCTTCATCATCCCGTCGCCCTTGCCGGCGAGGAGCTTGTACTTGACGAGGGCGATGTCGGGCTCGATGCCGGTCGTGTCGCAGTCCATCATGAACCCGATCGTCCCCGTGGGTGCCAGGACCGTCGCCTGGGCGTTGCGGTAGCCGTGGGCTTCGCCGAGCGCGACCATCCGGTCGGCCGATTCCTGCGCGGCTTGGCGGAGATAGTCGGGGCACGAGGCGTCGATCTGGGCGACGGCGTCGCGGTGCATCCGCATGACGTTGAGGAACGGCTCGCGGTTCTTCTCGAACCCGTTGAACGGGCCGATCTGCTCGTTGGCGGCGATCTCGGCGGAGCGGGCGTAGCCCTCGCAGTGCTCCATCGCCATGATCGCCCCGGCGACGGCGCGGCCCTCGTCGGAGTCGTAGGGCAGGCCCATCGACATCAACAGCGCGCCGAGGTTGGCGAAGCCCAGCCCGAGCGGCCGGTAGTCGTGCGAGTTCCCCGCGATCTTGGCCGAGGGGTAGCCCGCGTTGTCGACGAGGATCTCCTGCGCGGTGAGGTAGACGCGGGCCGCGGCGCGGAAGCGGTCCACGTCGAAGCTGCCGTCCTCGTGCTGAAACTTGCGGAGGTTCAGCGAGGCGAGGTTGCACGCCGAGTTGTCGAGGAACATGTACTCGGAGCAGTTGTGCACGGCGACGCCGTTCGCGGCGAAGTGGCTCGTCGCGGGCTCCGTGAGGTCGTAGACCGGCTCGATGCCGAGCAGCGCGAGGCTGTCCACGCGGTCGATGAGGCGGTCGCGGTAGGTCTTGGCGCGGGCGTTGAGGGCCCGGAGCTGGGCGGCTTTCTCGCTCTCCTCCATGAACCCGATGGCCTGCTGGAAGCGCATCCGGCTGGAGCGGCACACGCGGAGGCTGTGCATCTGCGCGATGCGCTGCTCGCGGAGGTCCTCGCCGGACCCGCGCGGGTCGGGGAGGAGGGCCGTCATCTGCCCGAGCGGGCGGCGGTTGCGGACGATCTTCGACCGGATGCCGAAGCTGAGCAGGAGGAGCTGCGCCTGCCGGAGCAGCTCCTCCGAGGTCGCGTTGAGGGCGACGTAGCGGCTCCGCTCGCCGTAGTCGACCACGGTCCCGGCGGCGGTAAAGAGGCCGCGCAGGAGCGCCGCCGTCGCCTCGCGGTCGAGCCGGAGGGCGCGGTCGGTGAGGCGCTGCCGGGCGTCGTCGGCGTCGAGGAGTGCCCAGGCTGCGAGCTTCTCGTAGACGGCTTTCGCCGCCGCCGGGGGCCGCGTGCGCGTGGCGACGGCCACGCCGCCGGTCCCGAAGGACGAGGCCGCCGGCAGCGCGCCGGTGCTGAGCGTGCGGGCTACGCCGGTCATCTTGTCGGCCACGGCGGGCTCCCACACGTCGTGCGGCGCGGGCGCGCCCTTCGCGGTCCGGTCCGTCCCGAGGACGAGGCCGACGTACTCGGCGGTGCCGGCTTCCAGGGGCTCCCGCCCGAAGGGCGACGGGGTGAGGCGGACGATGTCGTCCTTCGTCAGCTCAGCCGCGGGCACGTCGCCCCGGTTCTCGGTCCAGACGCGGTGGTCCGCCGTGAGGCGGACCTCGTAGCCGGCGCGCGTGCGGAGGCGGTAGACCGGCTTCATGCCTGTCTCGACAACGCGCGTCGCCCCGTGCAGCTCGCCGTCGAGCCCGACGACGGTCGGGGTGGTCCCGACGAGCGCGTCGATCCGCCGGAGGCCGTCCTCGGTGGCGACGAGCGTGTCGCCGGTGACGCACGGGTTCGAGGAGTTGATCGGCGCGGAGTTGGGGCACGTGTGCCAGCGCTGGATCGTGTCCTCGTACTGGAGGCCGGGGTCGCCGCAGACCCACGTGCCCTCGGCGATCTGGTCGAGGATGGTCTTGGCCTGCACGGTCTCCACGGTCTCGCCGGTCGTGACGGCGCGGAGGGCGTAGGGCGCGTCGTCGCCCGCGGCCCGCATGAAGGCGTCCTCGACGCGGACGCTCTGGTTGACGTTCTGGAAGGCGACCGAGCCGTAGGCCGGGCCGTTGAAGCTGCCGTCGTAGCCCTGCTCGATGAGGGCGTGGGCCTTCTTCTCCTCGTCCATCTTGGCGCGCACGAACTCCAGGATGTCCGGGTGCCACGACTTCAGCGTCTGCATGATGGCTGCCCGCCGCGTCTTGCCGCCGGACTTGATGGTCCCGCCCGTCGCGTCCTGCACCTTCATGAACGAGACCGGGCCGGAGGGGATGCCGCCGCCGGAGAGCTTCTCCTTCGTCGAGCGCAGCGTGCTCCAGTCCGCCCCGACGCCGGAGCCGAACTTGAACAGCCGGGCGCTCTCCTCCATCAGCTTCCAGATGTCGTCGATCGAGTCGTCGACCGCGATGATGAAGCACGCGCTCGCCTGCGGGCGCTCGTAGGGATCGACCGACCGGATGGCGTCGCTCGCGGGGTCCCAGCCGTAGATCGTTTTGCCGCCCGAGTCCCGGATGCCGTACTCGTGGTGCAGCCCGACGTTGAACCACACGGGCGAGTTGAACGCGCCGTACTGGTTCGCGCAGAGCCACGTCAGCTCGTCGTAGAACGTCTCGGCGTCGGCGTCGGAGGCGAAGTAGCCCCCGTCGCGGCCCCAGTCGGCGATGGTCCGGGTGACGCGGTGGACGAGCTGCTTCAGGCTGAACTCGCGCCGGCCCTCGGCAGGGGAACCGTTGCCCGCGCCGAGGTCGCCGTAGAAGTACTTCGAGGCGACGACGTTCGTGGCGAGCTGGCTCCACGAGGTCGGGAACTCGACGGCCTTCTGCTCGAAGATGACCTCGCCCGTGTGGCTTTTGATCGCTGCGTCGCGGTGCTCCCATTCGAGGCTGTCGAAGGGCGCTTCGCCCTCGGTGGAGAAGGTGCGGTCGATGGCGAGACCGTGGGCGAGGGGGTCAGAGGGCGAGGTCTTCTTCTCGGGCATAGCGGTGCGTCCGTTATTGATTTATGGGAGGGCCGGTTCGCGGCGAGGCGTATCTGGTAAATAACTGGACATCCGCCTTTCCCGCAAGTCAACTTGCCCACACGATATCTACACCCGTGCACGAGGTTTTGCGGCGGCTTGTCCACAGCAGGGTAGCGCGGCGATGTGCCGCTGGACGGGTGGAGAGCCCCATCGGATGTCCGTTATCCGGAGCCATGCACAGTACACCGGCCCCTGTGGATAACCTGGTGGGCGAATCATTGCCCGCGCAGAAAACAATAACGGCACCCTACCTGGTCGGATAACGGACATCGAGCGGCGACCGACGCTGCCACCGGTGCCTCGCCCGATTCGGCAGAGCCGTCGGAGCCGGTCCGCTCGAAATCGGAACGGTCACCGGCCGTGGCGGCGGCGGCACCGAACGGTCGAAGCTCGCCTTCAGCCGCAGGCGGGCGCGCACGACGACCCTCGCGCAGCGGCAACTTTCGCGCAACGGCGACCCCGATGACGCCACTGAGCGTATCGAGACCGAGGGGGGCGAGCCGCTTCTGGAGCGCGCGCCTCTTCGGGGGCGGGTTAGAGGTGCCGAAGCGCTGCGACGGAGTCGATCCCCTCGTGCGGCATGGGGCCGTCAGCTAGGCCCCGTCACGTTAATCCGGGTCCTGGCTCGGCGAGGCCCCTGAAGGGCCCTGCGGCGTTGTCCTCCTCGCCCGATGCTACGGCATCTGGCTTGTCGGACGCCTGGCCGGGTCCCTCCAGGGTCTCTCGCTCGCCGACGGACCGACTTACGTGACAGAGCCTAGAAGTCGTCGTCCTCGAAAACGAGGTCTTCGTCGTCGTCGTGGTCGTCGTCGTCGAAGTCTAGGTCATCGTCAAAGTCGTCGTCGTCGAGGTCGAGGTCGTCCTCGCCGTCGAGGTCTTCGTCGTCGAAGTCGTCGTCGTCGAGGAGGTTGTCGTCATCGGTCTCGAGGTCGTCGGTCTCGAGGTCGTCGATGTCGGAGGCGAGCGGCATCGCCAAGGATTCCGGGTCCATGTCGTCGTCTGGGAAGGGAGAGGGGTGGCGTTGAGGGGGGCGGGGCCTGGCGCGGGCTAAAACTTCGAGCGGTCTTGGCTGGGCCTCGGGCGGTGGGTTGGTAGTTTACGAAGTCTGCACGCATCCGCACCACACTCCGCCACAGAAAACGCACGACGCCTCATGTACGACACCGAACGCAGTGCCTACCCCCACCCCGACGACTTTAAGGTGATGCGCCCCGAGTACCTCGACCCCGAAGAGGAGGGCGGCGAAGTCCGGGCCAGCATCACGGTCGCCCCGTTCCGGGTCGAGGGCCGCAGCGTGAGCCGCGCCGGTGCACGCCGCGCCGCGCTCTACGAGGCCCACAAGACCTACCGCAACTACCACCCCTCGCACCGGATTCCGAGCCCCTACCCCGACGCCTTCACCGACACCGACGGCACGCAGTGGACGCGCGTCAAGGCCAGCCAGCGCGCCGACCTGGGCGACTACAAGTTCCTGCTCGAGGGCGACGACGAGGAGGACTACGCCGACATCGAGCAGATGCTCGCGTGGGACGTCCGCCCCGCCCTGTCCGAGGAGGACGAGTAGGCCTCCGCGCCGAACGGCTCACCGCTCCACCGAGAGGCCGCTCCGCATCCGCCGGGGTGGCCTCTCGGTGTGGCGATGAGTCGGTGTGGCGATGAGCCGCGAGTGTGGGTTGTGGGCCGCGGGTGACTGTGAGCTGCGGGTGACTGCACGCCGGGACGGCTGAACCTTTCGAGCGCTCCTGAGGTTTAGGGAGCTCCGCCGTCTGATCGACCGTCTGATCGGCCCCTTCCCCTCTCGCCCTCCACCGAACTCATGGGCCACCCCGACCCGCACTCCCCCGGCGACCACCGCTCGGCCACCAGCCAGAGCGCGCCCAAGCCGGACGCCGACCAGGACCTCACCGACGACCTCGCCGGCCAAGACCTCCAGCACGACGCCGACACCGGCCCGGACGTGCGCGCCCCCGAGCCCAGTGCAGACCGGCAGGGCGAAGCAGGCAACGCCTACGTCGGGCGCGAGATGCGCGACGACATGAAGGCCAACCCGCGCATCGAGGACGCGGACCAGGTGCAGAAGGACGACTGACCGCACGTTGCTCTGTTGCAAAACTCCTCGCACTGTCACCTCGACCGAGTGCAGCGAGTGGAGAAACCTTTTCGGGCACCGCTTCGGCGACCGAGCAACGGCTTCCCCGGAGAGCTCCCTCGGTGCCGTCCCTTCGGGACCCCGCTCGGGATGACCCTTTAGGTAGGTTCGCAACAGATCAGATAGGTTAGAGCTCAGATAGGTTTCAGAGCGACCGCACGGTCTGCCCGGCCGAGGCACGGCCCGGGGGCCGTGAGCAGAGACTGAGCACGATGTGGCCTTGAGGACCGGGCGATGCCGCCTTAAGCTCGGGCTCCGTCGCCTGGCCCTCTGGGGGCGGGAACGACGTATGGCTCAGAGGATCTTCCCCACTTCCGATGTCTGATCTGCCGCCTGTCCCCCCTCGTCCCGACGAACCGGCGCGGCGCGCTGCCGCGCCCGAAGCCCTGACGGTCGAGCCGGTCGGGCACGGGGTGTACCGCTACTCGGTGGCCCCCCACTCGGCGTGGACGACGGCGGACCTGGGCCGCATCCTAAACTCGATCGTCGAGTCGCGAGCGGAGAAAATGCGCGGGGACGAGGGGCCGCCCGGCCAGCAGCTCAGTCCGGCGCGTCGAGCTTGACGCGCCAGGCCGCTGCCTGCTCCGGCCTCCCCCACGCCTCGTACAGTTC
Organism: Rhodothermales bacterium; assembly: GCA_965214485.1. GTDB lineage: Bacteria > Bacteroidota > Rhodothermia > Rhodothermales > JANQRZ01 > JANQRZ01. Next base: position 2,598 of record CBDCBW010000009.1, on the reverse strand, counting down.
GACGAGGTAGTGCACGGCCTCCTGCGTGTGGCGGTCCGCGAGGCCGCTCTGAGCCTCCAACCGGCCCGCGCTGTGGACCATCAGCGAGTCGGCTTCGGCGTAGCGCCCGAGATCGGTGAGCACGTGCCCGAGGCGCGCCTGCGAGCCGAGCACCGGCAGGGTGTCGTCGCCGAGGGCGGCGCGGTAGGCCTGGAGGCCCTCTCGCATCAGCGGCTCCGCCGCCTGAGGCTGCCCCGTAGCCTAGAGCGCTGCGCCGTAGCCGACGAGAGTGCCGGCCGTGCGGGGGTGCCCCGGCGAGAGGGCTTCGCGGAAGACCGAGAGGCTCCGGCGATAGAGCGCGAGCGAGGCGTCGGACCGACCCCCGTCCCGGAGGGCGTCGGCTTGGTTCTTTCGCGCGGTGCCGGCGAAAACGCTCTCCGGGCCGTGCAGTCGCTCCCAGTGCTCGGCTGCCTCGCCGAGGAGGTGCGCTGCGGTGTCGAACGCCCCCCGGTTGTAGTGCACGATGCCCAGGTTGTGCACGAGCGCGATCGTTTCGGAGTGATCGGGGCCGAGGACCCGGCGGCGGATCGCCAGCCCCTCGCGCACGAGTGGTTCGGCCTCGTCGAGCTTCCCCATCGTGAGCAGCAGCATACCGAGGTTGTTGAGGTTGGTCGCGAGGTCGGGGTGGTCCTCGCCGAAGGCGCGCCGCTGAACTGCGATGACCTCGCGGTAGAGCGGCTCGGCGGCGGCGTTCTCTCCCCGGCGCTTGAGGACGAGGGCGAGGCCGGTCACGCTCTTGAGATAGTCGGGGTGCTCAGGGCCGAGCGCGTCCCGCTGCCAGGTCATCGCCTCGCGGAAGGTGGCGGCAGCGGTTCCGTAGTCGCCCTGGGCGCTCTGGTACCGAAGCGAGATTGTAGAGGGTATGAGCCACCTCCTCGTGGGAGGTGCCCAGCGCCTGGCGGCGCACCGCGAGGGCGGCGGTGAAGAGAGACTCGGCGGTCGAGAAGTCGCCCTGGTTGTAGCTCAGCGAGGCCAGGTCATTAAGGCTCGCGCCGGCCTCTGGGCTGGCGGCACCAAAGAGGGTTTGCTGGGCCCCGAGGGCACGCTGGAGCAGGGGGCGCGCACGGTCGTAGGCTCCGAGTTGTGCGTACGCCTTCCCCGTCGCGGCGAGGAGGTACGTCTGCACTTCCGGCTCGTCCTGCAGGGCTTCGACGCGGGCAGCGCCGCGCTCGAGCAGCTCGTGCGCCGTCAGGGTATCGCCGCGCGCCTCCTCGGAGTTGCTGGCTTCGAAGAGGCTGATCAGGAAGGTCGTGACCGTCTCGGCCTTGTCGGCTTCAGCCTGGGCCCGGACGGCTTCGGCCTCGGCGCGGGCTGCCTGCCAGAGTGCTGCGCCTAGCCCGGCGGCGAGCGCAAGGAACACGAGGGCTGCGGCAGAAGGTCTGCTGCTTTCTGAACCGGAGACGCCTTGTGCGGGGGGGAGCGCGACGGAATCTAGGGAAGAAGAGGCGTGGGGGGAAGGGAGACGGCCCCGCCCCCTCTCCGTTCCTCCCTGCCCTCCACGCCTTCCCGAACCGCAGAAGACCTCTTGCTGCACTAGGGCCCGTCCGAGCCGAGCCGGCCGAAATGGGCAGGCCGGACGCAGAGACTATCCTATCTTCGGGCGACACCCGCCGCCGGCCCCGCGCATGTACCTCAGCAGCATCGAACTCCACGGCTTCAAGAGCTTCGCCGACAAGACCGCGGTGCACTTCGACCCCGGCGTCACCGCCATCGTCGGGCCCAACGGCTGCGGCAAGTCCAACATCATCGACGCCGTGCGGTGGGTCCTCGGCGAGCAGCGCGCGCGGCTGCTGCGCTCGGAGAAGATGGAGAACGTGATCTTCAACGGCACTGCCACGCGCCGCGCCCTCGGCCTGGCCGAGGTCTCGCTCTCGGTCCACAACACGCGCAACGTCCTCCCGACCGAGTACACCGACGTCACGGTCAGCCGCCGGCTCTACCGCTCGGGCGAGTCGGAGTACCTCCTCAACGGCACCGTCTGCCGCCTCAAGGACATCCTCGACCTGTTCATGGACACCGGCATGGGCGCGGGGGCGTACTCGGTGATCGAGCTCAAGATGATCGAAGACATCCTGAGCGAGAACGCCGAGGACCGGCGGCGGCTCTTCGAGGAGGCCGCCGGGATCACGAAGTATAAGCTCCGCCGCGGCCAGGCCCTCCGCCGGCTCGACACGACCCAGGCCGACCTGACGCGCCTCGCCGACCTCACCGACGAGATCGACCAGCGCGTCCGCAGCCTCTCGCGCCAGGCCTCGAAGGCGCAGCGCCACGCGAGCTTGCAGGAGCGCCTGCGCGCGCTCGAGCTCGGCCTCGCCGCGGCGGACTTCGCCCGCCTCGATGCCGAGCGCCGCGCTCTCGACACCGACGCCGGCGCGCTCCGCGACCGCGTGGCCGAGCGGACGGCGCAGCTCCAGACGCGGGAGGCCGAGGCCGAGGCGCTCCGCGCGGGGCTCCTCGACCGCGAGCGAGCGCTCGCCCAGCACCAGCAGACGCTCAACGCGCACACCGAGCAGATCCGGCAGGCCGAGGCCGAGGTCCGCCTCGCCGAGGAGCGCCGCG
>CBDCBW010000008.1:0-42178 GCA_965214485.1 Rhodothermales bacterium | reverse complement strand
GGGTCCGCGCCGAGGCGCTCCTCGGGGCCCGCGCGCTCGGGTACGCCGGGCTCCGGGCGAGCCACCACACCCTCGTGCACCAGGCCCAGAGCCTCGACGCCGCCGAGATCGGCTACACGCCGGGCACGGGCGACCTCGACGCCTTCGAGACGGTGCTGCGCGACGCCCTCGGTGCCTCGCCGACGCTCGACGACGGCAACCGCGTCACCGAGTGGAAGGCAGAGGTCGGGCTGGACTACAGCCTCTCGCCCGGGCACCTCGTCGAGGTCGGCCTCGAGGCGACGGGGCTCGGTCACGCCTTCCACCTCGACAACCCGTACCTCCGGGCGATCGGCAGCGCGAGCACGTCGGGGCGCGTCGCGGCCTTCGTCGCGGACCGGCTCCAGGTCGCGCGGCGGACGACGCTCGACGGCGGGCTGCGCCTGACGTGGGTGCCGGAGCGCGGGGCCGTCTACGCCGAGCCGCGCCTCGCCGTCCGCTACGACGCCGAGCACGGCCCCGCCGGGCCCTACGCCGTCCGCCTCGCCGCCGGGCTGTACCGCCAGTTCGTGAACCAGTTCGACGTGACCAACGTCGGCCCCAGCGCGCTCGTGCCGAGCGTGCGCTTCTGGCTGCCCGTAGACGCGAGCCTCGTCCCGCCGCGCGCGCTGCACCTCGCCGCCGAGGGCGTGGCGACGCCCCGCCCCGGCTGGACGCTCCGGGGCGAGGCCTACTACAAGCACCTCCCGCACCTCCTCGCCCTCGACTACGCCGTGCTCCTCGACTACGGCGCGCCGGAGCAGGCCGACGCCGAGCAGGCCGCGTTCATCGGTGCCGCGCGCGGCTTCGCCTACGGGGCCGGGGTGCGCCTCGAGCGCGAGACGGACCGCCTCCGCGCCCGCCTCGGCTACGACGCCTCGCGCTCGCGCCGGACCTTCCCCTCGCGCTTCGACGGGCGCACGCAGCCGACCCCGTGGAACCAGCCCCACCACCTCCAGCTCAGCGCCGACCTCGACCTCGGGGCGGGGGTCGAGGGGCGGCTGCGCGGGCGCGGCGTGTGGGGGAGGACGTGGGGCTTCCGGCAGGCGTACTACGACTTCCTGCTCGTCCACGGCGGCGCACCGCCGGTCGGGCTGCCCGAGGACGACGCGCTGCCGGCGCTCGCCGAGCTCGACCTCGGGCTGGGCTATGGCCGCCGCGTTGCGGGTGCCGAGGTCGCGCTCTCGCTCGACGTGCTCAACGTGCTAGGCCGGGCCAACGTCCTCGACTACGGCCTGCGGCGCGTCGGCGCGGGCTATGCCCTCGTGCCGCGCGAGGGGCTCGGGCGGCGCCCCGTGGTCACGCTGCGCGTGGGGCGCTGACTTTTCGGGCGGCGCGTAGGCAGGGGGCGGGCGTCGCGGGTATGGCCGGTACCACACGTCGGCGCGTCTCCCGAGGGGCACCGACCCTCTTCTCGAACTCGATCCGAACCCGCCATGCCTATCCGCTACGCCCGGCTTCTCAGCACGCTCGCCCTGCTCGTCCTCTTTGCCGCTCCGGCGTGGGCGCAGACCGCCCGCGTGCAAATCATCCACAACGCCCCCGACCCCGGTGCCGCCGTGGTCGATGTCTACGTGAGCGAGGTCGGGAGCCAGGACGAAGACCCAGCCGTCGACGACCTCGCCTTCCGCTCTGCCACGCCGTTTATCGACCTGCCCGCCGGCGTCGGGCTGGTGATCACGATTGCCCCCGGCGATTCGGAGGACGCGGACGACGGCATCTTCAGCATCATCACGGCGCTCGAAGACGGCGAGACCTACTCGATCATCGCCAGCGGCGTGCTCGACCCGTCGATGTTCGAGGCCAACCCGAACGGGGTGAACACCGCCTTTACGCTCCTGCTCGAAACCGCCCAGGAGGAAGCCGAGGACGCGGCGAGCTTCGATCTCAACGTCGTCCACGGCTCGACCGATGCGCCGACGATCGACGTCGTCGCGCGCGGCGTCGGCACGCTCTCCGGCGACGTGATCTATGACGACGTGAGCTACGGCGACGCCACCGACTACGCCAGCCTGGAGCCTGCGACGTACATCCTCGACGTAACGCTTGGAAGCGACAACAACGCGGTCGTGGAATCGTTCGAGGCCGATCTCAGCGCGGCCGCAGGCCTCGCGCTCACCGCCCTCGCCTCGGGCTTCCTGACACCTGACAACGACCAGGACGGCCCGGGCTTCGGACTCCTCGTCGTCGGTCCCGACGGGACAACCGTGCTCCTGCCGACGGTCCCGATGGCACGGGCCCAGATCATCCACAACGCTGCGGACCCGGCCGCCGCCGTCGTGGACCTCTACATCGAGGAGATTAGCACCGAAGACCCGGCCGTCGAAGACTTGCCGTTCCGCTCGGCTACGCCGTTCATCAGCCTCCCGGCCGGCGAAGAGCTGACGATCACCGTGGCACCGGGCGATTCCGACAGCGCCGCCGACGGGATCGCCTCGTTCCCGGCGACGCTCGAAGACGACGGCACCTACTCGATCATCGCCAGCGGCGTGCTCGACCCGGTGCAGTTCGAGGCCAACCCGAACGGGCGCGACCTCGCCTTCACCCTCTTCATCGCCGAGAACGCCCAGGAAGCCTCGACCGACGCGGGCGAGGTGCAGTTCAACGTGGTCCACGGCTCGACGGACGCGCCGACGGTCGACGTCGTCGCGCGCGGCGTCGGCACGCTCGTCGACGACGCGACCTACAGCGACATCACCGACTACATCGGCGTGCCGCCGGCGAGCTACGTCCTCGACGTGACCACGGCAGACGGGCAGACCGTGGTGGGCAGCTTCGTCGCGGACCTCAGCGCCTCCGCCGGCGGCGCGCTCACGATCCTCGCCTCGGGCTTCCTCTCGCCGGAGAACGACCAGAACGGCCCGGCTTTCGGCCTGCTCGCCGTCTTCGCCGACGGTGCCGCCGCGCTCCTGCCGCCCGCTGCGGTCTCGAACGAAGACGACGCTTCGGTGGCGTCGGCGTTCGCGCTCGGCGGTGCCCACCCGAACCCGCTTCGCACCACCACGACGGTGCAGTTCGACCTCGGGGCCGATGCCCAGGTCGAGGTCGAGGTGTTCGACGTGCTCGGGCGGACGGTGCTTCGGACGGGGCCGCAGGCGAGGGCGGCAGGGGCGGCGCAGGGCGTCGTGCTCGACGCCTCCGGGCTGCCGTCGGGGGCCTACCTCTACCGCCTCACGGCCCAGACGGCGTCCGAGTCGCTCGTGCGGAGCGGCCGCCTGACGGTCGTGCGCTAGAGCGGGTCCGGCAGAGCCAAGCGAGCGCGGGGCGGGGGCGACCCTCCGCCCCGCGCTCGGTCTTATACCAAATCCGGTTGAAGCGTTGTGGTTTCGGGGGACCCTCAGAACTGAGACTCTCCCCTGGCCAGGGGAGGGGGAGAGGAGTTGGGACCCCGGCTCTACCTCCAAACCCACAGGGTGCTACCGGACTCCGTATCAGCCCACCTTCTCGCGTTCGCCCTGGAGCAGGTCGGCCCGCATTTCCTCCGAGAGGGAGCGGACGATGGCCTCCAGCGAGCCGGTCTCTGCGTGAACGCGCCGCTGCCGCTCGTAGGACGCGCCGCCGTCGAGGATGCGCTGCACGTCGCCCAGCTCGGCGAGGCAGCCCAGGGTCTCGGCGAACGGCGTGACCTGCTCGACGAGGCTCGCGATCTCGTCGCGCAGCGGGGCGTGGCCGCCGCGGTTGTCCGTGATGATGTCGGCGTCGAGGCCGTGGCGGACGGCGCGCCACTTGTTCTCGCGGACGATCCACGCCCGGAGGATGTTGACGTAGTTGCCGTCGTCGTAGGCGCTGCCGAGGCAGACGACGAGGCTCTGGATGAGCGCCGTGAGGGCGCAGACCTCGCTCAGCGTCGAAGGCACGTCGCAGACCCTGATCTCGATCGTACCGAAGTCCGGGTGCGGGCGGATGTCCCACCAGATTTCGCGGATCGTCTTGATGGCGCGCGCCCGGATGAGCGTGTTCATGAACGCCTGGAACTCGCCGTAGTTGGCGAGCCGGAACGGCAGCCCGGCCGTCGGCATCCCCTCGAAGATCTTGGAGCGCGCGCTCGCCAGGCCGGTGTCCTCGAAGTCGATGAACGGGCTCGAGGCCGAGAGCGCGAGCAGGTGCGGGATGTAGGTCGTCAGCGCGTTCGAGAGCGCGATGGCCTTCTCGCCGGAGGAGACGCCGACGTGGACGTGCAGCCCGTAGATCAGCAGCCGCCGCGCGGGCCACTGGATCTTGTCGACGAGCATCTGATACCGCTCGTTCGGGAAGATGTCCTGGTCGCGCCACTGCGCGAACGGGTGCGTGGCCGCCAGGGCAAAGCCCAGCCCGACCTCGTCGCCGACGGCGTAGACCTCGCCGAGCGTCGCCGCGAGGTCGGCCCGCGCCTCGGCGACGGTCTCGCAGATGCCGGTGATGACCTCGATCGTGGACTGCGTCAGCTCCTGCTTGATCTTCGGATGGTCCGCGCCGACGCGCTCGAGGATGGCGAGCGAGCCGGAGGCCAGGTTCATCGTGGCCGGGTCGAGAATCTGGACCTCGAGCTCGACGCCGATCGTCGGGCGCGGCGAGCTGGTGAACGGGATGCGCGTGCGGGAGTCGGACGACGTGAGCGGCATGACGGGATCGTCGGATGGAGGGAAGGCGACGAGCGGGCAGGCGACGAGCGGGTGGGGCATGGCCCCGGTGCGCCGTAAGGTTCGTTCCAGTCCTTCCCGACTCTGGTCGGGAATCCGATTCTGGTCGGGAATCCACGGGGCCGGCCCGTCCTCGGGATTCCCGCCTGCGCGGGAAGGACCAGGTAAGGTCTCGACGGACGCTCTAAAGAAAACGGATAGCGAGCTAGGGTGCAACAGAAATCTGACGGGCACCCTGCCCCTCGCCCGGCGTAGGCGCTCCGAAGAGTAGCTTAATCCCATGCACGATCACCACCACGCCGGGCTCGACCACCGAGGGCACGACCACCGAGGGGGCGACCACCGAGGGGGCGACCACCGAGGGGGCGACGAGAGCCGCATCGCCATCACGGCCAGCCTGGCCGTGGCGGTGCTGATGCTCGTCGGCAAGCTCGCCGCGTTCTTCATCACGGGCTCGACCGCGATCCTCTCGGACGCGCTCGAATCGGTGATCCACCTCTTCGCCACGGGGATCGCGGCGGTGAGCCTGTGGTACGCCGCGCAGCCGCCGGACCCGGGGCACCCCTACGGGCACGGCAAGATTGCCTACTTCTCGGCGGGCTTCGAGGGCGTGCTGATTGCGGTGGCGGCGCTCGGCATCGCGTGGGCGGCGGTCGAGGCGCTCGTCACCGGGCCGGAGCTTCAGCGGCTCGGCCTCGGGCTGGTGATTACGGCGGCGCTCGCGGCGGTCAACGCGGTCCTCGGGGTCGCCCTGGTCCGCATCGGGAAGCGGCAGAACGCGCTCGTGCTCGTCGCCAACGGGCAGCACGTCCTGACGGACATGTGGACGAGCCTCGGCGTGCTCGCCGGCGTCGGCCTCGTCTGGGCCACGGGCGTCCTGTGGCTCGACCCCGTCGTGGCGCTTGTCGTCGGGGCCAACATCCTCTGGACCTCGGTGCGGCTCGTCCGCGGCTCCTACGAGGGGCTGATGGAGAAGGCCGACGCCGAAGACACCGAGCGGATCGTCGCCCGGCTCGACGCGGCGCAGGCGGAGGGGCGCATCGCCGGTTGGCACCAGCTCCGCCACCGCCGCGTCAACGACCAGATGTGGGTCGAGATGCACCTGCTCTTCCCGCCGCCGCTCTCGGTCACCGAGGCCCACGCCCGCGCGAGCGCCGTCGAGGCCGACCTCCGCGCGCTCTTCCCCGAGGCCGACGTCCTCGTGACCTCGCACCTCGAACCCGTGACCCACGAGCACCACCGGGAGGAGACCGAGCACCGCCACGACGCGCTCGGTTGAGAGAAAAGAGGGAGGAGAGAGACGAGACAGAAAAGAGAGACGCTCTCTCCTCTATCTTCTCCCTCTTCTCTTTCTCCTCTTACATCTGCTCATGCGCGTCGCCGTCATCGGAGGCCTGGCCGCCGGACCCGCCGCTGCCGCCGAGGCCGCGCGCGCCGACCCCGGGGCCGAGGTCGTGCTCTTCGAGGAGACGCCGCACATCTCGGTCGGCGCGTGCGAGATGCCGTACTACATCGGGGGCCGGATCGAGGACGCGGCGGCGCTGGAAGTCCTGACGCCGGCGGAGTTCGAGGCGACGCGCGGGGCCACCGTCAGGACCCGCCACCGCGTCACGGCCCTCCGCCCCCGCGAGCGCTCGCTCACGGTCGAGGCGCTCGACTTCGGGAGCGCCCACGAGGAGCACTTCGACCGGTTCGTCCTCGCCGTCGGGGCTCGCGCGAAGCGGCTCGGCATCGAAGGCGAGGACGCGCCGAACGTCTTCGCGCTGCGGACGCTGGGGGACGCCGTCGCGGTCAGGGCCTTCATCGAGGCCGGGCCGGTCCGCCACGTCGTGATCGTCGGCGGGGGCTACGTCGGGCTGGAGGTGGCCGACGAGCTTCGCGCACGCGGCCTCCGGGTCACGGTGCTCGAGCGGGCCGGGCGCGTCCTCCCCGAGGCGCTCTCCGAGGACCTCGCTGCGCCGGTCGGCGAAGCCGTCCGCGCCGGGGGCGTCGTCGTCCGGGGCGAGGTGCCGACGCGCTTCGAGACCGACCGTTACGGCCGGGTGAAGGCCGTCCACACCGACAGGGGCGAGGTCGTCGGGTGCGACCTCGTGCTCGTCGCGGTGGGCGTCGAGCCGCGCACAGGCCTGGCCGAAGCAGCAGGCGTCCGCCTCGGCCCGAGCGGGGCGGTCGCCGTGGACGACGGGATGCAGACCAACGTCCCGAACGTCTGGGCCTGCGGCGACTGCATCGAGGTGCCGCGCGTGCTCGACGGCAAGCCGGTCTACTTCCCGCTCGCGCCCGTCGCCCGGCGGTCGGCGCGGGTGGCGGCGCGGAACGCGGTCCGGCAGGGGCGAGGCCGGCGCGCGCGCTTCGCCCCGATCGCGCAGGTCCTCGGCGTCTGCGCCTTCGGGCTCGAGGTGGCGCGCGCCGGGGTGACGGTCGAGGAGGCGCGCGCCGCCGGGCTCGACGCGCTGGCGTGCTCGGTGCAGCACTGGTCGCGGGTGAAGCTCTACCCGAAGGCGAAGCCGCTCTGGGTCCGGCTCGTCGTCGAGCGCGGCTCGGGCCGGCTGCTCGGCGGTGCGTGCGTCGGGCAGGAGGGGGCGGGGCTTCGGGTCAACACGCTCGTGCCGCTCATCCGCGAGGGCTACACGGCGCAGCGCATCCGCGACGAGGTCGACCTGCTCTACACCCCGCCGCTCGCCCCGGCGGTGGACCCGCTCCTGGTGGCCGCCTCGAAGGCGGCCAAGGCCGCCTCAGCGGGAGGGCGAGGCCGAGCGCAAGGGCCCGGCTGATCGAAGCTCTACGACGAAAGCTCTACGACGAGACGCGGTCGTTGAGGCCGGTGACGCCGTCCTTCTGCGCGCAGTGGTCGCAGCAGTAGAACCGTCCGGCGTCTCCGCCATTGGGGGCTCCGCCGCCGGTGGCTCCGCCGCTGGTGGCCCCGCCACTAGTGGCCTCGAGGCCGTGGCCGAGGATGCGGACGCCGCAGTGCGTGCAGTTCGGCGCGAGCTTCTGGGCGGCGCACTCGATGGAGTCGAACGTGTACTGGTCGCCGGTGACGGTGGTGACGGTGAAGGCCTTGTCGTAGTCGTTGCCGCAGGTGTCGCAGGTAGGCATGAGCGTGGGGGAGAGGCGGGAGAGAAGGGGAAGGGAATCTACGGGGCTTCCGAAGAAGGAAAGGAGAAGCCCAAAGGTAGGGGCGCGTGGTGCATCACGGTTGGGCCTCGTCAGTGGGCGGCCTCGTCAGTGGACGTCAAGCCTCGTCGCTTGAACGTGAGTTCACGCATCACGCTCCACGCCACCGGCGTATTCTCCCGCCTCGCCCCGAGAAAAGAGATTCGTCCCGAGAAAAGAGTTGCTCGCTCGATGCCTGCGCCGCCCCTCGTCTCCGCCCGTGCCCGCGCTCTGGACCGCCTCGTCCGCGTCGAGCGCGACGGAGCCTACGCCGACGCCTTCGCCGGCGGCGCATCGGAGGGCGAGGCCGACGCCCGCGAGGAGCGGCAGGCCGCCGAGTACGTCGCCGGCGTCACCCGGCAACGGCGGTGGCTGGACTACCTGCTCGCGCAGGTCTACCGGGGCGACCTCGGCGCGATGGAGAGCCCGCTCCGGCAGATCCTCCGCATCGGGCTCTACGACATCCTCTTCCTGCGGACCCCGCCGCACGCCGCCGTGAGCGAGGCCGTCGAGCTGGCGAAGCGCGAGGTCAGGCCGAAGGCGGGCGGCCTCGCCAACGGCGTCCTCCGCGCCGTGCTCCGGGCGGGCGACCGGCTCCCCGCGCCCGACACCGGGCACCCGGCGCGCGACCTCGCCATTCGCCACTCGCACCCGACGTGGATCGTCAGGCGCTGGCTGGAGCGCTACGGCGAGGCCGAGACCGCAGCGCTCCTCGAACACGACAACGCCCGCCCGCGCTACGCCCTCCGCGTCAACACGCTGCGCACGACGCGCGACGCTCTCGGCGAGAGGCTCGGCGCGCTCGGGGTCGAGTGGACGCCCTCGCCGTGGCTGGGCGACTTCGTGACCGTGGACCGGCTGCAACCGGTGCTCCACGCCGGCCTCCTCGCCGACGGCACGGTGGCGGTGCAGGACGAGGCCGCCGGGCTCGTCGTGGCGGTGCTCGACCCGCAGCCGGGCGAGACCGTCCTCGACGTGGCGGCGGCCCCCGGCGGCAAGGCGCTCTACGCTGCGCTGCGGATGGGCGACGAAGGCCGCGTCCGTGCCTTCGACCTCCACCCGGGCAAGACGGGCCTGGTCCGCGAGGCCGCCGAAGCGCACGGGCTGCGCACGGTCGAGGCCGAGGCCGCCGACCTGCGCGGCCTCGCCGCCCGGGCGGAGCCGCCGCTGGGCGACCGGGTGCTGCTCGACGCGCCGTGCTCCGGCCTCGGCGTCCTCGCCAAGCGCGCCGACCTCCGCTGGCGGCGCACGCCGGAGGAGATCGCCGCGCTGGCCGCGCTGCAAGACGAGCTCCTGGACGCCGCCGCGGTGCTCGTCCGCCCCGGCGGGCTCCTCGTCTACGGCACGTGCACGACCGAGCCGGAGGAGAACGAGGAGCGCGTCGCGGCCTTCCTCGCCCGGCACCCCGCCTTCGCGCCGGAACGGGCGGACGGGCTCGTGCCCGCCGCGTTCGTCACGCCGGAGGGGCACTACGCCGCCCTGCCGCAGCGCCACGGCACCGACGGGGCCTTCGCCGCCCGGCTGCGCCGAGGTGCGTAGCAGGGCACGCAGCAGGCTGCAGGGTACGCAGCAGGCTGCGTCGCAGGGCCGGTATATTGCCAGCCCTTTTCCGAGGACCTCGCCCGCCCGTGCCGCTCTTGCCTCGCCCGACCCATCACGACGTGCAGCGGGACCGGTGGGTGCTGGCGGTCGCAGCGGTCTCCTACCTGCCCCTGACGTTCCTCGGGTTTGGGGCGGACAACGACTCCTACGAGGTCGTCGAAATGGCGACCCGGCTGGGGAGCACCGGCGTGTACCAGGTTTCGCGCAACCCCGGCTTCCTCGTCCACGAGCTGGGGGCGGCGGTGCTGATCTGGCTCGGCGGCAGCGTCGCCTCGAACCTCGGCTCGGCGGCGATGGCGCTGCTCGCGGTGGGGAGCTTCCTGGGGCTGTGCCGGCGCTGGGCCGTGCCGCACCGCCACGTGCTGGCGCTGACGTTCGCCCTCCACCCGTTCGTGTGGGTCAACGCGGCCTCGACGATGGACTACCTGTGGGCGCTGGGCCTGGCGCTGGCCGGGGCGGTGCTCCTCGTGGACCGCCGGTGGCTGGGGGCAGGCCTGCTCCTCGGGCTCGCCATCGGCGCGCGGCTGAGCACGGTGTTGCTCGTGGCGAGCCTCGTCGGCTTCGCGCTGGCCGAGCACAAGTTGGAGCGCCGGGGGATCGCGGTGGCGGCGCTCGTCGCGTTCGGGCTGGGCGGGCTGTGCTACGTGCCGAGCCTCGTCGCGCACGGCGGGACGCTCGGGTTTCTCGCGGTCTACGGGGCCGAGGAACAGGCCACCTGGACGTGGGCGGAGCGGCTGGGCCGCGTCGCCTACAAGAACCTGTACCTCTGGGGGCTGCCCACGGGGTTGCTGATCGCCGGGCTCGGCGTCCGGGCGGTTCCGAGACGAACGCCGGGGCTCACCCCCGCGCAGCGCAGGGTGTTCGTCCTGTGCCTGGCGGTGGTCGGGGCCTACGAGGCGCTCTACGTGCGCTATCCGCTCGAACAGGAGTACCTCATCCCGATCATCCCGTTCGTGCTCGTCGGGCTGGGCCTGAGCGTGGGGCGGCGGGGGCTGGTCGCGCTCTTCGCGCTGGTCCTCGCCTACAACGCCGTCAGCGTCAACCTCGCCCGCCCGGACCGGCCCAACTGGGCGCAGTCCGTGGAGGTCGGCGTGTGGGTCGAGCCGGGCTACCTCGTGGCCGACATCCGGCAGCGGCTTCGGATGCGGGGGTGCCTCACCGCGGCGTGCTGGATGGAGCGGTGGAATGAAGCGCTGAGCGCTCCGGAGGAAAGCACGGAGCGTTAACCGTCGGCTTTCGCGTCGGCATACCCGAAGGCCCACGCCTTTTGCTCGTCGGTGCCTTCGGCGTACGGGTTGGCCGACGGGTCGAGGCGGGCTGCGTAGGCGCTGCGGCCTTCGGCATAGGGGCCGGGGTGCGTCTGGCGGAAGTGGTCACGCTCGCGGTCGTCGACGCCGCGCGAAGCGGAAGCGGTGGGGGGCACGGGGGCGGACAGGGGATCACGGGACATGGGAGCAGCGGTTTGTGAGACGGGGTGGCTAGCGGAAGAAACGGAGCGGGGAACCACGCGGGGTCACGAAATACTCTCGCGCTGTGGAGCGTTGGGAGGAGGGGGCGCAGAAATCGCTTGCCCTCCGGCTTCGTTTTCGCCATCTTTGGCACTCCCTCCGCAACCGCTCCCTCTGATGCCTGCTCTGCGCTCGCTCGGCCTCCTGCTCCTCCTCCTCGCGCTCGCCGCTGCCCCCGATGCGCTCGTCCCGAGCGCGCAGGCGCAGCGCGTGGCGAAGTACGGCGCCGACTTCCTCGCCGGCGGCGTCGGCGGGCGCGCGCTCGGCATGGGCGGGGCCTACGTCGCCCTCGCAAACGACGTGACCGCGGGGTATTGGAACCCCGCCGGGCTCAACCAGGCGGTCTACCCCGAGGCGGCCTACATGCACGCCGAGCGCTTCGACGGCATCGTGCAGTTCGACTACGGCGCGGGCGTCTTCCCGGTCAACGCCCGCTCGACCGTCGGCCTCTCGTTCTTCCGCTCCGGCGTCGACGACATCGCCAACACGCTGGGCGCGTGGGACGCCCAGAACGACCGCCCCACGCCCGACTCGATCAGCTTCTTCTCCGCCGCCGACTACGCCTTCTTCGTCTCCTACGCCCGGCAGGTCCGTTCCAACCTCTCGGTCGGGGCCACGGCGAAGGTCGTCCGCCGGGGGATCGGCGACTTCGCGACGGCCTGGGGCTACTCGCTCGACGTCGGGGCGCAGTACCGGATCGGGCGCTTCCAGTTCGGGGTGAACCTGCAGGACGTGACCGGGATGCTCCAGTCGTGGAGCGTGGACTCGGGCGAGCTGGCCGCCATCAGCGAGGTCTTCGGCCAGGACGCGCCGGTCGGCGGCTCCGAGATCGTGCTCCCGGTCGCGCGCTTCGGCACCGGCGTGACGCTGCCGCTGAGCGAGGACCTGGGCTTCACCGCCGGGCTGGACTTCGACCTCGCCTTCGACGGGCAGCGCGCCTACGCCTTCAACACGGGCGACGTGTCGTTCCACCCGCGCCTCGGGACCGAGCTGACGTTCCGCGACGTCGTCGCCCTCCGCGCCGGCATTTCCGACGTGACGAGCTCCGAGCGCTTCGGCACCGAGGTCACGCCGACCGTCGGGGCCGGCCTCAACGTCGGAGCCTTCGACGTGGACTACGGCTTCGGGGACTTCGGCGGCATCCGGCAGGAGCTGGGCTACTCGCACCGCGTCTCGCTGAAGTTCACCCTCGCGCAGGAACGACTCGCCCGGACGAACCGGTAACCGGGCGAACCGGTAAGACGAGGAGCCCGGCGCTCGTATCTTCTGCTGCGCTGCCCGTCTCCCCCCACCCAACGTCCCCGCCGATGGACCCCCAACTCGTAGAGCGTGTCACCGCGCTCGGAGGCTATCTTTGACGTCGCCCGGCGACGCGAGAAGCTAGAAGGACTGCAGCAGCAACGCCTCGACCCCACCTTCTGGGACGACCCCAAAGCGGCGCAGCAGGTAGAGCAGAACATCGCCGCCGAGAAGGAATGGGTCGAGGCCTACGACCGGCTCGTCGCGATGCAGGAGGACGTCGAGACCCTCGGTGAGATGCAGGCCGAGGACCCCGACGCCGACCTCTCCGGCGAGATCGAGCGCGAGGAGGCAAAGCTCGCCCGCGCGCTCGGCGCGCTCGAGCTGCGCGGGATGCTCGCCGGCCCCGACGACCACCGCGACGCCATCCTCACGATCCACCCCGGCGCGGGCGGCACCGAGGCGCAGGACTGGGGCGAGATGCTGCTCCGGATGTACACCCGCTGGGCCGAGCGCGAGGGCTACACCCCCGAGATGGTCGAGTACCAGCCCGGCGAGGGGGCGGGCATCAAGAGCGCCTCGCTCCGCGTCGCCGGCCGCTTCGCCTACGGCTACCTCAAGGCCGAGAACGGCGTCCACCGCTTGGTCCGCATGTCGCCCTTCGACTCGTCGGGCCGCCGCCACACCTCCTTCACGAGCGTCTTCGTTTACCCCGAGATCGACGACTCGATCGAGGTCGAGATCAAGCCCGACGAGCTCGAGCTCCAGACCTTCCGCTCCGGCGGCAAGGGCGGGCAGAACGTCAACAAGGTCGAGACCGGCGCGCGCTACATCTGGACCGGCCAGCTCTCGAACGGCGAGGACGCCCGCGTCGTCGCAGAAAGCACCGAGCAGCGCTCCCAGCTCCAGAACCGCGAGCGCGCCCTGACGATGGTCAAGAGCCGCATCTACCAGCTCGAACGCGAAATCCAGGAGGCCGCCAAGAGCGCGCAGGAGGCGTCGAAGAAGAAGATCGAGTGGGGCAGCCAGATCCGCTCCTACGTCTTCCAGCCCTACACCCTCGTCAACGACCACCGCACCGAGATCAAGGTGACCGACGTCCACGGCGTCATGGACGGTGCCCTCGAACCGTTCATCAAGGCCTACCTCTTGCAAGAGGGGCTCGGCCAGGACTAACGATGCGACTTCGAGCAGTGCTTCCAGTGCTTCTGCTTGCGTTCGCGCTCGGCGAGGCGACCGCGCAATCGAACGAGGAGCGGCCCGTAGCGGATAGGGAAATCGCACAGGCCCAGCAGAGGCTCGACAGCCTTGCCGTTGTCATCCGCGAGATGATCGGTATCGGCCGCTGTGTAGCGCAGGACAGGCATAATCTGTAAGATGGCGGAGCGCTACGACTTTCTCGTGATCGGCAGCGGCGTGGCGGGGTTGTCGTTTGCCCTCCGGGCGGCGGAGCACGGGACGGTGGCTGTTGTCACCAAGAAGGCGTCGGCGGAGTCGAACACGAACTACGCCCAGGGCGGGATCGCCGCCGTGATGGACCCGGCGGACTCCGTCGAGGAGCACGTCCGCGACACGCTCGTCGCCGGGGCCGGGCTGTGCGACGAGGAGGTCGTGCGGATGGTCGTGACCGAGGGGCCGGAGCGCGTCCGCGAGCTGATGCGCCTCGGGGCGGACTTCGACCTCGATCCGGACGGCGACTTGCACCTCGGGCGCGAGGGCGGGCACTCGGCCCGCCGCATCGTCCACGCCGCCGACATGACCGGGCGCGAGGTCGAGCGCGCCCTGCTGGCAAAGGTCCGGGCGCACGCGAACATCGACCTCCTCGCGTACCACTTCGCCGTGGACCTCATCACGGAGCACCACCTCGGGCGGCGCGTCTCCGAGGTCTGGCCGGACCTCCACTGCTTCGGGGCCTACGTCCTCGACGAGGAGACCGGCAAGGTGGTCACGGTCCTCGCGGGGGCGACGCTCCTCGCCGCCGGCGGGGCCGGGCAGGTCTACCTCCACACCACGAACCCCGCCGTGGCGACCGGCGACGGCGTGGCGATGGCCTACCGCGCGAAGGCCCGCATCGCCAACATGGAGTTCATCCAGTTCCACCCGACGAGCCTCTTCGGCTCCGAGCCGCAGTTCGGCGGACGGAGCTTCCTCATCACCGAGGCCGTCCGCGGCGACGGCGGCCTCCTCCGCAACCAGGCCGGCGAGCGCTTCATGCCGGCCTACGACGACCGCGCCGAGCTCGCCCCGCGCGACGTCGTCGCCCGCGCCATCGACGACCAGTTGAAGAAGCGCGGCGAGGACTTCGTCTGGCTCGACATCTCGCACAGGCCCGCCGCCGAAATCCTCGGCCACTTCCCCAACATCGCCGAGACGCTCGCGGCGAAGTTCGGGATCGACATGACGAAGGAGCCGATTCCCGTCGTCCCGGCGGCGCATTACCTCTGCGGCGGGGTCGTCGTGGACGCCGCCGCGCGGACGAGCATCGCCGGGCTCTTCGCCTGCGGCGAGGTGACGTGCTCCGGGCTCCACGGCGCGAACCGCCTCGCCTCGAACTCGCTGCTCGAGGCGCTCGTCTACGCCGCCCGCGCCGTCGAGCCGGCGGTCGCCTACGCGGCCGAGGCCAGCCGGGTGGAGGTGCCGGAGTGGGACGAGAGCGGGACCGACGAGCCGCAGGAGTGGGTGCTCGTCGCCCAGAACCGGCGCGAGGTCCGGCAGGTGATGAGCGCCTACGTCGGGATCGTCCGCTCGACGCTCAGGCTCTCGCGGGCGTGGCGGCGCGTCGGGATGCTCTACGAGGAGACCGAGGACTTCTACGAGCGCGCCACGGTGTCGAGCGGGCTGTGCGAGGTCCGCAACCTCGTCGCGGTGGCCCACCTCGTCGTCAAGTCGGCGATGCGGCGGACCGAGAGCCGGGGCCTGCACTTCATGACCGACTTCCCCGCGCCCGACGAGTCCGAGCGCCACGACACCGTGCTCGACTACGCCTTCGAGCCGGCGTAGAGGAAGGAGAACCCCTGAGTCTGACCTGGCAGACCATCATTCCGCCTCCACCATCCAAGCGTAAGGCGTACCGCGGAGTGCGTCCACCACGTCGGCGTAGTTCAGGATCAGGCTGGAGAGGGGGAAAGGATTGGTCCGGCTGTAGCGAACCTTCACCTTGGCTGGCCTTACGCCGATGAAGGAGCAGATACGCCGGTACGCGTGAGTGGGATCGGTCCGTATGTGTTCTTCGTAGGTGAGGAAGAGCGCCCTGCGCTCTTCGAGCAATCGCTCCAGGCGTGCGAAGTCGGCGTCGAAGGCTTCGAGGAAGCGTAGCAGCGGTTTTACCTGAGTGTCGATTCCTACCTCGTCCGGGTCCAGGTACAGCGGGGTAAGGGAAGGCGAGGTTCCTTGTTCGAGGTGGAAGGCCTCTCTTCTGGTGACCGAGCCTACGCGCTGCTTGGCGGCCATGCTGGAAACTATTTTACGTAGCATGTTCCGTCGCTTAAGTACCACGAAGTGCGTTGCGCCGAGGGTCTCTGACGCGTCGAGGAACGTCTCCAGGTCAATCTCGGCACGTATGAGGTGGTAGAACTTAACTTCGAATCCGTAGCGACACCGCCCGGCTTCATCCATTCTGCTCCGGAGGTACGAGATAGGATCTAGCGTAGTGGGGTTCAGTGCCCTGGTTCTGAGGCGTCGGCGCTCCTTATTGTAGATTTCAGGCTTGAGGATTTCCCCCTCCCAGCAGATTCTGGGGTTCTGGTTGAGCAAGTCAGCGACGACACGACTGCCGCTCCGACCGATGTGGAACATGACCACAGAGCCGGGAGGGGCAGAGCCCGGCATAAAGCTAGTCAGGTAGTCCCGCATCGTGCCCGACAGAGCGCTGAAGCTATGCCTGGAGTGACGCGCGGCGTGACGTAGACGAGAGAGGAGGGGAGAGGCCATGTCGGGGGCGGACTAAAAGTCGGCACGGGAGGAGGGAGACAAGTCGTGGCACTTCGTCCTGCAGAGATGCAGGAGCACCATCTCAACTCCGTAGATACACTGCTGCATCCGGAAGTTATCACTCAGCGCGACCTCCGAAGGCTTCCTAGTGCTGAGTCACAGATGATTCGATGGGCTCAGCTTAGGGCTCACCAACTTACGCCCCCGATGCCCGACAAGAACCGTGTCCTCCTCTCTTCCGAAGAACGTACTGCCCTCATCGAGCGGATCTCCTCCGGCACCGCCCCGGCTTGCACCGTCACGCGCGCGCGCCTCCTCCTCAAGGCCGACGAGTCCACCGACGGCCACGCCTGGACCGATCAGCGGATCGCCGACGCCCTCTTGCGTCCGCTACCCAAGATCGTAACCGTTTACGAACCTGATCTTTCCAAGTGGATCGACTTCAAGACGAGGAAGCCGCGATGAAAACAGAAGAGCGCTTAATCGAGCGGCGCGTGAGCTACGCGCTGGAGCACGAGGGCCGCTTCTACGTCGTAGAGAACGTACCTGCCCGCGCGGACGAGGAGACGGGGGAGACCTTCTTTGCGCCTGCGACGGGGGAATGGCTACAGCGGACGATTCTGGAGGATAGGAAGCCCAGCCGCGTCATCGAGACGCCGGTGTACAGCTACGACGCCGAGGCTACGTAGCGCCGTCCTGCGACACTTGTTTAGTTTCCGGCGCGAGGGCCCCCTCCGCAGCGGCGCGCCCTCGTCGCCGTCGCGCACCTCGTCGCCAAGTCGGCGATGCGGCGGACCGAGAGCCGGGGCCTCCACTTCATGACCGACTTCCCCGCGTCCGACGAGTCCGAGCGCCACGACACCGTCGTCGACTACGCCTTCGAGCCGGCGTGAGCAGGAGCGCCCTTCCGCTCAGGAGCGCCCCTCGACCCGGGGATAGGCGTGGGACCACTCGGTGAAGGACAGCCCGGTCAGCTCCCGCAGCCGCTCCACGTCCGGCGCGAAGCGCTCGGCGAGGTGGCGGACGTCCTCGTCGGTGATGCGGGGGCGCTCCACGGGGCGGCGCTTGGTAAAGCGCTCAGGTAGAACGCGCTGCAACACCCTGAAGAGCCGAGGGTCCTTCACCTTTAGTTCAAGGGCGGATTTCACCTGTTTCTTCGTCCCTACGTGATGCGACTTCTCGAAAGCGTCAGAGGCGAAGGACTCGACGCCGATAAACTGAAAGATGCGCTGAAGCGTAGCTTCTTTGTCATTTCTCAGGGTATTGGAGGGGAGAAACAGGAATTGGTCGAGGGAGAAGTGCTGGAGGTAGGGCTGAAGCTGATAGTGATAACAGCTCGTCATGAAATAGGCTGACTCGGGGTCTCGGACCGCCTCGGACAGCGAACGGGCCTCTCTTCGACTTACCACGTTGTGTGTGTAGTGAGAAACGAAACGATCGATGGGGTCGCGCAGGAGGTAGAGGAGCTTGACGGCCGGGTTTACGTCGTGGAGAAGACGCGCCGTGCCGTCGCCCCATAGATGGCGCTTGGTGTAGTTGGGAGAGGCCTCTCCGTAGACCTCAGCCCCCTCCGGGTACAGGCTTCGGTACCAATCGAATCCGCGCTCGTAGGTGCTTGGCTTTTGTCCGGGAGGAACGAAAAAATTCGTTTCCTTTTTCTTCTCGGGCATCCCAATCTTCGGGTGCGCTTTGAGGTAGTGATGGAGGCTGGTCGTCCCCCCCTTCATCGTGCCAATGATTACAAACGAGGGAATCATACCAAATCCGTTTGATCTGTGTGTGATTGCTTCGGCGGCCCCTCCCCCCGCCCCCCTCCCCACGTCGTAGGGAGAAGGGTTGGGAGTGCCCGTTCGACCTGAGGCACTTCAGCCGGACTTGGTATCATGGGAGGCGAGTGGTGCACGGGCTCTGACGGTTGGAGGGCGACGGCAGCAGGGGCTCGGTCGGCTTAGAGTCTGTCTACGAATTAGCGTCTGTCTATGAAGATGCCGAAGGGCTGCGAGCGGCTGCCAAAGCCCCGCTCCGCGTTGCGCTCCCTTCGGCTGCGCTCAGGGCAGGCTCTGCCCGATGCGGGTGCACCGGGCTCCTCACGCGCCTCGGATTCCTCACGCGCCTCGGCCGCGTCTTTTTCGCTCGCTCTCGCCTCGCTCCCGAACTTCATAGACCGACTCTGATACCAAGTCGCTGAGTTTGGCACCATCTTCCATTTTAAGTCATCCCCGCGAAGGCGGGGAACCATGCGAGGCTTGAGCCACGCGCCCTCGCCGTATGGAGTCCCGCCTGCGCAGGAAGGACTCAGTAGTTCAGCGGACTGGTATGAGAGACCGCCGAGGCGCGCCGTGGGCGAAGGTACACTCCGCGCCCCCGTCGGCGCGTGAGCAAAACCGTCAGGAAGGCATCAGCCTGCGCCGGATCGCGCCGAGCACTGGGCGGGGATTCTCCACCATTCTTGTCACGTTGCGCCGGAAGCGGTGCCACCCGACGGGCTCGTTGAAGGGGACCTCGAGAAGCTCCGGCCAGCCCTGGCGGATCACGGCTTCGATGATCGTACCGTTGAGCTTGTCGGTTACCGGAGGGCTCAAGAACGCATCCACGACGTCGCGGCGGTTCAGCGGGTAGCGTGTCGGTCGTGGCCCGGTGCCGCTCAGGAGGGTAGGGGAGGCCCAGCATCCCAAGCGCTGTTCGAGATAGAGGTGGTCGATCGTGCGGAGGCGATCTTCGTCGGGGACCGAGGAGAGCCACGCCTCACCGGCGGCGAGCACCGCGGGTAGGACCGGTGCCTTCATGGTGGCGCAGGCCTCCTCCACAGTCAGCGGAGCGTCGCGCTGTCGGCACTTTTTCAGTAGGACCCCCGCGCCAGCTCGCCGAGTGCGCCGTTGGCGAACACGCGCTCGCCGGTCTGCCCGCCCGTCACGACGACGCGGCCCCGGCGCTGCCCCACCTCCTCGCCGCCGACAGTAACCAGAATGACTGGCAGCGCCGGGTGCGCTGTGAGGTGACGCCCGGCGACGCGGCGGCCGACCCAGCCGTCGATGTCAGCCGGCTCTGCCGAGAGAACGTACTGGCCGGCCCAGGTGGAGTAGTCTGAGGGCATGGAGGGTTGCATCAGGGAGTCGCCCCAGTAGTGGGCTTGTCCATCGGCTATCGGGTGGCTCTGGAGAGGATTCGCCTGCCGACCCGCCGAGGGAGGTCCCTGAGGCGCTGAGTGAGGGCTTTAGCCGCTTGCTCGCCCCGGTACAACCCGAAAGGGGTATTGATAGGCACGTCAAGCAGCTCCGGCCACAAACGCTTGACCACCAAGGGACCCATGCGATCCTGTGTCTTCGCCTCGTAGGACAGACTTCGCATAGCCCTAACAGTGGAAGCCTGGTTCAGCGGCCAGATGCACGTCTGCGTCGTCACATCGCCGAGGGCGTGGGTCGAGGCCCAGCACCCTACCCGGTTCTCGAGGTAGAGCAGGTCCAGGAGGTCGTACGCGTCCCTGACCTCCGCCGAGCCCACCCACTCGCGGCCTGCTCGGAGGACCGCCTCGTGGCGAGGGAGGCCGAGGCGAGTGGTGAGGGTCTCGACGGGCAGCGCCGTATCGGGGCGGTCACCGAGCCGGTAATAGTAGGCGCGCCCGACTTCGCCCCCCAAGCCCCGTACGTCGACGCGCTCGGGCGGCAGGATCCGTTTGGAGACGGACTTGTTGAGGGGCCCCCCAGAGACGCAGCGTCCGGTGCGCTCGAACCACAGGCGCTCCGCCTCGGCACTCCGCAGCCTGGGGATCACGACGTGGTCCAGGCCGAACTGCTCCGCCAAGCGGCAGCCCGCGTACACGTCGAGTTGCCGCGCCCTGGCGTGTTCGATGCCCGCGGTGTGGAGGGTGAAGAAGAGGGCGGCGTCCGTAGCGCCGCGGAGCCCTGCCAGGAGCATGCGCGTTTCGTTCCCGGCGGTGAGGCCCACTGTGAGCAGGTTCGCTGCCGCCAGGGCCTGTAGCTGCTCCCGAAGGTTGCGGGCGATGGTGTCGAGGGCCTGGCCGTCCTGCCCGTCTCGGTTCTCCACACCCGGAGCTGGAACTCTCACCGGGGTGAGGCTGCCGAGGCGAAGGACGTGGTTGGGGAGCAGGCGTCGGACGTTCGCATAGGGGGTCAGCCCGAAGGGGTACCACCCGTCCTTCTCGGGGAGATCGAATGCCGCCTCGAGGCCCGCGTCCCGCCGGAGAAGGTCCGGGGGGATGACGGCCGTCGAAGACGCCACGACCTCGGCCTCGGTGCCGTAGACGACGGAGCACGACCCGAGAGGGTCGTGGCGGACCTCGTCGCGGTCTAGGTAGATCCATCGCCCGCCCATCTCTCCCAGGTCCCGCAGGCGCAACTCCGGCGTACCGGCCTTCGGGGCTGTTGCCTTCGGGGCCGCCATCATCGCAGGGGTCCACCCGACGAGGACGCCTTCTGCCGAGCCTGCCCCATCGCGGTCGAGCGTAACGTCGTGCACAGGGAGGGCTGGACAGTGCGCCAAGTGTCGGCCTCCCACCACGCGACGCGTCCAGTGCGCAGGGACACGTAGCTCCCGGTCACTTAGCAGAAACTGGTTCTTGAATCTGTTCATGGGCTCCGACGGGTGAACGGTTCATTAAGAGACTGACTACGAAGGCAAAGCGAAGGGCTGCCAACGGCTCCAGCCGCCGCATCCGGCGTTACACTCCATCGCCGATGCGTGGTGCCGATGCGTGGCATCGGCTGCGTCGCGCGCCTTGTCTGCGCCGTCCGGCACTCGTTCTCGCCTTCCTCCTCCATTCATAGGCAGGCTCTGAGCGGAGCGATAAGCTAACCCATACAGTGCTCACGCGCAGCGGGGGAAGGGGACTGCGCGCCCCCTCTTTAGCTGTTTACGATCCTCTGTTCGGTATAGGTGCTCTGTCGGTGTAGGCGGTAGCCAGAAGCCGGCACCCGCCGTGCTCGTAGGCTGCCGCCACCGGGTCGGCCCCGGCGGCGAGGTCGAGGCGCTCGGCGAGCCGGCCCTTGGGGCTGACGGGCCAGCCAAGGAGGTGGCTGCGACGCGGTGGGCGTTCCAGCCGTCGATGTCGGCTGGCTCAGTCGAGAGGACGTACTGGCCGGCCCAGGTGGAGTAGTCACGGGGCTCGGAGGTCGGTGCGTGGACCGGAGTGGGCGGCGAGGTAGCGACCGGTGATAGAGAAGATACTGTCCGGCCCAGGTGGAACAGGCAGAGATCCTGAGTGGGGACCTCTACCAAGAACGTCAGGCCAGACGTTCCGCGCTGCTCTGCCTCTGGTGCGCGTCCCTCTCCGCCGAGCCAACTTTCCGCCGGGGCTCCTCCAGCGAAGAGGTACCTACCGCGCCGGCGCTCACTCCCGCCGGTCCTGCCTCCGATGCCCTCCACACCGCCCACCGGAGGCCGCCGTCTCACGGGAGTACGACTCGGACGCCGACGAACGGCTCGAACCGACGCTCGACGAGGAAGCGCTCCTCGCCGCCGGGGCCGTCGGCCTGCCGCTGGTAGCCGTAGCGCGAGCGGATCGTCAGCCACGCCGGGCCGGAGAGGGCGTAGTCGAGGTGGAAGACGAGGACGTTTTGGTCCTCGTAGTCGCGGAAGAGGTCGAAGAACGAGTCACGGCCCTGCTGCTGGACCTCGAAGACGAACCGGAACGGGTCGCCGCCGCCGGGGGCGAAGACGAGGCGGAGCGTGCTCTCGGTGAGCAGGTCGTCGCTGTAGTCGCGCCGGACGTAGCCCACGAACTCGAACGCGTTGAAGACCAGCGCGCGGAGGGCGAAGGTGAGCGAGAAGCCGCCGCTCGCCTCGGCCAGCGGGGTGCCCGCCGGCGCGAAGGCGGAGTCGCTCGCGTAGAACTGGTCCGCGTTCCAGACCCGGGCCTGGGGGTTGCTGACCGGGTAGAACGCGTTGAAGCTCCCGGGGACGAACTGGCTGCTGCTCTGGAAGAAGCCGACCGCCGCGCCGAACCGTCCGAACCCCGCGAGGTCCCGGCTCGCAAACTCGACTCCGCCGCCGAACCCGTCGCCGTACTCGGTGAACTGCGCGTAGCTCGCGTAGGGCGAGAACGCGAAGTCGCCGAGCCGCCACAGCGCGAACCGGGCGTCGAGGGCGAAGGCCGTCGTCGCGGTGTCGGCCGGCAGGCCGAGGTCGGTCACGGCGGTGGCTCCCACCGTGAGCGACTGGAGGGCGGGGTTGAAGGCGCGCTCGAACGGCGCGACCTCGGCCCGCCCGCCCGCGACGCCGCCGAGCCGCACGTCGCCGGTGAAGCCCAGGAGGCGGAGAAAGGGGAGCTGCACGGCGGCCTCCGCGCCGACCGTCCGCTCGTCCCACGCCGAGGTCGTCTGGAAGGCGCGCACGAGGTGGCCGGTCCCGAGCGTGACGTGCTCCAGCGGCCCGACGCGGGCGTAGACCGGCAGCCGAGGCGTCGGGTCGAGCCGGGCGTAGCGGACGAGGCGGACGAGGTCGTAGGTCTCGTCGAAGTCTTCCTCGTACAGCCCGTTGCCGAGGCGGAGCCGCCCGCCGAGCCCGAGCGAGACCGGCCCCGCCGCGAGGTCGGCTTCCATCCCGAGCCCGCCGCGCCACGCGACCCCGATGTACGACGGCCCGCCGAAGGCGGTGACGCGGGCCGCCGCCGGTCGCACGTCACGCAGCGGCATCTCCAGCGGGTCGTCCGCCGCGCCGAAGTCGAACGGCGGCAGCGTGGACGGCTGGGCCGTCGCGCTCGCGGCGAGCAGCACGAGGAGCAGGGGGCGGAGCAGGAGCATGGGCAGAAGAGCGCAGGAGGAGAAAACGCGCAAAGCTACGAAGGCCGGCGTGCCTCGCACCCGTCGCGCCTCGCACCCGTCGCGCCTCGCGCCCGTCGTGCCTGTAGGGGCGACCCCGTGTGGTCGCCCGGGTCGGGAGTGGCACCACCGTCGTCACCCCGCCGACCGGAGGGTCGTGTGCTCGAGCTGCTCCGGCGGCACCCGGTGGCCGAGCATCGAAACCAGGTACCCGACCGCAAACGTGACGGCGAGGCCCACCGCCGTGGACCAGATGAACGGAATCGGCGCGAAGCCGAAGGCGTCGTAGAGCCGGGGCAGGCCGAAGTCGTTCTCGGTCACCATCAGCACGACGAGCGTGCCGGCGACGGCTCCGGTGAAGGCCCCGTGGCCGTTGGCCCGCCGCGTCAGCATCCCGAGCAGGAACAGCCCGAGGAGCCCGCCGGCGAAGTAGCCCATGAAGCTCAGGATCAGGTCGATCAGCGGGGCCCCCGTCCGCGAGGCGTAGATGCCGACCGCGATGCCCGCCACGCCGGCCGTGACCACGACGGCTTTGGCGAAGCGCAGCCGCACGGCCTCCGGCGTCCCGGGCCGGAACCGCGCCAGGAAATCGACCGTGAGCGTGGCGGCGAGCGAGTTCAGCGCCGAGTCCAGGCTCGACATCGCCGCGGCGAAGACGGCGGCGACGAGCGCGCCGGTCAGCACCGGCGGCACCTCGGTGTTGACGAAGTGCGGCATCACCTGGTCCGGGCTGAGGCCCTCGGGCAGGAGCCCCGGCGCGTGCTCGTAGAACAGGAACAGGAAGACGCCGAGCAGCAGCGAGAGCGTCACCCCGATCACCCCGGCCCCGACGCCGAGCAGCAGCGCCTGCTGCGCCTCGCGCGGCTCGCGGACCGTCATGTAGCGCTGCACCGGCTGCTGGTTCGTCCCGAAGAGCGAGAGCGCGAGCAGGCCGTAGCCGAAGACCGCCGTCAGCAGCCCGGTCCCCGCCACGAGGTCCTCGGTGTGGACGACGTCGAGCTTGCCCGCCGCCGCCGCCTCGGAGAGGGCCGCGCCCCAGCCGCCCGGCGTCCCCGCCACCACCACCGCCATCGACGCCATCACGCCGATGCTCATGACCGCGAACTGGATCACGTCGGTCCAGATCACCGCCGAGATGCCGCCCATCACCGTGTAGACGATCGCGATGACGCCGAAGATCACGACGGCCTCCTCCACGCCGTCGAGGCCGGGGAGCAGGTCCGTCGGGACCACCGCCGAGAAGAGGAGTGCCGCGCCGTAGAGCAGAGTCCCCGCCCGGAGCAGCACCGTCAGCGCGAAGAGCGACGAGCCGAGGAGCCGGCTCTTGAGGTCGAAGCGCGCCTCGAGGTACTCGTAGGCCGTCGTCAGGCCGCGCACCCGGTGGAAGAACGGGATGAAGAGCAGCGCCACGATGACCGCCGCGAACACGTCCCCGAGCGAATACTGGAGGTACCACATGTCGCCGGCGTAGGCGTAGCCCGGCACCCCGAGGATCGACGCCGCCGAGAACGACGTCGCGACGATCGACAGCCCGGCGGCCCACCACGCGACGTTCCGGTTGCCGACGAAGTACGCCTCGGTGTCCGTCTGCCGCCGGTTGGCCCACACCCCGATGGCGACGATCGTGGCGACGTAGAGGCCGAGGACGATCCAGTCGGCGAAATGCATGGCGGGGGCGAGGGTGGGGAGGCCCGAATCTACCGGACGCCGCACTCCAAAGGGTGGTATTCTGTAGCACGAGCGCCGGGTGCGTTTCCTCCCTTTCCTCCCTGCCCCCCACGCCCCTCCTCTCCATGCCCATCCCCACTCCCGACGCCCTCCCGCTCTTCCCGCTCGGCGTCGTGCTCTACCCCGGCGAGACGATGCCGCTTCACATCTTCGAGGAGCGCTACCGCGAGATGATCCGCTACTGCCTCGAAACCGAGACCCCGTTCGGCATCGTGCTGGCGCAGGACGAGGACCTCGCCCGCGTCGGCACGACGGCCCGGATCGACCGCGTGCTCCAGCGCTACGACGACGGGCGGCTCGACATCATCGCCGTCGGCGAGGAGCGGTTTCAGATCGACGACATCCGGCAGGAGCGGCTCTACCTCACGGCCCGCGTCACGCCCTACGAGCCGATGGAGGGCATCGCCGACGCGGGGGCCCGCGAGCGCGTCATCGCGCTGCACCTGAAGCTGCTCGAGCTCGCCGGCGAGAACATCCGCCCCGTGATCTACGAAGGCCCGAAGCGCATCTCGTTCGTCGTCGCCCAGAACGCCGGGCTGGACGTGGAGCACAAGCAGGAAGTGCTCGAGCTTCCGACGGAGGGGGAGCGTCTGGACTACCTCGCCGCCCACCTCGAACAGCTCATCCCCGAGGTCCGCAAGGCCCGCGAGCGCAACCGGCGCATCCGCTCCAACGGACACGTGCCGAGCGACGAGTGACGAACCGTAGATCGAAGAAGCCTGAAGAACTGACCCTCGACCCTCGACCCTCGACCCTCGACCCTCGACCATGAAAATCGGTCCCTACACGCTGCACGAAATCCACGCCGGTCAGCTCCGCCTCGACGGCGGGGCGATGTTTGGGATCGTCCCGAAGCCGCTCTGGGAGCGCCGCATCCCCGCCGACGAGCGCAACCGCATCCCGCTGGCGATGCGCTGCCTCTTGCTCGAAGGCGACGGGCGGCTGATTCTCATCGACGATGGCCTCGGCGACACGTACGACGCCAAGTTCGCCGACATCTACGCCGTGGACCGGGCGTCGTCGGAGCTGCACCGCTCGCTCGCGGCGGCGGGCTTCGGGGCGGGCGACGTGACGGACGTTGTCCTGACTCACCTCCACTTCGACCACTGCGGCGGCTCGACCACGCGGGACGCCGACGGGTCGCTCCGGGTTGCTTTCCCGAAGGCGACGTTCCACGTCCAGCGCTCGCACTGGGAGTGGGCGCATGCCAGCCCGCGCGAGGGCGCGTCGTTCCTCGCCGAGAACCTCGACCCGCTGGAGGCCTCCGGCCAGCTTCGGCTCGTCGACGGGCCGGGCGAGGTGCTGCCCGGCGTCGAGGCCCTCGTCGTCAACGGGCACACGCGCGGGCAGCAGCTCCTCAAAATCGGCGACGCTGACCGGACGCTCGTCTTCGCCGCCGACCTGATCCCTACGGCCGCACATGTCCCGCTGCTCTGGGTGATGGCCTACGACGTGGCCCCGCTCGACACGCTCGCCGAGAAGGAGGCTTTCCTGGAGCGGGCCGCCCAGGAGGACTGGCTCCTCTTCTTCGAGCACGACACCGAAATCGCCACGGCCCGCGTCCGGAAAGGCGAGCGGGGCTTCGAGGCAATAGACCCGGCGGATGGCCTCGGGCCGTGACGTTCTGCG
Source organism: Rhodothermales bacterium (assembly GCA_965214485.1). GTDB lineage: Bacteria > Bacteroidota > Rhodothermia > Rhodothermales > JANQRZ01 > JANQRZ01. Next base: position 15,973 of record CBDCBW010000008.1, on the reverse strand, counting down.
GAGAGAAGGCTCGTCTCGGGCCGAGGCAGGGGAGCTACGGCCGGCGACCGAAGCATCGGCATGGGCTTTGATCTTGGGTGCCGGTTCGCCCGTCTCCCGACGAGGGCTGGCAGAGGAAAATCGGTAGCTCTTGGTAGACGCTGCACTTAGGGTGGTTCGCCCAAAATTATGTTTACGACCTTCGCGCACGCCGCGCTGAAAGCTCTTAGATTCGCTGCCCCTGACCTGGGGCTTTTCACTAGAGGGTGGGGCAGCTTTCCCCCGGGGGCTCACTGGCAAACGCTGTCTCCTCCCGCCCACCACCGCTTGCTCAATGACTAACCTGATCCCTCAGGTAGGCGATCCTACGCCTATGCCGCAGAGTTCCACGCCCACCCCGCGCGCGCGCCAGGTCTCGAAGAAGGGGTCCCCGTACGTGAAGCTGCTCGGCACGCTCTCCGACGTGGTGCACGACATCAACGGCCCCCTCGCCGTCATCTCCGGCCACGCGCAACTGCTTCTCGACATCGCGCAGTCGGAGCCTCTCGACCCGGAGATCGCCGGCTACCTCCGCAACATCGAGGAGGCCAGCCAACGACTCGCGATGGAGCTCGGTCGGCTTAGTGAGATCAGGCGGGCTGGGGAGTGGTCGGACGGGTCCGGGAGCGGGGGGTGACGAGGGGCCGGGACCGGCATTAGGAATCCGGCTCGGCGAGGAGGTTTTTGCGCCGGCTTGCTTAAGGGGGCCTCGCGCAAATCCGATAGCTAGGGGTGAACTCCCCGCGCGTGGCGCAGATCGACCTGCGCGCTCGCCGCACGTCCGGGGGCTGCTTGTCGTCTCCTCCCAAGTGACCCTATTGCTATGCCCTCTGTACCCATGGTCCCCGCGCACGAGCGCGAGCACATCGAGGTAGCCGGTGAATACCTCGGTGGGCATCTCTCGGACGCGCAGCTGGACCGGTGGCACCGTGCCGTCCGAGCCATCGAAGAGGCGCGCGTGTACGACGCCTTCCTCGAGTTCAACGAGCTCCTCAAGGAGGCCGACCTCAACGCCGTCGGGCGGACGCACGTCCAGCTTCAGGCCGTCCGGTGTCTGCGCGATGCGCCGATCGAGCGGGTCAAGACGGAGCTGGCCTTCATCGAGCCGCACAGCGCCTACCAGACCGTCGTGCTGGACTACCGGCTGGGCTGGCTGATGCGCCACCGCCTGGGCTCGGCTGCCGCTGCCGAGCAGTACTTCGACCGGGTCAAGGAGGAGGCGCGGCGGCTGGGGGTCCGGTCCTGGGAGATCGCCGTGCTCCTCCAGAAGGCGGACGCCGCCGCCGAAGAGGGCGAGCCCGAAGACGCCGTCGAGGCCTACAACCGCGTCTACAACCTCAGCCGCCGCAACGGCTACGTCGAATACATCCCGAAGGCGCTCCTCGGCAAGGGCGTCGTCCAGATCAAGAACGGGCAGCGGGCCGAGGGCGAGGAAGACCTCCAGAAAGCCTACGAGCTGGCCTGCCGCAACAAGCTCGTCGGCGAGCAGGGCTTGGTGCTGCGCGCCCTCGCCAGCGTCTACCACCGGGAGTTCAAGTTCTACGGCCTCGCCCTCGAGTACTACGAGCAGGCCCGCGTCATCTTCGCCTCGGTGCCCGTGTGGAACTCGATCCGCGAAGGGCTCGAGGCCGAGACCCACGCCTGCCAGACCGAGCTCGAGGAGCTGGACATCGCCAAGATTCTGGGGCCGGTGCCCATCACGAAGCTGCGGCAGGAGTACCTCACGAGCCTCGTCAACGGGTTCGTCGGGATTCCGGGGATTGACAACCGCTCCCAGCTCGGCGAGCGGATCGGGCTAACCCGGCAGGCGATCCACCGCAACATCAACAGCTAGCTCATCAACAGCTAGCTCGCGAGCAGCCGGCTCGCGCGGGGGTTCAGCGTGGGAGGGCGGGGGTGTGCCGGAAGGCGCGTCCCCGCTGGTTCGTCGCCGCGTAGCTGCTGGCCGGGCCGCCGCGTAGCAGGGAAGCGTGGGGAAGCCGAACTGCCCTTGCGCTGGCCTCGGAACGACCCTATATTCGCGGGCCTCGACGGAAACCAGTGTCCGTAGTCTCTCCGTAGTCTCGAGGTCCGTACCTCCAGGTCTCTACTTCTAGCCCCGGGTGTCCTCCCGGAACCTGCCTATCGAAACAAGGTGCTACCCCCGGCGACTGATCTGCACCGTTGCCTCCCTGCTGACGCTTTACCTGCCCTCGGCTCGCACCGTGTTTCTTTTTAATTCGCTCGATAGGCTACGCTCGATGCCGCTCCGCCTCTGGGCTGTGGTGTGCTGCGGCGCGCTCTGGCTAACGGTCTCGCCGGCACAGGCGCAGACCGACGTTTTTCGCTCGCCGCTCGGCGAGGTCACGCATTCGCCTGCGCTCCGCGTCCTCGAGCGGACGGACCGAGGGGTCACGTTCGAGGTGCGCGTGGACTGGCCAGAGCCGCTCGCCGAGGCGGTCGGCGCGTCGGATAACTTGGCGGACCTGATGCTCCGCGCGGCGCGCGGCGACGGCAGCGTCTCGGAGGCCGTGGCCCTGCCGACGCTCGCGCCGCCCACCGTCGAGGTGCTGGCGGCGGACTTCGACGAGGTCCCGTACGCGCTCCCGCAGGGCACCGAAGGCGTCGAAGCCCTCGCCGGCCCGCCCGCCGAGGTGGTGGCCGTCGGGCTCGAGCGGCGGCGTCCGATGGGGACGTTCGTGGCGCGGCTCCTCCGCTTCGACCTGGAGCGCGGCACGGTGCGGCGCTACCGGCGGATCGTGGCCTCGGTCCGGTTTGCCGAAGCGCGGCCCGCCGGTGCCTTCGCCGCCGGCCGGCTCACCCCGGTGGACAACCCGCATCTCGCGGTCGGGCAGAGCGTGCTGGCGTCGGGGACGTGGCTGAAGGTGCCGGTCACGACCGAGGGCATCTACCGCATCGACCGGGCCTTCCTCGAGCGCGCCGGCCTCGCGCCCGACGCCATCGACCCGAACGACGTCGCCGTGTTCGGCAACGGGGGCGAGCCGGTGCCCGCGCTCAACAGCGCCCCGCGCACCGCGGACCTCGCCGAGAACGCCACGTTCGTCGTCGGCGGCGGCGACGGGTCGTTCGGCAGCGGGGACGGGGTCTACTTCTACGGAGCTGCCCCGAACGGCTGGCGGTGGGACCCGTCCGCCGCCGCGAGCGGCGAGCCGGGCTGGCGGCACTGGATCAACCTCTTCTCGACGCAGAACGCCTACTTCGTCCGGGTCGACGGCGGAGGGCAGCGCGTCGGCACGCCCGGCTTCGCCGGATCGTCCGGGGCCACCGTCCTGAGCCAGGTCACGGGCCGCACCTTCGAGGAGGTGGACCGGCCCGAGGGCATGATCGACCGCGACGGCGGCGGCTCCGGGCTGGACTGGCTCGGGACCGAGATTTCCAGGTCGCAGCCGTCGACCGTCGTGCTCGACACGCTTCCGGCGGGGATCGTCGGGGGGACGGTCCGCTACCGGGCGCGCGTGGCGACGCGCGACGCGTCGGCTTCGCTCGCGATGCGGAGCGGGGGGCAGCCGCTCGCCACCCTCACCCCGAGGCGCAGCGGGCTGGCCGGTGCCGACGTCGAGGTCTTCGAGCAGACCGTCGGGGCCGGGACGCAGCTCCGGCTGGAGATGACGCTCGGCGCGACCGGCAGCCAGGGCTGGATCGACTACGTCGAGGCGTTCTACCCGAAGGCGCTCCGGGCCGAGCGGGACTACCTCCGCTTCCACACGCCCGGCGGCGAGGCGGGCCCCTTCGAGTTCGTGCTCGCCGGCTTCTCGGCGGAGCCGCAGGTGTGGGACGTGACCGACCCCGCCGGCATCCGCCGCCTCGGCGTGCGCGCCGACGGGGGGAGCTACCGCGTGCAGATCGAGGTGCCGGACCCCGACGCCCCGCGCGAGCTCGTCGCCTTCACGACGGCGAGCGCGGCGGTCCGCGCGCCCGCCTCGGCCACGTCCGTCCCGAACCAGAACCTCCACGCCGTCGGCGGCTTCCCGGACTACGTGATCGTCACGCCCGCGGACCAGGGGTTCCGCGCCGCCGCCGACGAGCTCGCGGCCTACCGGACGCAGGACGGGTTGCAGTCGCTCGTGGTCGAGGTCGAGCAGATCTTCAACGAGTTCTCCGGCGGCCTCCAGGACATGCGCGCCGTCCGGGACTACTTCCGCTTCCTCTACGACCGCGCCACGACCGACGACCAGATTTTCCGCTACGCCCTGCTCTTCGGCGACGGGCACTATGACTTCCGGGGCCTCGACGAGGGCGGCGACCGCAACAACTGGGTCCCGACCTACCAGAGCGCCAACTCGTTCGACCGGGCCGCCTCGTTCACCAGCGACGACTACTTCGGCCTCCTCGACGCGGACGAAGGCATCTGGGAATACCGGGGCTTCGCCACGAGCGACGAGCGCGTCGACCTCGGCATCGGGCGGCTGCCGGTCCGCTCGGCGGCGGAGGCGGCCGAGACGGTCGCGAAGATCAAGAGCTACGACGACCCCGCCACGCGCGGCGCGTGGCGCACCCGCATCACGTTCGTCGCCGACGACCAGGAGCCGAACAACTGGGACGACGACCTTCACGTCCAGAACGCCGAGCTGCTCTCCGACACCACCAACGTCGTCGCGCCCGACCTGAACGTGCAGAAGATCTACTCGATGACCTACCCGCGCGTGCAGACGGCCCTCGGCGCGCGCTATCCCGAGGCGAAGGCCGACATCCTCCGGTCCTTCGACGAGGGCACGCTCGTGTGGAACTACAGCGGCCACGGCGGCTCCGAGGCCCTCGCCGACGAGAAGCTCCTCACCAAGGACGACATCCTCCGGCTCGACAACGCGGGCCGCCTGGCGATTGCCGTGACGGCGACGTGCTCCTTCGGGCGCTACGACCTGATCGACGAGCAGAGCGGGGCCGAGCTGTTCTTCCTCAACCCCGGCGGCGGGGCCGCGGCCGTGTTTACGACCACGCGCTTGGTCTACACCGGCGTCAGCCCGAACTCGAACAACCTCGGCCTCAACCGGGTCCTCATCGAGTACCTCCTCAGCCGGCAGGAGGACGGCCTCCCGCGCCGCCTCGGCGACGTGTACCGGCTGACGAAACGGACCGGCCCCGGTGCCCAGGACAACAACCGCAAGTTCGTCTTCCTCGGCGATCCGGCGATGCGGGTGCAGCTCCCCGAGCGGCCCGTCGCCGTCACCGCCGTCAACGGGCAGCCCGTCGGCGAAGAGGGCGACGATGGGACCGTGCTGACTCCGGTGGCACCCCGGCCCGCGACGGCCGCCCCGACCCTCGGCGCGGCGAAGGCTGAGGCGGCAGCGCTCGGCGCGGCAGCCCTCGGAGAGACAGCGCTCGGCACGGCAGCGCTGCGCGCCCGCCCGCTGCCCGAGCTGCGGGCGCTCGAAGAGGCCTCCGTCTCCGGCGAAGTCCTCGGCTTCGACGGGCTGCGCGACGCGGGCTACAACGGCGAGGTCGAGATCGCGGTCTTCGACGCCGAGCGCACGGTGGCTCTCCCGGAGGACGCGGTGAACTACATCCGCAGCGGCACCGTGCAGGTCCGCAACGACCTCATCTACCGGGGCCGGGCGACGGTCCGAGGCGGCGAGTGGACCGCCCGTTTCATCGTCCCGCGCGACATTTCATACTCCGGCGACCGGGGCCGCATCTCGGTCTACGCCACCGACTCAGGGGGCCGTGACGGCTACGGCGCGACCGAGGGCTTCGTCGTCGGCGGCACCGCCGCCAACCCGATTCAGGACAGCGAAGCGCCGCGCGTCGACCTCTTCCTCAACGACACCACGTTCGTCCCCGGCGGCCTCGTCGGGAGCACGCCCATCCTCATCGCCAAGCTGTTCGACCAGAGCGGGATCAACACCGTCGGGGCCGGCGTCGGGCACGACCTTCTGCTGACGATCGACGGGGCCGAGCAGGACGCACTCGACCTCGGGCGCTTCTACCGAGGCGACCTGGACTCCTTCCGCAGCGGGCGCGTCGAGTTCGAGCTGCCGGAGCAGGAGCCGGGGCCGCACACGCTGACCCTCCGCGCGTGGGACGTGGCGAACAACTCGGCCACCGTCAGCCTCGACTACTTCGTCGAGGCCGACGGCGAGCTCGTCCTCCGCAACGTCTACAACTACCCCAACCCGACGAGCGGGGCGACCCGGTTCGTCTTCGAGCACAACCAGCCGCCGGGGACGCTCGCCCGCATCCAGCTCCGCATCTACACGCTCTCGGGCCGCCCGGTCCGCACGCTCGACGCCGAGGAGACCCTCCTCGCGGGCGCGCTCACCGGCTCCGTCGTCCAGATTCCGTGGGACGGCCGGGACGAGGACTTCGACCCGCTCGCCACCGGCATCTACCTCTACAAAGTGCGCGTCGAGGTCGAGCGACCCGACGGGGAGACGGAGGTCTCGGAGCGCATCGAACGCCTCGCCGTCATACGATGAGCCGCCCGTCGCGCGTAGTTAAGGCCACGAGCGCGCTCCATGCAAAATCGCAGAACACATTGCCTTCGCGTCGCTCCGGCGGTACCCTGTGGGGGTTCCATTGCGCTTCTCCGATCCCCGGCACGCCCTTCCCTTCCCTAGCCAGAAACCCGAACCTATGCCTACGCTCTCACTCCGCGCCCTGCGCCGCGTCCTGCTCACACTGCTGCTAGCCTCGACCGTCGGGGTGGGCAGCGCGCTCGCTCAAAATATCGTCTACACGACGGCGGTGCCGTTCCTGCAGATCGAGCCCGACAGCCGCGCCGCCGGGATGGGCAACGCCGGCGTCGCCCTTGCCGACAACGCGAGCGCGGTCTTCTGGAACCCGGCGGGCCTCGCCGTGCAGCGCGGGGCCGAGGTCTCGCTGACGCACGCCAACTGGCTCCCGGCCATCACCTCGGACCTGTTCTACGAATACCTCGTCGGGAAGTACCACTGGGAAGGCGTCGGGACGTTCGGCGGGAACATCATCTTCTTCAACCTCGGCGAGCAGGAGTACCGCGACGAGAACAACGTGGACCTCGGGACCTTCCGCTCCTACGAGCTCGCGACCGGCGTCTCCTACGGGCGGCAGGTGACGCGCGGCCTCGCCCTCGGCACCGGCGTCCGGTTCATCTATTCCAACCTCTCCGGCGGGCGGGACGTGGGGACGACGCAGACGAAGGCCGGCGTCTCGGTCGGCGTAGACCTCGCGGCGCTCTACACCTTCAAGCCCGTCGAGCTCGGCAGCGTCCCGGTGACCACCAAGCTCGGGTTCAACCTCGCCAACATGGGGCCGGCCATCGGCTACACCATCGGCCCGGACGGGCGCAACGACCCGATCCCGACCAACCTCCGCTTCGGCGGGGCCTTCAGCGCCCAACTCGACGAGTTCAACAAGCTCAACCTCGCCGTGGACTTCAACAAGACTCTCGTCGACTTCGACTCGACCGGCTCGAAGTCCTTCGCCGAGGCCATCTTCTCGTCGTGGAAGCCCATCCGCGTGGCGACGACGAACGACCCCATCGACAAGGACAACCCGGCTACGTTCGAGGACGTGGGCGTGCTCCGGCAGATCACGGTCGGGACCGGGCTGGAGTACTGGTACAACGACCTCTTCGCCTTCCGCTCGGGGTTCTTCTACGAGGACCCGTTCAACGGCAACCGGAAGTTCCTCACCTTCGGCGCGGGCATCCGCTACAACCTGATCGGCGTGGACTTCTCGTACATCTACCCGCTCGAGGAGGACTCGCCGCTGGCGAACACGCTGCGGTTCTCGCTGCTGCTCAACGTGCTGCGCTGAGCGTAAGGCGTGAACCGTGATTCGTGAGGGTGCCGGCGGCGAGGCTGCCGGCACCCTCGTCGTTTGACCCCCCCGCTTTTCGCCCCATCGCTCCGCTCAGGGCGCGAAAAGCGGTCCCCCTAAATTAGGGGGACAGTTTCGGGAGTGCCTGAGGGCTCTGCCCTCAGGCACTCCCGAAACGGGGGGTTCAGCCCGCCTCGCTTCCTTCTCCCATGACCGACTTCACCGCGTTCGTGCTCTTCGGGCTGGGGTTGCTGGCCGTCGTCGGAGCGGGGGAGGCGCTGCGGGCGCGGGCGGGGTGGCGGGCAGAGTCGTCGCGGCGATTCGTGCACGCCCTCGCCGGCCTCCTGGTGGCGCTGTCGCCGGAGTGGTTCGGGGAGCCGACGTGGATTTACGGGCTCGCCGGAGCGTTTGCCCTCGTCAACCTGTGGGCGGTGCCGCGCCGGGTGTTTCCGGGGATGCACGGCATCGAGAGGCGGAGCTGGGGGACGGTCACGTTTCCGCTCGCGCTGCTCTTCGCGCTGGCGACGTGCTGGACGCTCGACGCGGAGCGGGTCTACGTCCTCCAAACCGCGTTTCTCGTCCTCGCCGTGGCGGACCCGCTCGCGTCGTTCGTCGGGACGAGGCTGGCCCGACCCGGGCGGTTCGTGGTCGGAGCGAATGAGAAGTCGGTCGCGGGGTCGCTCGCCTTCTTCCTCGCTGCGTTCGGGATTGCGGCGGTCGCCCTTGGCGTCGGCGGGCCGCCCGGTCTCTCGCCGCCGACGCTGCCGACGGCGTTCGCCGTGGCGGTGCTTGCGACGGGCGCGGAGGGGCTGGCGACGCGCGGGTGGGACAACTTCTTCATCGTCGTGGCGGTCGTGGCGGCGCTCACGGTGGCGCACGGCGATCCCGGCGCGGCGAGCTCGTTGACGATGGCCGTGCTCGCCGCCGCCGGGTTCGGCGTGGTAGCCTACGGGGTGCGGTTCCTCGACCGGTCGGGCGCGCTCGCGGCGGCGGGGCTGGCGGCGAGCGTGCTCGTCCTCGGCCCGGCGTGGGCGGTGCCCGGGGCAGCGTTCTTCGTGCTCTCGAGCCTGCTCTCGAAGCTCGGGCGGCGGCGGAAAGCGGCAGCGCGTGGTGGCGATGACAAGGGCAGCCGCCGCGATGCCGGACAGGTCTACGCCAACGGCGGTGCCGCGTGGGCGCTGCTCGTCGCCTACGTCTTCGTGCCATCGGACGCGCTCTACTGGGGCTACGTCGGGGCCTTCGCCGCCGCCGCCGCCGACACGTGGGGGACCGAGATCGGCACGCTCGTCGGCGGGCCGACGCGGCTCGTGTGGAGCGGGCGGCGGGTCGCGCCGGGGACCTCGGGCGGGGTGTCCGTGGCTGGCACGCTCGGCGCGCTGGCCGGGGCTGGCGTCGTGTTTCTGAGCGCAGCTCCCGTGGTGGGAGGGTTCTTCGAGCCGGGGTTCTACGAAGCATTCGGCGCACCAGCGGCAGGCGTGCTCGTCGTCGGGAGTGGGGTGGTGGCCGCGCTCGTGGACAGCCTCCTCGGCGCAACGGTGCAAGCGCTCTACCGCGACGGCGACGGCGGCCTCACCGAGCGGGCACCGGAAGACGAGCAAGGGCACGCGCTCGTGCGCGGACGGCGCTGGATCACGAACGACCGGGTCAACCTCGCCTGCACGCTGACCGGCGGGGCCCTGGCCGCCGCCGGCGCTGCGTTGCTGTGAGAGTGTGTTCATGAACACACTCTGAGGGGAGGGGCCGGCCTCGGAGCAGGGCGGACGCACGGGCTCGCCCCTACCGCGAGAAAATCTAGTCGCTGCTTTCCGCCTACGGCCCTCGGGCGAACCGTCCGTACTTTCTGCCTTTCCGACGCTCAGCCCGCCCGCCCATGCCCTGGTACAAAAAGCTCCACTGGCAGATCATCCTCGGCCTCCTCCTCGGGCTGGTCTACGGCGTCGTCGCGGCGGCGAATGGGTGGGGGCCGTTCACCCAGAGCTGGATCGCGCCGTTCGGGACGATCTTCCTGAACGCGCTGAAGCTCATCGCGGTGCCGCTCGTGCTGGCCTCGCTCGTGCTCGGCGTGGCGTCGCTGAGCGACCTGCGGAAGCTCTCGCGGATCGGCGGCAAGACGATCGCCATCTACCTCGGCACCACCGCCGTGGCCGTGACCATCGGGCTCGTGGTCGTGAACCTGCTCCAGCCGGGCAGCGCGGTCCCCGAGGCGCTCCAGGCCGAGCTCGGCGCGGCCTACGCGGGCGACGCCGCGATGCGCTCCGAGGCGGCAGCGGCGGCGGCGGCGCGCGGGCCGCTCCAGTTCCTCGTGGACATCGTGCCGGGCAACCTCTTCGCGGCGGTCTCGGACAACGGCAACATGCTGCAGGTCGTCTTCGTCGCGCTCTTCATCGGGATCGGGCTGATCCAGATTCCGCGCGCGAAGGCCGAGCCGGTGCTCGCGGTGGTCGAGGGGCTCAACGACCTCATCATCCGGCTCGTGGACGTGATCATGCTCACGGCTCCGGTCGGCGTCTTCGCCCTCCTCGCCGACACCATCACCCAGGTCGCGGGCGACGACGTGAACCGGATCGTCGAGCTCCTCGGCGCGCTGGGGTACTACTGCCTCGCGGTGGTGCTTGGCCTCGCGGTCCACATGCTCGTGACGTACGCCGTGCTCCTGAAGAGCTTCACGCCGCTGTCGCTCCGAGCCTTCTACAGCGGGATCGGCCCGGCGCAGCTCGTCGCGTTCTCGACCTCGTCCTCGGGCGCGACGCTGCCGGTGACGATGGAGCGCTGCGAGGAGAAGCTCGGCGTCAGCGAGGAGGTCTCGTCGTTCGTGCTCCCGCTCGGGGCGACCATCAACATGGACGGCACGGCGCTCTACCAGGCCGTGGCGGCGGTCTTCATCGCGCAGGCGCTCGGGATGGAGCTCGGCCTCGCGGCGCAGCTCACGATCGTCCTCACGGCGGTCCTCGCCTCGATCGGCACCGCGGCGGTGCCGGGGGCGGGGATCATCATGCTCGTCATCATCCTCGAGGCCGTCGGCGTGCCGTCGGCGGGGATCGCGCTGATCCTCGGCGTAGACCGGATCCTCGACATGCTCCGCACCGTCACCAACATCACCGGCGACGCCACCGTGGCGACCGTCATCGCGGCCAGCGAAGGGCAGCTCGGCGCGCCCGACCTGAGCGAGGTCTCGGACCGCGTTCGGGTCGTCGCCGAAGGGTAAGCCCGGCGGGCCACTCCGGCGGGCCACTCCGGCGGGCCACTCCGGCGGGCCACTCCGGCGGGCCACTCCGGCGGGCCACTCCGGCGGGCCACTCCGGCGGGCCACTCCGGCGGGCCGAGGGCGGACTGAAACTTGCACCCTGAGACGCCTACTCTCCTTTCCTGCTCCCCGATGCGTCTTCGCCTGACGGTCCTGCTCCCGCTCGCCCTCGCCGCGCTCGCCGCCGAGGCCCGGCCCGATGACCCCGGGCCGATGCTCGTGCGCTCGCCCGAGGCCGTCGCTTTGCTGGAGGAGGGCCGGGACCTGATGATCGACTTCCGGCTCGAGGCCGCCGAGGCGGCGTTCGAGCGGCTGGAGGCGCGCGAGGCGGCGCGGCCGGCGGCGCGGCTGCACCTCGCCAAGATCGCGCTCTGGCGGGCGCTGATCTTCGAGCAGGACGACCTCTACGACCGCTTCTTCGAGCGCAGCGACGCCCTCCTCGACGCGCTCGGCGACACCCCGGCCTCGCCGTGGCGGACCCACTTCCGCGCCGAGACCGAGCTGCACCGCGCCGTCATCCACGCCAAGAAGGCCGACTACACGCGCGCCGCCCTCGCCCTCCGGCAGGCGTACAAGCACTTCGAGACGAACGTCGAGGACCACCCGGACTTCGCCGAGTCGACGTGGGGGATGGGGGTGTGCCACCTCGCGGTGGGCTTGGTGCCGAAGTCGTTCCAGTGGGCGCTGAAGCTGCTCGGGTTCCGGGGGACGGTGCAGCAGGGGCTCGGCGAGATCGCCGTCTCCGCCAAGCGCAGCCGCTACTACCGCGACGAGGCCGCGATCCTCTTCGGCCTCACCGACCAGTTCGTCAACGAGTCGAAGCGGGGCGGGCTCGAGGTGGTCGAGGCCGTGCAGGCGCGCCACCCCGAGAGCCCGCTCGTGCGCTACATCTACGGCGCGGCGCTCCTGAGCCAGCGCCGCGCCGGGGCGGCCGAGCGGCAGTTCCGCGAGGCCCACCGGCGGCTCGGGCAGCCCGGCGTCGCGCCGATGCCCTACGTGGACTTCTTCCTCGCCGAGGCGCTCTTCCGGCAGGACGACTTCGAGGGCGCGGCGCGCTACTTCCGGCGCTTCTTGCAGCGCTTCCCAGGCGAGGCGCTCGTGGCGCAGGCGAACGTGCGAGCCGGCCTCGCGCTCGAGCTCTCGGGCCGCCGCGCCGAGGCGCTGCCGTACTACCGCGCCGTCCGCGTCCGCGACAACTACGACGGCGACGCCGCCGCCCGCCGCGAGGCCGACGCCCGGCTCGCGGCCCCGCTCTCGGCGCGCGAGCGGACGCTCCTGCTCGGGAGCAACGCCTTCGACAGCGGGCGCTACCGCGAAGCCGTCCGCGTGCTCCAGCCGATCTTCGGGGACGGGGCCTCGGCCGAGGTCGAGCGCGCCGAGGCGGCCTACCGCAGCGGGCGCGCCTACCACGTGCTCGGCGAGTGGCGCGAAGCGCTCCGGCACTACGGGATCGCCGTCGACGCCCCCGGCGACCCGCTCGCCAAGTGGGGGCCGTGGGCGCAGTACTACATCGGCGAGGTGCACGAGGAGCAGGGGGACCCCGCCGCCGCCCGTGCCGCCTACCAGCGCGCCCTCGCCAACGACGACGAGTTCGCGTATCATAAAGCCCTCGAACAGCGCACCAAAGCCGCCCTGGACCGCTTGTGATCGCGGGGTGCGCGGGGGAACGCCCGTACCTTCCGAGGTTCGTTTCCAAACAACATCGAAGTCATCCCCGCGCAGGCGGGGACCCACAGGAGCGTTGGTCGGTGGGTTCCCGGTCGGGGCCGGGGATGACGGGGCGGAGAGGTCCGGTAGCATCCGAGCCGCTTCCGCTCCCTGACCGACGCCAGCTTTCTATGCTCAATTCGCACCGTTCCTCTCGCCTCTTCCGCTCGTTGAGCCTCGGTCTGCTCGCGCTCGCGCTCAGCCGGCCCGCTGCCGGGCAGCAGCGCGCCGCCGCCTGGGCACCGGCGGACACGCTCCGCGCCGACTTCGCACACCCCCCGGTGCGTGCCCGGGCGGTCGGGCCCGCCCCGCAACGCTCGGCGGCGCGGGCGACCTTCGTCGTGGAGTACGACGGGTTTCCCGTCGAGGCCGAGGCGGCGTTTCAGCGCGCCGTGGACATCTGGAGCGAGCGCGTCGAGTCGCCCGTGCCGATCCGCATCCGGGCGACGTGGGAGGCGGCGGACGAGGCCGACATCCTGGGCCTCGCCTCGCCGCGCATCATCGCCAACTTCGAGCTCAGCCCGCAGGTCAACACGTGGTACGCCTCCGCCCTCGCTGACGCCTTCGCCGGGCGCGATCAGGACCCCGCGAACCCCGACATCACCGCGAGCTTCAACAGTGACTTCCCGAACTGGTACTTCGGCCTCGACGCGAACCCGCCCTCGGGTGACTTCGACCTCGTCACCGTCGTCCTCCACGAACTCGGGCACGGGCTCGGGTTCATCGGCTCGATGCAACGTGACGACGGGGTGAATCCCCCTCAGGGCTCTACCGAGTGCCGGGGCACGAGCGGGGAGTTCTGTTGGGGAATCGTGGCCGGCAGCGGGTCACGCTATCCGCTGGTCTACGACCGCTTCGCCGAGCGCGGCGACGGGACGCCGCTCCTCGACCTCGCTAACTTCTCCACGCCCCTCGCCGACGCGCTCACGACCGGCCGCGCCTTCTTCGACGGGCCGACGGCGCAGGCGCAGGGCGGCGGCCTCCCCGAGCTCTTCACGCCCGCCTCGTGGCAGCCGGGATCGTCCTACTCGCACCTCGACGAGCAGGCCTATCCGGCGGGCACGCTCGACGCGCTGATGACGCCGAACTTCGCCCGGGGCGAGGCCCTCCACGACCCCGGCCCCGTCCTCTGCGGGGCGCTCCGCGACATGGGCTGGGCGCTCACCCCGGCCTGCTCGCTCACCGTCCCGCTCGACGACAACGCGCTGGCCCTCTCGACGAGCGTCGAGGCGGGCGGCGTGGTGCTGAGGTTCCGGCTCCCGGCGGCCACCGGGGTCACCTCCGGCGTGCTGGAAGTGGCCGAGTTGGACGACGACGGAGCCGTCGTCTCCGGCACCCCGCTCCCGGCGCTCGATCCCGAAGCCGCAGGCGAGTACGAGGTGCGCGTCGGCGACCTCGGGCCGGGGCGCTACGAGTTCCGCCTCCGCCTCAGCGGAGACGACGGGTTCGAGTTCGTCAGCGCGCCGGTCTCGGTGACGCTGGAGCGCTTCTCCGTCTACCCGAACCCCTTCGTCGGGACCGCGACCGTGCAGCTCATTCTGGACGAACAGCAGAGTGGGAGCGTCCGGGTCTACGACGTGCGCGGGCGGCACGTGGCGACGCTGCTCGAAGGGGGCGACCTCGAGTCAGTCGCCTTCGACGGGCGCGGCCTCGCTGCCGGGGTCTACTACGTCCGCGTCGAGGGCGAGAACTTCAGCGAGACACGGGCGGTGACACTGCTGCGCTGAGCCTACGGCTCGTAGGGGGGGCACACAAGCGAACACTGGTTGAGCGAGTTCATCCCCGCCTCGACCACGTTGCCGTCCACGTCGAACGAGGCGTCGCCCGTGAACGGGTTGCCGAGCGTGGCGGTGATGTCGGCGACGGTGCCGTAGTCGGTGAGGACTGGAGCTGTGTACGGTTTCATGGCGACCTCTTGGGTTAGTCTATGTGGACGAGTGAGCGGGTAGCGCTGATGCCGTCACCGTGAGCCCGGACGACGTAGACGCCCGGCGGCAGTGCGTCGCCCCGGAGCGTGAACGTGTGGCGTGCGGCGGCGAGCGGGCCGTCGTGCAGCGTCGCCACGCGCCGCCCGAGCACGTCGTAGACCTCGACCGCGACGGCCGCCGCCCGGTCGAGCACGAGGGCGACGGTGGCGTCGGTGCGGAACGGGTTCGGGTAGGGCGCTCCGAGCGCGAGCCCAGCGGGCGTGCCCGACGGCTCCGCCGCCGTGCTGCCCTCCGGCGTGAGGTAGACGGCGAAGATGCGGTCGCTCGCGCTGGTCTCGGTCGTCACCATGCCCCCCCATCCGGGGTTCAGCGCCGAGGACTCGATCCCGCCGACGATGTGCCCGGCGAGCGTGCGGCCCTGCAGCTCGCGCAGCCGGACGATCCCGAGGTCGGAGCGCGGGAGGGCGGCCGGGATGAGGACGGCATTCGTCCCGAGCAGGCCCGGCATCTGGACCGGCATCACGGTTTCGTAGGTGTCGCCCTCCTGCACGGCCTCGTGCGTCAGCGTCACGATGTCGTCGGTGAACGGGACGAGGAAGTCCTCGACGACCTCGCCCGTGTCCTCGTCGAAATAGAACTGCGCCATCCCGCCGAAGAAGGTGGTGTGCATCGTGCTGTCCCGGTCGTCCCAGAGCGGGAGCGCCGGGGCGGTGTAGTGCGCGAACTGCTGATCGAAGCCGCTCTCAATGTACTCGGGCGCGTCCGAATTGAGGAAGAAGATCGTCTCGCGGAGGGGGAGATCGACACTGGGCTGGAAGACGCCGCCGTACACCCCGTACCCCTCGACGACGGCGGGCACGCCGTCGGACGGGTTCTGGAACAGGTAGGTCGGGGCGACGGTCAAGTCGCGCCGGTGCAGCGCCTCGGTGTCCTGGACTTGGTAGCGCCCGTCGAACTCGAGCGTCTCCTCGTCGAGGCCGAAGCCGGAGATTCTCTCCGTGTACGTCTGCGTGAAGCTGCTGCCGTTGCCGGGGCTGTACCGGCCGTCGAAGCGGTGGCCGCCAAAGAGGACGTAGTCGCCTTGATACGTGCGGAGCTCGCCGCCCGTCACGGCGCACTGCTCGTCCGTCGTCTGCTGGAGGTGGTCCGCGAGCAGGCCCCCGTCGGTCACGGCACCGATCATGCCCGGCACGTCGATCGCCGTCAGCGTCGGGAACGTGATCTTGTCGCCCGTCGCCGAGTCGGTCCCGTAGCCGCCGACGACGTAGAGCGTCTCGCCGTCCTGGTGGTACTGCGGGTTCGTCGCGCGCAGCGGGTCGGCCACGGTGTCGCTGAGCTC
>CBDCBW010000007.1:0-41807 GCA_965214485.1 Rhodothermales bacterium | reverse complement strand
AGACGACAGGTTCGTCGCTCCCGCCGCCACGCGCCGACCGACGCCGACCGACTCGGGCCGGGCCTCGCCGGTTAGCACCGCGTTGTCGATCCGGCTCTCGCCCGCTTCCACGACGCCGTCGGCGGGCACGACCTCGCCGGCCGGGACCTCGACCAGATCGCCCCCGCCCCAGCTCGTCGTGGGGGACGACCTCGACGGTGCCGTCGGGGGCGACGCGCCGCGCGAGCGTGGGGACGAGCGTGAGGAGGCGGTCGGCGGCCTCGCCCGCGAGGCGGCGGCTGCGGAGCTGGAGCCACCGCGCCGTGAGGAGCGCCGCGATGAGGACGGTGACCGAGTCGAACCAGACCTCGCCGCGCCCCGCCACCGTCGCCCACGTGCTGTGCCCCGAACCCGACGGCGATGCCGAGCGCGATCGGCGTATCCATGTGCAGGCGGCGAGCGTCGCGCGCGCGCAGGGCGCTGCGGAGCGAGGCCGCGGCGCGGCGGAAGAACGGGGCCCGCGCCGTAGCCGACCGCCGGCACGGCGAGCAGCAGGGACGCCCACCGCGCCGCCGTCGCCATCGGGGCCGCCCGCATCGTCGAGGCCGGCATACAGGGCGAAGGCGAGGAGCATCACGTTCCCCGCGAGCGCCCACGCCACGCCGAGCCGGACGAGGAGGCGGCGCTCGGCGTCGGTCCGCGCGGGCCGAGGCCGCGTGGCGCATCGGGCGGGGCGGCATAGCCGAAGCGGGCGAGCCACTCGGCAACGGCCGACAGCCGCGTGCCTTCGTCGAAGGCGATCGTGAGGCGGGCGCGGGGCAGGTCGAGCCGGGGCGCTGCGGACGCCGGCGACCTCGTGCGGGAGCCGCTCGATGAGCCAGACGCACGCCGCGCAGTGCACCCCGTCGACGAACAGCTCGCACGTCCGCCCGCCCGCCACCGGGCGCGTCTCCTCGTCGAGAAACGCAGGGGTTGTCCAGCTCCGCTAGCTGCAGCGCGTCCCGGCCTGGCTGGGCGCGGTGCCGAGCGCTCGCGGCTGACGGCCCGCAGGCGGTAGTACGTCTCGCCGAAGCCGGCGGCGGCGAGCGCCTCGGCGACGACCCGCGCAGCCGGTGCAGCAGTGCGCCGCCCCGCCACGCACCACCGGGAAGCGCCCCGACCGGCAGCCCCGCAGTGCGCGCACGGCGTGGCCGGTCCAGGGCCGAGCAGACCGAGCGGTGCTATCGGCGACGGCGAGGCTCACCGCTTCGGCGCGTAGGGCGAGTCGTCGACGATCTGCACGCCGCCGTCCGAGTGCGCGAGGTACACGGTGACCGCCGCCGCGCCGATGCTCATCAAGAGCAGCAGCACGACGAAGGCCGGCCACGCGACGTGCGGCGGACGAGCGGGCGCGCGGCGCGCAGGGGACGTGGGCGGCGCGGCGTGGCCGTTCGAGGAGGAAGCGTCGAGCATGGCGTTCAGGGTTGAAAGTGGCGCAGAGCCGATGCTACCTGGTGGCTCCGAGTCGCACCGAGAGAGGACCGGGCAGGCGACGCGGCGGAGGGTCTGCTCGGTGACGCTACACGAGGAGGGCGTGCTTCAGGCCCGCCAGCCCGTGCGTCGCCATCACGAGGAGGCCGGCCCGGATCTCTCTCGGCCCGCGCGGCGATCTCGCGCCGGGGCCGCCCGAACCGGACGTGCGGCCTGATCTCGCCGTCACCGGTCTCTTCCGCGATCACCTCGCGGAGGTGCGCCTCGGCCTTCTCGGCCAGCCCCGGCAGGTCAACGGGCACCGACCATCCCGGGCGTCCGTGTAAAACTCCGGGACGAGCCCAAGATCTTCGGCGACGTGGATGGCCTCGGACCGGGGCGTCGAAGAGCGCGGCGACCTCCTCGGCGAGCCGGAGCGCCGCGCGGCTGTGGGCCGAGAAGTCCACGCCGACGAGCACGGGGTGGGCCGGGCCGGGGGCCGTACGCTTCGCCGCGAGCGGCACCGTCAGCACCGGGCACGGGGCGCGGCGCACGACCTCCTCGGCCACGCTCCCGACGACGAGCCGCCGGTACCCGCCGCCGCCCGTGCGTACCGACCACGACGAACCGCGCCCCCACCTCCTCGGCGTAGCGGACGATGGCGTCGCCGACGTACTCCGCCGCGCCGGACGACCAACTCGGGCCCGACGGCCGCCACGGCCTCGGCCCCGCCGAGCGCGTCCTCGGCGAACGCGTCGAGGCACGACAGCAGGCGGTCTTGCGGCTGTTCGGGCTGCACGGCGCTCCCGTGGTCGGGCCGGAAGTCGGCCTGGAAGAGGGCATCGGCGTGGAGCAGGTGGAGGCGGGCGCCGGTACCGCTCGGCGAGGTCGGCGGCGCGCACGAGCGCGGCCCTCGGAGCCGTCGGAGAAGTCGAGGGCACAGACGATAGGGGTGGGCATCGGCAACTCTGGTGAGGGTGGGCTACCGGCTGGGACCGAGGAGCGGAAACGGGACGACCTCTTCGTAGCCGTCCTCGAACGCGACGCGGAGCATGGCCCTCTTGCTGCGCCCGCCTCCCCGAACGCCGCGGCGCGGGACGACGACGAACGCCCTCGACGCGCCCCATGCCGCGCGGCGCGACCGGGACCGGCTGGACGCCCCCCACGCGGAGGCTCGCCCCCTCGGGCGAGACGACCTCGACCGAGAACGCCGCCGGGCGCGCCGTCTGGTTCTGGACCCGGAAGCGCACCCGGTTGGCGATCTCGCCGCCGGGCAGCTCGGTGAACGGAGCCCCCGTGGCGCGGGCCACCTCCACGTCGTAGGCCCCGCGCGTCGAGAGCGCCACCGTGAAGGCGACGGTAACGGCGAGGAGCAAGACGGTGTAGAGCGCCGTGCGCGGGGCGGGCGATCCGCGTCGGCTGCGCTTCGAGCGCGTGCTCCGAGGTATAGCGGATCAGGCCGCGCGGCTGGCCCGTCGCGTCCATGATCGCGTCGCACGCGTCGATGCACTGGGTGCAGGCGATGCACTCCATCTGGAGCCCGTCGCGGATGTCGATGCCCGTCGGGCAGGTGCGGACGCACGCGAAGCAGTCGATGCAGTCGCCGAGCCGGGGCCGGAGGCCGGCCTGCTCCTCGGCGATCTTCTTCTTCGAGCGCTTGGCGCGCGGCTCCCCCCGGTTCGGGTCGTAGGACACGACGAGGGAGTCCTCGTCGAGCAGCACGCTCTGGAAGCGGGCATAGGGGCAGACGATGGTGCACATCTGCTCGCGGAAGTAGCCGAAGTCGAAGAGCACGAGCGCGCTCGTCCCGGCCATCAGCACGAAGAAGCCCCAGTGCTCGAACGGCGAGCCCGTCATCCAGCCCAGGAGCGCCTCCCACCCGACGAAGTACGACACGAAGACGTGCGCGAGCACCACCGAGAGCACCGCGTAGATCGCCCACTTGGCCGCTTTCCGCCACGCCTTGTCGAGCGTCCACGGCCCCTCGTTGCGGCGCTTGCGGACGTGCTCCTTGCCCTCGACGAGGCCGCTCGATGGGGCGGTAGACGAACTCCAGATACACCGTCTGCGGGCAGCCCCACCCGCACCATACCCGCCCGAGGAGGGCCGTCAGGAGGGCGATGGCGACGAGCGCCGCGATCCCGAAGAGGAGCAAGAGAAACGTGTCGGTCGGATAGAACGTGAAGCCGAAGAACGTGAACTCGCGGTGCTGCACCACGTCGAGTAGCACCGCTGGCTTCCCGCCGATGCTGGACGACCGCGGCAGCGCGATGAAGAGCGCGATCAGCCCCCAGCCGACGGCCTGCCGGCGTCGCCAGAAGCGGCCGGTGCTCGGCGTCCGGGTAGAGCCAGCGGCGCTCGCCGTTCGCGCGTGAGCGTGGAGAGCACCTCCTCGGGCGCGTCGAGGACCGTGACGGAGTCGGTGGGGACGAAGTTGGACATAGGGGAGGCGCTGAACCGGACCTCCAAAGAACCGAACGTCATGGGGGTGCCGACGACGGCTCGTGCCGTAGGCGCATGTAGGCGTGCCCCGGCGTAGCTCGTGAGGGCAGCCCCTACACGCGCTCCCGGGGCCCTGTCCGAGCGTCACATCCGCCGAATCCACAGCCTGAAGAACCTATCGGTGATGACGAAGGAGCCGTCCTCCCGGTCCACGAGGTCGAGCTTGAGCAGGCTCTCCGCCGCTCGCTGCGCGTTCGACGGCGTCTTGAGTCCGTGCGCTCGCACGAACCTCGGACGAGAACGGGGCGACGCCCGGTGTCTCCGCTACGCCGCGCAGGAACCGCTGCTGGTTCTTCGTCAGCGTCTCCCACCGCGTCACGAAGGCGTAGCTCTCGCGCCGGAGCAAAAGGTCCATCGCCTCGCTCAGGTCGCCGTCCTCGACGGCCGTGCCAGGCGGTGTCCGCTCCCACAGTGCGTGCGCGAGGTGCTGCGTGTAGAAGGGGTGGCCTTCGGTGAGCGCGCACAGCGCCTCCACCTGCTCGTCGGTGATCGGCTTCTCAGCCGCCTCGAACCCGCTCCCGGACGAACGGCACCCAGTGCTCCGTCGCAATCGCCCCGAGCGGGTAGTGCCCGGCCGAGCGGTAGAGCGCCCGCTCCGCTGTGTCATCCTCGTACTCGAGCATCTGCTGGAACTCGTCGAAGACCCACCACGGCCCGGCGGTCCCGCTTCCGGGCGAGCTTCGGCGGGGCCGCCAGCACCTCCTCCAACGCCGGCCCCTGCGCGTCCCCCGCACGCGCGCCGAACTGAAGCGAGGGGGTTGCCCGCTTTCGTCGAGCGTGAGCGAGGGCTGAAGCCGCGAGAAAAGCTCCTTTGCTCATCTCCAGCAGCTTTTCCTGCCCGCGTCTCGGCCGCTCCGGCAAGCGCCTTCGCCGTGGCTGCCACGAATGCCTCGGTGCCGTCGGTCGGCCAGAGGTCTACGTAGACCGGAAGGAACTGCTTCGCGTCGAGACCACGCAGAACTTGCTTCACCAGCGAGGTCTTCCCCATCCGACGCTCGGCGTAGACGAACAGCCGGTCGCCGTTCTCGGCGGCGCGCGCGAGATCCGCCTGCTCCTGCTGCCGGTTGCAGAAGGCACCGCCTCCCACGATACCGCCGTACTCGACGGGGTTGATCCGGCTCATCCGATTACGCACCTCGCGTTACGCACTCTGCGTAATGTAAGACTGGCGGCGATCTCCTGCCAAGCGCAGCCTACGTCGCCGCGGGCGTGGAGAGCACCTCCTCGGGCGATTCGAGGACGCCGACAGAATCGACGGGGACGAAGTTAGACATGGACGGGAGAGTCAGAGTCCGGCGACGAGGTCGCCCTGCGGCTCCTTCGCGCCGGGCGGGTCGGTGCCGCGCAGCGAGACGACGTAGGCCATCACCTGGGCCTGCTCCTCGGCCGTGAGCTGGCCGTCCCAGGCGGGCATCCCCTGCGCCGGGAAGCCCTCGGCGATGGCCCGGTAGACGTCCTCCGGTGTGCCCCCGTGGAGCCAGTAGTCGTCGGTGAGGTTGGGGCCGATGAGGCCCTGGCCGGCGTCGCCGTGGCAGGCGGCGCAGACGCCCTGGAACGTCGCCGCGCCGGCCTCGGCGAACGCCGGGTCGGCGGCGTACTCTTCGAGCGCGCCGGGGTCGGTCTTGAAGGCGGGGCCGGTCGAGGCGTAGACCTCGCGGATTTCGGCAAGCTCGGCCTGGGCCTCGGCCAGGTCGTCGCCGTAGTCGTCGATCCAGTCGAAGACGTGGACGCCGACGACGTAGAGCGGCGCGAAGGCGACGGTCGCGATGAAGAGCCAGGTCCACCACCCCGGCATCGGGTTGTCGTACTCCCGGATGCCGTCGTAGGTGTGGCCCCGGATCAGCTCGTCGTGGGCGTCGCCGACGACGGCGTCGGGGAGCGTCGGCTCGGCCGGCTCGCGGCGGGGCGAGCCGGGGTCGGGGATGTGCTGGGCGTCGCTCATGCGGGGGTATCGCTGCGGGGGTGCCCGTTCTGGGCGTGCGTCGGGAAGACCTCGGGCGCGTCGTCGAGCGGGAGGTGCTTGATCGCCTCGCGCGTCTCCTTCGACAGCGTGAGGGCGTAGGCGACGACGAGCACGAAGGCGACGATGAAGGCGACGAGCCCGATCTCGCCGAAGGTGCCGGTTTCGAGCGCGCGGACGGCTTCTTTCATCATGGCGGTGGCCTTACGGTGAGGTGGGGATAGAGTCGGTGAGGGTGGAATCGTTCGGGACGGGGAACTGCTCCGGCTCGCCGGGCCCCTCGCCGGGCTGGGTGCCGGTCATGGTCTCGATGACCTCGTCGACCTCGTGCGCCTCCAGGTCGTCTTCGGCGCGCGCGTCTTCGCCGGGTGCCGTTTCGCTCAGCGTGCCGAGACGTTGGAGGAACGCGACGAGCGCGACGATCTCGCGGTCCGCCAGCCCCTCCGGCCCGCCCTGCTCTTCGATCTCGGCGGCAATCCGCTCGGCCTGCGCTCGGGCGAGGGCCGGGGCGCGCTGGACCTCGGCGTCGGAGTACGGCAGGCCGACCGTGCGGAGGACGCCCATCTTGGCCGGGAGGTCGTCGTAGTCAGCGGCCCAGGTGAGCAGCCACGGGTAGGGCGGCATGATCGACTGCGGGCTCGTCGAGCGCGGGTTCTCTAGGTGGCGGACGTGCCAGAGGTGGGGGTACTTGCCGCCGACGCGGGCGAGGTCGGGGCCGGTGCGCTTCGAGCCCCAGAGGTGGGGCGTCTCGAAGGCCGTTTCGGCGGCGGTCGAGAAGTCGCCGTAGCGCTCGAGCTCGTGGCGGAACGGGCGGACCATCTGGCTGTGGCAGTTGTTGCAGCCCTCGCGGATGTAGAGGTCGCGCCCGGCGACTTCGAGCGGGGTCCAGGGCCGCATGGCCGGGGTCGGCGTCATGCTCTGGTCCACAAGGAACAGCGGCGCGAACTCGATCACGGTCCCGGTGAGGACGGCGAGCGTGGTGAGGACGGTGAAGACGAGGGGCCAGCCTTCGAGCCGCCGGTGCCGCCCGTTCGCTTTGATGAGTCGGTTGAACATGAGGGGTGGGGTGCGGACCCCCCGCCGCGCTTGCAGTCGCTCCGACTCTGCGAGTCTTCGCTCCTAGCTGCGCGCGGCTGTCCCCCTTGATAAGGGGGACAGCTTTGGGAGTGCCTGAGGGCAAAGCCCGATGCGCTCCCGAAGCGGGGGGTCAGGTCAAGAAACGGGAATCTCTCGGGCGGGCGTCGCGCTCGCGGCGGGCACCGCCACGGCGGGGTCGGGGAGGTGCGAGGGCGCGCGGCGGATGGTCTGCCACACGTTGACGATCATCATCACGGTGCCGCCCAGGTACATCGTCCCGCCGATCAGCCGGACCCAGTACATCGGCTTGATCTGGATGACGGACTCCATGAAGTCGGGGTAGAGCAGGCGGCCGGTGTCGTCGAAGGCCCGCCACATCAGGCCCTGGGTGATGCCGGAGGTGTACATCGCCAGGATGTAGAGCAGAATCCCGATCGTGCCCGTCCAGAAGTGGGCATTCGCCAGGCGCGGGCTCCACAGCTCGCGCTTCCACAGCCGGGGCACGAGCCAGTAGATCATCCCGAACGTCATGAACCCGTTCCACCCGAGCGCGCCCGAGTGGACGTGGGCGATGTTCCAGTCGGTGTAATGCGAGAGCGCGTTGACGCTCTTCACGCTCAGGGTCGGCCCCTCGAAGGTCGCCATCCCGTAGAACGTGATCCCGACGACGAACATCTTGAGCACCACGCTTTCGCGGAGCTTGTGCCACGCGCCGCGGAGCGTGAACAGGCCGTTGATCATCCCGCCCCACGACGGCATCCAGAGCATGACTGAGAAGACCATCCCCAGCGTCGCCGCCCACTCGGGGACGGCGGTGTAGTTCAGGTGGTGCGGGCCGGCCCAGATGTAGATGAACACCAGGCTCCAGAAGTGGACGATGCTCAAGCGGTACGAGAAGATCGGCCGCTCGGCCGCCTTCGGGAGGAAGTAGTACATGAGGCCCAGGAACGGCGTCGTCAGGAAGAAGGCGACGGCGTTGTGGCCGTACCACCACTGCACGAGCGCGTCCTGCACGCCCCGGTAGACCGGGTAGCTATTCCACGCGCCGTAGGGGATCGCCAGCGAGTTGCCCAGGTGGAGCACCGCCACCGTGATGATCGTGGCGATGTAGAACCAGAGGGCGACGTACATGTGCTGCTCGCGCCGCCGCGCGAGCGTCCCGAAGAAGTTGACCGCGAAGACCACCCACACCACCGTGATCGCGATGTCGATGGGCCACTCGAGCTCGGCGTACTCCTTCGAGGTCGTGATTCCGAGCGGGAGGGTGATGGCGGCGGCGACGATGATGGCCTGCCAGCCCCAGAAGTGGAACCGGCTCATCCAGTCGGAGAACATCCGCGCCTTGCACAGCCGCTGCGTCGAGTAGTAGATCGCGGCGAAGATGGCATTCCCGGCGAAGGCGAAGATGACGGCGTTCGTGTGGAGCGGGCGGAGCCGGCCGAAGGTGAGGTACGGCCCGAGGTTGGCCTCGGGGAACGGGAGCTGGAGCGCGATCAGCACGCCGACGAGCATCCCGACGAAGCCCCACAGCAGCGTCGCGAGTGTGAAGTGCCGGACGATCCGGTCGTCGTAGCGGAAGACCTCGAGGGCGGGGCGCTGGAGCGCGCCGGCCGGGGCGACGGTGACGAGTTCGGCCATCGGGGAGCGGAGAGGTGGAGGGGGACGAGCAGGCTGCAAAATCCCACGCCCAGCGCGCGGCCGGTGACGGCGGGTGCCTGTGCCCCGTGCCGGGCGCGCCTGCCACGCCGTGTGGGGGCGGTCCCTACGCGCCGCCCTGCCCAGCCGTCGTCCCGCTCAGCCGCCGCCCTCGCCCTCGACCCAGGCCACGGCGTGCTGCATCAGCTCGGTCCCGCTCTCCAGGCTCAGCTTCGCCTTGATCCGCGCCCGGTAGCTCTCGACGGTCTTGACCGAGAGGTGCAGGCGCCCGGCGATCTCCTTGGTCGGGAGCCCGCGCCCGGTCATCTCGAACACCTCGAGCTCGCGGTCGGAGAGGACTTCGAGCGGCGACTGCAGGGCGTCCTTGCGCCCCGCCGCCACCCCGAAGAGGAGCTTGTCCTTGAGCTCGTCCGAGAGCCAGATCCCACCCCGTAGGATGTAGCGGACCGCCTTGACGATCTGGTCGTCGGCTTCGAGCTTCGAGACGTAGCCCTTCGCCCCGGCGCGGACGGCGCGCTCGGCGTAGAGCGCCTCGTCGTGGCGGGAGACGACGAGCGTCGGGAGGTCCGGCCGCCGGGCCAGGAGGTGCTTGACGAGCTCGATCCCGTTCGTGCCGGGCAGCGACACGTCGACGAGCACGAGGTCGGGCGCGAGGGCGTCGAAGCGGCCGAGCGCCTCCTCGGCATTCGCCGCCTGGCCGGCGACCTCAAGGTCGGGCTCGGCCTCGAGGGTGAGCGCGAGGCCCTTGCGCATCAGCGGGTGGTCGTCGACGATGAGGACACGGGTGGTCATGGCAGGTCGCCTTCGGCAGTGGGGGACGAGGTGTGCCAGAGCGGCACCGTGCAGGTGACGACCGTGCCGCGCTCGGCACCGGGCCGGATGTCGAGCCGTCCCCCGAGTACGCGCGCGCGGTAGTGCATGATGCGGACGCCCATCCCCCGGTTGTCCCCCGGCCTCACGGGAGCAGCCGCGTCGGGAGGCAGCGCCTCCGGGTCGGTGTAGAAGGGGTCGGGGAAGCCCTGCCCGTTGTCCTCCACCCGCAAGCGGAGGTGCTCGGCCCCGACCGCCAGGGCGATGGCGAGGCGGTCGGCCCGGCCGTGGCGGACGGCGTTCGAGACGGCCTCCTGCGCGATGCGGAAGAGGTGGGTCAGGGCGGTGCTGGACAGCGCCGTGGGGTGGTCGCCGAACGACTCGACGGAGCAGCCGATGCCGAAGAAGCGCTCGGCGTTGGCCGCGAGCTGGTCGAGCGCGGCCCGGAGCCCGTCGGCCTCTAGCTCGACCGGGACCAGGCCGCGGGCGAGCTGGCGGGCGTAGGCGTCGGCCTCCTTGATGAGGCCGACCACTTCTCGGGCTTCGGCCTCGGGGGACTCGCCTCGGTCCAGCCTGCGCGCCACGCTCCGGGCGATGAGCGCGGTGCCGGTCAGCATCTGGCCCAGCCCGTCGTGCAAGTCCTGCCCGATGCGCCGCCGCTCGTCCTCGGCGATGCGGAGGACCTCCTGCTCCAGCGCTCGCCGCTCCGAGATGTCGCGGACGAAGCCGGTGAAGATCAGCCGGTCCGGCAGGTGCACCTCGCTCACCGCCAGGTCCATCGGGAACGTGCTCCCGTCCTTGCGCCGCCCCACCACCTCGCGCCCGATGCCGATGATCTTGCGCCGCCCGGTCTCGTGATAGGCCTGAATGTAGCCGTCGTGCTCGGCGTGGTACGGCGTCGGCATGAGGAGGGTGACGTTGCGCCCGACGACCTCACCCGCTGGGTAGCCGAAGATCCGCTCGGCTGCCGGGTTGAACGACTCGACCACGCCTTGCTCGTCGATCGTGATGACGCCGTCGACGGTCGTCTCGAGGACGGCGCGGGCGCGGGCCTCGCTCTCGCGGAGGGCCTGCTTCGTGCGGATCTGCTCGAGCGCGCCGGCGAGCACGGCGGCGACGGCCCCGAGGAACGTTCGGGTCTCGCTGTCGAAGTCGCGGCGCTCGACCGCGTAGGCGGCGAGCACGCCGGCCGGCTCTCCAGCACCGCCGAGGCGGACGGCGAAGCCCGCCCCGCCCCCTACCGCCTGCAGCCCGTCCGGCACGCGACCGTCGAGCACAACGGGTTCGCTGGAGGCGAGTACGGCGGCCATCTGCGGCTCCTCCACCGGCAGCACTGCTTGGCCGATGGCCCCTTCAAGCCACCCCAAACCAGCGCGAAGCACGAGGTCCTGCCCTTCCATCTCGAAGATGCCGACGGCCGGCATGTCTAACGCTTCGGCGACGGCGTGGGCAACGAAATCCATGAGCGCCCCAGCCTCGTCCGCGTCGATGACGCGGAGGCCGAGCTCAGCCAGAACCGTCTGCTGAAGCGTCCCGCGAGATGGGCTGCCGGATGCCATGCAGGCAATCTACGGTTCGCGCCAGAACGCCACCGAAAGAAAGCGCCCCGGACGAAGTGGCACTGCTCATACCCAATCGCTGAGCTGGTGCGCCCTCCTCCACGTCAAGTCATCCCCTTCAAGTCATCCCCGCGAAGGCGGGGAACCATGCGAGGCTTGAGCCACGCGCCCTCGCCGTATGGACTCCCGCCTGCGCGGGAAGGACTCAGTCATTCAGAGAAATGGTATCAGTCCGGAGCGCTTTTGAGGGGAGCCACGGCCGGACTCGAACCGGTGACCTGCTCGCTACGAGCAAGAGGCGCTCGTAGCGCTGTACGAGGCGTGGGGCAGGCTGCAGCAGGCCGCTCGCTACCGCTGACCCCCCGCCGCGCTTGCGGTCGCTCGCAAGGCTCGCTTCCAGCAGCGCGCGGCTGTCCCCCTTGCGAAGCGGGGGGTTCAGAAAAAAACTTCGACGGGGGTGGCGTACCGCAGCGGGCTTTTGCGAGGTAAGGGGTAGAGGCTGCCCTCATGGCCTCTCACCTCCCACCGGGCTTCGCTGCCTGCCGCTGCTTTTCCACCTCACACCCCAGGTACCGCCATGACCTACGCCCCACTCTCTCCGGCCCTCCGCACCGCCGGGCGCGCCGTCCTCCGCTTCGGCCTTCTCCTCGCGGTGGCGCTCCTCCCGTTTCTCCTCGTCACCGTCGCGCTCTCCGCCTCGGCGCGGGCGCCGGACTGCAACGTGACTTCGCCGACCGTCTCTCCTGCGGATCCCGCTTGCTTCAGGTCCCCCGCACAACCGGTCGAGCGCCGAACGGAGGACGCAGAGATGACGGAGGCCGGGCGGCACGGGGCAACGTTCGAAGCGGCGGGGCTGCCGAGCGAGACCTACCTCTGGCGGCTCGACGCTGACGACACGGTGGAGGCGGGGCGGCTGACGCTGCTGCGGTAGCAAGCCGGGGCTCCTCGTGCGGGTCTCGCCTCCGCCGTCGGCACCCCCTGCGGCCCTGGGCTGCGGGGGTGCCGGCGCGGTCCGGCACGGCGGGAAAACTCGGGCCGGGATGGCGTACCGTCGCTGTGCTGGCCGAGGGCCTTGCCGCAGAGACCTACCTCTACCGGCTTCAGATCAGGGATGTGGTGAAGGGAGGTCGGCTTACCGTGCTCTATTAGGCTAGCTCTATTAGGCTAGAACGTAGAGTCCGGAGAACCGATCGCTCAACTGGAGCCGGTCAACGACCGACGCTCCCGGGGCCTGGCTCCGGGAGCGTCGGCGTGTTAACGGGGCTCGGGCGGACGCCGGCGGCGCGCCGTGGCTTCGGCCCGGCGTTACTTTCGGCTCTGGAGAGGCGACCTTCGCCCAACGCTTTCTTTTCCCCGATGCCCCGTCTGCTCTTTGTTCTCGCCGCGCTCGCCGCCGCGCTGCCGGCGCTGGGGCAGCCGGTGCCCGGCCGCGTCCTCAGCGGCACCGTCCGCGACGCCGCCACCGGCGAGACGCTCGTCGGCGCGAACCTCTACGCCCCGGAGGCCGAGACGGGGACCGTCACGAACGCCTACGGCTTCTTCAGCCTCGCCCTCCCCGGCCCCGCCGACAGCGTCGCGGTCGTCGTCTCGTACCTGGGCTACCAGGCGCGGGTGCTCCGGCTCGCGCCGGGGGCCGGGCTCGACCTGGGCCTCGAGCCGGCCCGGACCGAGCTGGGCACCGTCGACGTGGTGGCCGACCGCTCGGCCGGGGAAGACACGCAGATGAGCGCGGTCTCAGTCCCGATTGCCCGGATCAAGTCGATGCCGGCGCTCCTCGGCGAGGTGGACGTGCTCAAGGCGCTCCAGCTCCTGCCCGGCGTCCAGAGCGGGACTGAGGGGACGAGCGGGCTCTACGTCCGCGGCGGCGGGCCGGACCAGAACCTCCTGCTCCTCGACGGCGCGCCGGTCTACAACGCGAGCCACCTCTTCGGCTTCTTCTCGACCTTCAACGCCGACGCGCTCAAGAGCGTGGACCTCGTCAAGGGCGGCTTCCCCGCGCGCTACGGCGGGCGGCTCTCGTCAGTGATCGACCTCCGGATGAAGGAGGGGAATATGAAGGAGATCGCGGGCGAGGGCTCCGTCGGGCTCGTCGCGAGCCGGCTCACGCTCGAGGGGCCGATCCTGAGGGACCGCGCCTCGTTTCTCGTCTCCGCCCGGCGGACCTACATCGACGTGCTCGCCCGGCCCTTCATGAAGCCCGACGAGCAGGCGGGCTACTACTTCTACGACCTCAACGCGAAGGCCAACGCCGTCCTCTCTCCCGCCGACCGCATCTACGCCAGCGTCTACACCGGCGAGGACCGCTTCAGCTTCGACGTCGAGGACGACTTTTCGCGCGCCTCGGGCGGGCTGGACTGGGGCAACCTCACCGCCACGCTCCGCTGGAACCGCCGGCTCTCGCCCCGGCTCTTCGCCAACACCGCCCTGCTCTTCAGCCGCTACCGCTTCGACGTCTTCGCCCGCGAGGAGCAGCGCGGCACGCAGGGGCAGGAGGCGGCGACGTATTCCGCCCGCTACCGCTCCGGCATCCGCGATTTCGGCGGGCGGATCGACCTCGACTTCGTCCCCGGCCCGGCCCACTACGTCCGCGTCGGCGGCGGGGCGACGCGCCACCGCTACAGCCCCGGCGCGGTCACCGCCGAGCAGGCCGGCGGCGGCGGCCCGGACCTCGACGAGACCCTCACGGCCTCGCCCGAGATCGACGCGACCGAGGCGTTCGTCTACGCCGAGGACGACGTCCGCCTGAGCCGCGCGCTGACGGTCAACGCCGGGGTGCACGCCTCCGGCTTCGCGGTGGGGAGCGAGCGCTTCGTCTCGGTCCAGCCCCGGCTCGCGGCCCGGCTCCGCCTCGGCGACGCGCTCGCCGTGCGGGCCTCGTATGCCGCGATGGAGCAGTACCTCCACCTCCTGACGAACGCTGGGATCGGCCTGCCGACGGACCTGTGGCTGCCGGCGACGGCACGCGTCCCGCCGCAGTCGGCGCACCAGGTCGCGCTCGGGGTGACGCGGACGTTCGGCGCGCGCTACGAGGTCTCGGTCGAGGCCTACCTCAAGACGATGGCCGGGCTGATCGAGTACCGCGACGGGGCGAGCTTCCTCAACACGGCCTTCGACGACTGGGAGAGCCAGGTCGTCACCGGCGACGGGCGGGCCTACGGGGCCGAGGTGTTCCTCCAGCGCAAGACCGGCCGGACGACCGGGTGGCTGGGCTACACGCTGGCCTGGAGCGACCGGCAGTTCGACGCCCTTAACGGCGGCGCGCGCTTCCCGTACCGCTACGACCGCCGCCACGACGTGTCGGTGGTGCTCAGCCACCGGCTCTCGGAGCGCGTCGAGTTCGCGGCGAACTGGGTCTACGGGACCGGCCCGGCGATCACGCTCCCGACGGGCCGCCTCCCGGTGTTCCCCGACGACCCGGCCTTCGGCGGCTTCTCCTCTTTCTTCTCCTACGTCGCCGACGACTACGGCGCGCGCGGCAGCTTCCGCATGCCGGCCTACCACCGGTTCGACCTGGCGCTCAACCTCCACAAGAAGACGCGGTGGGGCGAGCGGACGCTCACGCTCGGGGCCTACAACGCCTACAACCGCAAGAACCCGTTCTTCGTCTTCCTCTCCGAGGAGTTCGACGGCCAGACCGTCCGGCCGCAGTTCAGGCAGGTCAGCCTGTTCCCGATCATCCCTTCGGTCTCCTACCGGTTCAGCTTCTGATGCGCCGCCGCCCGCTCGCCTCCGCTCTCGCCGCCTGCGCCCTCGCCGGCTGCGTCCTCGCCCTCGCCGCCTGCGACTTTGAGCAGGTCGTCGAGCTCGACCTCCCGCCCTACGAGCCGCGCCTCGCCCTCGGCGGCTTCCCGACGCCGGACAGCGTGTTCGCCGCCCGCGTGGGCCGGAGCGCCTCGGCCTTTGAGCCGCTCGCCTTCGACGGTACCGACCTCCTCGTCCCGGAGGCGCGCCTCGCCCTCTTCGCCGAGGACGGGGCCTTCCTCGACTCGCTCCGCTACGAGGCCGGCGGCGGACGCGGTGGCTACTACCGCTCGGTGCGCGAGCTGCGGCCCGAGCCGGGGCGGGCCTACACCCTCCGCGCCGAGGCCCCCGGCCTCCCCCGTGCCGAGGCGACGACGCGCCTGCCGGCCTCCGTCCCGTTCACCGTTCGGTTCGAGCGCTTCGTCGAGGACGCGCGCTTCGGCGGGCGGGCGGCCCGGCTCGTCGTCGCCGTCCCGGAGCCGCCCGAGGCCCAGGCTTACAGCCTGCTCATCCGGCGCAGCGCTCCACCCCCGGACGGCCTCCCCCGAGCCTTCCCGGTGCCGTTCCGCAGCGCCGACCCCGCGCTCCGCTCCGGCTTCGCCGAGATCGACGTGGCGGTGGACCTGGGCGCGGAGTTCGACGACGAGCGCGTCTTCGAGCGCGCCCTCTTCCGCGACGGCCTCTTCGGCGGAGGCACGCGCGAGATCACCCTCGACGCCTTGCTCTTCGACGGGGAGGAGGAGCCGGCGACCCTCACGGTGTCGCTCGACGTGCTCAGCGAGGACTACGTCCGGTACCAGCAGACGCTCGCGCTCCAGGACCTCAACGCCGGCAACCCCTTCGCCGAGCCGGTCCGCATCCACTCGAACGTCGCGGGCGGGCTGGGGGTGTTTGCGGGGTACGCCGGGAGCGCCTTCACCGTGGACCTCGCCGCGCGCCCTGTGCCGTAGCCGGGTCTCGGTAGCCGGGTCTCGGTAGCCGGGTCTCGGTGCACGTGTCTAACCCCTGAGAGGCACCCTGGACGGCGGAGGGCTCAGTTTATCTCCGATCGCCCTTGCACTTGGGAGGGGGCATGAGTATCGTGTGAAGCGCACTTCAGCGTATCCCTTCACCAAACCCCTTCCTAACCATGCAACACTCTCTCCTGCGCTACGCACTTGCGTTCGCGTTCGTCCTCGCCGGCACCGGCTTCGCCCAGGCTCAGCGCCTCGCGCCCGAAGAGGCCGAAGCCCTCGGCATCGAGCAGGCCGCCGAGCGGCCCGCTGCCACCGCCACTCGCGGCGACAGCCTGCAGGTCTGCGTCGACGACGTGCTCCTCGCCGTCGACTCCAGCAACGACACCGTCGTGATCCTCGATCCGGCGACCGGCGACGTCGTCAACCCGATGTTCATCGACGACTCGGTGGACGACAACCTCGCCACGCCGAAGAACGCCATCGGCAACTTCGACGGCGACGGCATCTTCGTGACCGAGCAGCTCCGGGACGCCATCTTCGAGTACGACTGCAGCGGCAACTTCGTCGGCGTCTTCGCCGACGCCGGCGACGGGCTGGACAACATCCGCGGCGCGGCCTACAACGAGGACAGAACCAGCCTGCTGGTCACCGTCGGCGACGGCACCAACGAGGACACGATCGTCGAGATCGACTCCGACGGCAACTTCGCCGGCATCTTCACGGCCGAGACCGGTTCGCCCTTCGACGTGCTCGTCCGCGACAGCGACGTGCTCGTCGGCGAGATCGACGACGAGAACATCTACCGCTACGACTTCGACGGCGTCCTGCTCGACACCCTCGTCGACTCCGACGGGCTCACCGGGATCGACTTCCCGCAGCAGCTCAACCTGGCCTCGAACGGCAACGTCCTGGCTGCCGGGTTCAGCTCGCCGAGCGGAGCCTACGAGTACGACGGGACCACCGGTGCGCAGGTCGGTTTCTACGGGGTGGTCGACGGCCTCCGGGGGATCTACGAGCTGCCCAACGGCAACCTCCTCGTCACCAACGGCTCCGGTCTCTTCGAGATCACGCGCTCGAACACCATCGTCCGCGGGCCCTACGCCGACGCGAACCAGTACATCGAGCTCTTCGCCGTCGCCGGCGACCCCGACCCGATTGAGATCGACGCGTCGCCCGACGCGCAGTCCGTGCCCCAGGGCGGCACCGCCTCGCTCTCCTACACCGTGAGCAACAACACCGCTCTGGCCCAGCGAGGCGTCGTCTTCTTCGAGGTCTTCCGCGGCCCCAACCGCATCATCGGCCCGGTCGCGGTGCAGGCCGGCTCGCTGCCGGCTGGGCAGAGCGTCACGTCGAGCTTCAGCCTCGGCGTGCCGAGCAACGCGCCGCCGGCGACCTACAGCGTCGAGGTCAGCGCGGGCCCGAGCAACGGCGTCGCCGCAGCGACCGACATCGTGGCGGTGACCGTCACCGAGGCGACCCGCCCGGTGGGCTCCGCGACCGAGTGGACGCTCGTCGCGGCTGAGCCGTGGCCGAACCAGGACGCGGCACCGGCAGCGGCGGCGACGGCCCCGGCCGTCGGGGTCTTCCCGAACCCGCTGCACGCCCAGGCCACGATCCGCTACGAGGTGGCCGAGGCCGCCGAGGTGCGCCTGGCCGTCTACGACGTGCTGGGCCGGACGGTGGCCGTGCTGGCCGAGGGCCGGGTCGAGGCCGGGGTACACACGGCGTCGTTCGACGCGCGGGGCCTGTCGGCGGGCACGTACGTCTACCGGCTCGAGGCTGGTGGCACCGTGCAGACGGGCCGGCTCACCGTCGTCAACTGATGGCGCGTGACGCTGGGTTCGGCCGGACCGGCTGAACGTCCGCGACGCCCCTGGAGCCTGGCTCCGGGGGCGTCGCTGCGTCTGGTCCCGTCGGTAGCTTCCGGCATGACCGACGCCTCCCCCGTCTCGGTCCCGCTCGGCGACGGGCGGGCCTACGCGCTCCACCTCCGCCCGCTCACCGACGCGCCGACGCTGCTGCGCGAGGCCGAGCTGCGCGAGGCCGGGCTGCGCGCGCCGCGCTGCCTCGTCGTGACCGACGCCACCGTGGCGGCGCTCTACCTCGACCGGCTGCGGGCTGCGCTGGAGCGCGACGGCTGGACGGTCCACGCCCACGTCGTCCCGGCGGGCGAAGCGAGCAAGTCTGCGGACCGCCTCGGCGCGCTCTACGACTGGGCGCTCGGAATCGGGATCGACCGGGAGACGCCGCTGCTCGCCCTCGGCGGCGGGGTCGTCGGCGACCTCGCGGGGTTGGGGGCGGCGACCCTCCTGCGCGGCCTCCCGCTCGTGCACCTCCCGACGACGCTGGTCGCCCAGACGGACAGCGCGCTCGGCGGCAAGACCGGGATCAACCACGCCGTGGGCAAGAACCTCATCGGCGCGGTCTGGCAGCCGCGCGCCGTCCTCGCCGACACGCAGACGCTCCGGACGCTCTCCGAGCGCGACTGGGCGAGCGGGCTGGCCGAGGTCGTCAAGGCGGCGCTGATCGCCGATGCGGCATTCGCGGCCTGGCTCGGTGCGCGCTGGCAGGACATCCTCGACCGCGAGCCGGCGGTGGTGACGGCGCTCGTTCGCCGGGCCGCCGCCATCAAAGCGGGCATCGTGGCCGAGGACGAGCGGGAGACCGGCCGGCGGGCGCTCCTCAACTTCGGCCACACCTTCGGGCACGCGGTCGAGCGGGCGTCGGGCTACGGGGCGTTCACGCACGGCGAGGCCGTGGCGCTCGGGATGCGGGCCGCGCTCCACCTCTCGCGCACGCTCGCGCCGGAGGTGGACTTCGAGCGCGCCGAGGCGCTCGTCGCCCGGCTGCCGGTCCCGCCCGGCCTCGCGGCGGTCCCCACGGGCGCGCTCGTGGCCGCGATGGGATCGGACAAAAAGCGGCGCGACGGCAAGCTGCGGTTCGTGGTGCTGAGCGCCGTCGGACAAGCGCGCCTCGTAAGCGGTGTGACGCCGGGGGCCGTCGAAGCGGCATGGGAAGCGGCGAAGAACGCGTAAGATTCCGGCAATACGAGGCGTCCGGCGCGAGAGCGGGCACTTCGTCCGCGCGCTCGCTGTTCGGGCAGGGTCGCCTCGACGATCTCGACTCTCCTCGACGGTCTCGACTCTACGGTCTCGATGCGAGCGGCTCGCTGCCTTTCCTATCTGATAAACTCAGGCCTTACGCACATCCACAGACGGTGTCCTCCCGAGCGCAGTCGAGGGATCTCTATCGGGCCGATGCGTGGCATCGGCTGCGTTGCGCGCCTTGTCTGCGCTGTCCGGCAGCGCCGTCCGGCACTCGTTCTCGCCTTCTTCCTCCATCCATAGTCAGTCTCTGACTCGTGCTCTACCTCCTCGTCCGTCTCACGATTCGCCTGGCGCAGGCGGCGGCCTTGCTCGCCGCGGCCCTCGCGCTCGTGTTCTTCGGGCTGACGCGGACGGAGGTCGGGCGCGACGGGCTGCGGGGGCAGATCGAGCGGGCGTTCGCGCAGCAGTTCCACGGCAGCCTGGAGATCGGCACGCTCTCGGGCAACCTCGTCTACGACCTGTGGGCGACCGACGTGCGGCTCCGCGACGGCGAGGGCCGCGTGGTCGTCGCCGCCGACTCGGTCGGGCTGAGGCCGACGTGGCTCGGGCTGCTCCGGCGGCGGCTCGTGCTCAAAGAAGCCACCCTGTTCCGCCCGCGCCTCGACCTCGTCCGCAGCGACTCGGGCCGCTGGAACCTCGCCGAGGCGCTCACGCCCCGGGCGGCCCGCACCGAGCCCAGCCGCCGGCTCGACCTCCGCGCGCCCGACCTCGTGCTCCTCGACGCGGCGCTCACGACGCGGCGCGAGGGCGAGGCTCCCCCCCTCGTCCGGCGCGGCGCGCTGTTCGACTACACCGAGGCGACCGTCACCGGCCTGACCCTGAGCGCCGAGATCGACTGGACGCAGCAGCGGCGGCGCGTCCAGGTTCACAGCCTGGCCGCCCGGCTACCGCAGCAGCGGCTGGCCGTGCGCCGGCTCGAAGGCACACTCGACGTAGCGGGCGGCGTCCGGCTCACCGACCTTGCGATCGAGACCGAGGGGAGCCGGATCGAGGGGACGCTCGCGCTGCTGCCGCAGGAGGGCGGACCGCCGCGCGTGGTCCTAGACCTCGCCCCGAGCCGGATCGACGGGGCCGAGCTGGCCCGCCTCGTCCCGGCAGTGCCGCTCGCCGATGCCGTCGAGGCGGCGGTCCGCGCCGAAGGTCCGCTCGACGCCCTCGCGGTGTCCCACCTGAGGCTCGCGCGCGGGGCGACGATGCTGCAGGCCTCGGGGACGCTCGGCGGCCTCCCCGACGCCGCCACGTTCGACGTGACCCTGGCCCCGTCCACGCTCCGGCAGGCCGACTTCGCTGCGGTCTGGCCCGGCCTCGCGCTCCCCGACCTCGCGGGCTTGGGGACGGCCACGCTGCGCCTCGGCGCGACGGGCAGCGTCCGCAACGGGCGGTTCGACCTCCGCTCGACGTTCGCCGCGGCGACGGACGCGGGGCGGGCCGAGGGCACGCTCCGGCTCGGGCACGCCCCGGGCGGGCCGCTCACCTACGCCCTCGACGCCGACGCGGCTCGCCTCGATCCCGGTGCGCTCCTCGGCGATGCGTACGCCGGGGCCCTCACCGGGCGCGTCGTGCTCGAGGGGCGGGGCACGCGGGCGGGCGACCTCGCGGCGGAGCTGCGCCTCGCGCTCGGCCCGTCGCGCTTCGCGGGGCGCTCGCTCGACTCGCTCGCTGCCGACCTCACCGCCGACGGGCTGCGGCTCTCCGGCGAGGCAGCGCTCGTCGCGGGCGGGGCTCTCCGCCTCGGCGGCACCGCCGACTTCGCCTCCGAAACGCCGAGCTTCGACCTCGCCGTGAGCACGACCGACCTCGACCTGCGCCGCCTGCTCGGCGCGGCCCCGGCCACGACCCTCACCGCCGAGGCCACCGTCGCCGGGAGCGGGCGCGCGCTCGACGACTTCGCGGGCGACCTCGCCGTGCGCTTCGCGCCTTCGACGCTGACGCTCGCGGGCGAGGCCCGGCCCATCGCCGCGCACGACGCCACGCTCCGCGTCCGCCCTGCCGGCTCGGCAGCGCTGTTCGAGCTCGACAGCGACCTCGCCGGCATCCGAGCGTCGGGCGACATCGGCACCGGTGCCCTCGCCGCCCTCGCCGGGCAGTGGGCCGAGGCCGTCGCGCGCACCGTGCGGCTCGAGCAGGCCAAGTACCTCCACCCCGCCGACAGCCTGCGCCGCGCCGCGCCACCGCCGCCGGCCCCGCTGCCGGCCCTGGCCCCACTGCCGGCCCCGGCTGCGGCCCCGCCGCAGCACCTCACGCTGGAGGTGGAGGTGCGCCGCCCCGAGGCGCTGCGGGCGCTGCTCCCGGGCTTCCCCGGCTTCGCCCCCGGCACCGCGCTCGACGTGCAGGCCCGCCTCGCGCCGGACTCGCTCGTGCTCTCAGCCACGGCGCGGGGGGACTCGCTCCGCGTGCCCGGCCTCTTCGGCGGTCGGTTCGCCGGGTCGCTCACGCTGGGCAGCGGCTACGGGCCGACGCTCGTCGGGCGCAGCACGCTCGACCTCGACCTGCGGGCCGACACGCTCGTCGTCCCCATCGGCCCGCTCGCCGACGCCACGGCGCGGGTGCGGCTGCGCGGGCGCGAGGGCAGCGTGCACATCGAGAGCGCGCGCTTCCGCGAGGGCGGACGCCTCGCGCTCGACGCCGGGCTCGACCTGCGGACCGACCGCAGCCGCATCACCCTGCGCCGGGCCGAGGTCGTCACCGACGGGCAGCGGTGGACCAACGCGGGGGTGCAGGCGGTGGACCTCTACGCCGACGCGGTCCGGCTGCACGGCCTCGCCTTCGAGCGGCAGCAGGCCGGCGGGACGCCGCCGCGCCTCGCGCTCAGCGGCACCCTCTCCGCCCTCGAATCGGATACCCTGTTCGTCGACGCGAGCGCGCTCGACCTCGGGGAGGTCTCCGCCGTGCTCGGGCCGCGCCTGCGCTTCGGCGGCCGGCTCGACGCGGCGCTCGCGGTGGCGAGCGCGCTGCGGCAGCCGACGGTCGTCGGGGGCGCGACCGTCGAGGCGTTCGCCTTCGCCGGGCGGCGGGTCGGGTTCGTCAGCCTCGAGAGCCGCTACCTCGGGCGCGACGAGGTCGCCGTGGCCCTCCGCCTCCGCCCGGACGGGGACCCCGCCTCGCTCGCCAACGACCTCAGCGCGGCGGGCACCGTCCGCTTCCCCGGCATCGCCGACGACGGCACGCGCGACCCCGGCGCGCTCGACCTCGCGCTCGACCTCGGCCGCCTCGACCTGTTCCTCTTCGACTGGCTCTTCCCGGCCATCATCGACGGCGCGGCGGGCTACGCGGCGGGCACGGGCCGCATCACGGGGCCGCCGCGCGCCCCGCTCTTCGACGCCGACCTCCGGGTGCGCGACGCCACGTTCCGCGTCCCCGCCTTCGGCCTCGCCCTCGCCGCCGAGGGCCGGGTGACCGTGGACCGCGAGGGCTTCCACATCCGGGGCGCGCAGCTCACCGACAAGGCCGGCGGGCAGGGGCTCGTCCGCGGCGACGTGCTCTTCAACGACTACCGCTTCTTCTCGCTCGACCTCGCGGCGGACCTCGCCGAGATGGAGATCATCGACGTGCCGCAGTCGAGCGCACAGGCGCGCAACCTGCCGTTCTACGGCTACATCCGCGCCACCGGCTCGGCCACGCTCACCGGGCCGATCGACCAGGTCTTCCTCCGCTCGACCGACGCGCAGACGACGCCGGAGAGCGAGATGTTCATCCCCGTCACCGCCGGCGGCCCCGCCGCCGACGTCGGCTTCCTCGTCTTCGCCGACTCGCTCGGCAACGTCCCCGAGGTCGAGGCGCGGCAGAGCGTGCTGCGGCGGCCCGAGGGGGAGCGCTCGTTCCTCGGCGGGCTCGAGATGAACCTCGGCATCGTGGCCCCGCCCGGCTCGACCGTCCACCTCGTCTTCGACCCCGCCGTGGGCGACGTCATCACGGCCGTCGGCAGCGCGAGCCTCCAGCTCGCCGTCCGCGAGGGCGAGTTCCAGACCTTCGGCACCTTCGACGTTGCGCGCGGCGACTACCTCTTCACCGCCGGCGACGTCTTCACGAGGCGCTTCGAGCTCGCCGAGGGCGGCACCCTCCTGTGGGACGGCGACCCCATCGACGCCCGCCTCGACCTCCCCGCGACGTACCGCACGCGCGCCTCCCTCGCGGGCCTCGACCTGCCCAACGTGGACCCGCGCCAGCGCGTCCCGATCCTCATTACGCTCGGCGTCACGGGCCGCGTCACCAGCCCGCTCGTGGACCTCGCCGTCGCGCTCGACGAGAGCAACCGCACCGTCGCCGGGGCTGAGGCGCTCCGCCGCCAGCTCAACGAGAGCGACCGCCAGGCCGAGTACGCCACGAGCGTCCTGCTCACCAACTCGTTCCTCCTCGCCCCGTCCGAAAACCCGGAGTCCATCCGCTCCGCCGCCGACGAGCTGCTCTTCACCTCGCTCTCCCAGCTCGTCTCGTCCCGCCTCAACCTGTTCATCAACGACGCCCTCGGCTCCGAGAACGTGGACGTGATCTTCGGCGTGCAGCAGGGCACGACGGCCGAGGACTTCGACCTGACCTACGGCGTGGCGCTCCGGCTGCTCGACGAGCGCCTCGTCATCCGGGGCGAGGGCATCTACCAGCGCCTCGCGGACCGGCCCGTGAGCGAGGAGCTGCAGGGCGAGGTCGCCGTCGAGGTCCGCCTCACCCCGTCGGTGTCGCTCGAAGTGTTCTACCGGCGCGAGGGCGACGTGCTGCTCGGCAGCGGGCTCAGCGCGACGCCCTACGGGGCCTACGGCGCGGGCGTGAACTACGAGACCGAGTTCGCAAGCTGGAACGCCCTCCTGCTCCGCCTCATCGGCGACGCGGCGGAGCAGGCCGAGGCCGCGAGTATGACGCGGTTCTAACCCGCCGCCTAGCCCTCGCCGATGTTGAGCCGGTCCGGCACGTCGTTGCGCTGCGGCTCGGGGTTGACGAGGCAGCCGGTGAGCGGCAGCTCGAACGCCGTCACGAACGGCGCGACGACCGAGAAGAAAAACTCCTGCTGGAACTCGACGAAGTCCTCGTCGAGCCGCCCCTGCGCGTCGGCGTGCCCGGCGATGTCGAGGTAGAAGACGCGCGGCCAGCCCGGGTAGCGCGCCTGCGCCTCGCGCACCAGGGCGACCACCGCCTGCGCCGCGCGCTCGAAGGTCTCCCTCTCGGCCACGACGTGGTAGAGCGAGACCGAGTTGTCGAAGTTCACCGCGAGGCCGGGGGCCTCAGGCTTGCGGTATTCCGGGATGAGCACGGTGCGCGTCGGGCAGTGGGCAGTGGGCAGTGGGCAGAAAATAGGCCCGTCCTCGAAGGCCGTCGGCGGCGGCGGCGGGATTTGATCCGATCCTCGTCCGGCTTGCGCTAGCTTATACCAAGTCCGGCTGAAGGGCATCAGGCCGAGCAACCCCTCTCACCCCCTCTCCCCTGCCCTACGCCGTGGGGAAGGGGTCGGCCTACGAGCAACGGCCTCACCCGCACCGCCCACCGAAACCAACCCCTCATGGCACCCCCCCACAGCCCCCGCTTCGTGCGCCTCGTGGACGAGGCCCGCGCCCACATCACCGAAACCGACGTACCCACGATTGCCGAGCGCCTGAGGCGCGGCGACGACTTCGTGCTCGTGGACGTGCGCGAGCAGAGCGAGTGGGCCGCGGGCCG
This sequence comes from Rhodothermales bacterium, assembly GCA_965214485.1. GTDB lineage: Bacteria > Bacteroidota > Rhodothermia > Rhodothermales > JANQRZ01 > JANQRZ01. The sequence goes on along the minus strand of CBDCBW010000007.1, from coordinate 17,365 downwards.
CCTCCCTACCGCCGTCCACCTCGGCAAAGGCGTCCTCGAGCGCGACGTCGAGGACGCCGTCCCGGACCTCGGCGCGGAGGTCGTGCTCTACTGCGGCGGCGGCTACCGCTCGGCCCTCGCCGCCGACAGCCTCAGGCGGATGGGCTACACCAACGTGGCCTCGATGGACGGCGGCGTCCGCGCCTGGAAGGCCGCCGGGCACACGCTGACAGACGAGTGACCGAGCACACCCTCATCGTCGGTGCCGGGCTCGCCGGAGCGTGCGCCGCGCTCTGGCTGGCTGAGCACGGCGAGGCGGTCTCGGTGCTCGAAGCCGAGCGTCCTGCGGCGGGAGCCTCGGGCGCGGCGGCGGGGCTCGCCAACCCGCTCATGGGCCGGCGGGCGGCCCCGGCGTGGCGCTTCGAGGATGGGCTGGCCGCGCTCCACGAGACGCTCTCCCTCGCCGGCGCACCCGGTCTGTTCCGCCCGACGGGCGTCCTCCGCCCCGCCCGCGACGGCGCGCAGGCGAAGCACTTCCGCGAGCGCGCCGAGGCCATGCCGCAGCACGCCCGGTGGCGCTCGCCCGGTGCGCTCGCCGAGGCCTACCCCGGCCTCACCGCCCCGCACGGTGCGCTGTGGATTCCCGGCGGCGGCGCGGTCGATCTGGCCGAGATGACGCGGGAGCTGCTCCGGGCGGCGACGCGGCGCGGGGCGAGCCTCCGCACCGGCATTCGCGTCACGGGCTGGGGCGAGGAGCGCCACCACGCCTTCGTGACGACGGCGAGCGAGCGGGTCGAGGCCGACCGCGTCGTGCTTGCCCTGGGCGATGGCTTCCGGCGCTTCTCCGAACTCGAAGCGCTCCCCCTCCACCGGATCAAAGGCCAGACGGCGAGGCTCGCCCGGCCCCCCGCCACCGGTGACCTGCCTTCGCTCTCCGGCTTCGGGTACGTCGTGCCCGACGGGGAGGCGCTCGTCGTCGGCAGCTCCTACGAGCATGCCTTCGGCGACGTGCTGCCGAGCCGGGCACAGTCCGAAGCGCTGCGCGCGCAGGCGGCGCAGATGCTCCCGGCCCTCGCCGACGCCGAGATTCTCGACGCTCGGGCCGGTGTCCGCGTGACGGTGCCGCGCCGGGTCTCGCCGCGCCGGCTCCCGCTCCTCGGCCCGCTGCCGGGGCGTCGGCGCGTGTGGGTCTTCACCGGGCTGGGATCGAAGGGACTGATGACCGCCCCGCTCCTCGCCCGGGATCTCCCGGCGTGGCTCGCAACCCCCGCGCGGATTCCGCCGGAAGTTCAGCCGCCGGTGTAGCGGGGAGTCTCGCCGCGCCCCGCGTGCGTATTTTCCATCCCCCGACCCTCCGCTCTCTCAATCCCCCGACCCTCCCATGGCTGAAGTCACGACCTCGCGCCTCGAAGACCTCCTCGGCGACGAAGCCGAATCGCTCCTCGGCTTCTCGAACCCCAAGCTCTCGAAGGACCGGCTCTACCTCCCCGGCCCCGACTTCGTCGACCGCGTCTGGCGCGACTCCGACCGCTCGGTCCCGGTCCTCCGCTCGCTCCAGGCGCTCTACGACCACGGGCGGCTCGGCGGGACGGGCTACCTCTCGATCCTCCCCGTCGACCAGGGCATCGAGCACGCCGGCGGCGCGAGCTTCGCCAAGAACCCCGACTACTTCGACCCGGCGAAGATCATTGAGCTCGCGGTGGAGGGCGGGTGCAACGCGGTCGCGACGACCTTCGGCGCGCTGGGGTCCGTGGCGAGAAAGTACGCCCACAAAATCCCCCTCCTGCTCAAGCTCAACCACAACGAACTCCTGACCTACCCCAACACCTACGACCAGATCATGTTCGCCCAGGTCGAGCAGGCGTGGGAGATGGGCTGCGTCGCCGTCGGGGCGACGATCTACTTCGGGAGTGAGGACTCGGGCCGCCAGATCGTCGAGGTCTCCGAGGCCTTCGCGCGCGCCCACCAGCTCGGGCTGGCGACGGTGCTGTGGTGCTACCTCCGCAACGCGGGCTTTACGGTCGACGGCACGAACCACGAGAACAGCGCCGACCTCACCGGGCAGGCCAACCACCTCGGCGCGACGCTCGAGGCGGACATCCTCAAGCAGAAACAGCCGACCTCGAACGGCGGCTACCGCGCCCTCAACTCGGGCGACAGCAGCTACGGCAAGCTCGACGAGCGCATCTACTCTGAGCTCGCGAGCGACCACCCCATCGACCTGACGCGCTACCAGGTGGCGAACGGCTACCTCGGCCGCACCGGCCTCATCAACTCCGGCGGCGGCTCCGGCTCGGACGACTTCGCGCAGGCCGCCCGCACGGCCGTCATCAACAAGCGCGCCGGCGGCATGGGCCTGATCTCCGGCCGCAAGGCGTTCCAGCGCCCGATGAAGGAAGGTATCGAGCTGCTCCACACGGTCCAAGACGTCTACCTCAACGACGACGTGACCGTGGCCTGACACTAGGCTCAGTTCCAACGCTTGTAGGGGCGACTGGCCGGTCGCCCCTACGTGTTTACTCGGGGTCCCACGTCAGCTCGAACCCGTTAGTCTCCCCGCCGAGCGTCCGCTCATAGCGCTGCTCCCGCCCGGCTCCGTCGCGGAGGATGATCGAGACCGAGTCGGACGGAGCGAGGACGCCGAGAAAGTCGTTGTTCACGCTGCGGTACTCGACCTCCGCGTCGTAGAGTTGGGGGAGCCGCGCCCGCTTGTCGAAGGCAAGCGTGCCCTCCGCATCCGTAGTACCGAGAGCGACGGTCGCGGGAACGAGACCACCGCTATCCAGGTCGAGCTCCGTCAGCCGAAGTGTACGCACGGAACCAACGACCGTCCCACCTTCGACGAGGCGAACGACGTAGACCCCGTCCGGAAAAGCCTCAGGGGAGGGTTCCCAGACGACCTGGTAGGTCCCGACAGCGTACTCTCGCTCGGCGATAGTGGCGAGGGGTTGCCCTTCAAGATCTGCCGCTTCGATTCGGAGCACCCCGGCCGCGGAGACGTCTAGGTCCACGATGGCCGCTGTAGCAAAGGGATTGGGGTACGCGACGCTGAGCACCGTCGCTCCAGCCTGGGCACCGGCAGAACGGTCTTCCCCCGCGTTGGGGTCGAAAAACTCGTACTGGACGCTTGCCGAGAGACTGCCGACCCCCTCCCCGTCCGGAGTCGTCACAAGAAGGCCGACGACCGCCTGAGGCACGGAAGGAGGGGGGGTTCCAGGAGGGTCCTCGCCCTCACCGGAATCACACGCGGCAAGGCTGACGAGGGAGATGGCAACCACCGGAAGGAGTCGCAGGGAAAGAGAATGCAGAGGCATGACGTTAGCGAGCGAGCTTGGGGCCCACGTCTGGGGGCTGTCGGTGAAGGGCCGGATTGCCACTGCCCCGGCCAGAAAACGGCGGCGAAAGTACCGACCTACGCACCGCTATCGACGTCCTACTCTGGGCCCCGCGGAAATTCACACGTCGTTATGGCAGGCGGGGCATCAGCCGTTCCGCTCGAAGACCAGGAAGTGCTGCCGAGGCAGGAAATCTTTCGTCTCGACCCAGCGCAGCCCGACGGCCTCGAGCTCGCGGCGGACCTGCGCCTCGGTCATCTTGTGGAGCGGCTTGATCGGGACCGCCGGGTCCTCGCCTCGGTACTCGACGAGGACGACGCGCCCGCCGGGGCGGAGCGACCGGACGATGCCCTGCATCATCTCGCGCGGATGCGAGAACTCGTGGTAGGCATCGACGATCAGCACCACGTCCACCGCGTCCTCGGGCAGGTTCGGATCGTCAATGTATCCTTGCACCGGGACGACGTTGCCGCGCCCGTCCTGCGCGGCGCGGGCCTCGACGATGCCGAGCATCTCGGGCTGGATGTCCACGGCGTAGACCGTCCCCTCGGGCACGCGGTCGGCGAGGCGGAAGGTGAAGTAGCCGGTTCCGGCCCCGATGTCCGCCACCACGTCGCTCGGCCTCAGCCCGAGCGCGTCCACGACGGCCTCGGGGCGTTCGAGGTCGGCGCGCTCGGAGCGCTCGAGCCAGGCCGCGCCGCGGTGGCCCATGACCTTCGAAATCTCTCGGCCCAGGTAGAACACGCCGGTCCCGTCGCGGCTGGCCGGGCCGAGCGTGTAGACCGTCGTGTCGCGCGGCACGTCGGCGGAGACGGAGGCCGCGCCTGCGGTCTCCGAGCGCCGCAGGTCGTCCGCCGCGTCCGGCCCGCAGCCGAAGCCGACGAGCGCGGCACCGAGGGCGAGGGCAGCAGCGAGGACAAGGGCAGCGTGTTTCATAGGGGGCCTCCGTCGGCGTGGCCTCAACATACGCCGCCGCTCGGGGGCCGCGGGCCGTCCGGTGCGCCTCACGCGCCGGGGCGGGTGACCGGGACCGGGCGGGCGATCTCCCCGGGGAGCACGGGGCCGGTCGGCGTGCCCGTGGCGGCGTAGGGCTCGCGCAGCTCGACCGATGGCACGGCCTTGCCGCGCTTCGAGCGGATGTTGAGGAACTCGACGAGCAGCGAGAACGCCATCGCCGAGTAGATGTAGCCTTTCGCGATGTGCTGGTTCATGCCCTCGGCCACGAGCGTGACGCCGATCAGGATGAGGAAGGCCAGCGCGAGCATCTTGACCGTCGGGTGCTTGTGGACGAAGTTCGAGATCGCCGTGGCGAAGGCCATCATCACGCCGATGGCGATGACGACGGCGATGATCATCACCGTGATGTGGTTCGCCATGCCGACGGCGGTGATGACCGAGTCGAGCGAGAAGACGAGGTCGAGGAGGGCGATCTGGAAGAGGACGCTGGCGAAGCTGAGGGTCTTCTTCTTCTCGGTCGCGTGCTCGGCGTCGCCCTCGAGCTTGTGGTGGATTTCGCGCGTGGACTTGAAGATGAGGAACGCCCCGCCGAGCAGCAGGATCAGGTCGCGCCCCGAGATCACCGACGGCAGCATCCCCGGCCCCTCCGGCGCTGCACCGTGCCCGCCGTGGCCGCGCGCCGTCTCGCCGAGCGTGTCGAGCCCTTCGAGGAACGGCAGCGAGAAGAGCGGGTCGGTCAGCCCCATCACCCACGAGAGCGAGAGCAGCAGCAGAATCCGCATCCCCATCGCCAGGGTGAGGCCCCAGAACCGGCCGCGCGCCTGCTGGTCCTCGGGCAACCGGCCCGTCAGGATCGAGATGAAAATGATGTTGTCGATCCCGAGGACGATCTCGAGCGCGGTCAGCGTGCCGAGGGCGACCCAGGCTTCGGGCGAGGCGATCCAGTCGAACATGGCGGGAGGGGCGGGGAGTCGGGAGGTCGGAGAGGCGAGAGCTGGGGGTCGCGGCGTTGGCGGTGCGAGAACCCCCACCGCGCTCGCGGTCACTTACCGCGTTCGCTCCCGGCAACGCGCGGCGGTGCCCCCCGACGACGGGGACAGCTTTTCAGTCTCCGAGCGAAAGGCGAAGCCGACGCGACAGACTGAGAAGCGGGGAGTCGAACGCGATCTCGCATCGGCCAACGGCGAAAAGCCGACCGCCACCAGCCGCACAGCGCCCCGTTATATTAGCCCCGCTCGCCCTTCCAGTCCACCTTTTTATTTTCCCGCTCCCCTCCCGCATGGCGAAGACCGACACCCCCGCGAACTCGACCGACGACGGCGAGGCGGGCGGCTCCCCCGACAGCCTCGAACCCTACATCGCGCACTACCCCGAGTGGGCCAAGACCCTCGCCCGGCGCTACTTCACCAAGACGATCAACCAGTTCGTCCTCCACGGCAACGTCCGCGACCTCGTCCCGACCGAGGACCAGCCTGCCCCCGCGAAGGCGGGGCGCGCGCGCGCCTTCGTCCCGCTGCGCGAGTTCCTCGCGCGCGACCTCTTCGCGGGGCGCGACATCGTGCTCTTCTACGACCGCTCCTCGGGCATCCACTTCGGCGACAAGGCCAGCCAAGCCGACTTCAACCGCGCGCTCTCGGGCTACGACACCATCTTCGGGACCGAGTACGCGCAGAAGCTGCCGAAGGACCCGGTCCGCGTCTTCTCCGTCCTCGACAACTACTTCCGCCTCCGCATCGCCGACGGCAAGCGCATCGCCTGCATCGTCGACTACGCCGAGACCGTCGTCCCGATGGCCGAGGCCGCCAGCTACTCGTCCGAGGACCGCAACGCGCTCGTCTTCCTCCAGCGCTGGAGCCACGACCCGCACCTGCTGAAGGCCGACTTCACGCTCGTGCTCGTCGCCGAGAACCTGAACGACCTCAACCGGCAGCTCGTCCAGAGCCCGTACACCGAGGAGATTCAGATCGACATCCCGGACGAGGCGCAGCGCAAGGGGTTCGTCCAGTGGATGCTCCGCCCCGCGCGCGGCGACACGTTCAAGAAGCGCAGCGAGGTCAGCCAGACGGCGCTCGCCGCGGGCACCGCCGGGCTGGGCTTCGTCCAGCTTCGGACGATCCTCGCGGACGTCCTCGAGAACGGCCGCCGCCTGACCTTCGAGCGCCTGACCGAGCGCAAGAAAGAGCTGATCGAGGCCGAGGCCTACGGCCTGCTCGAGTTCGTCCACACCGACTTCACGCTCGACCTCGTGGCCGGGCACGACGAGGCGAAAGAGCACCTGCGCGCCGCCGCCCGCGCCATCCGCCAGGGCCGCCACGACGTGATGCCGATGGGCTACCTCATCGCCGGGCCGGTCGGGACCGGCAAGACGTTCCTGATCACCTGCTTCTCGGGCGAGATCGGGATTCCCACCGTCAAGCTCAAGAACTTCCGCAGCCAGTGGCAGGGCGTCACCGAGGGCAACCTCGAGAAAATCCTCAACCTGCTCCGCGCGATGAACCCCGTCGCCGTGATGATCGACGAGGCCGACGCCGCGCTCGGCGACCGCAACGCGCAGGGCGACTCGGGCGTCTCGTCCCGCGTCTTCGGGCAGATCGCGCAGGCGATGAGCGACACCCGCTTCCGGGGCCGGATCATCTGGTTCCTCGTCACCGCCCGCCCGGACCTGATGCCGGTGGACCTCAAGCGCCAGGGCCGCGCCGAGGAGCACATCGCGCTCTTCTACCCCTCGACGAGGGAGTCCCGCGAGGAGCTGCTGAAGGTGATGATGAAGCGCACCGGCGTGAAGCTCCCGCTGGAGCAGGTCCCCGACGCCCTTCTCAACGGCGAGCGCACGCTCAGCGGGGCCGACATGGAGGCGCTCTTCACCCGCGCCAAGTTCCGCGCCGCCGCCGAGGCCGGCGGGCGCACCAATGCCGAGGTCACGCCGGAGATCGTGCAGGCCGTCGTGGACGATTTCATCCCGCCGACGTACCCGCTCCAGGTCGAACTCCAGGCGCTCGTCGCCGTGCTCGAGTGCACGAGCCGGGCGATGCTGCCCGAGCGCTACCGCGAGCTCGAGCGCGAGCAGATCGTCCGCCGCATCGAAGAGCTCAAGGCGCTCGTCGGGGACCGGTAGCAAACGGGCTGCGCTGAGCGTCTGCCCAGCGCGGCCCGTGCTCCCACCGGCCGTGCTACTTCTTCTTTCTGTCCCGCAGCGCGCTGAGCTCCTTGTAAAGATCGTAGGAGATTAAGACGGCGTAGGGGTCGTTGTTTTTCTGAATGAGGATTCCACTCTTCATCTTCTTGGCCTGCTCTACGAGGCCCGAGGTGTCGGAGCGCAGCTCCGTGATGGTGGCGACGGCTTCGATGCCTTCGGTGCTGTACATGTCGGGGTCGGGATTAGGTGGAGGGTTAGGCGAAGCATTCCGGCGGCGGAGCGTCAGAGCGCGTCGCGCGTGTGTGGTCCGCCTAAGCTAACGACTATAGTATCCATGTACCAATTACCCAGATTAGGTTAGCCGCAATATTTGGCGTTACCCTACTCTTGACAGGAGTTTAGATGAAGAACATAAATTTTCTCCCGAGCGCATTTTTCCTGCTTAGGATGAATATATGTTCATCCCAAGACTCACCCCTTCGCATCCTTTATACTCTCCTCTATGGTTCTGTGCAAAGTCACCGGGACGCTCGTATCAACTCACAAAAGTGAGCAGTTGCGCGCTGCCAAGTTGCTAATCGTCCAGCGGGTCGATCTCCAGAGAAGGCCGGTCGGGGCAGGCGAAATGCTCGCGCTCGACCCGCACTTCGACGCGGGTGTGGGAGACGTCGTGCTCGTGGCGAAGGAGGGGGCCGTCGCCGCCCAACTGATGAAGGCGGGCGGGGCCGCCGGCGGCGTTCCCGCCAACGTCATCGTCCTCGGCGTTGTGGACGATTGGGCTATCCGGTGAATTGGTGGACAGAGAACGGTCGGCGCGTTGCACTCCGCCTCGGTGCTCCGTCCAGCTTCCTGCGCTCTGCCGGTGACCTGCGTTCTGCCGGTGAGACGTGTGAACTTTGAGCAGGATCAGAAGCGGACGGCGAACCGCGCTCGCTGCGTGGGCTACAAATCGCCCGGCGCGCCTATCTCGTGCACGCCTATCTTCTGCGTGACCTTCACCCCAGACGCTCTAGTATCATGGCATCCTCCTACGACCTCGTCGTCATCGGCTCCGGCCCCGGCGGCTACGAGACCGCGATCCGCGCCAGCCAACTCGGCTTCAAGACCGCCGTCATCGAGAAGAACAAGCTCGGCGGCGTCTGCCTCAACATCGGCTGCATCCCGACGAAGGCCCTGCTCAAAAGCGCCGAGGTGATGGCCCAGATGAACCACCTCGGCGACTACGGCCTGAGCTTCGGCGGCGACGGGGCCCCGAGCATTGAGCCGGACTTCGCGGCCGTCATCGAGCGCTCGCGCGGCGTGGCGGACAAGATGAACCGGGGCGTCACCGGCCTGATGAAGAAGAACAAGATCGACGTCATCATGGGCAAAGCCACCCTCCTCGCGGGCGGCAAAATCGCCGTAGAGCCCTCGGAGACGATGGACGGCGAAACGGTCGGCGAGAAGCAGGAGGTCACCTCCCGGCACATCATCGTCGCCACCGGGGCCCGTGCCCGCGAAATCCCGCCGCTCCCCATCGACGGCGAGAAGGTGATCGACTACAAGCAGGCGATGCTTCAAACCCAGCGCCCCGGCTCGCTCCTCGTCGTCGGGGCCGGCGCAATCGGGGTCGAGTTCGCCTACGTCTATCACCACATGGGGACCGAGGTCACGATCGTCGAGGTGCAGGACCGGTTGGTGCCGGTCGAGGACCGGGACGTGTCGAAGGAGTTGGAGCGCGCTTACAAGAAGATGGGCGTCACCGTGATGACCGGCGTCCAGCTCAAGGAGGTGAAGACGAAGGGCAAGAAGGTCAAGGCGACGATCACGACCAAGAAGGGCGACGAGACCCTGGAGTTCGACCAGGTGCTCTCCGCCGTCGGCGTCGTCGGCAACGTCGAGGACATGGGCCTCGAAGAGGTCGGCGTGACGGTCGAGCGCGGGGCCATCCAGGTCGACGAGTTCTACCGCACGGGCGTCGACGGGGTCTACGCCATCGGCGACGTGATCGGCGCGCCGTGGCTCGCGCACGTCGCCAGCCACGAGGGCATCACGTGCGTCGAGAAGATCGCGCAGGACGAGGGCAACACCGAGGTCCACCCGCACGCCGTGGACTACAACAACGTCCCCGGCTGCACCTACTGCCAGCCGCAGATCGGATCCGTGGGCTACACCGAGGAGGCCGCGAAGGAGGCGGGCTACGAGGTGAAGGTCGGCAAATTCCCGTTCACCGCCTCCGGCAAGGCCGCCGCGATCGGCGACACGACGGGCTTCGTCAAGGTGATCTACGACGCGCAGTACGGCGAGTGGCTCGGCTGCCACATCATCGGCCACGAGGCGACCGAGATGATCGCCGAGGCCGTGACGGCCCGGACGCTGGAGACCACCGCGACCGAGGTGATGGCCGCGATGCACCCGCACCCGACGCTCTCCGAGGCCGTGATGGAAGCCACCCGCGCCGCCTACGGCATGCCGATCAATATGTAGGTCGGCTATGACACCAAGTCCGGTAGCACCCTGCGGATTTGGAGGTGAAGCCGGGGTCACGACCCCTCCCCTCTCCCCTGGCCAGGGGAGGGGGAGGGTCGGCAGCATCAGCCGGCGGGCGGCTCGCGGAATCCCTGCGTTCGTAGCGCGGCCTCGGTGAAGGCTGTAAAGTCGCCGAGGTGGTGCTCGATGAGGGCCTCGACCACGTCGAGGTTGAGCGCTCGGTAGTCGTGGACGGCGACATTCCGGAAGCCAACCATCCGCTGCATCCGCTTGGCGAGGGCCGGGTCGAGCCAGCCCGCCTCGACCAACAGTGCGAAGGCGTCACGACTCTGCTGCGGCACGCCGAGGCCGCGCGCCCGGACGAGGTGCAGCGCGAGGTCGATGCTGGCCTGGCACGCGCGCTGGAGGTTCAGCACGACGGCGTCCTGCCGCGTGAGGTCGTCGCGGAGGACGCGTACGTCGTCGCCGACTTCGTCTTGGATGCGCCGGAGGCACCGCTCCACCGTGGCGCTTTTGTTCAGCAGCACGTCGTCAGCCATAGACCCGCCCCCGCTCGTGGATGTCGGCCAGGATGGCGGCGCGCTCGATCTCGAGGTCGAAGTAAGACGCGAGCGCGTAGACCTCGAACCGCTGCCGGGCCTCGGGGTCGCCGTCGAAGAGCACGCGCCCGGTGCGGACCACCTGGGCGCGCATCACCGTGGAGGCGGAGCGCAAATCCACGAGGTCCACGTCCGCGCCGCCGCGTTCGGCGAGCGCGGCGGCGAGCTCGAAGCGCTGCATCGGCGGGAGCGGCTGCGCGGGGAGCACCGCCACGTCTACGTCGCTCTCGGCGTGCGTGTCGCCGTTCGCCACCGAGCCGAAGAGGTAGACCGCCGCGAGGTCCGGGAGCCCATCTCGGAGGATTCGGACGAGCCTAGCCTGCGCCTGCTGGGTCATGGGCGTGCGGGTCGGCATGGGGGGGAGAAGATACCAGGTTTTTCTACGCACTCGCTGCGGGCCGAGGCTCTACCGCCGCGCCGTACCTTGCGCGATGGACGACCGCCTCCGCGCCCTGCTCTGCGACCTCGGACGGCTGCTGCACGTACCGGCGCTGCTGGCCCTCCCGGCGCTCGCCGTCGGCGTGCTGTGGCAGGAGTGGTTTGTGCTGCCGGGGTTGGCCGTCACCGCGCTCCTCAGCCTCGCGCTTGGGCAGGGGCTGCACCGGGGCTGCCGGTTCGAGCCGGGCGAGGAGGCCCCGTCGGTGCGCTCGTCGCGCTCGCTCGCGGTGGTGGCGCTCGCGTGGCTGCTCATCGCGGTCTTCGCCGCCGTCCCGTTCTGGGCCGTCCCGCTCGCCGCCGGGTTTTTCGAGGTCGCCCTCGCCCCGGCGACGGCCGCGTTCGCCGACCCGCTCAACGCGTTTTTCGAGTCGATGTCCGGGCTGACGAGCGCGGGGCTGAGCGTGGCCTCGGACGCATCGGAGCTGCCCCGGACGCTGCAGTTCTGGCGCTCGTGGCTCGAGTGGGTCGGCGGGATCGGACTCGTCCTCGTCGCCCTCCCGCTCGTCGAAACCACGCAGGACGCCTACGACCTCTACGGGGCCGAGCTGAACGTGGACACGCTGGAGGAGAAGACGGACCACACGGTGCGCTGGATCTGGACGATCTACGCCGGCTACACCGCGCTCGGCACCGGGCTGTTCTGGGGGCTCGGGATGCCGGCGTGGGAGGCGCTCAACCACGCGATGACCGGAATCGCCACGGGCGGGTTCAGCGTGAACGCGGACAGCTTCGTCGGCTACGGGACCGACCTCAAGCTGGCCGCCGTGTTCGTGATGGTGCTCGGGGGGATGAGTTTCCTGACGCACTACCGCCTGCTCGTCGCCCGCGCGTGGGGCGACGCCGTGCGCGACGTTCAGACGCGGTGGCTCTTCGGCCTCCTCGCCGGCGGGGCGGTGGTGCTGCTCCTCGTCAACCGCCGGTTCGAGGGCGAGTGGCTGGCCGTGGACACGCTCTTTCAGTGGGTCAGCGCGCTCGCCACGTGCGGGTTCAACTCGGTCGAGGTCGGGGAGTGGAGCGGGGCGGCGGTGTTTCTGCTCGTCGCGGCGATGTTCGTCGGGGCGGCGGCGGGCTCGACGGGCGGCGGGATCAAGGTCCGCCGCGCCGCCCTGCTGACGCGCGCCGTCGGGTGGCGGCTCCGCGGGATCGACGACGACCTCGAGGAGCCGATGGAGTTTGGGGGGAACGAGTGGGACGCCGCCGAGGCCGCGAAGCAGCTCCGCAAGGCGTGCGTCATCGCCGCGCTGTTTCTGGCAGCCCTCGCGCTCGGCACGTTCGCCCTGCTCGTCCTCGTCGGCGACGCGTTCTCGACGCGCGACCTGCTCTTCGAGGCGGCCTCGGCGCTCGGGGCCGTCGGCCTCTCGGTCGGCGTCACCGGGCCGGACCTCGTCCCGTCGGCGCGGCTCGTCCTGATCGGGCTGATGTGGGTGGGGCGGCTGGAGATTCTCGCCGTCCTCGTCCTCCTGCTCGCCGTCTTTCCCTCGGGCTCCTCCTCTCAGGACGCGAGCCAGGCGGCGTCGTAGGTCTGGAGCAGGCGGCGGAGGCCGCCGTCCCAGAGGGGGAGCGTGCCGCCGGCGCGGCGGCGGAGCCAGAAGCCGTAGGCGGTGTGCGGGCCGCTGACGAACGGGTCCCCGGCGCGCTCGGCGAGGGTCGTCGGCGTCACGACTTGGGCGGCGGCGCAGGCCAGCCCGCGTACGCCGAAGCCGGCGGCCCACGTGCCGAAGACGAGGTCGCACCCCTCGGGCTCGCGCCCGGCGAAGGCACCGTCCAGCCCGGTCCACACGTCGAGGAGCGCAGGCGGGGCCTCCGGTGCCAGGTCGGTGGCGGCCTCTGCCCCGCTGCATCCGGCGAGCAGGAGCACGAAGAGGACGAGCGCGGATCGGCATGGCGGAAGGCGCGAAGGTGAAGGCGCGCAGCCTACGACCGTAGCCGCTCAAAACAACAGCGCCCCGGCCTCACCCAGGGACCGGGGCGCTGCGTCTCCTACACCCTCCCCCCACCACGAGGGAGGGAACTCGCTACTCGGTTGCCAGCGTGATGTCGCCGTAGTAGGCGGTGGCGCGCCCGCCGGTGTTGTCGGCGTCGGTCATCACCGCGATGCCGGAGATCGGCGGCGGGGCTTCGCCGAAGGCGCGGCGGTAGTCCTCGGCGATGTTGCGGCGCTCGGTCTGCCACGTGCCCAGGTTCGCCGGGCCGCTCTGGACCGGCACCATCATCACCCAGTCCGTGAAGGCGTTGGGGACGATGCGGGTCTCGCCGGCGTTGTTGGCCCAGACGTAGCTGAGGGCGCGGAGCGGGACGCCGCCGGGGACGAGCGCGTTGACGGCCTTGTACTTGAGCCGCTCGCCGAAGGAGAGGTCAGCCGGGTCGTAGTCGAACGTGATGTAGAGGCGCGCCGGGTAGTCGTCGCCGCCCTTGCGCGCGATGTCGCCGCCGTCGAGGACGTTCTCGGCCTTCCAGCGCCACGCGAGGACCGGGTAACGCTCGGTGGGGAGGGTGATGCGGCGGACGAGGCCGGACGCCGAGCCGTCGGCTTCGCCCTTGAGCACGACCGTGCTGCCGTCGCGCACGAGCGAGTAGCTACTCCGCTCGGCGTCGCCCAGCGTCATCGGCTCCCACTCGTCGGGCAGCCCGCCCGGCGTGCCCTGCGAGAAACTGCCGACGCGGACCGTGCCGGCGTGCCGTGCGGCGGCGAGCAGAGGAAGCACCGCGAGCAGGAGCAGAAGTCGGGTACGCATGGCTACAGAGGAAGTCGAAAAGCGGAAGACCGAAGCGCCGGCTTCGGAAGCGCCGGTCTCGAAGGCACCGGTCTCGAAGGCGGCGGTTTCGGAACTGCGCTCTTCAACCTTCGCGCCGGTAGCTGCGTTCGGCCGGACCCTGCCCAATCGCTGCTCAGTTCGTCCCGTTTCCTGCCCAAACGGTGCTCACTAGCCGATACACTCTCGGCTCCGACGGGAAAGCGACGCCCGGCCGCAGCGCTTTTACGCCGCGCCGTGCGAGGTATCTTCGGCGCGACTTCTCTCCCTTTCCGCGCTGCCTTATGGACGCAGGAACCCTCCGCGCTATCTGGATCAAGCGCATGAAGCGCGGCCCGATGGACCCCGCCCGGGAGGCCGACCTCGTGGCCGCGCGCGGCCTCGTCGGCAACGCCGATCAGAAGCGACGGCGGCAGGTGACGCTCATCGAAGAGGAAGTCTGGGACGACCTGATGGCGCGCCTCGGTGCCGACCTCGACCCCTCGGCGCGGCGGGCGAACCTGATGGTGCGCGGCCTCCCGCTCGCGGACAGCCGGGGCCGCACGCTCCGCGTCGGGGCCTGCCGGGTTCAGGTTCTCGGCGAGACCAAGCCGTGCCACCGGATGGACGAGGCGCTGCCCGGTCTGAAAGACCTGATGTTCCCTGACTGGCGCGGCGGGGCCTTCGGCGAAGTCCTCGACTCCGGCCGGATCGCGGTCGGCGATGCGGTGCGCTGGGAGGACTAGGCCCCGTCACGTGAATCCGGGTCCTGGCTCGGCGAGGCCCCGGAAGCGCCCTGCGGCGTTGTCCTCCTCGCCCGATGCTACGGCATCTGGCGTGTCGGACGCCTGGCCGGGTCCCTCCGGGGTCTCTCGCTCGCCGACGGACCGACTTACGTGACAGAGCCGAGGCCGTGTGGCCCTTCCCCTCCTGTGGGCCGCCCGCCGAGTGACGAATCTTGAGTGACGAGTGGGTGCGCGCCTGTACCTTTTGCCCGCCGCACCTCGACCCTCACCCTTGCAAATCGCCATTCCTATGACGTGGTGGGAAGCCATTATCCTCGGCCTCGTCCAGGGCCTCGCCGAGTTTCTGCCGATCTCGTCGTCGGGCCACCTCGTGCTCGGCGAGTACCTCCTCGGCATCACCAAGCCGGAGGGGGACGGCGCGCAGCTCGCCTTCGAGGTGTTCGTTCACTTCGGGACCACGCTCTCGATCCTGACCGTCTACCGGCAGCGCATCGGTCGGCTCCTCGCCGACGGCTTCGCCGGGCTGCGGCAGCCCGCGCTCTGGAAGGAGGCCCTGCGCCCCGGGCGGATCGACACCCCCGGCAACGAACTCGACTACGACCCGCCGGACCCTGCCGAACCGGGCCCTGCCGAACCGGACCCTGCCGGACCGGGCTCTGCCGGGCCGGACGCCGCCGGGCCGGTCGTCGCGCTCCGGCTCGGCGCGCTCATCCTGCTCTCGATGGTCCCGACGGCCCTGGTCTACGTCTTCTTCAAGGACTGGCTCGAGGCCCGCTTCGGCGACCCGCGCTTCGTGTGCGGGATGCTGATCGTGACCGGCGTGCTGCTGCTCCTGACCCGGCTGCGGCAGCACCCCGACGGGCGGCTCTCGCCGGGCAAGGCCCTCCTCATCGGGCTCGGGCAGGGCGCGGCGATGATCCCCGGCATCTCGCGCTCCGGCTCGACGATCTGCACGGCGATCTACCTCAACGTGGACCGCAAGGAGGCCGCCGACTTCTCGTTCCTGATGCTCCTCCCGGTCATCATCGGGGCGACGCTGCTGCAAGTCCTCGACCTGCTCGAGGCCGACGCGGCGATCGACTGGCTCCCGCTCGCGCTCGGGACCGCCGTTGCCTACGCCTCGGGGATTTGGGCGATCAAGGTGGTGATCGACTTCGTGCAGCGCGGCAACCTGCGCTACTTCGCGTACTACCTGTTCGTCGCCGGGACGCTGGGGCTGCTGTTTATCGGGTAAGAGGTTCGAGGCTTGAGGGTCGAGGCGAGACGCTCCGACCTCAACCCTCGAACCCATGCGGGAAAAGTGAGACCGGGCTTTATCACTCTGAGACGGAGCCGATACTCAGACCGTCCACCCTCTCCCCGTTTCCCCGCCCTCTGCTCATGCCCTACCGCCTCTTCGTCGTCGACGACGACCAGCACTACGCCCGCCTCCTCTCGTACCGCCTCGACAAGGAGGACGACCACGAGGTCGAGGTCTTCCACAGCGGCGAGGACGTGCTCGACCACCTCGGCGACGCGCCGGACCTCGTCCTGCTCGACATCATGATGCCGGGGATCGACGGCATCGAGACCCTGAAGCGCATCAAGAAGCAGCGGCCCGACCTGCCGGTGGTCATGATCTCGGCCCAGGGCAACGTCGAGACCGCGGTCGAGGCGATGCGGCTCGGGGCCTACGACTACATCACGAAGGGCCAGGACGACCTCGTCAAGCTCGACCTCGTCGTGGGCTACATCAAGGAGCGGGTCTCGCTCACGCGCGAGGTCGAGAGCCTGCGCGGCGAGGTCGCCGAGCGGTACGGCCTCGACGAGATCGTCGGCGACAGCCCGGCGATGGAGGGGGTCTACCAGCTCCTCCACAAGACCCTGCGCGGCGACCTCACGGTCGCGATCCAGGGCGAGTCCGGGACCGGCAAGGAGCTCGTCGCCCGCGCGGTCCACTACAACTCGAACCGCAAGAACGGCCCGTTCGTCGTCGTCAACTGCGCCGCGATTCCGCGCGAGCTGATGGAGTCCGAGTTCTTCGGCCACGAGAAGGGCTCGTTCACCGGGGCCCACGCCCGGCACGTCGGCAAGTTCGAGCAGGCCGACGGCGGCACCCTCTTCCTCGACGAGATCGGCGAGCTCGACCTCGACCTCCAGGCCAAGCTCCTCCGAGCGCTCCAGAACCGCGAGGTCACCCGCGTCGGCGGCGACAAGACGATCACCTTCGACTGCCGTGTGATCTCGGCGACCAACAAGGACGTGCTGCGGATGATCTCGGAGGGGCAGTTCCGCGAGGACCTCTACTACCGCCTCTTCCAGTTCCCCGTCACCCTCCCGCCGCTGCGCGAGCGCGGGCAGGACGTGCTGGTCCTCGCCCACCACTTCGTCGAGGCCTACAAGGCGGGCCACGACGGGTTCGAGGACAAGATGCTCTCGAAGAAAGCCAGCCGGGCGATCCTGAACCACACCTGGCCCGGCAACGTCCGCGAGCTCAAAAACGCCGTCGAGCGCGCCCTCCTCATCTCCGACAGCGACCAGATCACGGTCGAGGACCTGATGCTCGACCTCGGCACCGGCATCACGCCGTGGACCGAGCGGGCGGGCCACACCGCGGCGAAGGCCCCGGACCCGGCGGCGCAACCTCTCCCCGGCGGCGACGGTATAGAGGCCGGAGGCGACGACGGCCTCCCCACGCTCTCGCTCGGCGACGGCGAGGAGATCGTCCCGCTCGACGAGCTCAAGCAGCAGGCCGTCGAGCGGGCCTACGCCATCTGCGAGGGCAACGTGGACCGCGCCGCCGTCGAGCTCGGCATCGGGCGGGCCACGATGTACCGCCTCCTCAAGAAGTACGACATCAACACGGACTAGTTAGTGGTTCGTGGTTCGTAGTTGGTGGTTCGCCTGCCGCGTCGGATGCGGTAGGCCCAACGACAAACGACTGCCCACACCCTACTAACTACCCTCATGCGCCTGACCGAGTACGAGAAGCAAG
>CBDCBW010000006.1:0-56883 GCA_965214485.1 Rhodothermales bacterium | reverse complement strand
GTAGCGGTTCTGGAGGGCTTGCTGCACCTTGTCCACCTTCTTGAACGTCTCCTTGAGCAGGTTCTGCTGGCTCTTGTGGAGCGCGTTCGGATCGATGAGGTCGCTCGGGGTGACGCCGGTTTCGGCGGACTGCATCTGGGAGCGGAGGTGCATGTCGGAGAGCGTGGCGAAGGCACCGAGGAGGGCCTTCTCCTCGCGCTCCAGGTCCGGCAGCGACTCGCGGAGGTGGCGCAGCCGGTCGAAGGTGTTGGTGCTGCGGAGGAAGCCCGTTTCGAGCGAGAGCACGCGGGCCATGTCCACGATGGGGTCGAGGCCGCGCTCGCGGAGGTTGAGGCCCTCGGTGTGCTCGTCCTGCTCGAGCTCGAAGCGGCCGAAGAACGAGAGCGGCGGGCGGTTCTTGGTGGCCCCGCGCATGAGGACGGCCAGGAGGCGGCGTCCGTTCTCGAGCCGGGCGCGGAGGGCGTCGCGGAGGCGGTCGATCAGGCCGTCGTCGCCGTAGAGCCCGCGCAGGTCGAAGCAGAGCGCGGCGCGGAGCGAGGCCGCCGGGTCGGTCCCGGCGATCCACTGGTCGTAGGCGGCGACCCACTGGCTGAGGGGCTGGCGGAACGGCTCCTCGGAGGCGAGGATGCCCTCGTCGCTCGGCAGAATTCCGACGTCGCCCAGGGCGGTCACGGCGCGCTCGGTGAGGAAGGCGAACCAGCGCTCGGCGCGCTCGGCCTCGGCGTCGCCCGCGGGGTCGGCGTAGACGAGGCCGTTGGACTGGCTCGTGAAGAGCGCGGCCTCGCGGCGGCCCGGCGCGCCGAAGGCCAGCCACGCCCACGGCAGGTCTACGGCGAGGTCCGGCTGGTCCTGCCTCGCCTGCTCCTCGACGAGGTGCAGGAGCCGGGCCTTGAGCTGGTCGTCCATCTCGGCGACGACGGCCAGGAGCGACTCGCTCTGGACCCCCTGCTGGTAGAGCCGGAAGAGGCGGCGCGTGGACTCGTTGCGGATCGTGCCGAGCTCCTTGACGGTCCGCGCTTTCTCGAGGCGCTCGACCGTCGCCACCGGGTCGAGGCCGCGGAAGTGGGCGATGTCCTCGGCGGTGACGACGCCGAGGATGGGCTGCGCCTGCGGGTCGTCGCCCGTCACGACGACGCGGCGGATGCGGTACTCCATCATCACCCGGACGGCGTCGAAGAGGCGGTCCGAGCCGGAGAGCGCCACCGGCGGGCGCTGGACGAGGTCCATCACCGGCGTCTGCGGCGAGGCCCCGGAGGCGACGATCTCGTTGACGATGTCGCCCTCGGTGATGAGGCCCAGCGCGCTGCCGCCCTGGACGATGAGGACGGTGTCGTCCTCGTGGTCGCGCATCAGCGCGGCGACTTCCTGCACCGTGGCGTCCGGCCGGCACGAGAGCGCGTCGCGGTAGACCATGCGCGAGAGGTTGGTGTCGAAGAGCAGGAACGCGCCGCTGGCGTCCATCTCGGTGTCGAGCGTGCGGACGTACTGCTTGAGGTCCTCGTCGAAGTAGGCCGAGAACGTCGGGTCGTTCTTGTAGAGCGCGTTGAAGTGCTCGGCCGAGAGCAGCGCGCAGACGGTCGGCTCGACGGCCTTCGCCTCGTAAGGGAGGATGCTGCCCTGGAGCAGGCCGTAGGAGCCGAAGAGCGACCCCTCGCCGACCATGTTGATGAGCTTGCCCTGGTCCTCGTCGAAGAGGCGGACCAGGCCGGACTCGACGATGTAGAGCGCGCGGTGGATGTCGGAGCCCTGCTGGAGGATGACCTCGCCCGGCTCGTAGATCTCGAGCGTGGTGTCGCCGATGAGGCTCTGGCGCTCTGTCTTCGAGAGGTGGTCGAAAGGGGGCGTGCGTTCGAGAAGCGAGGCGAGGCGCTCGGTGATGGAGCTCATAAGCCGGGAGAGGGAGGTGGTGAGGAGAGGCACCGGTGAGGCGCGGGGGCAAAATACGGTGGCCGGCCTGGGGGGAATGGGAGGAACGGAGGAGTGGGGCCGGTCACCGACGTCCGGCGTCCGGGCTGGGCCGTCCCTCCACCGACGCCTCGGGCGGGACGGCGCTCGGGCCGTAGTCGGCGAGCTCGAGCGCGGTCTCGGGTGGGAGGCGCTCGATGCGGTGGATGCGGTAGCCGCTGCCCTCGTCGGCGAGGCGGAACTGGATCTTGTCGCCCTCGCTCAGCCCGGCGAGCTCCGCCGGGTCGGCGACGCGGATGGGCATTCGCATGGCGTCCATGAACCCGGGAATGGCCTCGTGGCTGACCACGGCGGCGGCTCCACCGTAGGCCGCGCCGAGGTAGAGGCCGCGCACGGTGAAGCTCGCGCTCGGATCGCCGGGGAGGTCGGCGTCCTGCCCCGGCTCGGCGGAGCCGGGCCGCTCGGAGCAGCCCGCGGCGAGCAGGCAGACGAGGGGCAGAAGCGAGAGCAGACGCATGACGACGGAGAGTCGGTGGACGACGAAAGGGGAGGGGGAGAACCGGTGGGGATAAGCTACGCTCCATCCCCGGCAAGCGTTCGGAACGGCGGCACGGCGTCGAGAAACCGGACCGTCCTCGCCTCCGGGTCCACGGTCCAGCAGAAGTGCTCGCGCCCGTTGGTCACGACGAGGTGCAGCGCGCGCGTGACCGTGTTGTAGCGCGAGACCTGGTCGAAGACGGCCTGGGTCAGCTTCACCGCCGGGGCCTTGCACTCGGCGATGAGCAGCGGCTCCTGGCCCCGCCCGTAGGCCACGACGTCGGCGCGGCGCGGCCCGCCCGCCGCCTCGATCTTCCTCTCGACCGCGAGCAGGCCGGCGGGGTAGCCGAGCCGCTCGGTGAGCAGGCGCACGAGGTGCTGCCGGACCCACTCCTCGGGCGTCAGGCGGACGTACTTCCGGCGCACGGCGTCGAGGATGACGCGCCGCCCGCCGCGCTCGCGCACGTCGAACGGGCCGGTCGGCGGGAAGTTGAGCGGCTCCACGAGCGGTGAGATGCGCTTCGCGCACGATTTGATTTGGCGTGGGGAGAAGGGAGGGCCTGTGAGGGTCGGTGCGACGGCCGCCCGTCTCCCTGTCCCGTGGATCACGGGCCTACCGCTGGATCACGGGCCTGCCGCCGGAGCGCCCGGAGCGCGCCGCACCACCAGTCGGCGTCGCGCGTGAGCTGGTGGATGGTCACGTCGCCGAAGTGCGGGACGAGGCCGACGAGGACGGGCGGCACCTCGGCCCACCGGTCCTCCAGGATGAGCGGTTCGAGCTCGCGCGCGGCGGTGCGGCTCCAGCGCCAGGTCTCGCGCAGCGCCTCGGCCTTCTTCCAGTAGTTGCGGTCGTCCCAGGCGTGGGCGCTCTCGTCGATGGTGGCGTAGATGCCGCGCAGGTGGAGGACGAGAAACGCCGCCTGGTCCTTCGCCTCGGCGTCGAAGCGGCCCGCGGCGAGGCCGGGGTTCTGGGCGAGGAGGCGGAGGACTTCGGCGCACGAGCGGACGTGCGCGCGGCGGCGCTTGGCCGGCGTCTCGCCGGTGTTCGTGATGCGTCCCACGTCGGTTTCCAGGTTGGGTCGGTTGCCAGGTTGGGGAGTGCGGATTCCGGACGGGGCAAACTACGACGAGGGGCAGACGAGCGCGACCTGCACGTCCATCACGTTGGTGTGCGTCGGCCCCGTCCGGAGGAGCTGACCGAGCGCGTCGAAAACCGGGTAGGCGTCGTTCGCGCCGAGGCGAGCCTCGGGGTCGAGGCCGAGCGCGCGGGCGCGGCGCGCGGTCTCCGGCGTGGCCCACGCACCCGCGGCGTCGGTCGGCCCGTCGATGCCGTCGGTGCCGCCGGAGAGGAGGACGAGGGCGCGGTCCAACCCATCGAGCGCGAGCGCGGCACCGAGGGCGAGCTCCTGGTTCCGCCCGCCGGTGCCGGGGCCGGTGACCGTCACGGTGGTCTCGCCGCCCCAGAGCAGGCACGCCGGCCGGTCCGTTTCGACCGCGAGCGCCTCCCGCGCCAGACGCCGCCCGATCTCCCGCGCCTCGCCGGTGACCGGCTCGGCGTGGAGACGCACGGCGTAGCCCCGCCGCTCGGCCTCGCGCTGCGCCGCCGCGAGCGCGTCCCGGTTCGAGCCGACGAGCACCGTCCGCACGTGCTCGGCGTTCGACACGTCCGCGACCGGCTCGCCGCCGAGGTGCGTCCGCACCGAGGCGGGCACGCGCTGCCACAGCCCGAACCGTTCGAGCACGGCACGGGCGTCGGCCCGCGTCGTCGGGTCCGGCACGGTCGGGCCGCCGGCAATCGTCGCAAGGTCGTCGCCGGGCACGTCGGAGACCGCGAGCGCGAGGACGCTGGCCGGGCGCGCAGCCCGGGCGAGGCCGCCGCCGCCGATGCGGGAAAGCTGCCGCCGGACCGCATTGACGGCGTGAATGTCGGCCCCGCTGTGCAGCAGCAGCCGAAAGGTGGTCTGCGCGTCTTCGAGCGAGATGCCCTCGGCGAAGGCCGCCAGCAGCGCCGAGCCGCCGCCCGAGAGCGCGACGAGCAGCAGGTCGTCCGGGCCGTACCGACGTGCGAGAGCGAGCACCATCGCTGCTAAACGGATGCCCTTTGCATCCGGCAGCGGGTGCCCGGCCTCGGCGACCGCGACGCACTGCGGTGCCTGCTGTCCCTCAGGGAGCGTCGTTCGATATCCACGCGGCACGACGACCAAGCCTCCGGTGAGCCTGTCCCCCATCTTGCCTTCCAGCGCCCCTGCCATCGCCATCGCCGCCTTGCCCGCGCCGACGAGCGTGACGTGGCGATACGAACCGAGCGGTCGGTCGACTAAGGCAGCAGGGTCAACGTCGGCCAGCAACGCCGAGGGTTGTACGCCCGCCACCGCTGCGTCGAAAATGGCAAGCGCGTCCGGCCGGCTTCTCTCCACTCCCCCCATGCCTCCCATTCCCCCTCACCCCTTCTTGAACCGCCGCGTGAGCTTGCCGGTCCACGCTTCGCCCTCGTCGAATCCGAGGAGGTGAGCCAAGACGAGGTAGCCGACGCCGTAGACCGCGAGAATCACCGCGCCGTAGGCCCAGACCGGGAACGGCTCCGCCGGGACGAACCACCGCAGCAGCCCCGCCGGCACCGCCGCCCCGAGCGCCACGCCGAGCATCCCGACCGTCCGCCGCACCGGGAGCCGGAACGCCGCCGCCTCGGCCCGGAGCGCCGCCACCAACCGCCCGAGCTCGACCCACGCGCCGACGCTCGCGCCGAGGGCGAGGCCGACGGCACCCATTCGCAGCGGCCGCCCCTCCGCCGGAATCCCGACCACCTCGGGCACGCTGTAGCGGTCGAGGACGAACATCAGCCCGGCACCAATCGCCGCCGAAATCACGACGCGGACGACCGCGATGCGGGCCGGCGTCTTCGTGTCGTCGAGCGCATAGAAGGCGTTCTGGAGGAGGCGCGAGACCGTCGTGGCGAGCAGGCCGAGGGCGTAGGCCCCGAGGACGAAGTAGACCAGCCACGTGTCGTCGAGGTCGAACGAGCCGGTCTGGTAGAGGACCGCGACGACGAGGAAGCCGAAGACGAGGAAGCCCACGACGCTCGGCACGATCATGAACAGGATTTGCCGGAGCGAGGCGTCGATGCGCGAGAGGAAGACCTCGGGGCGGGTGCGCGACAGGCGCGACAGCTCGGGCAGCTCGCTCGCGGCGACGCTCATCGCGAAGAGCGACACCGGGAGGGTGTAGAGCACCTGCGCGTAGGTCAGCGCCGAGATCGCGCCGACGGCGGCGAAGCCGGCGAGCAGCAGGTCGAGGTAGCCCGAGATTTGGTAGACCCCGCGCCCGGCGAGCACCGGCAGGAACGCCCGGAAGCTCTGCCTCACGCCCTCGACCTTCGTCGAGAGCGAGGGCCGGAGGCTCCTCGTCACCCGGAGCACCGACGGAAGCTGCACCCCGACCTGCAGCGCGCCGCCGAGGAGCGCTCCCCACAGCCCGGCGAAGAGCAGCCGGTTGAGCGCGTCCACCGGGATCACGTCGAGCGCGTCGAGCGCGGTGGGGTCCTCGAAGAAGGTGAAGCCGGCCCAGAGGAGCGCGCCGATGATGGCGGCGTTCCAGAACACCGGCGCGACGTACGGCAGGAAGAACTTGCGGTGGCTGTTGAGCACCCCGAGCGCCCACGCGCTGAGCACCAGCAGCCCGGTCATCGGGAACGTGATGCGGACGGCGCGGACGGCGAGGGCGAAGCGGTCCACCGCGATCTCGCCCGCAGCGACCTTCTCGGCGTCTCCGAGCCAGCCCGGCTGGAGCAGCGTCGTGAGGGGCTCGGCGAGCACGATGCCGAGCGTGACGAGGACCGCGACGAGGACCGCGAGGAGGCCGAGCACGGCTCCGGCGAAGCGCCCCGCGTCCTCGGCCCGGCCCTCTTCCAGCATCCGGCTGTAGACCGGGATGAACGCCGCCGAGATCGTCCCCTCGCCGAGGAGGTTCTGGAGCAGGTTCGGCGCGCGGAGCGCCACCCGGAACACGTCGGCGTGGGGGCCGACGCCGAAGAAGTAGCCGATGGCGCGCTCGCGGACGAAGCCGATGAGCCGGCTGAGCAGGATGCCGCCCGCCACGAGGCCCGCCGCGCTCTCGCGCCGCTCGGCCTCGGGCACGCCTTCGGTGGCGGGCGTCTTGCCGGCGGCCTCGAGCGTGCCCTCGGCTTCGAGTGCCGCCTCGGTCGCGCTCTCGGGCGTCGCGTCCGCCGCCGGCGACGCCGCCGGTCCCGACTCGTCGCCGGCGGGCAGGCGGTCCTCCGCCTCTGGGTCAGCCGAATCCGGGCGGTCCGTTCGTCGGTCGTCGTCGCTCATGTCCGGTCGTTCCCGACGGGGGTTGGGGTGGGTGCCGCCGTGCGCGCCGCGGGACGCAAAATAGACCGGACCGTGCGTCCCCTACCACCCCGCTACCAATCGCACCGCCACGCGGCAGCGAGCCGCTAGCGCGCCTGCACGGCGAGGCGGCGCGTCACCTGCCGCTCGACCCCACGGGCGCGGACGACGTAGAGGCCGGCCGTCAGCCGCCGCACGTCGAGCGCGAACGGGTGGACCCCGGCCGCGAGCGTGCCGCTGTGCAGCGTCTCTATCCGGCGACCGAGGATGTCGAACACGTCGATGCGAACGGGCTGCGCGCGGTCGAGGTGAAGCTCGAAGGCCGTGCGCGAGGTGGCCGGGTTCGGGGCCGGAGCGTCGAGGGCGAAGGCGGCGATGGGGGCGGCACCCTCGCCGTCGGTCGCGCTGAGCAGCGTGAAGGTGAACGTCCCGAGCGGGGTCAGCTCGCCGCCCACGACGAACGGCGGTTCCTCGATGCGGAAGATCGGCTCAGCCGGGTTCGTGTCCTGGTCGGAGGCGGTGTAGGTCCCGCCGCTGTCGGTGCCCGCGTCGTAGGCGAACAGATCCACGACGCGCTCCCCGGTCCACGCCCCGTCCTCGCGCAGGTCCAGGCCGCTGACGCCGACGAACCAGTCCGAGCTGGGCGCGACCATCGTGACGAGCGAGACGAGCGAGTGCGCCTCCGTCACGTCGAAGCTGAAGGCGGTCGTGCCCGGCGAGTCGAGGGCACTGCCGGAGAGCACACCGAGCGCTTGGCCCTGGGCGACGAGGCCGTTGACCTCGCCGCGAAGCTGCGACGTGGCTCCGGTCTCGGCCATCTGCTCCATCCCCGCCGAGGCGAGGCCGCCGACTTCCCAGAGCGAAGCCGTCCCGTCGTGCGTCGCGCCGATGAGCGGCGAGTAGTGCGGGTTCGGCGGAAAGCCGTCGGGGTGCGTCGCCGCGCTCCACGCGCTCTCGAACGTCACGCGGTAGGTCGCCGTGCTCTGCGCGAAGGCGAGGGTCGGGAGGAGGAAGGCGAGGACGAGAGCGGTTCGTAGCAAACGCATGGCATCGGGGAAGCTAGAGCGAATAGTCCTCTTCACTCGTGGTGCTCACGGGAGTTCCGCCGCGCCGCCCGATGCGACGGCCCCGTGAGACCCGAAACCTCCCGCCAGGTGCCGGGTGTGCCAGGCATGGCGTTGTTTTCGGGCGGATCATCGAACGGTGCCCCGGCACGGGGCAGCCGGAGAAGCGCGGCCGGGCAGGACGACCTCTCGCTCGGCGAGCGCTTCGGCGCGCTGCGCAACATCCCGCCGCTGTTCCGGCTCGTGTGGGCCGTCAGCCCCTGGATGACCGCGGCCAACCTCGGCCTGCGCCTGGTGCGCGCGGTCCTCCCGGTGGCGATGCTGTGGGTCGGCAAGCTCATCATCGACGACGTGGTGACGCTCACGACGGGCAGCTATTCAGTCCGCGACCTCGGGCAGTGGTTTGACACCGCGCCGAGTCTGCGGATCACTTCGCTGCTCCTCATCGAGTTCAGCCTCGCGGTCTTGTCCGACGGCCTCGCCCGCGCCGTCGCCCTCCTCGACGGCCTCCTCGGCGACCTGTTCACGAACGAGACGAGCGTCCGCCTGATGGCCCACGCCGCGACGCTCGACCTCGCCCACTTCGAGGACGCCGATTTCTACGACAAGCTCGAGCGCGCGCGCCGGCAGACGACCGGCCGGATGGTGCTGATGAGCCAGGTCTTCGGGCAGGCCCAGAACCTGGTCACGATCGCCACCTTTGGGGTCGGGCTCGTGGTCTACGCGCCGTGGCTGATCGCGCTCCTGGTGCTGGCGCTCGTGCCGGCGTTTCTCGGCGAGGCCCACTTCAACGCGCAGTCGTACTCGCTCACCTACGCCTGGACGCCGGAGCGGCGGACGCTCGACTACCTCCGCTACACCGGCGCCTCGGACGAGACCGCGAAGGAGGTCAAGATCTTCGGCCTCAACGACTTTCTCACCGAGCGCTACCGCAGCCTCGCCGACGCCTTCTACCTCGCCAACCGGAGCCTCGCGGTGCGCCGCGCCGGGTGGGGTGCCGGCTTGGCCGCCGTCGGGAGCCTGGGCTACTACGTCGCCTACGCCGTCATCGTCTTCCGCACCGTCCGGGGCGAGTTCTCGATCGGCGACCTGACGTTCCTCGCCGGCTCGTTCGGCAGGCTGCGGAGTCTGCTCGAAGGCCTGCTGACCAGCTTCTCGACCGTCGCCGGGCAGGCGCTCTACCTCGACGACCTGTTCTCGTTTTTCGAAATCCGCCCGCAGGTGGCCTCGCCCGAGCACCCGCGCCCGTTCCCCGAGCCGATCCGCGACGGCTTCCGGTTTGAGGGCGTCGGCTTCCGCTATCCCGGCACCGAACGCTGGATTCTGCGCGACCTGTCGTTCGAGCTGCGCGCCGGTGAGGCGCTCGCGCTCGTCGGCGAGAACGGCGCGGGCAAGACGACGCTCGTCAAGCTGCTCGCCCGGCTCTACGACCCGACCGAGGGCCGGATCACGCTCGACGGGCACGACCTCCGCGAGTACGACCTCGCCGAGGTGCGGGCGGGCATCGGCGTCATCTTCCAGGACTTCGTCCGCTACCACCTGACGGCCGCCGAGAACATCGCCGTCGGGCGGATCGACGAGCGCGAGGACCGAGGGCGCGTCGAGGAATCGGCCCGGCGGAGCCTCGCCGACAGCGTGATCGAGAAGCTGCCCGAGGGCTACGAGCAGGTCGTCGGGCGGCGCTTCAAGACGGGCGTCGACCTCTCCGGCGGCGAGTGGCAGAAGGTCGCCCTCGGCCGGGCCTACATGCGCGACGCCCAGCTCCTGATCCTCGACGAGCCCACGGCCGCGCTCGACGCCCGCGCCGAGTTCGAGGTCTTCCAGCGCTTCAAGGACCTCACCGAGGGCAAGTCCGCCGTCCTCATCTCGCACCGCTTCTCGACGGTCCGCATGGCCGACCGCATCGTGGTCCTCGGCGACGGGCGGTTGGAGGAGATCGGGACGCACGACGAGTTGCTCGCTGCCGGGGGCCGCTACGCCGAGCTGTTCGAGCTCCAGGCGGCGGGGTACCGGTAGCCGCTCGATCGGCGGTTCTTCACCGAGTTTCCCCCGCAGCGGCGGGGCGCGGGCGCGGTATATTTCAGGTCCGCTTTTGAGCGGTACGTCCGTGGCCGGGTAGCTCAGGTGGTAGAGCAACGGACTGAAAATCCGTGTGTCGGCGGTTCGAGTCCGTCCCCGGCCACCCACGAAAACGCCCCGCATTGGCCCTGCAAGGCCGGTTCGGGGCGTTTTCTTTTGGAGTCGATCATCGCGTGACGTTGCACAATGGTACGGATTCAAGGCAGGGATGTCAGGATAGAGCCTAGATGTACGGTCCCAGGGTGTCCTGGGTCGGATCTCGAACGAAGCGGCCGGGCTCGCGTTGCCACTCACGGCACACAAACTCGTAGGGGGTCAGGCCCCGTAGCGTCTTCAACCGCTTGGCGTGGTTGTACGCTAGCACGAACGCCGCCAAGTGCTCGCGCAGCTCCGCGTGGCTTCCGTAGTGGTAGCGCTTGACCGTCGCCTCCTTGAGCGTCCGATTCATCCGCTGCCCCGTACCTCGCCATTCTTGACGAGGGCGCTCGGCCGCTCCCGCGTTAGCCCACACGCGGGAAGCCGAGGCTCTTGGGGCCCTGCGAGCGAAGTCGCGGCGGGCGTCGAATTGAGTTGGAACCGGCATCATTACTACCAATACCAACACCATTGGTAGTAGATTGGTAGCTAGACCCTATGCGGATTCCAACGTCGCCGCCGCCCTTTTCGCCGCTCCTCGAAGAGATGCAGCAAGCAGGGCGGCTGAGCACGCTCCAACTCGAGCACCGCGTCGGCCCGGCCCCCGGAGGCCGGTACCGGCACTGGGATAAGCTGCGCTATCTCGAACCACCCGATGGGGTGAGCCACCGGGAGTGGTGGGCGCTCGTCAAGCTGGCGCGGGAGACGATGCGCCGCGACCTCCCGCTTCAGGACCGGATCGGTCGGGCGGCGTGGTACACCCTCCCGGACCCGGCGCTGAAGATGCTCGCCCGGATCGAGCGCGAGGCCGGAGGCCGCATCGCGCTCCCCGAAGAAGCACTCAGCCCGGAGCACCGGGACCGCTACGTGGTCAGTTCGCTCATCGAAGAGGCGATCACGTCGAGTCAGCTCGAAGGGGCGGCTACGACGCGGCGCGTGGCGAAGGAGATGCTCCGCACGGGCCGGCCGGCCGTGACGAAGGACGAGCAGATGATCCTGAACAACTACCAGGCGATGCGCTGGATGCGCGCACGGCTGGACGAGCCGCTAACCCCAGCCTTCGTGCTGGAGCTGCACCGGCGGCTCACCGCGCAGACGCTCTCGCCCGAGGCCGCCGGAGCGTTCAGAACGTCCGGCGACGCCTTCGGGGTCTACAGCGGCGAGACTTTGGTGCATCGGCCTCCTGAGGCCGCCGAACTTCCGGCTCGGTTGGAGGCGATGTGCGCGTTCGCCAATGAGGCGGCGGCGGAGGGCTACCTGCCTCCCATCGTGAAAGCCGTCATTCTGCACTTCTGGCTCGCCTACGACCACCCCTTCGAGGACGGCAACGGCCGCACGGCGCGAGCGCTCTTCTACTGGTACGGCCTCAAGCAAGGCTTCTGGCTCTTCGAGTTCATCTCGATCTCGACGATCCTCAAGAAGGCTCCCGCCCGCTATGGGCGCTCCTATCTCTACACCGAGACCGACGAGAACGACCTCACCTACTTCATCCTGAACCAGCTCGACGTCATCCTCCGGGCGCTCGACCAGCTCCGGCGCTACGTCGCACGCAAGATGCAGGAGGCGCGCAACGTGCGGCGCACCCTCAAGCCGTCGGCGGACTTGAATCACCGCCAGATCGCGCTCCTCGGCCACGCCCATCGCCACCCCGGCCACAGCTACACGGTGGCGTCGCACCAGACCAGCCACGGCGTCGTCTACGATACCGCCCGAACCGACCTGCTGGGCCTGGCGGCGAAAGGGCTGTTGCATAAAGAGAAAGCGGGGCGGAAGTACCTGTTCCGCGCTCCCGATGACCTCGCCGAGCGCCTCCAGGAGCTTTCCTAGCCCACACGCGCGAAGCCGAGGCTCTTCGGGGCGGTGCGTGCGAAGTGGCGGCGGGCGTCGGTGTGCTCGGCTTGCCGGAGGTCGGGGTCGCGCTCGGCGAGCGCGAAGGCGGCCTCGCGGGCGACTTCCAACAGGTCGGCGTCCTGGACGATGTCGGCGAGTTTGAAGGCGGCCAGGCCGGACTGCCGGGTGCCGAAGAAGTCGCCCGCGCCGCGCAGCCGGAGGTCGGTCTCGGAGATCACGAAGCCGTCGTCGGTGGCGAGCATGGCTTCGAGGCGCTCCTCGGCCTCGGCGGAGCGCTTGTAGTCGGCCATGAGGAGGCAGTAGCTCTGGTCCGCGCCCCGCCCGACGCGGCCCCGGAGCTGGTGGAGCTGCGAGAGCCCGAAGCGCTCGGCGTGCTCGATCACCATGACGGTCGCGTTCCCCACGTCGACGCCGACCTCGATGACCGTCGTGGCGACCAAGATGTCGGTCTCGCCGGACTTGAAGCGGTCCATCGCCTCCTCCTTTTCGTAGGCGAACATCCGCCCGTGGACGAGGTCTACGCGGTAGGGCCGGAAGCGCTCGGTGAGGGTTTCGAAGCCGGTCTCGGCGTCCTTCAGGTCGAGCTTCTCGGACTCCTCGACGAGCGGGTAGACGACGTAGGCCTGCCGCCCCTCGCGGAGCTGGCTGAGGATGAACGCGTAGGCTTCGTCGCGGCGCTTCTCGGTGTAGAGCTTGGTCTGGATCGGCTTGCGCCCGGCGGGGCGCTCGTCGATGAGGGTCACGTCGAGGTCGCCGTAGACGGTCATCGCGAGCGAGCGAGGGATGGGGGTCGCGGTCATGAGCAGCATGTGGGGCCGCTGGCCCTTGCGGAACATCCGCGCGCGCTGCATCACCCCGAAGCGGTGCTGCTCGTCGATGACGGCGAGGCCGAGCCTCTGGAACGCGACCGTGTCCTCGATGAGGGCGTGGGTCCCGACGGCGACCGCCGCGCGGCCCTCTTTCAGATCGTCGAGGATTTCCTCGCGCAGCGCCTTGCGCTGCCCGCCGATGAGGAGCCGGACCTCGACCCCGAGCGGTTCGAGGTAGTCCTGGAGGTTGGCGTAGTGCTGCTCGGTGAGGATTTCGGTCGGGGCCATGAAGGCGCTCTGGAAGCCCGAGTCGAGCGCCTGCATCATCGCCGCGACGGCGACGACCGTCTTGCCGCTCCCGACGTCGCCCTGGACGAGGCGGTTCATCTGCCGCCCCGTCATCGTGTCGGCGGCGATGTCCTCGACCGCGCGCTGCTGCGCATTCGTGAGGGTGAACGGCAACACCTCGGTGACGAACTGCCGGGCGTAGGCACCGGGCGGGCCGAAGGCGGGGCCGGCGACTTCGGCCCGCCGCTCGCGCGTGAGGGCGAGCAGGAGCTGGAGAAAGAACAGCTCCTCGAACTTCAGCCGCCGCAGCGCCCGGCCCAGCTCGCCTCGGTCCTTCGGGAAGTGAATGGCCCGGAGGGCGACATTGCCCGGGATGAGGTCGTGCTCCGCGCGCACCCAGTCGGGGAGGACCTCGGGAATCTCCAGGCCGTGCTCCTTGATGAGGTCGTAGACCAGCCGCCGGAACATCCGGCTGTTGAGGTTCACCTTGTCGAGCGTCGCGCCGCCGGGGTAGAGCGGGATGATGCGCCCCGTGTCAAGCGCGGCCCCCTCGTCGTCGAGCCGGTCGAAGTCGGGGTGGGCGAGCGAGAAGGTGCGGCCGTAGGGCTCGGGCTTGCCGTGGAAGGCGAACCGCCCGCCGGTCTCGAAGAGCCGCTGGAGGTAGTTCGCGCCCCGGAACCAGACGCACTTGAGCGTCCCGCCGCTCTCGTCCTGCACCCGGAGCTCGAGCCGCCGCTTGCCGCCGCGCCCCGGCACCAGGCCCTTCGCCTGGACGACCCCGACGACGGTGACGGCCTCGCCCGCCGTGAGCTGCCGGATCGGGGTGACGGTCGAGCGGTCGAGGTAGCGGCGGGGGTAGTAGCGCAGGAGGTCGCCGAACGTCTTGACGCCGGCCTTGCGCAGCGGCTCGGCCCTGCGCTTGCCGACGCCCCTCAGCTCTTCGATGTCGGTGTCGAGGGCGGACATGGCGGGGCGGGGCGGGAGGGGAGCGGCTCGCAGGGCGTCGGGTCAACGAGGGAGGGCGCGCGGCGGGTTCCCGGCGATTTAACTCGCTCTCGGCGGCAGCCGAGACTGGAGCGACGCCTCCCCGTTCCAATTCTCTAGTCTATAGCGCCCCCGATGAAGAACGAGCCTGCCCAAGACGACCACGCCCCCCTCGAGCCGCAGACGGGCGGCGCGCCGGAACCCGACGCCTCGGCGGAGCCTCCGGGGTTCGAGACGCTCGACCGGCTCGGTGCGGCGGAGAGCCTGCCCGACTCGATCGGGGCTCAGCTAGAGCACGCAGCCCAACCCGAGGGGCCCCCAGAGGAGAACGCGTTTTCGCCGCTCGACGTCGACGACCGAGTCGTGATCTCGCTGCTGTTCAACGAGGCCATCCGCGTCGAGCAGGTCGAGCGGGCGTGGCACCGGGCGCGCGAGCTGGCGCGCACGGGGACGCCGCTCAAGCTGTGGCGCGCGCTCGCCCTGGACCCCGAGGTGGACCGCGCGGCGGTCTACGCCGAGGCCGCGAACGTCTTCGCCTTCAAGGCGACGCAGGTCACGAAGTACGGCGCGGTGGCGTGCCTCCGCAAGGTGCAGAAGATGTTCTCGGCCGCGCAGTGGGAGCAGATGCGTGCGCTGAAGCTGCTGCCCGCTGCGGTGCGCGAGGAGGCCGCCCCACACCGGCGCAAGGCCGAGAGGGCTCCCGGCAAGGGCAAGGGCGAGGACGACGCCCGAGCCATCGGCCGCTGGGTCTTCGTCACCCACGACCCGACGAACCCCCAGGTCCACCACTTTCTGAACAAGCTCCACCTTCAGTCCTACGACCTCCAGTACGCCCCGGAGGCGTTCCTCGCGGAGCTCGCGGAGGAGCTCGGGGCCGGCGCGAGCCTGCCGCGTAACGAGTACCTCGAGAAGGTCCAGGAGCACACCGACTACGCCTTCGACTTCGGGCTGGAGACCGAGGACACGCCGCTCGTCGAGGATGAGGAGCTCGAGGCCGAGATCAACCGGAGCGCGCTGATCAACCTGTTCGAGGCGGCGCTCTTCGAGGGCGTGCGCCGCGGTGCCTCCGACATCCACATCTGCCCCGACGAGCGCGGGCGCATCAGCATCAACTTCCGGGTCGACGGGGACCTCGCGCCGTGGTACGTCGAGGAGAAGGCCCCGCCGGAGGCGTTCCTCGCCGTCGCCAAAGACCGGAGCCGGAACGTGGACCGCTTCGAGCGCGAGCGCGGGCAGGACGGCTTCATCCAGCGCACCGTCGACGGCACGCTCATCCGCTACCGCGTCAGCGTCCTCCCGATCGCGCACGCCGACCAGGAGACCCGCCACGAGAGCATCGTCATCCGCATCCTCGACGACAGCAAGGTCGTCGACAACCTCGGCAAGCTCGGCCTGGGCGAGCGCGGGCTCCAGCTCTTCCAGGAGGCCATCCGGCAGCCGGACGGCATGGTCATCCTCACCGGCCCCACCGGCTCGGGCAAGTCCACGACGCTCTACGCGGCGCTCCACGAGGTCCGCTCGCCCAAGCGCAACGTCCTCACCGTCGAGGACCCGGTGGAGTACGTCCTCCCCGGCATCCGGCAGGTCAAGGTCAGTCACAAGCTCGGCGTCAAGGACGCCCTCCGCTTCATTCTCCGCCACGACCCCGACGTCGTGATGGTCGGCGAGATGCGCGACCAGGACACCGCCGAGCTCGGGATCAAGCTCGCCAACACGGGCCACCTCACCTTCTCGACGCTCCACACGAACGACGCGCCGAGCGCCGTCTCGCGGCTCTACAAGATGGGCGTCGAGCCGTTCCTGATCGCCCACTCGGTGACGCTCGTCGCGGCGCAGCGGCTGCTGCGCATCCTGTGCCCGGCGTGCAAGCAGCCCGACGAGGCCCCCGACCTCGAGACGCTCAAGCGGATGGGCTTCGAGCCGCCCGAGGGCGCGGTGTTCTTCCGCGCCGCCGCCGAGGCGGGCTGCAAGAACTGCAACGGCAACGGCTACCGGGGCCGCCGCGCCATCGCCGAGATCATGCCGATGACGAAGGCCGTGCGCGAGCGGATCGTCCACGCCGAGGGCAACCTCGACGAGGACGCCCTCCGCGAGCAGGCCGTCGCCGAGGGCATGACGACGCTCAAGGACGCCGCGTGGGCCATCGCCCGCGACGGCGAGACGAGCCTCGAGGAGATGGTCCGCGT
Source organism: Rhodothermales bacterium (assembly GCA_965214485.1). Lineage (GTDB taxonomy): Bacteria > Bacteroidota > Rhodothermia > Rhodothermales > JANQRZ01 > JANQRZ01. The sequence continues at coordinate 40,699 of CBDCBW010000006.1, read as the reverse complement.
CGTCGGCGTGCTCCGCTGATCGGTTCGGCACTGATCGGTTCGGCGCTGATCGGTTCGGCACCGAGCCGGGGGAAACGCGCGACGCCCGCAGCCCTCAAGGGGGCGCGGGCGTCGCGCGTCCAACCAGGCGGGGCTGGAAGCGGAGGCTACCTCCCCGTCCCGCTCAGCTCCGCCGTGACCGTGCCGCCGCCCGTCTGCGCAGGCAGCGTGCCGGTGGACTTGACCAGCATCTTCGTCTCCTGGTCGAGGTAGAGCGTCGCGTCCTCGTTCGAGTCTGCCTTGTCTAGCTCGACGACCCAGGCCCGGTACGTCCCGGCCGGGACCGTGACCTCGTCCGTCCCGGTGACCGTTAGGGTGTACGTTGCGGTGCCCTGCTGGCCGGGCACCGGGTTGTAGGTGGCGAAGGAGGCCGAGTAGCCCTCTTTCAGCGGCAGCGTGCTCAGGCCGACCTCGAGCGCGTGGTTGTCCGCGATCACCGGCAGGTCGAGCGCGGCGTTGAACGGCATCGACTGGCCGCCCTGGGACATCACGCCGTTGATCTCGCCGACGGTGTAGGTAATCGCAATCGCGCCCGGCCCCTGCCTCATCTCGCGGTAGAGCGGCGTGAAGTCGCCCCGGGCGACGACGAACGAGTCCACGAGGGCGAGGCTGCCCATCGTCGGCGGGAGCTTGGCGCGGTCCACGATCGCAAGCGCGGGCTGCCCACCGTGCTCGACGACCGAGACGGTGCGGGTCGGGTTCTCGAAGGCGATCTCCTGGCCCTGTACGCTCATCACGATGTCGTAGGTCATCGTCGCCGCCTCGATGGCGCTGCCGTCGAACGGGAGGTCGTCCAGGTCGGCGCTGCCCACCGGGTCGGTGACGACGACCGTCGCGGGGTCGACGGTGATCGCGGCGAGCTTGGCTTCGATCTCGGGCGGCGCGTCCTGCTGCGCGCGCCCGCCGAGGTGCTCGGCGAGGAAGCCCTCGACCGCGACGATCATCGCGAGGCGGTTCTCCTCGCCCCGGAACCCGTGCCCCTCGTCCGGCGCGACGAGGTACTGCACGGGGTAGTCCCGGTCGCGGAGCGCGACGACGATCTGGTCGGCCTCGCGCTGCTTCACGCGCGGGTCGTTCGCCCCCTGGATGACGAGGAGCGGCGTCGTGATGCGGTCGGCGAAGTTCAGCGGGCTCTGGGCCTCGAGCTGGGCGCGGCCCTCCTCGGTCTCCGGGTTGCCCATGCGCTCGTGGAAGATGACACGCCCCGCCTCCCAGTACGGCGGGATCGATTCGAGGAGCGTGATCAGGTTGCTCGGGCCGACGATGTCCACGGCGGCGGCGTAGAGGTCTGGGGTGAACGTCACGCCGGCGAGCGTCGCGTAGCCGCCGTACGAGCCGCCCATGATCCCGACGCGCTCCGGGTCGGCGATGCCCGCGTCGATGAGGTACTGGACGCCGTCGGTGAGGTCGTGCTGCATCGCGCCGGTGCCCCACGCCTTGTTGCCCGCGTTGAGGAAGTCCTTGCCGTAGCCGGTGGAGCCGCGGAAGTTGGGCTGGAGCACCGCGTAGCCGCGGTTGGCGAGGAACTGCGCGAAGCTGTCGAAGCCGTATGTGTCGCGCGCCCACGGCCCGCCGTGCGGGAAGAGGACGACCGGCAGGCGCTTGGCCTCGACGCCCCTCGGCACGGTGAGGTAGGCCGGAATCTCCAGGCCGTCGCGCGCGGTGTAGCGGACCGCCTGCATGGTCGCCATGTGCTCGACCGGCAGCTCGGGGCGCGACTCGTAGAGCTTCTCGACCGTCCGCGCCTCGCGGTTGAAGAGATAGACCGAGCCGGGGTCCACGTCGCGTGTGACTCGGACGGTTATCAGCCGGTCGTCGTTCGTGCGGCTGCCGGGGTAGAGCTCGCCCTCGGGCAGGGTGGCCCGCAGAAAGTCCAGGTCCTCGCGCATCTGCTCGGTTTTGGGGTAGAGCCGGAGGCGGTCTCCGACGTAGTAGGTCAGCTCCAGCTCGTCGTCGTGCGAAAAGAGCGCCCCGCCGAAGTCGACCTGCCCCTCGGGGTCGCGCTCGACGAGCTCCTCCTCGCCGGTCGCCGGGTCGAACAGGACGAGCTCGCTCAAGTCGCGGTCCCCCTTGTTGGTCTGCAGGTAGACCCGGCGGCCGTCCTGGTGGTAGCGGTCCGGCCCGCACGACTCCTCGACCGAGCAGGTGTAGACCGGCTCCGGGTCGAGCGCGAGGTCGTCGCCGACCTGGAGGATTTCGGTCGTGCCCTTCGGGTCGATGCGGAGGCCGAGGCGGACGTTGCCGTTGAGGTCGGTCTGCCACCCGGCGATGCGCTCGGTGTTCTCGATGAGGAGCTCGCGCTCGCCGGTCTCCAGGTTGAGGCGGTAGACGTCGTGCCACGCCGCGTCGCGGTCGTTGAGGCCGACGACGATCTCGTTCGGCGCGTTCTCCGGGGTGGCGAGGATTTGGGCGCGGATGCCGTCGAGCGGCGTCAGGTCGCGCGCGGGGGGGACGCCCGTCGCGGGGTCGGCCTCGGCTGAGGGGTTGACGGCGTAGACGTGGAAGTTCTCGTCGCCGCCCTTGTCCTGGACGTAGAGGACGTAGCGGCCGTCCTCGCTCCAGAAGTAGCCCGGCACGGGGCGCTCGTCGGCGGTCAGCGGGTGCGCCGCGTCGAAGGGCTCGTCGATGCCCTTGACCCAGACGTTCATCACCCCGTCGCCGCCGTCGTCGGCAGCGTAGGGCTTCATGAAGGTGAGGTACTGCCCGTCGGGCGAGACCTGGGCCCCGGCGATCTCGGGGTCGCCGAAGAACACCTCGCGGTCGATGAGCGGCGGGAGCTGCGCGGCGGCGGGCAGAGCCGTAGCGACCAGCACGAGCAAGAGGAGGAGGCGGCAGAGCATAGTCATAGCGGTTGGGTGTGGCGGGTAGCAGGACGGACAAGATAGCCCGCCTCTACGACCTCTCCGCTGACCGGTTGCAATGCTGCTGCCCCAGAGCGACCCCGGGCTACGCCTTGCTCAGCTCGCTCTCGGACTTGAGCACGCGGTCGCCGTCGTCCTGCTCGATGAGGTAGGCGGGGTTGTCGGCGTCGGCATCGCGGATGACCTCGGTGCCCTTGATCGTGCGGGTGACGCGCTCGGTGAACGATTCCTGGACGGTGCCGGTGGCAGTGCCACCGCCCCATTTCCACGTGACGGTGTCGCCCTTGGTGTAGCGTGGCATGAGAGGGGGAGGAGGTGAGAGGAGCTTCGGCGGTTGAACGGTCTGAGGAGCGACGGGTTCGCCGAGGTCGAGCCGGCCGAGGTGCTCGACGAGGAGGACCGCCCAGACCGGGTTGAGCAGCGCCAGGACGCGCCCGACGTTGCTCCCGATCCCGGCGACGTAGCCGACGAGGAAGAGCGCGAGCGCGGCGAACACCGCGTGCGGGAGGTAGGGCGAGCGCGCCGAGATGGGCGTCCAGCGCCACAGCCCGATAGCCAGCAGCACCGTCAGCCCCGCGAGGTTCTGCGACAGGACCCCCATCATGAAAAAGTCCGGGTCGAGGAAGCCGAGCGCGGCGAAGTCGGCGAACCCGGCCCACAGCCCGGCCGCCTCGATCTGGTTCTCGTAGCCCGGCACCGGCAGCAGTACCTTGCGCATGAGGAAGTACGCGAGGAAGCAGGCCAACGACGTCCCGAGCACGAGCACGTTGAACCGCCGGGGCCGCCGCGCGAGCACGAGGTCCACGGCGGCAAACACCCCGAACAGGACCGCGATGGCCTCGCGCTGGAAGATGCTCAGCACGAGGACGGCCACGATCCCGAACCGCCACCCGCGCAGCACACACAGAAAGCCGACCGCGACGAGCAGCCAGCTCAGCCCCTCCGTCAGCCCCGTCACGACGTACTGGAAGGTCGTGAACGAGAGGAACAGCGCGAGCGCCGCGGCGAGCTGCACCGCGAACGAGCGCACGCCGAGGTAGACCCGCACGAGGCGCATCACCACAAACCCCGCTGCGAGCAGGCAGAGGTAGTTCGCCACGAGGGCGGCGAAGAACACCCGCTGGTTTACCTCCGGCGAGGAGAACGCGATCTCGTTGGGGTAGAACACGCCGAGCTTGTAGACGACGTGCGCCAGCCCCGTGCTCAGCACCCGGTAGGCGAACGGGGCCTGGGCGTCGTGCTCCAGCGGCGAGGCGATCATCTTGGCGTACTCGAAGAAGTCGTCGCCGCCGAAGACCGGCACGTAGTACTTGTAGGCGTAGTAGAGCAGGCCGTAGCTCAGAAACCCGAGGACGAGGAGGGCAACGGCAGGGCGGAGCAGAGGAGTGCTGCGGAGCGAGAGCATCGCGGAGGCGGAGCGGAGGCGGAGAGACGCGTAAGGTAGGAACGGCTGGCAACGCTCGGGCACCCACCGCCGGGCAATCTCCCGCCCGCCGCCGCGTTACCTCGCCGGATCAACCGAGACCGGCGGCAGGTTCCAGCGCTCCGGTCCAGGGATCCAGGTCTCCAATCCAAAACTGGAAATCCCCAATCGAATGTCCCGACGCATCCTCTGGGCCGACGACGAGATCGACCTGCTCCGCCCGCACATCCTCTTCCTCGAGGCCAAAGGCTTCGACGTGACGAGCGTCACGAATGGGGCCGACGCCGTGGACAGGATGCGCGACGAGCGGTTCGACGTGGTCTTCCTCGACGAGCAGATGCCCGGCATGGGCGGGATCGAGACCCTCGGCGAGATCAAAGGCGTGGCCCCGGAGACGCCCGTCGTGATGATCACGAAGTCCGAGGAGGAGCACCTGATGGAGGACGCCATCGGGCGGCAGATCGCCGACTACCTCATCAAGCCGGTCAACCCGAAGCAGATTCTGCTGACCTGCAAGCGGCTCCTCGAGGGCTCCCGCCTCCGCGACGAGACCGTCTCCCAGAGCTACCTCCAGTCCTTCGGGCGCATCGCCGCCGACATCGGCAGCGGGCTGGACCACGAGGGCTGGGCCGAGGTCTACGCGGGCCTCGTCCGCTACGGCCTCGAGCTCGACGCCGACGACGGGGCGCGCCAGATTCTCGAGGACCAGGCCCGCGACGCCAACCGCGAGTTCGGGCGCTTCGTCGAGCGGAGCTACCCCGGCTGGATCGAGGCGGCGCAGGCGGGCGACGCCGAGGGCCGGCCTGTGCTCTCGCACGAGGTCCTGCCGAAGTGGGTGCTCCCGCACCTCGACGGCGGCTCGGGGCCGAGCCGGCCGGTGATTTTCTTCCTGATCGACTGTATGCGCTTCGACCAGTGGCTCGAGTTCGAGCGCCTGCTCTACCCGCTCTTCGACATCGAGCGCGACTGGCACTACGGCCTCCTCCCGACGGCGACGCCGTACTCGCGCAACGCGATCTTCAGCGGCCTCCTGCCCATCGACATCGCCACGCGCTACCCGCAGTTCTGGCAGCCCGACACCGGCGACGAGCACTCGCTCAACCGGTTCGAGTCCGAGCTCCTCGGCGAGCTCCTCAAGCGCAAGCACCGGCGCGACACCCGCTTCCGCTACGAGAAGATCGTGAGCACCGACGACGGCACGGCGATGGCCGACCGCGTCTCCGACCTCGCCCAGCACGACCTCGCCGCCGTCGTCGTCAACTTCGTCGACATCCTCGCCCACAGCCGATCGGACTCGAACGTGCTCAAGGAAATCGCCCCGGACGAGCGGGCCTACCGCGCGCTGACGCGGACGTGGTTCGAGCACAGCTGGCTCTTCCGCGCCTTCGAGGACCTCGCCCGCCAGGACGTGACGATCGTCGTCTCGACCGACCACGGGGCCATCCGCAGCCTCCACGCCACCAAGGTCATCGGCGACCGCGAGACCTCGACGAGCCTCCGCTACAAGCACGGGCGCAACCTCAAGTGCGACGAGCGCCACGCGATCTTCGTCAAGGAGCCCGAGACCTACGGCCTCCCGCGCACCGGCCTCAACGAGAACTACATTTTTGCGAAGGAGGACTATTACTTTGTCTACCCGACCAACTACCACCGCTACCTCAACCGCTACAACGACACGTTCCAGCACGGCGGGGTCTCGCTCGAAGAGGTCGTCCTGCCCGTCGTGACCCTGCGGCCCCGGTAGCCCAGCGGTGTCATCCGTAGGGGCAGACCTGGGTGTCTGCCCGGCCGTGTTGCCGGCCCCGGGCAGGGCGAACACACGGGGCAGGGCGAACACACGGGTTCGCCCCTACGGCCAACCTCCGGCACCACTACGACCAACCTCCGGTGCCATGCTTCCGAAAGGGTACCTCGCCGCGACCATCACCCGGCGCGACGACTTCGCCGAGGACCTCGCCGCGTTCTGGCTCCGTCCCGCCGAGCCGCTCGCCTTCGAGCCGGGGCAGTACGCGACGCTGGCCCTGGAGATCGACGGCAGACTCGTCAAGCGGGCCTACTCGGTTGCGAGCGCGCCGCACGAGGCCGAGCTCGAGTTCTACGTCGAGTGCGTCGCGGACGGGGCGCTCACGCCGCGCCTGTGGGACCTGGGGGAGGGCGACGAGCTGCTCGTCCGCCGAAAGATCGTCGGCCACTTCACCCTCGACACGGCGCGGCGGCAGCACGCGATGGCGGCGACCGTGACGGGCCTCGCTCCGTTCCTCTCCATCGTTCGGCATCAGGCGTGGCGGCTGGAGCAGGGCACGGCCGACGGGGCCCACCGCTTTCTGGTCCTCCACGGCGCGAGCCACGCCGCCGAGCTCGGGCCCTACCGCGCCGAGGTCACCGCCCTCGCCGCGAGGCACGACTGGCTAGACTACGTCCCGACCGTCAGCCGCCCGTGGGCCGACGCGGAGTGGACGGGGGAGACGGGGCGCGTCGAGGACGTCCTCCGCAAGTGGCTCGACCGGGCGGGCTTCGACCCGGCCCTCGCGGCGGGCTACGCATGCGGCAACCCGCAGATGATCGAAAACGCCAAAGGCATCTTCGCCCGCGCCCGCCTCGCCGAGGACGCCATCCACGAGGAGAAGTACTTCACCCTTACCGGCGCACCCATCGAGGTTGAGGCAGAACCGACAGAGCCGAAAAAGCGGAGGCCGCCGCCGGGGGCGCTCAAGCTGAAGGCCGTCAAGCGCCCACCGGGGGCCGGGTGAGTCAAAGGCTGTCACAAAAGTCTAAATTCGATTAGAGGGGGACAGGCACGGCGGTGCGACGCCCTACATTGAGTGTCCTCCCTTTTTTCCTCTCGCCTGTCTCCCTGCTGCCATGACTCGCCTCTCCGCCCTGGCTGTTCTGCTACCGCTTCTGCTCGCCCTCCCCGCTTCGGCACAGCGCCCGCTCGGACCCTCCGCCGACACGGTGTCCGTCGTGTGGCAGGAGTTCGTCCCCGCAATCGTTTCGCTCGACGCCTCGCCCGACGGCACGCGCCTCGCGACCGGCATCGACACGGAGGTCTTTGGGCCGGGGGCTGGACAGCCCATCCAGCTTCGCTTCTGGGACGCCGCCACCGGCAACTCGCTCTCGAGCATTCTTTCCACTGGGGAGCGCCCCTTCAGAGCACCGGGCCAAGTGGACTTCCTTGATGACGGAGCGAGCGTCTTCGCCATCCACAACCGGATCTCGTGCATCGGCCAGGGCGGGTGCAGCACCTCCGGGCGGCTCCGGCGCTGGGTCACCGAAGGAGGCCCCGACAGCGAGCCTCTTTCGAATCTCTACTTCTCTCGGACAGGCACCGCGCTGGCGGCGCAGGGCGGGTTCGTGACCTTCGGGCGCTCCGTCTCCGGGACCGAGAACTTCTTCGTCTACGAGAGGAGCGGCGACGTCTACAACCTCGTCTACAGCGCGACAGAAAACAGGGTGTCGGAAGATGCCGTCTTCTCCCCCGACACCACCACCCTCGTGACCACGCCGGACCGCTTCGGAAATCAGGTCGCCGTCCGCACGGTCGGGACGTGGGCACCGGACCAGTTCCTCGCCCTCGAGATGTCGGGGTCGCTGCCCGTCGTGCTCCGCCCCGCGTTCTCCCCTGATGGCTCGCTCCTCGCCGTCGGGGTCTCCTCCGAGATCAACCCCGGCATCTATCTCTTTCGGACGAGCGACTGGGCGCAGGTCGCCTTTCTCGATCTCGAGGCTGGCGAGCGAGGGGTGCGCCCGGTGTTCACGGCCGACGGGGAGCACGTCGTCGGACTGATTGACTTCGGAGACGCCGAGCGGTTGGGCATCTACCGCGTGGCTGACGGCACCCGCGTCTTCACTGAGACGCTCGACTCGCCTCCTATCAACCGCGAGCTGAACGCCATTCGCCGCCTGGCCGACACGAACCGCTTCGCGCTCGCCGCCAACGACTTCCTCCAGGTCGTCGAGGTGAACTTGGACGGAGGAGCCGGGGCGGCTCCGGTGATGCCGGAGATCGAGTGGGTAAGTGGTCCGACGGGCGGCTCGATGCGCTACGCCGTCACCCTGACCAACACCACGAGCCAACCCCAGACGTTCACCGCCGAGGTCCGTGCTACGCTCCCGAACGGGTCGCCCTACGGACCGCTCGAAGGGCCGCGCACGGTGACGCTCGCGCCGAGCCAGGCCGTCGGGCCGCGCGTGTTCACGCGAGAGATGCCCGCGGCGGCCCCGGCCGGGACGTACACCGTCACGCTCTCGCTTTCGAGCGGCGGGGCGGCCTTCGCCTCCGACAGCTTCACCTTCACCAAGGGGATTACCGAGGTGGAAGCCCTAGCGGCGAGGGCCGCGGTCGAGGGGGTCTACCCGAACCCGTTCGCCGCGACCACGACGATCCGGTTCGCGCTCGGCGAGGCCTCGGAGGTCCGGCTCACGGTCTACGACGTGCTGGGCCGCGAGGTGGCCGTGCTCGCCGACGGAGCAGTAGAGGCCGGGGCGCACGACGCCGTCTTCGACGGGCGTAGCCTTCCCAGCGGGGTCTACGTCTGGCGGCTCGTCGCGGGCGATCAGACCCAGACGGGGCGGCTCACGCTCGTAGAGTAACGTCGCCTTTGCAAACAGCAGTTCGGAGAGAACGACCTTGGAGAACGGCGGAGCTAGTCTGCGCGTAGCGGTGCGTCACAACACGCTCCCCCGACCGCCGTGCCCGACTTCCACGAGCTGCTGCCTGCTGAGACTGCCTCGCCGGAGGCGACCATCGCGCTCGGGCGAAGGCTGGCGGCGCACCTGGAACCGGGCGATGTGCTCGCCCTCTCCGGCGACCTCGGCGCGGGCAAGACGCATCTCGTCAAGGGCCTCTGCGCCGGCCTCGGCGTGCCTCTCGAAACGGTCACCTCCCCGACGTTCACCATCGTCAACGAGTACGGCGGCCGCCTGCCGGTCTACCACCTCGACGCCTACCGCATCGAGCGCCCGGAGGAGTTCTTCGAGCTGGGCTACGAAACGTACTTCTTCGGCGACGGCGTCTGCCTCGTCGAGTGGCCCGAGCGCGTCGCCGACCTGATCCCCGGCGACGCGCTCTGCCTGCGGCTGACGCACCTCGGGGAGGAGCGGCGGCGGGTCGAGCGATTGAAGGCTTGAGGAATCGGAGGAATGCGCGCCATGCCCGACCGTACGACCGATCCCTCAAGCCCCCGGTCCGCCGATCCCCCGATGGACTACCTCCTCGCCTTGCCTCGCTTCGCCGAGCGGGGGGCGGCGGCCTACGAGCCGGGGCTGGAGCGGATCGAGGCGCTGCTCAGCGCGGCGGGGCGTCCGCACGAGCGCTTCCGCAGCGTCCACATCGCCGGCACGAACGGCAAAGGCTCGACGGCGTCGATGGTTGCAGCGGTGGCGACGGCCTCCGGGCTGCGCGTCGGCCTCCACACCTCGCCCCACCTCTGGGACCTCGCCGAGCGCTTCCGCCTCGACGGCGTGCCCGCCCCGCTCCCGTGGATCGCCGACGCGGTAGCGCGCCTCCGGCCCACCTTCGACGCGGTCGGGCCGAGCTTCTTCGAGGCCACCGTCGCGCTCAGCTTTCTGTATTTCGCCGAGGAAGAGGTGGACCTCGCGGTCGTCGAAGTCGGCCTCGGCGGGCGGCTCGACGCGACGAACGTGCTCCGGCCCGAGGTCGCGCTCGTGACCCACATCGGGCTGGACCACACCGACCTGCTCGGGGACACGCGCGAGGCGGTGGCGCGGGAGAAGGCCGGGATCGCCAAGCCGGGCGTGCCGCTGCTGAGCACGGCGGAGGGCGAGGCCGTGGTCGCCGCGCTCCGCGAGACCGCCGAGGCGCGAGGCGCTTCGTTCGTCAACGTGCGCGACGAGGTCGAGGTGCGCGTCGTGGAGGAACAGCCCGGCGGCCTGGTGCTGGAGCTTACGACGCCGGTGCGGGCGTACCCCCGGCTCCGGGTCGGGCTGGCGGGCCGGCATCAGGCGTGGAACGCGGCGCTCGCGGTGCGGGCGGCGGAGCTGGCCGTGCCGGAAGTCGCGCATAATCCAAGCTATGTGGCGGCGGGCCTCGCTGAGGTGCGGAAACTTAGTGGCCTCGCGGGCCGTTGTGAAATCTGCCAGTTGGCCCCTCTCATCCTGGCCGATGTGGCGCACAACGCGGACGGTTTGCGGGCCGCACTCGCCACCGCGCAGGCGGCGCTTGCTTCTGCGACGAAGACCCCGACGGGGACCCTGTATGTGTTGCTCGGCGCGATGCGGGACAAAGACCTCGCGGCCCTCGCCGACGTGCTCGCGCACCACCGTGCCGTCGTGTTGCCGGTCGGGCTGCCGGTGCCGCGCGCGCTGCCGGTCGAGGCGCTGCGCACAGCCCTGCGCGCACGCGGACTGCGCGTCATCGACGTAGGCGGGGTGCCGGAGGGCACCGACTGGTTCCGGCGGCACGCGGGGGCTGCCGACGGACTGCTCATCACCGGCTCACATCTTACGGTGGCCGAAGTGCCTCGTGCGACAGCGGATCGCTAGCGGCTCCCCTCTCTTTCTTTTCACCTCTCGCCGTGACTACACCGGCCTCTGTACCATGAACATCACCTCGCTCCAAACGAAAAAGCTCGCCGAGCTGCAGCGGATGGCCCGCGACCTGCGGGTGAAAGCGTATTCGCACCTGCGCAAGGAAGACCTGATCTACCAGATTCTCGAAGCCCACGCCCGCAAGGACGCGGAGCAGGGCGAGGGGAGGCAGGCCGCGGCGTCCTCGCGTCGGGCTGCGCCGCCGCCGAACCGGGCGGGCCCGGCGCGTGGCGGGGAGGCACCGGGCGACGCGCCCGCCGAGCGCGCCTCCTCCGAGCGCGCGCCGGCCACGGAACGCGCGGAGCGCGAGCCGCGCCGCCGCCGGACTGAGCGGCGCGGCCGCCAGCCCCGGCCCCGGCAGGCCCTCTCCGACGCCTACCCGGCCTACATGCGCTACTTCGACCCCGCGACGACCGCGCTCGTCGGGATGCTACGCAAGGTCGGCGTGCTCGAGATCCTCCCCGACGGCTACGGCTTCCTCCGCTCCGCCGAGTTCAACTACCTCCCCTCCGCCGACGACATCTACGTCTCGCCGAGCCAGATCAAGCGCTTTAACCTCCAGAGCGGCGACACCGTCGACGGCGAGATCCGCCCGCCGAAGGAGGGGCAGCGCTTCTTCGCGCTCCTCCGCGTCAACTCCATCAACGGCACCGCGCCCGAAGGCCTCGGCGAGCGCGTCGAGTTCGACCACCTGACGCCGCTCTTCGCCGAGGAGCGGATCACGCTCGAGACCGAGCCGGGGGAGCTCTCGGGGCGGGCCATCGACCTGTTCTGCCCCATCGGCAAGGGCCAGCGCGGCCTCATCGTGGCCCAGCCGAAGACCGGCAAGACCGTCCTCCTCCAGAAGATCGCCAACGCCGTCACCACCAACTACCCCGGCGTGCACCTCCTCGTCCTGCTCGTCGACGAGCGCCCGGAGGAGGTGACCGACTTCGAGCGCAACGTCCAGGGCGAGGTCATCGCCTCGACCTTCGACGAGGAGCCGCAGCGCCACGTCGAGGTGGCCGAGATCGTGCTCGCCAAGGCCAAGCGCTTCGTCGAGGGCGGCCAGGACGTCGTCGTCCTCCTCGACTCGATCACCCGCCTCGCGCGGGCGCACAACGCGGTCTTTTCCGGGCAGAGCCGGACGATGTCGGGCGGCCTCGAGGCCGGGGCGCTGCGCGGGCCGAAGCGCTTCTTCGGGAGCGCCCGCGCCGTGGAGGAGGGCGGCTCGCTGACCATCATCGGCACCGCGCTCGTCAACACCGGCAGCCGGATGGACGACGTGATCTTCGAGGAGTTCAAGGGCACCGGCAACATGGAGATGGTCCTCAGCCGCGACCTGGCGGACAAGCGCATCTTCCCGGCCATCGACCTGCTCGCGAGCGGGACGCGCCGCGAGGAGCTGCTCCTGCCCGAGGAGACGTTGCAGCGCGTCCACGTCCTCCGCCGCTTCCTCGCCGAGATGGACCCCACCGAGGCAATGGTCTTCCTCCTCGACCGGATGCGCAGCACCCGGAGCAACGCCGAGTTCCTCGCGACGATGAACAGTTGAGGAGCGGTAGAACGAAGGGTGGGAAGAACGGAAGATTGGAGTGGCGATGAGTCCTGAGAGCGATGACCGGCTCGAAGACGTCCGGCGTGCGCGGAAGCTCGCCGAGGACTTTGTTGCTGGAAACACTGGGTTCTTGCCTTTCTACGAGGGTCGGAGATTCATCCTCGGTGCCACATTCGACGGGTTGGATTCACAATTGCAGGGCCTGCCCAAAGCTGTGCAAAGGGAGGTCCGATTCTATTCTCGTTGGACCGGAGGAGAGTGGGGTGAAACCGAAGACATGATCCCGAAGCGCAGTGAGTGGAAGTAGGGCGAGGATATGGAGCCGTACGGGTGGATCGATCATCAAGCGTACAGAAGAAGGTTCGCGGCTGCTTTCGAGCAGTTGGGACTCCTTGACCTGGGTGAGGAAGACCTATAGCGAAAGATTGGCTCGGCGATGGGCCATCTCCATCTTCCGCTCCTCCCCGCGTTCGCTCTTCCGCTCCTACACCTCAGCGACTTCCGCTGCCACGGCCTGCTTCGTCTCCTCGGCGTCGGGCGTGCCGGGTTCGGGCAGGTAGCGCCACACGATGGCGGCCATCAGCAGGATCACGCCCGCCGAGAGCAGGGTCGTCGCCCGGTAGCCGACCCCGGCGTAGGTCATCCCCGCGAGGCTCGCGCCCAGCCCGGTCCCGATCTGCCCGACGGCAATCGTGAGCGAGAGCAGCGTGCCGCGCAGCTTGTCCGGCACGAGCGCCGTGAGCAGCGCCTGCAGCGGCGACATGCGCATCGCAAACAGGCCCATCACAGCGACGTAGAGCGGGTACGCCACCCAGCGCTCGACCACCGCGTACGTCACCGCCGCGGTCACGACCGAGAGCCCGAGGCACGACGCGAGGATCAGCGGCTTGCGCCCGATCCGGTCCGAGAGCGTCCCCGCCCACGGCCCGACCAGCACGCTCACCGTCCCCCCGACGAGGAACAGCGTCGCGATGAAGTCGATGGGCACCCCGCCCACCGCGAGCGGCCGCCCGAAGAGCGACAGCTCCAGGGCGAAGTTCGCCGTGAGCCACTGCGGGAGGTAGATGATCAGCAGGCTCAGGCTGAGGTACATCAGGAAGTACGTCGCCGAGGCGGCCCGCACCGAGGCCACGCCGAGCAGGTCGCGGTAGCGCCGGAGCGTGCCGAGGACCGTCACCTTGTCCGGCTCGAGCTCCACGTCCGGCTGTGGCACCACCCGCCAGATCAGCACGAACGCGACCGCCATCAGGGCAGCGAACGCGAGGAACGGCAGCCGGAAGCCCGCCGCCGCTGCCAGCACGCGCCCCAGCGGAATCCCGATCACGAGGCCGAACGCCACGCCGCTCATCACCCAGCCCGTCGCCCAGCCGCGCCGCTCGTAGGGGAAGTAGTCGCCGACGTAGGACACCGCCGCGCCGCTGAGCATCCCGCCCGCCGCCCCGGCGAGCGCCCGCACGACCAGCATCCCCGTGTAGGTCTGCACCAGCCCGTGCAGCGCCAGCATCACCGCCAGCGTCCCCGAGCCGGCGAGGAGCACCCGCCGCCGCCCCACCCGGTCCGAGATCGGCCCCATCACGACCGCCGCCCCCGCGAGCGCGAGCGAATAGACCGTCACGAGCGTCCCGCGCAGCGCGTCCGGGATCCGCAGCGCGTCCCCGATGATCGGGAGGATCGGGGTGATGATGATGGTCTGGCTCGCGGCCGTGAAGACCATCAGCCAGAGCGAGAACAGGATGCCGTAGGTGCGGGGCGACGTTTGGGCCAAATGGAAACCTGTCGGAACGGATATCGGAAAAGCCCGGCTCGGGGAAAAGTTGCAACGGGCGAGGAATGAGGTAGGGGCAGGAAATGGTTGGGTGTGGGAGGGAAGGGGAGAGAGTCGCTAGCTCTCTTTTCTTGCGCGGGCGATTCAGGCTGAGCTCCCTCCCTGCTCTCCCTTCCCCCCGCCAGAAGACGAGGGCGCAAAGCGCACCTCACCCCGCCCTTCACACGGCCTCTGCAGCCAGGTAACAGTTCGGTAATACGCTGCTAACAGAGCCGTAATGCTGGCGTCCTACTTTTCGGGTCGAGGATGGAAGAGGGGCTTCCGTTCTCTCCTCCCACAAACGCACCGAACCCCATGACTCCCACACCCCTCGCCGTGCGCCTGGCGCACGCACTCCGAATGCTGGCCCCCGCCGGGCTGGCTCTTTTCTTGGCCCTCCTCGCCGCGGCCCCGGTGGCCGCGCAGACCGGCACGATCGCCGGCGTCGTCGTGGACGAGGACCTGGGCGAAACCCTCATCGGCGTCAACGTCCTCGTCGAGGAGCTGGGCACGGGCGCGGCCACCGGCCTCGACGGCGACTACCGGATTCCCGGCGTCCCGGCCGGGTCCTACACGCTCGTCGTCTCCTACCTCGGCTACAACGGGCAGCGCATCACCGGCGTCGCCGTGACGGCCGGCAAGACGACGACGCTCGACCTTCGGCTCGCCGAAGAGACGCTCGAGCTCGACGGCGAGGTCGTCGTCGAGGCGACGGCGCTCCTGAACAACGAGGCGGGGCTCCTGCGCCAGCGCCAGCGCTCGGCCTCCGTCAGCGACGCCGTCTCGGCCGAGACGATCTCCCGCGCCGGGGCCAGCACCGCCGCCGACGCCCTCCAAAAGGTGCCCGGCGCGAGCGTCGTCGGGGGCAACACGATCGTCGTGCGCGGGCTCTCGGACCGCTACCTCAACACGCAGCTCAACGGGGCCACGCTGCCCAGCGCCGACCCCGAGAAGCAGGCCGCCCCGCTGGACCTCTTCCCGAGCGGGCTGCTCGACAACATCGTCACGGCCAAGAGCTTCACCGTCGACAAGCCGGGCACCTTCACCGGCGGCGGCGTCAACATCTCGACGCGCTCGTTCCCCGAGCGGCTCACCGCGCAGTTCTCCTCGTCCGTCGGCTTCAACACGACGGTCGAGCCGGGCAGCGACGTGCTCCTGTTCGACGGTGGCGGGGTCGGCGTCCTCGGCAACCCGAGCGGCAGCCTCGAGATGCCGAGCATCGTAGACGGGCTGGGCCCGCGTGACATCTCCTCGGCACCTTCGGACCAGCGGGCGGCGATCACCGACGCCTTCTCGTCCACCTTCGCTCCGCAGGCGCAGAGCGTTCCCGTCAACGCGAGCTACAGCGGCTCGCTCGGCAACCAGACCACGCTCTTCGGCCGCCCCTTCGGCTTCCTCTTCGGGGCCAACTGGAGCGCCTCGACGGACGGCTACACGAACGGCATCAACAGCGAGTTCGGCGGCACCAGCACGAACATCACGCAGGACTATCTCCTCAACACGAGCGTGGGCGAGGAGGAGGTGCTCTTCGGCGGCCTCGCCAACCTCAACTACCGCCTGACCGACCGCAACGAGCTCGGCCTGAACGTGCTCTACAACAAGAACGCCGTCTCCACGGCGGTCTTCCAGACGGGCCTCTTCACCGACGGCACGCTCCAGGAGGCGGACAACGTCTACGAGGGCCGCTCGCTGCTCTACACCGAGCGGGCGCTCTTCACCTCGCAGCTCCGCGGCAAGCACGCCTTCGGCCCGCGCGGCCTCCGCGCCGAGTGGAACGCGGCCTACTCCCGCACCACGCTCGACGAGCCGGACTACCGGGTCTTCCAGAACGAGATCGACCGGAGCGACCCCGCCGACGGCGAGGCCGACTACCTGATCCGCACCTCGGCCTACGACGCGCCGAGCCGCACCTACCGCAACCTGGGCGAAGACGGCCTCAACGGCGCGCTCGACGTGGAGATTCCCGCCGGCACGTTCGCCGGGCGACCGGTCCAACTGAAGGTCGGCGGCGCGGCGGAGGTCCGCTCGCGCAGCTTCCGCGAGCGCTCGTTCGTCTACCCGGTTGGCACGACGGGCCAGCGCTTCCTCGACCGGTTCAACGGGGACATCAACGCGCTCATCGCCAACGCCAGCGACCTCGGCCTCTTCGTCGACGACCAGACCGACCTCGACGCCGACTACGACGGGGCCCTGAACATCTACGCCGGCTACGGGCAGGTGGACGTGGCCATCACCGAGCCGCTCCGGTTCATCGGCGGCCTGCGCTACGAGTACACCGACCTCAGCGTGACCTCGCCGAACGGGCAGTTCCGCACGGCAGAGTCGGGGGGCTACACGGCCGGCGGCGCGGAGGCGCTGCTCCCGGCGGCCAGCCTCGTCTACGCCGCGAGCGACAACATGAACCTCCGCGCGGCCTACGGCAAGACGCTCGCCCGGCCCTCGTTCCGCGAGGTCGCCCCGCGCGCCGTCTTCAGCCTCGCCGAGCGCTACACGATCAACGGCAACCCGGACATCCGGCAGTCCCGCATCCACAACGCCGACCTGCGTTGGGAGTGGTTCGTCCGCCCCGGCGAGATCCTCGCGGTGAGCGGCTTCTACAAGCGCTTCGCCGACCCCATCGAGCTGACGTTCCTCGCGGGCAACAACCAGTTCCAGCCGAACAACCTCGGCGACGCCGACCTCTACGGCCTCGAGGTCGAGGCGCGCCGCCGGCTCGACTTTCTGCCCAGCGTGCTGAGCAACCTGCAGGTGGGCGGCAACCTCTCGCTCGTCAACGCCGAGGTCGAGCTGCTCGACTTCGACAAGGTCGCGCGCGGCGAATGCACCCAGGCCCAGGCCGACGCCGACGCCTGCCCCGAGAGCACGCGTCCGCTCCAGGGCCAGTCGCCCTACGTGGTCAACCTCGACCTGGGCTACCTCGACCTCGAGCGCGGCACGAGCGTGAACCTGTTCTTCAACGTCTTCGGGCGGCGGCTCTACGCCGTCTCGCGCGGCGTCGTGCCGGACCTCTTCGAGAAGTCCCGCGCCACGCTCGACTTCACGGCGAGCCAGAACGTCTGGAACGGGTTCTCGGTCAAGCTCTCGGCGAAGAACCTCCTCGGCACCCAGTACCAGCTCGTCAACTACGACGAGGACACCGGCGCGGAGTACCTCCGGCGGGAGTACGACCTCGGTCGCAGCTTCTCGTTCGGCGTCTCCTACAGCCTCTAGCTCTAGCACCTCTAGCTCTAGCGCCTCTAGCTCTAGCGCCTCGGCACCAACCCGGACCGGCCGAGCCGGTCCGGGCCCCCTAACCCACGAACTTACCCTGCCAAGCATGAACTCCCTTTTCCGCCTCTCCGGGCTCACGGCCCTCGTTCTCGCCGCCGCGATTGGCTTCGTCGGCTGCGACTCCAACGACGACCCCGATCCCGTCGTCACCACCGCGTTCTGCGAGACCTCCCCGACAGCCTTCGGCTGCACGGACTCCGGCTCGCGCTACGACACCACCGGCACCGACGTCAACGGCCGCCCGATCATCGAAGTCCGCGACACCAGTGGCGGCGTCGGCGGCGCGAACGGCACCGACCCGCGCGCGAACGTCACGTGGTCGAGCGGCTTCACCTACGTCCTCGACGGCCTCGTCTTCGTCAACCCGGGCCAGACCCTCACGATCGAGCCGGGCACGGTCATCCGCGCTCGCAGCGGACAGGGCCGCAACTCCTCGGCCCTCGTCGTCGCGCGCGACGCCCGCATCGAGGCCAACGGCACCGCCGACGCGCCGATCATCATGACGGCGCTCAACGACGACCTCGACACCTTCACGGACCTCGTGCAGGACGGCGCGCCGCAGTCCGGCCTGTGGGGCGGCCTCATCGTCCTCGGCCGCGCGCCGACCAACATCGATGTCGGCTTCACCAACATCGAAGGCATCGACGCCACGGAAGAGCGCGGGCGCTACGGCGGCGAAGGGGCCGAGGACGCCAACGACGACTCCGGCGTCATCCGCTACGTCTCGATCCGCCACGGCGGCACCCTCATCGGCGAGGGCAACGAGATCAACGGCTTCACGCTCGGGGCCGTCGGAGCCGGCACGACGATCGAGTACGTCGAGGTCTTCGCCAACCAGGACGACGGCATCGAGTGGTTCGGCGGCACGGCCCAGGCCAAGTACCTCGCCGTCTCCTACTGCGGCGACGACATGTTCGACTACGACCAGGGCTACAACGGCGTCAACCAGTACGTCTTCGGCCTCATGGCCTCCAGCTTCGGCGACAACGGCGGCGAGCACGACGGCGGCGACGATGATCTCGGCGGCGAAGACTCTGCGCCGTTCGCCATCCCGACCTTCGCCAACGCGACCTACATCGGCTCCGGGCTGAGCGCGGCCAACTCCTCCCGCGTCATGACGATCCGGGACAACGCCGGGGCGAAATACTGGCGCTCGGTGTTTTACGACTTCCAGAACGGCGTCCGCATCGAGGACCGCGACGACGAGGACACCGAGGAGAACGAGGGGGGGGACAGCCGCGACCGCGCCGAGAGCGGCGACGTCAACTTCATCGACGTCGTCTTCTCGAACGTCGGGGCCTCCACGCCGACGTTCGACGGGGTGTTCCGGTTCTACGAGGAAGCCCCCGAAGGCGACGAGGCGGTGGACCAGGCCGACCTCCTCGGTCCGGTCTCGTTCGGCAACCCCGGCTTCAGCATCACTCGCAGCCAGGGGGGCGCGCTCAGCCTCCAGGCTACCGCTCCGGCTCCGACGGTGGACTTCCCCGCCGGCGTCACGTTCCTCGACGACACCGACTTCGTCGGGGCCGTCGGGAGCACCAACTGGCTCCAGGGCTGGACGGCCCTCAGCCAGTTCCAGACGATCAACTAAGCGCGGTTCGATATCTGCGCTGTGCCGCTCGGCATAGCCAGCTAGGACGCCGGGGTCCCTTGTGGGAGGGGACCCGGCGTCCGCCTTTTTGGCCCTCTTTGGTAACATGCCGTTATTGTCTCGGTAATGCGGCCGTCATAGTGCGGGGCTAGCCTCGGGGCAGACGTTCCTCAGACCGACCTCACTGGGGCACTGCCTATGACCACGCGGCGATTCCGCAGCATCTGGATGTCCGACCTCCACCTCGGCACGCGCGGCTGCCAGGCCGAGGCCGTGCTGGGCTTCCTCCGCCACACCGAGTCCGAGCACCTCTACCTCGTCGGCGACCTCGTCGACGGGTGGGCGCTGCGGCGCGGGTGGTACTGGCCGCAGGCCCACAACGACGTCGTGCAGAAGCTCCTCCGCAAGGCGCGCAAGGGCACCCACGTCGTCTACGTCCCCGGCAACCACGACGACTTCGCGCACTACTTCCTCGGCTACGCCTTCGGCGAGATCGAGATCACGCGCGAGGCGCTCCACGACACCGCCGACGGGCGCATCCTGCTCGTCCTCCACGGCGACCAGTTCGACGGGGCGGTGCAGTTCGCGCCGTGGCTCTCGCACCTCGGCGCGCGCGCCTACGAAACCGCCCTCGCGCTCAACACCGGCCTGAACCGCGTCCGCCGCCAGCTCGGGCAGCCCTACTGGTCGCTCGCGGGCTACCTCAAGGCCAGGGCCAAGCGGGCTGTGCAGTACGTCGCCGGGTTCGAGGAGGCCGTGGCGCGGCGGGCGCGCGAGCGCGACGTGGACGGCGTCGTCTGCGGGCACATCCACCACGCCGAGCTGCGCCCGGTGGGCGGCGTCGTCTACGCCAACTGCGGGGACTGGGTCGAGAGCTGCACCGCGCTCGTCGAGCACGAGGACGGGCGGCTGGAAATCGTCCGCTGGCCCGATCTACCGGAGCAGCACCCGGGCCACGGCGACGGCCTCGCCTCCGGCCTCCCGGTGCTCGACGCTACGCGCTCACTCTAAGACGCTCACTCTAAAACCCTCCGACTTCCCGACTCTCGACTCGGTACCACTATGCGCGCTCTGTTCGTCGTACAGGGGGAAGGACGCGGACACCTGACGCAGGCCCTCGCGCTGGGCGAGCGGCTGGCGGACCGGGGCCACACGGTCTCGGCGGCGCTCGTCGGGCGCGGCCGGGGGCACGGGGCCCCGGCGTTCTTCACCGACGCCATCGGCGCGCCGGTGCAGTTCTTCGACAGCCCGAGCTTCGCCTACGAGAGCGGGGCGGTCCGGCTCGGGCGGACGGTCCGGCAGGGGCTGCGCCGGAGCTGGGTCTACGCCCACCACCTCCAGGTGCTCGACCGCCAGATCACGGCCTACCAGCCGGACGTGGTCGTCAACTTCTACGAGGGGATGATGGGGCTCTACCGCCTCGCGTTCCGCTCCGAGGTGCCGGTCGTCTGCATCGGGCACCAGTACATGTTCGGGCACCCGGCCTACCGGTTCGCGCCGGGGCAGCGGCTCGCGCGCGCGGCGCTCAGGGCCTACACCCGGCTGACGGCCGCCGGTGCCGCGCGCAAGCTCGCGCTCTCGTTTTATCCCGCCGCCGACCTGCCGGAGAAGGGGCTGCGCGTCGTGCCGCCGCTCCTGCGCCGCGCCGTGCTCGAGCTCGACGGCAGCGCCGACGACGGGGGCCTGCTCGTCTACCTCCTCAACCCGGACCAGGCCGCCCCGCTCGAAGCGTGGCACCGCCGCCGCCGGGACGTGCCGGTGGACTGCTTCTGGGCGGGCGAGGCCCGGCAGCCGCACCCCAACCTGAGGTTCCACCCGCTCTCCGGCGAGCGCTTCTTGCAGCGGATGGCGCGCGCGCGCGGCGTCGTCTGCACCGCCGGGTTCGAGTCGGTCAGCGAGGCGATGTGGCTGGGCAAGCCGGTCTATATGGTCCCGACCCCCGGCCACCTCGAGCAGCGCACGAACGCGCTCGACGCGCAGCGCGCCGGGGCCGGCCTCGTCGGCAAGGGGTTCGACCTCGACGCCTTCGTGCACTACCTGGACCGGCAATCGCCTCGCGCCCGGGTCGGGGCCCGGCAGGCGTTCCGGGCGTGGGTCTCGGCCGGCCAGGCGCACGTCGTGGAGGAGATCGAAGCCGCCGTGCGGCGGCGCACGCTCGTGCAGCCGGCCTGGGAGCCGCCGGTCGTTTCCGAGGGCGTACGGGCGACGGCGTGACGAGTCGGTTCGGGGCGTGCTCGGGAAGCCGCTCTCCACGGCGTGCCTGCGGGGCCGCGGAGAGGGGTGTAGAGTGCCCGTCCGACCGGATTCCCTTCAGCCGGACGTGGTATCACGAAAAGACAAGCGTTGGCGATCCGCTACGGTCTTTCTTAAGTTGACCCCGCTCGCCCTTCCTCTCGCCCCTTCCTTTCCCGAGGCCACCATGACCGTCCGCTACGCGCTTCTCGTTCTCGCCCTCGTGCTGTGCGCCGTCCCTGCGGTGCAGGCTCAGGAAACCTTCACGGTCACGGTGCAGACCAAGACGGCCAGCCATCCGTACTCCGGCATGGGCCACCCGGCGGGCTACGTCATCGACGGCGTCGAAGCCAGCGAGCTGACCCTCGTCCGGGGGCTGACGTACGTGTTTCAGATGGACGGCGTCGAGTCGTTCCACCCGTTTTACCTTTCCACGAGTGACGCCGGAGGAGGAGCCGGGGTGTTCTCCGAGGGGGTCACCGGCAACGGGGTCTCGGGCGACGGTACGCTCACCTTCGCGGTGCCGATGACGGCCCCGGACCTGCTCTGGTATCAGTGCCAGAACCACCAGTTCATGGGCTGGCGGCTGAGCATCACCAACGGCGTGTCGAACGAGGACGAGGCGCAGCCCATCGCGCTTTCGCTCGGCGCGGCCTACCCGAACCCCTTCGCCGGACGCACCCGGCTCGGCCTCGACCTCGACCGAGCGCAGGACGTGGTGGTGGCGGTCTTCGACGTGGCGGGCCGGCGCGTGGCGACGCTGCACGAGGGCACCCTGCCCGGCGGGCAAACGCACACCTTCACCTTCGACGCTCGCGCCCTCGACCTCGCCGACGGCGCGTACGTCGTCCGGGCGACGGCGGGCGCGGCGGTCGCCGAGCGCCGCGTCACGCTCGTGCGATGACCTGGCGGAGGGGCTGGGGCGGCGGGCGGCCGAGGGCGGGCAGCCGAGGACGTGCCAGAGCGCCCTCCGATGAGCCGTACCTTAGGCGTCGGATGCGCTTCTCCGACGGAGGCCGGGCGGACGTGCTCACCGAGGCCTCATCGGGCTCCCGGTCAAGCCCGAGCACCGCTAGGGGTGACGCCGCAGGTCGGGGAGGTTGGCGGGGGCTGACCTGGGCGGCGGAGCGCGTCCGACAGGGCACCACCACGCACCCGCGTCGGCGCGCGAGTCTTTCGCAACCGGCCGCCTTCTCCTGACCCGCCCCAGCCTGATGGCTGTTCCGATCCCCGCCCAAACCGTACCGTTCGACGTATTCCTCACCCAGGTGGAGCAGGCCGCGCCGGCGGTGCGCCCCGCGCTCGTCGAGACGTTCTGGGGACGGCTGGAGCGCACGCCGCTCCTCGAGGGCGACACGGCCGCGGTGTTTCTCTACCGCGGGCGGGCGCAGTCCGTCGGCCTGCTCGGCGACATGAACGGGTGGGGCCGCGCCACGCCGCTCCGCCGCATCGCCGGGACCGGCCTCTGGTACCGGCGCGAGCGCTTTGACCCGAAGGCGCGCCTGGAGTACACGTTCCTGATCGACGGGGCGGGGGAAGCAGCGGCCGACGGGGCTGGGGGGCAGTGGCTCAGGGTGCTGGACGCGCGCAACCCGCACCGCGTGCCTAGAGGGGCCGGCCTGGCCTCCGAGCTCGTGATGCCGGGCTACGCCTATCCCGAGGTCTTCGCACCGCTGCGCGGCGGGGTGCCCGGGTCGTTCGCCGGCCTCGCCCGGCACCGGTGCCCGGCGGGCGCGCTGCGCTGCGAGCACGAGGTGCTGGTCTACACACCCCCCGGCTACGCGAGCGACGCCGTAGCCCGCTATCCGACCGTCTACTTCGTGGGCGGGCACGACTACGTCGCCTTCGCCCACGTCCCTGCCGTGCTCGACTGGCTCGCCGAGCGAGGCCAGACCGAGCCGCTGCTCGCTGTCTTCGTGGACCTTCCGGACGACCTTCCGGACAGAGGGAACGACCCGGACGGAGGGGACGACGACTCGGGCGGGGCGACCGAGCGTGGGCTGAGCGACGGCGCGGCGGCGTTCCTGGCCGGCGAGCTCGTGCCGTTCGTCGACGCCCGCTACCGGACCCGGACCGAGCCGGGAGACCGCCTCGTCGTCGGGAACTCGCGCGGTGGGCTCGCCGCCGTGTCCCTGCCCGTTCGGCACCCGGAGCTGTTCGGCCTGGGCTACAGCCAGTCCGGGCACCACGCCGCTCGGAACGACTGGCTGATTCGCCTCGTCGAAGAGGCAGACGCTCCACCGATTCGGCTCTACGTGGACACTGGAACCGACGCCGGGACCGACGCCGGGACCGGCGCGAAAGCTGCGAGGGCAGAGGCTCGGCCCGACGGACTCGCGGGCATTACGGCCGCCAACCGGCACCTGCGGGCGGCGCTTGCCGAGCAGGGCTACGACTTCGTCTACGCGGAGCACCCGGAAGGGCACACGTGGGGAACCTGGCGGGTCCACCTGATTGAGGCGCTGGCTCACTTCTTTCCGTCTCACAACCGGTAGGCGTGATGCGATTCGGCATGGACTTCGGCGGGACCAACCTCAAGGCCGGGGTCTTCACGGAGGTCGGCGAGAGCGTCGTCTTCGAGCAAACCCCGCTCCGCGCCCACCTGCAGGGCGACCTCCTCGAGAACCTCATCGTCTACGCCTTGCGCCTGGCCGGCGGCTACGACGTCGTGGCGGGCGGCCTCGCCATCAAGGGCCTCGTCGACGCCCGGGCCGGGCGCGTCGTCGAGGACATCGGCGAGGGGGCGCTCCTGGCGGGAGCCGATCTGCGCGGGGTCTTCGGGCAGGCGCTCGGGGTGCCGTTCGCCGTCGAGAACGACGCCCGGGCCTACGCCTGGGGGGAGTGGCGCTTCGGCGCGGGGCAGGGGCGCGAGGTGATGGCGTGCCTGACGCTGGGGACCGGCCTCGGCGGGGCGCTCGTCGCGCACGGCGCGCCCTACGCCGGGGCCGACCCCCTCGGCGGCATCCTCGGCGGGCACCTCTCGATCGACCGCCACGGGCCGCGCTGCGCGTGCGGCAGCCGGGGCTGCCTCGAGGTCTTCTGCTCGGCGACGGCGCTCAAGGCCCGCGTGCAGGCGGCGCACCCCGACCTCGCCGCCGCCGGCATCGGGGACCTGCTCCCGGCGTTTTTCGGGGCCGTCCGCAGGCAGGGCGCGCCCTACCAGAGCACGCTCGGCGCGTACCTCGACGACCTCGCCCTCGGCGTCGTCAACACGATCCACGCCTTCGGGCCGGACCTGGTGGTCCTCGGCGGAGGCGTGATGAACAGCGCCGACTGCATCCTGCCCGGCCTCGTCGAACGGGTCGATGCCGGGGCGTGGACCGTCCCGCGAGGGCGGGTCGGCGTCGTCGCGGCGGCGCTCGGCAACCGGGCCGCCGCGCTCGGCGCGGCCTTCCACCCGATGCTGGGCGAAGGCACCGAGCACCGCGAGACGCTGCCGTGACCGGCTTCCGCCGTGGGCCGCGCTGAGCTCCGGGAACCGTTCCTATATTCAGGTCCAGAGCAGTAGTCAGGTCCAGAGCAGACCCGGGAGGGGAAGGGGCTACCGTCCGGGGCATGGGTTGCACGCGCGGGATCACCGGAGGCAGGGAATGCCAGAGCCGTTCGCGGAGGCTCTTGGGGCTAGGGGCCGTGCGTAAACGTCAGGATAGAACCGCAATGACCGATCTACTTGCACCGCTCGCCGCACCCCGTCGCCTGGTCTGGGCGCTCCTCTTCGTGCTCTGCCCAGCCGGGGCGCACGCTCAGGCGGACTCTAGCGCGGTGCGCGCAGGCTACCTCGCCCACACCGTCGAGGGCGGAAGCGAGACGCTGTACTTCTTCCACGTCGCGCACGACGGGGCCCTGTCGCTGCGCCAGGGAACGGACCCCTCCGCGCCGAGCGTGACCGTGCCGGCGGTCGTCGCGCGGACGGCGCTGGAGCAAGTCAACGCCGTCGCCCCGCGCGACGCGGCCCACACCGAGCGGCTCGACGTGGACCTTCAGGGGAAGATGCTCTGGGTCCGGTGGGCGAAGCGGATGAACGTCTTCTGGATTCTGGCCGCCGGGGGGGTGCTCGGCGGCACCGTGATGGGGGCGGGGGTGTGGCTGTGGCTCCGGCGTGAGCGCGCCGAGCGCCGCCGCCTCGCCGAGTCCCGCGCCCACCTCGCGGCGGGTCAGGAGGCCGAGCGCAACCGGCTGGCGCACGAGCTCCACGACGGCCCCCTGCAGGACCTGCACGGCATCCGGATGCGCTTCGGCGCGCTTCGCCCGTCGCTCCGCCCGGCCTGGGACCCCGGCTCGGGCGTCGCCGAGGCCGAGAGCAACACCCACGAGACGGAGGCGCTCGAGGAAGACCTCGTCACCGTGATCTCCGAGTTGCGCGCCATCATGGCGGACCTCCACCCGCCGGCGCTCACGCCCTTCGGCCTGGGCGCGGCCCTCCGGGCCCACCTCACCCGGTTCGAGCGCCGCTACCCTCACCTCGGCTGCCGCCTCGAAGCGGAGGGGACTCAGCCGACGCTGGCGCACGATGTGCGCCTCGTGCTGTTCCGGGTCTGCCAGGAGGCCCTCAGCAACGCGGCTAAACACGCGCAGGCACGCCGGGTAGAGGTCCGCTTCGGCGTCGAGAACAACCGGGTCGTCCTCCGCGTCTCAGACGACGGTCAGGGGTTCACCGAGACCGACCGGCGGGGGTCCCCCGAGCGGGGGAGCTTCGGCCTCTCGAACATGGCTGCCCGGGCTGAGGCCGTCGGGGCTGACCTTCGCATCACCTCGGCTCCGGGCCGGGGAACGACGATCGAAGTGGCGGCACCTCTCGCCGAGGCGGAGCCGCCGGAGCCGCGCAGCCCGAAGCGGAAGGCCCGGCCACGGGGCGCACTCGGCCCTGCGACGCCGGCAGGGGCCGCCCCGGCCTCCGATTCCTGGATACGCACCGCGTGAGAAGGGGACTCCTATGACTAAATCGACGACTAGATCGACCCAGAAAGAGCAGCGGCTCGCGCGGCACGCCACGTCGCCGATTCGGGTCGTGCTAGCCGACGACCACCCCTCGGTCCGGGCCGGGCTGCGGACCGCGATCTCGGCCTACGCTGACCTCGAGATCGTTGGCGAGGCCGCCGACGGCTTCGCCGCCCTCGGCCTCGTCCACGACCTCGACCCCGACGTGCTCGTGCTCGACCTCAACATGCCGGAGTGCTCGGGCGTGGAGGTGGCTCGGACGCTGCAGGAGGAGGGCACCCGGACGCGCGTGCTCGCGGTCTCGGCCTACGAGGACGAGCCCTACGTGCAGGGCCTGCTCGCGAGCGGGGCCGCCGGCTACATCACGAAGGAGAAGCCCGTCGAGGTGATCGTCGAGGCCGTGCGCGCCGTCGCCCGGGGCGAGGGTCGCTGGTTCGTCCGCCCGACGAAGCCGGACGAGCCCCTCATCACCCGGCGTGAGCAGGACGTGCTCTGCCTGATGGCGCAGGGGCAGACCAACGAGTCGATCGCCAAGACGCTCTTCCTCTCGGAGAACACGATCCGCAACCACGTCGCGAGCATCTACGCGAAGCTCGGCGTGCACTCCTACCGCGAGGCCATCGCGTGGGCCTGGAAGCAGGGCCTCGTGGACTGATACGGCATCCGCCTGTTCTGTTGTGCTGTGGCGTGGCGTCGGTGTAGGGCTGCCAGGTTCTCGGTCTCCGTTCTCCCTCTCCCTGCGAAGCGGGGGGAGGGATGGGGAGGGGGGGGCGCCGGACGGGGCGAACCAACCACACCGCTACATTCAGACTCCGTATCAGTACCGCACGCTGGCGAACGGTACGCCCCACCGCAGCGAGGCGAACGGCGCGACGTAGCGGTCCAGCCCGCGCTCGGCGTCGTCCACGGACTCGGTGCGGAGGGCGACCTCGGCGAAGAGCGACGGGAGGAGCTCATACCCGACCCGCGCCTCGGCCAGGAGGAGGGTCTGCCGGACGCCGTGGAGCGTCGGCGTGGCGTCGTCGAGGCTGGGGTCGCGCGTGTCGTAGGAGCGCACCGGGCTCTCGCCAAAGTTGCGCCCGTCGCCGGGGCTCCGGCCGCGCCGGGTGAAGGCCAGGTCGAGCGCAGCCCACACGCGAGGGACGGGGCGGTAGCTCGCCGAGACCGCGAGGTCGGACGTGTTCGGCCCGGCGGGGTGGCCGAGGAGGTCGCCGTAGTGGAGGTAGGCCGTCGCCTCGGTGCGGTGGCTGTAGAGGAACGGGCGCTGCCGGGCGTACTCGACGCGCAGGTCGAAGCCGCGCAGCCGCCGCTCGCCCCAGCCGGGGTCCACGAGGAAGAGGCCGAGCTGGTAGCCCCAGCGGTTGCCCCACCAGTCGTTGAAAAACTCCGCGACGCGCAGCTCGTCCAGGAGGCCCTGCGCGTAGACCTGCACGCCCGGCGCGGCCACCCACGAGATGCCCGCGCCGAGGAGCGCATTGTCCGGGCTCCCCAGGTCGTGCTCCACCGCGCGGTAGAAGATGATCGGGTTGAGGTAGGCAAAGTCGAACCCGGTGCGGCGGTTTGCGCCCGTCGTGTCGGTGGCGAAGACGATGGACTCGAAGACCTCGACCTGCACGCGCCCCGGCAGGTCGAGCGCGAGGCGGTGGAAGACGCCGTACTTGCGCGGCATGATCGAGCCGATGGGCTCGTCGGCGGGGAGGAGCGAACTGAAGCGGGCGTAGAGGTTGGTGTAGTGGACGCGCCAGAACGAGGTCCGAAGCTGGAGTTGGTCGTAGACCGTCGCGTAGTCCGTCAGGAAGAGGTTGGCCCGCCCGAACCCCCAGCGGTTGCGGTCGCGCCCGAGCCGCGCCTCGAAGAACCTGCTGCGCAGCCCGACGACGCCGGTGGCGACGAAGTAGTCGTAGGTCGTGCCGTCCTGGAACTTGGTGTTGCCCAGGCGGGGGGCCGTCTCGCGCCCGAAGGCGGGGCGGGCGTCGCGCCGCTGGTTCTCCAGCAGCCGCGACTCGAAGAAGACGTGCGGCCCGATGTGCCCCGCCGCCCGAACGCCGCGCGTGTTCTGCCACACCGGGGCCGAGCCGTCGCCGCCGAACCCGTCGCCGCCGAACCCGTCGCCGCCGAACCCGTCGCCGCCGAACCCGTCGCCGCCGAACCCGTCGCCGCCGAACCCGTCGCCGCCGAACCCGTCGCCGCCGGGCCGGGTGTTGCGCGCCCGCCCATACGACAGCGTGGCCAGCGGCGACAGCTCGAGCGCGTAGTCCTCCGCCCGGACCGAATAGAAGCTGCGCCCGTCCGCGTAGAGAAATGGGACCCGCCGCCGCACGAACCCGGCACCCGGGCCGTCCGCCCGCCCGGCGATGCGACGCAAGAGCGCCCGGTCGGCGTGCCCGAGCGGCCCCTCGGCGGCGAGCGCCGAGTCGGCGTAGGCGCGGGCGGTGTAGGCCGAGAGCGGCTGGGTGCCGAGGAACGCGCCGGGGAGCCGCCCGAGCGCCCGCTGCCGGAGGAGCGTCCGGCTCGCCGCGTCGTCGGTCTGCAGCAGGCCTTCGTGCTGGGCGTGCGCCGCGGGCACGAGCGCCGCAGGCAGGAGCAGAAGGAACGGGAGGACGAGAAGCGGGAGGAGCCGCATAGAGGCCGGGCGGTCGGGACGGGCGAGCGGGCGGAAGATAGCGCGCGCGACCGGATCGCAAAAAACCGGCGGCTCCGCGAAGGAGCCGCCGGTTCGGAAACGAGCGGGGATGGAGGTTAGCGGACGCGCGTCGTGCAGCTTCCCCAGCCGTAGGAGGCCGTGATCTGCTGCCCCGGCTTCCACCCGATGAAGATGTAGTCTTCGGCACTGGGACCGGCACTGGCCGCGTTGGCCGCGGCGCGGCGCGCGGTGGCGGCGAGGTCGTTGTCGCCCGACGTGGCGGCGGCGCTCGCGGCGCGGCTGTAGAGGTCGGCCACGCACCAGTAGGCGGCGCGGGCGCGGGCGTCGCCGCCGCCGACCGACTGCTGGGCGAGGCTAGCGATCAGATAGTGCGACGGCCCGTGGTTCTGGTCGAAGCCGAGTGCGGCGCGGGCGTAGTTGGCGGCGCTCGCCCGCTGCCCCTGGCTCTGCTTGAAGACGGCGATGTTGTAGTTGATGTCGCGCTTCTCCATCGGGTCCTCGGTGAGGGCGAGGGCGCGGTCGTAGAAGTCCTGCGCGGCGTCGTAGTCCCCCTCGTCGGCGGACTGCCGCGCGAAGATCTGCAAGAGGTTCGGCGTCGGGTCGAGCGTGAGCATCACCTCGCGGAGCGTCCGGTTCAGCTCGTCGTCCTTCAGCTCCGGGTTCTGGTTGAGCGAGTAGAGCGTCTTGACCTCGTCCTCGGAGAGCGACTCGGGGTCCTCCTGGTAGCGCTCCTTGAGGAAGGCGTACTGCTCGCGCGGCGTCGTGATGAGGCTCTCCATCAGCCCGTCGATGTAGGCCGGGTCGTCGGCTCGGGGCTGGAGCTCGGCGGTGAGGAAGTCGCGCGCGGCGACCTTCGCCTCGGGCGTGTCCTCCTCCAGGGCGCGGCGGACGCGCTCGCCCGCGAGGAAGTTGATGTAGTAGTCGCTCAGCGAGTCCGGCTGCATCTCGAAGGCCTCGAGGAAGAGGTCGTAGACCATCGGCTGCTGGTCGGCCAAAAGGTCCGGGCGGCCCTGGATGAAGCGGCCCTTGCGGAGGACGTACTCGTGCGGCTCGACGGTGACGCCGGCGTCCTGCAAAATGGACGGAGCCGTGTCGATCAGGGCGAGGGCCTTGTCGAGGTAGACCTGCTGCTCGGCGGGGTCGGCGGCGCGCGCGGCGAGGCTGTCGTAGGCCTGAATGCCGCGCCGGATGTTGCGGGCGTCGGGGTCGCGGCCCGTGAACGTCGGGTCGCACGCGAGAATCCACTCGAGGTCCGGGAGGGCCGTCTCGTAGTCGCCGGCCTTGAACGTCTCGGCGTAGAGCGAATAGTGGATGAGCTTCTCGTTCCGGTCGTCGGTGCACTCGGCGGCCTCGCCGGACTGGGCGGAGGCCGCCGGGGCGAGGCCGGCGAGCAGCAAAGCGAGGAGGGCGGACGCGGGGAGGAGGCGGGTCATCGGTCGGTCGGTTGCGGTCGGGAGGACGGGCGAGAGAGGCTTCGGCGGGGCGGCCCGGGGCGGAGGCTCAGCCGAGCTTGCGCTGGCGGAACCAGCGCTCGCCGAAGTTAATCGTGGCCGAGCCTTTGATAAACAAATCGCGGACCAAGCCGCGCTCGGTCGTGCCCCGGGTGCCGACCTCGAAGCCCAGGTCGAAGCGGGCGGTCGGGAGGACGGCGGGGAGGCTGAGGCCGCCGGTCAGCGCGAGCGTCGTCACGGCATCCTGCGCGTCCCCGGCCTCGAAGTAGGCGCGGTCGTAGTAGCCGCCGAGGCGGTAGGCCGTGCGGGCAACATACGCGCGTCCGCGCTCCTGCCCGGCGGGCAGAAACTGGAACCCGCCGCCGACGCGGAGCCGGTCGCGGAGCCGGTCGCAGTTCTCGGTGCAGCCTGTGCTGGGGTCGAAGCCGCCGAAGGCGAAGTCGCTCTCGAAGCTGCTCCACGGCTCGTAGCGCACGTCGGCGGCGAGCGTCCACCGCGCGTCCGGCACGTACGACAGCCCGGCGACGGCCTGGAGCGGGACCGTCACCCCGCCCCGGTCGCTGGTGCGGAGCGTGTCCTGGTCGAGCGAGAGCCCGATGGTCTGGGCGCGCTCGCCGCGCAGCCGGGTCGGGAGCGAGAGCGCAGCCCCGAACGAGGCGGCGTCGCCCTCGCCGAGCAGGCCGACCTTCGAGACGACCGCGCCGACGGTGCCGCTGACGCCGGTGAGCGTCGTCGAGCGGGTGCTGCGCGACTCGGCCACGGCGTCGCTGTCGAAGGTCGTCCGCTGGAGGTAGTCGATCGCACCGAAGAGCACGTCCACGCTCGCGCCGACGGCGAGGCTCGCGCCGAGCCGGTAGCCCAGCCCGAACCGGACCTGCTGCAGGCCGCCGTCGCCCTCGAAGTTGGACCGGAACCCGAGCGAGTCGCCGAAGTCGGGATCGACCGCGAAGCTGTCGCGCACGGCGAGGTAGTTGACGCGCGAGAACGGGCGCAGCGCGAGCGTCATCCCAAGCCGCCCCGCGACGAGCGGCACGCCGAACTGCAGCCCGTCGAGGGTGCCGCTCGTCAGGCGGGTCTGCTCACCGGAGGCGTCCTCCGACTCCAGCCCCTGCACCGCCGCGCTCACGCTGAACTGCGTCAGCGCAAGGTCGCTCCACAGCGCCGGGTTGCCGAGGCCGTTGTACGTCACCGAGCGGAGCGCGACGCCGGCCCCGCCCATCATCTCCGACTGCGACGAGGCGAACGAGAGCCGCTCGCCGAGCCCGAACCGCGAGTAGGCCGTGCCGTAGTTCCGGTTGCTCTGGGCCTGCACCGAGGACCCAACGAGGAGCAGGAGCGAAAGCGAGAGGAGGCGCATGGGGGCGTAGAGTAGAGGGAGGAGGCGCGCGGCGCGGCCAACGGCCGCTGCGGGGGCAGGTCGCTGCGGGGCGGGTCGCTGCTCGGGCTAATCTCCCGTCAGCGTGATGACGGCGCGCGGACGGCAGGGGAGGCGGTCGCCGTTCTCGTCCGCGAAGGCATCGTCCGGGCACGCGGCGGCGGCGGGGCCGACGAGCGGGACCACGTCGAGGCTCGAGGGCGAGGGCAGGAATCCGACGGCAAACCCGTCGAGCCTCGACTGCTCCAGCACCAGGTCCTGGACGAGGTCGCGCAGCAGCGCCGACCGGAACTCGAACGTCTGGGTCTCCGGGTCGTACAGACTCGCGGCGATGAAGGCCGGGGCCTCGCCCTCGACGAGTCCGAAGAGCGCGAGCTGGCGGGCGAGGGGCCGGACGAAGCCCGGCGGGGCCGCCGCCGCGGCGGTGTCGGCGTTGACCCGGAGCGTCACCCTGCTGATGGCCGCGCGGCCGAGCGTGTCCACGTCGAAGTCGAGCCGGAGGCCGGTCCCGGTCCCGTCCTGAAGCCGGACGAGCGCGTCGGCGGGCGGCGCGGGCGGCGGCGCGGTGTCGATGCTGGAGAAGAGCTCGGAGGCTCGGTAGACGACCGTGTCCTCGGCGGAGACGAGCTGGAGGCTGGAGCCGCCGGTGAAGCCGTAGACGGCCGCGCTGCCCGCCTGCGGGCTGAGCTGGAACCCGTGGAAGAGCGTCGAGACCTGGCCGCTGCGCAGCGTCGTGTCGTTCGCCGCGACCCAGCTCTCCGGCAGGGCGATCTCGACGAGCCCGGTGCCGGGGGCCACCTCGACGCTCGTGATGACGGCGTCCTGGGTGGGGAAGAGCGTGTCCGAGGCCGCCCCGACGGCGTCCCACTCCTGCGACACCTGCCGGAGGTCGAGGAGGGCGGGCTGCGTCGTGTCGCCGTAGACGTAGCCGCGTTCGAGCCGGAGCGTGGCCTGCCGGATCGGCCGGTCGCGGAAGCCGTCGGGGAAGCTCTGCGGCGGCAGCACGTCGAGGTACGCCAGCGCGGTGGTGGTCCCGAAGTCGGGGTCGTCCACCCGCCCGGCGAGGGCGCGGAAGTCGGCGAACCCCTCCGAGGTGAGGAACGCGCCGGTGAGGTCGTCCAGCGGGCTCTGCTCCGCGCGCTCGGCTTCGAGCAGGCGGGTGAAGGGCGTGCTCGCGTCCGGGTCCTGGAAGGTGAGGCCGACGCCGGAGGGGTCCTCGCACCCGGCGAGGAGGAGGCACACGGCCGCCGCAGGGAGAACGGCGAGGCGAGCGCGGGCGGACCGAAATCGGCGCATACAGAGGGACGCTGGTGGGGCGGGCAGTGGACAGGATGAACGCACCCGTGCCGGTCCTAGTATGGCGGGCAGGCGCAAGGCCCAAGAACGCTACCGGGCCCCCGGCCGCGCAGGGAAGAGTTGGCGAAAAGCCGTGCGCTGAGGCGCGCAAGAGCGGGGGGGCGCAAGAGCGGGGGAGCGCAAGAGCACGGGGAGGCTGAGAGGGGGACCGAGGCGGAGCGATGCGCCGATGCTCGCTCGCTCCCCGCGCCGATGCTCGCTCGATCCCCGCGCCGCTGCGAGCCCTGCCCCCGGTCTACGCCGCGACTTCGGCGATCTCGCGGTAGAGCGCAGCGGCCTTCCCGGCTGCCTCCGTCGGCTCGCCGGTGAGGTCCGTGCCGCCCTCGGAGGCGCGGCCCGGGCCGTAGGCCACGGCGTCGGCGAAGGCCTGCCCGACCTCGCGCAGCTCCCGGTCGGCGGCCTCGCCGGGGAGGCCGTAGGCCGCGGCGCGCTCCGCCGTCAGGCGCACGTCCACCTCGGCGGCGTCCGGGGTGTAGACCGTCTTCGCGCCGGCGAACAGGTCGTGCTCGGCGAACTCGTGCTTCAGCAGCGCCGGCACGAGCCCCGCGATCCAGCCGACGGCGTGGACCACGTCCGGAGCCCAGCCCAGGTTCTCGACGGTGGTCAGCGCCGCGCGCCCGAAGTAGAGCGCGCGCTCGGCGTTGTCCTCGAACAGCTCCTCCGTCTTGCGGTCCTGAAAGAGGCCCTTGCGCTTGAAGTAGTGGACGTTGTCCATGAAGTAGACCTGGAGCCGGATGCCGGGGATCGAGGCGACCTTCACCTTCAGCGTCTCCACCGTGTCGCCGACCGCGATGTCGCTGCCGGAGAGCCGGATGACTTCGTGGAGCCGGTTGCGCCGTTCCGAGACGGTCCCGTAGCGCGGCATGATGATGCGGGCCTCGAAATCGCCGAGCTCCTGGAGTTGCTCGGGGAGGTCGCGGGCGAGCTGGGCCGCCGCCGTCGTCTTGGAAAACGGGGCCACTTCGCCTGCTACGAACAAGACTTTCATGCGCGCGCTCGGTTGCGGGTCGGGCCGGCACCACGGCACCGGTGGGGGGACGATCAAAACGGCACAAAAGGTACGAACCGATAGCCCCTCCTAGCAAACCGGCGCTCATCCCGGACGCGGGCACCGAACGCGTGAGGCACTCAACCGCAGCCGCGTCCTATCTTGTGTCGCCACTCATCCTTACCTCGCGCCCGCCATGCCTGCCCTCGCCCGCTCCTCCCTGATCGTATCCGCCCTCCTCCTGCTCGCCGCCTGCGGCAACGTCGGCGACGCGCCCGAAGCGCAGACCGGCGAGGCCGTCGCCGTCGCGGACGCTGCCGGCGAGGCGCTGCCGATCGACACGACGCGCAGCCGGGTCGACTGGCGCGCGGCCAAAGTCACGAACGCGCACGACGGCGGCTTCGGCACGTTCAGCGGGACCGTCTCGGTGGGCGACGGCGAGGTGACGGGCGTCGAGGTCCTGATCGACGCGCGCTCGATCTGGAGCGACAACGACCGCCTGACGGGCCACCTCAAGAGCGCGGACTTCTTCGACGTCGAGGCCTATCCCGAGGCCCGGTTCGTCGCCGACCGGTTCGCCCCGGTGGACTCGGCGGGCGCGACGCACCTCGTCACCGGCAACCTCACGATGCACGGCCAGACCCACGCCGTCACGTTCCCCGCCTCGATCTCCGTCGACGGCGGCGCGGTGCAGGCCGCCGCCGACTTCATCATCGACCGCACGAACTGGGGCATCACCTACACGGGCAAGGCCGACGACCTGATCGAGAACGACGTCCGCCTGATCTTCGACGTCGTGGCTGCCGCTCCGTCCGCCGCAACCAGCCCAGACGCTTAGGGAAACAGGGGGGTGAA
Organism: Rhodothermales bacterium; assembly: GCA_965214485.1. Lineage (GTDB taxonomy): Bacteria > Bacteroidota > Rhodothermia > Rhodothermales > JANQRZ01 > JANQRZ01. The sequence continues at coordinate 5,786 of CBDCBW010000006.1, read as the reverse complement.
TCCATCCCCCGGAGGCCGCGTGACGAGCGCTTCGAACGTCCCGCGTACGGCGTAGCGCGCGCTGAAGCTGTCCGGATCGGACGAACGCCCGGTGCCCTCGAACGCGAAGTGCCCATGCACCTCCTCCTCCGTCACGGCGTCCAGCGTCAGCGTACCGGCCTCGGCAAAGAAGCCGCGGCCGCCGAGGGTCCGGAGGTCGGAATAGAGCGCGGTGAACGGCGTGTCCCCCTCGAAGAGGCCGCCGATGACGTAGGTCTCGGGTTCCGGCGGAAAAGGCATTCTCGGTGACAGGGCTACGGACTGGCCCGTGAACAGGCCCTCCGCACCGGCCTCGTAGAGCGTGATGCTCTCCAGCCGGTCGCCGCCGAACCGGGCGAAGGCGTTGCCGGAGAACGTCGTGCTGTCCCCCGCCGAGGAGGTGACCGTCGTCGAGAAGGCACCGAAGACGGGAAGGGGGTTCGGGGCGTCCGGCTCGCCCGAGTCGCAGGCGGCGAGCGAGAGGAGGAGCAGAAGGGAAAGTGCGAGACGTGCCATGGGGAATCGTGTCGCTGAGGAGACCCGTAAAGTCAGCATGGTGCCGTGAGGGTTCCCGGTCGGGCCTCGCCTCACAGCCCGGCCTCGACCCCGACGAGCCAGCGGAACCCGAGCGCCTCCTCGCCTGGCCCGATCCGGTCCGGCGTGCTCGCCCACACCGGGAACTTGGCGACGAGGTGCAGCCCGCTCAGCACGTCGGACTGCGCGACGAGGCCGGAGACCCGCGCGAGCGCCCCGAGGTCGTAGCCCAGCCCGAGCCCGGCGTCGGCCGCGAGGTCGCCGAGCGAGAGCGTCCGCAGCCCCACCCCCCCGAAGCCGCTGAAGGCCTCGACGCGGAGCGGGGCGAGCACGGCCTCGGCGCGGCGGCCCACGCCGGGCAGGCGGACCGGCAACCGGAGCGCGAGCGTTCCGGCCAGCAGCCGCGTCCCGGCGATGCGCTGGCTCGGGCCCGCCGGGAAGAGGCTGCCGACCCCGGTGCCGAGCGGGTACGGCTCGCGGGCGAGGTACGCGACCGGCCCGATGCCGGAGAGCGCGAAGAAGTGGAGGTCGGCCTGCGGGTCGGCGGGGGCGGCGGCGAGCACGCGGTACGCGTCGCTCCGCCACGCCGTCTCGACCGACGACGCCCCGAGGCGGAACTGCTTCTGCGGGCTCAGCCGGTCCGACCCCAGCCCGAGCCCCAGCCGCGCCACTCCCTCGAACGGACCCAGGTCCAGCGCTTTCGTCGCCGTCACCCAGAGCCGGTTGGCGTCGACTAACGAGACAACGAGAGGGGCAAAGAAACGCCGTTCCCGGAAGCCCAACGACCCGCCCACCTCTGCCACCACGGCGAATTCGCTCCGGGCATCGCCGACCCGGTAGTCGAGGCGGGCCGAGAGCAGGTGGTCCTCGCCGAAGCCGGTGTCGAGGCCGACGGCATCGAGGAAGTCGGCGTGTGAAGGTGCCGGTGCGAGCTCGAAGTCCTCGAAGGCGCGGTCCGTCGTCCGGTGCTGGTGTCCCACCGTCAAAGTGAGGGCGTGGTCCCACGCCCGCAGCGTCGGGTAGCGCCCGAGCACCTTCGTCAGCGAAACCCGGTTCTCGACGATTCCGAGATGCTTCTGCGCGTCGAACCGCAGCGCGTCGAGCGGGCCGAGGCCGGGCAGCCGCCGGGTGTAGACCGCGGTGTAGTCGATCCCGTCGAGCGCCGAGCTAAGGCGCGTCTCCGTGTCCGGATTGAGGGGCGGCACTTCCGGAGGGATCGCAGGCCCGTCGAAGCCCTGCTCGCCGTCGACGAGAACTTGGGGCCAGAGGGTGAGGCCAAGCTGGAGCGCTCCCTCGTCGTTCGGAAGGGCTGCTCGAAGCTGGGCACCGAGGCCGACGCCGTAGTCGTGCGAATAGGCCGTGATGGACGAGAGGGCGTAGGTGGTCGCGTTCGATGCCGGGCGCGGCGCGGCGTAGAACCCGGCGAAGCGGCGCGGCACGTCCGGCCCGAAGCGCCGGAGCCGGTGGTTCGACTCGTCGAGGTCGAGGAGGCGGCGCTCGGGGTCGAGGAGCACCTCGCGCACGTCGCCCTCGACGGTGAGGGTATACGCCGGCGAGGTCCACGGCCACGGTGCGGCGGCGGTCCACCCGGCGGGCAGCGGCTTGTGGCCACGCATCACGCTCGGCGGGATCGTTACCCAGCGCTCGGTGTCGTCGGCGAAGCGGAGGCGGAGGTCGACGGGCAAGACGCCCGGCTCGCGCCGCTCGAGCGTGATCGTTGAGCGGAAGCCGCCGCCCGTGCGCTCCACGTCGAGGTCGGTGGCGGCGTAGTCGTAGCGCTCGCCGTGGAGGAACTGCTCGAAGAGCCAGTCCAGGTGCAGCCCGCTCACGTCCTGCGCGACGGCGAGCACGTCGGCGGGGTAGGGGTGGCGGAAGGCGAAGCGCCGGACGTAGGCGCGCAGAAACGCGTCGCGCACGGCGTCGCCCATCACGTAGCCCAGGAGGTCGACGAGGGCCTCGCCGGCGGAGTACGACGCCGCGCCGTAGGCCGTGTTGGTCTCGAACCAGTCGGCGGGTTTGTTCGGTCGTTCGTAGAGCCCGAGGCGCTGAAGCTGCGCGATGCGCGCCCGCGCCCCGGCGTGGCTCACCGGTCCGGGCGGCCCGCCCTCCGCCGCGAGGACGTGCCGCATCCCCTCGCTGTCGACGAAGCCGGTGAAGCCCTCGTCCAGCCACGCGAAGTCGCTCTCGTTCGTCGCCACGAGTCCGTAGAACCACATGTGGGCGAGCTCGTGCGCCGTCACGCCGAGCGCCGAGACCGGCGAGCGCCGCCCGGTGATGAGGGTGAGCATCGGGTACTCCATCCCGCCGTCGCCGCCCTGCGCCACCGTGAACTGCGGCCAGGGATAGGCCCCGAGCCGAGCGCTGAAATAGCGCACCAGCTCCGCCGTCTGCTCGCCGAGCCGGAGCCACGCCTCGGCCGCGTCGGGCTGGTAGAGGAGGTGGAGCGTGACCGGCTCCGCGCGCCCCGGCACGCCGCCGGCGGAGACCTGCTCGTGGAGGTAGTCCGGGTCGGCGGCCCAGGCGAAGTCGTGGACGCGCTCGGCGCGGAAGTGCCACGTGAGCGAGTCCGCGTCGGAGGCCGGGCCGGGGGCGGCGGGCCCGGCACCCGGCGGCAGGTCGTACCCGTGCCCGACCTCGGCGGGGTTCTGGAGCACGCCCGTCGCGCCGACGACGTAGTCCGCCGGCAGCGTGATCCGGACGTCGAAGGTCCCGAACGGGCCGTAGAACTCGCGCCCGACGTACGGGTCGGCGTGCCAGCCCACGGCGTCGTAGGCGGCCATCTTCGGGTACCACTGCGTCATCGAGTAGTCGATGCCCTCGCGGCTGTCGCGCCCGCTGCGCCGCGTCTGGAGCGGCACCTGCGACTCGAACGACATCTCGAACACCGACGCGGTCCCGGGCAGCATCGGCCGGGCGAGGGTCACTTCGAGGATCGTGTCCTCGGCGTGGTACGTCACCGGCTCGCCGTCCTGAGTCAGCGAGCGGACGCGGTGCCACCCGACCTCGTCCGGCCCGAGCTCGAAGATGCGCGGCACGACGCGCCCGTCGGGGTCGGGGAGGTGGCGGTTGCGCTCGGCCATCATCGAGGTCGGGTGGAAGGCGTTGAAGTAGAGGTGGTAGTAGACGCGCCGGAGCGTGTCGGGCGAGTGGTTGGTGTAGACGAGGCGCTGCCGGCCGAGGAGGCGGTGGCGGTCGGCCTGGAGGTGGACGTCTAGCTCGTAGGCGACGGCCTGCTGCCACGGCGCGGCCTGCTGCGCGAAGGCGGCGGGGACCGGGCTAAGGAGGAGCGGAAGAAAGAGGAGGAGGCAGCGCATGAGCGAGAGGTCGTCCGGGAGCGGGCGGGAGGCCGGGAGCGGAAGGTAGGGTCAGGAGCGGGGCGCGGGAAACACGAGGCGTGAACTTCGCTTCGCCGGTGGCGCTTGCCACGCACCTGCTTGCCACGCACCTGCTTGCCGCGCACCTGCTTGCCGCGCACCACGCCCTCGCGCACCGCGTGCCCTATCTTCCAGCCGTAGAGCACAACGCCGCACCGCGTCGGCTCGTGTTCCCGAAGCGCCATGCCTCCGCCTTCCCTGCCGTGACCAAAGCCGACATCGTAGACCGCATCGCCGAGGGCACCGGGCTGACCAAGCTCGAGACCGAGGCCGTGATCGGCGGCTTCCTGCTGACCGTCCGCGAGGCCCTCGAAGCGGGCGACTCGGTCGAGCTGCGCGGGTTCGGCTCGTTCCGCGTGACCGAGCGCGCGGCCCGCACCGCCCGCAACCCGCAGACCGACGAGCCGGTGCAGGTGCCGCGCCGGTTCGTGCCGGTGTTCAAGGCCTCGCAGGAGTTCCGGCGCACGGTGAACGACGCCTGCCTCGCCGCCGAGCGCCGGAACGGCTAGGGAGAGCGGACCACCACCGAACAAGCTGCCACGGCCGTCGCGCAGCGCGCCACCGTCCACTGTCTCCCCGCCCACCGTCCTCATGGCCCCTCCCATCTGCCCGGCGTGCGGCGCGCGCCTCGCCCCCGGTTCCACGCACTGCGACCTCTGCGGCCACACTCTCGGCGACGAGCCGGTGGCCGAGCCGGAACGCCTCGCGCCCGAAACGGAACCGGCCCCTGCCGCCGCCGCTGAATCGGGCGAGGCCACGGGGCCGTTCTGCACGAACTGCGGGACGAAGAACCCCGGCTACGCCCGGTTCTGCTACCAGTGCGGGCAGGCGCTCGTGGCGGCCGCGTCGTCGGCAACCGATCTGCCGGAGGGTAGCGTGCCGGTCGTCGAGACGACGCCCGTGGTCCCCGCGCCGCCCCCGTCGGCCCCGGGCGCGGCCGGCCCGGTGCGGCCCCCGTCCGACGCCGGGCGGCGGGCGCTGGCGCTCGTCGGGGCGGCGGTGCTCGCCGTGCTCGTCCTCTTCTTTATCACCCGCGCCAGCACCGACGGTCCGGCGTCGGCCCCCCCGGCGTCCACGGGCGACACGCCGCCTCCGGCTCCGGCGGCGGCCGAGCTTCCGGCGGAGGTCGAGGCGCGGGCGGCGGCGCTCGAAGGCGAGATCGGGGTGGCGAGCGGCGAGGAGCGGCTGGCGAAGCAGGAGGCGCTCGCCGCGCTCTACGCGCAGAACGGGGCCTTCGCGCTGGCGGCACCCGTGCAGCAGGAGGTCGCCGAGGCGCGGGGGACGGCCCTCGCGTGGGCCGACGCCGGGTCGCTCTACCTCGCCCACATGCTCCGCACCCAGGGCGGCGACCGGGCCGCCTACGCGCAACTCGCTGCCCAGTGCTACGAGCGCTCCGTCGCCCTCGACGACACCGACCTCGACGTGCGGACCGACCTCGCGACGGCTTACCTCAACGACGGGCAGAACCCGATGCAGGCCGTCGAGACGGTCAAGGACGTCCTCGCCGAGGACCCCGACCACGTCCGGGCCAACTTCAACTTCGGGCTGATGCTGGCGCAGATCAACCGGGCGGATCAGGCGCAGGAGCAGTTCGAAAAGGTGATCGGCCTGACCGAGCCGGGCGACCCCGTGCGGCAGCGCGCCGAGCAGGAGCTGGCGCGGCTGGAAGCGGCGCAGGCGGGCACCGCGAGCGGATAATCTAGGGGTGGGCGGTTGAAACCGGAAGGATACCTGACACGAGTGCTGCTCATAAGCGATGCGTTATTTGGGAGTTCGTCCCTTTCCGCACGCATCCCCGCGAAGGCGGGGACCCGTAGGTGATGCCAGCCGGTGGGCCCCGGCTCGGGGGCCGGGATGACG
>CBDCBW010000005.1:0-18189 GCA_965214485.1 Rhodothermales bacterium | reverse complement strand
CGCGGCGACTACTTTACGTTCAACGACGAGCTCACGATCGGCCCGCGCCTCTCGGCCCGCTACGTGTGGGACGAGCTGACGACGGTCACGGCCGCCGCCGGCGTCTACCACCAGGCCCCGACCTACCGCGAGCTGCGCGGCGAGCCGATCTACGCCGTCTCCAGCGACGACGACGACGACCGCGCGGTCACCTTCAACCGCGACATCAAGAGCCAGCGCGCGCTCCAGTTCATCGCCGGTGCCGAACGCTTCTTCCCGAAGGTCCGCTTCTACGGCCGCGCCGAGGCGTACTACAAGTCGCTCTCGAACCTCATCACCTACGACGTCGAGAACGTCCGCACGGTCTACTCCGGCGAGAACGACGCCGACGGCTCGGTCTTCGGCTTCGACCTCCAGCTCCGGGGCGAGTTCGTGCCGGGCCTCGAGAGCTGGTTCAACTACGGCTTCCTCAAGACCAGCGAGAGCTTCTACCGCCCCGCCGGCTTCGACGACCCGCAGGACGCGGGGCAGTTCGCCGACTCGGTCCAGTTCGCCCGCAACGGGCTCGGGTCCGCCATCGCCCGGCCGACGGACCGGCGGCACAACTTCGCGCTCTTCGTGCAGGACTACGTCCCCAACAGCACGAGCTGGAAGGTGCACCTCCGCGCGCTCTTCGGCACCGGCACGCCCTACACCCCGCCCGCGCCGGGCGAGACCATCGGCGGCGTCCAGCTCCGCGAGCCGGGGCAGCGCAACACGGCCCGCTACCCCGAGTACCGCCGGATCGACCTCGGTATCACGAAGGAGGCCACGCTCGCGCAGCAGAGTCCGACCGGCAACCCGGTTCGGCTCGAGCTCACCGGCGAGGTGCTCAACGTGTTCGACATGACCAACACGATCTCGTACTCCTACGTCGACGACGCGCAGGGCATCTGGCAGCGCGTCCCGCGCCGGCTCACGCCGCGCACCGTCAACGTCCGGATGCGCCTGCGCTTCTGATACCCCAATCACGCCTCGCCATGAAACCGATTGCCGCTCTCGTCTTCTTCGCCTTCGGGCTTGCTGGCTGCTCCCTTTTCGGATCGGACGAAGAGGCCCGACTCGATCTCATGTTCCTCGCGCGGTCGGAGATGCAGGAGCACCCTGACTTCCGCATTAGCTTCGTGGACGGGCCGCGCACTCGCACGCTAGGCCGTTCGGACTTCGCCTCTCACGAGGGCGTGCAGTTCGACGCCGGCCCCTTTGAGACGTCGACCTCTGGCACCCTCCGCCTCGCGTGCAGCATCCTCGACAGCAGCGGCCACTCGGTGGCGGCCGAGACCGTGCGGCTCCCGCTTCGCCCAGGCTGGCGCTACAGCGTGACCTGCGCCGTCGGGATGCACAACCCGGCGGATGCCTGCTTCGGGTGCCTAGGGTCCGAGGCGACTCCGCTCGGCCCGGCACTCGGGTTCGCACCGGGCGACTCCTTGTTCGTCGTCTGGGGCGGTACCTCGATCAGCAACCCCGTTCTATACTGACCCCGCCTAGAGCGCGCCGTGCTTGCTGAGGCGAGCGACGATAAGCTGGTTGAGGCTGACCCTTTCCTCTTCAGCTACACTAGCCAACGAAGCGTGCCGGCTCTTCGGCATACGGAGGTTGAGACGACCGCTGTAAGAGGCCGGAGCCTAGGCACCGGCATCGGGTTCCGGGAGCGGCCACCCGTCTTCCTGATAGCCTTCGATGAATCCCTCCAGCACGACCAGGGCTTCGCGAACGGCCTCGTCGGGCGTCTTGGCCAAAGCCGAGAGACTGGGGAAAGCCGGAGCCGTGACGACGAACTGCGCATTGTCTGCTGGGCGTTGTGGTACCGCATACGGTACTATCTCCAACCCGTGCCGACCTTCGTTCCTACAACGATCCGTGCTTGCTGAGGCGGTGGGCGAGGTGGGTCGGCATCGGGAGCTTGTAGCGCGTGGCGCAGCGGAGCGTGAGCGCGACCGCCGTCCGCAGCGAGGCCCGGTGCCCGACCGAGACGAACACCGGATGCACACCGTCGCGCGTCCGCACGACGGCTCCAATCGGCTCGCCCCGGTCGGTGAGCGGCGCAAGGTCGCCCTTCGTCAGCCCCGGCTCGTCGTGGCGGCCGGTGAGCCGCGTCTTCGCCACGCCGATGGCCGGCTTGTCGAGCAGCACCCCGAGGTGGCAGGCGAGCCCGAACCGGCGCGGGTGCGAATACCCGTGGGCGTCGAGTACGAATACGTCCGGCTCGACGGTCAGCGTATCGAGCGCCGGGAGGATGGCCGGCATCTCGCGGAAGGAGAGCAGACCGGGAACGTAAGGAAACGCCGTCGGCCCCTCCCAGATCGCCTGGTCGACCACGCTGAGGTCGGAGAGCTGGAGGACGACGAGCGCCGCGCGCACCCGGTCGTCGCGCACGCTCACGTCGACCCCCGCGGCGGTTTCGAGGTCGTCCGGTAGCGGCTCGAAGCGGACGAGCCCGGCGAGGTCGCGCTGGATGGCGACGGCCTCTTTCGGGGTGACGTCCCACGGGTGCTCGTGGTGCAGATGCATGGCGATGGATGCGCGGGGCGGGAGATGAGAAAGCAAGTCGGAGGGAAGATCGGCTCTTTCGCCTGGGCTCTTCCCTTCTTTCCTCTCCTCGGCTACCCGCGCTCCGGGTGGCCGTACCACAGCACCCCGAGGATCTGCTCGGCGGCCTCGTCGATCTCGACCAGGCCGTGCACCCCGTCCTCTTCCGTGATCAGGTCCGTGACCCAGTTGGTCGGGACGTTGTCGCTCCACAGCGAGAGCGAGGCGCGCTGCACCGAGGTCAGACAGTCCTCGACGGCGCGCTCCATCGTCGCCGCGTCGGCGAACCGCGTGCAGGTGACGACGATCCAGCCGGGGACGGTCCGCCACTGCTCGTAGGCTGCCCGCGCGCCCTCCGGCCCGACCTCGGCTTCGAGGTGGTGGGCGTAGCGCCACGCCAGCGCCGAGACGGTCTCGGGGCCGAGCACGTAGTAGTGCCACGGCACCGGATCGACGATGCCCAGCGGATCGCGCGCGGCCTCGAACGCGCGCGTGAGCGCCGCCTGCTGCGCCGCCTGCGAAGGGCCTGTCGGCTCCGGAGAGCGAGGAGAGAGGGATAGAGGCATCGGAGGCAGAGCGGTCGGGCTGCGGCGAGTATCGGCGGAGAGGAAGGTCATCTTGAGGCGCAGACCGCGACACAGGCGTGGCGAGGACGCACAGGCGTGGTGAGGACGTTCCAAGGGGGAGAGACGAGCAGGGAACGGAAACCACACGCCTGATGGTACCGCACCCGCCGTGCGCCGGCATGAAGACTTCTGTGAAGGTCAGACTCGGCCAGGGGCGAATCGTAACGCGGTGCACTATCCGTCCACCGAAGATTCACGGCGGAGCCAGGCCGCCGGCCGCGCCGCGTGTTGCCTGCCCTGTGCAGGCGAGAGTATATTTTGCGTCTGCCCCGCGCGGGCTCTTAGCTCAGTTGGTTAGAGCGCGTCGTTGACATCGACGAGGTCACTGGTTCGAATCCAGTAGAGCCCACAGAAAGCCCATCGCCCGATTTGAATAGCGCTTCACCGTCCGGTGGGGCGCTATTCGTGTATCGTAGCCTCTCCTCTTCTACCCCGGCTTCCCATGCAGATCACGCTTCCCGACGGCTCCGCCCGCGACCTCCCCGACGGGAGCAGCGGCCACGACCTCGCCCAGGCCATCTCGGCCGGCCTCGCCCGCAACGCCCTCGCCGTGACGGTCGACGGGGCCGTGCGCGATCTGCACCGACCCCTCCCCGACGGCGCGACCGTCAGCATCCTGACCTGGGACGACGCCGAGGGCAAGGCTGCGTTCTGGCACTCCTCGGCGCACCTCCTGGCCGAGGCGCTCGAAGCGCTCTACCCCGGCGTGCAGTTCGGCATCGGCCCGGCGATTGAGAACGGGTTCTACTACGACGTCGACCTCAGCCGGACCGACGTCGACACGCTCTCGCCCGACGACCTCGAGGCCATCGAGGCCAAGATGAAGGAGCTGGCGAAGCAGGACAACCGCTACGAGCGCCGCGAGGTCTCGAAGGCCGAGGCGCTCGCCTACTTCACCGAGAAGGGCGACGGCTACAAGATCGAGCTGATCGAGGAGCTTCAGGACGGGACCATCACGTTCTACCACCAGGGCGACTTCGTAGACCTCTGCCGGGGACCGCACATCCCGAGCACCAAGCTGATCAAGTATCCCAAGCTCCTGAACATCGCCGGGGCGTACTGGCGCGGCGACGAGTCGCGGCCCCAACTCACCCGCCTCTACGGCGTCAGCTTCCCCAAGCTCTCGATGCTCGAGGAGCACCTGGAGCGCCTAGAGCTGGCCCGGCAGCGCGACCACCGCAGGCTCGGGCGCGAGCTCGGCCTGTTCATGTTCTCGAACCGGGTCGGCCCCGGCCTGCCGATGTGGCTGCCGAAGGGAGCGGTCCTGCGCGAGACGCTCGTCGACTTCCTCAAGGAGGAGCAGCTTCGGCGCGGCTACCAGCCGGTCGTCACCCCGCACATCGGGCGGCTCGACCTGTACAAGACGAGCGGGCACTACCCGTACTACGCCGAGAGCCAGTTCCCGCCGATGTTCGAGCGCTCGGCCGGCGAGGCCCCGGTGCTCCGGCCCGAGGAGGCCAACGAGGGCATCGTCGGCGACGACCGCGAGGGTTACCTCCTCAAGCCGATGAACTGCCCGCACCATACGCAGATCTACGACCACGCGCCGCACTCGTACCGCGACCTCCCGGTGCGCCTGGCCGAGTTCGGGCAGGTCTACCGCTTCGAGCAGTCCGGCGAGCTCGGCGGGCTGACGCGCGTGCGCGGCTTCACCGTCGACGACGCCCACATCTTCTGCACGCCCGAGCAGGTCAAGGACGAGTTCAAGGACGCCATCGACCTCACGATGACGGTCCTGCGCGCGCTCGACTTCGCCGACTTCACCGCCCAGGTCTCGCTCCGCGACCCGGCCAACACGGCGAAGTACATCGGCAGCGACGCGCAGTGGGAGACCGCCGAGGCCGCCGTCCGCGAGGCCGCCGCCGAGATGGACCTCAAGACCGTCGAGGAGCTCGGCGAGGCGGCGTTCTACGGGCCGAAGCTGGACTTCATGGTCCGCGACGCCCTCGGGCGCGAGTGGCAGCTCGGCACCGTGCAGGTGGACTACAACCTCCCCGAGCGCTTCGACCTGACCTACACCGACGAGCACGACGAGCGCGTCCGCCCGGTGATGATCCACCGCGCGCCATTCGGCAGCCTGGAGCGGTTCATCGGGGTGATGATCGAGCACACCGGCGGCGACTTCCCGGTCTGGCTCGCGCCCGTGCAGGCTAAAGTCCTCCCCGTCTCGGACGCCTTCAACGGCTACGGGCGCGCCGTGCTCGATCAGCTCCGCGCCGCCGGGCTCCGTGTCGAGACCGACGAGCGGAGCGAGAAGGTCGGCCGCAAGATCCGCGACGCCGAGGTGCAGAAGACGCCCTACATGCTCGTCGTAGGCGCGAAGGAGGAAGAGGCCGGCTCGGTCGCCGTGCGCCGCCACGGCGAGGGCGACCGAGGGGCCGTTCCGACCGCCGAGTTCATCGAGCAGATCAAGGCCGAGATCGACGAGGCGTTAGGGCGGTGAGTACCCCCCGTTTCGCTTGCGGTCACTACGCTCCCTGCTACGCGAAACTGTCCCCCTCGGCGAGGGGGACAGCCCGTTGCACCCTGAGCGAGGGGGAGCCGAGCGATGGTGCGATGGGCAGGGGGTTCACGCCTCGAACTTGCGGAAGACGAGCGTCGTGTTGTGGCCGCCGAAGCCGAAGGCGTTGGACATCGCCACGTTGACCTCGCGCTCGGCGGGCTCGTTGAACGTGTAGTTCAGGTCGCAGCGCTCGTCGGGCGTCTCGAAGTTGATCGTCGGCGGGATGCGGTCGCGCCGGACGGCGAGGATCGAGGCGATGGCCTCGATGGCCCCGGCCGCGCCGAGGAGGTGGCCGGTCATGCTCTTGGTCGAGGACAGGTTCATCTCGTAGGCGTGCTCGCCGAATACCTTCTTGATGGCCTCGGTCTCGGCCACGTCGCCGAGCGGGGTCGCGGTGCCGTGCATGTTGAGGTAGTCCACGTCCTCGGCCTCGAGCCCGCTCGTGTCGAGCGACATCTGCATGGCGAGGCGCGCGCCCGCGCCCTCGGGGTGCGGGGCCGTCAGGTGGTAGGCGTCGGCGCTCATGCCGAAGCCGGTCAGCTCGGCGTAGACCGTCGCGCCGCGCGCCTCGGCGCGCTCGAGGCTCTCGAGCACGAGGGCCCCGGCCCCCTCGCCCATCACGAAGCCGTCGCGCGTGGCGTCGAACGGGCGGCTGGCCGTGGCCGGCTCGTCGTTGCGGGTCGAGAGCGCGCGCATGGCGCCGAAGCCGCCGACGCCGATCTTGGTGATCGGGGCCTCGGTGCCGCCGCAGACGACGGTGTGGGCCATGCCGTTGCGGATCAGCATGAAGGCGTCGCCGATGGCGTTGTTGGAGGTCGCGCAGGCGCTGACGGTCGCGTAGTTCGGCCCCTGGAAGCCGTGGCGCATCGCGATCAGGCCGGGCGCGATGTCGAGGATCATGTAGGGCACGAAGAACGGCGAGAGGCGGCGCGGGCCTTGCTCGTGGAAGACGATGGTCTGGTCCTGGAAGAGCTTCATGCCGCCGATGCCCGAGCCGAAGACGACCCCGACGCGCTGCTTCTGCTCCTGCGACATCGCCGCGCTGTCGAGGCCGGCGTCGGCGAGGGCCTGGTCGGCGGCCACGAGGGCGTACTGCGTGAAGGCGTCCATCCGGCGGGCCTCCTTGTGGTCGAGGTAGTCGGCCGGGTCGAAGCCCTTGAGCTCGCAGGCGAACGTCGTGGCGAAGTCCTCGGTGTCGAAGTAGGAGATCGGGGCGGCCCCGCTCTCGCCGCGCATCATGCCCTCCCAGAAGGCCTCGGTGGTGAGGCCGAGCGGGGTGAGGGCACCGAGGCCGGTGACGACGACGCGGCGGCCGGGGGGGAAAGCGTCCATGGCGAGCGGGGGTGAGCCGGGGCCGGGCGGCTCCGACGGGGGCTACAAACACGGGGACGGGGAGAGGCGGCGAGGCGAACCCTCGTGCTCCGCTCTCCACGCCCCCTCTGAAGCGCGAGGCCTCTGAGACGCGAGGTGCCGGCGCGCGGCCGGCGCTCGCTCAGGCCGTGCGGTTGGCCTCGACGTAGGAGACGGCGTCGCCGACGGTGGCAATCTTCTCGGCGTCCTCGTCGGGGATCGTCATGTCGAACTCCTTCTCGAACTCCATGATCAGCTCCACGGTGTCGAGCGAGTCGGCCCCGAGGTCGTCCTGGAAGGAGGCGTCGTCGCGGATCTCGCTCTCGTCGACGCCGAGCTTCTCGACGATGATGGAAGTGACGCGTTCTTTGGTATCAGCCATGTCTGGGAGGGGGTGAGCGGGAGAGGCGGGCGGCGCGGGCGGCAGGGGCGCACGCCGTGGGTGAAGGGGAAAAGCTACGGTGGAGGCCCTTCGAAAGCAATCCGCTGCCGCCACCGGCGGGCGCTCAGGCCGCGAAGTTCCGGTTAGAACGGGACCCGCGCGGCTGGGTTGCAGCCTCGCAGTTGGCGTGGCCTGCAGCATGGGCTATTTTCGACCTCTTCTTTCTCGCCGCTCCCACCGCTACGCGCATGGCCTACCTCTTCACCTCCGAATCCGTCTCCGAAGGCCATCCGGACAAGGTCTCCGACCAGATCTCCGACGCCCTGCTCGACGCCTTCCTCACCGACGATCCCCACAGCCGCTGCGCCATCGAGACGCTCTGCACGACGGGCCTCGTCGTCGTCTCGGGCGAGGTCACGAGCGAGACCTACGTCGACGTGCAGGAGGTCGCCCGGCGGACCATCGAGGAGATCGGCTACACCGACCCGGCGCTGCGCTTCGACGCCCGCTCCTGCGGCGTGCTCGTCACCATCCACGAGCAGAGCAGCGACATCGCCCAGGGCGTCGACGAGAACGCGGGCCTGGACCCGGACCAGGGCGCGGGCGACCAGGGCATGATGTTCGGCTACGCCACGAACGAGACCGACGAGCGGATGCCGCTCGCGCTCGTCTGCGCCCACGGCCTGGTCAAGAAACTGGCCGAGATCCGCAAGGCCGGCGAGGCGATGCCCTACCTCCGGCCCGACGCCAAGAGCCAGGTCACGGTCGAGTACGGTGACGACCGCCGCACCATCCGCCGCATCCACACCGTCGTCGTCTCGACGCAACACGGCGAGGACGTGAGCCTGGCGCAGATCGAGGCCGATGTCCGCGAGCACATCCTCCCGGCCGTCCTGCCTGCTCACCTGCTCGATGACGACCTGATCCTGCACGTCAACCCGACCGGCCGGTTCGTGGTCGGCGGCCCGCACGGCGACACCGGCCTGACCGGGCGCAAGATCATCGTCGACACCTACGGCGGCAAGGGCGCGCACGGCGGCGGCGCGTTCTCCGGCAAGGACCCCTCGAAGGTGGACCGCTCGGCGGCCTACGCCGCCCGCCACGTAGCCAAGAACCTGGTCGCGGCGGAGCTCGCCGAGGAGGTGCTCGTCCAGGTGGCCTACGCCATCGGCGTCGCTCAGCCGGTGAGCATCGACGTGACGACTTACGGCACCGGCGCGGTCCCGGACGCGGCGCTCGTCGCCGCCGTGCGCGACACGTTCGACCTCCGCCCGAGCGCCCTCATCGAGCGGCTCGGCCTGCTCCGCCCCGTCTACCGCCCGACCGCCGCCTACGGCCACTTCGGCCGCGACGAGTTCGCGTGGGAGCAGCTCGACGCCGTCGACGCCCTGCGCGACGCCATCAGCGCGCACGCCTGATGGAACGCGCCTCGCTCCTGCCGGCCGCCATCCTCGCGCTCGGCCTCGTCGTAGCGGCGCTCGTCTTCGGGACGTTCTTCTACAACGCGCGTGACACGGGCGACACCGTGCAGACCGTCGGCGCGGCGACCGAGCTGTTCACCGCGGACGTGGCGAAGTGGCGGCTCGTGCTGATGCGCCCGACCGACCTCGACGGACAGCAGGCCGGCTACCGCGCGCTCGCCACCGACGTGCAGTCGCTCCGCGCCCAGCTTCGCGGCCTCGGCCTGCCCGACACCAGCGTCACTGTCCAGCCGCCGAGCGCGAACCCGACCTACGGCTACAACGGCACCCCGACCGGCTACCAGGTCCAGCAGACCCTGTTCGTGGTCTCGGAGAACGTGAACGAGGTTGAGCGGCTCGCGCTCGACCCGGCGTCGCTCCAGACCGGCGGGGCCTCACTCCAGTCGTCCTCGCTCGAGTATTTCTACTCCGACCTCGACCGGCTCAAGCGCAGCCTGCTGGCTCGGGCCACAGACGATGCCCGCGAACGCGCCTCCGAAATCGTCGGGGCCGAGGTCGAGCACATGACGGCGGCGCGGGCGGGCGTCTTCCAAATCACCGAGCCGTACTCGACCGAGGTCAGCAGCTACGGGATGCACAACACCGCGACCCGCCGGCAGGAGATCACCGTGACGGTCCACACGACGTTCGAGGTGGACTGACGGGACGCGTTAAGAAGTCAACAATGCCGAACCTGATGCTACCGGTCGCGTTTTTCCCATCTGACTCCGAAACCCCCGACCCAGAACCCCCGACCCGACATGGACCACAAAGAAGGACGCTACAAAGTCAAAGACCTGAGCCTCGCCGACGCCGGCCGGATGCGGATCGAGTGGGCCGAGAGCCGGATGCCGGTGCTGATGCGGATCCGCGACGAGTTCTCGAAGACCAAGCCGTTTGAGGGCTACAAGATCACCGGCTGCCTCCACGTCACCAAGGAGACCGCAGTCCTGATCGAGACCCTCGCCGCGTGCGGGGCCGAGGTCGCCTGGAGCGGCTGCAACCCGCTCTCGACGAACGACGAGGTCGCCGCCGCCCTCGCCGCCGGCCCGAAGGGCGACGGCAACGGGGTCGAGATCTACGCCTGGTACGGCCAGGACACCGACGGCTTCTACTGGTCCATCGACCGCACCATCGACACGACGCCCGACACGACGCTCGACGACGGGGCCGACCTCATCTTCCGCGTCCACTCGAAGTTCCCCGAGAAGGCCGAGGACATCATCGGCGGCTCCGAGGAGACCACCACCGGCGTCCACCGCCTCCGCGCGATGGCCGACGACGGCAAGCTGCTCTACCCCGTCTACGCCGTCAACGACGCCGAGACGAAGTGGGACTTCGACAACGTCTACGGCACCGGGCAGTCCACGCTCGACGGCGTGCTCCGCGCCTCGTCCGTGCTGATTGCCGGCAAGAACTTCGTCGTCGCCGGCTACGGCCACTGCGGGCGCGGCGTCGCGATGCGCGCCAAGGGCATGGGCGCGAACGTCATCGTCACCGAGATCAAGCCGACCGCCGCGCTCAAGGCCACGCTCGACGGAATGCGGGTCATGACGATGGAGGAGGCCGCCCAGGTCGGCGACATCTTCGTCACCGCCACCGGCATGAAGGACGTCATCCGCGGCGAGCACTTCGTCAGCATGAAGGAGGGCGCGATCGTCTGCAACACCGGGCACTACGACGTGGAGCTGAACCTGAAGGAGCTCGCCGAACTGTCGCAGGACACCCGCATGATCCGCACCGACAACCGCGAGTACACCCTCGACAACGGCAAGAAGGTCTACGTCCTCGCCGACGGCCGCCTCGTCAACCTCGCCGCCGCCGAGGGGCACCCCTCCGAGGTGATGGACATGAGCTTCGCCAACCAGTTCCAGGCGCACCTCGCGCTGATCCGGGCGCACGAGGCGGGGGAAGAGATGCCCAACACGGTCCTCGACCTGCCCGAGGAGCTCGACCAGCAGATCGCGCGCGTGAAGCTCGAGACGATGGGGCTCGCCATCGACGCGCTCACCGACGAGCAAGTCGCCTACGCCACCGACTACTCGGCCGGCACCTGAGCCGATTTTAGATTGGCGACTGCGGAGTCTAGCTTGTCCGAGGTCCACAGACCGAGAGGGCCGTCTCGCACCGCGCGGGGCGGCTCTTTTACATTCTAGCCAGCAGCGGAGTATTATCTGACGGCTAACGTTCATGCGCGGTATGTCACTGAATCTCGAGTCTGCGGCGGATTTAGTCCGCACCGTTGTAGCGACAGAAGGACGCAGGCTTGCCTTTCTGGTCGGCTCCCCGATCTCGTGGGACGAAGGCGGAGGTGTGCCGGGGGTCTCGGGGATGCTGGACATCATCGAGAAAACCGTCCGCGAGAAGCCGGAACTCGATTCCGAGGCATTCGAGCAGGCGCTGTCGAAGGTAGAAGGCGGGGCAGATAGGGACGGGGAGCGCTACCGTGCAGCGATGGAATGGCTAGGGCGGGCCGGCGGAGGGATTGGCCGGGGCAACAGTATCGTGCGGGAGGCTGTGCTGAAGGCGTGTAAGCGTCCCGGAGCTCTCGGCTCGCCTCCAGGGCACGACGGGGAGCCGAGCGACTGGCATCTTCCGAAAGGCGTCCGCGATCTTGCTGCGCTCGTATGCCTCGATGATGACCGCTTCCACGGACCGATTTTCACCACCAACTTCGATCCACTGCTGGAATTGGCGATCCGTGATGCGGGCGGGCACGCCTCGACACGCTGGCTCGACCGGGATGCTCGGCTGGGAGGCTTTAAGCCGGACCCTGGTGAGCGGCAAGTCATCCACCTGCATGGCTACTGGCGAGAATCGGACACGCTCAACACACCGCAGCAGATCGAGGGGGAACGGATGCAGTTGAGGCGCTCCCTTGCGGCCGAGCTACGGGAGAACTACCGGCTCGTCGTAGTGGGCTATGGCGGCTGGAACGACGTGTTCACCAGCGCTCTGACGGAACTGATTCGGGAAGGCGAGGACGTGGACGTGGTGTGGGGTTTCAACGAGACGGACGGAGAGAAGGAGACGGCTGGAGAGAAGGTCGAGAGGAGATACGCCAAGTTGATCGAAGACGTTGAGCCGGTGCTCGGCTCGCGGTTTAGGGCGCATGGAGGGATCGACGTCCACGAGGTCTTTGAAGAGATCGCGGCGAAGGCAGGTGGGCAGGCTATAGAGCGGGCGATGCAGCGCGATCCCCTTCCGCCCGTGCGCGGTACGTCGCCGCTGGCGAGGTGGGAGCAAGTCGATGGCCTCTTCCTCGACAGCCTCGCCGACCTGACAGACGCAGAGGTGCGGCTCTACTTTGACGGGGCCGTTCCCACCTGGCGGCACGCGCTTTCCGACGCGATCCCCCGGCGTCGGCACGTAGAGCGCCTGCTGGATGCGTTGCAAGAAGCAGCCGAGCAAAGCGGGGCGAGCTCGCTGCACCTCATCGAGGCGGCGGCGGGCGAGGGGAAGTCCACCCTGCTGCTACAAACGGCCGTGGACACCGCCCGGCGCGACGGATGGCAGGTGCTCGCTCGCCCGACGGCGACCATCGAACTGGACCCGGACGAGATCGAAGCGCTCGACCCCGGGGTGCAGTGGCTCCTCGTTGCCGATGACGCCGAAAGCCTCGCGCGACGCCCCAACCGAAACACGCCGTCAGACCTCGAAGCGTGCGCGAAGCGCCTCCACACGCGTGGGCGCTCGAATGTCCACTTCCTGCTCGCGGCCCGTGACACGGACTGGAAACGATTCGGTCGGAAGACAGCCTGGGAAGACTGGCTTCGGTTCAAACCGCCTCCGCCGCTCGTGCTGCGCGGCGTGAACGCGGCGGATGCTGAGCAGATCGTGTCGGCGTGGGCGCAGCAGGGGACAGAAGCGCTGGGCGCGCTGGCCGAGGTGGACGCCGGAGAGCGGGCAGAGACCTTTCGCAAAGCCGTCAAAGCGAGCGGTCGGGGACGGGAAGACGGATCGCTCTTTGGCGGGCTTCTCGAAGCGCGGCTCGGGGCTTCGGGCCTGCGCGCGCACGTCCGCTCGCTGCTGGCGCGGCTTCAGACGGACCCCGTGCCGGGCAGCACCCGAACCCTCTACGACGCGCTCGTGTTCATCGCGGCGTGCCACTGCGGGCAGGGGCCGGGCCTCAGCCTGAACGTGCTGGCGGACCTGCTCGGGATCGACCGGGCCTGGGTGAGGTCGGCGGTGACGCGCCCGCTCGGCGAAGAAGCGGCGGCCGTGGGCGGAGCCGAGAGCGCCCGGACGCGCCACCCCCGCGTGGCCGAGGCCATCGTAGCCGAGGTGGAGGAGGCGTTCGACACGGACCTCGTGGAGGTCTGGACCGCCATCGTCCGGCAGACCATCGAGACAAGCAGTGACACGCAGGGAGGGGTCGAACGGAGCAGCTTCAACTACATCGCCCACGCGGGTCCGAAGCTCGCCCGTGACTTGAAGGGGGTGCTTCCCGGCGACCGCCGCCGCGAGGTCGCCATCGCCGCCGCGCAAGCAGGCGTCGAGGCGCAACCCGAACGGCTCGATGCGGTCGTGGACCTCGCCCGGACGCACCGCGAGGTGGGGCAGCCCGCCGAAGGTGCCGCCGTGCTTCGCTCCCGCCGGGATACGATCTCCGACAGGGTGGACTACAACAAAGTCATTCGGAGTTACTGGTACGAGTGGGGGACGTGCGAGGGCGAGGCCGACAACTACAACGCAAATGCCTGGATTGGTGGCCTCTCGCTCTCGGACCGGCTGAACCCGGCACCCGTCACAGATCAGCAGATAAAGCTCTCCTGTGCCGGGCTCGGCGTGGCCTTCGGCAAGCTGGCGGCGGAGGGCGACGAGAGGTTCGCCCGCGCGCTCCGGGCCGCTGCCGTCGTTGGGATGGCCGGGCTAGAGGCCGAGGAACGGCAGAAGCCCTGGAAAGACCACACGGCGCGGCGCTACTTCACCAAGCACCACAAGCAAGCGAACGAGCTGAAAGCCCCCGAGCCTTCCGATCTGGCGGAGGCGGTGGCGTGGCTTCAGGCGGGCGTTCGCGCCGCGCACCCCCTGCTCGAAGACGAGGAGCTTGCCAGCCTCGACGCGCCGGAGGCGGTCTCTTTTCTTCGTCTCCGCGCCCGCCTCGGCATCGCCGACGACATCGGCGGGCAACCCGCGGCGAAACTACGGCCGAAGAAGCCACGCCCGCCTCAGCCGGATCGCGGACCCGCTTCCACACACTGATCGTCGGCAGGTCGCCTATGCAACCCGCCACTCGGCAGGCACCGGAGCCGCTTTCGGGTTGGCGAGGCAGGGGCAGAGAACGAGGCGCTCGCTCATCGACGGTCGAGGGGATGGTGGACGAGAGGGATGTACCGGCCGGTCTTCGGGGCACCGACGAACGCAATGACCTCGGCGTCTCGGAGCCGCGCGATGTCGCGTTCCGCCGTCCGCACGGTGACATCGAAGGGGGCGGCGAGGTCCTCGGCCGTGATCCGCGCGCCTTTACCGATCTGCTTCAGAAACCACGCTTGCCGCTTGCTGACCTTCGGCGGAGTCTGTCGGTCAACGACACCGGAGCGGTTTACTCCGACATTTACTCCGACATCATCCGTGTCGGAGTAAACCGGCTCCCCGCCTCGGTTCTGAGCGAGGGGGAGGACGATCTGCATCGGGTTGACAGCCACCTCGGGATGGGGGCGGAAACGCACGCGGAGGACCGGCCCCGCCTCCTCCCACGTAGGGACCGGGTAGCCGTCGAGCTCGCTCCGGCGAGCGCCTCCACGCGACGGGCGAGGCCGTCGCCGCCGTGCTCCCGTTGGACGGCCGGCGCGTAGCCTCTGCGGACTATTGGCAGCGCTCGGCGATCCTGTGCCTCCAACTGGGTTGCCGGTACTATGGCCTCCCGACGTCGGCGAGGCCGGGGCCGCTCCGCGACGAGCTGGTCGCCGAGGACATCGAGATGTTCGTGTCCTGGAGGGAGCCTCCTGCGGAGATCGTTGTCGCCTTCGGCTCGCCCCGGCACGTCGGCGAGGCCTACGTCTTCGATCTCACCGCTGGCGGCTCGGCGAGCGCGTCGCCGCCGTGATATACTCCACGACCGGCTTACCTCGTGCGCGCTCGTAGCCTCTCCCTCATGGCATCCCCTATTCCGGTTCCGATCCCTGCTATGGTCGCTGCCGTCGCCGAGGCGGTGCGGCCCCGGCGCGTCGTGCTCTTCGGCTCCCACGCCACGGGTGAGGCCGGGCCGGGGTCGGACGTAGATTTGCTCATCGTGGAGGACCGCCCCTTTCAGGACGAGCGCGCCTGCGCCGACGAGCTCGTGCGGGCCTGGGCGCTGATCGAGCATGTCAGCGCCCTGCTCCGAGATTGAAACCAAGAGCCGGGGCGCACACCGACGGCCAACAGGGTCAGCACGAGGGGTGCACCGATTCGCTCGTTGTGGCTCCCAGTCGAAAGCGGAGCGCCCGCTTCAGTCCTCGGTCGTTTCGGCGCTTAGCAGCGGTTGCCTACGTCTAGCGTTGCGGCGGGGCGGGGAAGCTGGCGCGGAGGGCGCGCATCGCTTCGAGGTAGGCGTCGAGTCCGTCCACTTCCTTGCCGGCCTCGAACGTGACGCGCTTTTCCTCGTCCTCGCCTAGCTGCGCTCCGACCCACTCGGCCCCGCCGTCGGCGCAGTCGGGGCAGCCGTACTGGGCCTCGGCACGGCGGAGAGCTTGGCGGTCGAGGGCGCGGTCGAGTTCAGCGCGCTCTGCCGCGCTGAGCGTACGGGTGTGGCGGACGTCCGGGACGGTCTCGCCGAAGCTCCAGCCGAAGTAGACCAGCGTCGCCGTTCGGCCGGCGACGGCCAACTCAGTGACGCAGTAGCCCAAGCACTCGCCGAAGCTGGTGCCGCTGAAAAGCTCGGGGCTCTCTACGGGGGCAGGCTCGTTTCGCTCGTCGCTCAGGAGCGAGCACCCGGCGAGCGAGAGGAGCAGGAGGACGAGCAGAAGGCGGTTCATGGGGCGCAGAGGGCAAGGTGAAATCGCGAATCTACTTTGACCCGAACGTCCGACTCAAGGCATCTCGCGCTTCCATCTCGCTCCCGATGCTGCCTCAGCCTTCGATCGTCTCGCCGTCCATCGGCTCGGGGGCGGGGGGGATGGCCTCGTTCAGCACGGCGTCGGTGTAGACCAGCCCCGCCGGTCCGGCCCCGTCGCCGCCTACGCCGTCGCCCATCGCGCCGGTCGTCGTCATCGAGGGCGAGACCGGGTCGACGCCGCTGTTCTTCAAGACCTCGCGGAAGTCCGGGACCTCCCTCTTGTCGATGCCCAAGCCGTCGGCGACGCCCTGGCCGAAGTCTTCGTGGACGAGGTAGAACTGCGGAAGCATCGCGAGCTGGATCCGCTTCGGGCTGCCGGTCATCGAGCCGACGATGTTGTCGACGAGCCGCTGCCGCGCGCCGTCGTCGAACACCTTGGTCCACATCAGATTCGGCTGGCCGAAGTAGTCCTTGTCCGTGCAGTCGTACCAGTCCCAGCGCTTGCCGTCGCCGTTGGCCGGCATCGCGGGCTCGTCGTAGCGGGCGCGGTTGGCCTGGGGTCCGCCGAACGAGTTCGGCTCGTAGTCCACTTGATTTCCCCCATTCCCGTCGACGCGCATGAAGCCGTCGCGGTGGTAGGTGTTGTGGAAGGGGCAGCCGCGCGGCTGGTTGACCGGCACCTGGTGGAAGTTGACCCCGATGCGGTAGAGGTGCGCGTCGGCGTAGGAAAGCACCCGGTTCTGGAGGACTTTGTCCGGCGAGATGCCGATGCCGGGGACGAGGTTCGACGGCTGGAACGCCGCCTGCTCGACCTCGGCGAAGTAGTTCACCGGGTTGCGGTTCAGCTCGAGCGTGCCGACCTCGATGAGCGGAAAGTCGTCGTGCAGCCAGACCTTGGTCAGGTCGAACGGGTGCCAGGCGTAGGCCTCGGCCTGGGCCTCGGTCATGACCTGGATGAAGACGGACCACGTCGGGAAGTCGCCGTCGTCGATAGCCTTCCACAGGTCGTGGGTCGAGTAGTCGGGGTCCTCGCCGGCCATCCGGGTGGCGGCGTCGTCGGTGAAGTTCTTGATGCCCTGGTCGGTCTTGAAGTGCCACTTGACCCAGACGCGCTCGCCGGCGTTGTTCCACATCGACATCGTGTGGGACGAGTAGCCGTTCATGAAGCGCGCCGAGACGGGCGTGCCGCGGTCGGAGTAGAGGATCATCACCTGGTGGAGGGCCTCGGGGGACAGGCTCCAGTAGTCCCAGCGCCGCCAGTGGGGCTTGAGGTGGCTGCCGGGCTCGCGCTTCTGGGTGTGGATGAAGTCGGAGAACTTCATCGGGTCGCGCAGAAAGAAGATCGGCGTGTTGTTGCCGACCATGTCCCAGTTGCCCTCCTCGGTGTAGAACTTCAGCGAGAAGCCGCGCGGGTCGCGCGCGGTGTCGGCCGAGCCGCTCTCGCCGCCGACGGTCGAGAAGCGGGCGAGCATCGCGGTCTCTTTGCCGACCTCGGAGAGGAAGGCGGCCTTGGTGTACCGCGTCACGTCGTTGGTGACGGTGAAGGTGCCGTGCGCGCCGTAGCCCTTGGCGTGGACCACCCGCTCGGGGACGCGCTCCCGGTTGAAGTGGTGCATCTTCTCGACGAGCCAGACGTCCTGCATCAGCACCGGCCCGCGGTTGCCGGCGGTCTCCGAGTTCTGGTTGTCGGCGACGGGCCGGCCGAAGGCGGTCGTCAGGGTCGGTGCGTTTGGGTCTTGGTGGTCGGCTTTGTGCTGGCTCATGGCGGGCGAGAGTTGGTGCGACGAAAGGGGGTGGAAGATAGCGTCGCCCACCGTCGGGAGCGCGGCCCGGAGATCACGTTTCAGTGACACTATGTTCCACCGCCTAGTGCGGTGCGAGGCAGGGAGGCGTTCTCCGTTTTACACATAAACATGTTAGAGCACGCTGTCCAGGAATCCACTACATCTGTTTCAGGCTCGCCCCTATACACATATCACCGGCCGGGACCTACCTTCCCTTCCTCTCTGCTTTGCGCCACGCCTCCTGCTGTCCTTTTCTGAGGCCTCCGCGACGAGCATCACCCGAGGCTGCTTTCCTTTCCGTTTGGAGTGCGCACCGGACACTCCAACTGGCGACGGCGTGTGACGGCCCCTCTCCACCCTGGCATTGCCGTGCCCCGTCCCCTCGTCGTCTTTTCCCACCTCCGGTGGGACTTCGTCTACC
This sequence comes from Rhodothermales bacterium, assembly GCA_965214485.1. GTDB lineage: Bacteria > Bacteroidota > Rhodothermia > Rhodothermales > JANQRZ01 > JANQRZ01. Next base: position 137 of record CBDCBW010000005.1, on the reverse strand, counting down.
AACGCCCGCAGCATCTGCTCACCCGCCTCGCTCGCACCTGGCCCGTCCTGTTCATCGAGGAGCCGGTCCGCGACGAGACCGAGCCGCACTGGGAGCGGTCGGAGCCGGAGGAGGGCGTCACCGTTTTGCGGCCGCAC
>CBDCBW010000004.1:0-84020 GCA_965214485.1 Rhodothermales bacterium | reverse complement strand
GCGGCGGAGCAGAGGCATGGTGCCTAATCTAAGCCAAGTTGCTCAGTACACGACAAAACTTGGAAGTCATACCGAATCCGTTTGATCCGCGCGTTGCTTGCGAGGTCGGGATCAGGACCTCGGGCGAGCCTGACCTCCTCGCAACGCAGGCTTTTCACTCCGGGCGGCCGAGGAGGGAGAACATCTTCTGCTTGTAGGTCTCGACGCCGGGCTGGTCGAACGGGTTGACGCCGAGCAGGGTGCCGCTCACCGCGACGGCGTGCTCGTAGAACGCGATCAGCCCGCCGACTGAGGCGGCATCGAGGCGGGGCATCGTAATCGTCCAGTTCGGGACGCCGCCTTCGGCGTGGGCGGCGGCGGTGGCTTCGTAGGCGCTGCGGTTGACGTCGGCGTAGGTCTTGCCGGCGAGGTAGTTCAGCTCGTCCGGGTTGCCGTCCTCCGCCGTCACCGTCGGGCCGTCGCCCGCCTCGTCCACCCAGAGGAAGCTCTCGACGAGCGAGCGCTGCCCCTGCTGCACGTACTGCCCGAGCGAGTGGAGGTCCGAGGTGTACTGCGCCACGGAGGGGAAGAGGCCCTGGTGCTCCTTGCCCTCGCTCTCGCCGAAGAGCTGCTGCCACCACCCGCCGACGCCCGCGAGCCGGGGCTCGAAGACGGCGAGCAGCTCGGTCTGGTAGCCCTGCTCGTGCAAGAGGTAGCGGTCGGCGGCGTAGTCCAGCGCCGGGTTGCCGTCGGGGTCGTCCAGCGTCCTCAGCGAACCGGCAGCACCGTCGAACAGGGCGCGGACGTCGTGCCCGGAGGAGGCGACCGGGAGGAGGCCGACCGGGGGTGAGGACCGAGAAGCGCCCGCCGACGCCGTCGGGGAGGGCGAACTTGCGGTAGCCCTTCTCGTCGCGGAGCGGGTTGAGCAGGCCGCCCGTCGGGCCGGTCGTGACGATGATGCGCTCGGCGGCGTCGTCGAAGGTCCGCTCCAGCCAGCGGCGGACGAGCCGGAAGGCGAGCGACGGCTCCAGCGTGCTGCCGCTCTTCGAGATGACGTTGACGTAGACGCTCTGGCCCCTCAGGTAGTCGAGGAGGGCTTCGTGATAGCCCGGCGAGAGGTGGTGCCCGGCGAAGACGACCTCCAGCTTGTCGTCGGAGAACGCCGGCGTGAGCGCGTCGATCACGGCCTTCGCGCCGAGGTACGAGCCGCCGATCCCGATGCAGACCAGCACGTCGGCCCGCTCGCGGATTTCGGCGGCGACCTCGGCGATCTCGTCGAGCGGGGGCGGGTCGCCGAGGAGCAGGTCGCGCCAACCGAGCATGTCGCTGCCCGTGCCGGTGCCGTCGAGGATGGTGCGGTGGGCGTCGAGGACGCGGGGGCGGAGGTCGGCGCGGGCGCTGTCGTCGAGGAACGGGGTGACGTGCTGACGGTCGAGGGCGATCATGGCGGGCGGGGAATGGGGAATGGGGCCGACGAGGTGAAGACACCGACAAGGTACTGCGCCCGGCTCACGGCCTGCCGGCCCACGGCCTGCCGGCCCGCAGTCTACGGTCCACCGGTCGCCGTTGAACCTGCCGTGCCGGCCTCGCCGGCCGTCGGGCGAGGCCGCTGCGCCGCACCGTCCGCGAGCCACCACGCGGCGAGCACGAAGGCGAACGGCTCGACGACCACTGTGAAGCGGGGCTCCGCGAAAAAGGCTGTGTGGACCGCCGTGATGGCGAGGAGGGGGGCGGCGAGAAGCCACGCCCGCCCGTCCCGGACGTGCCGCGCCAGGCCGCCCGCCGCGAGCGCGATCAGCAGGAACCGCAACCCGATCAGCAGCCTCGCCGGCACGCCTCGCGGGTTCGCCGGGCCGCCGGCGTCCGGCCACGGCCCCCACAGCTCCCACAGCGCCGAGAGCCGCTGCCGGGCGAACGTCGCCGGGTGCTCGGCGGCGAAGCGGAGGTAGGTGCCGAGCGGGTGCTCGATCTCCTCCGGCGCGAAGCCGTCGAGCGAGAGCGTGACGCCCTCGCCGTGCGTCGAGGTGATGGCGAAGAGCAGGTTGGGGCCGGTGTGCTGCGGCGGTGCGATCGTGCCGGCGGCGAGCAGCGCAGCGTTGAGCGCGAACACGAGCAGGCCGCCCGCGACGACCCCGCCCGCCGTCTGCCCTCCACGTCGGAACGTGAGCAGCGCGCCGAGCACGAGGGGGAAGGCGGCCAGGAGCGAGGAGCGCAGCAGCACCCCCAGCCCGAGCAGCACGCCCGCTGCGACGGCCCCCCGCACCCGGTCGCCCCACCGGAGCAGGAGCCACACGGCGGCGGTCGCGAGCAGAGTGGTCGGGGCCTCGGTCAGGAGGTAGCGGACGTAGTGGAGCTGGTTCGGGAAGAGGGCCACGCCCAGCGCCGCGAGCAGCCCGACGCGCCACCCCGCCACGCGCCGCCCGATCCCCCCGACGAGCGCGACCGTCGCCACGGACGCCGCGACGTTGAGGCTCACGAGGGCTACGGGGAGCCACGCGTGCGGCAGCGCCCGAGCCAGCGCCGCGATCAGGAGCGGGTAGCCGTTCGAGCGCTCCGCCGTCGGCGTCCCGGCCAGGATGTCCCCGGCGAGGCGGAAGTAGTGCCCGCTGTCGGTCACGACCCACGCCCCCTCCGTCGCCACCACGACGCCGACGCGCACCACCGCCGCCAGAGCGAGGACGGCGGCAAACAGAGCGGCGGGCGGCGGGCGGCGGAGGGTCATAAATGGGCGACGAACGGGGGCTCAGACCGAGGGCTCAGGCCGAGGCGGCGGCGCGGTTCCACATCAGCAGGACGAGCCAGAGGCAGAACACCTGCACCGGCAGCGGCAGGGCGTCGGGCAGGCTGATCTCGGTGGTCCGGGTGAACCACCGCGTCGGCGCGATCCGGCCGACCACCTCGCCGGTGTCCCGCGCTCGCAGCACGAAGGCGCGCTTGAACGACGAGTCCTTTTCGAGGCGGAACGTCGCCCCGTCCACCTCGACGTGGAAGCTGTCGGAGAACGCACTCGGCTTGTCCGCTCGTGCGAGCACAGCCTCGTGAAAGTCGAGCACGAAGTCGCCCGCCGGCCCGTCTCGGTAAAGCGCGAAGGGCACGTCGTTCACGGCGAAGGCGGCGCGCTCGCGCAGCCGGGCCAGCCGGAGCCGCCCGACCTCCCGGCCGCCGTCGCTGATGGAAAACGTGGAGGAGTACCAGGCGACGGGCGTGGCGCGAAGCATAGCGGTGCGTCGAGGGCGTGGGGGCTCCAACGCGCCCGCCCGCCCGAGGTGCCGGGGCCTGGCGAGAGCTATATTCCGCCCTCCTCTCCCCCGACGCCCATGCGCCTGCTGCCGCTCGTCCTCCTCCTTCTCGTCGGCTGCGGGTCGACCGAGATTCCGCCGCTCCCCGAGACCTTCGACACGGTCGTCGTCACGAGCTCGCTGCCTGCCGACGAGCTGTACGCCGACGGCGTGGCGGCCTTCCTTCGCTCCAACTGGGAGCCGCTGACCCCGACCGAGGAGGGGCTCGTCGTCTCGGTGCTCCCCGACGGGATGCGCGACGACAGCACGGCCCTCCTCGTCACGCTCCGCGTCGTCCCCGCCGGAGCCGGAGCCGGCGCGGCAGCGCCCGAGCGCGCGGGCCCCGACCTCGCCGACCCCGACTACGGCGTGCCGGACCTCGCGCGGGGCGACGTAGTCGAGGACGCCTCGCGCGAGCCGGTCGAGCCGGAGAGCCTGCGCGCCGCCGCTGCCGACCGGCCCGCCATCACCGAGGGCGACGCGGTGCTGACGGCGACCGTCGACGCCTCGCGGCCCGGGGCCCGGCGCGTGCTGGTGCGCACCGCGAAAATCCTCGCCGCCGTGCGCGGCGACCTCTCCTACCGCTAGGCCGCCGTGGACTGGCTCGACCTCCTGCAGTGGCCCGCGATGGCCGTCACCGTCGCCGCGACGTGGCTCGTCGGCACGCAGCGGCCCGGGCTGCGCGAGGCCGGGTTCGGGCTGTTCCTCGCCTCGAACGCGCTCTGGATCGCGTGGGGCTGGCACGACGCGGCGTGGGCGCTCGTCGTGCTGCAGGTCGTCCTGATCGCGTTCAACCTCCGAGGCGTACGCTCGAACGAGACGGAGCGCGCGGACGACGGGGAACGCGCGGAGGGATAGGGCGCGAGGCGCAGGCGTATCTTCGCGCGCTCCCGCCTCTGCCCCTCTGCCATGCACGAAAGCCTCCTCGTCGGCGTCGCCACGGTCTTCGTGCTCGGGCTGGGGGCGCAGTGGATCGGGTGGCGCTTCCGGCTGCCGTCGATCCTGCTCCTGCTCGTCTTCGGCTTCGTCGCCGGGCCGGTCACGCACCTGCTGGAGCCGGAGGCCTTTCAGGGGGACTGGGTGTTCACGTTCGCCTCCGTCTCGGCCGGGATCATCCTGTTCGAGGGCGGGCTCTCGCTGCGGCTCGACGAGCTGCGCGAGGTCCGCACGGCGGACGGCGTCGGATCCCTGCCCACGAGGACCTGAGCCCTGCCGATGGCCGACGCTGCGAAGCTCAAGAAAACCCTCACCCTCTTCGACGTCTACGCGATCTCGACGGGCGCGATGTTCAGCTCGGGGTTCTTCCTGCTCCCCGGCCTCGCTACCGCGAAGGCCGGTCCGGCGGCGGTACTGGCCTACCTCCTCGCCGGCATCCTGATCCTGCCGGCGATGTTCTCGAAGGCCGAGCTCGCCACGGCGATGCCGAAGGCGGGGGGGACGTACTACTTCCTCGACCGCAGCCTCGGGCCGCTCGCCGGGACCGTCGGCGGGCTGGGGACGTGGCTCGCGCTGGTGCTCAAGAGTGCCTTCGCCCTCGTCGGGATGGGGGCCTACCTCGTGTTCTTCCTCGACGTGCCGGCCAAGCCGCTCGCGGTGGCGCTGACGGTGGCGTTCGCGGGGCTCAACGTCGTCGGGGCGAAGGAGACGAGCGGGCTGCAGCGGGCCTTCGTCGCGGTGCTGCTGGTGGTGCTCGCGTTCTTCCTCGTGCAGGGCTTCGTCGAGGTCGGCGCGCTCGGCGGCGCGAACCTGGAGCGGCAGTTCACGCCGTTCGCGCCGTTCGGTGTCGAGGGCCTGCTCGGGACGATCGGCCTGGTCTTCGTGAGCTACGCCGGGCTGACGAAGGTCGCGAGCGTCGCCGAGGAGGTCCAGAACCCGGACCGCAACATCCCCCTCGGGATGATGCTCTCGCTGGCGACGGCGACGGCGATCTACGTCCTCGGCGTGGCGGTCATGGTGGCGGTGCTCGAGCCCAGCGAGCTCCGCAGCGACCTCACGCCGGTGGCGACCGCCGCGGAGAGCTTCTTTGACTGGCTCCCCGGCCGGTGGGGGCTGGGCCTCATCGTCACCGCCGCGATCGCCGCCTTCGCCTCGACGGGGAACGCGGGCATCCTGTCGGCCTCGCGCTACCCGCTGGCGATGGCGCGGGACCGCCTGGTGCCGGCGCGCCTCGGGGACCTCGGGCGCTTCGGGACGCCGGTCCCGGCGATCGTGCTGACGGCGGCGCTGATGATCTTCGTGATCCTCGTGCTCGACGTCGAGGGCATTGCGAAGCTGGCGAGCGCGTTCCAGCTCCTCATCTTCGGGCTCGTCAACGTCAGCGTGATCGTGATGCGCGAGAGCCGGATCGCGGGGTACGTCCCCGGCTACCGCAGTCCGTTCTACCCGTGGACCCAAGTCGTCGGCATCGCCGCGCCGGTGGTGCTCGTCGCGCAGCTCGGCGCGCTCGCGATCACGCTGTCGCTGGTGCTCGTCGCCGGGGGCGTCGCGTGGTACGTCGCCTACGCCCGGGCGCACGTCGAGCGCGAGGGGGCGGTCTACCACCTCTTCGCCCGCCTCGGGCAGCGGCGCTACGACGGCCTCGACGGCGAGCTGCGGACGATCCTGAAGGAGAAGGGGATGCGCGACGAGGCCCCGTTCGAGAGCCTGGTCACGCGCGCCGCCGTGATCGACCTCGACGGCGCGGTGCCCTACGGCGACCTCATCGCGCGGACCTCGGCGGTGCTCGCGGACCGGCTCGGCGTGCCGGTGCAGCGCCTCGAGCAGGGCTTCATCGACGCTTCGAGCTACGGCGCGACGCCGGTGGCGCACGGGGCGGCGCTCCCGCACCAGCGCCTGCCGGACATCGAGGAGGCCGAGCTCGTCCTCGTCCGCTGCCGCGCCGGGGTCGCGCTCGACACGTCGCTCGAGGCCCCGCAGGCGGGGGTCGCGCCGCGCTCGGAGCCGGTCTTCGCGGTCTTCTTCCTCGTCAGCCCCGAGGCCAGCACGAGCGCCCACCTCCGCATCCTCGCCGGCATCGCCGGGCGGATCGACGAGGCGCAGTTCATGGACGAGTGGCTCGCCGCGCCCGACGAGCAGACGCTCAAGGAGACGCTGCTCCACAACGAGCGCTACCTCTCGCTGCACCTCCGGCCCGGGGCCGCGTCGGAGGCCCTTATCGGCCGGGCGCTGCGCGAGGTTCGCCTCCCGGCAGGCACGCTCGTCGCCCTCGTCCGCCGGCGCGGGCGGCTCCTCGTGCCCAGCGGCGGCACGGTGCTCGAAGAGGCGGACCGGGTCACGCTGATCGGCGAGGCGGAGGGCATCGCCCGGCTCTACGAAATCTATGGCAGCGGAGACCGGGCGCGTGCGTAGCTTTACCCCTCGCCGCGTCCCGCCAGCCCCCACCGCCATGAAGCCGCCCCTCGCCCGGTCCGTCACCGCCTGTGTCCTCCTCCTCGTGGTCCTCAGCGGGTGCTCCGGCAGCGGGGCCGCGAGCCAGCAGCAAACCCAGACCGCCGCCCTCCGCGCAGACCTCGCGGCCGCGAACGCCGAGGTCGACCGGCTCGAAGCCGAGAACGCCGCCCTCGACCGGCAGCTCCGCGAGGCGCAGCAGGAGGTCGCGCAGGCGCTCGGGGTCAAGGGCGACCTCGGCGAGACCGTCGCCGAGCTGGTGGCCGACGAGCTGTTCGTCGGCGGCGGGACGGCGCGCCTGACGAGCGCCGGCCGGGCCCGCCTCGACGAGGTCGCCGAGCGGCTGCGCGCCGAGTACCCCGGCCGCATCGTCCGCATCGAGGGGCACTCCGACGACGACCCGATCAGCACGTCGCGCTTCCCGTCGAACTGGGACCTGTCGTCGGCCCGCGCGAGCGCCGTCGCGGCCTACCTCGAGGGCGCGGGCTTCGACGGCATCACGCTCGAGGTCGTCGGCCTGGCGGAGCACCACCCCGTGGCGGGCAACGAGACGGCGGCGGGCAAGCGCCAGAACCGCCGCGTCCGCATCGCGGCCCTCGGCGGCTGAGGCGAGGCCCTGATGCTGCTCGCCCTCGCGCTGGCGCTCGCGCTGGCCGCGGTCCACCTCTTCGCGGGCCGGCTCCGCTTCCTCGACGCGATCCCGCGCTCGGTGTGGCTCTCGGGCGCGGGCGGCGCGAGCGTGGCCTACGTCTTCGTCCACCTCCTGCCCGAGCTCGCCGAGCACCAGGAGACGCTGGCCGAGGCGAGCGCCGCGCTCGGCTTCCTCAAGGCGCACGTCTGGCTGATGGCGCTCGCCGGCCTGGCCGTCTTCTACGGGCTCGAACGGGCCGGCGAGGCGAGCGACGACCCCGCGGTGGCCGAGGCCACCGAGCGCCGCGTCTACGGGCTCCGCATCGGCTCGTTCGCGCTCTACAACGCGATCATCGGCTACCTCCTGCTCCACCGCGAGGACCCCGGCACGGGCGAGCTGCTGGTCTACGCCCTGGCGATGGCGCTGCACTTCTTCGTCAACGACTACGGCCTCCGGCAGGACCACCCGCGCCTCTACCACCGGACCGGGCGGTGGGTGCTCGCGGCGGCGGTCGTGCTCGGCTGCGTGCTCGGGGCGGCGTTCACCTTCAGCGAGGCGGCGGTGGCGGCGCTCGTCGCGTTCCTCGGCGGGGGCGTCGTGCTCAACGTGCTCAAGGAGGAGCTGCCCGACGACCGCAAGAGCCGGTTCTGGCCCTTCGCCGCCGGCGCGGCGCTCTACGCGGCCCTCCTCATCCTGACGCTCTGAGGCGGAATCTGACTGGTTCGTTAGTTCAGAGAAATGGTATCAGGCATAGGTAAAGCTCTTCCAAACAGAAGGTTGGGCAGGAGGAAAGTAGTGCCTGGAGAGACTGGCACGATGCGCGGACTGGTCGTATCATCGGGCGCGCCCCGGTGAACGCTGCGGGGCTGCGACGGTGCGCCCCAACGCATCGCGCTCGGGCGTCTCACCAGTGCCCGAGCCCTCCACCACCGCGTGCCTCACCAGCGCGTGACCCTCTCTTCTTACCCCACCTGGCGGCCCTCTACCCCCTCGGCCGTCGCCCACCACCGGTATGCCCAAAACCGCTCTGCTCGCGCTGATCGCGCTGAGCCTCGCCCCCGTCGTGTCTACCGCCCACCCCAACGCTCCCTACTTCCAAGACTGTCACCTCCGCACGGGCCGCAGCGCCTCCGTCGTCCTACCGGTCGGTGCCGACCTGATCCTCGTCCGGTCTCGCCGGTCGTGGACCCGGGTCGCGCCGGGAGACGAGATTGCCGCCTTCACTCCGCAGGGGCAGTGCGCCGGATTCATGCGGTGGCAGGGGACCTCGGCGGTGCTCTCGCTGTGGATGGACGACCCCACGACCCCGCAGAAGGACGGCTACGCCCCAGGCGACCCGCTCCGGATGCACGTCTGGGACGCCTCCTCGGGCGACGTGTTCGTCGGGCGGCGGGCGGCGTACCACGCCGCCGCCAACACCACCGGGCGCTTCGGTCTCGACCAGGTCTACGCGCCGAAGTGGGTGGTCTTGGTGCCGGCGGGCACCGGGGCCCGCGCTGCCGACGCCCTCGCCGCCGACGCCCTCGCTGACCGAGCCGCCGACCGGGCCGCTGCCGGGCCGACCGCAGCGGCCACCACGGGACCTGCCGAGGCCGTGCTGGAGGCAGGCTACCCGAACCCGTTCCGCACGAGCGCCCGCCTGCGCTACGGCCTCCCCCGCGCAGAGACGGTTCGGCTTGAGGTCTTCGACGCGCGGGGCCGCCGCGTGACCGTGCTGGTGGACGAGGCGCGCGGCGCGGGCTGGCACGAGGCCACGCTGCCCGCCGACGGGCTAGCCGACGGGCTCTACATCGTCCGCCTGCGCGCCGGCGCGTTCGAGGCGGTGCAGCGCCTGACGCTCGTGCGGTGAGGCTCAGGAGCGGGAGAGCCAAGAGAACCTACCCAGGCCGCTGAGGCGGGACGCACCGCGCCGACCGGCCTCGGTCCACCGTCTCACCGTCCTCTGTTTCCTAGTCTGCGAGGATTCTTAGCCTGCGAGGATTCTTAGCCTGCGAGGATTCTTAGCCTGCGAGGAACGGGTTGGTCCGCCGCTCGTGCCCGATCGTGGTCTCGGGGCCGTGGCCGGAATAGACGACCGTCTCGTCCGGCAGGGGCATGAGCCTGGTTTGGATCGCGCCGAGCAGCGTCGGCATCGAGCCGCCCCACAGGTCGGTCCGCCCGATGGAGCCGCGGAAGAGCACGTCGCCACCGATCACGAAGCCGTTCGCCTCGTCGTAGAAGCTGACCGAGCCGGGCGAGTGGCCGGGGGTGTGGAGGATGCGCCACGCCGCGCCGCCGAACTCGACGGTCCCGCCCTCGGCGAGCGAGGTCTCGGGCGCGGGCGGCTTCTCGAGAGCGACACCGAACATCCGGGCTTGCAGCTCGGCGGCGTCGAGGAGCGGGAGGTCCTCCTCGTGGAGCCGCCACGGCATCCCGAAGTGCCGGGCGAAGAAGGCGCACCCGAGGATGTGGTCGAGGTGGGCATGGGTCAGGAGCAGGTGGCGCACGCGGAGGGCGTTGCGCGTGAGGTAGTCGAGCACGGTCTGCCGCTCGGCCTCGGTGGCGGTGCCGGGGTCGATCAGCACGGCCTCGCCGGCGGCGTGGCACACGTAGCAGTTCTCGGCGAACGGGCTGACGACGAACGGTTTGACGGTCATGGGATGTCGGGAGATCGGAGGATTGAGGGATCGGCGGAGGGAGTCAGGTACGAACGGACGGGTACAAACGGAGAGGTCCGGCCGGCGTTCTGCGCGGCCCCCTCTCCTCCGATCCTCCGGCCCCCCACTCCTCCGATGAACCTGGGGCGGGGGCGCTGCGTTCGGGACCGCCATGAAGCGTCTGCACCCATGAAGCGTCTGCACCGCCTGCTGCTCGGGAGCCTGCCGGGGCCGTTCCTCGCGGCCTTCGGGACGCTGCTGTTTCTGCTCCTGATGCAGTTTCTGATCAACTACCTCCCGGAGCTGGTCGGGCGCGGGCTGCCCTTCGGCGTGATCGCCGAGCTGATCGCCTACAGCCTGGCCTACATGGTGGTGCTCGCCGTCCCGATGGCGGTGCTCGTGGCGACGCTGCTCGTGTTCGCCCGGCTGGCCGAGACGCAGGCGTACGCCGTGGCGAAGAGCGCGGGCATCTCGCTCCTCGGGCTGGCGTGGCCGGTCCTCGCCGCCGCCGTGTTCGTGGCCGGCGGGATGATGGCGTTCAACAACGTGGTCCTGCCCGAGGCCAACTTCCGGATGAAGGGGCTGTGGCAGGACATCCGCCAGAAGAAGCCCGGCTTCGAGCTCGAGGCGGGCGTGTTCTACGACGGGATCCAGGGCTACGCCATCCGCGTGGCCGACGCCCCGGCGGAGTCGAACGCGCTCCGCGAAGTGCTCGTCTTCGACGACTCCGAGGCCGGGCAGCGGGCGACCATCACCGCCGCGCGCGGCGAGCTCGAGCCGGCGGGCGACGCGGCGCTCGTGATGCTCCTCGAAGACGGCGAAATCCACCGCCTCTCGTCCGTCCGCGACGAGGGCGAGCGCACCGAGCGCTACGAGCGCGTCGCCTTCGAGCGGCCACCGCCTCCGGCTCGACCTCTCGGACCTCGGCTGGGAGCGCAGCGATGCCGAGCGCACCACGCGCAGCGACCGCACGATGCCGACCAGCCAGATGATCCGCCTCGTCGACTCGCTCGACGCGGGCGTCGCCGCGCGCACCGAGGCCCTCCGCGCCCAGCTCGGCGCCCTCGGCTGGCGCGACACCGAGCCGACGCGGCAGGCGTTCCCGCAGCTCCCTGCCGACCCTACGGGCGAGGACCCTACGGGTGAGGGCACGCCGGCGTCGCCACCGTTCAAGCGGCTGCCCCCCGCCGCGCCGCGCGCCGACACGCAGGCTTTTCCCGTGGGCGCAGCTCTCGCGGACACAGCCCGCGCGGACACAGCCCTCGCGGACGCCGCCGCCGAGCAGCGCCCCATCCTCGCAGGGCTCGCCCCCCCCGCGCGTACGGCGGTCTACGACCTCGCAGCCCAGCGGATGCGCATCGTCAAGAGCAACCTCGACGCCGCGCAGAACTCCCTCGACTGGGAGCGGCAGCGCGCCGACCGCTACCGCGTCGAGATCTACAAGAAGTTCTCGATGGCCGTGGCGTGCGTCGTGTTCGTGCTGATCGGGATTCCGCTCGGGCTGTCGGTGCGGCGCGGCGGGCTGGGCGTCGTCGGCGGGCTCGCCGTCGGGATTTTCCTGTTCTACTGGGTCACGCTCGTGCAGGGCGAGAAGCTGGCAGACCGCGACCTGCTCGCGCCCTGGGTCGGGATGTGGGCGGCGAACGTGCTCATCGGCGGGCTGGGCGTGTACCTGCTGGCGCGCGAAGCCCGCGACTCTGCCTCGCGCGATCCGCTCAAGCGGCTGCTGAGAAGAGCGGAAGCGTGGAAGCGCGGGGCGAGCCGAAGAGTTCTGAAGCCGACCGCCGCGCTATTCTTCTGCTCTTCCCCACCTCCGCTCTTCCTCATCTCCGCTCTTCCATGCTCTACCTCGTCCCCACGCCGGTCGGCAACCTCGAAGACGTGACGCTCCGCGCGCTCCGCGTCCTGGGCGAGGCCGACCTCATCGCGTGCGAGGACACGCGCACGAGCGGCGTCTTCCTCGACCACTACGGGATCGAGACGCCGCGCACGAGCTACCACGACCACAACGAGCGGCAGAAGGCCCCGCACCTCGTCGAGCGGATGCAGGCCGGCGAGACCGTCGCGCTCGTCGCCGACGCGGGCAGCCCCGGCATCTCGGACCCCGGCTTCTACCTCGTCCGCGAGTGCCTCCGCGCGGGCGTCCCGGTCGAGTCGCTCCCCGGCCCGACGGCGCTCGTCCCGGCGCTCGTGCTCAGCGGCCTGCCGACGGACCGGTTCGCGTTCGAGGGCTTCCTCCCAGCGAAGAAAGGGCGGCAGACTCGGCTGCTCGCCCCTCGCCGACGAGGAGCGGACGCTGGTGTTCTACGAGTCGCCGCACCGGCTCCTCCGAACCCTCGGGCAGCTTGCCGAGCACTTCGGGGAGGACCGCCCCGCCGCCGTCGCCCGGGAGCTGACGAAGAAGTTCGAGGAGGTCGAGCGCGGCACCCTCGCCGAGCTCGCCGAGCGCTTCGGCGCGCGCAGGGTGCGCGGCGAGATCGTGCTCGTCGTCGGGGGAAGGCCGTAGGCGCTGCCCACGTCGTACCTTCGGGGACGCTCACTTGCCGCCGCCATGAAGCTCCTCCTGTGCCTGCTCCTCGCCGCCGCGCCGGCGGTCGCCACGGCGCAGGCTCCCGCCTCCCGCTCGCCCGACCGCACGACGCTGATGGAACCCGACGCCCCTGCCCCGCCCGACACCGCGGCGACGGCCGAGGCGATGACCGACGCCGAGCGCCGCGTCGCCGAGCTGCTCAGCACCGACGGCCTCCACGTCGTCCACTTCTGGGCCCCGTGGTGCGACAACTCGGTCGCCGAGCTGCGCAGCGGGTGGTACGAGCTCGTCGAGCGCCACCCCGAGGTGAGCTTCACGTTCGTCACGGTGTGGAACGACGGCGAGAGCGGGCGCGAGACCCTCGACCGGTACGGCCTGCCGGAGCGCGTGCTCGAGCTGAGACAGCCCGACTTCGGCCCGAGCGACGACAAGGCGCAGCGGCGGCGGACCTTCCTCGGCCTGCCGGTGACGTGGGTCCCGACGACGTGGGTCTTCCGCGACGGCGGCACCCTGGCCTACGCCTTCAACTACGGCGAGCTCGAGATGGCCCAACTCGACCGGGCCATCGCCGGCGCGCGCTCCTCCTGGCCGCACGACTGACCCCCGCTAGCCTAGCCCCTGCCATGGCCCTCCCCCCCGCGTCCTCCCAACCGCCGGAGGCACCGCCCGCTGCCGCGGTCCGCCGGCGGCGGTGGGTGCTGATCGGCATCGCCGCGTTCTTCCTGGCCCTCGCCTTCTGGAGCGCGATCAACCCGTTCGGCGACCAGGGCTACGTCGGCATCTCGCACGGCGACCACACGCACTACGTCCCCGAGGACCGCGACCCGGAGGTCTCCATCTCCAACTTCCCCTCGACGCCCCCCGGCCCCGACGAGCGCATCCTCCCCGACGGGCGCGTCGTCCGCCGCTAGCGGCCGTCCGCCGGCGGCGTCGGCGTCGGCGGCGGCTCGCGCGCGAGCAGGAGGTCGCGCGCCGGCCCGCGCGGGCCGTCCTCGCGGAGCCGCTCGGCGAGGTGCTCGCGCAGGCCGGCGGAGAAGACGTACGCCCCCTCCCGGCTGAGGTGGTCGCCGTTGAAGTAGTGCTCCGAGGGGTGGTCCGAGACCGGCGGGTAGTAGCGGAGGTCGATGTAGAGCACGTCGTCGCGCTTGCGGTCGAGCTCCTCGGCGTAGGCCGGCGGCGTGCAGTCGGCGCGGCCGTCGGGCCGGCGGTTGAGCGCCTCGAACCGGTCGACGTAGTTCGGGAAGGCCGTGTGGGTGTAGAACACCGTGATCGTCTCGGGCCCCGTCGCGTCGGCGATGCGGTCCATGAGGGCGCGGCCGACCTGGCAGATGTCGGGCCGGGCGTCGAGGAGCGCGAAGCGCTGTTCGAGCCGCACCTCGGCGACCTGCTCGGCGTGGGCCGCGACGCTGTCGGCGGTGATCCGCTCGCGGCTGATCTCGGCCACGGTGCCGTCGGGGGTGCGAGGATAGGCCGCGAGGCTGGGGTCGCGGAGCCGGTCGTAGACCCCCTCCCAGCTGTCGGGCCGGGCGATCGGCCAGAAGCGCGCCTGGAGGAGGGTCTTCCAGTCGTTCTCGACGCCGTCGATGCCGTCGCTGAGGAAGCGGAGGTAGCCAGGCCCCCGGAGGCGGGCGCCGAAGACGTAGGTCTCGCGGCGGCGGTCCTCGCCGGGCTCGGCGAGGAGGTTGTCCGCGTAGGACGAGACGTCGGTCGTCACGAAGACGAAGCGGAGGTTCGGGAGGTCGCGCGCCGCGGCCCGGAGGATGTAGTTGGCCTGGTAGTAGTCCATGCCGCCGCGCCAGAGGTGCAGCCCGTCGAGGCCGAGGGCGCTGAAGTCGAGGGCCCCGGTGTGGGAGGAGCCGACGGCAACCGCCTCGAAGGCGTCGCCCCGCTCCTCGATGTGCTGCACGCGGTCGGCCATGCGGGGATAGACCGGGCGGACGCGCTCGCTCACGACGTACAGGCCGGCGAAGACGACGGCGACGAGGAGGCCGAAGGCCGCGAGCTTGAGCGCGATCACGCGCGGCGTGACAGTCTCCGGCGCGGGACGGTCGTCCCCCACGGGGCCGTCGGCGAGGAACTCGGTGTTAGCGGCCATGCAGGGCTAGAACTGGAAGTAGATGAACTCCTTCGCCCCGTACTCCCCGAACATCAGGATGCAGAAGAGGAGGGCGGCGTAGATCGGGAAGCGGACCCACACCGGGCGGCGCTTCAGGAACGAGCGGACGTTCTCCCGGAGCTCGATCAGGTCCACGACGAGCAGCACGCAGATCGAGGCCAGCAGCAGGGAGAACTCGTAGGTGTTGATCCCGACGATGACCTGGGTGCTCGTCGTGCTGAAGAGGTGGGTGAACATCGTCCACGCATCCCCCATCGAGCCGGCCCGGAAAAAGATTAGGCTCAGGATGATGAAGTGAAAGCCGATGAACGAGCGGATGAACCGGCGCGGGGTCGGGAGGACCCACGTCTGGAGGCGCTCCCGCCACACGGCGGGGAGGGCCGGCCCCATGCGCTGCGCCACCGCCGGCTTCGGCGTCAGGCGCGCGAAGGCCGCCTCGGCGCGGTCCCACAGCCCGTCGCGGAACTGCCCAGTCACGGCGGCAAAGGAGAGGTAGACCCCGTTGACGACGCCCCACATCACAAACGTCCAGCTCGCGCCGTGCCACAGCCCGCAGACCGCCAGGACGAAGAAGGTGTTGAAGGCCCAGCGCCACTTCGGCACGCGGCTGCCGCCGAGCGGGAAGTAGAGATAGTCCCGAAACCACGTCGTCAGGCTGATGTGCCACCGCCGCCAGAAGTCCGCGAGGTTGACCGCGTAGAGCGGTTGCCGGAAGTTCTCCATCAGCTCGTGGCCCATCACGCGCGCCGCCCCCCGCGCGATGTTCGTGTACCCCGCAAAGTCGCAGTAGATCTGGAAAGCGAAGATCACAATCGTCAGGTACGTCGGCCAGCCGACGTGCGCCGACGGCTCGGCGTAGACCGTGCCGACGTAGAGCGCCGCCCGGTCGGCGACGACGAGCTTCTGGAAGAACCCCCACGCCATCAGCTTCAGCCCGTCGAGCGCCAGGTCCCACCGCCACGGATGCCGCTCCCGGAACTGCGGCAGCAGCGACTGGCTCCGCTCGATCGGCCCGGCGACGAGCTGCGGCCAGAAACACACGTACAAGGCGAAGATGCCGAGGTGGCGCTCGGCCTGCTGGCGCCCGCGGTAGACGTCGATCGAGTAGGCGAGCGTCTGGAACGTGTAGAACGAGATCCCGACCGGCAGGAGCACGTCGAAGACCGGCATGTCGACGAAGACGTTGAACGGCCGGAAGGCCGCCTCGACCGAGTCGCCGAAGAAGTCGGCGTACTTGAAGAAGAACAGGATGCCGAGGTTCGTCGCGAGCGAGGCCAGCAGGAAGGGGCGTCGCTCGGCCCGGGTGCGGCGCCGGCCCATCATGAGGCCGGCCGCGTAGTCGATCAGCGTCGAGGCGATGATGAGGGCGAGGTACTCGACTTTCCAGCAGGCGTAGAAGTAGTAGCTCGCGGCGAGCAGGAAGGCCCACCGCGCGCGGTGGGGCAGCGCGAAGTAGAGCGCGACGACGACCGGGAAGAAGACGACAAAGTCGATCGAGTTGAAAAGCATCGGGCGGGCCCGCGCCGCGTCGGCTGGAGGGGAGAGGAGAACGTGGAATAATAGAATCGTCCGGCAGCCGGTATGCGTTAAAATCCCTCTAGGACCGGGAAAATCCCTCTAGGACCGGGGCCCTCCCCGCTCCTCCGATTCCCCCACGCCAAACCACCACACAGTAGCCGGATTTGATATAAGTCGGACGCATGGTTCACCGCCCTGCCTCTTCCGACTCCCCCGGCGAAGCCGAGGCGTTCGGCGAGGCCCGTCTCGTCGAGGTGCTCGGTGGGTGCCGCGAGGCGTCGGCGGCGGAGACGTGCGCGTGCATCGTCGAGGCGGTGCGTGCTCATGCCGGGGACGCGGGGCCGTCGGACGACCTGACGCTGCTCGTCGTCCGGCGGCTCGGCTAGCCGGCAAACCGGGCGTGCTCGACCATGATGCAGCGGTTGACGACGTAGCGCAGGTCGTGCGCGGCGGCGAGGCGCTCGGCCTCGCGGGAGGAGACGCCGAGCTGGGTCCACACGAGCGGCGTGCGCTCGGTCCGCTCGCTCCAGTCCACGGTGTCCTGCACAACCCCTTCGGTGAAGCGCGGCTGCCGGAAGACGTTCACGATGTCGATCTCGGCGTCCTCGGGGATGTGGAGCACGTCGGGATAGCAGGGGACGCCGAGGAGCTCGTCGTGGTGCGGGTTGACGGGGACGACGGTGTAGCCCACGTCCTGGAGGTAGCGGGCGATGCGGTGGCTCGTGCGCGTCTCGCGCGGCGAGCAGCCGACGACGGCAATCGTGCGGGCTCGGTCGAGGGCGTCGCGGAGATCACGGGAGGAGAGGCTCATAGAGCGAACACAGCGCGGGCGGACACAGCGTAGGCGAACACAGCGTGGGCGAACACAGCGTGGGCGAAGAGAGTCTGTGTTGTACGAGCGTTCGTTGATTAGATCCTTCCCGCTCCCTTTTCTCGATGGCACCCCGTGCACTCCCCCTTTCCAACGAGTCGCCTCTGCCGCCCGCGCCGGGTCGGCTGCGGGGGTTGGTGCCGGGGGTCCAGAGTCTGATCGGGAAGGTGCGCGTCGTCGGAGTCGTCTCGGCGGTGGCGGCGGTCGTGCTGTGGGGGGTGCTGTTCGGCGGGACCGTGTGGCCGCTCTCGGCGAAGACGGCGCTCGCGCTCGCCGGGCTGGGGGTCCTCCTCGTTCCGGCGGCGGGGACGTGGCTGGCCGTGCTCACGATGCGCGAGGTGCTGGAGCTTCCGGCCCGGCTCCGCGCCCTCCCGGGCCGCGTCCTCGGCTCGGCGGGGGAGACGGCGACGCAGGCGGCGAGCGTGGCGCGGTCCCCAGGCCGGCACCGAGGCGGACGGCTGATCGGGTTCTTCGGCGTGCTGTGGCGGCTGCGCGAGGTGGTTGGCGACACGCGGGGAACGCTGCTGCGGACCGCCGCGCTCGCCCGGGCGGCGCGGCTGGCGAGCCTGCCGTTTGCGCTTGCCCTGGTCGCGGCGTTCGCGCTCAACTTCGTCGTCATCGCGGCAGCGGTGGCGGCGGTGCTCGTGGCGCTCGCGGGGTGAGGCAACCGGAGACCGAGTGCTGCGTACCGTCTCTTCCCTCCTCGCCAACCGCCGTTGCCATGCGCCGCCTGCTCCCCGTGCTCTGCCTCTTCTTCGCGCTCCCCGCCTCCGCCCAGGTCTCCGCCGACCTCGCCGAGACCTACCTCGACGCCAGCGCGCTCCCCACCCTCGTCGGCACCGTCGGGGGCCAGATCGGGCAGCAGCTTCAGTTCCAGTCGGGGCAGTTCCCCGAGCCCGCGCAGGGGCCGTTTCTGGAAATCTATACCGAGGCCCTCAGCGCCGAGTCGCTCGCCGAGCGGCTCCGCGCCTTCGTGACGGCCGAGGGCGAGGCGGACAGCCTGGAGGCCGCCGCCGCGTGGTACCAGACCCCGCTCGTCGGCGAGATGCAGGCGCTCGAACAGGCCACGGCCGAGGACGACAACGCGCAGGTGGCGATGCAGATGTACGCCATGACCGGCAGCTTCCCGACGATCGAGATCACGCCGGAGCGCGAGGCGCAGGCCGACCGCTACTTCGCCCTCAGCGGCGGCACCGACGCCACCGTCGATCTCTACCTCGACATCATCGTGGCCTCGCAGATGTCCACGGCGGCGCTCTCCGACGAGGCCCCGCCGCCCGCCGACTCGATCCGCGCCCGGATGCGCCCGATGCTCGAAAGCAACATCGGCAGCGCGGTCCGCGGGAGCACGCTCTACGCCTTCCGCGACGTGCCGGACGAGGACTTCGAGACCTACCTCGGCCTGCTGGAGGTGCCCGCGGCGCAGTACGCCCTCCGCCTCAACCAAACCGCCGTGAGCACCGCCCTCGTCGGGGCCATCACCGAGGCGGGCGAGACGTTCGCGCAGACGCTCCTCGCCCCCGACGCCGCCGGCGAGATCGACCTCGACGAGATGCGGGGCGGCGACGAGGAGCCTGAGATGGAAGACGAGATGGACAGCGACGGGTAGTGACCGAGACTTGCGTATCACGGGGGCTGTGGAAACAGACGGCGCTGCTCATCGGGCTCGCGCTCTGGGCCGGATGCACGGAACCACCCAACGAGATGATGCCGGTAAGCGTCACCGAGGAGGACTCCGTCGAGGCGGAACCGGGGCTTGCTGCCGCCTCGGCCGCCGGGGAGTGTGTGGCGTTGCGAGCGGCGGGGGCGCGGCCGGACCTGGACGTGCCCGTGGAGCCCGTGACGGCAGACACCGCAGGTTACACGCTGCGGCCGTTTCGTGGGCGCGAGCTAGCCCGCCGGGTCACGCTGCGCGGTTACCGGTACGAGCGAGCCGGTGCTCCGCCGGGGCCGGTCTTCACTGAGCCCTTTTTCAGAGTAGCCTCGCCGTACTACGAGCGCCGTGCTCTCGTGATGGATGCCCCCACGTGGTGCTACGGCTACCTCGGCCCTGATGGGACGTACGCTATAGCCCCACGCTTCACGCACGCCGGGGACTTCAGCGGGGGGGTCGCGGTCGCTGCCGAGGTCGATTCGTCGTTCGGCTACCTCGGCCCGGACGGGGCGTGGGTCGTTCCTCCGCGCTTCGAGCAGGCGGAGGCGTTCGAGGACGGCCGGGCCTGGGTGCGCGTCGCAGGCCGGTGGGGACGGATCGACCCGAGTGGCGTGTTCGTCGTCGCGCCGCGCTTCGAGGTGAAGATGCAGGCCGACGAGCGGCTGTTTCAAGTCATAGAAGCCGGGCGCGTTGGACTGTTCGACCCGGTGACCGACAGCCTCGTCGTCCGGCCGTGGTACGGGTGGGTGCTGCCGCCCGAGGGGTCGGTGATGCGCGCCGCAACGGGCTCCACGCAGAAGATCGGGACGTGGGGCTACCTCGGCCGGGCGGGGCGGTGGGAGATCACGCCCCGCTTCAGCGGGGTCGGGCCGTTCCAGCGCGATACGGCCTTCGCGCTCGTGCCTGACCCCACTCTGGAAGAGGACCACCGGTGGGACGCCCTCGCCCGCGGGCGCTCGCTCGCTCGGATCGACAGCTTCGGCCGCACCATCGACTACCCCCTCCTGGACGCGCTCACCGCCGAGTCGGGTCGGCCTCTCGCCCTCGTGCTCCCCGACTCCCTCTTCGACCCGGCGACCGAGTACGCCTACGAGCCGCTGCTGATGCAGTGGGCGCAGGCGCTCGTCGGCCCGGCACGTTCCGAGAGCCGGATGGTGATTGAGCCGGACGGTTTTGATCTCAGCGGTTTCGACCTCGACGGAAAGGGCTCGCAGGACGCCCGCGTCGCCCTCTTCCCCCGCGATGTCGTGTTTTTCCGGCTCGACGGGTACGAGATCGGCGACGAGGTGCTCGTGCTTCCCGGGGCCGAGTTCGGGGAGGTCGTGGACCTCATGGCGAGGGCAGTCGAGCACTTGGCCGGCGACCAGTTCGAGGTCCGGGCTGAGCGCACCGACGGGGTGGTGCGGTTCGCCTATGCCTATTCGACCCTCGAAGTGCGGCCGACCGAGACGGGGGTCATCGTCCGGCGGAGCTTCGGCGCGTAGCGCGCCTTTCACCCCGCCCGCACACACACGCCGGTGCCCACCGCCGTAGCTTCGGGCTCCCAACTCTCGACTCCCGACCCCACCGATGGCAGGCTACCCCTTCGACGAGATCGAGCCCCGGTGGCAGCGTCACTGGGAGGTGCACGAGACCTTCCGGACGCCCGGCCCCGGCGACCCCGGCTTCGACGCCTCGCGCCCGAAGTATTACGTCCTCGACATGTTCCCCTACCCCTCCGGCGCAGGGCTGCACGTCGGCCACCCGGAGGGCTACACCGCCACCGACATCCTGGCGCGGGCGCGGCGGATGCAGGGCTTCAACGTGCTCCACCCCATCGGCTGGGACGCCTTCGGGCTGCCCGCCGAGCAGTACGCCGTCGAGACCGGCACCCACCCGCGCCAGACCACCAAGCGCAACATCGCGCGCTTCCGCGCCCAACTCAAGATGCTCGGCTTCTCGTACGACTGGAGCCGCGAGGTCAACACCACCGACCCGGGCTACGTGAAGTGGACGCAGTGGATCTTCCTCAAGCTCTACGAAAAAGGGCTGGCGTATCAGGCCGAGGTGCCGGTCAACTGGTGCCCCGCGCTCGGGACCGTCCTCGCCAACGAGGAGGTGATCGACGGGCGGAGCGAGCGCGGCAACCACCCCGTGGTGCGCCGCCCGATGCGGCAGTGGATGCTCCGGATCACCGCCTACGCCGAACGCCTCCTCAGTGGCCTGGAGGACCTGGGCTGGCCGGAGTCGCTCAAGGAGATGCAGCGCAACTGGATCGGCCGGAGCGAAGGCGCGGAGATCGACTTCCCCGTCTTCGGCCACGCCGAGCGCCGGATTCGCGTCTTCACGACGCGCCCCGACACGCTCTTCGGCGCGACCTTCATGGTCCTCGCCCCCGAGCACCCGCTCGTCGACGAGATCACGACGCCGGAGCAGGCCGAGGCCGTCGAAGAGTACCGCACGCTCGCCGCGCTCAAGTCGGACCTCGAGCGGACCGAGCTGCAGAAGGAGAAGACCGGCGTCTTCACCGGCGGCCACGCCCTCAACCCCGCGACGGGTCAGCACATCCCGGTCTGGATCGCCGACTACGTGCTCGCGAGCTACGGCACCGGCGCGATCATGGCCGTCCCCGGCCAGGACCAGCGCGACTGGGACTTCGCCGAGCGCTACGGCTTGCCCATCGTCCGCACCGTCCGGCCGCCGGAGGGCTTCGACGGGCAGGCGTACCCCGGCGATGGTCCCGCCATTAATTCTGACTCCTCGGGCCGCGCCATCCCGGGCATCGCCGAGCGCGGCGTGAACCTCAACGGGCTGGGCGTGGACGAGGCCAAGGCGGGGATGACCGAGTGGCTCGAGCGCGAGGGCGTCGGGCGAGCCCACGTCAACTACAAGCTGCGTGACTGGCTCTTCAGCCGGCAGCGCTACTGGGGCGAGCCATTCCCCGTCGTCTTCGTCGGCGGCGAGCCGCACCCGCTCTCGCCGGACGACCTTCCGGTGACGCTCCCCGAGGTCGAGCGCTACCACCCGAGCGGCACGGGCGAGAGCCCGCTCGCGGGGATTCCCGAGTGGGTGAACACGACCTTCGACGGGCAGCCCGCCGAGCGCGAGACGAACACGATGCCGCAGTGGGCCGGCTCGTGCTGGTACTACCTCCGGTACCTCGACCCCGACAACGACGCCCGCCTCGTCGACCCCGAGAAGGAGCGCTACTGGATGCCGGTCGACCTCTACGTCGGGGGGGCCGAGCACGCGGTGCTGCACCTGCTCTACGCGCGGTTCTGGCACAAAGTCTTGTTCGACGCGGGCGTGGTCTCGACCGAGGAGCCGTTCGCCCGCCTCGTCAACCAGGGCATGATCCTCGGCGAGGTCGAGTTCACCGTCACCCGCGACGGCACCGCGAGCACGGTCGACGAGCGCCAGGTCGAGAAGCGCGGCGACCGGTTCGTGCTCGAAGCCGAACCTGAGGTGGAGGTCGAGGCGCGGGCGCACAAGATGTCGAAGAGCCGGGGCAACGTCGTCAACCCGGACGACATCATCGCCGAGTACGGCGCGGACTCGCTCCGGCTCTACGAGATGTACATGGGGCCGCTCGAGCAGACCAAGCCCTGGCGCACCGACGACGTGAAGGGCGTCCACCGCTTCCTCGCCCGCGCGTGGCGCCTCGTGACCGAGCAGGACGCTGCCGAGAGCGAGCCGACGAGGGCGCAGCTCCGCACCCTCCACGCCACCGTCAAGAAGGTCACCGAGGACATCGACGGCCTCCGCTTCAACACGGCCATCGCGGCCCTCATCGAGTTCGTCAACGAAGCCACGAAGTGGGACGCCACGCCGAAGGCCGTCCTCGACGACTTCGTGCTCCTGCTCGCGCCCTTCGCGCCGCACCTCGGCGAGGAGCTGTGGCAGCGCCTCGGGCACCCGGCGAGCCTGACCTACGCGCCGTGGCCCGAGCACGACGAAGCCTACCTCGAGGAGGACGAGATCGAGCTCGCCGTGCAGGTCAACGGCAAGCTGCGCGGGACCGTCACCGTCGCCACCGACGCTTCGAAGGAGGCCGCGCTCGCCGCGGCCCGCGCCGAGGAGAACGTCGCCCGCTACCTCGCCGAGGGTACGGTGCGGAAGGAGATTTACGTCCCCGGCCGCCTCGTCAACTTCGTGGTAAACTGACGTGGCGATCCGGCGCATGGCGGTATGCTGCGGCTCGCGTGCCCACCCCCGGCCCGTCTAGCGCCTATGGACTTCAACTACTGGTTTCTCGTCGCCGGCTTCGTGCTCACGCTGATGGCGCTGGCCGGGACCCTGGTCAAGCGGCTTCCGCTCTCGGCGGCGCAGCTCTACCTTTTGGTCGGCCTCGGGATCGGGCCGCTCGGCCTCGGGCTGCTCGTCATCGACCCGATCGAGCAGGCGGCGACGCTCGAGCGGCTGGCCGAGGTCGCGGTCATCCTCTCGCTCTTCGCCGCCGGGCTCAAGCTCCGCACGCCGCTCCACGACGGGCGCTGGAAGCTCCCGCTCCGCCTCGCGACGGTCTCGATGGCGCTCACGGTCGGCCTCGTCGCGCTCGCGGGCGTGGTCCTGCTCGGCCTCCCCCTCGGGGCCGCCGTGCTCCTCGGTGCCGTCCTCGCGCCGACCGACCCGGTGCTCGCCTCGGACGTGCAGATCGAGAACCCGGACGACCGGGACCGGCTCCGCTTCAGCCTGACGGGCGAAGCCGGGTTCAACGACGGGGCGGCGTTCCCCTTCGTCATGCTCGGCCTGGGCCTGCTCGGGCTGCACGAGCTGGGCGAGTACGGCTGGCGGTGGGTCGCGGTGGATGTGGTGTGGGCGGTGATCGGCGGGATCGGCGTGGGGGCGGTGCTCGGGCTGGCCGTGGGGCGGCTCGTGGTCTACCTCCGGCGCGAGCACGAGGAGGCCGTCGGGCTGGACGACTTTCTCGCGCTCGGCCTGGTCGCGCTGAGCTACGGCCTCGCGCTCTTCGCCCACACCTACGCCTTCCTCGCGGTCTTCGCGGCGGGCCTCGCGCTGCGCTTCGAGGAGCGCCGCCACACCGGCGACAAGCCGACGGAGGAAGTGGAGTCCACCGCGCGCGAGGGCCGAGCGGAAGAAGTTGCCGTCGATGCGGAGGCCGCCCCGGCCTACATGGCCTCGGCGGTGCTCGGCTTCGCGGAGCAGCTCGAGCGGATCGGCGGGGTCGCGCTCGTCATCCTCGTCGGGGCCCTCCTCACCTACGCCGACTGGGGGAGCGACGCGCTCCTCTTCACCGGCGTGCTGTTCGTCGTCATCCGCCCGGTCTCGGTGTGGCTCGGCCTGCTCGGCTCGGCCACGACGGGCCTGCAGCGCGAGCTCATCGCGTGGTTCGGCATCCGGGGGATCGGCTCGATCTACTACCTGATGTACGCCGAGAACCACGGCGTCTACGACCTGTTCTCGGGGCGCATCCTCAGCATCGTCCTCCTCGTCATTGCCATCAGCGTGACGGTCCACGGCCTCTCGGTGACGCCGATCATGGCGTGGTACTCCAAGCGCTCGAAGCGCGAGGAGCGCGCCGCGCACAGCATGGAAACGGACGACGACGACGCTCCGCCCGAGACCGATGCCTGAGCCCGCCCTCGACGTCCTCGCCCTCGCCGCCCACCCGGACGACGTCGAGCTGTGCGCCGGCGGGACGATGTGCGTCCTCGCCCGCGACGGCCATCGGACCGGCGTCGTGGACTTCACGCGCGGCGAGCTCGGCAGCCGGGGGACGCCCGAGGGGCGCATGGAGGAGGCCACGGCCGCTGCTGAGATTCTCGGCCTCGCCGCGCGGGACAACCTGGGCTTGCCGGACGGGGACATCCGAAACACCCCGTCGAACCGGGAGAAAATCGTCCGGCTCGTCCGGCGCTACCGGCCCCCCATCGTCCTCGTCAACGCGCCCGAAGACCGGCACCCGGACCACGGCGACGCCGCCCGGCTCGCCCTGGACGCGCTGTTCTACGGCGGCCTGCGCAAGCTCGAAACCTTCGAGGACGACGGGACGCCGCAGGAGCCGTGGCGCCCGAGCCACGTCCTCCACTACATGCAGTCGATCCCGTTCGAGCCGACGTTCGTCGTGGACGTCTCCGACGTCTGGGAGCAGCGGACGGCGGCGCTGCGGGCGTTCAAGAGCCAGTTCTTCAACCCGGACTACGAGCCCGAGGCGGGCGAGCCGGAGACGTTCATCTCGAACCCTGCCTTCTTCCGGTGGGTCGAGGCGCGGGCGCGGGACTGGGGCTACCGCATCGGCGCGACCTTCGGGGAGCCGCTGCTCTACCGGCACGGCCCGGTCGGGGTCGGGGACCTGGTGGCGGTGCTCGGCGCAGAAAAGCGCTTCCGGTAGCCCGCGAAAAAAGCTACAGCCAGACGATGTCGTCGTTGGTGAAGCCGGGGGCCGGTCGGAGCGAGGCGGCGGGCGTGTAGCGGCGGCGGGCGAGCCAGCCCGCGCCGACGATCAGCGCCGTGCCGAGTGCGAAGGACACGTAAGAAGTCATCGGAGGGTGCGCGTTCAACAAAACAGGGTGCCCCCCGTCCCGCATAGATCGGGCCAGAAGGGCGAACGGAGCTGGACCGGGACCGGATTCGTAGACGCAGAACCCGGCCGCGGCGAGCGGTGGAAAATGGAACCGAGGGCGGGCGAATCGTCGCCTCGCCGCCGAGCGGGAGCAAGGGGCGCGTAAACAACGGCATTGCCTAAGTCCGGCGCGGCGTCTAGCTTCGGCTCCCCCCTTTCGCTGGGCGGGGCCGTCGGGACCGGGCGGCGCGGCTCAGCAGTCCTGATCAGCAGTCCTAAACAGAACCCCGCCGTGCCCCTCCTTCCGATAGCCTGGCGCAGGCTCGTGCGCAGCCTCCTCGTCCTGGCGGTGTGTGCGTGGGGCGAGTCCGCCGACGCTCAGCCCGCGACCGGAGCGGACCGCGAGGCGGACCGCGAGGCGTACCGCCTCGCCTTCGGCCTCACCGCGCCGGCGGGGTGGACGGCGCGGCAGGACGTGAGCGGCGCGGCTCTTCTGGTGCTGAGCCCTCGGTCGGCGGACGGCTTCCGCCCCAACCTCAACGTCTCGGTCGAGGGGATGGCGGCGGGCCGGCCCCTCGAGGAGGCGTACCGCCGGGAGTTCGTCACCCTGCGCAGCGAGCTCGCGGCGTTCGAGGCCGTCGAGGCGGGCGAGGCGACGGTCGGCGCGCTGCCGGCGCGGCGGTTCGTCTACGAGCACACCTACGGCGGGCGGCGGCTCCGGGTGCTGGCGTACCTGGTCCTGGCGGGCGGACGCGCCTACACGCTGACCGGCACCGCTCCGGCCCGCCGCTTCGAGGCGTCGCAGCCCGCCTTCGAGGCGATGGTGCAGAGCTTCCGACCGGACTGACGGCCGCTCGGTGACGGCCGCTCGGTGACGGCTACTCGTACAGCAGGTACGCCCGCCGCGCCTCCTCGAACGCAGCCACCTCGGCCTGCCACGCGCCGACGACCGCCTCGGGCCGGGCCCCGGCCTCGATCATCCGTTGGAGCCGCCGCGTGCCGGCGAGCCGGGCGAGCCAGTCCGCGTCGAAGAACGCGGCGTCGGGCGGGCGGCGGTGATAGACCGCGTGCAGGAGGTGGACGCCCAGCTCGACCGGACGAACCGCCGCCGCATCGGTGACGAGAAGGCGCACCCCGCGGACGTTTTCGCCCTCGAACTTCGGACGGGCAGCGACGCCGGGGATCGAGCGCGGGGCGAAGCGCTCTGCCTCGAACCGAACGCCCGGCAGGCCCCGCCGGTTGAGCGTGTCGGCGAGCGCGCCGGCCTCGAGCCACGGCGCGCCGACGAGCAGGAACGGCGCGTCGGTCCCGCGCCCTTCGCTCACAACCGTGCCCTCGAAGAGGGCGACGCCGGGGTAGACGAGCGCCGTCTCGAAGCTCGGGATGTTGGGGCTCGTCGGGACGAACTCCCGCCCGCCCGGCCCCAGCATCGCCCGGTGCCAGCCCGTCACCTCGACGACCCGGAGGTCGAGCGAATCGAGGCCGGGGAGCCAGCCCTCGCCGGCGATCATCCGGGCCAGCTCGCCCACCGTCAGCCCGTGCTGAATCGGGACCGGGTAGAGGCCGACGAACGAGGCGTGCTCCGGCTCCAGCACGAATCCGCTCGCCCGTCCGCCGAGCGGGTTCGGCCGGTCGAGGACGACGAAGGGGAGGCCGGCAGCGGCGGCGGCCTGCATCGCGCGGCCCATCGTCGAGACGTACGTGTAGAACCGGGCACCGATGTCCTGCATGTCGAAGACGAGCGCGTCGAGGTTTTCCAGCGCCTCGGGCGGCGGGGTCTTCGACGCGCCGTAGAGGCTGAAGACCGGCACGCCCGTCGCCGCGTCGGTCCCGCTCCCGACGGCGGCCCCGGCCTCGACCGTGCCGCGCAGCCCGTGCTCCGGCCCGAAGAGCGCGGCGAGCCTCACGTTCGGGGCCGCGTGCAGCCGGTCGATGAGGTGGCCCGGCCCGCCGTCCGCGGTCTCCACCGTCGCCGTGTGGTTCGTCACGAGGCCGACGGTCTGCCCGCCGAGCGCGGCGAAGCCGGAGTCGACGAGCCGCTGCGCGCCGGTCACGACGCCTGCGGGGTCGGGCGGCGCGAGCGCGCCGAGCAGCAGGAGCGCGAGGGCTACCACGAGCTTCGGGTGGTGTAAGTCAGCGTAAGCTCCTCGTCGGGTTGCAGCGTGACCGGGAACTCGGCGGTGTGGGCGTCGAGCCGGTCGAACTCGCGGTTGCTCTGCAAGATCGACCACTCCGCGTAGCCGCGAGCGATCACGACGACCTCGGTCGTGGTCTCCTTCCGGTTGCGGATCGACACCTCGACGTCCTGTTCGACCGTGTCGGAGGCGGGCCGCCGTTCGTCTTTGACGATCTGGGTGCCGACCACGTCGAAGGCGTCGCCGACGTAGAGCCGGACCTCCTCATTGCGCGGCGTGTGGTCGATCAGGTCTTCGCCGAGGAATTGGAGGTTGCCGCGCGCGTCGGACTTGTAGAGCCGGACCTTGCCCTTCGGGAGCGGCATCCCCATGCGGTTCGCCTCCGTGTTTTTCATCTCCAGCATGATGCTCAGCCCCGCCTCCTGCGTGGAACCGCCCTGCCGGCCCCGGCCGTAGGTCCGCCGGCGCTGCGGGTCAAAGACGAGGCGGCGGCGCACGCCCACGTCCGCGGCGGCGAGCAGCGTCATCTGCTTCGTCTCGTTCTGGCCGATGGTGGTGCGCCCGTCGAGGGTGTAGAGGTGGTACTCGAAGAACGCCTCTTGGCCGAATGCCGGTTCGGGCACCCCGATGGCGTCGCGCTGGACGATCGGCCGCTCGTAGGTCACCGCCACCTCCTGGTACTCCTGCACCCTGCGCACGTCGCCGGCCATGAGCTGGAGCTCGGCGTCGCGGTAGGTCGCGCCGCTGCGGTTGTCCAGCGTCACCCAGCCCGTTAGATCCACGGCGTCCTCGGCCTCGTTGATGACGGCGACGTAGTCGGCGGTCCAGGTGATGCCGTTGGTGAGGTACGAGACCTCGGTCGGGTAGGTCCCGCCGCGCGCCGCGTCGAGCCGCCACAGGAGCGACGGCCGCGAGACCAAGCCCTCGGGCAGGCCGTCGAGGATGATCCTCCCCGGCGGGTGAAGCAGCACGCGCCCGTCGTCGAGCTGGACGACCGTGCCCTGGCTGGGCTGGCTCAGCAACGTCGCCTCGACGATGGCCTCGCTCCCGTCGGGCTGCGTCTCGACGAACCGGATGCGCTTGCCGACGGACTTGTCGAGGAGCGTCTCCCGGCTGACCAGGTCGTACTGGTAGTTCTGCTCCTGCACGAGCACGGCGTCGGGGTCCGAGAGCGCCTTGAGCGCCAGCGAGGTCGGGTCGATTTGCGTGGGCACGTCCTCGAACCGGACGAGGTTGGTGCCCGGGCGCAGGCGAGGGGCCGGACCTCGCGGACGACGGCGAAGTTCTGGTTGTAGACCGTCAGCGACACGTCGTCGCGGGCCTCAGCGGTCGAGGTCACGAGCGGCTGCGCGGCGACGGGCACGGCGGCGGCGAGGCCGAGCAGCGAACAGAGCAGAGCGTGGCGCATAGCAGGGGAGGCTGGTGAAGACGCGGCAAAGTACCCGGCACGAACGCACCGGCGCGCGCTTCTCGTCTCTGCGGCCGCCTCGCCTCGCCCAACGGCTCGATGCCGCGCCGGTTGGTAGCACGTCGATCTACCCTCCCCACTCTCCCGATCCCTCCGTCCCGATGCCCAAGCCGCTCGCCGCCCGCACCGACGCCCTCCGCCAGAGCGACATCCGCGCCGTCACCTTCGCCGTCAACGCCGCACGCGGCATCAACCTCGGCCAGGGCATCTGCGACCTCCCGACCCCGGA
This sequence comes from Rhodothermales bacterium, assembly GCA_965214485.1. Taxonomy (GTDB): domain Bacteria; phylum Bacteroidota; class Rhodothermia; order Rhodothermales; family JANQRZ01; genus JANQRZ01. The sequence goes on along the minus strand of CBDCBW010000004.1, from coordinate 55,086 downwards.
CGCGGTCAAAGCCGGCGCGAAGGCCGCCATCGACGGCGACCGCTCGATCTACACTTCGTACGCCGGGATCGAGAAGCTCCGCGCCGGGATCGCCGAGAAGGCGCGGAGCTTCAACCGCCTCCCCGTCGCCGACGACGACGAGGTGGTGGTCTCGGTAGGCTCGACGGGGGCCTTCGTGGCGGCGTGCCTCACGCTCTTCGAGCCCGGCGACGAGTGCCTCGTCTTCGAGCCGTTCTACGGCTACCACACCGGGCTGCTCGACCTCTTCGGCGTCCGGCGCGTCACGGCCAAGCTCCACGCCCCGGACTGGCGGATCGACTTCGACGAGGTCGAGGCGCTGATCACCGAGCGCACGAAGGCCGTGCTCGTCTGCACCCCGTCGAACCCGTGCGGCAAAGTCTGGTCGCGTGACGAGCTGGAGAGGATGCTGGCGATCCTGGAGCGGCACGACCTCTGGGCCATCACCGACGAGATCTACGAGTACATGACCTACGGCGGGCGCGAGCACGTCTCCCTCGGCTCGCTGCCGGGGGCCTACCCTCGGACGGTCACGCTCTCGGGCTTCTCGAAGACCTACAACATGACCGGGTGGCGGCTCGGCTACGCCGTCGGCCCGGCCTCGGTCGCCGAGCGGATGGGGCTGATCAACGACCTGGTCTTCATCTGCGCGCCGTCGCCGCTCCAGCACGGCGTCGCCGAGGCGTTCGCGATGGACCGGGCGGCGTACTTCGCCGAGATGCGGGCCGCCTACGCCGCCAAGCGCACGCTGATGTGCGAGACGCTGGAGCGCTGCGGCTTCACGTTCACGTGGCCCGAGGGGGCGTACTACGTCCTGGCGAACTTCGAGGCCCTCGCCCGGCAGCGCGACGGGTTCGAGGACGACCGCGCCGCGTGCGACACGCTGATCCGCGAGGCGGGCGTCGCCGCGGTCCCCGGCAACTCGTTCTTCGCCGACGCCGGGGACGGGCGCTTCTTCCTCCGCTTCTGCTACGCCAAGCGAATGCCGGTGCTCGAAGAGGCCTGCCGCCACCTCCTCGCCGCCTTCGGGCGGGTCGCGGCGTAGAGCCCGCCGGGGCCGTGTGCTTGTGGCGCATCCGGGCTGCGCTTCCGGCGCGCCGCCCCCTTACCTGGCCCCGCCCCCCCTCCGTCCCTCCCTGCCCTCGACGCCGTCCGAACCGCAGAAGACCCCTTGATCCTGCCCTAGGCTCTGTCACGTAGGTCGGTCCGTCGGCGAGCGAGAGACCCTGGAGGGACCCGGCCAGGCGTCCGACGAGCCAGATGCCGTAGCATCGGGCGAGGAGGACAACGCCGCAGGGCCCTTCCGGGGCCTCGCCGAGCCAGGACCCGGATTCACGTGACGGGGCCTAGAAGCGGCACCCGGAGAGACGCGCGTCGGCCCGGGCGCGCTCTACATAAAGCAGGGCTGCGCTGACTTTTGCGGCGCAGCCCTGCTTTGGTACCGGGGCCGAGGCTACGAGTTGGCGACGACGACGTGCTCGGGGAAGAAGTAGGCGCTCTCCAGCTTCCCGTTCTCGACGGAGTCCGAGCCGTGGACGGCGTTCTCGCCGAGGGACGTGGCGAACTGCTTGCGGATCGTGCCCTCGGCGGCGTCCGCCGGGTTTGTCGCGCCGATGACCTCGCGCCACGTCGCCACCGCGCCGTCGCGCTCGAGCACGAGGGGGACGCACGGGCCGCTCGACATGAACTCGGTCAGCTCGCCGAAGAACGGGCGCTCGCGGTGGACGGCGTAGAAGCCCTCGGCCTCGGTCTTGGAGAGGGTGACGAGCTTCATCGCCCGGACGGCGAAGCCCTCGGCGAGGATGCGGTCGAGGATTTTGCCGGCGTGGCCGCGCTGGACGGCGTCGGGCTTGATGATGGCGAGGGTGCGTTCCATGGGCTGGGTCGAGGGTGTAGGGGCGAAGGTTGAAAGCTAGGGGATCGGATGAAAACGGAAATGGGGAGAATGGGAGGAAAGGGGGGCGGGGATGACTGAAACGGGTGCGCTTTGATTCGCAGGGGCGATCCCGTGGGGCCGCCCTGGTAGGGCGCGGCACCCCTGTCTCACCGAGCTACTTCGCGTAGGCGATGCTGCGGACCTCGCGGATGACCGTCACCTTGACCTGCCCGGGGTAGTGGAGGCCGTGCTCGATCTTCTTCGAGATCTCGCGCGCCAGCTGGTCGGCCTGGACGTCCGAGACGAGGTCGTGGTTGACGATGACCCGGACCTCGCGTCCGGCTTGGATCGCGTAGGCCTGCTGCACCCCGTCGAAGCCGCCCGCGAGGTCTTCGAGCGCCTTGATCCGCTGGATGTAGTGGTCGAGCCCCTCGCGCCGCGCGCCGGGCCGGGCCCCGCTGATGGCGTCGGCGGCCTGCACGATCGGCGCGAGGGGCGTCGCCATCTCGATCTCGTCGTGGTGCGCGCCGATGGCGTTGCAGACGTCGGGGTGCTCCTTGTGGCGCTGGGCGATTTCCATCCCGACGATCGCGTGCGGGCTCTCCAGCTCGCCGTCGATCACCTTGCCGATGTCGTGGAGCAGCCCGGCGCGGCGGGCCTTGCGCGGATCGAGGCCGAGCTCGGCGGCCATGAGCGAGGCGAGGTGGGCGACCTCGACCGAGTGCGCGAGCAGGTTCTGCCCGTAGGAGAAGCGGTACTTCATCCGCCCGACGAAGCGGATCAGCTCGGCGTGGAGGCCGTGGAGGCCGAGCTCGATGGCGGCCTCCTCGCCGGCCTCGACCACCTCGTCCTCGATCTCGCTCCGCGTCTTGTCGACGACCTCCTCGATGCGGGTCGGGTGGATGCGCCCGTCTTGGACGAGGCGGACCATCGAGAGCCGGGCGATCTCGCGGCGGACGGGGTCGAACCCGGAGAGCAGCACCGCCTCGGGCGTCTCGTCGACGACGACCTCGATGCCGGTGGCGGCCTCGAACGCGCGGATGTTGCGGCCTTCGCGCCCGATGATGCGGCCCTTCATGTCGTCGCTCTGGAGCTGGACGAGCGAGACCGTGTGCTCGACGGCGTGGTTGGCGGCGGTCCGCTGGATCGCGGTGAGGACGACCTTCCGGGCCTCGCGGTTGGCCGTCATCCGGGCCTCGTCGCGGATCTCCTTGATGGCGGCCGAGGCTTCGAGCTTCGCCTCGTTCTCGAGCTCCTCGACGAGGCGCTCCAGGGCCTCGTGCTTCGAGATGCCGGTGACGAGCTCGAGCTTGCGGAGGTGCTCGCCGGTGAGCCGGTCGAGCCGGGCGTGCTTCGCGGCGCAGCGCTCCTCGAGGGCCTTCACGTCCCGCTCCCGCGCCGCGAGCGCCTGCTGCCTGCTGCCGACCGCGCCAGCCAGCTTCTGCACGCTCGCCCGGAGCTCCTCGGCTTCGGCGCGGCGGGCCTCGGCCTCGCGCTGGAGCGCCTCCACGGCCTCGACCCCTTTCTTGAGCGCGACCTCGTGCTTGGCGGCCCGCTTCGCGCGGCGGGCGAGCTTCTCCTGCCGCGCGTCGAGCTTGTGGCGCGCGCGCTGCACCCTGGCCTGGTGCTCGGCGGCCTCGGTGTCCAGGCGGCGGCGCTCGGCCTCCAGCGCCTCACGCGCCGCGCCGACGTGCTGCTGCCGGAAGCTCTCGGTTTCCTGCTGGGCCCGCTCGAGGAGGGCCTCGGCCTCGTGGGCGGCCTCGCCAAGCCGCCGGGCGGCCCGCCCCGTCCACACCCAGCGCCCCGACACGTAGCCGAAGCCGAGGGCGACGAGCGCGACTGCCGCGAGGACAAGAGGGGAGGCGAGCATCAGGGGGGAAAGCCTACGAGATGGGGAAAGCCTACAAAGTGGAGAGTCTACAAAAACGCCCCGGATGAGCGGTCTCGCTTCCGGGGCGCTGGCACGGGGGGGCCGCGCCGAAAAGGACACCAGTCTACAGCGTGGTGTATCAAGAAGCCTCTTCGATACACGGTGGGTGCCGCTCGAACCCTCGCTCCTTCCACCGCTCCGGCGCGAGCGCCGGGTGCACCGACCGGGGTCGGTGTGAGGCCTGGAGGTTAGATTCGAAGGATGGCTCCCATTTTTTTCGGTGTAAGGCTTCTATAACAGGGCTGCAGACCGGTGGTGCGGTGCCGTCCCGACGCGCGCCGGGACAGCCAGGGCGCGAGGAACGAGCACGGCCCTTATATCCAGTGACGAAGGCCCGGAGTTCCGCCCGACTTCTTTTGGATTCGTTGAAGCGGACGAGTGGGGGGCCGCTCGGCAAGCCGCGAAGACCGCCACGCCACGCGCCCGCAGGGGCGGCCCGACGTGGCCGCCTGAGCCGGGAGGGGCACCCTGTTCCACCGCCTACGGGGTCCCATCGCCTGCGGTCCTCGGTCCACGTCTGCCGTCACTCGGCGAGGGCAGCGTCGAGGTGGTCGGCGAGGGCGTCGGCCTCGGCGCTCGCGGCGTGGCGGAGGCTTTCCAGCTCGGCCCGCGCGAGGTGCAACTCCTCGGCGAGGGCGAGGGCGCTCAGCACGGCGTGCGTCAGGTCCGAGACGCCGGGCACGTCGCGGCGAAACGAGCGCATCCGCTTGTCCACGTAGGCCGCCACCTCGCGGGTGAAGGCCGCGTCCGACTCTTCGACGCGCAGCGGGTACTCGTGCCCGAGGATTTCGACGCGGAGCGAGGTCTGCGGCATGGGAACAGGCGTTAGTCGGGCGAGCCGTTGGAGGACGCCTCGCCGCCGGCAGGCGGCTCGGCCAGCATCCGGTCGATGGCGTCGACGAACCCCTCGACCTGCTGGCGGAGCGCGGCAGGGTCGCCCCCGATCGTCACTCCGGCGGCCTCCCCGGCCAGCGCGGCGAGCTCCTCGACCCGGTCGGCGAGCCGGGCGTTTTCCCGGCGCAGCCGACCGATCTCGGCCGCGGCCTGCTCGACCCGCTCGCGCAGCCGTTCGAGGGCGCGCAGGCCGTGGTCCGACCCGTCGGGAGGGGGAGGGGGCGTGCTCATGGAGGCAGGAAAGGGTGAGCCGGAATATAACGCAGCCCTCGGCGGCGCTACTGCCGAAGCTCGGCACCGTGCGCCCCGCGCAGCCGCTCCACGATCATCCGAACCCGCTTGTCGACGACCTGGTCCGTCAGCGTCTCGTCGGAGCCGAACCGGAGCGCGAAGGCGACGCTCTTCTTCCCCGCCCCGATCCGGTCGCCTTCGTAAAGGTCGAACACGCGGACCTGCTGCAGGAGCTCGCCCCCCGCGGCGCGGATCGTCGTGAGGAGCGGGCCGACGGGGGCGGTGCGGTCCACGGTCACGGCGAGGTCGCGGTCCACGGCCGGGGCGCGCGAGATCGGCGCGTAGCGCGTCGGCCCCTGCGAGGCGACGAGGCTGGCGAGGGCGTCCCAGTTCAGTTCGGCGAAGAACGCCGGGGCCTGCAGCTCCGACGTGGTGCCGAGCGCGTCCGAGGTGCGGGCGAGGACGCCGAGCCGCTGCCCGTCGAGTTCGAGGAACAGCCGGTAGGCCGTCCGCACGTTCGCCTCCAGCCCAGCGACTTCCTGGACCGCGCCGATCCCGAGCGAGCCGAGGAGGTGCTCCACGACGCCCTTGAGGTCGAAGAAGTCCACGTCGCGCTCGGCGCGGTCCGGGCCGCTGAGCTGCGCCGGGCCGCTCATCCCGAGGATCAGCGACGGGTGCTCGTGGTAGCCGCCGATGGGGTTGGCGGGGTCGTCCGCCCGCCCGTAGACGTGCCCGAACTCGAAGAAGCGGAGCGCGCCCGCGTCGCGGTTCTGGTTGTAGGCGAGGGCACCGAGCAGGCCGGGGAGGAGGCTGGGCCGCAGCGCGTTCATCTCGCGGCTGATCGCGTTGACCGTCTCCACGGGCTCCATCGCGACGCCCGCGAGGTCTGCGTCGGCGAACGCTTCGGCGACGGGGGCGGGGATGAGGCTGTTCGTGTACAGCTCGCGGAAGCCCATCCCGACGAGGTGGTTCCGGGCGCGCTCGCGGAGCTGCGCGGCCCGGTCAGGGCGCGGCGGGGCGAACGGCACCGTCGTCGCCTCGGGCGTCGGCACCCGGTCGAAGCCCCACAGCCGGGCGACCTCCTCGATCACGTCGATCTCACGCTCCACGTCCGGGCGGAACGTCGGGACGACGACCTTGAGGCCCGCGTCTGCGCCTTCAACGACACCCGCTGCTTTGTCCAGTAGCGACCCGACGAGACCGGCATCGCCGACTTGAAAGCCGATGGCGGTGAGGAGGCGCTTGACCTCGTCGACCGGAATCTCGACCCCGAGAACCCGTGAAAGGCGCGACGGGCGGAGCGTCACCTCGCGCGGCTTCGGTTCGACCGGGCGCTCGTCGATCAGGCCGGGGACGATCTCGCCGCCGCCTAGCTCAGCGGTCAAGTGCGCGGCGCGGGCGACGGCCCACGGCTGCCCCTCGGTATCGACGCCTCGCTCGAAGCGGTATGACGCGTCGGTTTGCATCCCGAGCGCCTTGGCCGTCTTGCGGATCGTCACCGGGTCCCAGTAGGCTCCTTCGATGAAGACAGTGGTCGTGGATTCGGAAATCTCCGAGTCGGCCCCGCCCATGATGCCGGCGATGCCGACGGCCCCCTCGGCGTCGGCGACGACGACGGTGCCGTCGGGGAGCGTCCGCTCCTTGCCGTCGAGCGTCGTCAGCCTCTCGCCCGGCGCGGCGTAGCGGACCTCCAGCCGGCGGCCGGCGACCTTGCCGAGGTCGTAGGCGTGGAGCGGCTGCCCGACCTCGTGCATGACGTAGTTGGTGACGTCGACGACGTTGTTGCGCGGGCGCAGGCCCACCGCGTCGAGCCGGGCCTTGAGCCAGCCCGGCGACTCGCCGACCGTCACCCCGCGCACGACCATCCCGGCGAACCGGTGGCACACGGCGGGAGCCTCGATCTCGACCGGCACGAGGGCCGCCGCCTCGCCGCCCGCCTGCGGAATCTCGACCTCCGGTCGCTTCAACTCCCCCTCGGTGACCGCCGCCACGTCGCGCGCCACCCCGATGTGGCTCACGGCGTCGGGCCGGTTCGGGGTGATGGCGACGTCGAGGACGACGTCGCTCGGCGCTCGCCCGCGCGCGGCGAGGTAGGCCTCGACCGGCTGCCCGACGGGCGCGTCGGGGTCGAGCACCAGGATGCCGTCGTGGCCCGCGCCCAGCCCGAGTTCGTCTTCGGCGCAGATCATCCCGTTGGACTCTTCGCCGCGCAGCTTGGCTTTGCCGAGGGTGACCGGCTCGAGCGCGCCCGTCTTGCGCGAGGGCAGCACGAGCGTCGTGCCCACCGTGGCGACCGGCACCTTCTGCCCGGCGGCGACGTTCGGCGCGCCGCAGACGATCTGCACCGGCGATCCGGCAACGTTGTGCTCCGGGCCGAGGTCCACGTCGCAGAGCGTGAGCCGGTCCGCGTTCGGGTGAGGCCGGGTGTTGAGGACGTGCCCGACGACGACGCCCGCGAGGTCGCGCCCGCGCCTCTCGGCGGACTCGACCTCCAGCCCGAGCATGGTCAGCACCTCGGCGAGGGCCTCGGGCGAGAGGTCGTGCTCGACGTAGTCGGCGAGCCAGTTGGTGGAGACGTTCATGGCGGAGGGGTTGGAGGTTTGGGGGTGGAGGGTGGAGGTGTAGTGCCCCAACCCCGCGACCTCAAACCTCACACTTAAAACTGTTTCAGAAACCGCACGTCGTTCTCGTAGAACAGGCGGATGTCGTCGATGCCGTACTTCAGCATCGCCAGGCGCTCGACGCCCATGCCCCACGCGTAGCCGGTGTAGCGCTCGGGGTCGATCTCGACGGCTTCGAGGACGTTCGGATCGACCATGCCGCAGCCGAGGACTTCGAGCCACCGCCCGCCCCCGCCGAGGGTGTCGTCGGCCCACCAGACGTCGACCTCCGCCGAGGGCTCGGTGAAGGGGAAGAAGCTCGGCCGGAAGCGCATCCTGACGTCGTCCCCGAATAAGGCTCGGGCGAAGCCGTGCAGCATCGCCCTGAGGTCGGCGAACGTCGCGTGCTCGTCCACCACCAAGCCCTCGACCTGGTGGAACAGGCAGAAGCTCTTGTACGAAATCGCCTCGTTGCGGTAGACCCGTCCCGGCACGATCACGCGGATCGGCGGGGCCTGCCGCTCCATCACCCGGATCTGCGCCGGCGAAGTGTGGGTCCGCATCACGATCCCGCGCCCGTCCGGCGGCGGCGGTTCCACGAAGAGCGTGTCCTGCATGTCGCGCGCCGGGTGCTCGGGCGGAAAGTTGAGCGCGGTGAAGTTGTGCCAGTCGTCCTCGATCTCCGGCCCCTCGGCCACGTCGAACCCGAAGTGGCGGAAGAGGCTCTTGATCTCCTCCAGCGTCTGGGTCAGCGGGTGGAGACTGCCCGTCCCGTCGGGGCCTGCGACGGGCGCAGGCACGCGCCCCGGCAGCGTCAGGTCGATCTCCGCCGGCTCGGCTCCGTCGCTGCCGGCGAGTGCGGCCTGGGCCGATTCGATGCGCGCCTCCGCCCTCCCCTTGAGGGCGTTCAGCGCCTGCCCCGTCCGCCCCCGCTCGCCCGGCTCGACCTCGGTGATCCGGCCGAAGAGGGCCGTGACCACGCCGCTCTTGCGCCCGAGCATGCGAATCCGGAAGGCCTCGATCTCGTCCGCACTTCCGAGGTCGGCCGCGTCGATCGCCTGCCCGAGGGCGTCGATTTCTTGCTGAAGCGTGGAGGTCTCGGTGGACATGGGGGCGGGTAGATAAAAAGATTCCCGCCGGGCACGGAGGCCGGACGGGAAAGGGTGCCGAACGAGCGGGCATGACCGCGAGCGGTCTTTAGGCTGCGGCTCGTTCGACGACTTTGGCAAAGGCGTCCGCGTCGTGCATGGCGAGGTCGGCGAGCACCTTCCGGTTGAGCGGGATGTCCGCCTTCCGGAGGTCGGCGATCAGGCGCGAGTACGTGGTCCCGTTGAGCCGCGCGGCGGCGTTGATCCGGGCGATCCACAGGCGTCGGAACTGCCGCTTGCGTTGGCGGCGGTCCCGGTACTGGTACTGTAGCGCCTTCTCGACGGAGTGCTTGGCGACGGTGTAGACGTTGCGCCGGCGACCCCAATAGCCTTTCGCAAGCTTCAGAACCTTCTTGCGACGGCGACGGGAAGCCACGGTGTTGCGTGCGCGTGGCATTTGGTTGCTCCGTTAAAAGGTGAGAAAAACAGGGAGGCAAGCCGAGGCCGGCCCGCCGGGTTCAGCCGCCGGCGAGGAGGCGCTTGATGCGCTTCTCGTCGGTCTGGTCCACGAGGGTACCCTTGCGGAGGTCCCGCTTCCGCTTAGGCGACTTCTTCGTGAGAATGTGGCTGGCGAACGCCTTCTGCCGCTTGAGCCGACCGCTGGCGGTCCGCCCGAAGCGCTTCTTGGCTCCGCTGTTGGTCTTCATCTTCGGCATGGCGTGCTCCTGGTAGCGTGCCCACCGCGGGGGTGCGGCGGGGGGTAAAAAAAGAGGCGAGCCGGCAAGCGTCGCCTCGGCGTGCAGAACCGCTAAAGATACAGGGTGGCCCCTAGCGCCGCAACGCCGAAGTTTGAAGAGGGGGAGTAAAAGAAGAGCGGGGGCGAGGGCTCAGCCTGAACCGTCAGCGCAGAGAATGGGGGCTAGCGATTCCCTTCTCACTCTCCCCGCCTTTCCTGCCCCCGGCGTTGCCGAACACGCACGCACCGGGCAGGCCCCGAGGGCTTGCCGGGCCTCTGCCGAGCGGCATTACCCCTTCTTCCCCGACCGGTCCGGCGTGAGCATGACCGTCATCCGGCGGCCTTCCATCTTGGGAAGCTGCTCGACGCGCGAGATGTCCGACAGCGTCTCGATGAACCGGGCGAGGAGCGCCGCGCCGCGCTCCTTGTAGATGATGTCGCGGCCTCGGAACTGGACCCACGCCTTGACCTGGTTGCCCTCCTCGAGAAACTCGCGGGAGTGCTTGACCTTGAAGTCGAAGTCGTGGTCGTCGGTGTTGGGACGGAAGCGGATTTCCTTGAGCTCGACCTTGTGGGCTTTCTTCCGCTGCTCCTTCTCCTTCTTCTGCTGCTCGTAGCGGTACTTCCCGTAGTCCATGATCTTGGCCACGGGCGGGTCGGCGTCGGGGGCGACCTCGACGAGGTCGAGGCCGCGGCGCTGGGCGAGCTCGAGCGCGGCGGAGGTCTCGTAGATCCCGTGCTCGCCCTGGGGGTCTACGACGCGCACGCGCTCGGAGCGGATCTGGTCGTTGATGCGGGTCTGGGGGCCGCGCTTGGGCTGCGGCCGGGAGTAGCGTCTGGCGATGGTGTCGTCTCCGTGCTGGTGAGTGAGGGCCGAGCGGAGTGGGAGGTTCGGCAGCTAAAGTAAAGTCGGGGCGGGGGCGGAGGGTTCCGGTCGCCTCGCGCCGGGCGTAAAGGTGCCGGGCGCAGAGGGGTGGCGGGCGTAAAGGGTGGGTCAAAGATACGCGCTTCTCCTATTTTACCGCCCTGCCCGCCCACGCCTCGCCCATGCCCCGCCTCGCGCTCTATCCCGGCTCGTTCGACCCCGTCACGAACGGGCACCTCGACGTGCTCCGCCGCGCCCTCCGCTTGTTCGACCGGGTGGAGGTGACGGTCGGCGTGAACCCCGCGAAGCAGGGGCTGCTCGGTGCCGAGGAACGGGTGGCCCTCATCGAGGCCTCCGTGGCGGGCTGGACCGCCGACGAGCGGGCACGCCTCGGCGTCGAGACGTTCGATGGCCTCGTCGTGGACCGGGCGCGCGAGCGCGGGGCCGTCGCTCTCGTGCGCGGGCTGCGGCAGGTCTCGGACTTCGACTACGAGATGCGGATGGCGGTGGCGAACCGGCGGATGGCCGGCGAGGTCGTGACCGTCTTTCTGACGCCGGAGCCGGACGACGCCTTCACGAGCGCGTCGCTCGTCCGCGAGATCCACCGGTTCGGGGGCGACGTGTCGGCGTTCGTGCCGCCGCCGGTGCTGGCACGGCTGAAGGCGCTGGGCTGAAAGCGCTGGGCTAAAGGCGCTCGGCTGGGGCTGGACCGTGCGAGGCGGCCTCGCCCCGTCGTACCTTGGGCGGCTCGCTCACCCCGCCCCGGCTCGCCACCCCGCCACGGCATGGACCACCCGACGATGGACGCCCACCTCAACCCTCGCGTGGCCGCGATGCAGCCGTCGGAGACGCTCGCGATGTCGGCCCGGGCGAAGGCGCTGAAGCAGGAGGGCCGCCCGGTCGTCGCGCTCTCGGCCGGCGAGCCGGACTTCGACACGCCCGCGCCGATCGCCGAAGCCGGCAAACGGGCCATCGACGAGGGGCACACCCACTACACGGCCAACCCCGGCACGCCGGAGCTGCGCGAGGCCATCGCCCGCAAGCTCCGCAACGACAACGGGCTGGCCTACGAGGCCGGCGACATCGTGTGCTCGAACGGGGCCAAGCAGGCCGTCGCGCAGGCCGTCTTCGTGCTCTGCCGGCCGGGCGACGAGGTGGTGGTCCCGGCACCGTACTGGGTGTCGTATCCCGAGATGGCCCGCCTCGCCGGGGCCGAGCCGGTGGCGGTCGAGACGGCCCCGGAGCGCGGCTACAAGATGCGCCCCGAGGAGCTGGAGGCCGCGCTCACCGAGCGCTCGCGCGTGCTCCTCCTCAACTCGCCCTCGAACCCTACCGGGGCGGTCTACTCGCGCGGCGAGCTCGAGGCGCTCGCCGAGGTCGTGCGCGGCCACGAGGACGTGATGGTCGTCTCGGACGAGATTTACGAGCACGTCATCTACGACGCCGAGCACGTCTCGTTCGCGTCGCTGCCGGGGATGTGGGAGCGGACGGTGACGGTCAACGGCTTCTCGAAGGCGTACGCGATGACGGGCTGGCGCCTGGGCTACCTCGCCGCGCCGCGCTGGGCCGCGGACGCCGTGGCGAAGATGCAGAGCCAGCTCACGAGCGCGCCGAGCGCGATCACGCAGCAGGCGGGCATCGCCGCGCTCCAGATGGACCCCGAGCCGGTGCGCCAGATGGTCCGCGCCTTTCACGAACGCCGCAACTTCGTCCTCGCCGCCCTCGACCGGCTGCCGGGCATCGCGTGCCCGAAGCCCGAGGGCGCGTTCTACCTCTTCCCCGACGTGTCCTCGACGTTCGGCAGCACGGCCCCGAGCGGGCGGGAGATCGCGACGAGCACGGACCTGTGCTTCTACCTGCTCGAGGAGCACGACGTGGCGCTCGTCCCCGGCGACGCGTTCGGCGCGCCCTACGGCCTGCGGATTTCGTACGCCGCCTCGGCCAGCGACCTGCGGGCGGCGATGCAGCGGGTCGAGGCGGGGCTGGCGGCGCTGCGCTGAGACTCGGGGCGAACACGTGGGTTCGCCCCTGCGATTCCGTTGCCCGCCATCACGCCGAGGCAGGCAACTTCGCCCCGGGCGCGGCGTAGGGGCCACTCGCTTTCGCTGCCCGCCTGCCCTCGCCCCGTTGGAGCCCCTCCCCCCACCGTACCCGGCCGACCGACCGCTGCCGCCCGAGGTCGCCGAGAGCGTGCTCGTCGACACGGACCCGCCGCCGCGCGACCGCACCTGGCTCCACCTCCTGCTCTTCGCGCTCACGCTGGGGACGACGACGTGGGCGGGGGGAACGCTCGTCGGGCGCGAGGTGCTGTACGAGCAGTTCGGGCTCGGGATGTTCGTGTGGGACGGGCTGCGCTACGCGGTGCCGCTGCTGCTCTTCCTGACGGTCCACGAGTTCGGGCACTACATCGCCGCGCGGCGCAGCCGGCTCAGCGTGTCGCTGCCGTACTACATCCCGTTCCCGTTCCCGATGCTCCAGCCGAACATCGGCACGTTCGGGGCGGTGATCCGGATTCGGGAGCCGCTCCGGCAGACGCGGCAGCTCTTCGACGTGGGCGCGGCGGGGCCGCTGGCGGGGTTCGTCGTCGCGCTCGGGGTGCTCCTCTACGCCCTCGCCACGCTCCCGCCGCCGAGCTACGTCTTCGACCTGGGCGGGCACGAGTCGCTCAAGGCCTTCGTCGAGCACACCCGGGCCTTCCCGACGTTCGCGCTTCCGGACGAGACCGGGTTCGGCACGCTGACGATCGGGCAGACGCCGCTCTACTGGGCGCTGACGCAGCTCTTCCCGAACGTCCCGCCGATGTACGAGATGTACCACTACCCGGTGCTCTTCGCCGGCTGGCTCGGGCTGTTCTTCACGGCGCTCAACATGCTGCCGGTCGGGCAACTCGATGGGGGGCACATCGTCTACGCGCTCGTCGGGCCGCGCTGGCACGGGATCATCGCGCGGACGTTCGTCATCGTGCTCCTGTTTTCGGCGACGCTGGGGTTGGTGTCGGAGATGGGGCCGCTGCTGCGCAGCGTGGCCCTGGGCTACGGCTATCCCGAGGCGCTCGGCGGGGCCGGGGTGTGGGTGATCGCCGCGGCGCTGCTTTACTTCTTCTTCGGGCGGCTGTTCGCGGACCGGCGCGTGCGGGCCGGCGGGCTGCTCGGGCTGATCGCGGTGGCGGCGCTCGCGCTCCGCGTCGGCGGGATCGCCGAGGCCGTCGGGTACTCGGGGTGGTTCTTCTGGTGCCTGCTGATCGTGGCGCTGATCAAGGTGGACCACCCGCCGGTGCTGCACCCGGAACCGCTCTCGCGGGGCCGCCGCGTGCTCGGCGTGCTCGCGCTCGTGCTCTTCGTGCTGTGCTTCAGCTTCAAGCCGCTCTACATCGGATAGCGGTAGACATCGGGTAGCGGCAGGCCAGAACCGGTCTCAAAAAGGGCTGGCCTTGCGAGCGGCTCGGAAAACCGAGGAGACTCGCGTGGTTGCATAATGGTTATGGACCCGAACCGCTACGCCTTCCATCACGGGCATATGCCTTCCATCACGGTCAGAAATATTCCGGACGACGTCTACGAGCGGCTCCGCGAGCGCGCCGCCGCGCACCGCCGCAGCCTCAACAGCGAGATCGTCGCGTGCCTCGAGCAGTCGTTGACGCGCCGCCCCGTCGACCCGGTGGCGTTTAGGGCGTTTCTGCGCCCGCTCCACGAAAAGACGGCCTCGCTCCCGCTCACCGATGCGCTGCTGCGTCAGGCGAAGGACAAAGGCCGCCCATGATCGCCGTGGATACGAACGTGCTCGCCTACCTCTTCCTCCAGGGTGAGCACACGGAGACGGCCCTCGCCGTGCTCCACCGCGATGCCGAGTGGGTCGCTCCCCGGCTGTGGCGAAGCGAGCTCCGCAACGTGCTCGCACTCTACCTGCGTCGGGACATCCTCTCCCTTCCCGACGCCCTCGACATTTTCGACCAAGCCGAGCGCCTACTCGACGGCGGTGAGCACGAAGCCTCGGCGGCGGAGGTGCTTCGCCTCGTCACCACCTCGCCGTGCTCGGCCTATGACTGTGAGTCCGTGGCCCTCGCCCAGGCCCTGCGTGTCCCCCTCGTGACGGCGGACCGGTGAGTGCTCGACGCCTTCCCCTCCGTTGCCGTATCGCCGGCAGCGTTCGCTGCGGCGTAGTTACAGGTCGAGGTGGACGTTGACGAGGTGCATCACGCCCAGGCCGTAGGCTTCGAGCACGGCGGTGTAGTCGACGCGGGCGGCGATGTCGCCGAGGCTCTGGCGCACGGCGAACCCGGCGGCGGGCGAGGCGGCCTCGAAGGCCCCCGCCCCGAGGCGGTCCAGGCCGAGGCGGACGCCGAACGGCTGCGCGAGCCAGACCTCGCCGCCGAGGTGGAAGCGCGTGTCGGTGAGGCGCACGTTTTCGTTGTCGGTGAAGACCGTCGGGAGGCCGTTGATCTCGCTGACGCGCTCGGTCCGGCGCTCGGCGGTCTGGAGCCGGGTCTCGACCTCGGCGGTGAGGGTGCCGCGCCCCGCCGCGAGTTGGTACGCGCTGCCGAAGCGGACGCGGACCGGGAAGCGGTCCGTCGTCGTCTTGCCGCCGGCACCGAAGGCGTCGGAGGTGTCCCACCGGTAGCGCCCGAGGAGGTCGTCCACAGCGAAGCCGAAGGCGAGGTCCTCCGAGACCTGGGCCGCGAGGCCGAACGAGAGCGCGATGCCGACGACCGGGTCGACGGTGTCGAAGAGGTCGGCGTGGTAGAACCGGAGGCCGAGGCCGCCGGAGACGCGCTCGCTCACGCGCGCGCCGAAGGCGGCGAAGATGACGTACTCCTGGGTCGAGAGCTCGTCGGTGTGGAAGCCCGAGTTGTCGCGCCCGTCGATGTTCTCGACGCCGGCGCGGATGAGCCCGACGGCAGCCCCGGCGCGGGGCGGAAGGGGGAACGCGAACTGGAGGTACTGCAGGCTGCGGTCGAACGACAGGAAGCCCGCCGCCGCGTCGAGGCCCTGGCGCTGGACGCGCGGGGCGAGCGCGGGGTTGTAGTACGGGCTGGCCTCGGAGAACACGTCCGCCACGAGCCCGCCGCCCATCGCAACGCCGCGCGCGCCGAAGCCGATGCGGGCGTACGACCCGGCGTACTGCGCGGAGACCGGCACCGCGGTGAGCAGCAAGAGGAGAAGCGGGAGAACGCGTTTCGTCATCGGGTGAGCCGTGGGGTTGCCTGCCGCTACCGTTTCAGTAGTCATCCCCGCGCAGGCGGGGACCCACCGGCCTGCAACGCCTTTGGAGCCCCGCCTGCGCGGGGATGACTTTTTATTTGCTTGAAAGCGCATGGCGGTACCTCTGTATCGGTGCTATTCGAGCACCAGAATCTTGCCGCGCAGCGCCTCGCCCCCGGCCTCGACCTCGTAGAAGTAGACCCCGTTGGCGACGCGGTTGCCGGCGTCGTCGAACCCGTCCCACGCCTGCTCGGTCGGCGTCGCGGCGTCGAAGGTGCGGACGAGGTTCATCCCGAAGTCGAAGATGCGGATGCGGGCCGTGGCGCGGTCGTAGCGGATGCGGACGACCGTGTCGGCGCTGGGCGAGAACGGGTTGGGGTAGGCGTAGGCCTCGACCTCCGGCGTGCGGTCCGAGGGCTCGGCGGGGTTCGTCGGCACGTCGACGCGGAAGACGCGCCACGTCTCCCCACCGTCGGTGCTCTTGACGAGGCCGTCGCCGGTGCCGACCCACAGCGCGTCGGGCGTCGTGGCGACGGCGAAGGCGCGGGCGTCGCGGCTGACGAACCGGCCGTCGCGCTCGCGGAAGGCGCGGACGCTGCGCCACGTCTGCCCCTCGTCCTCGGAGAGGAAGAGGCCGTCGTCCCCGGCGGCGTAGACCGTCCGGGCGTCGCAGCCCCACGCCGCGCCGGCCGGGCAGAAGGCGAAGTCGTAGAACCGCCGCCCGCCGACGAGCACCGGCTCGAACGTCTCGCCGCCGTCGCGGGTGACGACGAGCGCGAACTGCTCCTCCTGCGAGGCGGCCCGCAGCACGGCCAGCCACACCGGGTTGCGCGGGTTCTCCGGGCTCCCGACCGCCGCCGCCGGGTCGCCGAGGGGCTGCTCTTCGAGGGCGATCACCCAGTTGCCCGGCAGGCCCCGGCTGGTCCCGTCGAAGCTCGTTCGCTGCCACGCCCGCTCGCGGAGCGTATCGACCGGCACGGTCCCCGTCGTGTCGAAGACGACGAGCTCGACCACGTCCTCGGGCCGCGAGCGGTTGATGCCGGCGACGGTGCCGGCCCACACGGTGCCGGTCTCGTCCACGAGCACGGAGAAGCCGAGGAAGTTGAGCGCCTCCTCCGCCTCGTTGACCTCGGGCGCGAAGGGGAAGGCGTAGGCCTGGTCCGGCGAGATCGCGTCGAGCGTGTCGGGCGGCAGGACGATGCGCTCGAACGACTGGGCGTAGGCGTTGGTGTCCGGCAGGAGCGAGAGCCGCCGGATGCCGCTGGCGAAGCCCGCCACCCACACGTCGCGCGTCACGGGGTCGAAGTCGAGGTCGAACGGCGGGCTCTGCTGGGGGACGAGGACGGGCAGCGCCGGAAGCTGGAGCGAGAGGGTCTCGGTCCCCGTCGGGCCGCACCCGAGGATCGGGGCGACGCGGCCCGCCGCCACGTCGTCGGGCGTGAAGTAGTTGCAGCCGTAGACCTGGAGCGTGTCCTCGGGCTGGTCGAGCTGCGGGGCCTCGTAGGTCCACGTCCGCCCGCCGTCCTCGCTGTGGGCGAACCCGGCGGCGCTCTGCGGGCGGCCCACAATCGCCGGGTCCTGGAAGCCCAGGCCGACCCAGATGTTCGGGCCTTCGATGTCGAGCGAGTAGACGATGGCGCTCGGCGCGATCGCGGGGGTGAGGGCGGGGTCGGCGACGAGGAACCACGAGTCGCCGCCGTCGGCGGTGAACGTGAGCTGCTGCCCGGCCCAGAGCGTGTCGCCCTCGGCGTCGAGGTTGTCGACGATGTTGCGCTGCGGCCCGCCGACGGGGACGAGGTCGTTCGCCCGCGCCCGGTCGAAGCCCCCCGGCTGGGCAAGAGCCGGGGCGGCGAGCGCAAAGGCGAGGGCGAAAGCGAGAAGGCGGTGCATTCGGCGGCCGCTCCTTCGGCGGCGGCTCCTTCGGCGGTGGGTCATTCGACGATCCTAATCGTGAACCGGGTAGTGTCGCTCACCGCCCCATCGCGGTCCACGGCCCAGAGGCGGACGGGGAGCGGGCCCGGCGTCGCCGCGTCGATCCCGAAGAAGACGGTATAGCGGCCGTCGCCGTCGTCCGCGTCGCCCGAGCCGGGGCTGCCGTCGTCGCGCAGGCGGAAGGTGCCTCCCACCGGGAACGCCCCCTCGACACGGGCGACGTCCCGCGGCCCGTCGGGGTCGGAGACCGCTGCGACTATCCGGAGCGTGCCCGACGGCGACGGTCGGTACTCCTCCGGCGCACTGACTTCGCCGATGACGGGCGGGCCGAGGTTGGTCCCGGTCAGCAGAAACGTGCCGCTCGCCTGGTTGCTCAGGAGGCCGTCGCCGTCCACGGCGTAGACGAGCACGGTGTAGCGCCCGCGCTGATCGCGGCGGAGCCGGAGCGGCACCTCGGCCGCGTAGCGGCCACCGCCGGCCTCCTCCAACGGTCCCCGGGCGACCGTCTCCCCATACTGCCAGTTGACGGCGTATTGCACGCGGCCCACCGGTCCATCCGGGTCGGCAGCGCGGACGCTGATCGAGAGGTCGATCCCCGCCGAATCGCCCCCCACGAGTACCTCGTCGAAGAAGACGCTGTCCGGCGAGAAGGCGAGGCTATCGACTTCGGGCGGCAGCCCGCCGAGCCGTTGGGGGTCGGTGGCCGAGTCGCACCCGCCGAGCAGGGCGAGGCCTGCCAGGGCGAGGGCGGCGCGTGCGCCGAGGAGCAGACGGGGACCGTGCATCGAGAGCGGGAGAGCGGGAGGGAAGCCGCGAAGGCGGCGGGAAGATAGCGTCTCTCGTAGCGAACGGTCAGTCAGCGCGCGGGTTGGGTCGAAGGAGGTCCGGCTAAAAACGGTCCCGAACCTACGATTGTTGTGGAACCAGGCCAACCCGGGGCCGAGGATTTGCCCCACGCTCCACGGTGGGAGCCGCAAGAGCGGAAGAGCCCGGGAAAACTGATCAAGTTAGCTCCCACCGTTAATTTCTGTCCTCTGTCCTCTGTCCTCTGTCCTCTGTCCTCTGTCCTCCGCAATGCCGTCCGTTTACCTCGACCACGCCGCTACCACGCCGCTCGACGAAGCGGTGCTCGGCGCGATGCTGCCGTACCTCCGCGAGCACTACGGCAACGCCTCCTCCGTCCACGCCCTCGGGCGGCGCGCGCGCTTCGCGGTCGAGGCGGCGCGTGAGCAGGTGGCGGAGATTCTCGGGGCCGAGCCCGGGGAGATCGTTTTCACGAGCGGCGGGACCGAGGCCGACAACGCGGCCCTGCGCGGCGTCCTCACGAGTCCCGACCGCCGGGGCCCGGGCCTCGTCACGAGCGCGGTGGAGCACGAGGCCGTCCTCCGGACCGCCGAAGCGCTGCGCGACGCCGGGCACCCCGTCACGGTCCTCCCCCCGCAGCCCTCCGGCGCGGTGACTGCCGAGCAGGTTTCGGAGGCGATCACCGAGGAGACGGGCCTCGTCTCGCTGATGATGGTCAACAACGAGTTGGGCACCCTCAGCCCGATTCGGGAGATCGCGGAGGTCTGCCGCGAGCGGGGCGTCCCGCTCCACACCGACGCCGTGCAGGCCGCGGGGCTGTACGCCCTCGACGTGAACGACCCTTCGGCAGGGTCAGGGCAGGCTCTCGGCGTGGACCTGCTCTCGCTCTCGGCGCACAAGGTCTACGGGCCGAAAGGCGCGGGCGTGCTCTGGGTCCGCGCCGGGACGCCGCTCGCGCCGTTCGTCGTCGGCGGGGCGCAGGAGCGGCGGCGGCGCGGGGGGACGGAAAACGTCGCCGCCGTCGTCGGGCTCGCCGAAGCCCTGAGTCGGGCTGCCGAGACCGCCGAGGCGGAGCACGCCCGGCTGCGGGGCCTGCGCGACCGGCTCGCCGGGTCGATCCGCGCGGCCTTCGGCGAGGCCGTCCGGTTCAACACGCCCCTCGGCGACAGCGCGCCGCACCTCCTCAGCGTCTCGTTCCCACCGGCAGAGGGGCGGGCGCTCGACGGCGAGATGCTGCTGCTCGGCCTCGACGTGGCGGGCGTCTGGGTCTCGGGCGGGAGCGCCTGCACGAGCGGAGCCGTCGAGCCGAGCCACGTCCTCCGCGCGCTCGGGATTCCCCGCGCGACGGCGAGCGCGACGCTCCGCTTCTCCCTCGGGCGCGGCACGACCGAGGCCGACCTCGACTTCGCCGCCGAGCAACTCGCGGCGGTCGTCGGTCGGATGCGGAGCCCATAGGCGGGTACTACCGCGCGAGCAGCCGGTCGTACTCCGCGTGCGGTCCGATCCAGAACCAGAGGTAGTGGTTCTCTTGTACCGTAGCTAGAGCACGATAGTGCAGACCAACCCGCACGGACCAGAGATCGCTCGTCGCCTGCTTGAAGTGGAGCGAGGGATGGTGCGGGTTCGCTTTCAGCAGTTCATAGTTTTTGTCAGCGAGACGCCGAACGGACTGCGGAAGACGGTCGTAGAGTTGCCAGAAGCGGGGCGTCGTTTGGTGATCCATGAGGGGGCTCTTCGGTGATCGATTGACTACGAGCCCCTATTATGACGCGTCCGAAGTAAAGCGCTGTTCGTCGGCTCACAGAGGACGGGTACGGCCTTCGCGGAAGTCCGCCTTGGCCTCAGCGATGAGGTGGTCTAGTCGGCCTGCCTCCGCATCCTCCTTGATCTGCGCATCCCACTGCTCGGCGCGGTACTCGTCCAGCCGCTCGAACAACTCGGACTGTTCCGAGCGAGGTAAGGACGCTATGGCCTCCTGAATCTCCTGAATACTCATAGCTAGTGTGGTTGAGGAAGTGGACGGAAAGTACGGCTCTGGGTCCGGCACTGCCAAGCTCCTTCGGCCTCGACGTGGCAGAGGTTCACGTCTCGATCGGGAGCGCGGGGAGCGGGGCCGTGGAGCCGAGCCACGTCCTCCGCGCGCTCGGGATTCCCCGCGAGACGGCGAGCGCGACGGTCCGCTTCTCCCTCGGGCGCGGCACGACCGAGGCCGACCTCGACTTCGCCGCCGAGCGGCTTGCCGAGGGGGTGGGACGCATGCGAAAACTATAGCCTGCGTCGCCGTTTTCATTTGACGGGACGGAGGTGATTTTTTACCTTCCCCGGCTGCGCGTCGCCATGTCCGGGGGGAAGGCACCGCATCGTCTGTCACTCTTCGCCATCCCTCAACGACCATGCTGTCTGTCACGCGCCGTTCCCGCCGGAACGGACCCTCCTTGCTGCGCGGCCTGTTTCTCGCCGCCCTCCTCGGCTTCGGCCCTGCCGCCTTCGGGCAGGCGACCATCAGCCAGAGCCTCCAGAACGAGCTGGCCGGGCTGTCGCTCTTCGAGACGACGACCGTCATCGTGACCTTCGACCAGACGACGCCGCTCGGGCAGGCACAGCGCTCGCTCGTCGCCTCGACCGGCGTGACGCGGGGCTTCTTCTTCGAGGCCCTCCCCATCGCGGCCGTCCTCGCTACGCCGGCCCAGGCGGCCCTGCTGGCGAACCTGCCGGGCGTGCTCTCGCTCTGGGCCAACGAGCCGCTCGAATACTTCAACGAGGGCGGCACCAGCGTCACCGGCGTCGACCGCCTGCGCGCGGACCCCAACCTCCGCAACGGCAACGGCCTCCCGTTCACGGGCGAGGGCGTGACGGTCGTCGTCAACGACTCCGGCATCGACGCCACGCACGGCGATCTCGAGTTCGGCACCCACGTCGTCGAGAACGTGCAGGCCGTCACCAACCTCAACGCCGTCAGCGGGCTGCTCCCGGTGACCTACATCGAGGGCACGCCGAACACCGACCTCAACTCCGGCCACGGCACGCACTGCGCGGGCACCGTCGGTGGGACCGGCGTGATGTCCGACGGCCTCTACGAAGGCGTCGCGCCCGGCGCGGACCTGATCGGCTACGGCTCCGGCGCGGTCATCCTCATCCTCGACGGCCTCGGCGGGTTCGACTACGCCATCAGCCGCCAGAACGACTTCGCCCACCCGATCCGCGTCATCACCAACTCGTGGGGCAGCTCGGGCAGCGACTTCGACCCCGAGGACCCGATCAGCCTGGCATCCTACAGCGCGTACAAGGCCGGGATCAACGTCCTCTTCGCCGCCGGCAACGCCGGCTCGGGCGAGGACACGCACAACCCCTACGCCTGGGCACCGTGGGTGATCTCGGTCGGCGCGGGCACGAAGGCGGGCAACCTCGCCGACTTCTCCTCGCGCGGGCTGGAGGGCCGGTCCTTCTCGTTCACCACGCCCGACGGCGTGAGCTGGACCGCCCGCAACGAGGTCAGCATCACGGCCCCCGGCGTCAACATCATCTCGGCGCGGGCCGCGACCAACGGCGGGGCCAACGGCGGAGCCGACGACGCCGACTTCATCGCGCCGGAGCACCTCCCGTTCTACACCATGATCTCCGGCACCTCGATGGCGACTCCGCACGTCGCCGGCATCGTGGCGCTCCTTCTCGAAGCCAACCCGTCGCTCACGCCGGACCAGGTCCGGGAGACCCTCCGGAAGACGGCGACCAACATGCCGGGCCGCGAAACCTGGGAGTCCGGGACGGGCTACGTCAACGCCTACGCCGCCGTCGCCGCCGCCGCAGGCGATACGCGCTACACCGGCACCCTGCTCAACAGCCGCCGGTCGTTCAACGCCAACGCGCAGGTGAGCGTCGCCGACGAGACCGACTTCTCGATCATGTTCACGCCCGTCGGCCAGACCGAGGAGCAGACCTTCGAGGTCGGCGCGGACATCTCGGTCGTCTCGGCGCGGGCGACCGTCGAGGACAACCTCGTCGCCGTCGTCCTCATCGACCCCGACGGCGTGCGCTACGGCTCGGCGATCTCGATCCCCGTCCTCGGCGGCACCGTGGCCGTGACCGCGCCCGGCAAGCCGGGCACGTGGACCCTCACGGTCAGCGGCATCGGCTCGGTCAGCGGCATCGGCACCGACCCGCTCGGGCTGACGAACGGGACCTCGCTGCCCGGCACCGTCAACGGCACCCTCAAGCTCGTCCGCCTCGACGGCTTCACCGGCCTGGGCGACATCAGCGGGCACCCGGACGAGGCCTTCATCGGCTACGCCGTCAGCAACCGCCTCGTGGACGGCCTGGCAAACGGCACGTTTGCGCCCAACGCGGCGCTCCGCCGGCATCAGCTCGCGCAGTACCTCGTGATGGGCGCGGGCGTCCGGCAGTTCTTCCCGACCGACGGGGGCTACTCGTACTACCTCCGGGGCAACGCGGCGGCGCTCGCCGAGGCCGTCACGGCGCAGGGGGCTCCGCTGAAGGATGGCGCTCAGGCCGGGGCCGGCGTGATGCGCGTGCAGGGCGGCGTGTCGAGCGTGGTCACGCGGGCCGCGCTCGCGTACTCCCTCGTCCAGGCCCTCGGGCTCGATGCCTTCGCGGCCGACTACGCCGGCGTACCGGGCGTGGACGTGGGCGGCGTGCGGGTCCCGCTCGAAGACGCCGGCGCGATCCCGGCGGCGTTCCGGGGCCACGTCCAGCTCGCCCTCGAGCTCCAGCTCATGCAGGCCCGGATCGAAACCGCCGGCGGCACGCTGCGCGCCTTCTTCGACCCGGCCGCTGCCGTCAGCCGCGGGCACTACGCCGAGGTCAAGACCCGGTTCTTCGAGACCTACTTCAACGGCTTCGAGCTTCCCGCCGAGGACCGCGGTGCGTCGATCACGACGACGGCCCTGTCCGCGCAGAGCGGTGCCGGGTCGGCCCCCGCCGTCTTCAGCCTCGACGCGAACTACCCCAACCCGTTCGCCTCGAACACGACGATCTCGTACTCGCTGCCCGAGGCGACGGCGGTCCGGCTCACGGTCTACAACGTGGCCGGGCAGAAGGTGGCCGAGCTGGCGAGCGGGACGCAGGAGGCCGGTCGGCACGAGGTGCAGTGGGACGCGGGCGACCTCGCCAGCGGGGTCTACCTCTACCGGCTCCAGGCCGGGCCGCACACCGCCACGCAGCGGATGATGCTCGTGAAGTAGACGGCCTTGCCGGTTGATTCGGTCCTTGTTGGTTCGGGGCGGCCCCGGAGGCGAACGGCTTCCGGGGCCGCACTGTATCAGGCCGCACTGTATCAGGCCGCACTGTATCAGGCCGCCGCTTCCGGTGCCTCGGCCTCGCGGGCCGCTGCCCCCGCCTTCGCGCGCGCCCGCGCGGGGTCGATGCGGCGGAAGGACTTCTGGAAGAGGAGGCTGTTGGGGACGTAGAGCGTGTGCCCGCCCGGCTCCTCGAGCACGACGAAGAGGGGGCGGATGTCGAGCACCTTGCCGGCGAGGTCGCCGTCGGGGACTTCGATCTCGTCGTTGATCTTGAACGGGTCCGAGAGGAAAAGGAACAGCCCGGCGATGACGTTCGAGAGCAGGCTCCAGACCGCGAAAAAGCCGATGGCGACGAGGCCGAGGAAACCGGTGAGGAAGACCCACAGCTTCTCCGGGTCGAAGCCCCAGACGTAGGCCAGCGTGAAGGTGGCGAAGACGAGCGTGAAGACCCGCGCCAGCCGGTAGACGAACCGCCCGCGCAGCCGGTGCATCTGCCGCACCCGGATGAACCGGACGAGCGCCCCTTTGAGCGTGCCGAGCGCGACGATCACGAACACGACGACGCCTGCCGTGACGGCCCCGCGCAGCAGCAGGGTGGTGTTGACGACCTCTTCGACGGGGAGTGTTTCCACGGGGAGAAAGGAGAAAAGAGCGGACAGGCGGCGCGTGGCGAAGCCGGGAGAGGAGCTCAAGCTACGAGGGCCCGCCGCGCGCCCGCTGCTCCGTCGCCCCGCTGCTCCGTCACCCCTCGATGGGGAACAGCTTGCCGGCGCCGGTGAAGGAGCGGATGCTCCTGACGCTTTCGATGGGCACCACGCGCTCGCCGTCTCGGGTGTCCACGACGACCTCCAGCCCGTCGATCCCTCGTGCGTAGCCGACGACCCGGCCGCCGCCGTGCAGGTACACCACGACCTGCTGTTCGAGCGGCACGAGAAAGCTGTACGGGGGAATCGTCCGGCCCGTGAACAGCTCGACTACCGCCGTGCGGACGAGGGCGCTGATGTGCTCCGGCCGAGCCGGATTGACCTCGGCCCCGTGCAGGCCGTACCACACGATCTCGCCGCGCTCCATGTCCAGGAGCACCGTTTCCACGGCAACGATGCGCCCCGACGCCGTGCCGAGCAACTCGCGCCCGATCAGGCCCACGGCGAAGGTGGTGAGCACGTCGACGGCGATCTCTCCTGCGCTCGCGTCGAGGGCGGCGGTCGAGACGGCGAGGGCGTAGCGGGCACCCACCGCGTCCCGCACGGCGGCGAGGTCTGCCGCGCCGAGCGGGAGACGGGCCTGCGACGGCGTATCGGGCGCGCCGCCGGCCTGCCCTTTGCGCAGGCTCCGGTTGGCCTGCCGAATCTGCAGCACGTTCTCGCGGAGGCCCTCCAGCAACCGACTGTCCAGCGGAGACCGAAGTGAAAGCTGACCGGTGGCGTCCGTGATGGGCACGTCGAAATGGGGGCCGTAGTCTACGAGCAGCGCGGCGAGGGCGCGGTCTCCGGGTGTCGAGGTCGCAGCGTCAGGCCTCATGTTCCACAACCCGCTTCGCGTCGCCCCGGCATCGGCGAAGACGAGGGCGACGCGGTCGGCGGCGTAGGCCGAGAAGCCGGTAGCGGGCGGCGGCTTCGTGGACCCACACCCTGCGCACGCGAGGCAGGCGAGGCAGAGCGGGAGCAGCGATCGGTGCGGCATAGGGCTGGGCAGAGGGGGAGCGTCGCGCCAAAGCTACGGGGCCGCCGCGGTCCCGGCTAGCGCCGGCGCTTCATGCTCCCGTCGTGGGCAGGGCGGTCACACCCCCGCCGGGCGCGGCATGATCACCTCGACACGCCGGTTCTGCCGGCGGCCCTCGGGGTTGTCGCTGCCGTCGGCGTGGGCGTTCTCTGCCACGGGCTGCGCCTCGCCGAGGCCGCGCGTGCGCAGGCGGTCAAGGTCCACGCCGCACTGGGCGAGGCGGTCGGCGACGGCCTCGGCGCGCTGCTCCGAAAGGGTCCGGTTGTAGGCGTCGTCGCCCTTGGCGTCGGTGTGGCCCTCGACGCGGACCGGCCCGTCGCCGGCCTGCCCGACGAGCGTGGCGAGGCGCTCGAGCGTCGGCTCGGCGTCGGGGCGGACCTCGGCCTCGTCGAAGTCGAACAGCACGTCGGCGGGGAGGGGGACGACGAGGCCCTGGTCGGTGACGCGCCCGCCGAGCTCGTCCACGAGCGCGCCGAGGCCGCTGACGCGCCCGGTGAGTGCCTGCCCCGCCCCCCCGGAGCCGGCCCGGGCACCGCCGCCGCTGCCCTCGGCGGCCGGCCCGCTGCTCGGCGTCGCCGCCTCGCCCGGAGCCGCGTCAGCGGGCAGCGGCTCGGCGGGGCGCTCGGCGCAGGCCGCGAGCGCGAGCACCCCGAGCACGAGCGCCGTCGAGACTGCGCGCCGGTTCATCGCTGGACCGGGACCCCGGTGAAGGCTCCCACCTCGGGGATGTTGACCGAGATCGTTTGTGAGGACGGCGGCGGGGCCGGGAACTTGAACCACGCCACGGCGGACTCGTGGCTCCCCGCGCTCGGGTTGAGCTGCGTGTCCGAGTACATCGGCGAGGCCATGTAGCGCCCCGACTCGTCTTGGAGCACGTCGTAGCGCTCCGAGGTGGCGTCGTCGATGATGCTGACTTGCTCAGCGCTGTAGATCTGCGTCACGATGCCGTCGGTGGGGTTGCGGTAGACGATCTCGAC
Organism: Rhodothermales bacterium; assembly: GCA_965214485.1. GTDB lineage: Bacteria > Bacteroidota > Rhodothermia > Rhodothermales > JANQRZ01 > JANQRZ01. The sequence goes on along the minus strand of CBDCBW010000004.1, from coordinate 28,960 downwards.
GGTGAGGATGTCGCCGGTGACCACCGCGCGCCGAAGGTCTACCTCCGACCCATCGGGGCCGAGCTGCGTCTGGAGCACGTCTCCGGAGAGGGTCGCCGTAGGCTCCTCCGTCCCCGCGTCGGGCTCGATGCGCTCGACGCCTTCGACCGGCACCTCAGCCTCGGAAGCAACCTCGGGGGCGTCTCGGTCCGCACAGGCGGAGAGCCCGACGGTGCACGTCATCAGAAGGCAGAGGGCAAGGCGAGGGCGCATGGTCTTGGTGGGTTAGGGGCAGGGGTCGGATCGAAATATAAATCCTTTCCCTCGCCGGTGCGGGACCCGGCCCTGGGCGGCGCGCGCAAAATTTCTATCGGCTCCGGCGGTGCGGTCCAGGCGGTGTGGACCTTTACCCGGATCGGCTCTCACGGGCCGGATTCCACCCTACGGGACACGTCCCTCGCCGCGTCGCACTCGTCGTCCGGGGCCTCGTCGTCCGAGGACTCGTCGTCCGGGTCTACGGCCCCGCTCTCCTCGCGCTGCTTGCGCCGTCGGGATCACAACCTCGGGCGAGCCTGACCTCGCCATGCTCCACACGATCTAGCGCAGGATCGAGGGGTCTTCTGCGGTTTGGGACGGCGTCGAGGGCAGGGAGGGGCCGTCTCTCTTCCCTCCAGTCCTCCCATTCCCTCCAGTCCTCCCATTCCGTCGCTCGCTTCGCACGAGGCGTCTCCGGTTCAGAAAGCAGCAGACCTCCTGACGAGGCCCTAGCGCGGCGGCACGCGGCCGAGCACCTCGCCGTAGGCGGCGAGGAGCCGCTCGAAGGTCCGGTCCCACGAGAACGCGGCCTCGACGTGGGCGCGGGCTGCCGCGCCGAGCGCCTCCCGCTCGGCGGCGACCTCGGCGATGCGCTCGGCAAACGCCGCCGCGTCGCGGGCCGGCCCGAGCCGCCCCACGTGAGGCGGCACGCGGTCCACGAGCGCCCCCGCCGCGACGCCCACGACGGGCAGCCCCGAGGCCTGTGCCTCGACGACCGAGAGCGCGAACGTCTCGTGCGGCCCCGCCGTCACGTAAATGTCCGCCGAGGCGAGGAGCCGGGCGAGGGCCTCTTTGTCTCGGATGTACGGCAGGACGTGCAGGCGCTCGCTCGTTGCGGCTCGCGCTTCGAGCGCCGCGCGGTGCGGCCCCTGCCCCGCGAGCACGAGCCTCGGGCGCAGCGCAGCGGGGAGCAGCCCGACGGCATCGGCCAGCAGGCTCGGCTGCTTCTCCGAGTCGAGCCGGCCGGCGTAGACCAGCAGCAGGCCCTCGGGCCCGGTGCCCAGGCTCGCGCGCAGGGCCGGGTCTCGCCGCCGGGGGTGGAAGAGGTCCAGGTCTACGCCGAGCGGGACGGCGTCGAGCGGCGTCGTGACCCCCATCCGGCGGAGTGCCTGCACGAGGCCCCGAGAGACGGCGAAGCCGCGGTCGCAGCGGTCGAAGACGGCGCGGACGTAGCGCTCGGTCCACCGTTCGGCCAGGCTGGCGGCGCGCCCGCCCGCCACCTTCGCCACGGCGGGGCCGACGTAGGCCGAGGGCAGGTCGGTGTGGTAGAACGCGGTGACTGCGACGGGCTGCCGCTCGCGGTACGAGAACGCGGCCCACGGCGAGGTGTAGAACGTGTGGAGCTCGATCAGGTCCGGCTGCGCCTCGGCGAGGGCGGCGCGCACTTTGTCGGCGCGGAGGAAGAAGCGGTACGGCGCGGCCCCGGGAATCACCGGCCCGGCAACGCGGATCGTCGTCGCCCGCCCGTCGCGCTCGGTGCGGTCCTCGGCCCCCGGTGCGACGAGGATGTGCTCGTGCCCCCGCGCGAGGAGGTAGCGGCGCTTCGCGTCGATCGTGGTGCGGATGCCGCCGCTGGTGTCGGTGTAGGCGTGCGTGAGGTCGCAGACCCGCATCGGAGGCCCGGAGGGCTAGGCCGCCAGGTGCGCTACGGCCGGCGGCACCACCGCGAGGGACGCCGGAGCGGGGTGCGGCGTGAGGACGTCCTCGTAGTAGAACCGGAGCCGGGTCAGGATGGCGTCCCAGTCGTAGTGGTAGGCCCGCTCGATGGCCGCCTCGCCGAAGCGGGCGCGGCGCTCGGGGTTCGTGACGAGGCGGGCGACGTAGTCGAGGAAGGCGTCGGAGTCGCCGGGCGGGGCGAGGTAGCCCGTCGTGGTGTGCTGCACGAGCTCGCTCGCGCCGGTGGCGTCGGCGCAGACCGCCGGGAGGCCGCTCGCCATCGCCTCCAGCGTCACGTTGCCGAACGTCTCGGTGTCCGACGGGAACAGGAACACGTCGGACGAGGCGTAGGCCTTGGGGAGGTCGTCGCCGCCGAGGTGGCCGGTGAAGACGGTCTCGGGCAGGCGGCGCTCCATCTCGGCCCGCGCCGGGCCCGCGCCGACCATCATGCTGCGGACCGGCAGGCCGCGCTCGACCAGCCCCTCGACGACGTCGGCGAAGATGCTCAGGCCCTTCTCCAGCACGAGCCGCCCGACGAACGTGATGAGCACCTCGTCGTCGCCGATGCCGAGGCTCCGCCGCCAGACCGGGTCGCGCCGCTGCGGGCCGAAGCGGCCCGCGTCCACGCCGCGCTCCCAGAGCCGGAGGCCGTCGGTGATGTCGTGGACCCGGAGCACCGCCGCCACCGAGAGCGACGGCACGTAGACCTGCTGGCACTGCCCGTAGAACCAGCGCCCGTACTTCCACAGAAACCCCTCCATCGACTGCACCCCGTAGTACTTCAGGTAGGCCGGAAAGTGGGTGTGGTACGACGCGACGACCGGGACGGCGTGCGTCTGCGCCCAGCGGAGCGCCTTGAAGCCGAGCACGTCCGGCGTGGCGATGTGGACGAGGTCCGGGCGGAAGGCTTCGAGGCGGCGGCGGGCCGCGCGGGCGAAGCGCGTCGTGACGCGGTACTCAGGCCGCCCCGGGGCCGGCACCGAAGGGACCGGGACGAACTCGCCCGCGTGGTCCATGGGCGGGTCCTCGACGGTCGGGCCGAAGACGAGCACCTCGTCGCCGCGCTCGAGCAGGTAGCGGACGAGGCGGTTGAGCGTCAGGCTGACGCCGTCCTGGACGTGGTGGTAATTGCCGGTGAAGAGGGCGATGCGCCGGGACGGCGGGGCCTCCCGCGGGGCGCGGCGCGGCGGCAAAAGAACGGGGGCGGACGGCATACGGTCGAAAATGAACCTGACGGGGGACGTACTGCGGTTCCGGGCCAAAGTTCGGTCATAGCAGAGAGATGGAGGGCGCGCCGCCGCCGCCCGGTCGTTATTCACCTGATCTCACCAACTCGCGCTGGGCTCGCGGCGTCACGCCGGCAGGACCCCGCCCTCGCGCAGGAAGCGCCCGGTGTGGCTCTCCTCGACGGCCGCCACCTCCTCCGGCGTCCCTGCCGCCACGACGAAGCCGCCGCGCCGCCCGCCCTCCGGCCCCAGGTCGATGACCCAGTCGGAGGCCTTGATCACGTCGAGGTTGTGCTCGATGAGAACGACCGAGTGCCCCTCGGCGACGAGGGCGTTGAACGCGCGGAGGAGCTTCTCGATGTCGTCGAAGTGGAGGCCCGTCGTCGGCTCGTCGAAGAGGTAGAGCGTGTGCTCCGAGGGCGAGCCCTTCGCCGGGCGGCCCAGGTGGGCGGCGAGCTTGACCCGCTGCGCCTCGCCGCCGGAGAGCGTGTTCGACGCCTGCCCCAGCGTGAGGTACCCCAGCCCGACCTCCTGCAGCACGGTGAGCTTGCCCGCTACACGCTTCTCCTCAGCGAAAAAGGCCACGGCCTCGTCCACGGTCATCGACAGGATGTCGTCCACGTTCTTGCCGTTCCAGCGGACCTCGAGCACGTCCTGCTTGAAGCGCCGGCCGCCGCACGCCTCGCACTCCAGGAAGAGGTCCGCGAGAAACTGCATCTCGACCTTCACCACGCCGTCGCCCTGGCAGACCTCGCAGCGCCCGCCGGGGACGTTGAAGCTGAACGTGCCAGGCTTGTAGCCGCGCACCTTCGCCTGGTGCGTGCCCGCGAGCAGCGCCCGGACCGCGTCGAAGGCCTTGATGTACGTCACCGGATTGCTTCTCGGCGACCGGCCGATCGGGCTCTGGTCGACGAGCTCGACGCCGTCGACGAGCTCGTGCCCGCGGACCGCGTCGTGCGCGCCGAGCTTGCCGTCGACCTCGTGGCCTTTGAGCCGCTGGAGGCCGCGGTAGAGCGTCTGGTTCACGAGCGTGGACTTGCCGCTCCCGGAGACCCCGGTGACGCAGACGATCATCCCGAGCGGGAACGCCACGTCGAGCCGCTTGAGGTTGTTCTGCCGCGCGTTCTCGACCGTGAGCACGCGCTCCTCGTCGACGGGCCGCCGGGTCTCGGGCACGGTGATGGACGCCCGCCCCGAGAGGTACTGCCCGGTCAGCGAGCCCTCGTCCTCCAGGATGTCCCCGAAGGTGCCCTGGAAGACTACCGTGCCGCCGCGCGTCCCGGAGCCGGGGCCGATGTCGACGATCTGGTCGGCGCGCCGCATCATCGCCTCGTCGTGCTCGACGACGAGGACCGTGTTGCCGATGTCGCGCAGGCCTTCGAGGATGCGGATGAGGCGCTCGTTGTCGCGCGGGTGCAGCCCGACGGTCGGCTCGTCGAGGACGTAGAGCGAGCCGACGAGCGACGAGCCGAGGCTGGTCGCGAGGTTGATCCGCTGGCTCTCGCCGCCGGAGAGCGTCTGGCTGAGCCGGTCCAGCGTGAGGTAGTCGAGCCCGACCTCGACGAGGTAGCGCAGCCGCTTGCGGACCTCGTCCATCACCCGCCCCGCGACGGCCTCCTGGTACGCGCTCAGCTCGAGCGCGCCGAAGTGCTCCTGGGCGTCGGCGGTGGTCAGCTCGCAAACCTCGCCGATGTGCATCGCGGGCACGCCCTCGCCGCCGACCCGGACGTAGAGCGCCTCGGGGCGGAGCCGGTAGCCGGCGCACTCGGGGCACGGCGTGTACCCGCGGAAGCGCGCGACGAAGATGCGGTAGTGCATCTTGTACGACTTCTTTTCGAGGTACCGGAAGAACCCGCGCACCCCGACGTAGCTGCCCGCGCCGTTCCACACCCACGCCCTCTCGTCGTCGGTGAGGCGGGAGTAGGGCGTGTTGATCGGGAACTGGATTTTGGCGGCCTCCCGCGTCAGGTCGCGGAGGTGCTTGCTCCACTGCTCGGTGCGGAACGGGGCGATTGCGCCCTGGCGGACCGAGAGGTCGGGGTTCGGGACGACGAGGTCCTCGTCGAGGCCGGGCACCCGCCCGAAGCCCTGGCAGACGGGGCACGCGCCGAGCGGCGAGTTGAAGCTGAAGAGCTGCGGCGTCGGCTCCTCGAAGGTCATCCCATCGCGCTCGAAGAGCGCCGAGAAGCCGAGCCCCCTGAATGCACCCTCCTTCGGCGCGGTGACGACGGTGACGCGCTCGCCGCCCTCGCGGAACGCCTGCTCCACGCTGTCGGCGATGCGCGCCGTCGTGTCCTCGTCCCCCGCCCGCACCACGAGCCGGTCGACGAGCACGAGGAGGCGCGTCTTCGGCGTCTTGACCTTCGACGGCTCGGTCTCGTTGAGGTCGATCACTTCGGCAGCGTCGCCCTTCTTCCGGGCCTTCTCGGTCGGGAGCGCGAGCAGGCGGAAGAAGCCGCGCGCCCGGAGCGCCTCGAGCTCCTCGGCCTTTTTGCGGCCGGGGTGCTCGGGCAGCGGGAAGCACAGGTAGAACCGCGTGCCGTCCCTCAACTCAGCCTGCAACGCCTCGGCGACGGAGCGCGGCGAGTCCTTCGTGACGGGCTCGCCGGAGACGGGCGAGACCGTCGTCCCGATGCGGGCGTAGAGCAGGCGGAGGTAGTCGTAGAGCTCGGTCTGCGTCGCCACCGTGCTGCGGGGGTTTTTGATCCCGGTCTGCTGCTCGATGGCAATCGCGGGGGCGAGGCCGGTGATGAGCTCGACGTCCGGCTTGTCCATCCGCTCCAGAAACTGCCGCGCGTAGGCCGAGAGCGACTCGACGTAGCGCCGCTGCCCCTCGGCGTAGATCGTGTCGAAGACGAGGCTCGACTTGCCCGACCCCGACGGCCCGGTGAAGACGACGAGCTGCCGCTTCGGGATCGTGAGGTCGATCCCTTTCAGGTTGTGCTGCCGCGCCCCGCGCACCACGAGGTCGCGCCCGGCGAATCGGTCCGCCGTCTCGGCGGGTGCGGCGCGGCCGCTCGGGGTCTTGCCGTTGGTCGCGGCGGGCTTCGAGGGGGCGGTTTTCTTCTTCGTCGGCATCCGGGCAGGCGTGGCGGGCGGGTAGTAGCCCGTCAACGCACGGGGGCTGCCCGAGGATGCGGAAGGACGTATGAAACCTAGCCTGCGGAGCCCGCAGCGCACCCCCCGGCCGAAGCTAGTCGTCGAAGGCGTACGCGAGGAAGGCCTCGGCGGTGTGGAACGGACGACCGTTCGGGAGCAGGACCGCCGAGGTCTCGGCGAACGCCACGTCGGCCTCGGGCGTGACGTCGTACAGGAACTGCTTGAGGTCTGCGAAGAGCGTGGGTGCCTCCTCGGGTGCCCCGCCCGGCAGCAGCGCCACGAGCCGGAGCCGGTCCGCGTCAGCGAGGAGGGCGTAGGTGTCGCCGAGCGCGACGCGCATCCCGCGGACGACGAGCGGGAAGTCACGAGCCGCCGGGCTGCCAGCCTTCATGCGGAGGCCGAGGACGAGAAAGGAAGCCGCCGCCGCCTCGTGCAGCACCAGGGCGGCCTCGAAGGCGCGGCCAAAGTCCCGGCGCGGCATCGAGGTTCTCAGCCCCGGCTCCGGAGGGCGAGCGAGAAAGGTCGGAAGCGCGGAGAAGAGGGGAGAGGCCGGTGGGGAGGGCGGCGTCCGGTCCGTCAGCGCGTACGCGAACGGGTCCACCGCGAACGGGTCCACCAAACGAGACGGCTCGGACGGCGGCTCGGCAGAAAAGTCGGGGGACGCGCTCGGAGGCCCGGGCGAAGGGGCACCCGGCGCGCGCCTGTCGTCCTCGCCGAAATCAAAAAAATGGATACCCGGTGGACCGTCCGAGTCCGGCGGCCCGGGGGCGTCGCCCATCATGCTCGCCACAGCCAGCGTGGCCAGGCGAGCACCCGGCAGCAGAGTCGGGACGAGCGGTTGGCGCGCGAGACGGTGCACCGCCTCGGGCTGCACCGCCTCGGGCTGCACCGCCTCGGGCTGCACCGCCTCGGGCGGCTGCGGCAGCGGGCCGAACGTCCAGTTCTGAACCCGCGCGCCCTCCGCGTGAAACCGGCCGGGCCGGAGCACCAGGGTGCAGGAGCCAGGCGCAGCGCTCGGACTGTGACTGAGCTCGATCAGTCCCGTCATCTGCGCTTGCACGAACTCCACCACGTGCCCCGCCGGCGCGTCCGCCGAGGTGTGCATCGCCAGGATGAGCGTGGCCCCGGTCAGCCGGTCGAGCAGGGTGAAGAACGCGTCCGCGAAGCGCTCGAACGTCTCGAACCGCGTGAACGGCGCGAAGTCGTCGATCACCAGACGGCTCGGCGCATAGTCGCGGACGAGCGAGGTGAGGTCGGCGAGGGCCTGTTCGAGCGCGTCGTCGGTCGGCTCAGCCGAGACCGGGGCGACGTGAAGCAGGCGGAGCCGCTGGCTCGCCTCGTGTCGCTCTGCGTCGAAACCGAGGTGCGCCGCCCGGCTGGCGAGCACGTCCGGCGGGCTCAGCGAGGCGAAGAGGCACGTCTCGCCGGCCTCGACCGCTGCCTGCGCCAGTTGGAGCGCCAGCAGGCGGTTCCCGCTCTGGGCGCGTCCGTGGACGAGGTACGCCCCGCCGCAGTAGAGTCCACCCCACGTGGTGTCGATGACGGGGAGGCCGGACGGGGCTTTTGCAGGAAGCATGGAGGACGTAGAACGAAAAGGAGCGTCAAAAGAAATAGGGCAACATCCGCCCAGCAGGTAGAAAAACTTTGGACAACGCCTGTACCGCCACTTTTTGAAAAGAAGAGAAGGAAAGAATCAGTCCCACTAACGGGGGGGTGAACGCCGAGGGGACTGGCCGACTGTGCAGCACTCTTGAAGGGACATAACGCTCGGTGCGAGCCGGCAGCAACGCGGTAGGCGAGACCCCCCGAAGGTACCGGTCCAGAAGTGACATCCCCTAGGGAGGTATGGCGCAACAAAGAGGAGCGGTGCGGCGCATTCCCGCCTGTGCATTTTCGAGACTAAAGTGGTATACTAGCGGCGAAACCGCGTAGGCTCAGTACAGCGGGAACCCCAGCGCGACGCTCTGGCGACGTGAAGCGAGCCGCCGCCGCCTGGAACGTCGCTTGTCTGAGCGGGTCGTACCGCCCTCCGGGGCAACCAATTTCCTGACGAGCACGGGTGCCGATTTGGGCCGGCACCTGTGGTGGGGTGAGAGAGCCCTCTGCCTGTGGTGGGGCGGAGGGCTCTCCTCTTTTACGTCGGCCCGGCGCGCGGCCTATCTTGGCGGCCCCTCCTCTGCCGCCGACCCGATGGACCCCGACCTTCGCTCCGCTCAGCAGGCGCGCGACCTGCTCCGCCAGGCCCACGCCGCGCAGAAGCGCTTCGCCACCACCGAGCAAGACGCCGTGGACCGCATCGTCGAGGCGATGTGCGAGGCCGGTGCCGGCCAGGCCGAGCGGCTCGGGCGGCTCGCCTTCGAGGAGACTGGCTTCGGGCGGCCCGAGAGCAAGCGCGAGAAGAACCTCTTCGCCACCCGCACCCTGGGCGAGCGGATGCGCGGGATGCGGACCGCCGGCATCATCGAGAAGAGCAGCGACGGCGCGGTGTGGAAAGTCGCCACGCCGATGGGGGTCGTCGCCGCGCTCGTGCCGAGCACGAATCCGACGGCGACGGCGATGTACAAGGCCGTCATCGCGGCGAAGGCGCGGTGCGGCATCGTGATGAGCCCGCACCCGCGCGCCCAGGGCTGCACGGGGGAGGCGCTGCGCGTCGTCGCCGAGGCGGCGGTCGGAGCCGGCGCGCCGGAGGGGCTCTTCGGCTGCCTGACCGAGGGGACGCTCGCCGGGACGGACGCGCTGCTCGAGCACGAGTACGCCGACGTGATCCTCGCCACGGGCGGCGCGGCGATGGTGCGGGCGGCCTACTCGAAGGGCAAGCCCGCCTACGGCGTCGGCAGCGGGAACGTCCCCGTGTGGGTGGACCGCTCGGCGGACCTCGCGAAGGCCGCCGCCGACATCCTCACCGGCACCGCCTTCGACTGGGGCACGCTGTGCTCGACCGAGCGCAGCGTCGTCGCCGACCTGCCGGTCCGCGACCGGCTGAAGGACGAGTTGCAGCAGCGCGGCGGGCACTTCTGCTCCCCCGGCGAGGCCGACAAGCTGCGCCGGACCGTCGCCCCGGGCGGCAGGCTGAACGTCGAGACCGTCGGGCAGTCGCCCCGCCGGATCGCCGAGCTGGCGGGCTTCGCCGTGCCGGCGACGGCGACGGCGCTCCTCGCCGAGGTCGAGGCCGTGGGCCCCGAAGAGCCGCTCTCGATGGAGACGCTCTCGCCGATCCTCTCTTTCTACACCGCCGACGGCTGGCAGGCGGGCTGCGAGCGGTGCATCGAGGTTCTGCGCTTCGGCGGGATCGGCCACACCCTCGCCGTCCACGCCCGGAGCGAGCGCGTGATCGAGCGGTTCGCCCTCGAAAAACCCTCGATGCGGATCGTCGTCAACACCGTCGCCGCGCTGGGCTCGGTCGGGATGACGACGGCGCTGTTCCCGGCGATGACGCTCGGCCCCGGCACGCTCGGCGGCTCGATCACGAGCGACAACATCTCGCCGCTGCACCTGCTCAACGTCAAGCGGGTCGCCTTCGAGACCGCGCCTTTTAACGAATCGGCGTCTGGTGCGCCAACCCTCGGGCGAGGCACGCCTCGCCCCCACGAACGTCCCCCTGAACCCACCGCTGCGCCGCGCGCCGCCGACTGGATCGAGGAGATCGAACAGCGGCTCCGCACCCGCGCCGGGGACGCCGCCCCATCGCCCGCCGCGCCCAAGCGCACGACCGAGCGCAGCGCCGAGCCCAAGCCACCCGGCCGCGCCTCCGGCCTCCCGATGCCGGACGCCGAGATCGACCGGCTCGTGCAGCAGTTCCGACGGTGAAGAGCGGAAGAGCGAAGCAAAACCGAGAAAGCTACCGAGGCCGTTGCGCTCCGCGCCAACGTTTATTCTTCCCATTCCCTCCACTCCTCCCATTCCCTCCACTCCTTCTCCGCCGCCGATTCCGCCGCTTCTTCGCGTCAGCGGTTCGCCCATCCGCCCGTAGTTTCGGCCCGCATTCCCCACTCGCCTAGCGCCTGCCCTATGTCCACCTACGACGCCATCATCGTCGGGGCCGGACCGGGTGGAGCCACCGCCGCCGCCGTCATGGCCCGCGCCGGCCTCCGCCCGCTCCTGCTCGACAAGGACACCTTCCCCCGCGACAAAATCTGCGGCGACGCCATCTCCGGCAAAAGCGTCGACGTGATGCGGCGGCTCGGGATGCTCGGCCGGATGGTCGAGGCCGAGCACCGGGACGAGACCATCGGAAGCTGGGGCGTAACCTTCAGCGGCCCCTACGGCGACGAGGTGGCGATCCCGTTCACCAAGATGCTCGACCAGCCCGTCGCCCCCGGCTTCGTGATGGACCGGGTGCGCTTCGACCACCTCGTCTTCGAGCAGGCCGTCGAGGCCGGGGCCGAGGTCTGGCAGAACGCGACCGTCAAGGGGCTCGTCATGGACGAGGGCGGGGCCTCGGGCCGGCGCGTGCTCGGCGTCGAGGTCGAGCACGAGGGCGAGACGAGGACCGTCCGCGCCCCGCTCACCATCGGGGCCGACGGGCCGTACTCGGTCGTTCTGCGCTCGCTCGGAATGGACCAGCTCGACGAAGCCCACTATTGCGCCGGGCTGCGCTCGTACTGGCGCGGCGTGACCGGCTTCCACCCGCGCAACCACGTCGAAATCCACTTCGTCGACGAGGCCATCCCCGGCTACTTCTGGATCTTCCCGATGGCCGGCGGCATGGCGAACGTCGGGGTAGGGATGCTCTCGAGCGTCATCAAGAAGCGGGACATCAAGCTCAAGCCGCTGCTCCAACTCCTGGTCGATCACCCGCGCTTCCGGCACCGGTTCGCGGAAGCCGAGAGGGTCGGCAAGATTCAGGGCTGGGGCCTGCCGCTGGGCTCGAAGCCGCGCACGATGCACGGCGACGGCTGGCTCCTGCTCGGCGACGCCGCCAGCCTCGTCGATCCGTTCACCGGCGAGGGCATCGGCAACGCGATGGTCTCCGGCGAGAAGGCCGCCGAGTGGGCGGGCTACGCGAAGGCCTTCGGCGACTACTCCGCCGCCCACCTCAAAGGCTACGAGGACGCCGTGCTCGGCTACCTCGGCGACGAGCTCAAGCTCAGCCACGCCATGCAGCGCCTCGGCAACTGGAAGTGGCTGCTCAACACCGTCGTCAGCAAGGCCAGCCGCTCGCCCGAGCTAGCCGACGCGATCTCGGCGATGTTCGACGACGAGAGCCAGCGCAAGAAGCTCGTCTCGCCGCTGTTCTACCTCCGCGTGCTCGCCGCCTGATTCCAGCCGGCCGAACCGTTCCCGCCGTGCCTACCGTTTCTCGCTTTTTCGGGATCGTCATCTTCCTGAACTACCGCGACCACCTGCCGCCTCACTTCCACGCCCGGTACGGCGATGACGAGGTGACCGTCTCACTTCCACGCCCGGTACGGCGATGACGAGGTGACCGTCGAGATTCGCGGCGGGGCGGTGACCGGGACGATGTCGAAGCGAGCGCTCCGGCTCGTGCTGGAGTGGGCCGATCTGCACGAGGAGGCGCTAATGCGGAACTGGGACCTCGCCCGCGCGCATAAGCCGCTCTCGCCCATTCCCCCACTCACCTGAATCCTCCTCCGATGACTCATTCCTTCCTTCACGTCACCTCCGTTGGCTATCTCGGCGGGCACCGGCTTGCCGTCGCGTTTAACGACGGGGCGGAGCGCGAGGTCGATCTGAGCGAAGAGCTCGACGGGGAGGTGTTCGAGCCGCTCCGGGACGAGGCGGCGTTCGCCGAGGTGTTCGTGGATGAGGAGACGCGAACGGTGGCATGGCCGAACGGAGCGGACCTCGCGCCGGAATTCCTGTACGAAGTGGGCCGAGAGGTCGGAACCGTCGGCGCGCGCTGAGGTCGAGGGCGCGGCCCCATCGTCAGCAGGCTGGCCGCTCGCCCGAACTGGCCGACGCGATCTCGGCGATGTTCGACGACGAGAGCCAGCGCAAGAAGCTCGTCTCGCCGCTGTTCTACCTCCGCGTCTTGGCCGCCTGAAAGAGCGGAGAGCCTGAGCGGAAGAAGGCCTTTTGTGGGGCCTATTGATGAAGCCCCCGTCTTATGGTATGTTGAACGCGGTCCTAAGACCAGTTCCCGTTTCCACTCACAACCCTTAAAGAGGTCATTCCCCTATGCGACTGAATCGCTACTCTCTCCTCTCGCTCCTCGCTGGCACGCTTTTCCTACTTCCCGGAGTCGGGCTTGCTCAGAACTCCTCGGCCCAACTCCAAGCCGTGGAAGCTAGTCCTGTCGTCATCGGTGAGGACCTCTCGCGGCCTGTACCCGTGGATTCGATCTTCTATGACACGGGCGACGGCTCCATCCAATTTGTCCTCGGTTTCGGCGAGCAGGCCGATTATGCTGCGGCGCTGAAGTTCACGGCCCCTGAGGACTTTACGCTCACGCGCATCCGTACGCTCTACCGGACGGAGGGAGGGACGGAGCCCGGAGGCATCGTCGACCCCCTCGTTCGGGTCTATGATGGTTCTGGAGCCACGCCCGCAGAGAGCAAGCTTCTGGCGGATACTACGGCCCCGATGGGCCCTTTTGCCTTCCGTTACATCGAGCTTCCAGAGCCCTTGGAGTTCTCAGAGGACGATGAGTTTTTCATCGCGCTCTTCTTCGAGGGGGTCAACTTCCCTATGGGCACAGAAGCAGGAGACCCTTCTAACCCAGACATAGAGGGTCGTAGCTTCAGCAGCGGGGATTTCGGTGCCGAATGGACCGAGGGCGTCGATGTGCTCACCTTCAATGGTCTCAACGAAGATGACACGCCCGCTGCGGACGGCACCACGGACATCTTCTTCATCCGAGCGATTACGGACGATGACGACCTCGGTACGAGCAACGAAGGCACTGCATCGTCGCTCCGAGCACTTTCGCCGGTCTATCCGAACCCCGTGCAGGATCGCGGGACGATGACGCTCGTCGTCGACCAAGCGGAGATGGTTCGCGCCACGATACACGATGTGCTCGGGCGCGAGGTGGGCGTGTTGCACGACGGTACGGTCGGGGCGGGGCAGAACCACATCCTCTCGATCGACGCACACGATCTCGTCAGCGGGCTCTACTTCGTTTCCGTTCGCGGGGAGTCCTTCTCGGCTACGCGGAAAGTCGTCGTGACACGCTAGCGTCATGTCAACATAGCTACATCTGAGCACTTCGCTCCACGGGGTGCCCTGCCGACGGTGGGGCACCCCGTTTCGGTTTACTGCTCCGGCTCACCCTCCGCGTAGTGCCGGGCGCGCTTCTCGACGGACTCCTCGGCGTCGCGCTCGCGCCACACGGCCGGGCGCTCGGCGACCGTGCGCTCGTAGCCCAGGTCGCGCGGGGCGTAGAAGTACAGACCCTGCATCTCGGCCGGGAGGTACTGCTCGGGCACGTACCCGTCGCGGTAGGCGTGGGGATACTTGTAGCCCGCGCCGTGCCCCACCCCAGCCCGGCCTTGTCCCAGCTACTAGCGAGAATGGATTCTACAATGCACTATACGCCTGCCCTGGATCGGTGGGACTCCTCCGTATACGCACGAGCGCTCCCTGAGTAACCATCTGCGAGAGATGTCGGTCCAACAAGTGCTTCCGATTCCGACCAGTCAACGAAGCCAGCTCCTCTGACGTCCAGGGGCGGAACGCGCACAGGCGAACGAGGAGATCCCGTAATGCCGCGTGGGTGGTTCGTCGCCCAATTCCAACTATCTCTTGCTTCAGATCATCCGTTAGCGAGTCCCACACCGTCGGAGCAGCCGTAATGTGAAGTGGCTTCTGGATCGCCTCGGGCTCTCGTGTGATGGACTCGGCTTCTCGTGTGGTAAGCTCAGAACCTTGTGTGGTAAGCTCAGAACCTTGTGTGGCAAGCTCCCCCTCTTGTGCGGCAAGCTCAGGTCGATGGGTGGGAATCCCGTCTCCATTGCCCGCAGGATTGATCAGCAGAGCAGTCGGTGAGTAGAAGGTCGCGGCCCCGCGGTCATGTTGATCGAGCAAGCCCATGTCCCGGAGACGACGAAGGGCTTGGCTCGCCGCCAGCGTGTCCGTGCTGTTGAGGTTTCCGTGCTGTTGAGGTTACGGTAATCGGCGTTGGCGATTTGGCCCGTTTCCCTTGCGAACACGAGGGCCTGCTTATCCTCTCGGCTGAGCCCGAGGGGGTCAAAGTGAGCGAGCCACGCGAGGTTCTCCGGCGTGAGGAAATGGAGGAGGAGAAAGGTGGCGACGAACCGGTTCTGCTCCCGATCCGAAGCGAAGGTGGGGGGCGTTAGCTCTGCCTCGTGCATGAGCCGCCGCATCGTGGCGATCCCGCTTCCCTTCGTTTCCGCCAGACGGGTTTGGTGGAGCGCGTCGGCCAGTTTGGGATTTCGAAGCTCCGATCCCGGCGTACCGAGCTCTTCCTCCGGCTTGAGCGAGTAGCCTTTGTTCCTGAACTCTATCCGGTTGCTGTACCGGATAATCTGCACGGGGCTATTGGCCCTATAGTCGCGGTGCATCATTGCATTGACGAGGGCCTCCCGGACCACGTCGCGCGGGATCAGGGGCCGGTCTATCCGGTGGAGGCTGTCCTCGGGTAGGAAGAAAGACACGGGAAGGTCGTCCGTGATAGCAGCCTCGACCTGGTAGATGACCTCGAATATGGGTCCGAGGCGGTCGAGGCTCGTAAATCGCTCGTAGGCATCAGGAACCCAGGTTCGGCCCTGCACGCGGATGTAGTCCACGCGCACCGCAGGGAGCAGATCACGGAGCGTATCTGCTTTCCCGAACAGGAGTAGTCCTGCTACCGTGAAACGGACCGTGCCCTGGGCATCCTCCCGAACGAGCCTCAGCCCACGCAAAAGTTCTTTGTCTTCCCATTCCAGTTCCGGTGCATTTGCGTCCCGTCTGCGGCGCTCGCGCCGGTAGTTCTCCACGGCCTGCGGCGAATAATCCGCGAGCGTCGTATCCCCGAGGAGGGTATCGTCGAAGTGGCGAACGGATCGGTTGCGGTAGAGCAACGCGAGGTCGGCATCGGTGCATCGCTGATCTGTCGATCCAATTCGGCGATAAGCTCCTTTCGGTAGCCCTTTGCTCTGTATGTAAACGGGCTTCTGGCTCGGTTCAGCTTCAGCAATGAAAGCAGCGACCACCACACGCCCACCGATCTCCGCACGGTCCATCTCAGGTCGCACGGCTACGTTGAACATGTTCGCGCACTGGGTGGCGAAATCAGCCGCCACCTTGTCCGGGTCGTCCACTCCGGCTGCCGTATAGCGTTCGCCGAATAGGCTAGGTTCGTCGTCCGCGATGCCGAGCAGGAGATAGCCTCCTCCCAACCCCGGCTCGTTGGAGAAAGCCGCCACCGTCTCCATCAACGACTTCCCGACCTCGGAAGCTCTCTTCGCTTCGATGTGTGCGCTCTCGTCAAGTCGGTTAAGCTCTTTCAAAAGAGCTTTGATGGGTATCGGCACAGTGGGAGCGGTTGCAGAACGTGACCGAAAGCTACAACGGGGTAGGATCAGGACTGGTCCGCATCGTCGGCGTAGCGCCGGGCGCGCTTCTCGACGGACTCCTCGGCGTCGCGCTCGCGCCACACCGCGAGGCGCTCGGCGACGGTCCGCTCGTAGCCCAGATCGCGCGGAGCGTAGAAGTACAGCCCCTGCATCTCCGCCGGGAGGTACTGCTCGGGCACGTAGCCGTCGCGGTAGGCGTGGGGATACTTGTAGCCCTTGCCGTGGCCGAGCCCGGCCTTGTCGCGGCTGCCGTCCTTGAGCGGGTTCGGCACGTCGCCCGTCTGCTCGCTCTGGACGTGCTTCAGCGCGTCGAAGTAGGCGAAGACGCTGTTGGACTTCGGGGCGGTGGCGAGGTAGAGGCAGCACGCGGCGAGGTGGAACTGGCCCTCGGGCATCCCGACGTAGTCGAACGCAGCCGCGCACGCACTCGCGACCTGCACGGCGCGCGGATCGGCGAGGCCGACGTCTTCGGACGCGAAGATGAGGAGGCGGCGGAGGATGAAGCGCGGGTCCTCGCCGGCGTAGACCATCCGCGCGAGCCAGTAAAGCGCGGCGTCGGGGTCGCTCCCGCGCAGGCTCTTGATGAAGGCGCTGATCGTGTCGAAGTGGGCGTCGCCCTCCTTGTCGTAGAGCACCGCCCGCCGCTGGATCGAATCCTCGGCCACGGCGAGATCGACGGAGATGCATCCGGCCTCGTCCGGCGGCGTAGTCTCGACGGCGAGTTCGAGCGCGTTCAGCAGGCTTCGGGCGTCGCCGTTGGCAGTGCTCACGAGGTGGTCGAGCGCGTCGTCGTCGACCCTCACGTCGCGGGTGCCGTACCCCCGCTCCGGGTCGGCGAGCGTCTGCCGGACGACTTGCCGGAGGTCGTCCTCGGTGAGGGTGTGGAGCTCGAAGAGGCGGCTGCGCGAGACGAGGGCCTTGTTGACCTCGAAGTACGGGTTCTCGGTGGTGGCCCCGATGAACGTGACCGTACCGTTCTCGACATGAGGGAGGAGCGCGTCCTGCTGCGATTTGTTGAAGCGGTGGACCTCGTCGACGAAGAGGATCGTCCGCTGCCCGTGGAGCCGCAGCCGCTCCTGCGCCGCCTCGATCTCTTCGCGGATGTTCTTGACTCCGGCGAGCACGGCGTTGAGCGTGGCGAAGTGGCTCTCGGTCGTGTTCGCGACGATCCGCGCGAGGGTGGTCTTGCCAGTGCCCGGCGGCCCGAAGAGGATCACCGACGTCACGCGGTCGGCTTCCACCGCGCGGCGGAGCAACTTGCCGGGGCCGAGGATGTGCGGCTGCCCGACGTACTCGTCGAGCGTTCGGGGCCGCATCCGGTCGGCGAGGGGCGCGGTGGCGGCGCGGGCGGCGTCGGCGCGGGCCTGGAACAGGTCGGGCATGAGGGGGAGTGGGGGGAGTGGAACGAAACCGGTCAAGTTAAGCGAGGCCGAGTGCTGCGTCCCGCCGTCGTCTGTCCGCTGCCTTCTGCTCGCTGCCGGCTGTCCCACCCGCCCGGCGGGCGTCGCTTCTGGCGCACGGAATACGCGCCGGAGAGGACTTGCATTTTCAGGCGATACGCGGTTTATTGTAAGCGCTTTCATTCTCGTTCCCTTTTCCCCTTCGCCCCTTGCCATGACCCGTTCCCTCCTCGCCGTCTGCGCAGCCTTGCTCGTAGCGGCTCCCTGCGCCTTCGCGCAGCCCACCGTCGACGGCGACCTCTCGGACGCCGCCTACGTGACCCTCGCCACCAAGCTCAACGCCAACGCCGGCTTCGGCCCAGACATCGACGTGGCGGAGATCGTCTACTTCGCCGACAAGGACGCCGAGGTCCTCTACGTCGGCCTCAAAGGCAAGCTCAACCAGTTCTCGACCGACGGCATCGGTCTCTGGCTCAACTTCGACGACCCGGTGGGGGCTCCGGCCGGGACGCTCCTCGGCGATGTCGTCGGCGCGGAGTTCAACTACCTCGGCGCGGCGGACTCCGCCTTCACAGCGGACTTCGAGGTGGACTACGCCTTCTCGATCAACCCCGGGGCGACCAGCACCTCGGCCTTCTTCGACGCCGTGACCTACGTCGACTCGACGCGCTCCGACTTCCTCGGCGAGGCCGACCAGATGGGGACCACGACGCTCGGCCCCGCCGACGGGACCAACAACACGGGCGGCCCGGTCTTCTTCGGAGCCGTCACCTTCGCCTTCGACAACGCCGGCTCGGGCGACACCGGCCTCGAGTTCGCGATTCCGTTCTCCGACCTTGGCATCGACGCCAGCGACGCCGGGTCGATCCACGGCTTCGCCTTCGTCGTCTCCTCGACCGCCTACTTTTCGAACGTGACCGTGCCGGGCAACGTGACGGCAGGCAACCTCGGCTTCGACCCGGACTTCGACGCGAACCTGACCAGCGCCGACTGCTCGTGCGACAACCCGAGCTCGGCAATCGGCACCGGGCCGTTCCACGCCTCGAAGCTGCTCTGCCCGCCGGCCGGGCCGGCCATCAACCTGAGCGCCACCGGCGTCCCGGCGAAGGTCGCCCAGGGGAGCTCGTTCACCGTCACCTACGCCATCACCAACGACACGGCCAACCCGGTCTCCGGCGACCTCTTCTACACCGCCGCGCGCGCGGGCAACACGATTGCCCGGCTGCGGGTCCGCTCCGGCACGCTGCCGCCGGGCTTCACGCTCAACGGCAGCTACGTCCAGCCCGTCCCTGCGAACGCCCCTCCGGGCGGCTACACCTACACCGTCCGCATCGGCAACTTCCCGAACCTGACGGTGGACGCCGAGGCGTTTAACGTTACGGTGGTGGCGTCGGGCCGGGTCGCCGGCGGTGCCGAGACGTGGGAGGTGACGGAGGCGACGCCGTGGGAGACCGAGATCGCGTCGGCGAGCCGTGCCGAGGCTGCGCTCGGGGCCTACCCGAACCCCTTCGCCCGGACCACGACGATCCAGTTCGAGACGGACGCGTCGTCCGAGGTCCGCCTCGCCGTCTTCGACGTGACCGGCCGCGAGGTCGCCCTCCTCGTCGACGGCACCCTGTCGGCAGGCCGGCACGAGGCGACGTTCGACGCGCGCGGCCTCGCCAGCGGGCTCTACGTCTACCGCCTCGAGGCGGGTGACCGCGCCGAGACCGGGCGGCTCACGCTCGTGCGCTAGTCCGCATCACGGCCGTCCGCATCACGGACGGGTGAGCAAAGGCAGCGCCGCTCGGGTTCCCCCGGCGGCGCTGCCGTTTTTATCCGCCCCTGCGGCCGAGGCGCTCCCCGTCCAGGTCCGTGACGATCTCGGGCAGCGGGCGGGGCGGCGGCTCCTCGACCTCTCGGAGGCGGAGCTGCCACCCTCCCACGTCAGCCACGGATACCTGTGCAGCGTCTCACGGCGGCGGCGGCGCATCTCGGCCTCGCTCGGTGGCTCCATCTCAAACGAGACAACCGTCTTCTCGACGATGGGCCCGTAGATCGTGCCGGCGGCGGCGTCCGCCTCCGAGGCGAGCGAGGCGGATCGTCCCCATCAGATGTCTCCCTGCTGCGGCCGGAGGAGGATTTCCTCGACGACGGTCCTGCCGGAGAGCTTGTGCAGGTCTACGACGGTGCGGGCGATGTCTTCCGGCGGCATGAAGCGCTCCTCGGGCAGGTCGGTGCCCTCCCAGCTTGGGGTGAGCGTGGCACCGGGGAGCAGCGTCGTGACGCGCAGGCCGGCGTCCTTCGTCTCCTCGCGCACGACGCGGGCGAGGCCTAGCAGCCCGTGCTTGGCCGCGCAGTAGGCCGCCCCGCCGGGGTAGCCCCGGAGCGCAGCGACGGAGGCCATGAAGAAAAGGTCGCCGCGCCCGCGCTCGATCATCGCCGGCAAGAAGGCCCGGGTGACGAGGAAGGCGCTCGTCAGGTTCGCGTCGAGCTGCGCGCGGAAGTCGGCGGGGTCGAGGTCGAGCAGGCCGCCGGGGCGGAACGCGCCCGCGTTGTTGACGAGCACATCCGGGGCACCGAGCTGCGCGAGCACGCCGTCGGCCATAGCGGCGACCGCCGCCTCGTCCGTCACATCGCACGGGAAAACGGCGGCCTCGGCTCCGAGGGCTTGGCACGCCGCAGCGACGGCGTCGAGCTTCGGCTCGGTCCGGGCGACGAGCGCGAGCCGGACGGCGGGTTCGGCGGCGAACGCCTCGGCGATGGCGGCTCCGATGCCCTGGCTCGCCCCGGTGATGACGACAGTCATATCAGCGTATTTCCTCGAGTGTGGAGGTGCCCTTGAGGGGGGCAGTCCGTCGGACCGTTGAGCGCAGGGACTGGTCCCGGAGCGAGGGGCCGGCGGACAGGGGGTCTGCTCACGAGCGAAGGACTGCGGCCCTAGCTACGACGATGCAGCGCAACGGCGGCGGCGGTCTCGACAGCCGCTCGCAGCCCAGAGCATCGTTCATGAACACCCTCTCAGTGGCCGTTGATGAGCCGCATGAACTCGGCGCGGGTGCGGGGGTTGTCGAGGAACTCGCCGCTGACGGCGCTGGTCGTGGTCCACGAGTTCTGCTTCTCGGCCCCGCGCATCATCATGCACAGGTGCTGCGCCTCGATCACCACCGCGACGCCCTGCGGTTCGAGCACGCGCTCCACCGCGTCGCGGACCTGAATCGTGAGCCGCTCCTGCACTTGCAGCCGCCGGGCGAAGACGTCGACCACGCGCGGAATCTTGCTCAGCCCCACGATCCGCCCGTTCGGAATGTAGGCGACGTGCGCCTTGCCGAAGAACGGGAGCAGGTGGTGCTCGCACAGACTGTAGACCTCGATGTCCTTGACGAGGATCATCTCCGAATAGCTCTCCTCGAAGAGCGCCGAGCGGAGGATGGCGTCGGGGTCGAGCTGGTAGCCGTGGGTGAGAAACTGGTAGGCTTTCGCCACGCGCTCGGGCGTCTTCAGCAGCCCCTCGCGCTCCGGGTCCTCGCCGACGAGCGCGAGGAGGCCGCGGGTGTGGGCGGCGAGGCGCTCGGTGGTCTCGGCGTGGTAGGCGTCGCGCCGTTCGTAGAGCAGCGGCGAGGCGAACTCCTCGGCCAGGCCGGAGGCACCGGGGCCGAGCTCCCCGGGGTCGGTGTCGGCGGGATCGGTCATAAGCGGGCGGGTAACAAAAGCTGGAGGACGAGCGGAAGCAGGGGAGGAGGGCTGGGCGGTGATCCTGGACTTCTGCGCTCGGCTGCTCCTCCGGTCTTCCGCCCCTAAACTACTCGCCCCGGTACTCGGCCACGTTGTTCTCCGTCTCGCGGAGCCGGATGCTGTGCAGCCGCCCGCCCGGGGCCACCTGGGCGACGGCGTCCGCGATCTCGTTCCAGACGGCGACGGCGACGTTCTCGGTCGAGGGCATCACGCCGTCGAGGAAGTCCACCTCGAGGTTCAGGTTGCGGTGGTCCAGCTTGTCCACGACGCGCTCGTGGAGCAGGCGCTTCAGGTCGCCGAGGTCGATGACGTAGCCCGTCTCCGGGTCCGGCTCGCCGGCGACGGTCACGTCGAGCGTGTAGTTGTGCCCGTGCCAGTTGGGGTTGTTGCACTTGCCGAAGGTCTCCCGATTCCACTCGTCCGACTGCGCGGGGTTGTGGAGCCGGTGCGCCGCGTTGAAGCGGACGGTGCGGGTGACGTAGACAGTCGGCATGGCGAGCGGCGGCAAGGGGCCAGAGTCCGACAGAACCCGCCCCGCACCCCTTCGTTCCGTTGCCTAACACTGGCCGGTTACGGGTATCTTTGTGCGACGCCCCGGCCCCCCATTGCGGCGGCGTGGCCTCCCGCACTCCGTTTGCCTTCCTGATTTCTTCCGACCCGCCGTGACGCCATGAGTAAAACGCTTTTCGAACAGATCGCCGACCAAGAAGTCCCGGCCCATCTCGTCTACGAAGACGACCGCGCCGTGGCCTTCCGCGACATCAATCCGCAGGCCCCGGTCCACGTCCTCATCGTCCCCCGCAAACCGATCCCCCGCGCCGACCAGATCGAGGCGGCGGACGAGGCGCTCGTCGGCCACCTGTTCGTCGTCGCCCGCATCGTGGCCGAGCAGGAGGGGCTTCAGCACTACCGCTTGGTGATGAACAACGGCGAGGGGGCCGGGCAGTCCGTCTTCCACATCCACCTGCACCTTCTCGGGGGCCGCTCGATGCAGTGGCCGCCCGGCTGACCCCAACGACGAGTGGCGAACTGCGAGCGACGAACGGTCCTCGCTCGTTGCTCGCCGTTCGCCGTTCGTCACTCGCCATGATTCACGTCCAGAACGTCTCGAGCACGCTCGGCGGCAAAGCGGTGCTGCACGACGTGTCGTTCCGCGTCGAGGCCGGGCAGATCGCCGGCTACGTCGGCCCCAACGGCGCGGGCAAGACGACCACGATGCGGCTGCTGACGGGCACGCTCGCGCCGGACGAGGGCCGCGTGGTGGTGGCGGGCGTGGACCCGGCCCGGCAGCCGCTCGCGGCGAAGCGGCGCTACGGGTTCGTGCCGGAGCACGGGCACCTCTACGAGAGCTTTACGCCGGAGGAGTACCTCCTCTTCGTCGGGCGGATGTACGGGCTGGACGAGGCCCTCGCCCGCACCCGCCTCGGCGCGCTCCTGCGCTACTGGCGGCTCGGCGACGAGGCACAGCGCAAGATGGTCGGTTTCTCGAAGGGCATGAAGCAGAAGGTGCTGCTCTCCGCCGCCCTCCTCCACGCCCCGCCGGTGCTCCTCCTCGACGAGCCGCTCTCGGGCCTCGACGCCGAGGCCGTTCTCCTCGCCCGCGCCCTCCTCCGCCGCTGGGCCGACGCGGGTCACACGGTGCTCTACTCGTCCCACCTCCTCGACGCGGTCGAGCGCATCGCCGACCACGTGATCGTGCTGCGCGGCGGGCGCGTCATCGGCGAGGGCTCGCCGGAGGCGCTGAAGCTGGAGACCGAGGCGGCCTCGCTGGAACTGGCCTTCAGTCACCTCACCGCGACGGAGGACGTCCTCGCCCGGACCGAGCAGTTGATGGCCGAGGGGTTCGGCGGGTAAGAGCGGACGAAAGGACGAGCGGAAGGTCCCAGGGTTCACCGCCAAACCTATCTTCCCCGCTTCCGATCTTCCCCGCTTCCGATCTTCCCCGCTTCCGATCCTGATCTCTTGAAAACCCTCGGCGTCACCGGCGGCATCGGCAGCGGCAAGTCGGCGGTGTGCCGGATGCTGGGCGGCCTCGGCGCGCGCGTGGTCTACGCCGACGCGGTGGCGAAGCGGCTGATGCACGAGGACGCCGACCTCCGCGCCGGCGTCAGCGAGGCGTTCGGGGCCGAGAGCTACGACGACGCGGGCGCGCTCGACCGGGCGCACCTCGCGGCCTGCGTCTTCGGCAACGCCGAGGAACTGGCCCGGCTCAACGCGCTCGTCCACCCCCGCGTCCGCGCCGAGATGCTGCGGCTGGTCGGCGAAGCGCGCGCCGACCGGGTGCGGCTCCTCGTCTACGAAGCGGCGCTCCTCTTCGAGACCGGGGCCGACCGGCTGCTCGACGCGGTGGCGGTCGTGGACGCGCCCGTCGAGACGCGCCTCCGCAGGGTGATGGCGCGCGATGGGGTGACGCGCGAGGCCGTCCTCGCCCGGATGCAGCACCAGCTCCCAGCCGCCGAGCTCCGCGCCCGCGCCGACCTCGTCCTCGAGAACGACGGTGCCCTCGCCGCGCTCCAGTCGCAGGTCGAGGCGCTCTACGCCGGGCTCGTCCCCGATGCGCTGGGCAAGCAGGGCGAGAGGTAACGCTTTTCTAACGCGTCCCCTGCGTGGGGGAGCGCACCGTATTTTCGGCTAGCCTGCCCGACCTCGCTGCGCCTGTGCCGTTTGCCGTGACCATTCCTCGCGCGTTTCATCCGCCCTCGTCCGCGCTCGGGCGGTGGGTCCGGTGCCGGGCGCGGGACGCACGCCACGCCGAGAGCCTCTTCATCGTCGCCGCCGCGCTCGTGCTCACCGTGGCGACGCTCGCCAGCCAGTGGAGTTGGATCCTGCTCGGCGAGGCCGCGCCGGGCGACGCCCTCGCGCTGGGGGTGCTCGCGGCGCACGGCCTCGGCGGGGGCCTGCTCGCATGGGGGTGCCTGTGGGGCTGGAAGCCCGCGATCACCGTCACTGCGGATTCCGAAGCCCTCGAGGCCAGGCAGGGAAGCGACACGCTCCACCTGGGCTACGGTGCCATCGACCGGGCCGAGCGGATCACCGCCGAAGCGTACCACCGGCACTGGCGGCGCTACGCGGCGACACGGGCCTTCGTCAACCGCCTGCCCGACGACCTGCTGCTGCTCCGCACCGACGACGGCCCCGTCGTCCTCGGCCTCGCCCCCGCCGACCTCGACCGGCTCGAAGCCCGGCTCGCCGAGGGGCTGGAGGTGGAGGCTGGGGGATCGCTCGTCCGCGCCGCCTAGCGCCGTGGCCTTCACCCTCCTCCACGAGGACGCCGACACGGACGCCCGCCTCGGGCGGCTGGACACGGACCACGGGTCGGTCGAGACGCCCGTCTTCATGCCCGTCGGGACGCTCGGCAGCGTCAAGGCCGTCGGGCCGCGCGAGCTCGCCGAGGACGTGCGGGCCCAGATCATCCTCGGCAACACGTACCACCTCTTCCTCCGGCCGGGTACCGCCGTCCTCGAAGCCGCCGGCGGCCTGCACCGCTTCATCGGGTGGGACCGGCCGCTGCTCACCGACTCCGGCGGGTTCCAGGTCTTCTCCCTCGCCCACCGCCGCAAGATCACCGAAGAGGGCGTCCGCTTCCAGAGCCACCTCGACGGGTCGTATCACTTGTTCACCCCGGAGTCGGTCGTGGACACGCAGCGGAGCATCGGCTCAGACGTGATGATGGTGCTCGACGAGTGCCCCGCCGCCGACGTGGACGAAGCCTATGCCCGCCGCTCGAACGAGCTGACCATCCGCTGGGCGAAGCGCTGCCAAGCCCGGCTGCGCGGGACCGGGCCGCGGTACGGCCACCACCAGGCCCTCTTCGCGATCGTGCAGGGCGTGACCTACCCCGAGGTCCGGCGCGAGTCGGCGCGCCGCCTCGTCGAGCTAGACTTCGAGGGGTACGCGGTGGGCGGGCTGTCGGTCGGCGAGGCGGCGCCGGTGATGTACGAGATGGTCGAGGTCGTGACCGAACTATTGCCGCGTGCCAAGCCGCGCTACCTGATGGGCGTCGGAACGCCGGCAAACCTGCTCGAAAACATCGCGCGCGGCGTCGACATGTTCGACTGCGTGATGCCGACGCGCAACGGGCGCAACGGCACGCTCTTCACGACCGAGGGCATCGTCAACATCAAGAACGCGCAGTGGAAGACCCACTTCGAGCCGGTCGACGCTGGGCTCGACGCCTACGCGAGCCAGGCGTTCACGAAGGCCTACCTCCGGCACCTGATTATTTCAGGCGAGGTGCTGGGTTTGCAGATCGCGAGCATGCAGAACCTGGCGCTCTACACCTGGCTGATGCGCGAAGCGCGGGCGGCGATCCGCGACGGACGGTTTGCCGCTTGGAAGGCCGAGGTGCTGCCCCGCGTCAGCCGCCGGATTTGAGGAGCTTTTGGCACCTGGCTGTTAGCTCTTGGCCCCTCGATGGCTGGTATAAAACCAACAGCCTAAAGCTAACACCAGTTCGTTATCGAGACGCGTGAGAAGCCAAATGCCGAAGCATCGGACAGAGCCTGCTCTGAGCGCAGCCGAAGGGAGCGCAACGCGGAGCGCAGCTTTTGCAGCCGCTCGCAGCCCTCGATCATTTTCGTAGACAGACTCCAAAAGCCAACCGCTACTCCAGCCGCCGCGAGCCGTCGGGTTGGAAGAGGACGCGGAAGGTGTAGTACCGGAAGCCTTCGGTGGGGTCGATCTCTTCCATCGGCGGCGCGCCCCCGTAGTAGCTCTCGATCTCGACCTTCGCGTAGCGCCCGTCGGCGGTGCGGACGACGAGCACAGCGGCGCGGGGCGCGACGATGCCGGAGACGAAGTCGTAGGCGTACCACCCGTTGCCCGCCCCGCCGGGGATCGCGGTCTCCGTCTTGTCCGTCCCCCGGTCCTGGAGGAAGGCTTCGTCGGCGGGGGCTGCGGGGACGGCGGCGAAGGTCGTATCCTGGAGCACGGCGACGGCCCCCTCGCCCGGCCCGGACGCGCCGCCGTTGACCAGGATCGTCGTCGAGCGGAAGGCGAGGTCCCACGCTGCCGAGGCCGAATCCTCCACCGCGACGAGGCTGTTCTCGCGAAGGCTGTAGAACGTGAAATGGCCGCCTTCGCCGCGGGCGTCGAGATCGGCGACGGTGTACGTCACCGGCTCGGAGGCAGCGGGCGGGCGCGGCGCGAGACAGGCCGTGAGGGTGACCGGGAGGAGGAGCAGGGCGAGGCGAAGCATGAGACGGGAAGGTTAAATCGATGAGGCACACACTACGAGCGGAACCTCGTTCTGGTCGCCCCGTGTGGGTGAATTTCCTATGGCGTATGCTGGCATGAAACCTGCGAGTTTTAGGGGTCCCCCCGAATCCGGCAGGCCATGTCCTTGCTCGTCTTCTCCCCAGCCCGCGTCTCCGTGAGCCGCATCACCGCCCGAAACCGCCGGATCCGCACCCGCGCCAAACGAGGGGCGAAGCGGACGCGGGCGGAGATCGTCGCCGAGCAGCGGCTGCGCGAGGACATCGCCAACGTGGTGACGCACGGGACGGGCCTGCTGATGGCCGTGGCCGGCGTGCCGGTGCTGATCGTGCTCGGCGCGCTGCGCGGGGGCGCGCTCCACATCGCGAGCTTCGCCGTCTACGGCACGACGCTGCTGCTGGTCTACCTCGCCTCGACGCTCTATCACGCCTTCCGCGAGCCGAGGATGCGCCGCATCTTCCGCATCCTCGACCACGCGGCGATCTACCTGCTGATCGCGGGGACCTACACGCCGTTCATGGTGATCAGCCTGAGCGGCGTGTGGGGCTGGGCACTCCTCGCCCTCGTCTGGGTGCTCGCCGCGTTCGGCTGCCTCGCCAAAATCCTCGACATCGACCGGTTCACGCGCTACTCGACGGCGTTCTACCTCGCGATGGGCTGGCTCGTCGTCGTCGCCATCGAGCCGATCATCAACGGCGTCTCGGCGGCGGGGCTCGGGTGGCTGATGGCGGGCGGCGTCTGCTACACCGGCGGCGTGATCTTCTTCCTGTGGGAGAGCCTCCCGTTCAACCACGCCATCTGGCACCTCTTCGTGATCGCCGGCAGCGTCTGCCACTACATCGCGATCCTGCTCTACGTGTGGTGAGCCGGAAGGGGCTGTTTGGGGCGTGGAGGGCAGGGAGGGCGAGAACCGGCCCTGTCTCCCTCCATTCCCCCACGCCCTCTATCCCCCTCAAAGCTTCCGGTCCTTCCAGTTGATGCGGGGGAAGAGCAGCAGCACGGCCGGCAGCGTGGCGAGGTAGACGAACAGGTACGCCTCCCAGAGCGGGAACGTCCGGAGGAGGCCGCGCCGCGCGCCGAGCGTCGCCCACAGCGCGGCGAAGTCCGCGCCGACCTTGAGCGCGAGCGCGGCGAGCGTCGGCCCCGGGACGACGAAGAGGGCGAGGAGCGGGAGGAGGTGCGCGAGGTGTGTGACGGCGTAGACCCCGTGGACCCAGCCCTGCGACTGCGTCCCGCCGCGCGCCCAGCGCCGCCGCTGCTGGTAGACGTCCGCGATCCGGCCGAGCGGGAGGGTGACGTTGCGGAGCGCGGGGTCCGCCGGGTAGCGGAGGCGGTAGTCGGTCTGCTCGTAGACGGCGCGGAAGAGCATGTAGTCCTCGGTGACCGAGAACGGGAGCGCGGGGTAGCCGCCGACGGCCTCGTAGGCGTCGCGGCGGAAGGCCATGTTGTTGCCCATCGCCGTGATCGGGTGCCCGGTCTCGACGAACGCCGAGCAGATGGCGAGGAGGTAGCTCCAGTCGAGCGCCTGCAGCTCGGTCAGCCAGTCGCCCCGCGTCTCGACGTGGGTGTGGCCGCAGACGATCCCCGTCGCCGGGTCGTCGAAGTAGGCGACGAGGCTGCGCGCCCAGCCCGGCGGCGGCGCGCAGTCGGCGTCGGTGACGAGCAGCAGGTCGTGGTCGCAGGCTTCGACGGCGGCGTGGATGGCGAGGGCCTTGCCCCGGAGGTGGCCGCTCGGCTCGGGCACGGGGACGCCGTGCACCGCAGGCTCCTCGGGCGCAGGCCCCGCCGCATCGTCCCCTGCCATGACCTTCGCCGCGGTGCGCGCCCGGTAGCGCTCGATCACCTGCGCCGTCCGGTCCGTCGAGTGGTCGTCGGCGATGAAAAGGTCGAGCCGGTCGGCGGGGTAGTCCTGCGCGAGGAGCGCGTCGAGGCAGCGCCCCAGCCGCTCCTCCTCGTTGCGCGCCGCCACGAGCACGGCGATGCGGGGCAGGGGGACCGCCGGCTCCCGGTGCCGGTGCGAAGCGCGGGCCGTGACGACGGCGACGCCCAGCACGAACACGGCGTAGAGCGTGACGGGGACGAGCAGCAGCAGCCACATGGGGCGGAGGTCGGGGGCGGCACGGGAGAGACGCGGGAGCGCGTGATGATACGGGCTGCGCGGACCCGGCCCCGCCGGTGAGGCTTGCCTCGGGCAGGACGCGTCACGTTTCACGCATTCCGCATCAGCACGTATTCCGCATCAGAGCGCCGCGAACCGGTACCCCGCCGCCCGCAGCCGGGGCAGGGCCTGCGCGAGGGCCGGCGGCGTCACGCGCCGGGCGTGCCCCCCCTCGTGGAGCACGATGACCGAGCCGGGACGGGCCAGCCCGACCGTCCGCTCGCGCACCGCCTGCGGGGTGGCCGAGGCCAGGAAGTCGCCGGGCATCACGTCCCACATCGCGATCCGCTGCTCCTGCCGGCGGCACCACCGCCGCATCGCCGTCGTGAAGTAGCCGTAGGGCGGGCGCATCCAGCGCACCGCCTCGCCGCTCAGGTCTTCGAGCGTCGCCGTGGCGCGCGCCATCTCGGCCTCGACGGCAGCGGCGGGCGTCTGCCACGCGTTCGCGTGCGTGTCCGTGTGCTGCCCCACCGTGTGCCCGGCGGCGCGGACCGCCCGCACCAGCTCCGGCCACCGCCGCATCTGCTCCCCGACGAGGAAGAACGACGCCGGGACCTCGTACCGGCCGAGCAAAGCGAGCAGGGCGGGCGTCGTCTCGTCCGGCCCGTCGTCGAAGGTGAGGTAGAGCGTGCGCGTCCCGTCGGCCCGCCGCCACAGGAGGTCAGGGAAGAGGCGCGCGGCGGCGCGCGGGACGTGGTTGCCGAGAACGTTGACGAGCAC
>CBDCBW010000003.1:0-124978 GCA_965214485.1 Rhodothermales bacterium | reverse complement strand
GTCTACGTAGTCGTTCGCATCGATCATCTTCCCATCATCCTCCCGATGTCAAACGAACGGAAAGCGAGTTGGAAGAAAGTGGTCCCGCGATCGTCGTCGGAAACCATGATGTCACCATCAAGGAAGTGATGACGACTTTGGCAAAAGCAAGACGTGAGGCGGAGCGTTTGAACATGCTTCAAGAAGACTCATCTTCGCGATACTTCTGGCAGTCAACTCACTACTTTCCCGACGGAGCATCTCACGGCTCTCGCTCCGACTGAAAGGGTCATTGTGAACCCTCTGGCACGGGTCGCGTATCTCTCTACACTGCTCTTCGGCTGCCAATAGCCCAGGCCATATCGTCCGTGCCATGACTCCTACCGACACGCGGTTCGTAACAGACGACGCCGGTCAGCGCATCGCCGTGTTGATTGGATTGGACCGCTACCGCCAACTCCTCGACGCCCTCGAAGAGGTCGATGCGATTCGCGCTTACGATGAGGCGAAATCAAGTGGCGATGAGTCGGTGCCGTTCGAGGACGCCGTGCGCGAGATCGAGCGAAACCGGAAGACCGGGTGACATACCGCGTCGAGATTCTTCGTCGGGCAGCCAAAGCGCTCTCGAAGCTACCTGGGCGAGTACGAACGAATCCGTGATGCTATCCGCGACCTCGGCGCTGACCCCCGTCCACCGGGGTGCAAGAAACTCGTTGGGCGTGATGGTTGGCGCATCCGTATCGGTCGTTACCGCGTGATTTACGAGATTGAGGACACCATTCGCGTAGTCACTGTGCTTGACGTCGGCCACCGCGAGGACATCTACGAATGACGCTTGCCCGTTTGACCTCGTTTGGCCGCTGCGCCTACCTTCCTGTACTGGTTCATCTCTCAACGCTCCAACCCACCCTATGAAAGTCCTCGTTGCCGGCGGTGCCGGATTCGTCGGTTCCCACGTCGCCGCTAACTCTTCTCCTCGGAGCATTTGTCAACCGTCGCTATTCTGCCCGAAGCTTGAGACGTGCCGAACATCTCGACCTATCTTCTCCAGCGGTTCGGCATTGCCGTCTATATGTACTTCGGCGATACGAAGCAGCATCACCGTCCTCATATCCACGTTTTCTACAGCGGCGAAGAGGCGGTGATAGAGATTCCAAGCGGTGTGATGATCGAAGGTTCTCTTGCCAACCGTGCGCTTCGTAAGGTCCGTGCGTGGATCGAGCTTAACGATGAGGCGTTGATGGAGCGGTGGGAGAAAGCTGCCCGCAGCGAAGCTATCACACGGGTCGACTGACGGCCAGCCATGCGATCTGCTCCTCATATCCAGCACGCCAAGCCTCACGACGATCACACCCTTACGCTCGGCTTTGAGAATGGAGAGATTCGTAGGCTCGACTTCAAGCCGTATCTCCAAACTCCCGTCTTCGCTCCGCTCGCCGATCTGGCTCTCTTCCGTGAGGTACAAGTCGTGTACGGCTCGTTAGAGTGGCCCGGTGAGCGCGATTTGGCCTACGACTCGCTCTACGCCGAGTCGGTACCCCTGACCCTCGATGCCCGGACCCACCCATGAACCTCCTCGTCACCGGCGGTGCCGGATTCATCGGCTCCCACGTCGCCGACGCGCTCGTCGCGCGCGGCTACGACGTGCACGTGATGGACGACCTCTCCGGCGGCCGCCGCGAGAACGTCCCGGACAGTGCCACCTTCCACGAGCTCGACATCCGCTCAGACGAGGCCGCCGGCCTCGTGCGGAAGGAAAAATTCGACGCGCTCGTCCACCTCGCCGCGCAGATGGACGTCCGCCGCTCGGTTGCCGACCCGCGCTTCGACGCCGACGTGAACGTGCTCGGGTTCCTGAACCTGATGGAGGCCGGGCGCGAGGCCGGGCTGAAGAAGGTCGTCTTCGCCTCGACCGGCGGGGCGATCTACGGCGAGCCGGACGCTGGGGTGAACGGCGGCGGGCCGCAGCCGGAGGAGCACCCGCAGCGCCCGCTCTCGCCCTACGGCATCACCAAGCTCGTCACCGAGAAGTACCTCTATTTCTACGAGCAGAGCTACGGCATCTCGTACGCTGCGATGCGCTTCGGCAACGTCTATGGCCCGCGCCAGAACCCGCACGGCGAGGCCGGGGTCGTCGCGATTTTCGCCGAGCGGCTCCTCGACGGGCAGCAGCCGGTGATCTACGGCCACGGCGAGCAGACGCGCGACTACGTCTACGTCGGCGACGTGGTCCGCGCCGTCCTCGCCGGGCTCGACCACGACGCCTCCGACGTGTTCAACGTCGGCACCGGGCGCGAGACGAGTGTCAACACGCTTTTCCGTGTCCTCAACGAGATCACGGGCGGCCACGCCGAGGAGCGGCACGCCGAGGCCAAGCCTGGCGAGCAGCAGCGCAGCGTCCTCGACGTGTCGCACGCGCGCGAAGTCCTCGGCTGGGAGCCGCAGGTCGAGCTCGAGACCGGGCTGAGCCGGACCGTAGACTGGTTTGCCGAACGACGAACAGCGAGCGACGAGCTACGAACGGGTTGACTCCACTCGTCGTTCGTCATTCGTAACTCGTCATTCGAGATGTATAGAATCCAGCTTCAGAACTTCGAGGGGCCGCTCGACCTGCTCCTGTTCTTCATCCGCCGCGATGAGCTGGACATCCACGACATCCCCGTCGCCCGCATCACCGACGAGTACCTGGGCTACGTCCGCGTCCTCGAAGAGATCGACCTCGACGGCGTCGGCGACTTCATCTACATGGCCGCGATCCTGATCGGGATCAAGGCCAAGATGCTCCTGCCCCGGCCCGAGCTCGACGACGACGGCGAGCCCATCGACCCGCGCGCCGAGTTGGTGCAGCGCCTGCTCGAATACATGCGCTACAAGGAGGCCGCCGGGCACCTCGGGCAGCGCTTCGAGGCGCGCGGCGAGCAGTTCGTCCGAGGCACTGCCGCCGACGTGCACCTGCACCTCGACGGTGCCGAGCCCAGCTACCGCGTCTCGGTCTTCGACCTGATCTCGGTCCTCGAACGCGTGCTCGCGCAGGCCCCGGAGGAGGCATTCGTCCACCCGGTGCAGCGCTACGAGTACACGATGGAGGAGCAGCAGGCGTACGTGCTCGGGCGCGTCCGCAGCGGGCGCACGGCGTTCACCGCCCTCGTCGCCCGCCGCTCGAAGCCGTTCATCATCACCGCCTTCCTCGCCATCCTCGAGCTCGTGCAGCGGCACGCGCTGCGGATCGTCGACGGGATCGCCGACGAGGACTTCTGGCTCGCGCCCGCCGAGCGGCCCGTGGTCCACGACTCCCTCGAAGCCGCCGTACAGAACGCCCAGCACAACGAATAGTATGTCGTCCCGAGCGAGCGAAGCGAGTTGAAGGATCTCTTCGGGCACAGCGTTGCCGTTTCCTGAAGTCTTTCCCGGAAAGATCCCTCGGCTGCGCTCGGGATGACAGGGAAGAACAACGTAGCTTACCCGATGGAGTCCCTCGAACGAGTCACCGAAGCGCTCGTCTTCGCCGCCGACGCGCCGGTGACGGCCCGCGCCGTGGCCGAGGTCTACGCCGCCGTCACGGGGCACGACGGG
This sequence comes from Rhodothermales bacterium, assembly GCA_965214485.1. Lineage (GTDB taxonomy): Bacteria > Bacteroidota > Rhodothermia > Rhodothermales > JANQRZ01 > JANQRZ01. The sequence continues at coordinate 121,426 of CBDCBW010000003.1, read as the reverse complement.
CTGGACGAGGCGGCCGTCGAGGCGGCCGTCGAGGCGCTCAACCTTGCGTACCAGCAGACGGGGCGGACGGTGCGGATCGAGCGGTGGGCGGGCGGGCTCCGGATGGCGACGGTCCGCGAGGTCGCGCCGTTCGTGCAGGCGTTCGTGGCCGAGGAGGCCGAGCGGCGGCTGACGCGCTCGCTCCTGGAAACCCTCGCCGTGATCGCCTACAAGCAGCCCGTCACCAAGCCCGAGATCGACTTCGTGCGCGGCGTCGACGCGGACTATGCGCTGAAGAAGCTGCTCGAGAAGAAGCTCGTCGAGATCGCCGGGCGGGCCGACGCCGTCGGGCGGCCGCTGCTCTACGGGACGACCGGCTTCTTCCTCGAACAGGTCGGCCTGAACGCGCTCGACGAGCTGCCGCGCCCGCGCGAAATCGAGCAGCTTCTTAACGATCCCGCCTTCGTGCGCGAGCGTACCGAGCTGCTCCTCAACCTCGACTCTGGAGCAGAAAACTCTGGAGCGGAAGACTCTGGAGCGGAAGACCTCGAATCGTGAGTGGAAGAGCGGGGGAGCGGAAGAGCGGAGGACGGCTCGGACCCCCCCGGCGACGCATCCGACCCTAACCAGCAGGCCCCCACCGATGGCGAACCAGCGACCGAACAAGCCGAAGACTAGGGGCGGGGCCGACTCGACGCGGCGGCGCAAGATCGCCGAGCGGAAGCAGCGCGCCGACGCCTCGCCCCAGCCCGCGCCGGACCCCAAGGCCCCCGTCCGGCTCAACCGCTACATCGCCCAGGCCGGGATCACCTCGCGCCGCAAGGCCGACGAGCTGATCGCGGCCGGCAAGGTCCGCGTCAACGACGCCGTGGTCACCGAGCTCGGGACCAAGATCGACCCCAGCGACCGGGTCGAGGTCGAGGGCCGGATGGTCCAGCAGCAGGCCTTCGACTACGTGCTCCTCAACAAGCCCAAGGACACGATCTCGACCGTCGACGACGACCGCGACCGGAGCACGGTGATGGACCTGCTCGACGACGACGCCCGCGAGCGCGGCGTCGTCCCCGTCGGGCGGCTCGACCGCGACACCACCGGCCTGCTCCTGCTCACCAACGACGGCGACCTCACGCACCGGCTGATGCACCCGAGCTACGCCGTGGAGAAGCTGTATCTTGTCCGCGCCTCCGCCCCCATCAAGCCGCACGACCTCGACCGCCTCCGCACCGGCATCGAGCTCGACGACGGCGAGGCCAGAGCCGACCGCGCCGAGTACGTCTCCGACGACCCCCGCGAGGTCGGCCTCGCGCTGCACGAAGGGCGCAACCGGCAGATCCGCCGCATGTTCGAGGCGCTTGGCTACCAAGTGCACCGGCTCGACCGCGTGCAGTACGCGGGCCTCGACCTCGGGAAGGTCAAGCGCGGGGCGTGGCGGCGGCTGAAGCCCCGCGAGATCAACCGGCTCCGCCGCCTGGTGAAGCTCAAGCCCTTGGTGTTTTGACAGGGGGCAGTGGGTAGTAGCAGAGGGGTCGAGCACCGGAAAGAGGCGAGCCGCACAACCAACGACGCACTAGTGCCCACCATCCAATCCCCATGAAAATCGCTTTCGAGGGCCTGACCTACGACGACGTGCTCCTCATCCCGGCCCGCTCGGCGGTGATGCCGCGCGCGGTCTCGCTGCGGAGCCGCCTCACGCGGAACCTCTCGCTCAACGTCCCGATCCTCTCGGCGGCGATGGACACCGTCACCGAGGCCGGCCTCGCGATCGCCATCGCGCGCGAGGGCGGGGCGGGCGTGCTGCACAAGAACATGACGGTCGAGGAGCAGGCCGCCGAGGTCCGCCGCGTCAAGCGCTCCGAGAGCGGGATGATCCTCGACCCGATCACGCTCGGCCCGGACGCCACCGTGGACGAGGCGCGGGCGCTGATGGCGCGCTACCGCATCGGCGGGATTCCCGTCGTCGACGCCGAGCGGCACCTCGCCGGGATCGTCACCAACCGCGACCTCCGGTTCGAGCCCGACGGCGGGGCGCGGCTCGAGACCATCATGACCACCGCGCCGCTCGTCACCGCGCCCGTCGGCACCACCCTCGACGAGGCCGAGGCGACGCTGCAGGAGCACAAGATCGAGAAGCTGCCCGTCGTCAACGACGAGGGCTTTCTCAAGGGGCTGATCACGTTCAAGGACATCCAGAAGAAGCGCAAGCACCCGAACGCCTCGAAGGACGAGCACGGGCGGCTCGTCGTCGGGGCCGCCGTCGGGATCACGGCGGATACCCTCGAGCGCGTCGCGGCGCTCGCCGAAGCCGGCGTGGACTTCGTCACGATCGACACGGCGCACGGGCACTCCGAGGGCGTCCTCAAGATGGTCGAGCGCGTCAAGGCCGAGCACGGCGGCCTGGAAATCGTCGCCGGGAACGTGGCGACGGCGGAGGGCACCGAAGACCTCATCCTCGCCGGGGCCGACGCCGTGAAGGTGGGCATCGGGCCCGGGAGCATATGCACCACTCGGGTGGTCGCGGGCGTCGGCGTGCCGCAGCTTACCGCCATCCTTCAGTGCGCGGCGGCGGCGCACAAGTACGGCGTGCCGGTCATCGCCGACGGCGGGATCAAGCAGACCGGCGACATCCCGAAGGCCCTCGCCGCCGGGGCCGACACCGTGATGATCGGCGGCCTCTTCGCGGGCGTCGCCGAGAGCCCCGGCGAGACGGTGCTCTACGAAGGCCGGAAGTACAAGAACTACCGCGGCATGGGGTCGCTCGGCGCGATGAAGGCGGGCAGCAAGGACCGCTACTTCCAGGACGCCGAGGACGACCTGAAGAAGCTCGTCCCCGAAGGCATCGAGGGCCGCGTGCCGTTCAAGGGCAACCTCAACGAGATCGTCTACCAGATGATCGGCGGCCTCCGCGCGGCGATGGGGTACTGCGGCTGCCCGGACCTCCCCGCGCTCCACGAGCGGGCGCGGTTCGTCCGCGTCACCGGCTCCGGCCTCCGCGAGAGCCACCCGCACGACGTGACGATCACCGAGGAAGCGCCCAACTATTCGGTGCGCTCCTAGGGGAGCGGGCCTCTGGCTTCTCGCTCCACTTTCTCGTTCATAGTTTGCTGGTTCATTCCCCCCATCGCTCGTGCCTGACCAGAGACCAGAGACCAGAGACCGGGGACGGGTCCAAACGATTCGCCGCCTCGCCGCCGAGCACGGAGCCGACGCTGCGCTTCTCACCTTCTTGCCGGACATCCGGTGGGCCGTCGGGTTCTCCGGCTCGAACGCCCTCCTCGTCGTCACCCCGGACGCCGCGCACTTCCTCACCGACGGGCGCTACGCGGCGCAGGCCGCCGCCGAGGTCGAGGGCGCGGAGGTCCACGTCCCCGGCCACAACCTCACCGAGCACGTCGAGCGCGAGGGGCTGCTCGGCCGGGCCGAGACGGTGCTCGTCCAGGGCGACCACGTGACCGTGGCGCAGTGGGGCGACCTGGAGGAGCGCTTTCCCGACGTCGGCTTCGAGCCGGTGTCGGGGTTGCTGCGCGAGGCGGTGGCGTCGAAGACCGAGGCCGAGATCGACGCGATCCGCGCCGCGCAGGCCGTGACGGAGGAGGTCTTCGACGTCCTCCTCCCGCTGATCGGGCCGGGGGTGAGCGAGCAAGACCTCGCCGCCGAGATCGTCTACCAGCACCTCAAGCGCGGCGCGAGCCGCATGGCGTTCGAGCCGATCGTCGGCTCCGGGCCGAACGGGGCGCTGCCGCACGGACGCCCCTCGGGCCGCACGTTCCGCCTCGGCGACCTCGTCGTGCTCGACATGGGGTGCGTGCTCGACGGCTACGCGTCGGACATGACGCGGACCGTCGCGGTGGGCGAGCCGGACGAGGCGGCGCGGAAGGCCTACGGGGTGGTGCTCGAGGCGCAGGAGCGAGCCGTGGAGGCCGTGCAGGCCGGAGCCTCCGGCCGGGCGGTGGACGCCGTCGCGCGGACGGTCATCGAAGAGGCCGGGCTGGGCGAGTATTTCTCCCACGGCCTCGGCCACGGCGTCGGGCTGCAGGTCCACGAGTGGCCGCGCCTGTCGCACCGCACCGACGACACGCTCCCGCCGAACGCGGTCGTCACCGTCGAGCCGGGGGTCTACCTCGCGGGGCGGTTCGGCATCCGCATCGAGGACCTGGTGGTGGCGCGCGAGGGCGGGCCGGAGGTGCTGACGCGCACGCCGAAGTCCCTCCTCACGCTGTAGCCGTGGCGAGCGCTGACCACGCCGGCCTGCCCAGCGTCTCGGTCGTCGTGCCGGTCTACGACCAGGCCGAGACGCTGCCGGCGACGCTCCCCGCGCTGCTCGCCCAGGACCACCCGGCGGAGATTCTGCTCGTGGACGACGGCTCGGCGGACGGCACGGGCGAGGTGCTGCGCGCGCTCGTCGCCGGGCACGGCGGCGTCCGCATCCTCACGCACGCGGCCAACCGGGGCCGGGCGGCGGCGCGCAACACCGGCATCGCCGAGGCCACGGGCGACGTGCTCCTGTTCCTCGACGGCGACATGCGGCCCGCCCCCGACTTCGTCCGGCAGCACGCGCTAGAGCACCGCGATCCCCAGGTGACGGGCGTCGTCTCGCACCCGGTTCTCGAAGGGCTGGACCGCGCGGAGCCCTACCACCGGTATCTCGAGTCCCGCCGCGGGGCCGCCGCGGGGCGTGCCGGCGGACCGGTCCCCTTCAAGCATTTCATCATCGGCTACACCTCCGTCAAAGCCGGGGCGGTGCGGGCCGTCGGCGGGTTCGACGAGCGGTTCAGCTACGGCGAGGACATCGACTTCGCCATCCGGCTGGACCGGCACGCGCCGGGCGGGCTGGTCTACTCCGACCGCGCGGTGGTGCACCACTACGCGCACGGCGGGCTCGACGACCGGCTGCGGAAACTGCGCCAGTTCGGGCGGGACAACCTGCCGCTGCTGTTCGAGAAGCACCCCGGCGCGATGGCCGCCGCCAACCTGGGCTTCGTCGCCTCGCCCGTGCGGTGGCTGCTGCGCCCGGGCGTCGCATCGGCGCTGCGGCGCGTGCTGCCCCTCGCGCCCGCCGCGCTCGGCAACGCCGCCGTGCGCTACCTTATCGCCACCACCGTTGCCTCGGCCTACCGAGAGGCTTCGACCCGCAAGGCTTCGACCCGCAAGGCTTCGACCCGCAAGGCTTCGACCTGAACCGATGGACCCGCAGACCCGCACGTTCCCCAGCACGCGCGACGCCGCAACCGACGCCTCGGCCTTCGTGCTCGATGCCGCCGCCGCGCTCGGGCTCTCCGACGAGGTGCGCGAGGCGATGCTGCTCGTCGTCGGCGAGGCGGTGGCGAACGCCGCCGGGCACGGCAACAAGTACGACCCGGAGAAGGAGGTGACGGTCGCGTGCTCGGTCGAGGACGGTGAGGTGCGGCTGTGCGTCGAGGACGAGGGCGAGGGCCTGCCGGCGGGCCGGCTCGACGGGGCCGCGCTCCCCGACGACCCGTTCCAGACCAGCGGGCGCGGCCTGTTCATCATGACCGCCGTCGCGGGCCGGGTGTGGACCGAGGCCGGCGGGCGGCGGCTCTGCCTCGCGTGGCCGCACGCCTCGTGACCGACGGCCTCCGGGCGACGCCGGGCCGGGGGGCCGAGCGCGGGCTGCTCGCGGCGGCGATGCTCGGCGCGGTGGGGTGCGCGGCGCTAGACGGAGGCGGAGCGCGGGCGGGGTTCGTCGCGGCGTCGTGCCTGGGCACGGGCCTCGCCGCGCTCGCGTGGCACCGGGGCGAGGTGACGACGCGCGAGGTGCTCGGCTTCGCGGTGCTCTTCCGGCTCATCGCGCTCCCGCTCCCGCCGAGCCTCTCGGACGACGGCTACCGCTACGTGTGGGACGGCCTCCTCCAACTCGGCGGCGTCAACCCCTACGCCTTCCGCCCGTCCGATCCTGCCCTCGCCGGCTGGCAGGCGGGGCTCTCCGAGCGGCTCAACTCGGCGGACTATTACTCGGTCTATCCGCCGGCCTCGCAGCTCGTCTTCGCGCTCGGCGGGGTGTTCGGCTGGCCGGTCGGGTGGACCGTCATCAAAGCGGTGTTCGTCGGGATCGAGCTGGCGGGCGTGTGGGCGCTCAGCCGACTCGTCTCGGCGCGGGCGCTCGTGCTCTACGCGTGGCACCCGCTCGTGGTGATCGAGACGGCGGGGCAGGGGCACACCGAGGCGGGGATGGCCGGGATGCTGCTCCTCGCGGTGTGGGCGTTCCGGCGAAGGCGGCCGGGGTGGTCGGTGGCGGCGCTCACGGTGGCGGGATGGTTCAAGCTCTATCCGTTCGTGCTCGTCCCGTTCCTGCTGCGGCGCGCCGGGTGGCGATGGGCGTGGGTGGCGGCGGGGGTGTCGGTCGTGCTCGCGGTGCCCTACGCCGCGCCGTTCACCGTGCCGCACGTCGCCGAGTCGCTCGGGCTGTACACGCGGCTCTTCGAGTTCAACGCGGGGCCGTACTACGTGCTCAAAGAGGCCGGGCGGGCGTGGACGGGCGGGGACGTGAGCAAGTCGCTCGGCCCGCTGTTGCAGCACGGCTTCCTCGCCGGGCTGGCCGGGCTTTACCTCCTCGATGGGTTCCGGCCCGACGGGTCCCGGCCCGACGGGTCCCGGCCCGACGGGTTCCGGCCCCTCGCGTGGGCGTGTCTCGCCGCGCTCGGCCTGCTCTGGGCGACGGCGACGACGGTCCACCCGTGGTACCTCGTCGGCGTCCTCGCCCTGCTCCCGCTGACCCTCGGTGACGAGGCCGGAGCTCCGGCCCGGCTCCACGCGGCGGCGTGGCTGTGGCTCTCGCTCGGGGCGCTGGGGACGTACCTGTTCTACACCCACGGCCCGGTGCCCTACGGGTCCGCCGTGATTCTCGGGTGGGGCGGGTGGGCCGTGCTGCTGGCGATGGCGGGTGCGCTCGCCGCGCTGCCCGCGCTCATGCGGCGGCGCGCGGCGGGCAAGTGGCGCTGGCTGCGCCCACACCTCGGCACCCCGGCCCGCGTGCTCGATCTCGGGGCCGGCGACGGGTTCGTCGGCGAAGCCGTTGCCCGCGGCGGCGCGGAGGTCGTCCTCGCCGACGTGGTCGATTTCAACCGGACCGCCCTGCCGCTCACGCTCTACGACGGGCAGCGCCTCCCGTTCGATGCCGACACATTCGACGCGACGGTCCTCGCCTTCGTCCTCCACCACGCCGCCGACCCGGACGCAGTGCTCCGCGAGGCCCGGCGCGTCACGCGGGGCCGCGTCGCCGTGCTCGAATCCATCGCCGAGACGCCGCGGGACCGCCGCTGGCTCCGCTTCGCCGACCGCCTCGCCAACCGGCTGCGCTCCGGCGGGCAGATGGGCGAGGAGCACCTGCGCTTCGGCACCGCCGAGGACTGGCGCGCGCGGTTCGCGGCAGCGGGGTTCCGCGTCGCGGCGGAGGCCCGTCGCGGGCGGCGTCTCCACAAGCGCCACCTGTTCGTGCTGGAGTAGGCTGCTCCGTGCTGGAGTAGGCTGCGCCCGCCCGCCGGTGGCCCGGTCGCTTCGGCGCGGTCGCTTCGGCGCGTCAGCGGCCCACGTCCTCGCCCTGGAGCGAGGCCAGGATGCCGAGGTACGACAGGTAGCGCTCCGGCGCGATCTCGTCGTTCTCGACGGCCTCCTTCACCGCGCAGTCCGGCTCGTGGTCGTGCGTGCACGGCGAGAACTTGCAGTCGTCGAGGTAGGGCAGCATCTCGGTGAAATAGCCCGACAGCTCCTCCGGGGCCATGTCCCAGATGCCGAACTCGCGGATGCCCGGCGTGTCGGCGACGTAGCCGCCCGCGACGGGGAGGAGCTCGGCGAACGTCGTCGTGTGCTTGCCCTTGCGGGTCTTCTTGCTGACGGCCCCGGTGCGCAGCCCGAGGGCCGGCTCCACCGCGTTCAGCAGCGTCGACTTGCCCACGCCGCTCGGCCCGGCCACGACCGAGGTCCGGCCTTCGAGGCGCGCGCGGAAGGCCGGGAGGCCCTCGCCCGTCTCGGCGCTCACGAGCAGCACGGGGTAGCCGATGCCCTCGTAGAGCGCCTGCCAGTAGGCGATGTCCTCGGCGTGGTCCTCGCGCTCGATCAGGTCGGCCTTGTTGACGACGAGGCCGGCGGGGACGCCGTAGGCCTCGGCCATGACGAGGAAGCGGTCGACGAAGCCGGGGTTGAACGACGGCAGCTTCGCGGCCTGGACGCACCACGCCGCGTCCACGTTCGCCACCAGAATCTGCTCGCGCTCGGCGCGCCGCCCGGCGGCCCGGCGGCTGAGCTTGTTGTGGCGCGGCAGGAGGTCTACGATGAGGCCCGTCCCGTCGGCGTCCATCCGCATCGCCACCCGGTCGCCGACGGCGACGGGGTTCGTCACGTCGTGCTCCTCTAGCCGGAACTTGCCGCGCACGCGGGCCTGCACCGGGCCGCCGTCGGTGTGCACGTCGTACCAGCTTCCCGTCGAGCGGAGGACGAGCCCTTCGCGCAGAGCGTCCTCCTGAGGGCCGGGGGGTGGAGAGGGGTCGGGCATGACTGAAACTTGGGGGCAGGGGTCCCGTCAAACGGAAACCGATTCAGACGGCGCGGGAATCCGCCCGCGCCTAAAGCCCCCACGCGATGCCGGACCCCCGAGAGGACGCACGCAGGCAGTATTCCAAAGCCCGCGCCGAGTTCGAGAAGCTCGAGACCCAAGATAAAACCGCCTTCGTCGTCGAGGCGACGTTCGCCACGCTCGGGCAGGCCGTCGAGGACGTGGGCCGCGAGCTCGCCGACGCGCTCGAGCGCGTCGCGAACGCCGACTTCGACTGGTGGGACCGCCCCTCGTGGGGGACCGACGCCGCGACGGACCCGGCGCCGAACCCTGCCGCGCCGCCGACCGCGGCGAAGCGCTCGGCGCGCCGCGCGACGTCCGAGGACGACGAGGCATGAGCGACCTCCCCGACCGGTTCGAGCGGTGGGCTACCCGGTTCGACGAGGCCGGGGCGGTGGGCAAAGCCCTGCTCCTCGGCGGCACCGCCGTCCGCCTCACCGCCAAGCTGATCGACGGCGCGCTCGACCGCGCCGCCTCCACCGTCGCCGGGACCGAGCAGGCCTTCAAGCGCGAGCTCGACCCCAACATGGAGGACGCCACCATCCTCGACGAGTGGGACGAACGGCAGTAGAACGAGCGATGGGTGCCCATCGGCCTACGACACCTTCTTTACACGTTCAGCCAAGCCGACATAGATCAGCGTAAACGAAATGCACCTTCGTCAAACCGCTTTATCGGGATTGGGACGGCCCTCGGCGTCGCCGTTGGTGCGGCCGTTGGAGCCGCCACGGGTGAGACGGGATTCTGGGTTGGGGCGGGGGTACCGGTCGGCGCGCTCGCCGGGTTCGTAGCCGGGTGGCTCCGCACTAGGTTAGGCACCGAATAATCCTCGACGAGTGGGGCGAGCGGCGGTAGAGCGGTCGGTTAACCGAATCCAATACTGTGAGAGTACAATGGAACTTGTCTCGGGCAATCAGGAAATTGGTGAGGGACTGAAATTAGCGATGCTGGCTGAGTTGTATCAGGAACTACGGTCGTACCGGGATAAAGAGTTTCAGGCGTTTCTATTCGCCTTTCCCATTATCGGAGCAGGCTTTATATCTGGACTTCAATCGTGGGAAGTCGTCTTGGTGCTTGCCATTTTCACGGTCGTAGTGTTACTGTATGTTTGGATGAATCATGATCGCATGATGCAGATCAAAAGGACGATTCACGGTTTGCAAAGCGATCTGCAGATTAATGAGTTGGAAGCGATAAAGGAGAACCTGAATCCTGATGCTTGGATTTCTAAGCCATGGTACAGTCATCTCGGTACAGTAATCTATTCCACACTCCTCATCGCTGAGCTACTGGTGTTGGTAGCTGTTCGTCTTGGGTGAGATGCGGCTTGGAGCAGCCCTCGGTTATCAGACAGTAGTCATCCCCGCGCAGGCGGGGACCCACCGTCCAGCAAAACCTGTGGGTCCCCGATCAAGTCGGGGATGACTTGCAGAGCGGGTCAGCAGAATCAGCAGAAGGTGATCAACGCCTGTGACGGATCAGCTCATCACCGTCTCGCCCTCGGCGGTGGGCAGCGGGGCGGGGCGGCCGTTGCCGGTGAGGAGCTGCCGCTCGCGTTCCGAGAGAGCGAATAGCTCTGCTGGATCGGCCACCGGCTTCTCCTCCAGGACGTGCTCGAAGAGCTCGCCGATGCGCGAGACGTAGACCACCTCCAGGCCCTCGATGGCGGCGGCCTTGATCTCGTCGATGTCCTTTTTGTTCTTCTCGGGCAAGACCACCTTCTCGATCCCGGCGCGCTTGGCGGCGAGCACCTTCTCCTTGATCCCGCCGACGGGCAGCACCAAGCCGCGAAGCGTGATCTCACCCGTCATCGCCACGGTGTGCTTGACGCAGCGCTGCGAGTAGATGCTGGTCAGCGCCGAGATCATCGCGACGCCCGCGCTCGGGCCGTCTTTGGGGATCGCGCCGGCGGGGACGTGGACGTGGACGTCCCAGTAGCGGAAGGCGTCGAGCGGGACCGAGAGCTCCTCGGTGTGGGCCTTGATGTAGGAGAAGGCGGCCTGCGCGCTCTCCTTCATCACGTCGCCGAGCTGCCCGGTCAGAACCAAGCGGCCCGTGCCCCGGCTGACGCTCGCCTCGATGAACAGGATGTCGCCGCCGACGGGCGTGAAGGCGAGGCCGGTCGCCACGCCGGGGACCTCGGTGCGCTCGGCCACGTCCGAGAAGAACCGCCGCCCGCGGAGGTACTCCTCCACGTCGCCCTCCTCGATGGTCTCGTGCTCGGTCTCGCCGAGGGCGACCTTTTTCGCCACGCCGCGCACCACACTGCCGATCGTCCGTTCGAGCTGGCGGACGCCGGACTCGCGCGTGTAGCCGTCGATGACGAGGGCGAGCGCGTCGTCGGTGATGTCGAACTGCTCCTCGGCGAGGCCGTTGCGCTCGATCTGGCGGGGGACGAGGTACTGCTTGGCAATCGCGAGCTTCTCGGACGGGGTGTAGCCGTTGATCTCGATGATCTCCATCCGGTCGCGGAGCGGCGGCGGGATCTGGTCGAGGTAGTTGGCGGTGGCGATGAAGAGGACCTTCGAGAGGTCGTAGTCGAGCTCGAGGTAGTGGTCGTTGAAGGTGTCATTCTGCTCGGGGTCGAGGACCTCGAGGAGGGCCGACGACGGGTCGCCCCGGAAGTCGGAGCCGAGCTTATCGACCTCGTCGAGCATGAAGACGGGGTTGCTCGTCCCGGCCTTCTTCAAGCCCTGGAGGATGCGCCCCGGGAGCGAGCCGATGTAGGTCCGGCGGTGGCCCCGGATCTCGGCCTCGTCGCGGACCCCGCCGAGCGACATCCGCACGAACTCGCGGTCAATCGAGCGGGCGATGCTCTTGCCGAGCGAGGTCTTGCCCACCCCGGGCGGCCCGTAGAAGCACAGGATCGGGGCCTTCATCGCGCCCGTCTCGTCGCGCTCGCCCCTGAGCTTGAGCACGGCGAGGTATTCGAGGATGCGGCGCTTGACGTCTTCGAGCCCGAAGTGGTCCTCGTCGAGAATCTCCTCGGCGCGCTGGATGTCGAGGTGGTCCTCCGAGTAGTGCTGCCACGGGAGGTCGAGGATGGTCTCGGCGTAGTTCCGGGCGACGCCGTACTCGGGGCTGGCGGGATTCGTGCGGGCGAGCTTGGTGAGCTCCTTTTCGAGGGTCTCGACGACGGCCTCGGGGAGCTCGTCGCCGCGCTCGTTCATGCGCTCGCGCAACTCCTGGGCCTCGGCGGAGCCGCCCTCGCTCTCGCCGAGCTCGTCCTGAATCGTCTTGAGCTGCTGGCGCAGGAGGTACTCGCGCTGCTGCTGGTCGACGTCGGTCTTGACCTTGCTGCGGATCTCCTCGGAGAGCTGGAGCACCTGGATTTCCTGCTCGAGGTACTTCAGCACGAGCTCGGCGCGCTCCACGATCGGCACGGTCTCGAGCAGCTCCTGCTTGTTCTCGACGTCGATCTGGAGGTTCGAGGCGATGAAGTGGATCAGGAAGCCGGGGGACTCGATGTTCTGGATCGCGTAGGCCGCCTCGCTCGGGAGGTTGGGCGACATGTTGACGATCTGGATCGCCATCTCCTTGATCGAGCGGACGCGGGCGGTGAGCTCGACGTCCTCGTCCGTGACCTCCTCCGGGATTGGCTGGACGGTGGCGCGGAGGTAGGGGTCGTCCTGGGTGAACTCCAGGATTTCGAAGCGCCGCTTGCCCTGGATCACGATCGAGACCGAGCCGTCGGGCATCTTGATCAGCTTGAGAATGGTCGCAGCCGTGCCGACGCGGTAGAGATCGGTCGGGCCGGGGTTCTCGATCTCGGGATCGCGCTGCGAAACGACGCCGATCGTGCGGTCGCTGCCGTAGGCGTCCTTGACGAGCTTGAGCGACGTGTCGCGCCCGACCGTGATCGGGAGGACGACGCCGGGGAAGAGGACGGTGTTTTTGAGGGCGAGCACGGGCAGCTCGTCCGGCAGGCTGGCCTCGTGCATCGCCTGCTCCTCGTCGGGGGTGAGGAGCGGGATGTTCTGCGGGCCTTCGGGGTCGGCGTCTTCGTCGGCGAGCCGGAGGGGGAGACGGGTCATCAATCGGGAGTGCGTAGTCGGAGGGAGGGGGTCGGGCCGAGCTAGGCCCAAAACCGTGCCGCCGCCGAGACGTGCCAAAGTGGCGGGCTTCGGGAGCGGAAGAGCGGAGGAGCCTTGGGTCGTGAAATAAAGGTTGTATGGGTGTCGTAGCGAGACGCTCACACACTAAATTATGTGGAGCCTCTGCTCCACATAAAGCAGAGAGGTCATCAACCTAATCGGCACCATAATGGTGTCTACGACCATGAAAACTAAGATCAGTGCCGCCCTCTGCGTGGCTGTCCTCCTGTCGCTGAGCTTAGCTGCGTGCGATGAGTCAGACGCAGACGTGGGCCAGGTCGGCGTAGCCGAAGCTGAGGTAAGAACTCAGGCAGAAGCAGTGAGTGATGAACCCCTCGCCCGCTACAACAAAGGCAGGCTGACATTGGCAGTCAGCATGGACGAAGCGCGCGAGGTGGTGATGGGAACGACCCGCAAACTCATCGACGACATCGAGGAGGTCACCTTTGAAGACCCGGCGCTGGAAATGATCGAGGACAGGCCGTACCTCACAATGAATGGGAAACGCCCGGACGGGAACTGCGCTTTCGCTTACGTGCGGCTCGTCTCGGAGCAGGCCCTTGCTTCAGGCACTCGGGTCGCCGTGAGCGAGGCCCGGATGCCTCAGGAGGAAAACCTGGAGTTGTTCGGACCCATTGGAGGGGGCGGAAGCTGTGATGGGAACCCCTGCAACGCATGCCGAATCATCGTGGTGAGCGGCAATGAAACCTGTTACTGCGCAGGGCACGGCGACGGCGGGCCGAATGATCCGGGCTGGTGCGACCACACGTTTGGAAACTGAGACGAACGACCCGAGGGTCAAGGGTCCCGCCGAGCGTCCGCCCGGCGGGACCCTGCTCATTCCTTCAGGAGGCCCTGGATGGTCTCGTCGAGCGCCTGAATCTGGAAGGGCTTGCGGACCACGGCGTCGACGTTCTCCGCCTGGTCCTCGGCGTCGGTGTGGCCGGTGAGCAGGATGATCGGGAGGTGGGGGTGGTGCTGGCGGATGCGGTAGGCGAGCTCGCTGCCGCTCATCTCCGGCATCCCGAGGTCCGTCACGACGAGGTCGAAGGGGTGCTCGGCGAGGCAGGCGAGCGCCTCGGCACCGCTCTTGGCCTGCTGCACGTCGTAGCGCCGCCCACGCAGCAGGCGGACCGTGACGTCGCGGACCATCTGCTCGTCGTCGACGACGAGGAGGCGGGCGGACTCGACGGCGCGGAGGCCCGGCTGCGGCTTCCTCTCGGTCTCGACCGAGGCCTGCGCCGCGGCCACCGGGAAGTGGAGGCTGAAGCGCGTGCCCTCGCTGGGCTCGCTCACGACGTCGATGTGGCCGCTGTGCTCCTGCACGATGCCGTACGAGACGGCCAGTCCCATGCCGGTCCCGTGCTCGCCCTTCGTCGTGAAGAGCGGCTCGAAGATGCGCTGCTGCGTGGCCGGCTCCATCCCCAGGCCGGTGTCCTCGACCTCGGCCACGACGCTCGACCCGTCGAGCCGGGTGCGGAGCGTCAGGGTCCCGCCCTCGGGCATCGCCTGCACGGCGTTCAGGATCAGGTTGACGAACACGTCGCGCAGCTCGGACTCGGCCCCTCGGACCGGCGGGACGTCCCGCAGCTCCTTGCGCAGGCGGATTCGGATGCCCTGGCCGCGCGGCTCGTTATACCAGTAGGGCTTGGTGAGCGAGGCGACCTCCTCCAGGATCGCGCTCAGGTCGGCGAGCTCGAAGCGCTGCTTCTTCTCGTGGCGGATGTAGCGCTGGATTTTGCGGACGAGGGCCGCCCCGTCGAGCGCGGCCCGCTCCACCGTGTAGGCGTGGTCCTTCGTAACCGGGAGGAGGTTCGGGATTTCTTCGAGGGCACCCTTGAGCAGCTCGACGTGGCCGAGAATGCTGGTGAGCAGGTTGTTGAAGTCGTGCGCGATGCCCATCGCCATCTGGCCGAGCATCTCCATGCGCCGCCGCTTGGTCTGGTCGGCGGCCCAGCGCTTCGGCTCTTGCAGCACCTCGCCGGTGATCACGATCGGGCGGCCCCCGATCTTGACCTGCGGCAGGTGCACCGGGACGAAGTTGAGCAGGACCGGCGTCGGCAGCTCCTCGTGGTGCGGCGCGATGAGGAACATCTGGTGGGTGATGAGCGCCCCGGCCGAGGCTTCGGAGAGATACTCGTCGGCGAACCGGCGGTCGTCCACGCTGAGCCGCTCCCAGAGGTCGCCGCGGCCGAAGACGGCGTCCCACGCCGTGTTCGAGCCCAGGCGCTCGCCCTGGGCCGTGACGGTGGCCGCGAGCACCTCCGGGGCCAGGAGGGGGAGGACGTCGGACGGGCGTGGCTGCTGGGCAGTCGGGTCCATAGCGTCGTGGAGTGCGGGCGAACAGGGCAGCGGCGAGCACCCGGGCCGGGGCCCGGCGGGAACGCTCGGAAGGGGAGCCGGGAGCATCCCGGAGGGGCCTCGCCGGACGGGCATCCCCGGAGGGGCGTCCCCGGACGGGTGAGGGCCGATCTGCGAAGCAATATAGACAAGAATACCGCGAGGGGCGGCCCCCGCCGCGCGCCCCCACCTCCGGCCGGCCCGCCGCCGTCAAGTCGCGGCGAATCTGCCCGGCGCGTCGCCTTTCGGCCGGCGAGCCGTGTACCTTTGCGCCGTCGAGATCGACACGACCGGCACCGACACGACCGGCCAAGCCCGCGAGAGGCTCGCTCGGCCCCTGCCCCTCATCCCCCGACGTCACCATGTGGCACGACAGCATCCTCGGCACGATTGGAAACACGCCGCTCGTGCGGCTCCACCGCATCCCGGAGGGGATGCCCTGCCCCGTCCTCGCGAAGGTCGAGTTCACGAACCCGGGCGGCTCGGTCAAGGACCGGATCGGCCTCGCGATGATCGAAGACGCCGAGGCGAGGGGCCTCCTCAAGCCCGGCGGCACCATCATCGAGGGCACGAGCGGCAACACCGGCGCGGGCCTCGCCATCGCGGCCATCGCGAAGGGCTACACGTGCATCTTCACGACGACCGACAAGCAGAGCCCCGAGAAGGCCGACGTCCTCCGCGCCCTCGGGGCCGAGGTCATCGTCTGCCCGACGGCCGTCGCCCCGGACGATCCGCGCTCGTACTACTCCGTCGCGCGGCGGCTCTCGACCGAGATTCCCAACTCGTTCTACCCGAACCAGTACGACCACCCGGCCAACGCCGAGGCGCACTACCGCACGACCGGCCCCGAGCTGTGGGCGCAGACCGACGGGCGCATCACCCACTACTTCGCCGGGGCCGGCACCGGCGGCACCATCTCCGGCACCACGAAGTACCTCAAGGAGCAGAACCCCGACCTCCAGACGGTGGGCATCGACCCCTACGGCTCGGTCTACTACACCTACTTCCACACGGGCGTCTTCGAGGACTCGGAGATCTACCCCTACTTCACCGAGGGCGTCGGCGAGGACATCCTGGCGGGCAACATGGACTTCTCGGTCGTCGACGACTTTGTCCGGGTGACCGACAAGGAGTCGATGCAGATGACGCGCCGCCTCGCGCGCGAGGAGGGGCTGTTCGTCGGGCAATCATGCGGCATGGCGATGGCCGGGACGATGCAGTGGCTCGAGGCCCACCGCGACGAGCTGAGCCCACGCGACGTCGCCGTGGTGCTGCTCCCGGACTCCGGCTTCCGCTACCTCTCGAAGACCTACAACGACGAGTGGATGCGCCGCCACGGCTTCCTCGACGAGCGGGGCGCGGTGACGGTGAGCAGCATCCTCCGCCGCAACGGCCGGTCCGAGGCCGTGGTGACCGTAGCCCCCGAGGACACGCTCGCCGAGGCCGTCGCCCGGATGACCGAGCACGGCATCTCCCAGCTTCCGGTGACGAGCGGCGGAGCCGTCGTCGGCAGCCTCACCGAGAAGCGCATCCTGAACCTGCTCGTCGGCGATCCGGCGGCGCGGGACCGGCAGGCGAGCGAGGTCATGGAGGCCCCGCTCCCGGTCGTCGCCGCGCACGCCTCGGTCGAGGAGCTGTCGGCGGCGCTCGACGCCCCGGCCGGGGCCGTGCTCGTCCACGCGCCCGGGGCGGACGACCTCGCCATCATCACGCGCTCGGACCTGATCGCGGCCCTCGCCGCGAACGGACGCTGAGTCTCGCGGCAGAGGGCGTCTCGCGGCAGAGGGCCCCACGCTCCGGCGGCTCCGGCCTTTCGACCCACCGACTTTCGACCCACCGACTTTCGACTCCTGACCTTCGACCCACCGACCTTCGACCCACCGACATGAGCGACTCTGACGCCCCGCAGCCTGCCCAGAACCAGCCCCACCTCAACATCGAGCTCACCGAGGACGTGGCCGAGGGCACGTACTCGAACCTCGTCATGATCGCGCACTCGCCGGAGGAGTTCATCCTCGACTTCATCCGGGTGATGCCGGGCGTCCCGAAGGCCCGCGTCAAGAGCCGGATCGTGGTGACGCCGCAGCACGCCCGGCGGCTCCTCGCCGCGCTCGAGGAGAACATCTCGCGCTACGAGGCCAGCTTCGGGGCCATCGGCGAGGGCGGCGGGGCCCCGCAGTTCTCGTTCACCCTCCCCGGCGGCGAAGCCTGATGCGGCACGCCGGCGTGGGCACGAGGAATGGGACCGCCCCGCTTCGGTGCCCCGTGTAGCTTCCGCAGCGGCTCTGCCGCTCTTTGCACTCAACCCCCAAGCTCCGGTCGTCCTTATGTCTGCTGCCCCGGCGGTCGTCCGTGCCGCGTGCCTTCTGCTGCTCCTCGCCGGCGTTGCGGCCCCGGCGGCCTCGGCCCAGGACGCCCGCGTGCGCGGGTTCGTCACCGACGCCTCGTCGGGCGAGTCGATGCCGGGGGTCAACGTGGCCGCGTTCCGCGACGGCGAGCTCGTGCGCGGGGCGGCCACCGACACCGACGGGTTCTACACGATCGCCGGCCTCGGCCCGGGGGTGTACCTCGTGCAGGCGTCGTTCCTCGGCTTCGCGCCGGTGCAGGAGGAGGTGGAGCTCGAGCCGGGCGAGGTGCGGCAGCTCAACCTCGCGCTGTCGCCGGCGGACCAGGAGCTCGACGCGGTCACGGTCGAGAGCGAGCGCACGAGCGGGGCGGCGAACGTCACCGCCGGGCTCCAGTCGATCCGCCCGGCGGACATCGAGCTCGTCCCGACGCCCGACGTCTCGGGCGACCTCGCGAGCTACCTCACCACGCTCCCCGGCGTCGTCTCGACGGGCGACCGCGGCGGGCAGCTCTTCATCCGCGGCGGCGAGCCGTCGCAGAACGAGGTCCTCCTCGACGGCATCCCGCTCTTCCAGCCGTTCCACGTGCTCGGCTTCTACTCGGCCTTCCCCAACACCATCCTCAACCGGGCCGACGTCTACGCCGGGGCCTACTCCGCGCGCTTCGGCGGGCGGCTCTCGTCCGTGATCGACATCGCGACGCGCAACGGGAACAAGCAGCGCTTCGGCGGGGCGGCGTCCGTGGCCCCGTTCGTCTCGGCGCTCGAGGTCGAGGGGCCGATCGTGCCGGGCGTGGTCTCGGTCCTGGGCTCGGCGCGGCTGTCGGTGATCGAGCAGGGCGCGGCCAACCTCGTGGACCAGGACCTCCCGTTCAGCTTCGGCGACGTCTTCGCCAAGGTCCACGCCCGGAGCACGCCCGGCTCGCAGCTCTCGCTCTCGGGCGTCTACACCTGGGACCGCGGGACGATCGGGACGGACACGGGCGCGGGGGCGGTCGGCGGCGCAGCCCCCGACGAAATCCGCTACACGAACGCCGGGGTGAGCGGGCGCTACCTCTTCCTGCCCGGCAACCTCCCGGTCCTCGCCGAGATCATCCTCTCGGGGGCGCAGTTCGAGACGGAGCAGGGGCCGCCGGAGGAGCCCGCGCGCTCGTCGTCGGTCGCCCGCGTCAACGGGCAGGCCGGCATCACGTACCGCCTGCCCAGCGTCGAGGTCCGGGCGGGCGCGTTCATCCGGACCTCGCGCGTCACGAGCCGCCTCGGCGAGGTCTTCCAGAACGTCCAGGACCAGACCGAGTACATCACCGAGGCCGGCTTCCACGCCGAGCCGGAGTTCAACGTCGGCTTCGGGCTGAAGCTGCGGCCGGGCGTCTACGTCTCGACCTCGCCGAACCAGAACGCGACGTTCGTCGAGCCGCGCTTCCGGGCCGTGTGGGACCTCGGCGTCCACCACCTCAGCGGGGCCGTCGGGCTCTACCACCAGGAGATCGTCGGGCTGACCGACCGCCGGGACGCGACGAGCGTCTTCACGGCGTGGACCGTCACGCCGCTCGGCGAGCCGGCCGCGGCGTTCCACGCGGTCGCCGGCTACCGCCTCACCCCGACGCCGTGGCTCGACCTCGCCGTCGAGGGCTTCTACAAGGACATCACCGACCTCTCGGTCCCGGAGTGGACGGCCTTCCCCCGGCTCACGACCCGGCTCCAGCCCGCCGACGGCACCGTGCGCGGCCTCGACGCCCGCGTCGAGCTGCGGCCCGAGCCGTTCTACGTCGCCGCCAACTACGGCCTCAGCTCGGTCGAGTACCGGGCGAGCGGGCGCAACCTCGACCTGTGGTACGGGAACGAGACCCTGAGCTACCGCCCGCCTCACGACCGCCGCCAGCAGGCCAACGTCATCCTCGGCGTCACGGCGTTCGACTTCGACCTCTCGGTGCGGTGGCAGTTCGGCGCGGGCCTGCCCTACAGCCGCGCCCTCGGCTTCGACGGGTTCATCCTGATGGACGGCAGCGCGGACGTGACGACCGAGCCCGGCGACCTCCGGGTAATCTACGAGCGCCCCTACAACGGCCAGCTCCCGACCTACCACCGGCTCGACGTGTCGCTCGAACGGGAGTTCGCCGTCGGCCCCGCGCTCATCACGGGGCAGCTCGGGGTGATCAACGTCTACGACCGCCAGAACCTCTTCTACTACGACGTCTTCACGCTGCGCCGCGTGGACCAGCTCCCGTTCATCCCGTCGTTCGGGCTGAAGGTGGCGTTCGAGTGAGTGACGAGTGACGAGTCACAGAAAACCGACCAAGTTGGCGAAGCCGTTGCGCTTCGCGCCGACGTGTGGTTCCTCCCGGCCCTCCGTTCCCTCCACGCCCTCCTTTCCTCCCATTCCCTCTACGCCCCCATTCGCCCGCGCCTTCACCCCCCGACGG
Source organism: Rhodothermales bacterium (assembly GCA_965214485.1). Lineage (GTDB taxonomy): Bacteria > Bacteroidota > Rhodothermia > Rhodothermales > JANQRZ01 > JANQRZ01. The sequence goes on along the minus strand of CBDCBW010000003.1, from coordinate 101,680 downwards.
CGACACGGACGCTCCCCTCTCTGATGCCCCGACTCCGCTCTTTACTCGCGCTGCTCGCCCTCGTCCCGCTCGCCGGGTGCGAGGAGGCCGTCGGGCCGACGCTCGACAGCGGCGCGCAGTTCACGCTCTACGGGGCCCTCGACCCGACCGCCGGGCGGCAGGCCATCCGCGTCTTCCCCATCCGCGACCGGCTCGAGGCGACCGCGCCCGGCGAGATCGACGCCACGTTCACCTCGACCGACCTCGAGACCGGCCAGCAGCGGGTCTGGCGCGACTCCGTCGTGACGCTGGCCGACGGGACGAGCGGGAACGTCTTCGCCGCCGACTTCACGCCCGAGTACGGGCACACCTACGAGCTCGTCGCCGAGGGCCCGCGCGGCGAGCCGACGTCGATCGTCGTGGACGTGCCGCCGGCCATCGAGCCGCTGCTGCGCTCGCCGACGTTCGGGCCCGAGGGGGCGGTGCAGGAGGTCTTCTGGCCGGGCGCGGCGCGCGTCAACCAGCCCCGCGTGCGGCTCGAGTTGCAGGCCGCCACCTGCGAACGCTTCACGTTCGTCGCCGACGAAACCGTCGTCCAGGGGGGCGTGGCACGGCAGATCGAGTTCGGCTGGGTGGTGCGCGTGCCGTTCGCCTCGCTCGCCGGTCCCATCGGGGCCGAGACGGGCACGAACGCGAACCAGCTCTCCATCCTCGAGGCAGTAGCCGAGGCCGGGATCGCCAACCTCGACTGGACGCCGCCCGGCGGCGTCTACGACCCCGAGGCGCTGATCGAGCCGGGGACGTTCTCGAACGTCTTCAACGGCTTCGGCTTCGTCGGGGCCGGGTATCTGTCGGCGATGCGCTGGCAGCCCTCGGCGGAGGTCGCGCAGCGCGCCGGGTTCCGGCCCGTCAGCTTCGGCGTCTGCGACCCGTGAGGAAGAGCGCGAGCCGCGAGCGTGGGAGAGTGAAATAAAACCGATCAAGTTAGCGGGACGGCAGCGCTCCGCGCCGCCGACGAAAGGCCGACTGACCAACCGTTTATCTGAATGCCTACCTGTCCCCTCCGATTCGCGCTTGGCCTCGCGCTCGCGCTGCTCCTGCTCCCTGCCTGCGATTCGGAGGACGAGCGGCAGACAGACTTCCTCGGCCTGCTCGAGGACCGCGAGACGTTCGCCCTCCTCATCGACGGGCTCGAAGAGACGGGCCTCGCCGCGACGCTCGAAACCGGCGGGCCGTACACGCTCTTCGCCCCGACGGACCAGGCGTTCCGGGCCCTCGGCATGGGGACGCTGGCGACGCTGCAGGAGCCGGAGCAGCGCGACATCCTCGCCCGGGTGCTGCGGGCGCACATCGTCCCGCGCGTGCTCCCGCTCGAGGCCTTCACCGACGGCGAGCGCCTGACCACGCTCGGCGGGACCGAGCTTGAGGTGCGGGTGCAGCGCGGGCGCGTCACCGTCGGCGGCGTCGTGGTGGACCGGTCGTTCGAGGCCGACAACGGCGTGCTCTACGGCGTCGAGACCACCTTCCGCGACCACCTCACGATCGCCGAGCGGCTCGCGATCTCCAGCGACCTGGAGACGATCCGCCGCGCCTTCGCCGAGTCCGGCGATCTCGACGCGCTCGGAGGCGCGGGGCCGTTCACCGTCTTCCTCCCGCTCGACGACGCCTTCGACGCGCTCGGGCGGGACGCGACCCGCCGCCTCTTCGACAACCAAAACCTGGTCGACCGCGTCGCGCCGAACCACATCGTCGAGGGGCGGCTGACGAGCGCCGACATCACGAACGGGCAGACGGTCGAGTCCGAGGCCGGCTCCGAGCTCGAGTTCAGCGTCGAGGCGAACCGGATCGAGGTGGACGGCGTCCGCCTCATCCTCCCCGACATCCCGACCGCCAACGGGGTCATCCACCTCGTGGCGAATGTGCTCACGAGCGACCTCAACCTGAACGAGGCGGCGCTGCTCGCCGGCCTCGACCTGTGGCTCGACGCCGCCGCCCGGGCCGGCCTCGCGTCGGTCCTCACGAGCGACGGCCCGTACACGGTCTTCGCCCCGCTGAACCGGGCGTTCACCGACGTCGGCGGCGTCTCCCACCTGGAGTACCTGCAGCGCGAGGGCGTGATCGGGCGCGTGGCCCGGTTCCACGTCGCGCCCGGGCTGTTCCCCTCGTCGGAGCTCGAGATGCGCACCGAGGTGCCGACGCTCGACGAGGACGCGATGCGGATCGTGCCCGTCACCGGGCAGATTCGAGTCGGGCTGAATGTGTTCGGTGGCCTCGTCACGACCGACATCCCGGCGAGCAACGGGGTGATCCACGTCGTGGACCGGCTGCTCAACCCGTCGCTCTCGCTCCTCGAAACGCTCGTCTTCGAGGAACGGCGGCGCTTCGTGCAGTCGCTGCGGCTGACCGGGCAGGACGAGGCGTTCGACGACGACCTGGGCGGTCCGTACACGGTCTTCGCGTGGACCGACCAGGCCTTCAACGCCAACCCGCAGCTCCCGGGGTTGCTGTTCCCCAACACCGCCGACGAGCTGGAGCGGTACGTCGACTTTCACACCGTAGAGGGCCGCTTCTCCTTCACCGACCTGGGCACGATGGGCACGCTCCCGACGCTGCTCCCGGGCGACTCGCTCACGTACGTCAACTCCCCCAACGGGGTCTTCATCCAGGACATTTACACATCCCCGCCGGACACGCTCCTCGTTCGGGCCGTCCAGTCTGTCCAGCGACCGACGAACGGGGTGCTCTGGCGGCTCGAGAGCGTGCTGGAGCCGCCCGGTCAGCGCTGAGACCCCTCACGCGGGGCTCACCCTCTGCGCGCGTGCCACGCGGCACCGATGATCCCGGCCTCGTTGGCGAGGTGGGCCGGGACGAGCCGGGCGCGGGTCGTGAGGAGGTGGCCGAACTGCTGCCAGCGGTGCGGCTTGCTCACGCCGCCGCCGACGACGATCAGGTCCGGCGCGAGGACGTACTCGAGGTGGGCGAGGGCGTCCTGCACGCGCTCCGCCCACGCCTCCCACGACAGGGCCTCGGCCTCCCGCACCGAGTTGGCCGACCACTTCTCGAGCGTCGTGCCCTTGAGCCAGAGCTGCCCGAACTCGGTGTTCGGCACCAGCGTGCGGTCGACGATCAGGACGCTCCCGACGCCGGTGCCGAAGGTGAGCACCACGACGGTGCCGTCCTTGCCCTTGCCCGCCCCGAAGCGCGCCTCGGCGAGGCCGGCGGCGTCGGCGTCGTTGAGGAGGCAAACGCGCAGTCCGGTCTTTTTCCCGAAGAGCTTCACGGCGTTGGTGCCGACCCACGCGTCGTCGATGTTGACGGCGGTCTCGGCGACGCCGCCGCGCACGCGCGCCGGCAGCGTGCAGCCCATGCGGCCCTTCCAGTTAAAGTGCGCCGCGATCTCGGCGACGGTCCGGGCGACGGCCTTCGGGGTGGCGGGCTGCGGGGTCGGGACCCGGTGGCGGGGCGAGGCCAGCGTCCCGGCCTGCGTGTCCACGAGCGCGCCCTTGATGCCGGTGCCGCCGATGTCGAGGCCGAGCACGATCTTCGGCTTTTTCTTCTTGGCCATCGGTCCGTGTCACGGGTCCTTCGTCACGGAGTGAGCCTTCGTGACGGAGTAAAGAGCAGGCTAGGCCTCGAAATACTGCACGCTGAAGAGGCCCTCGGGGTCGGTCCAGCACCGGCGGGCGGCGAAGCCGTTTCGGGCCGCGAAGCGGGCGAACCCCTCGGTGGTGTACTTGTGCGAGTTCTCGGTGTGCACGGCCTCGTCCTCGCCGAAGTGGAACGCGACGCCGCCGACCTCGGCGGTCTGCTCGCGGAGGCTGACGAGGTAGGTCTCGATCCGGCTCTCGGCGGGGTTCCACACGGCGCGGTGGGCGAAGCGGTCCCGGTCGAACGTGCCGCCGAGCTCGCGGTTGATCCGGTCGAGGAGGTTGAGGTTGAACTCCGAGGTCACGCCCTCGGGGTCGTCGTAGGCGGCCTCGAGCACGGCGGGGTCCTTCTTCAGGTCCACGCCGATGAGCAGGCCGCCGCCGGGGCCGACGAGGGCGGCGGCCTGCCGGAGAAACGCCGCCGCCTGCGCCTCGTCGAAGTTGCCGATCGTCGAGCCGGGGAAGTAGACGACGCGCGTGCCCTCGGGGAGGTCCGGGAGCGCGAAGTCGGCGGTGTAGTCGGCGGCGACGGGGAAGATGGGGAGGCCGGGGTACGCGTCGCGGAGCTGCTCCGCCGTGGCGAAGAGGTGCTCGCGCGAGATGTCGATCGGGACGTAGGCCGCGAGGTCCAGGCGGCCCAGGAGGACGCGGGTCTTGAGGCTCGACCCGCTGCCGTACTCGATCAGCACGGCCCCCGGCCCGACGGCCTCGGCCATCTCGCCGACGTGCGCCTCCATGATGGCCAGCTCGGTCCGGGTCGGGTAGTAGGCCTCGGTCTCGGTGATCCGGTCGAAGAGCGCCGAGCCGGTCTCGTCGTAGAAGTACTTGCACGGGACCGACTTCGGCGAGGCGGCGAGGCCGGCGAGCACGTCGCGGAGGAACGCTTCGCGCCGGTCTAGGTCGGAGGCCGGCGCGGTGGGCGGAGCAAGAGGCATGACGGGAGAGGAGCTAGAGGTCCTTCGCGAGGCGGAGGCCGGTGAACTGCCACGTCGAGGCCGGGGCGAAGAAGTTGCGGTAGCTCCGGCGGACGTGCGTGCGGCTCGTCGCGCAGCTCCCGCCGCGCAGCACGAACTGGTTGCACATGAACTTGCCGTTGTACTCGCCGAGCGCACCGGGGAGCGGGTCGTACCCGGGATAGGGCGAGTACTGGCTCCGCGTCCATTCCCACGCGTCGCCGAAGAGCTGGCGGAGACGGGGCGCGGTGGGCGCGCCGTCGCCACCGGCGATGGGCTCCGGCGGGGCCGGGTGGAGGACGCCGTCCTCGGCAAAGGTGCCCTCCACCGGGACGCCCTCGCTGGCGACCTCCCACTCGAACTCGGTCGGGAGGCGGGCCCCGGCCCAGCGGGCGAAGGCGTCGGCCTCGAAGTACGAGACGTGCGTGAGCGGGGCGTGCGGATCCACCGGCACCAGCCCGGCGAGCGTGAAGTGGTGCCACTCGCCGCCGCGCTGCTCCCAGTAGAACGGCTCGGTCCAGGCGTTGGCCTGCACGGTGGCGAAGCCCTCGGAGAGCCAGAGCGGGGCGCGCTCGTAGCCGCCGTCCTCCATGAACGCGAGGAACTCGCCGCACGTCACCAGCCGGTCCGCCAGCGCGAAGGCCTCGACGAACGCCCGGTGGCGCGGCGTCTCGTTGTCGAAGGCGAACGGCCCGTCGCGCTCGGGGAGATACCCGATCTCGTGCAGCCCGGCCTCGAACGGCACCCACTGCACCGGGCCGGGGTCGGGCGCAGGCGCGACCGCTCGCTCGCGGTAGGCCGGGCGGAGCGGGTTGACCGAGAAGACGTGCTTGATGTCCGTCACGAGGAGCTCCTGGTGCTGCTGCTCGTGGTTCAGCCCGACGCGGACGACCTCGGCGAGCTTCGAGCCGTCATCGCCGGGCACCCCGTCGAGGAGTCGGAGCATCGCCTCGTCGACGTGGGCGCGGTAGGCGAAGACCTCCTCGACCGTGGGGCGCGAGAGGTAGCCGCGCTGCGCCCGGCAGTGCCGCTCGCCCGCCTGCACGTAGTACGAGTTGAACAGGAACGGGTACGCCGGGTCGTGGAGCGCGTACCCGTCAGCATACTCGCCCAGAGCGAAGGTCTCCCAGAACCACGTCGTGTGGGCGAGGTGCCACTTCGTCGGGCTGACGTCCTCCATCGACTGGACGACGAAGTCCTCGGTCGTGAGCGGCTCGGTGAGGTGCTCGGTGAAGGCGCGGACGGTGCGGTACTGCTCGGCGAGGGGGAGCGCGAGGAACGCGTCGCGGGTCGGGGCAGAAGTGAGGACGGACATAGCGATGAGAGAGGTGCGAGGGGCCTCTCCTACGCACTATGCCGCGCCTCGTTTCTAACGGAATGGCAACTAAAGCCGCGCCGGAGAGCACCGGCGCGGCTTCGCGGATGGATCCTGCGCTCGCGCCAGGGTCAGCTTCTGCGTGAACACCTGCACTGCGCCCCCGCTCGGTGCCAGCTCCGCCCGGACCACGTACACCCCCGACGCCATAACAGGAGACTGCTCAGCCGCATGGGGCAAGCAGTACAATGGCTGGATGAAGCTACGGAGGCACAGGAGGTCGGACGAGGCAAGACCGTGCAGCCCTGCGTCGGCGTGCAGCGGCGGGTTAGCTGCACCCGTCAACGCTCCCCCCGAAGAAGCCGGATCACTGCCGACAGCACCGCCTCGGCCACATCGGGAGCCAGCTCACCTACGGAGCGGGCGATGAGCGTCTCGTTCGCCGTGAACAGCTTACCCGGACGGGCATAGCTCGTGCGCTCAAGGCTGCCGCGCACGAAGCTGGCTTCGGTCAACTCGACCGCGTGGGAGTCCGAATACGGGTTACTCGTGACCTGGACCAGGACGCTGTCGCCTCGGCCTACATCGGCGAGCACCAGTGCCGGGCGGAGCTTCGACGCCGAGAGGTCCGAGAACGGGAAGCGAACGAGGACGACGGCTCCGCGCTTCACGACTGGAGGTGCGCCCACGCTTCGTCCTCCTCCTGACGCTTCCAGTCCTCCGCAAGCGCGGCCTCGCTCAGGAGGGCCGGCTCGTGCGGCGAGGCGTCCTCGCTGAGGATCGTGACGAGTGCTCGCACACCCGCACGCAGTTCGACATCTTCAAGGAGGCGGAGGCTCCCGTCCTTCTCGACGATGGCCTCGATGGTTCGCAGCATGGCTCGGTCTTGGTTTCCTGCTCCAACGCTTCACCCTTGTTCCGGTTGCTGCACCAGCGGTGCGAGGGTGCCGCTAACAGAGGGCCGCTCAGCCGCGTGGGGCGCAGGGCAGGATGGTTGACCGAAGCTACGGCGGCGCCGAAGCCCGGACAAGCCAAGAACGCTGGTGCCCCACGTCGGCCTGCAGCGGCGGGTTCTGCTGCCCGGCTACCGTGGCCCCCGGAACAGGACGGTGAAGGTCCCCCACGCGAATGAAGGGACCCCGGCCGGGAGCACGGCCTCGACCTCCTCGTCCCGTGGCGGGGCGAACCGGAGCGACCGGAGGGCGCGAGCGGCCACGGCCCGGGGGACCTCGCCACGGACCCGGGCGGCGACGGCCTGTACCAGCGTCCCGTCCCACGCGATCACGAGTTGGAAGACGGCCCGGGAGCCCGCCGGCAGCTCGGCCTCCACCGACGCCAGCAGCTCGTTGAGCGGGACCGGCCGACCGTCGCGGCCCACGGCGTACGCCCGGATCTCCGGGACCGGGAACAGCGACGTCTGGTTGCGGAGGACCTCCCGGAGCGAGTCGGCCAGCGCCGGGTACGGGTACGGCGGGGGCCGCCGGTTGATGAGGGTGTCGCCCTCCGCGAGCAGTTCCGCCGGCGGCTCCGGCTCGGCTGGCGGTCCGGCCTGCGGTTCCGCCCCGGCCACGCCGCCAGTCGGCCTGTCCGCTACGGCCGGTGCGGGCGAGCAGGCGGCGAGCCCGAGAAGGACGAGGACGAGCCGCACAGGTCGGAGGCAGCAGAACAGAGGGCCGCTCACCCGCGCACGGCAGCGAAGCCGTTTGGACGAGGCGGCGTAAGTGGCACGGGTGGAACGAGGCAAGACCGTAAAGCCCTGCGTCCGCCTGCAGCCGCGGGTTACACCGCCCCGGCGAGCACAGCGCTTACGGGAAGTGGCGGTACATATCTTTCCGGTGGAGCACCCGGACGAACTCGACCTCCTCGCCTTCCACAAAAAGCCCGATCCTGTAGTCTCCAATCCGAACGCGGTAGTACCCGCCTGCTCCGCTCATCTTCTTCAGATTCGGCACATCGGACAGCGCCGCTGCTGACTCTACGGTCTTAATGACGGAGCGGAACGGTCTTGATGACGGAGCGGACTTGCTCACCGACCCGGCGCTCCTTCAACTTCTTGACGTCGCGGACAAAGCTCTTGCGGAAGGCTGTTCTCACGACAACTCATCCAGCGCAGCGAAGACGGCCTCACGCTCTACTCGGTCCGTCTCCCGGCCCTCCCGGATGGCTTCAGCTAGCGCGATATCCTCCAGCACCTCTGCAAGCACCTCGTGCAGGAGGTCGCGGCGGTTATCGAGCGCTTCGGCGACGGCCTGCCTGAGCATCTGGCGGAGGGCGTCCTCAGAGACGGTTACTTGAGCCATGTCATATCAAGGTTTCCAGCTTGTATCTAAACGCGCCTCGGAGGTTCGAGAGGGACGGTGTAACAAAACAAGCTCAGCCGCCCAACGGAGAGCGGGGCAGCCGGGCGAGCAAAGTAGACACCGACGTCCGAGCAACGCAAAACCCACCGCGTTGGGTCGGCCTGCAAGCGCGGATTATACCGCCGACTTGCGAGCACGACCTTTGCCCGAATCAGCCTCTTTCGACTGGCGAACTCGGCTGTTGAAGAACGCGATTCGCTCCTCACGTGTCGCGCCCTCCAACTCCTTGTAATGCGCGTCGCGAATACAACGAACCATCCGCACGGCGTCAATTTTCTTCGGCTTCTTTTCCATGATGCGTTACCTCCCGGGGAGAATAAATCTGAATCGGCTTGTAGCCGCGTTCGAAGTTCACGGTATTGAACAAGCGGATTTTGTCGTAATGCACGATGTGGCGGAAGTTCCAGCTCACGAGCAGGTCCACCTCCGCGAGCGTTGCCAGCGCGATGTGGGTTGCGTCGTCGTAGAACTTCGGCGTGAGGATGCTGCGGGCGAGATAAGCGTCGGCAAGGTCGAGTGCCTCATCGTTGACGAGGAGCACCTCCGCGCCGAGCGCGACGAGTTCGTCGTAGGCTGCGCCGACGTTCTGTGGCGCGTCCTCGATCTCGGTAGCGACAACGGCAGAGACCACGGGCGCGAACCGACCGAGGCGGAAGTCTTGGAACAGTCCGTTCGACCAAATGGCGAACTCGGCGTCGAAGCATCCGCCGATGACGGAGGTGTCGGTGTAGACGCGCTGGACCTTCATTCGGCTAAGCTATGGAAGGTCAAAGCAGTTCGGGAACTGCGCAAGGAAACCCTCCTCGTCAAGTTCGATTCTCTGAAAGATATCCGGGAGGCCGTTATCCAAGACGAGGTTTTCCCCCTGACGGTAGAAAGAGCTGCCGCCGTTGCTCCAAACCCGATCGTCTTGCTGGACGAGTGTGCTCGTGAACATATCTTCGTAGCACTCTAATCCGTCGAAGCTCCTAAAACTAGTAGAGTAACTTTTGAGGCTGGGAACTCCGATGAAAAGATATTGCGCTCCGGGTGTGGTCTCACGCTGCCAACTTCTGTTGATAGACGGGGAGTCTTCGTCGTTGTTATCCGAGTCGCAGGCGACGAAGAGGAGGGGAGCGAAGGCGAGAGCGAGGATTGCTGTGTAACGCTTCATGGTTGTGCGGTTGGTGAGCGACTTTAGCTACACCGCGAGGCGGTATAACAGACGGCCGCTCACCCGCGTGGGGCAAACGGCAGGATGTGTGAGCGAAGCTATGCCCGCCGGGCTGGCGGCGCTGTTCAGGCGAGCCGAGAACGCTCGCGCCCCACGTCGGCCTGCAGCGGCGGGTTATGTGGCCGTTTGGTACAGACCGGGCTGATAGGTTACACCTTTGACCGGGCTGATGGGTGACACTCACCTTGCATGGCTTCCCACCTTCCGAGGTTGCCATGCCCTGGACCGTCACCGATCCCATGCTCGAACGAACCCGCCTCGTCGCCCTCCACCGCGAGGGCCTCTACTCCGTCGCCGAGCTTGCCCGGCGCTTCGGCGTCTCGCGCAAGACCGCCAACAAGTGGATCGCCCGCTACCGCGACGGCGGAGCCGAGGCGCTCGCCGACCGCAGCCACGCCCGCCACCAACAGGCCGAGCAGACCCCGCCGGAGGTCGAGGCGCTGATCGTGGAGGCGCGCGCGGCGCACCCGAGTTGGGGACCGCGCAAGCTGCTCCCGTACCTCGCGGGGCGCCATCCCGATGTGCGGCTCCCGGCTCGCTCGACAGCGGGGACCATCCTGCCAACAGAGAGCGGGGCGGTCGGGCGAGCAAAGCAGACGCAGCGGTGGAGCAGTGCAAGAACGAGCCGCGTTGGGTCGGCCTGCAAGCGCGGGTTATACCGCCGGTTTACGGGCATCACGATCACGGCCTTCTTGCTCGCGGAGAGCGGACGCCAAAGCAGTCGCACGCTCGCGGAAAAACGCTGCCCGCTCCTCCCATGACTTCCCCTCTAGTCGCTCGTGCTGTGCGTCCCGAATGCGGCGTACCATCGCTACGGCGTCAATCTGGAAGTCAGAGTGCTGAGCGTTAGGGTTCTTTTCCATAGCTGGTCACCTCCCGAGGCGAGTAAATCTGGACGGGCTTGTAGCCCTGCTCGATGCTGATGGCGTTGAAGAGCCGAATCTTATCGAAGCGCACGATGTGCTTGAAGTTCCAACTCACGAGCATGTCCATCCCTGCGACGGTTGCTAGCGCGATGTGGAGGCCGTCGTTCGAGAACTTCGGTGGGAGGATGCGGCGCACGGCATAGGCAGAAGCCAAGTCCCGCACCTCATCGCTGACGTCAAGCACTTCGGCTCCAAGTTGTACCAACTCTGCGTACTGCGCTCGCACAGGCTCCGGTGCCGGCTCGATCTCGGTCGCCACGACGACGGAGAGGACCGGGATGAATAGGCCGAGGCGGAAGTCTTGGAGCAGCCCGCGTGACCACGGCTCGAACTCGGGGTCGAAGCAGCCGCCGATGACGGACGTATCGGTGTAGACGCGCTGGACTTTCATCCAGACAAGCTACGCCGCGTCGCTAGAAATCGCACTCTGGGAACAGTGAAGAGACTTCCTCTTGGTCCAGCTCTGTTTTCTGATGCGTTCCCGCTGAGATGGAGCCTTCGACAACAAGGGCCTCGCCTTCGCGATACATTACCCTGGGATCATCACCATCGGCAGCACTCCAGACCCGCTCATCCGACTGAACGAGGGTGGCAGAGAAGATGTCCCAACACTCCTCCAGGTCTTCTGAAGGCCCTTGAAAGCCTGTGCGGTACGTTACCATGCTCGGAACCTGGATGAAGCGGTAGGTCTCACGCTCTGATTCGTTTATCTCCCCGAGGTACCAGTTTCCGTTAATGGAGAGAGAAGCTTCACCACTATCGTTGTTGGAGTCGCAGGCAGCGAGGAGAGGAGCAAGGGTGAGGAGAAGAGTTACAGCATAGTGTTTCATAGTCTTTGCGGTTGGCGAGCGGCTTCGGCTATACCGTGAGGCGGTATAACAGGGGGCCGCTTAGCCGCGAGGGGCTGACGGCACGACGGCGGCCCGAAGCTATGGACACGCTGCCGCCCCGCCCGAAGCGAGAACGCTGACGCCCATCGTCGGCCTACAGCGGCGGGTTATGCCGCGCCCGCGACTTCGAGGTACGCCGACTGAGTAGACGGCTTCGGCACCGGGTAGCCTTCGAGCATCAGCCCCTCGACGTGAAACTCCATAGCCTCTCGCATCTCCTCCTGCACCTCCGCCTCGGTCTTCCCGGTGGCGACGCAACCGGGAAGGTCGGGGGAGTAGGCCGAGAACCCGGTCTCGGTCGGCTCGATCACGACGAGGTACTTCATCATTTCAGACCGGCTTGTTTGAGGATGCTGTTGTACGTCCCTGGCGCGAGGTCGTCGCCTGGCTTGCCGGGGATGGTAACGAGCCCCGGCTTCTCGTCGTGCTTGAACTGGCGGTGGCTCCCTCGGGTCCGGGCGAGGTACTACCCGTCCTTCTTGACCATCTTGAGCACGTCGCGGACTTTCATCCCACGAATCTACGGAACGACCGCGACGCTGCCGAAGCGCGGCATAACAGATTGCGCTTCAGCCGCACAACGCGGTGCAAGCGGTCGAACGGGGCAAGGAGACACTGACGCTTGGGCGAGGCAAGACCGTGCAGCGTTGTGTCGGCCTGCAAGCGCGGGTTATGTGCCGTGGCACCCTACGGGCCAGTTGACGGAGATAAAGCAGCGTCGTCTAGCGCCGCGAGAGCCGTCTTGACGCGGGCGCGAACCTCCCGCCAGTCGTGATCCGACAGTCTGCCTATGCGCTTCGGGCGCGCTGCCGGAGGGAGCGTGACAAGGAAGCTCCTGAATACGGAGGCGACGCGAAGCCCGGCTTGCGTCCAATCGCGGAGCGCGTAGTCTGTCGGGCCGATGGCAACGCTCCGGCTGGTAATCAGGCCGACGATGATATCCGGTCGTGCAGCGTGATAGGTGGCCGAGGACAGCACCACGGCCGGTCTGCGCTTCACGCCGGTGACGCCGGGGAAATCCACCACGATGAGGTCTCCGGCGTCAAACAAGCTCTTCGTCCTCGGGGTAGGTGGTCGCTGCGTGCTGTAAGGCAAAGGCGGTCACGTCGCGCTCATCCTCTGCGCTCCAGCCGTCACTCGCCTCCACGATGGAGACCTCTGAATCGGCTAGCTCGTCTAGAATGAGGGCGGCCAGACGCAGTTGCTCCGTGAGCGGCAGCGCACGAACAGCCTCAGCGTATACGTCTCGGGCGGTAGTTGGCATCTTGGGTTGCTCGGGTTCTCGGTCTCCTACGCCGAGGCGGTCAGTACGTTCTCCCGTTACAAAGGTGACTCCTTACCTGAGCAAGACTGCTCGGCGCACAGCGGTAAACTGCTCACCTGCTACGCGCACGAGGTAGACCCCGCTAGGTAGTGCTTCACCGCGTAGAGAGAAGCGACGCTCACCCGACGCGAGCAGACCCTCATGGATCAGGTCTACCTCACGCCCCAGAATGTCGTGAACCGACACCCGCACCTTCTGCGGTTCGGCCAATGTCAAGGTGAAAACCGCCTCGGGGTTGAAAGGGTTCGGGTAGACCTGAGACAGCACGCTCGGCTTCGTTGCTCCGTCTGGATCGGTGCTGGTCGGGTTCATGCTGAGCGTCGCGTCACCCGTGAGGTCGCCGTGATTATCCTCTACCGAGAGGTCCCGGACATCGTCGGAACCGTCGGCATTGATCCCTAAATCTTCCAGCATGTCGAAGCGCCAGTACCCCACGAGGCCGCTGTCCGGGACCGCGTAGTACTCTGTGCTGAGGGTGTCAGACATTGTCGTTTGAAGTTGCGCTTGCGACCGAGCAACCCGCCATATCCGGGCTTCATCGATGTTCCCGGCGAAGTCCGAATGGCCGGGCCGCGTCAGCCTAGACCCGATACGGAGCGGCTGACTGGAGTTCTGCAATGTGACTGCAATCGTACCGGCATAGCTGCCCTCAAGCTGCTCCCCGTTTAGGTACACCTTCAGCCTGTCGGCGTTGCCGTCTCCGTTTCCGTCGAACACGAACGCGAGGTGGTACCATTCCGAGGTTACGAGATCCGCATTACTACTCGAAAAGATGTGGTTCCCGCTGTCGCCAAGTCCTGATGCAACGAAGACGAATATTTCATCGGCTTCCGAATTCGAGGTGCGGACTCCCCATGCATTATCACTGTTGCTGCTACTGCGGTCCCACTTGGAGATGAGACCCAAGCGCGTCGTCAGGCTCTCCGCTCGGAAGCGCACTTCGACGGTGAGGGTGGAGGCGTCGTCAAGTTGATTGTCATCCGGGACCTCAACGAAGTCATCGCTTCCGTCGAGCACGAGCCAGTCTCGGAAACTCTGCGCGTGGGCCGCGTGAGTGGTCAACATCGCCGCGGCGAGAAGGAGGGTAATCGTGCGCATGAGCTTTCCCTGTTTGGGTTGCGGGTGAGCGGCGGAGGGATTGACTGAGTTGCTGGGTAGGCACATAACAGTGGACCGCTCAGCCGCGTGGGGCAAACAGCGGGATGCGTGAGCGAAACTACGACTGGCGGCTACGGTCGGACGTGCCGAGAACGCTCACGCCCCACGTCGGCCTGCAGCGGTGGGTTCTGCGGCCCGGCCCGGACGGCTCGGGTTAACTCGTAGCCGCTGAGAACCGTCATGAAGAGCGCCCACCCCGATATCACATTGAGGGGCCGAGCGAGGCCCAGAGCCAGCAATAGGATGAGGGCGTTGTACCCCAGCGAGAGCGCCCAGAGCCCGACGGTGGACCGGGCGGTCGCTCTACCACGCCCGACCCGCCAGTACCCCACGACGAGGTACAGCCCTGTCAGTACGAACGCGGCGGCGACGAGCGGGAACCAGAGGTCGGAGATGTCCCCCCGCTGGTGGGAGTAGTCGACGGCCACCTCGACGACCTGCCACGCGGCCCAGGCGACGACGACGGGAATAGCGAGGGCGACGACCGAGTTGACGGCGATCGCCGTCCAGAGGAGGGCAGGTCGAAGGATTTGGGAGAGCGGACGGCTACTCATTGAGGAGGCCGCAGAACAGGTGGCGCTTCAGCCGCGCCGGGACGCGACCGTGAAAGGGGAAACTACGACGGGCGGTAGCACGCCGACCGAACGACCGCGCAGCCCGGCGTCGGCCTGCAAGCGCGGGTTATGCCGCCCCCGCCCGCGCTGCCGCCGGACCACGGCCCCCGGCACGACCCGGCGCGCGACGGTGACACGAAGCACCCCCTCGGACCGCCCGTGCGGGCACGACGACTGACGAAGCACGGCCCGACGCGAGAGCGCCCTTGACGGCGGCGCGGGGCGCGAGGTGGAAGCGGGAGCTGAGGAGACCTCGGGACCGCGTGCGACAGACGGCGACACGAGTTGCAAACGGTGAGGCCGCAGAGGCTCGTGGAGGGGGCGGCATAACAGATGGACGCTCAGCCGCATGGGGCAGACGGCAGGATGTGCGGCCGAAGCTACGGAGACGCCAGCGCTCGGACGAACTGAAGACGCCCGCGCCCCATGTCGGCCTGCAGCGGCGGGTTATATGGCCGATGGTATTGGCACGGAGTTGTAGTCTATTACCTTCGCCATGTGTTCGGCCACGTTCAGCAAGCGCGCGTCCTCACCGCGCCGAGCGTGAACTTGGACTCCGATAGGGAGTCCGTCACGGTCGCGTCCGACGGGGAGGACGACGCATGGGGTGCCCGCCAGCGCCGTTCCGGTGTTGAACACGCTGAGCGGGGCCGAATATGGGACCGCCGCCCCGTCTACGTTGAGGTTGGCCCCCGTTCTCCGGTGCGCGAAGGCTGTCACCCCGGCTACGGGGAACACCCACACATCCCACTCCGAGAGGAAGGCGTCGAACGCAAGGACGAGCCGGTCGCGCTCCGCAAGCGCACGGAAGTAGGTCGCCGCGCTGGCGGAGTAACCGCGCGCGAGAGCGCGGGAGTACCGGCCCGGCCCGAAGGCGAGACGGACGGGGCCGAGTCGGAACAGCTTGTTGAGCGGTGCGCCTCCGAGTCCGAGCGGGAGCCCGGCCGCGAACTCGAACCCGTGGACCAGACCCCATGTCCGCTCCCCCGCCGCGAAGTCCACCGGCGGGGCGGCCTCGGCGACGTGGTACCCGGCCGATTCGAGCGATCCGGCGAACGTCCGCACGGCGTCGGCCACGCCACTGGCGACGGGAGCACCCGCGAGCGACAGGGAGAACGCGACGCGCACCCCTGCGAGATCACCCCGCGTGGTCTCGGCAGCCACGCCCGGCGTCTCCCCGGCCAAAACCGCGAGAGCGAGCCGGAGGTCCGGCACGCTCCGGGCGACCGGCCCGGCCACGAGGGCGTGACGGAGGCTTCCCGGGTGGCCCGGGGGCATCATCCCTCGGGTCGAAACCTGCCCCTCCGTCGGGCGCATCGCGTAGACGCCGCAGAAGTGGGCTGGGACTCGGATCGAGCCCGCTACGTCAGAGGCGAGGTCGAGTGGGGAGAGCCCGGCGGCTACTGCGGCGGCGCTCCCGCCCGAACTCCCCCCGGGTGTCCGGCTGAGATCGTGCGGGTTGTTGGTCCGACCGAAGAAGGGATTCACCGTCTGCCAGTCGTAGCTCCCGAGCGGGAGGTTGGTCTTGCCGAGCACGACGGCTCCCGCCTGGCGGAGCGCGGCCACGGACGTCGCATCCTCGTTCGGGACGTAGCGGTCGAGGCGGCGTCCGTACCACGGAAGCCCGAACGTGGTACGGAGCCCGGCGGTAGCGAACCCGTCCTTAATCGTGACGGGGATGCCGTGGAGCGGACCGACCTCGTCCCCCCGCGCGAGTGCGGCGTCGGCCGCCTCGGCGTTCGCGCGCGCTCTGTTGGGATCGGTCGTGATGACGGCGTTGATCCGGGGATTGACCCGGTCGATCCTTCGGAGGTGGGCTTCCACCGCCTCAGCCGACGAGCACTCCCGGTCCCAGATCATCCGGGCCAGGTCGCTGGCGGTACAGTCGGCGAGGTCAGACAACGTTGAGTTGAGCGAGGCGCAAGGCCATATAACAGAGGGCCGCTCACCCGCGCAGGGCAAACAGCACAGCGGTTGAACGAAGCTACGGAAGCACAAGCGTTCGGACGAGCCGAGAACGCCCGCGCCCTGCGTCGGCGTGCAGCGGCGGGTTAGCTGTACCGGCGAGCACGGCGTTACCCGGCGAGAGCCGGATCATAAACCGCCGTTCCGCTCACGTTGCTAAGCGAGCCGGACACAAGTTCTAGCGCCATAAACGCTTCCGGCGGTGCTCCGTACTCGTTCCCGATCCCGTACGCCGCGGCGGGCTCGAATCCGAATCGGGGGTAGTAGTCTGGGTGACCGAGCACGACGACGGCCTCTGCTCCGGCCTCTTGGCAAGCCGCCAGTCCGGCCCGGACGAGAGCGGAGCCGATCCCGCTTCGCTGGTGATCCGGGAGAACAGCCATGGGAGCGAGTCCGAACGCCGAAAGCGTGGAGTGCGGCGGGTCGATCTCGACCGGACTGAAAGCGATATGGCCGATGACCTTGCCCCCTTCCACAGCGACGAGTGCGAGGTAAGACACGGCCCGGTCGCGGAGTCGCGTCACGAGGTCCGCCTCATCCGCTCTTCCGAACGCTGCTTCGTTCACGCGCCGGACGGCAGTGATGTCGCTCGGCTTTTCGGGGCGGACTTCCATTTGTTGGGAGGTACAGCTAACAGGGGGCCGCTCACCCGCATAGGGCTGGCGCGGCGGTGGAACGTGGCACATTCTACGACACCGCCCGCACGAGAACCAAACAACCGGAGCCCTATGTCGGCGTGCAGCGGCGGGTTATATGGCCGTGGTCATTCGCGCGCCACGAGCCGCACGTTGAGGTACATATCGTCGTCCACAAGGTCATTCGTCAACTCTGATCCCCGGTACGCTACGCCCCACAACTGGCGGTCGATGCTGAACGCTGCCGAGGCGCGGACCCCCTCCGGGGAGTGCTCCGGAACATGCGCGCCGAACGTGATGCCTTGCATGCGGCCCCGCATGGTCAGCTCGCCTGAGATGCGGAAAGAATCTGCTTCAACGGCCTCTACGTCCTTGATTTGGAATACCGCTGTGGGATACCTCTCAACAGCGAAGAAGTCATCGCTCATCAGGTGCGTGCGGAGGCGCTCCCGTGGGATCGGCTCGTGCTCAGGAATGTCGGTGACGGCTATAGAGTGCATATCGAGTGTGAACTCGCCCCCAACGAGCGCCGAGCCGCATACCTCTACCCGCCCACCCACCAGCCGGATGATCCCCTCATGCTTCCCGCGGCCCCTGAACTTTGTCCCTTTCCAATGGACTACCGAGGCCGTCGTATCGACGGGGAGGATAGAGATGGAAGACGCGCATTCGGGTCCCGCGAGCGCTGCCGCATCCGTCGGCGTAGCCGACTGAATGTCGGGGCGTTGGTCACGGCACCCAGAAAGTGTGATGACGAGCGCGAGCAGAACGAACGGGATCGATTTCATCTTACCACTCGAGGATGATGTTACGGTGTCCCCGCCAGAAGCCGTCCGAGTCGCGCGTGAGTTGGACGATGCCGGAGCCGCCTCGGAGTTCTTGGCCTTCCCGGTACGCCGGGGTGAGATACGGGTCGCCCTCGAACACGAAGTCGTCGAGGTAGTACGGGCGGCGCTCCGGCTCCTTCACGTAGACGTGGACGTGGGCGGGCATCCCGCCCCTGGGGTACGGGGCCGGCTTGATCGTGGTGATCTCGTAGCGCCCGGCCGCGTCGGTGGCGAGCCAGCCCTCAATGATCCCGTCGCCGCGCCCCCCGCCTGACACACTGCGGATGGAGCGGTAGAGCCCCTCGGCGTTGGTCTGGTGGAGGTAGAGCACGACGCCGGGCGCGGGCGTCTCGCCACCCGGCATGAGGACCCGGCCTGAGAGGACAAGACGCTCACCTGGCTCGCCTGTTGGCGCTAAATCCGCCCGCCAATCGAGTTCGTCCGACGAGCGCTCCGCCGCCGCCTCGCACCCCTCACACTGGTAGAGACCGGGCCGCGACGGCTGCCGAGCCGCTTCGCTCGTCTGCGGTTGCGGCGTCTGCGAGCACGCTGAACCGCTCAGTAGAAACATCAGGGCAACGACAGAGGATGTTCTCATCGGTTTAGCGGGAGGCCATATAACAGAGGGCCGCTCAGCCGCACAGGGCAGCGACCGCGAGGGTGGTTCGTGGCAACGTAGACACCAGAGCCCGAGCGAAGCAACAACGCTGGAGCCCTGTGTCGGCCTGCAGCGGCGGGTTATACCGCCCTTGCGAAATCGCCCGGTTATGGTTCATCTCGGGTTGCCTCCATAGTCACGTCGAACAACCCTGTGCCCTCGCTCAACGTCAGCGCCGCCCGGTCGCTATCGAACCGAATGGCAATGTCGTAGAGGTGGTTGTTAGCGAACTCGTCGTAGGCGAACCGGAAGGTCTGCTTGTCCTCCCAATACCCCCGCGCCGCGATGGGGA
Source organism: Rhodothermales bacterium (assembly GCA_965214485.1). GTDB lineage: Bacteria > Bacteroidota > Rhodothermia > Rhodothermales > JANQRZ01 > JANQRZ01. The sequence continues at coordinate 82,924 of CBDCBW010000003.1, read as the reverse complement.
GGTCGAACCGGCTCGACGGCGTGATCCGGTAGCGTCCATCGAGGCCGACCGTCGTGACGCGGTCTCCGAACTCTTGGGACCGTGGACTGTCGAGCGTCAGCGTGAACGTCGCTTCATTTCCGCTGGGAAAGTCGAGCCGGAAGGCAGCGAGGCCGACCTCGTTCTGAGGGAACGTGTAGCGGTGCCCGGAGATGACACGAGCCGTTTCAGGGAGTGGAGCGGTCGGGCTGGGAGGTGGGGGCGACGCCGCAAGGGCGATCTGCTCGCGGAGCCCAGCCTGAGCCTCGGGGGCCGCGGGGAGCGGGCTGTCGGCGAGAGCCTCGACGATAAAGCCACCGAGTTCACCGGGGTCGAACCCGCTCCCGATCATCACGACGACCAGCTCCTCCTGGGGCCAGACAACCAGCCGTTGGCCGCCCCGCCCGCGCCCTTCGTAGAGTCCGGGCAGCGAGTTCGGGACCCACCACCGGAAGCCGTACCCCTCCTCACCGTCGGCCACCTGCTGCGTCGTAGCCTCGTCTATCCACGCTTCCGATATCAGGCGCTCCCCCTCCCACTCGCCACGCTGGAGGAAGAGTTGTCCGATCTTGGCGAGGTCTCCCGGGCGGATGAAGAAGTCGCCCCACCCGGTATTGTTGCCCTGAGGGTCTGTCGGCCAGATGACGCCCTCGATCCCGAGGGGGCCAAACAGACGATCCTCGGCGTAGGCCTCGGCGTTCATGCCCGTCGCTTGCGTGACGACAGCGGAGAGCAATTGCGAGGCCCCGGAGCAGTAGGCGAAATGCTCGCCCGGTTCGTGGAGCAGCGGCTGGTTCAGCATGAACCGCACGGCGTCGTCGGCCACGCGCATGGCGTCGAGTTGCGCCTCGCCACCAGCGAAGTCCGAGCAGAACCCGGAGGTCATCGTGAGGAGGTGGCGGAGCGTCAGCCGGTTCATCCTCTCACTCGGGTCGTCGAGTTCGACGTCGGGGAAGAACGAGAGCACAGGCGCGTCCACGCTCTCGATCAAACCCTCGTCAACGGCGATGCCGACGAGGGTAGAGGTGATGCTCTTCGTGACCGAGGCTACGTCGTGGGGCACGTCGCCCGAGTACGGGTAGAAGTCCACGTCGAGCACGGTGTCGCCGCCGCGCAGCACGGTCACATTGTGGACGTTGATGTCGTTGTCCCGGATGTGGGCGATCATTTCGGCGAGCGGAGCCGAACGCCCCCCGGCCTGCTCGGGCGACACCACGCTTGCCTGACGGCTCGGTGCCTCGCTAGCTGAGGCGAGCGGAGGTCGCTGCGGTCCGCACGCGCTCAGTCCAGCAGCGAGGGCCACGAAGGCTACCGAGGCTCGGAGGGTGTATAGCATCTTGGTTGCCGAGAGAAAGCCGTGGGGGGCGGTATAACAGAGTTGGCGTTCAGCCGCGCACCGCAGCGCAACCGTGAACAGAGGCAAAGTAGGTGCGGCGATGGTAGCGGGCAAAGCCGTCGAGCGGGGCGTCGGCCTGCAACGCCGGGTTCTGCCGCCGGGCCTCGCGGCGGCCTACCGAATCGGGATCGTTGCTCTCAGTCCAAGGGTAACGCGGGCGGGAGGGACATCCTCCCACCGCTCGCCCGTGCGCGCCCCAATGATCCCCCCGACGAGGAGCCCGCCGAGCGTGCCCGGGATGAACGCTACCTTCGCGAGTGGATCGTCGCTGAGGGCGTCGCCGAGGACGTAACCCGTGAGGCCGCCGACGACACCCCCGAGGACCATCCCGAGGACTTCCCCGGTGCGGTTCTCGTCGCGCCGGGCAACCCGCTCGATCTGCGTCCATGCTAGCGTTCGGGAGCGGGCCGGTCCTTCGGCAGGGACAAGCGCGAGGGAGTCCTTAGTGGTGGAGCGGACTCGTCCGACGAGGTAAGCCCCCCCCGCCGTTCCGGGTGCGCCGGGGGCAGGGGCCAAGACGAGGCGGACCCGCTCTCCCGCCGTGAGGGAGTAAGGCACCTGGCCCTGTTGTGCTGCCACAGGCCCGACGGTGAGGAAAACGAGCGCGAACATGAGGAGTCGCATAGGGTGATCCTTAAGGAAAGGCGGCAGAACAGAGGGCCGCTCACCCGCGAAGGGCGACGCGGCGGTGGAACGAGCAAAGTAGACGCCCAAGCTCGAACGAGGCAAGACCGTAGAGCCCTTCGTCGGCGTGCAGCGGCGGGTTATGCATCGCGGTCTCATTGGCGCTCACGGGCGAGATCGAAAAGGCGCTGCTCTGACGCAGAGATGAACTCAGGATACCGGAGTTGCGACTCGATATGTGTTACCTCAGCGTACCGGCCCTGGCGGAAGAGGTCGCGTGCTTGAGCTTTGAGGCGCGGCTCCTGCGTGGCGTGGTAGTTCAATTCGCGCTGCTCCCGATCCTGCTGCTGATGCTCCGGCGCGGTCAATGGTGGCTCGGCAGGTTTCGAGGCGAGCCACCGCTCCATCTCTTGGCGCAACTCCTGCGGGATGTTGACCCAAGCTGTTGAGGGCGTGAAGCGCAGCTCGCGCTGTGGACTCACTACGTTAACGATGTGCTGAAACCAGCGGAGGTACGTCCACTCGCGGGGCGCGGGGGAATGAAGGCGGCGACGGTCTGGGTCCCAATGAACGTCCGCTGCTTCGCGGTAGATCAGGGGGAAGGTGAGCGTGCGGGGTTGCAGGTAGAGACGCCTCTGCTCGTCAATCCCGACCTCCACGATCTGGTCCATCTCCACTACCGTCATAGGATTGGCTGGCGATGCATAACAGAGGGCCGCTCAGCCGCACAGGGCAGCGACCGCGAGGGGTGAAACGAGCAACGTAGGCACTGGAGCCCAAACGAAGCAAGAACGCTGGAGCCCTGTGTCGGCCTGCAGCGGCGGGTTATGCGGACCCTGGCGAAACCACCCGCCGGGGTTTACGCTCCGCGACCTTGCAGCCGCCTTCCGCCGCACGCTCACGCGCTCGGCGAAGGATCGCCCGCACGTCGTAATCAAAGCGGGCGGCGTAAGCCTCGCGGTTGGCGCGTACTTCCTGGATAATCTCGTCCTGGTGCGTCATGTGGGTGTCGTCTAGGAAATCAGGGATCATGAGATCGTGCCCTCCAGCAGGTCTTCGGGGGTGCAAAGCGTTGGGGGTTCGTATCCGCTTCTACGGCAGACCTCGGCGATCTGCTCCCGGAGCACGGGGTTGGCGATATGCCTGAAGTTCCACGTCAGCAGGTACTCCGCCCCCGCCGTGGTTGCCACCGCGATGTGAACCGCGTCGGCAGCGGCTTTCTCCGGGAGCGGCACTTCGCGCAGAAGCGCCTCGGCCAGTGCATCAGCTTCAGGGGAAGGCGTAGGAGCGTCGAGGTCTTGGAGGACGGAGAGACGAGCCGCAGCAGCTTCGGCGTCGCCTAGCTCCGCTTCTTCCAAGACCAGCGGGGAGATGAAGAGGTCGTACTTCGAGCGTTGCGTCGCCCACCATACGGCGGTGAGTTGCTGCCGGGCTGCTGTGATGAGGTCACGATTCGGGCGTGCGGTGAGGTAGCTGACGACGGAGGTCTCAATGTAGAGCGAAGGTTTCATACCCCCAAGCTACCACCTGTTCGCCCGCAAACTGCGAAACGACCGCTACTCTGTTAGTTCGGCTTCTACCTGAGTCATAAGGCTCCGTTCGATCAGACCTTTCGAAACGCAATCGAGCGAATAGTCCGTATAAACGCCCTGGATGTTTGCGCGGAGAGTAACGGATCCATCACCCACCACAGCGTTGATAGCTACCTCAGTCGCGGTACTACTGTCCTTGAGGTAGTCAATGCCGAAGCGCTTTCCGCAGTCCGCGTGTTCCGGTTTGACATCAAAGGTGCGAGGTGCGGTGCTGATAGTGCCTCCCTCTTCGCTTGAGTTCGTAATCTGGTAGCCCTCAAGAAGAAGGACACGACGGACAGCGTCGAATATTTCGGCCTGTGATGCTGCGAAAGTGTTCTCTACTCGGGATGGTGGTGTTGCAGGGGAAGAGTTAACAGAGGCACAAGCGCTGAGGGTCAGAAGGGCGATCAGAAGCAGGAGAGCTTTCATGATGGACCGGTCGGGTTTAGGATTGAGTGGCTGAAGGGCTGCATAACAAAACAAGCTCAGCCGCCGAACGGACGACGGCAGGGCCGGCAAAGTAGACGCCACCGACTCACCGAAGCAAGCCCGGTCGCGTTCGGTCGGCCTGCAGCGCTGGGTTGGGCCGCCACGCCGCGCGCGAGTCGAGCACCCAAGCGCAGCGCCGACGGCGAGGCCGAGCACGGCTGCGACCCGAGGGAGCCTTTGAGCACCGCGCTGGTGACGCTGCCGGTCGGGCGGGGCACCTGAGCGCAGTGCCGATGTGCAGCGGAGGCGACCGCCGGGGGTCGAGGCGTGAGAGCCGTCGTGCAGCGCGCCAGTGGCGGCTCAACCAGTGATTGAGCGGAAGCGCGCGGCATAGCACGCGGCGTGAAGACGAATCAGTCCGCATAGCACGAAGATACAGATGCTATGCGGATTCGATCAGCATAGGGTGGACGAGGCGACCGACACGCAGCCTCACGCTCCGGCGACCAGGGCGAGCAGCCACGAGCAACCCAGCGCGGCGTAGATGCCGAGGATGTACCCCGCCACCGCCATCAGCAGCCCGACCGGGGCCATCGCCGGGTGGTAGACCCCCGCCACGATCGGCGCACTCGCCGCGCCGCCGACGTTGGCCATCGAGCCGGTGGCGACGAAGAACAGCGGGGCGCGCAGCAGCCGCGCCGCGAGGACCAAGAGCCCGATGTGGACCGACAGCCAGACCACGCCGGTGAGGAGGTAGAGCGGGGCGTCGAGGACGGCCCCGAGGTCGCCCTGCGCGCCGATGGAGGTCAGCAGGAGGTAGAGCGCGACGTAGCCGATCCGGCTCGCGCCGTCGGCCTCCAGCGAGCGCATCCGGGTGAACGACAGGGCCAGCCCGGCGGTGACGGCGATCAGCACGGCCCACGTCCCGCCCGAGATGATCGTCGGGTCGCCGAGCTTCGGGAGCGCGCCGCCGAGCACGCGCGCGAGCACCGCCGCCCCGATGCCCAGCCCGATGATGATCCCCGCCGTCGCGGTCGTGACCGGCCGCCGCGTCGTGTCGAGCTCGCGGAGCGTGGCGTCGACGCGGTCCATCGCCGAGGTGTCGGCCCCGACCCAGGCGTTGAACCGGGTCTGGTGGTTCGAGAGGAACAGCAGGATCGCCATCCACCCGTAGCCGACCACCGTGTCGACGACGATGACCGGCCCGAGGTCGCGCAGCCCGACCGACTCCTGCACGGCGACCATGTTCGCGGTGCCGCCGATCCAGCTCCCGCTGAGCGCCGCCAGCCCCTTCCACGCCTCCGGGTCCTCGATCAGCCGCCCGACGACGAGGAACGCCAGCGGTCCGCCGAGCACGATGCCGACCGTGCCGACGAGCAGCATCAGAAGCGCGAGGCGGCCCATGCTCAGGATCGCCCGGACGTCGATGGTCAGCATGAGCAGGAACAGCGCCATCGGGAGGAGGAGGTACCCGAACAGGCTGTAGGCCGGGTTGATGTACTCCTCGGTCGTCGCCGTGGCGGGCGTGTAGGGTGGCGTCACGCCGAAGGTCGTCAGCAGCATCGGCACGAAGTACGCCCACAGCACCGGCGGGACGACGTCGAAGACCTTCTGGAGCGCCGGGACGCGGGAGAGCGCGAACACGCCCGCGAGCACCGAGGCGAGGAGCGCGGCGACGTGGACCGGTTCGGTGACGAGGGCGGTGGGTTCCATCGGGCGGGGTCTGAGTGAGCCCCGAAGCTACCCCCGACGCAGCACACCGTGCGGGGCGAACCGCACGGGGCGACCGTGCGGGAGGTGCTGCCGGCGGCGGCTCGGGGATCGTTCGACGGTGGCCGCTCGGGGATCATTCAACCTCTCTTCAACCCTGCCGCCGCGCGGCGTTGGTATGCTTCAGCGCCCCGAGCACGCCGACGCATGACCTTCTACACCTTCGGACTGAACCACGAGACCGCGCCGGTCGCGGTGCGCGAGGCGTTTGCGCTCGACGAGGCCGCGCGGCTCCGGCTCTACGGCCTGCTGCGCCTGTCGCCGGCGGCGGAGGTGGTGCTGCTCTCGACGTGCAACCGAACGGAGGTCGCGCTCTTCGGCGAGGCTGCCGACGTGGCGGCGGCGCAGACGGCGCTCGGGGTCTGCGCGGGCGTGCCGTGGCCCGAGGCCCACGCCTTCGCACTCACCGACGAGGACGCCGTGCGCCACGTGCTCCGCGTCGCCTCCGGCCTCGAGTCGCAGGTCCTCGGCGACGCGCAGATTCTGGCGCAGGTCAAGGACGCCTACCGCGTGGCCGTCGACGCCGACGCCGTGGGGAGTCTGGGGCACCGGCTGATGCACACCGCCTTCCGCACCGCCAAGCGCGTCCGCACCGAGACCGGGCTGTGCGAGGGCGCGGCGTCGATCTCGAGCCTCGCCGTCCGCGCCGCCCGCCGTCACTTCGAGCAGACTACAGGCATGGGCCTGGCCGGCCGGCGGGCCCTCCTGCTCGGTGCCGGCGAGATGGGCCTCGCCGCGCTCAAGTCGCTCGCCGCCGAAGGGGCCGCGCTGACCGTCGCCAACCGCTCGCGCGAGCGCGCCGAAGCCGCCGCCGCCCTCGTCGGTGCCGACGTGACCGACTGGGACGCCCGGCACGACACCGACGCCGACCTCGTGCTCGTCGCCTCGGGGGCGGACGCGCCGGTCTTCCACGCGGACCGGCTGTTCCCGCGCTCCGCCGAGGCCCCCTGCCTCGTCATCGACGTGGCGGTGCCGCGCAACGTCGAGGCTGCCGTGGGCGACCTGCCGGGCTACTCACTCCTCGACCTCGATTTGCTCGGGCGCTGGCGCGACGAGGCCACCGCCGCGCGCACCGCCGCCCGCCCCGCCGCCGAGGCCATCTGCGACGAGGCCCTCGCCGAGTTCGTCGAGTGGGTCTTCCACCGAGAGGCCCTCCAGCCGACGATCCAGGCCCTCCGCGACACCTTCGAGGCGATCCGGCGGCAGGAGATCGAGCGCCACGCCCACCGCTTCCAGAGCGCCGACGCCGACGAGCTCGACCGGCTCACGCGCTCGATCATGCAGAAGCTCCTCGCCGTCCCCGTCGTCCGGCTCAAGAGCGCCGAGCAGGGCCTCGACTTCGCCCGCGGCATCCGCACCCTGAGCCGCATCTTCGCCCGGCCGGACTGCGACGACGCGCCCTCCGGCGACGCGCCCGCCGGCGACGACTGCCCGGTCGGGCATCACACAGTCGATCACCAGAAAGAGGAGCGCCCGGAGGAAGAGCGCCCGAAGGAGGACGTCCGTGAAGATCGGGACACGGGGTAGCGCCCTCGCGCTCTGGCAGGCGCACCACGTCGCGGACCGGCTGCGCGCCGCCGGGCACGAGGCCGAACTCGTCACGTTCACGACGAAGGGCGACCGCATCCTCGACGTGCCCCTCGCCGAGATCGGCGACAAGGGCCTGTTCACGCACGCGCTCGACGAAGCGCTGCTCGGCGGCGAGATCGACCTCGCGGTGCACTCGCTCAAAGACCTCCCGACGGCGCTCCCGGGCGGCCTCGTCCTCGCCGCCGTGACCGAGCGCGCCGACCCCCGCGACGCCTTCGTCGCCCACCCCGGTTTCGGCGGCGACCTCGCGGACCTGCCCCGAGGCGCGACCCTCGCCACGTCGTCGCTCCGGCGGCAGGCCCAGCTCCTCGCGTGGCGGCCGGACCTCCGCGTCGTCCCCGTCCGCGGCAACGTCCCGACGCGGATCGCCAAGCTCGACGCGAGCGGGCCGCCGGCAGCGGGCGGGTGGCACGGGGTGATCCTCGCCGCGGCGGGCCTCGTCCGGCTCGGGCTGGAGGACCGCGTGAGGGAACGGATCGGCCCCGCGATCATGCTCCCCGCGGTGGGGCAGGGCGCGCTCGGTGTCGTCTGCGCCGAAGGCGACGGCGCGACGGCCGCCGCGCTCCGCGAGGTCCTCGCCGACGGCGCGGCGACCGCCGCCGCCACCGCCGAGCGCGCCCTGCTGCGCCGGCTCGAAGGCGGCTGCCAGGTCCCCGTCGCCGCCTGGGCGCAGGTCGAAGAGGGCGCGCTCCGGCTCGACGGAGCCGTCGTCGCCCTCGACGGCTCGCAGTCCGTCCGCGGCGCGGTCTCCGGCTCGCCCGCTGACGCCGGAGCGCTCGGCATCGCCCTCGCCGAGCGGCTCGTCGACGCCGGGGCCGGGGCCATCCTCGACGCGGTCCGCCGCGCGCACCCGACGGGCTGACGCGGTGGCGAGGCGACGCGCCATCCTCCTGCTCCGGCAGCCCGGCGAGCCGGACCCCTACGTCGCCGCGTTCGAGGCGCGGGGGTTCGCGGCGCGGTGCCTGCCGGTGCTGAGGTTCGAGTTCGTCAACGAAGAGGCGCTGCGCGAACGGCTGGCGCGGCCCGGGGACTATGGCGGCCTCGTCCTCACGAGCCGGCGCGCGGTCGAGGCCGTGGAGCGCGCCGGGCCGGTGGCGGCGGGGTGGCGCGGAAAGGTTATCCTCGTCGCGGGACCGGCGACCGCCGCCGCCGCCGAGCGGATCGGGCTGCGGCCCGCCGAGCGGACCGGCACCGGGGCGTCGGGAATGGGGCTCGCGGTCCACGACGAGGCGGGCGACGGGCCGGTCCTCTACCTCGCGGGCGACCGGCGGCGCGGCGAGCTGCCCCGTGACCTCGCCGGTCTCGGCGTGTCGTTCGAGGAGGTCACCGTCTACCGGACGCACCTGCAGCCGCCCGACCTCGGCCCCGAGCCACCGGACTGGGCCGCGTTTTTCAGCCCGTCCGGGGTCGAGGCGGCGCTCGCCGCGCCCGGCTTTCCGTGGAACAGCGTCTCCCGCGCCGCCATTGGACCGACCACCGCCGACGCCCTCCGCGCCGCGGGCCACCCGCCCGCTGCCGTCGCCGCCGCGCCCACCCCGGAGCACCTCGTCCTCGCCGTCACCCAGACTCCCCATGCCTGACCCCGCCGCTGCGCCCTCGCCCCCGGCCGAGCACCCGCCGCTCAAGAACGACCTCCTCCTCCGCGCCGCGCGCCGCGAGCCCACCGAGCGCGTGCCGGTGTGGGTGATGCGGCAGGCCGGGCGCTACCTCCCCGAGTTCCAGGCCGTCCGCGCCGAGCACGACTTCTTCACCGTCTGCCGGACGCCTGAGCTCGCGTGCGAGGTCACGCTCCAGCCCCTGCGCCGCTTCCCGCTCGACGCCGCCATCATCTTCTCCGACATCTTGGTCGTCCCGCAGGCGCTCGGGCTGGAGGTCGAGATGGTCAAGGGCCGAGGCCCGCACTTCCCCGACCCGCTCGCCGGGCCGGGCGACCTGGGCCGGCTCGCCGCGCCGGACGTGCAGCGCGACCTGGGCTACGTCTACGAGGCCGTCTCGCTCACGCGCCGCGTGCTCGGCGGGCGGTGCCCGCTCATCGGGTTCGCCGGGGCCCCGTGGACGCTCGCGGCCTACATGATCGAGGGCGGCGGGAGCAAGACGTTCTCGAAGAGCAAGGCCTGGCTGTGGGCGCACCCCGAGGCCAGCCACGAGCTGCTGCAGGCCGTCGCGGAGGTCGTCGCGGGCCACCTCGCGGCGCAGGCCGACGCCGGGGCGCAGGCGCTCCAGGTCTTCGACTCGTGGGCGGGCCTGCTCTCGCCGGCGCAGTTCGCCGAGTTCGCGCTGCCGTACCTGAACCAGATCGCCGACCGGCTGAAGGAGCGGCATCCCGAGGTCCCGCTCATCGTCTTCGCTCGCGGCGCGCACTACGCCCTCGACGCGCTCGCCGCGAGCGCCTACGACGTGGTCGGGCTCGACTGGACGATCCTGCCCGCCGCCGCCCGCGCGATCGTCGGCGACCGGGCCGCGCTCCAGGGCAACCTCGACCCCGCCGCGCTCTACGGCTCGCCCGCCACGATCCGCGCCGCCGCCCGGCAGATGCTCGCCGGCCTCGGGACCGAGGGGACCATCGCGAACCTCGGCCACGGGATGCACCCGGACCACGACCCCGAGCACCTCGGCGCGTTCGTCGAGGCGGTGCAGGAATATGGCTCGTAGACCGTTCAGCGAACCGGTCTCACAACCAACCCCGAACCCATGGCCGACGACCACCGCCGCGCCGACCGGCTCCGCCGCGAGCCGCGCACCGACCGCTCGCTCGGCGCGCGGATGCACGCCTTCGTCGAGGCGTTGCAGACGCGCCTCTGCCGCGCCTTCGAGCGGCTCGACGGGGCGGCGACGTTCGGCACCGACCGGTGGGAGCGGCCCGGCGGCGGCGGCGGGCTGACGCGCATCATCGCAGACGGCGACCTGTGGGAGAAGGGCGGCGTCAGCACCTCCGCGGTCTGGGGCGAACTGCCCGGCCGGATGGTGGACGCGCTCGGCGTGAGCGCGGGCACCTTCTTCGCCACCGGCCTCTCCCTCGTCATGCACCCGCAGAGCCCCTACGTCCCGGCGGTCCACGCCAACTTCCGCTACTTCGCCCTCGGCGACGACCCCCTCGACCCCGCCGACCAGTGGTTCGGCGGCGGGGCGGACCTGACGCCGGTCTACCCCGAGCGCGCCGACGCGGAGCACTTCCACCGCGTCTGGAAGCAGGTCTGCGGCGAGCACGAGGCGGCGGACTACCCTGCCTTCAAGCAGCAGTGCGACGCTTATTTCTACCTCCCGCACCGCGCCGAGACGCGCGGCGTCGGCGGCATCTTCTTCGACTACCTCCGCGGCGACCCCGAGGGCACGTTCCTCTTCGTCCGGCAAGCGGGCCGGGCGTTCCTCTCGTCCTACGTCCCGCTCGTCGAGCGTCACCGCAGCCGAGCGTGGGGCGAGCGCGAGCGCGACTTCCAGGCCCACCGGCGGGGCCGCTACGCCGAGTTCAACCTCGCCTTCGACCGGGGGACGCGCTTCGGGCTCGATACCGGCGGGCGCACCGAGAGCGTGCTGATGAGCCTGCCGCCGCTCGTCCGGTGGGACTACGACTGGCACCCCGCGCCCGGCACGCCCGAGGCCGAGGCGCTCGCCTTCTTCCACCCGCACGACTGGCTCGGGGAGCCGTGACGCAGGGCTGACGGCGACGGCCGCCCGTCCCGCGCAGCCCTCAGTCTTCCGATTTTCCGCGCTCCCAGGCCTCCTCGCCAGGCTCCCCTAAAGCCCCCCGGACAACTCACCGAAACTTCGAGCCCACGCCGGAACGGTGCGCTCGAAGTTGCGCTTAATTGAGCCCCGCGCAGCAGGTACGGAAGGACTAATCCAGAGCCGGTCGATGACGCCACGCGAGTTCCTGAAGGTTTACCACTACGACGAGCGCCTGATCACGGGGGGCTACTATCCGCAGGAGCCGGTGGCGGTCGAGCCGGGGAGCCGCGTGGGCGTCGTGATGATGAACCTCGGCGGGCCGATGGGCGAGGAGGACGTCGAGCCGTTCCTCTACAACCTGTTCATGGACCCGGCCATCATCGACCTCCCGGTCCCGAAGCGGCCCCGCCACTGGCTCAGCCGGCTCATCGCCCGGCGGCGCGCGCAGTCCGTCGGCGAGGACTACAAGCTGATCGGCGGCAACTCGCCGATCAACCAGCTCACGCGCGAGCAGGCCGAGGCGCTGGAGCGGCGGCTGAACGGGCGCTACGGCGCGCTGACCGGCGCGCAGTTCCGGACCTACGTCGCGATGCGCTACTGGAAGCCGTCGAGCGAGGACTGCGCCCGGCAGATGGCCGCCGACGGCATCGACCGGGTGGTGCTGCTGCCGCTCTACCCGCAGTATTCCAAGACCACCACCGGCGCGTCGCTGGTCTACTGGAAGGCCCTCGAAGAGGCCGGCGAGGTGCCCGCCCGCCCGACCTCGCTCGTCTACGAGTACGCCACGCACCCGCTCTACGTGCAGGCCCTCAGCGAGCGCATCTGCGAAGGGCTGCAGCGCTTCCCGCGCGCCGTCCGCAGCCGCGTCCACCTGCTCTTCTCCGCGCACGGCACCCCCGTCAAGGAGATGAAGCAGCGGCGCGACCCGTACTGCTGCCTCATCCACTCGACCGTGCAGGCCGTGATGGACCTCCGCGCCGCGAAGGAGGACCGCCCGTTCCACGTCGCCTTCCAGAGCAAGGTCGGACCGGCGGAGTGGCTGACCCCGAGCACGCCGGACAAGCTCGAGGCCCTCGCCGAGGCCGGGGTCGAGGCCGTCCTGGTCGTCCCCGTGGCCTTCGTCAGCGACCACATCGAGACGGCCTACGAGCTCGACATCGAGGTGCGCGAGGAGGCGCAGCACGCGGGGATCGAGCACTACGAGGTCACGCGCGGGCTCAACAGCCACCCGCTCTTCATCGAGGCCCTCGCCGAGGCCGTCGCCGCCCAGCTCAGCGCCACCCGCCCCGGCGAGGGCGACGGGGCCGTGACCGCCCTCCCGCAGCCGATCCCCTCGCTGCCGCGCCAGAAGGCGAAGCACCGGACCGTCCGCTGCCACCAGTGCCTCTGCATCACCGAGGCCCACTGCTGGGACCGCACCGCCGCCGCCCCGCCCCCCGTACGCCGCAACCGGAACGCGGCATGAGCCGGGGCCTGGACGACACGGCCCCGGAGGCCCTCGCCCCGGCACCGCCGTCGGCGCACCTGCTCCGGACGATGGCGGCCGTCCCCGTCGCCAGCCGCGTGCTCGACCTGGGCTGCGGCTCCGGCCGGCACGCGGAGCCGCTCGTCCGCCTCGGCTTCGACGTGTGGGCGTGCGACGACCGGGACGACGCCGTGGCGGCCTCCCGCGCCCGAGTCGCCGAGGTGCTGGGCGACGACGAAGCCGCCCGCCGCGTCACGCCTGCCCGCGCCGCCGCGCTGGGCTATCCCGACGCGCACTTCGACTGGGTCGTCGCCCACGGCGTCTACGACCGGGCCGCGTCCGCCGCCGAGGTGAAAGAGATGCTCGCCGAGACGCGCCGCGTGATGAAGAACGGCGCTTGGGTCGCCGTCGCCTTCCGCCGCGCGCTCGCCGGGCCGGACCTCACGCCGGAGACGCTCGCCAAGCTCTTCGCCGAAGCCGGCCTCGCCCTCGCCGAAGACCCGGCAGCCGACGACGACGGCGAGCCGGTCCTCCGGGCCATCTTCCGCAAGGTGGAGGGGGCTACGCCGGTCTGATGAGCCTACGGCGGGTACTGTCGGTAGCAGCGCAAAGCGGCTCGTAGTCTTCCGGTTTCAGGACCCCGAGGTCGCGTGACAGGAGCACCTGATAATCCGGCTCGTTCGCCGAGCCGAGTGCGATCTGGAGGAAGCGGGCGAGGGCGGGATTCCTGCTCCGACCCCACCCCTCGGCACTGTTCGAGGGGACCGATACGGCGGCGCGGCGAACCTGGCTTACCAACCCATACCGCTCGGTCTTTGGAAAAAAAGCTGTGGTGCGCGGTGCACGTCGAGCGCAAGCTGAGGCGCGTGCTGCCGGACGCAAAGTTGTCGGTAATCCTGCATAGCAACGAGCGTTCTGGTTGGAAAGGACGTTGAGCACATAGACCTCCTTCGCACTCTGCCCTAACCCTATGACCTCGAACCCCGAACCTCCAGCCTCCAGCCTCCGGCGCAGCCGCGCCCTTTTCGCCCAAGCCCAGCGCGTCATCCCCGGCGGCGTCAACTCGCCCGTCCGCGCCTTCAAGAGCGTCGGCGGGACGCCGGTGTTCTTCGAGCGAGCGCAGGGGGCGCACCTCTTCGACGCCGACGGCAACCGCTACGTCGACTACGTCGGGAGCTGGGGGCCGATGCTCTTCGGGCACGCCCACCCGGACGTGGTGCGCGCCGTGCAGGAGGCGGCCACGCGCTCGACCTCGTTCGGCGCGCCGACCGCCGTCGAGGTCCGCCTCGCCGAGCTCGTCGCCGAGCTCGTGCCGAGCGTCGAGAAGGTCCGCTTCGTCAACTCGGGGACCGAGGCGACGATGAGCGCAGTCCGCCTCGCGCGCGGCTTCACGGGACGCGACAAGTTCGTCAAGTTCGAGGGGCACTACCACGGGCACGGCGACTTCTTCCTCATCGCGGCGGGCTCCGGGGCGATGACTTTCGGCGAGCCCAACTCGCCCGGCGTCACGGCGGGGAACGCCGCCGACACGCTCGTGGCGACGTACAACGACCTGGCCTCGGTCCGCGCCGTGCTCGAGGCGAACCGGGGCGAGGTCGCCTGCGTCATCGTCGAGCCGGTCGCCGGCAACATGGGCTGCGTCCCGCCCGCGCCGGGCTTCCTCCCCGGCCTCCGCACCCTCTGCGACGAGCACGGCGCGCTCCTCGTCTTCGACGAGGTGATGACCGGCTTCCGCGTCGCGCCCGGCGGCGCGCAGCAGCGCTACGGCGTCGCGCCCGACCTCACGACGCTCGGCAAGATCATCGGCGGCGGCCTGCCGGTCGGGGCCTACGGCGGGCGGAAAGAGATCATGGACTTCGTCTCGCCCGCCGGGCCGGTCTACCAGGCCGGGACGCTCTCGGGCAACCCGCTCGCCATGCACGCGGGCTACGCCGTCCTCCGCCGCATCGCCGACGACCCCGGCGTCTACGACCGCCTCGAACGCTACGGCGACCTCCTTGAGCAGGGCACCCGCCGTACGCTGGCCGACCTCGGCCTCGGCCTCGTCCAGACCCGCGTCGGCTCGATGGGCTGCCTCTTCTTCACGGACGAGCCGGTGACCGACTTCGCCTCGGCCAGGCGGTGCGACGCGCGGCGCTACGGGCGCTACTTCCACGCGATGCTCGAGGAGGGGGTCTACCTCGCCCCGAGCCCGTTCGAGGCGTTCTTCGTCTCCGACGCGCACCGGGCCGACGACCTCGCCGCGACGCTCAACGCCCAGCGCCGCGCCCTCGAACGCGCCTTCGACCCAGCCTGGACGCCCGCCGCCACCGTGCCGGCGGAGGTGCCCGTCGACGAGCAGGAAGAGCCGACCGTGAGCTAGCCGAGGAAGCGCGCGCTCTGCCGGTAGGGGAACAGGTCTACGGGCTCGTCGGCGCGGTGCCACGCCTGCATCGAGCGCCAGAAGGCCGGGTCGAGGAGGTCCTCGTGGTGGCGGAGGAAGACGGGGCGGAGGTGCGCCGGGAGGCCGAGGAACTGGCCGATCTCGGCGGGGAAAACGTCGCCGTGGGCGACGTGGAACCAGGCCTCGGCGCTCATCCGCTCGACCTCGTCGCGGGCCTCGGGGATCGCGCGGAAGGTGTAGTCCGCGAGCAGGCCGAGCTCGTCGTAGTCGTAGAAGATCACCCGCCCGTGGCGCGTCACGCCGAAGTTCTTGAGCAGCATGTCGCCGGGGAAGATGCCCGCCGCCGCGAGGTCTTTGATCGCCCAGCCGCAGTCGATCACGGCCTCCTCGGCGGCGCGCCGGTCGGCCTCGCCGAGGTAGAGGTTGAGCGGGGTCACGCGGCGCTCGGTGTAGAGGTGCTCGATCACCACGTCGCCGCCGCGCACCCTGACCGTCTGCCCGGCCACCGCGAGGAGCTCGTCGAGCAGGGCCGGGTCGAAGCGCTCGCGGGGGAACTCGAGGTGCTCGTAGGCCTGCACGTCGGCGAGGCGCCCGACGCGGTCGTGGAGCATCACGAAGCGGTACTGCTTCCTCACCTCGGCGCGAGTGGTCTGCTTCGGCGGGTCGAAGCGGTCCTTGATGACCTTGAAGACCACGTCGAAGCTGGGCAGCGTGAAGACGCGCATCACCATCCCCGGCGTGCCGCGCGCGGCCTCGAAGCGCTCGTCGGTGCGCCCGAGGAAGGCCCGCAGGTCGCGGTAGAGCTCGGTCTTGCCGTGCTTCGTCAGGCCGAGCGAGATGTAGAGCTCCGCCGTCCGCTTCTGCGGCATCAGCGTCTGGAGGAACCGGACGAGCGCCCACGGCTGCCGGCAGACGGCGTGGAAGTACGAGCGCGTGAACGAGAACACCATCGAGACCGCGTTCGGCGTCAGCAGCGCCGCGTCGACTCGGACGGCGCTGCCGGCGGCGTCGCCCTCGGCGTGGAGCACCGGGAGGACGAGGGGGAAGACGGCCTCGCCCGCCGTGACCCGCCCGATGAGATACGCGCCCTTGTTCCGGTAGAACACCGGCTCCAGCATCTCCAGCCGGTCGATCCCGTCCGCCCCGGTCTCGTCCAGGCGGGCCTCGAGGCGCTCGGCGACCCGGCGCGCGTCACGCGCGGCGTCCTCGAAGGGCACGCCCAGGTCGTACCCCCGGAGCGCGGACTCCACCGTGGCCGCCGTGCCCGGGCCGGTGGGGATTAGGCTGGAGCACGGTGCCGCCCCCGCCGAGCCCGGCGCGGTCAGCCCGCCGGCGACGAACTCGACGACGGGGTCCACCCCGACGGTCGAGAAGACGCGGCGGGTGACCGAGTTGTAGAAGGTCTCGGCGAGCTCGGCGTTGCGGTGCCCGGCGCAGCGCTCGGCGTAGGCGGCGCGCACCTCGGCCCAGCGGGCCCGGTCCTCGGCCTCGGACCCGAGGGCGCGGCGGACGCGGCGGAGCGTCTGCTGGAGCTGCTTCTCGTAGAGCGCGAGGCGCTCGCGGTCGTCCTCGGTGCCCTCGGCCCAGGCGCGCCGGGCGAAGCGCTCGGCGGCGCGGCGCGTGATCGCCTGGAAGCGGGCGTAGTAGGTCTCGAAGCCCTCGCCGATGAGGCGGGCGGCTTCGGCGGCGGGCGAGGCGCTCACGAGGGGCGGTCGGTCACGAGGGGCGGTCGGGGAGGGCGGGCGGCGGCGGGGCCGGGGGGATAGCCGGGAGCGGCGCGGCGCAGAGGCGGCAGAAGCTGGCGTCGGGCCGGTGGTCGCCGGCCCCGCAGCCGGGGCAGCGGCGCGTCTCGTTGCGGGCATTCGCGCTCACCAGCTCCGAGGTCACGATCCCCGTCGGCACCGCGATGATGGCGTAGCCCATGATCATGATCACCGCCGCGATGAGCTGGCCCAGGTTCGTCCCCGGCGAGATGTCGCCGTAGCCGACCGTCGTCAGCGTGACGATGGCCCAGTAGATCGAGCGCGGGATGTTGTCGAACCCGTTCTGGCCGCCCTCGACGACGTACATCAGCGAGCCGAAGATGACGTCGAGCGTGACGACGGCCAGCAGGAAGACCATGATCTTGCGGCGGCTCGCCCAGAGCGCCTGCCCGAGCAGGTTGGCTTCCGAGAGGTACTGGACGAGCTTGAGGATGCGGAAGACCCGGAGGAAGCGGAGCATCCGGATCACCGTGAACGCCTGCGCGCCGGGGAAGAACACGCTGAGGTAGGTCGGCAGGATCGCCAGCAGGTCGATCACCCCGAAAAAGCTCCGCGCGTAGCGCCGCTTCTGGTTGACGCACGCGAGGCGGAGCAGGTACTCCACCGTGAAGATCGCGGTGAACGCCCACTCGGCCAGGCGCAGTTCGTGGCCGAACCGGGCGCGGGCCGAGCCGATGCTCTCGAGCATCACCACCAGGATCGACAGCCCAATCACGATGATCAGCGCGAGGTCGAACCCCCGGCCCGCCGCCGTCTGGTGGCCGAAGATGACCGCGTAGAGCCTTTCCTGCCACAGCCGGGGGCCCGGCCCGAGCTGGCGCGGGAAGACGTTCCGGGGAGTCGGCTTGAGGGAAGGCATAGGTCAGAGCGTGGAACGGGCGGCTCCGAAGATAGCAGTCCTGGGCCCTGTCTCGTGAATCGCTCGCGGGCTGCGAACGGCCGCCGGAGCCGCTCCCTGTGTTGCCGTCGTCGCCCGATGCCTACGGCTGGCGATGCTACGGCTGGCGATGCTGCGGCTGGCTCCTCTGGTGCCTGGGCATCGGCCTCGTCGCCTCGTTCTCGCCTCCCTTCCGAATCGCGAAGCAGAGCCTAGAAAGCGCGAGCCCTCCCGGTGACCACCGAAAGGGCTCGCAGAGGGGAGGCCGCGCGGGTCAGGCTTCCGCGCCTGCCTCGGGCTGGAAGGCGGGGCGGAGGACGTAGTGCGTGCCGCGGATGTCGGTCTTGGTCACCGTCAGGAAGCCCAGGTCGAGCAGACGCCGGGCGGCGTGGGGCGCGCAGGGCTGGAGCGGCATCCCGGGCCTGTGGAACTGGAAGACCTTCCCGCTCTCGCTCTGGACGAGGGTAAACCCGTCGTTCAGCTTGGCGAGCGCGAAGCTCGCCCACTGGGCCTTCGACACGCTCGGGTGGGCGCGCGAGGGGGACTCGACGACATCGGCGGCGGACGAGGAGGAGGCGTCGTACAGGCTCATGGCGGTGGACCGAAGCGGCCGGAAAGGGGGGAGGATCGGCACCGGGTGTCGGGCGCGAGGAGGCGCTCAAAGCGCGCGAGCCGACGGGAAGTTTCCGGCGCTGCCGGTAAAATTTTGCGCTCAGCCGGGGCGGGCCCGAATTCCCCCGGTATCCAGGGCCACGGCCTTTGGCAGCGCGGGGCGACGGCGGTAGTTTAGAGCCCCGCCCGGCCCCCTCCGAATCCGGCGGCGGCGGTGCCGTGTATATTCCTCTGTCCCCCTGTCCCCCGTTTGCCGAGCCTACGCATGAGCACGAAGACGCAGCCGAAGAAAAGCCGTAAGAAAAGCCCCGCCAACGGACGGTCCGCCTCGAGGAGCGGGCGCGCCGCGCTCTCGGCCTACGAGGGCGACCTCGAGGTCGCGCCCGTCGGGCCGGAGGACTTCGAGCCGGAGACGCTGAAGCAGGCGCTCCGCACGATGATGCTCTCGCGGCGGCTCGACGAGAAGATGCTCACCCTGCTCAAGCAGGGCAAGGGCTTCTTCCACATCGGGGCCTCCGGGCACGAGGCGGCGCAGGTCGGCCTCGGGATGCACCTCCGGGGCGGGCACGACTGGTTCTGCATGTACTACCGCGACCTTGCGATGACGCTGACGTTGGGGATGACGGCGCGCGACACGATGCTCGCCCACATGGCGAAGGCCGACGACCCGAACTCCGGCGGACGCCAGATGTCCGAGCACTTCGGCAGCCGCGCCCTCCACGTCATGACGACGAGCTCGTCGGTCGGGGCGCAGTACATGCCCGGCGTCGGGTTCGCGCTCGCCACGCAGCGGCGCGGCGACGACGCCGTCACCTACATCTCGTCCGGCGACGGGGCGACGAGCCAGGGCGCGTTCCACGAGGCGCTCAACTGGAGCGCCCGCGCCAGCGCGCCGGCGCTCTTCCACGTCCAGGACAACAAGTACGCCATCTCGGTCCCCATCGCCGAGCAGACCGCCGGGGCCAACATCCACAACATCACCGACGGCTACCACGGCCTGGCGCGCGCGAGCTACGACGCGACCGACTTCTTCACCGCCTGGGCCGTCGGCAAAGCCGCGACGGAGCACATCCGCGCCGGGAAGGGGCCGGTCGCGCTCGTCGCCGACGTGGTCCGGCTGCTGCCGCACTCGTCCTCCGACAGCCACGACAAGTACCGCGACGCCGACGGGCTGGAAAAGGACAAGGCGCGCGACCCGATCGCCAAGCTGTCCCAGCGCCTCGTCGAAGCCGGCGTGATGACCGAGGACGAGGTCGAAGCGCTGCGCAAAGAGGTCCAGGTCGAGGTGGACGAGGCGGCGGTCTGGGCCGCCGAGCAGCCCGACCCCGACCCGGCCACCGCGCTCGACCACGTCTACGACGAGAGCCCGCCGGCGCTCGACTACGAAGCGAGCGAGCCCGGCGGCGAGCTCGTCGTGCTCGTCGACGCCGTCAACCACGCGCTCGACGAGGAGATGGACCGCGACGAGCGCGTGATCGTCTACGGCGAGGACGTCGGCGGCGGCAAGGGCGGCGTCTTCACCGCCACGCGCGGCCTGACGGCCAAGCACGGCGCGGACCGCTGCTTCAACTCGCCGCTGGCCGAGCACTCGATCGTCGGGAGCGCCGTCGGGCTCGCCGCAGCGGGCTACCGGCCCGTCGTCGAGATCCAGTTCGCGGACTACATCTGGCCGGCGATGCAGGCGATCCGCAACCAGCTCGCGCCGTTCCGCTACCGCTCGAACAACGACTGGCAAGCGCCCGTCGTGATCCGCGTCCCGTGCGGCGGCTACATCCACGGCGGGCTGTGCCACAGCCAGAACGTCGAGTCGATCTTCGCCCACTTCCCCGGCCTCAAGGTGGCGATGCCCTCGAACGCCGCCGACGCGAAGGGCCTGCTCAAAACGGCGATCCGGCTCAACGACCCCGTGATCTTCCTCGAGCACAAGTCGCTCTACCGCCAGGGCCCGGCGCGCTCGCCGGAGCCCGGCGCGGACTACCTCGTCCCGTTCGGCAAGGCGCGCACCGTGCGCGAGGGCACCGACCTGACGATCGTCACCTACGGCGCGATGGTCTACAAGGCCGTCAACGCCGCGAAGGCGCTCGAGAAGGAGGGCGCGAGCGTCGAGGTCCTCGACATCCGCACGATGATGCCGCTCGACATCGAGGCGATCCTGGAGTCCGTCGTGAAGACCAACCGGGCGCTCGTGCTCTACGAGGACCACGAGTTCGTCGGCTTCGGGGCCGAGATCGCGGCCCTCGTCGCGGACCGGACCTTCGAGCACCTCGACGCCCCCGTCAAGCGCGTCGCCGGGGCGTTCACCTTCGTCCCCTTCGCCGACCCGCTCGAGCGCGCCGTCCTCCCGCAGGACGACGACGTGCTCGCCGGCGCGCGGAGCATTCTGGACTACTGAGCGTGGGGGGAATGGGGAGAGTGGGAGGACTGTTTTCTTTTCTCCTCCCGCTCCTCCCATTCCGTCTCGTCCAAGGTTTCCATCTCGTCCAAGGTCCCAGTATGTTGAAACCCCTCGCCCTGCTCGCGGCGCTCCTGCTCACCGCTCCGGCCTCGGCCCAACTCGCCTTTACGACGGCCACCCACGACTTCGGGGCGGTCACCGAGGGCGCGGTCCCGACCTACACCTTCATCCTCACGAACGAGGGCGAGGCCCCGTTGACGCTCACCGACGTCCGGCCCGGGTGCGGCTGCACCACGCCGTCGTTCACGACCGATCCAGTGGGGCCCGGCGGGACGGGCGAGATCGTTGTGGCCTACAACTCGGAGGGGCGGCCCGGCCCGTTCCGCAAGTCGATCCGCGTCACGGCCGAGATGGGGGAGCAGAGGCTGACCGAGACGCTCTACATCACCGGCACCGTCGAGCGCGAGACGATCACGGACGGGGCTCGGCAAGGGAGCGTCGTCTTCGACACGGACGCGTTCGACCTCGGGCCGGTGCCCCGGAGCCGGGAGGCCGCCCACGTCTTCAGGATGCAGCACACCGGCACGCGGCCCTTCCGCATCACCGAGGCGGCGAGCGTCCCCGAGGGGCTGGAGATCGCCTATCCCAACGCTCCCGTCTTCGCGGGCGACCTCGTGGACCTTCGGGTCACGCTCCCCGCCGGCGTCGCCGAGGGGGCGTTCGACTACGCGGTGGTGCTCACCACGGACGACGCCGCGCAGCCGGCGAAGTCGCTCCGGCTGACGGGCACCGTGCGGTAACGGCGAGCGCAGTAGAGAGCGCCGATTGTGACCGGCGCGTGAGAACGGACGGCGGGGGCAGTGGTATCATGCCGCCGACCTGCACCCCGATGCCCATGCCAAAGCTCGCGCTCTTCCCCGTCCTGCTCGCCCTCGTCGCCTGCGCCGAGCCGGGGGCACCGCCCGCCGAGACCCCCGTGGGCGTCGCTTCGGTCGAGGCACAGGCGGGGTACGAAGACGACTGGACGGCCGTCCTCCAAGAAGCCGTCACGAGCGATGGGCTCGTGCACTACGGGCGGATCGGCGGCCCGCTCGCGGCGCGGTTCGGCGAGGTCGTAGCGGCAATCGAGGCCTTCGACGCGAGCGCCCTCGGGACGGACGCCGAGAAGCTGGCCTTCTGGATGAACGCCTACAACGTGATGCTCGTCACGCGGGCGCTCGCGGCGAGGACGCCGGACAACATCGAGTCCTACGGGTTCGACGCGTTCTTCAAGACTCCGGTGACGGTGGCGGGGCACGAAGTGACGCTCGACCAGATCGAGAACGTGATCCTCCGGCGGGGCGACGGCCCCGAGGCCCTCGAAGGGCTTCAGCCGACGCGGCTCGACCCGCGCCTCCACGTCGGGCTGAACTGCGGGGCGGTCTCGTGCCCGCGCCTCCGCGCGCGGGCGTTCACCGCCGAGAACGTAGACGCCGAACTCGACCGGGCGATGCGCGACTTCGTCAACAGCCCGCAGCACTTCCGGGTCGAGGACTCGCGAGCCGGGGGCGAGGCGGTCGTCCTCTCGAGCCTGCTCGACTGGTTCGGGGCCGACTGGGACTCGACCGGCGAGCCGGCGGGGGACTACCTCCTCGGCTATCTGGACGCGGCCCGGCCCGGTGCCGAGCGGCTGCGGAGCCTCTTCGAGGGCCGGAGCGCCGCCGAGATCAAGGCGCAGCCGAACGTCCGGTTCGCCTACCGCTGGGACCTCAACGCCGCCGGATGACCCTCGCCGCCATGCCTACCCGGACCGTCTGCCTGCTCGCCCTCTTCCTCGTCCCGACGCTCGCCCGCGCGCAGGCGTGGACGCAGGAGCCGGGGCGGGTCTACCTCAAGGTCACGCAGGGCTTCGCCAACGCCTCCGAGCGCTACGACGCCGGCGGCGAGGTCGTCCCCTACGACCCGAACCTCGACCCGGAGGAGGACGGCACGCCGTTCCGGGACCGCAGCCGCTACCTCTACGGCGAGGTCGGCCTCGCGCCGAGCCTGACGCTCTTCGGGTCGCTGCCGTACAAGCGGCTCTTCGTCCGCGACGGCGGCTTCGACGCGCCGGTCGAGCGCCGGACCTCGGACCTGGGCTCGGGGGTGCTCGGGCTGCGGGTCGGGCTGACGGAGGTGGCGGGCTGGAACGACAGCCCGAACGCCCTCGCGGCGAACGTCGCGCTGATTCTGCCGCTGGGCTACCGGCGCAACGTCGCGCCGACGGTGGGGCCGGGGCAGGTGGACGCGCAGCTCACGCTGGCCTACGGGCGGAGCCTCTGGCCGCTCCCGGCCTACGCGCAGGCCGCCGTCGGCTACCGCCACCGCAGCTCGGTCTTCGACCTGTCGCGCGTCGTGGCCTGCCCGGCGGGGCCGGCCGACGCCGAGGAGGTCTGCCTCGACGACGGAGGCGCGGAGGTCGCCTACAGCGACGAGCTGCTGCTCAAGCTCGAGGCCGGGTACACGCTCTTCGACCGACTGCTCGTGCAGGGGCTCGTCGATGTCGTGTGGTCCACCGCCGAGCCGGAAGTGACCGTGGCGGAGGACGGCGTGCAGCCGGAGGCGTTCCCGCAGCAGCGCTTCGTTCGCACCGGGCTGGGCGCGACGTTCGCCGTCTTCGGGGAGACGGGGCTGAGCGTGCAGGCGTTCACCGCCCCCTACGCCCGCAACGCGCTCCGCTCGGTCGAGGTCTTCGTCGGCATCGAGACGAAGCTCTGAGCGTGTGTTCATGAACGATGCTTTGGGCTGCGAGCGGCGGTCTGCTCGCTCGCTCTCGCCTCGCACATCCTGTTCATGAACACACTCTGACCGGGGCGAAGTAAGCAAGCGAGGCCCGCAGCCGGCAGGGCTACGGGCCTCGGAGAGCCACCGGGCGAGAGCGTGTCAGCCCTGCTCCTGCACCTGCTTGACGTAGTCGAGCTGCTGCTGCGCCCCGTTGACGACCGAGTCGAGGCCCGCCCGGCGGCCGTAGGTGACGGCCTGCGAGAGCGAGCGCTGGGCCGAGGAGAACTGCTCGGCCCGGACCTGGCTGACGCCCATCTTGTAGTAGGCGCTGGCGTAGAGCTTGTTCATCGTCTCGTGGTCCTCGCCGAGGAACGGCGCGGCCTTGTCGAGCGCCGCCACCGCGTCGCTGTAGCGGTCGGCCTTGACGGCGGCGTTGGCCTCGATCAGGTAGCCCTTGCCGACGGTCTCGCCGACCTTCTCGGCCATGTCCGCGTCGCCGAGGGAGTCGGCGCGGGCGGCGAGCTCGGCGAAGGCCGTCTCGTAGCCCTCCGTGTCGCCGCTGCTGCGCAGGGCGAGGCCGCGGACGTAGTAGTAGTTCAGCTCGTCCGGCGAGAGGAGGATGGCGGCGTCCAAGAGCGGGAGCGCCATCGTGTAGTCCTCGGCCTGCATGTAGGCCGTGCCCGCGTTGAACGAGGTCTTGGCCCGGAGCGCGTTGTCCTCGAGCTGCTCGGCGACCTCGGCGGCGCGGCTGAAGTGCTCGGCGGCGGCGGCGTGGTCTTCGGCCTCGGAGTACATCGAGCCGGCATCGACGAAGGCTTTGGCCGCGCCCTGCCTCATGCCCGTCGCGCTCTCGGCCAGCTGCGTGTCGCCGGAGGCGGTGGCCGCGTCGGCGGCTTCGAGGTACTTCTCAGCGGCCATTGCGTAGCCCTCCGCCGTGCCCTGCTCGTTCGCGGCGCGGGCCGCCGTCATCATCTCTTCGATCTGGGCGCGGGCGTCGGCGTTGACGGTCCCGGTCTCGGACAGCTCGTCCACCGGCGCGGCGACGGGTTCGGAGGTGGTCTGCGCCTCCACCGTCGCCGGAGCGAGGATCAGCACGAGGGCCAGCGCAAGGAGGCGGGGAAACAGGGTTCGAGTGGTCATAGGACTGGGTTGGTTGCTAAGGGAGTAGCGGCGTGAAGGGGGAGTAGCGGCGTGAAGGGGAAGAGCCTACGCCATAACGAGACGGCATGATCCGGCTTTGCAAGGACCGAGCCGAGCCGAAACGGGGCAGAAATGGCCCCCCGGACCCCGCGTGTGTGACGAGCAGTGGACGGTGGGCGGGGGCACAGTGGACAGGACCGGGCCGCGTCCTGTCGAGAGGCTTTTCCAGACCCCCGGCGCTCGCCCCTCGGCTCAGAAATTAGGGAGGTGCCCGTAGCGCTGGCAGAACGAGTCGACGACCTCGACGGCCTCGGCGGGGTCGTCGGTGAGGGTGACGAGGCCGGGGTCCTCGGCGGAGATGTTGCCCGCCTCGATGAGCGTCCCGCGCACCCAGTCGAGGAGGCCGCCCCAGAACTCCGAGCCGACGAGGACCACGGGGAACGGCGACGCCTTGCCGGTCTGGATCAGGGTCAGCGACTCGAACAGCTCGTCGAGCGTGCCGAAGCCGCCGGGCAGGACGACGTAGCCCATCGCGTACTTGACGAACATCACCTTGCGGGCGAAGAAAAAGTCGAAGTTGATCAGCTTGTCCGGGTCCACGTACGGGTTGCTGACCTGCTCGAACGGGAGGACGATGTTGAGCCCGACCGACGCGCCGCCCGCCTCCTGCGCGCCCTTGTTGGCGGCCTCCATGATGCCCGGCCCGCCGCCCGTGATCACGCCATACCCCTTTTCGACGAGCGCCCGTCCGACCTCGACGCCGAGCTCGTAGTACGGCGTTCCCGGCTTCGTCCGCGCCGAGCCGAAGACGCTCACGCACGGTCCGATGCGCGACATCACCTCGTAGCCCTCGACGAACTCGGCCATGATGCGGAAGATGCGCCACGAGTCCTGGGTGCGCGTGTCGTTCCAGGCCTGGATTTCTTCCGGCGTCATCCGAAGGCCGGTGGCGAAGGGGGTTTCCATAGAGTGGGGTGCGAAAGGCGTGAGGAGAACAGGCGAATGGGAAGGAGAGGCACGCGAATCTAACGATGCCATCGCATTTCAGCCTACGTCTCTACGCCGCGCCCCTGGCCTGCTGAACGTCCCGCTTCCGCTTCTCCGGTTCGCTCGCCTCCTCGCTTTACCTCCCGGCCGTCACCCCCTTAAAAAATCACACCCTAAGAAAGTAAAAAGGGACCCCCGGCGTGCGCCGAGGGCCCCCAAGCAGCCACAACCCAGTGCTGCGATCAGCCGCCCTGCTCGTTCTCGAGCTGCTGGCGGTAGGCCTCGTTGGCGTAGAGCGCGATCTCGACGCGGCGGTTCTGCTGGCGGCCCTCCTCGGTGGCGTTCGAGGCGACGGGGTTGGTCTCGCCCATGCCGGAGATCTGCATCCGGCTCGGGGCGACGCCGGACTGCGTGAGATACGTCGCCACGGCGTTGGCGCGGCGCTCGGAGAGCGTCTGGTTGTAGTCCTCCGTGCCGGTGGCGTCCGTGTAGCCGACCACGAGCGCGTCGGTGTTCGGGTAGTTGGCGAGGCTGCTGGAGAGGCTGGCGAGGTCCGCGCGGGCACTGGCGCGGAGGTCGTAGCTGTCGAAGTCGAACAGGATCGCGTTGTCGAACGTGATCTTGATGCCGGCGGTGTTGCCTTCGTCGTCCTGGACGGTCTCGACGGTGGCGTTGTCGAGCTCCTCGTCGAGCTCCTCGGCTTGCTCCTCCATCTGGTTGCCGATGACGGCCCCGGCGGTCCCGCCGACGGCCGCGCCGATGATGGCACCCCGCGCGGTCGAGCCGGTGGCTTTGCCGATGATGCCGCCGACGACCGCGCCGGCACCCGCGCCGACGACGGCCCCCTGGCCGGTCTTGCTCATGTTTTGACAGCCTACGAAGGTCATGCCGGCGAAGGCCAACACGACCAGCGGCAGGATGAAGCGGAAGCGTTGAAGGAGAGTCTGCATGGTGTGTTTCGAGATAGGTGGAGGGCAGCAAAGGGGAGTGGGGGATCGCCCCGGAAGAGCGAGGCTTCAACCCCGCGCCGAGCCGTCCAAGTTCCGTTCCCTCCGCTGCTTCGCCCCGCCCGACCGGCTGAACCGAGGCGTTTCGGCTGTTTTCACCGGTTCTGCGTCGCCGCCGATGGTGCACGGCACCGTCAGCAAAAAGACACAGCGGGCAGGGTGGTGTGGAAGAGCGGAAGGGCGGAAGAGCGCGGGAAAACTGACGAAGTTACCAAGACCACGTTACCAAGACCGCCGCGCAACGCGCCGACGCCCATCCCTCCCTGGCTCCCATTCCCCCACGCCCTCATCCCCTTCCCCAAACTCATCCCTTTCCCCCGAACTGTGTTGATTTTCCGTTACCCTGCGCTGCCTCCCGAACCATCGCCCAGACGCCCGGTAGTAGGCCCCGCACCTCCCCCTCCTCACCCCGAACCGATCCCCCTGCATGAAGCTCATCATCCCGATGGCCGGGCGCGGCACCCGGCTCCGCCCCCACACCCACGTCACTCCCAAGCCCCTCATCCACGTCCGCGGCGTCTCGATGGTCGAGCGCATCATAGACACCTTCGCCGACACGCTCCCGCGCGGCTTCGACGAGGCCGTGTTCATCCTCGGGCCGGACTTCGGGCAGGGCGTCCGCGACCGCCTCTCGGAGATCGCCGAGCGCCACGGCATGACGGCCAGCTTCGGCGTGCAGGAGACCGCCCTCGGGACCGCCCACGCGGTGGTGCAGGCCGGCGACCACCTCGCGGGCGAGTGCGTCGTGGTCTTCGCCGACACGCTGTTCTACATGGACGAAAAGCCCAGCCTCGACGACGCCGACGCCGTGGTCTGGGTCAAGCACGTCGACGACCCCAGCCGGTTCGGCGTCGTGGTGAAGGACGACGCCGAGCGGATCACCGACTTCGTCGAGAAGCCCTCCGAGCCGATCTCGAACGAGGCCATCATCGGCATCTACTACGTCAAGGACGGGGCCGCGCTCAAGCGCGAGATCGACTACCTGATCGACCACGACGTGACCGGCGTCGGCGGCGAGTTCCAGCTCACCGACGCGCTCGACCGGATGCTCAAGGCCGGGGCCGTCTTCAAAACCGCCAGCGTCTCCGAGTGGCTCGACTGCGGGACGATCCCCGCGCTCAAGGACACGACGAAGGTGATCCTCGACAAGGAGGAGGGGCCGCAGAAGGAGGGCACGGTCGAGAACTCCATCCTGATCGAGCCGGTCTACCTCGGGCCCGAGGCGAAGGTCGTGGACTCGGTCGTCGGCCCCTACGTCGCCGTCCACGGCGGCGCGACCGTGACGAACTCGGTCGTCAAGAACGCCATCGTCTTCGACGACGCCCGCGTGACCGACGCCGCGCTCGACGACGCGATCGTCGGGCAGAGCGCCGAGGTCTACCGCTACGCCGGGCCGCTCAACATCGGAGACCACGCCACCGCCGGACCGGTCGAGGGGTGACGGAGGGAGAACTCCCGCTTCCTGTGCCGGTACGATACGTCACACCCGATTTAGGAGAGCATGGACAGACTCAGAATAGATGTGGGGCGGCAACCCAACGGCTACGTCTTCCGCTTACACCCGAAGACTCGGCGGCGCGTCGAGGCGGAGTGCGCCGCCGCACGGCAGACCCTACCGGGGCAGGTGTTCGCCTCCTACGATACGACCACCGACCTCCAGCTTCTGCATGGTCCTCCGTGGATGCAATTTGCCGTAGTGCTGACAGGGCTTTCTGAGCAGAAGATCGAGGAAGAGGGCGGGGTCGTTTTCGTGGACCCGACCTCGGGGGAGGAACTCTACGACACGAACGGGCAGCATGCCTGAGCACGGGCACCTCCACACTGGACGTGCTGGGGAACGGGCCGTGATGGCGGAGTACTTGCTGCACGGTAAGAACGTGGCGCGCCCAGAAGTCGATGCTGGGGACGACCTTTTCGTGTTTGAGGAGGGAGCCGGCGGCTTGGTAAGCGTTGAGCGGGTGCAGGTGAAGACCTGCCGAGTCAAGACCCTGAAGGATGGTGCGTACACGGGCCAGTTCAACATTCCTGTGCACCAGCTCAGCGCCCCGACGGAACCGGAGTTGACGTACGTATTTGCATTCAGGGCACAGGGGGAGTGGGCCGGATTTGTTATCATCCCTCGCTCCGATCTCTACGAGGAGTACGTGGACCATCAGGCAGGAGCACTGAGCGCCGAGGGACGAGTCAACGTTCGGCTGCGTCTCGAGCGAGGCCGCGTCACGGCGAAGCATGGGCGGCGAGACCTCTCGCACTTTCTGAACAGGTGGTAATCAGACCTGTATATCGTGACCTATGCTGATGCAACTCTACCCCGCAGATGCTGAAGCAAAGCTCGGCTTCGACGCCGTCCGCCGAAGGCTCGAGGGCCACGCCCGCAGCCCGCTCGGGCGCGAGCGCTTGGAGGCGATGCAGCCGTCGACCGACCGCGCGGCCGTCGGGGGGCTGCTCACCCGGACGGCGGAGCTCCAACAGGCCCTCCGCGCCGACGACCCGGTCCCGCTCGCGCCGCTGCCGGACATCCGCGAGGTGCTCCGCCACGCGCAGCCCAAAGACGCGACGGTCGAGGCTGAAGACCTCGCCGAAGTCGGGGCGGTGCTCGGGACGATGCGGCGGGCGCACGGGTACTTCAAGTCGCGCCGCGAGCGCTACCCGGATGTGGCGGGCCTCGCCGCCGAGATCGCCGTACAGAAGCAGCTCGAAGAGCACATCGCCCGGACGGTCGACGAGCGCGGGCAGGTGCGCGACACCGCCTCGGCTGAGCTGCAGCGGATCACCCGGACGCTCGCCGACCGGCAGGGGCAACTTCGAAGTACCCTCCTCAAGGCGCTCCGCGAGGCGCAGGGGCAGGGCTACGCGACCGACGAGCAGCCGACGATCCGCAACGGGCGCGCCGTGATCCCCGTCCGCGCCGAGGCCAAGCGCAAGGTGCAGGGCTTCGTCCACGACGTCTCCGGCACCGGGCAGACGGTCTACATCGAGCCCGCCGCCGTGCTCGACCTCAACAACGAGGTCCGCGAGCTGGAGCTCGAGCGGAGCCGCGAAATCCGCCGCATCCTCCGCGAGGTCACCGGCCACCTCCGGAGCCGCCTCCCCGACCTCCGCGCCGGCCTCGAGGTCCTCGCCCGGCTCGACGCGCTCCAGGCCCGCGCCCGGCTTTCGAACGAGCTCGACGCCCTCGTGCCCGAGCTGAACGACGAAGGGACGGTGCGGATCGTCCGGGGGCGCAACCCGGTCCTCTCGCTGCATTTTCTGCGCGAAGACGCGGACGACAACCGGACCGTCGTCCCGCTCGACCTCGCGCTCGGCGACGAGCAGCGCACGCTCGTCATCACCGGGCCCAACGCGGGCGGCAAGTCGGTCGCGATGAAGACCGTCGGGGTGCTCGCCCTCATGGCGGCGTGCGGGCTGCCGGTCCCCGCCGCGCCGGGCACGAGCCTCGCGCTCTTCGACCGGCTCTTCGTCGACATCGGCGACCAGCAGAGCATCGAGCAGGACCTCTCGACGTTCACCTCGCACCTGAAGAACCTCCGCCGGATGCTCGCCGAGGCCGACGCCCGCGCCCTCGTGCTCATCGACGAGGCCGGGACCGGGACCGACCCCGCCGAGGGCGGCGCGCTCGCGCAGGCCGTGCTCGAAGCCCTCACCGAGCGCGGCGCGCGGACCGTCGCGACCACCCACCACGGCACGCTCAAGGCCTTCGCCCACCAGCACCCCGGCGTCGAGAACGCCTCGATGCAGTTCGACCAGGCGACGCTCTCGCCGACGTACCGCTTCCAGGAGGGCATCCCCGGCTCGTCGTACGCCTTCGAGATCGCGCAGCGCGTCGGGCTCGACGGCGACGTGCTGGCCCGCGCGCGCGACCTCGTCGGCGAGGGCAAGACGGCGCTCGAAAACCTCATCGCGACGTTCGAGGCACAGGCGCAGGCGCTCGAGGCCGAGCTGGCGACGGCGCGCGAGGAGGCGCGCCGCGCGGAGCAGGTCCGCCGCACGTTCGAGGGCCGCAACGAGGCGATCCAGAAGCGGAAGGACGAGATCGTGGGGCAGGCCCTCGAAGAGGCCGAGCGGATCGTCGGCGAGGCCAACGCCCGCGTCGAGCGCACGATCCGCGAGATCAAAGAGGCCGAGGCCGCGAAGGAACAGACCCGCGCGGCGCGCGAGCAGCTCGAGGGGTTCAAGGAGCAGGTCGAGCGCAAGAAGCAGCGCAAAGTGCGGCGGTCGCCCAAGCCGCGCCCCGCCTCGGCGGCGGTCGAGGGCGGCCCGATCCGCATCGGCGACCACGTCCGGCTCGACGACGCCGAGGCCACCGGCGAGGTCCTGGAGCTGGGTGAGAAAGAGGCGCTCGTCGCGCTCGGGCAGATGAAGGTCCGGGCGAAGCTCGGGCGGCTGACGAAGGTCGGCGGGCCGAGCAAGCAACGCGTCGAGGTGCGTAGGTCGAAGGGCGAGGGGCGGTCCTCGGGCCGGACGGCGATGCCCGCGCTCGACGCCGAGCGGCGGATCGACCTCCGGGGGCAGCGCGTGGACGAGGCCATCCCCGCCGTGATGCGGCTCGTCGACGAGGCGGTGATGGCGGGGCTGGAGGCGGTCGAGGTGCTCCACGGCACCGGCACCGGCGCGCTGCGCGAAGCCGTCCGCGAGTACCTCGACACGCGCCCCGACGTAGCCCGCGTCGCCGACGCGCCGTGGGACGAGGGCGGGCCGGGGGTCACGCTCGTCGCGCTGCGGTGACCGCCTCGCTCCGGCGAAGCGCTCCGGTGAAGCCTGTACGAACAGACGGATGCCGGCTCGAGCGGGAGGTACCTTCGAGCCTCCTGTCGCCTAGGTCCGGTTCACCCCGTTATCACCTCGAAGACGGCGGCGGTCTCGGCGTCGCGCATCACGTCGAGCGGGTCGAAGTAGACCGAGGCGAAGCCGTCGTCCCAGGCGCGGCGGAGCATCTGCTCTCACAACTCGGCAAACTCGGCGAGCATGTGGAGGCCCGCCCCGCGCGACGGGTCGGCCGGACGGCGGATCGCGTAGTACGAGCAGAACGGCGACCACCGCGCGTCGGGAGCCGGCGTGAGCGGGATCATCAGCCGGTCGGCGTTCTGGTCCGGGTCGGCGTGCGAGGAGTGGAGGCTGAGGTCGCCTGCGAACGGGACGGCCGTCGGGAAAGGGGCTGACCCAGATAAGGTTCAGGTGGCTTAGCCTCCACCATGACCCAACGACGAAAGTAGCAGACTCCCCAAGAAGACCCACCTCCGACCGCCGAGAGGACGAGACCCCCCTGGGCTAAGGGCCACCCAGGGCGGAGCCTCGCTGTAGCAAATCGAGGACCGCGCTTGGCTGGAGCGGGGCATCGGGGAGCCCCCTATAGCGGACCTGGGGTGTTCTGGAGTGTGAGAGGGCGGTTGGACTGCTTTTTGCCGCGGCGTTGGGTGTTTCGCTCCGCGCACGGTTCGTCGGAGACCCCTATCTTTCGTCTGTGCTCCCTCCCCCGACGGGTCCCCCCCGATGGGTGCGCGCTCCCCGCTCTCCATGCGAACCCTGGGCTCCACGGTGCTCGCCCTTCTTCTGGCTTTGAGTCTGTTCGGCGGCGTCCCCTCAGCCGGGACGGGCTCCGGAGGCGCGTATGCGCAGGCCGACTCGACGGCGCTGCTGCGGATCGAGCAGGCGTTCCGCGCCGCCGATGCCAGAATGCTCCTCGAAGGCTCGGCGAACCGCGTAGACCTGGTCATCTTCGGGAAGGGGGCGTCGTACAGCCGCGCGCAGGCTGAGCTGGTGCTCGGGGACTTCTTCCGGCGCTACCCGCCGAAGCAGGTCGTGTTCGAGCAGGAGGTGCTGGCCGAGGACCGCCGCTCGATGATCGGGCGGTACTGGGTGATCGACGGCGGGGCGAAGCCCATCGGGGTCTCGGTGCGGCTGCGCGCGCGCGGCTCGGGCTGGCAGCTCCGGGCGATCCGCATCGACCGCGGCAGCCGGTAGCGCGGCTCGGGGCCGGAGGGCGAGGCGTACCTTGACCGGGTCGCACTGCTGCGCGCCGTCCGCGCGCCCCGTCCTCCCTCTCCCGTTCATGCGAACCTTCGCGCGGTACGCGGTCGTTGCCGCTTTCCTGACCCTGGCGCTGGTGGGGACGCTGGCGCTGCGGGCGTGGCGCGCGGAGCAGCTCGCCGCGCAGGGTGCCGAGGCGCAGTCCGCGACGGTCGCCCGCGCCTTTGGGGTCATCGAGCAGAAGCTCGGCGCGCTCGAAGGCGACCTGCTGCGCCGCGCCGAGGCGCTGGCTCGGGACCCGGCGGCGCTGGGGGTGCTCCGTGCCCCGTCGGACCCGGCGGCCCGCGAGGCGGTCATCGAGCGGTTCGCCGCGCTCGAACTCCCGGAGGGCCTGAGCGCCGAGCTGTACACGCCGGCACCCGACCTCGTGGCGTGGAACGGGCCGAGCTTCCCGCTCGGCTCGGCTACGCGGACTACGCGGTTCCTGAGCGAGGTGCAAACCGGGATCGCCCGCGACGGGGCGCTCCGCTGGGGGCTGGCCCTCTGGCTCCCGGTCCGCGAGGGCGGGCGGGTGCTCGGGGCCGTGCGGCTCGTGCGGCTCCTCGGCGCGCGCGTCCCGATCCGCAACCGCTACCTCCGCGACTTCGACCTCGCCTCCGAGTGGCAGGCTGAGGTTGGCATTCCTTTCGAGATCGAGTTTGGCCCCGACCTTCCGCCGCTGGAGGCCGGCGAGTCCTCCCCCGCGCGCGAGTCCTACCCCGTGTACGGCCGCGACGGGGCGGTGCTGGCGCACGTCGCTATCCCGACGCCTTCGGTGGCGACGTTGCAGGCGGCGGCGCGCCGGGAGGTAGACGACGTGGTTGCCTTTTGGGTGGTGCTGCTCGCCGGGTGGGGGCTCGCCGGAGGGTGGCTCGTCGCCGAGCACCTCGCGCGCCGCGCCGTGCGCTCGCGAGCGGGCGCGGCCCGGGCGTGGGGGCCGGTGGGCGGCGCTCTGCTCGGCCTCGGGGCCGCGTGGTGGGGGGGGCGCTATCTCCTGCTCGCGCTCGGCGTTCCGGCGCGCTGGTTTTCGGAGGCGGGGCGGCAGGTCGAGGGGGCGGGGAGCGGCCTCGCGGTGTTCGACCCCGTCTACCTCGCCTCCGGCGTGGGCGGCGGCGTGCTCGGGTCGGTCGGAGAGCTGGTCGTCACGGCGCTCTTCGCGCTGGTCTTCGGCGCGGTGTGGCTCCGCTTCGCCGTCCGGGTGCTGCACGTGCGGCGGCGCACGGAGCGCGCCGAGGCGTCGGCGGGGCGCGTGGGCCTGGGCTGGGCGGCGGCGGCGGCGCTGGGGGCCGTGCTGAGCCTCACCGTGCTCGCCGTCTTCGCCGTGCTCGTGCACCGCGCCGTGCTCGACGCGACGCTGCCCTACTTCGACCGCACGGGTCCGCTGCCGCAGGGCCTCATCCTGCCCGTCTTCGGGGCTTTTCTGATGATGGCCTTCGCGGTGGTGAGCCTCCTCACCGGGATCGGCGTGCTGGTGCGGGTCCGGGGGACCGGTCGGTTCGTTGGGGGGATGGTGGTCTCCGCCGTGGTGCTCGGGCTGGGCTACGGGACGACCGATACCGGCGCGCTGCTTCCGTGGTGGAGCGCGGCGCTCTGCTTCGCCGCAGGCGGGGCCGGGGCGTGGTGGCTCGAGCGCAGGCCGGAGGTGCGGACGGTGCCGCTCACGCTGCGCGGCGCGTCCTTCGGCGCGCTCGTCCTGGCGGGGCTGACGTACCCGGTGCTCTACGGGGCCGCGCAGGACAAGCAGCGCGCGCGCATCGAGGACCTGGCCGAGGAGTTCGCCGACGGCGAGGACGCCCGCGTGGCCTTCGCCCTCGAAGGGGTGCTGCTCGACGCCCGGGCGTCGGGCAGCGTCCGCGAGGCCCTCCTCGTGCGCCGGCCGGTCTCCGGGCGTGCGCCGCAGTTCGACTCGCTGGCTACGGACCTGGTCACCGGCTCGCTGCTGGCCGCCCTCGCGGACTACACCGTGGGCCTCGCGTTCCTGAGCCCCGGCGGCGACACCCTCGGGCACCACCGGGAGGTGCCGCCGCCGGGGGCCTCGCCCGAGGTCTTCGGCGTCGCCCGGGGCGCGCCGGACGACCCGCTCTCGTTCCGCACGCTGCGCCGCCGCTACACCGCCGACACCGCGCCGGGCTTC
Organism: Rhodothermales bacterium; assembly: GCA_965214485.1. Taxonomy (GTDB): domain Bacteria; phylum Bacteroidota; class Rhodothermia; order Rhodothermales; family JANQRZ01; genus JANQRZ01. The sequence continues at coordinate 48,346 of CBDCBW010000003.1, read as the reverse complement.
GTCGTCGAGCGCGAGCCGGCGGCGGAGGGCGGCAAGTTCCGCTACGCCGGCATCGGGCCGGTGCGGCGGGACCGCGACGGGGCCGTGCTCGGCTGGGTCACGGCCCGCGCCGAGCCGAAGCCGGCGCGCTACGTCTCCGAGACGCCGTTCCCGCGCGTGCTCGTGCCGGCCGGCCTCGCCGGCGTCGTCGAGAGCGAGCTGGACTTTGCCGAGTTCCGCGACGGGGTCCTCGTCCGCACGCGGGGGGACGACTACGGGCGCTTCCGCCTGCCCCCGGCCGTGAGTGCGGCCCTCCGCGACCGCGAGGCCGTGTGGCGCAGCGAGCAGGTCGGCAGCGAGCCGGCCCGCGTCTACTACCGCAAGGGGCCGGGCACCGAGCGCGTCGTCGCGGTGCGCGAACCCGGGGTCGTGGTCTACGACCACCTGTACTTCTACCTGCGCCTCCTGCTGCCGGCGCTCGTGCTCGCCCTCGGGGCCTACGCCGCCAGCGCCGCGCTGCGGCGGCGCGCCGGGGTCGAGGCCCGCCGCAGCCGGCTCCGCGACCGCGTGCTCAACCGCTTCCTCTTCGTCGGCGTCGTCTCGATCGCGCTGACGGGGCTGATCGGGCAGGACGTGGTGGTGACCCAGAACCGCGAGGCCGTCGAGGAGCGCCTCAAGCGGCGGCTGGCCCGCGTCGAGGATGCGCTCTACACCGAGGCCGCCGGGGGCCGCGCGCCCGCCGGCCCGGTGCCGTTCTACCGGCTGCTCGACCGCGCGCGCCCGGACGTCGTCGGCCCCCGCCTCGGCCTCGACGTCAACCTCTACCGGGGGGCGGACCTCGTGGCGAGCAGCCGGAGCCAGCTCGTCCGCCAGCGCCTCATCGACCGCCGCCTGCCGGTCGAGGTCTACGAGACGCTCTTCGTCGACGGCGAGCGCTACGCCTTCGCCGAGGAGCACATCGGGACGTTCACCTACACCACCGGCTACGAGGCCCTCCCCGACACCACCGGACGCCCCGGCGCGGTCATCGCCGTCCCGACGCTCCCCGAGCAGATCGCCATCGAGGCCGAGCAGGCGCGCATGGTGGCCTACCTCTTCGGCGTGCTCCTGCTGCTGCTCGTCGGCATCTTCTTCATCACCACGCTCCTGGCCAACGACCTGACGCGGCCCTTCCGGCGGCTGCGCGAGGGGCTGCTCGCCGTCGGCGCGGGCGAGGGGGGCGAGCCGATCCCGGTCGAGAGCCGGGACGAGGTCGGCGAGGTGATCGAGACCTTCAACGCGATGCGGCACCAGCTCGAGGAGAGCCGCCGCCGCCTCGCCCAGCAGGAGCGCGAGCTCGCGTGGCGCGAGATGGCCCGCCAGGTCGCCCACGAGATCAAGAACCCGCTGACCCCGATGAAGCTCTCGGTGCAGCACCTCCGCCGCGCCCACCACGACCAGGCCTCGACCGACGAGACGGAAAAGGAGGCCCGCTTCGGCACCCTCCTCGACCGGATCACCGGCACCCTCATCGAGCAGATCGACGCGCTCACGCGGATCGCCAACGAGTTCTCGTCCTTCGCCCGCCTCCCCGAGCGCCACCTCGAGCGGCTCGACCTGAACGAGGTCGCGCGCGAGGCCGCGACCCTCCTCGGCGAGGAGCCGCACGCCGAGATCGTACTCGCCCTCAGCCCCGCGCCGCTCCCCGTCGAGGCCGACCGCGAGGAGCTGCGCCGGGTCTACATCAACCTGCTCAAGAACGCGCTCCAGGCCATGCCCCAGGACGAGCGCGGCACCGTCACGGTGCGCACCGAGCGGCGCACGGAGAACGGCGCAGCCTGGGTGTGGAGCGCCGTCCGAGACACCGGCACCGGCATCCCCGAGCACGCCCGCGCCAGCGTCTTCCAGCCCAACTTCTCGACCAAGACCAGCGGCATGGGCCTGGGCCTCGCCATCACCAAAAAGGCCGTCGAGGAGCTCGGCGGCGAGATCAGCTTCGAGACCGAGCCGGGCGTCGGCACGGCGTTCTTCATCGGGTTGCCGCTGGCGGAAGAAGAGATGGAAAGAGAGAAGAGATAGAAAAGGGGGGAGCGGGAAAAGCGTGAGGGGCGCCTGCTCCTCTCTTCCCTCTCTTCCTCCTTTATCTCGCCCGACCCGTCCGTACTTTCCCCGCCCTCACCCGCCCCACCCCTATGCGCGCCATCATCGTCGGAGCCGGAGACGTGGGCTACGACGTCGCCCGGATGCTCTCGCTCCAGCGCCACGACGTGACGGTCATCGACACCGACGCCGAGCGCATCAGCCACATCCGCGACTCGCTCGACGTCCTCGCGATCCGGGGCAGCGGCACCTCGGCGCACGTCCTCAACCAGGCCCGCATCCGCGACGCGGACCTCCTCGTGGCCGTGACCGACGTGGACGAGGTCAACCTCATCGCCTCGATGCTCGCCGAGCGCGTCGGCGACAACCCGGTGACGATCGCCCGCGTCCGCGGCGACGGCTTCTCCGGCGGCGAGGCCGTCCTCAAGATGGAGGACTTCGGCCTCGACCTCATTATCCACCCCGAGGAGAGCACCGCCGCCGAAACGGTTGCCCTCCTGCGCCGCGCCGCCGCGACCGACATCGTCGAGTTCGCCGGGGGGCGGCTCCAGCTCGTCGGTATCCGCATGGAGCCCGACGCGCCGGTCATCGGGTGCACACTCGAGGAGGTCGCGGCGGCGAACGACCACCTCACGTTCCGCATCGCCGGGATCGTGCGGGGGGCGCGCACCCTCATCCCCGGCGGGCGCGAGCGCATCCAGAAGAACGACCAGGTGTTCGTGCTCGTCGAGAGCGGGCAGGTGCCGCAGGTGGCGCACCTCCTCGGCAAGAGCGGCGCGCGGCTCGACCACGTCATGATCCTCGGCGGCAGCAACGTCGCCGCCCGGATCGCGGCGCAGCTCACCGAGGCCGGCGCGCGGCGGCACCGCCTCCGCGTCAAGCTCATCGAGCCGGACCGCGAGACCGCCGAGCGCCTCGCCGAGGCGCTCGAAGGCACCCTCGTCATCCACGGCGACCCGACGGACATGGACCTGCTCGCCGTCGAGGGGATCGGCGAGATGGACGCCTTCGTGGCCGTCACGCCGGACGAGGAGTCGAACCTCGTGAGCTGCCTCATGGCGAAGCACCTCGGCGTGCGCAAGACCGTCGCGATGCTCTCGAAGAGCGCCTACATCCCGATCTCGCAGTCCATCGGCCTCGACGCGGCCGTCAGCCAGAAGCTCGCCATCAGCCGCGAGGTCCTCCGCTTCCTGCGCGGCAAACACGTCACGAGCGTCGCCACCGTGCTCGGCCTCGACGCCGAGATCATCGAGCTCGAAGCCGGGCCCGGCGCGCCGATCACGCGCGCCCCCCTGATGAAGCAGAAGCTCCCCAAAGGGATGCTCGTCGCCGTCGTCGTCGGGTCGGACGAGCAGCGCATCGAGATCGCCACCGGCGCGACGCGCATCGGCCCGGGCGACCGGGTGGTGGTCTTCGCGCTCTCGGAGCGGGTCGGGCAGGTCGAGGGCCTCTTCGGGCAGGTCGAGGCGGCCAGCGGGTAGGGGTGGGCCGAGGGAGGGTCGTAGAGCGCTTCCCTCTCCGCCGACGGCGCTTCCCACCGCGCACCACCGACCACTCAGCGTGTGTTCATGAATAGGATGTGCGAGGCGAGAGCGAGCGAAGAGACCGCCCCCGAGGCGCGCGAAAGCGAAGCCTCGAGGAGCGAAGCCTCGAGGAGCGAAGCTTTGAGGAGCGAAGCGACTCTACTGGGTAGCGCTAGCTACGGCGATGCAGCGCAACGAAGGCGGCGGCCTCGACAGCCGCTCGCAGCCCAAAGCATCGTTCATGAACCCACTCTCACACCACGTCCGGCTGAAGTGCCTCAGGTCGAACGGGCCCTCCCAATCCTTCTCCCTACGCCGTGGGGAGGGGGGAGGGGCCGCCTAAGCAATCACGCGCGGGTCAAACGGAGGTGGTATACACACCGGACCGCTCGCCCCTAACCCATCCTCCATGATCGTTCACTTCCGCCCGGTGCTCGGGACGCTCGGCGCGCTGCTCGTCGCGCTCGCCGGGGCGCTCGTCCTCCCGATGGGGGTCGGCCTGCTCTACGGCGAGGCGTCGTGGTGGAGCTTCGGCGTGACGGCGCTCGTGGCCGGCGGCCTCGGGGGGGCGGCGTGGGCGGCGTTCCGGCCCCGCGCCGAGGACGACCTCCGCGTCCGCGAAGGCTTCGCGGTGGTCGCGCTCGCGTGGCTGCTGCTCTCGCTCGTCGGGGCGCTGCCGTTCGTGCTCGGCGGCGTGCTCGACAGCTACACCGACGCCTTCTTCGAGACGATGAGCGGCTTCACCACCACGGGGGCCACCATCCTCGGCGGGGCCGACACACCCGCCATCGAGGCCCTCCCGAACGGCTTCCTCTTCTGGCGCAGCCTGACGCACTGGCTCGGCGGGATGGGCGTCGTCGTGCTCACGCTCGCCATCCTCCCGATCCTCGGCATCGGCGGGATGCAGCTCTTCAAGGCCGAGGTGCCCGGGCCGAGCGCCGACAAGCTCACCCCGCGCGTCCGCGAAACCGCCAAGCGGTTGTGGGCGATCTACGTCGGCATTACCCTCGTGCAGATCGTGCTCCTGCTCCCGGCGATGGACCTCTTCGACTCGGTCAACCACGCCTTCGCCACGATGGCGACGGGCGGGTTCTCGACCGAGAACGGCTCGGTCGGGCAGTACGGCTCGGCCTACATCGACTGGGTCATCACGGCCTTCATGTTCATCGCGGGGGTGAACTTCGCCCTCCACTACGCCGTGCTCCACGGCAACTTCGCCGCGCCGTGGAGGAGCCAGGAGTTCCGGGTCTACACCGCGCTGACGCTGGGGGCGACGGCCCTGATGACGGTCGCGCTGTGGCAGCCGGCGCAGCCGGTGGTGCCGCCGCCGGTCACGCTCGACGGCGAGGTCGTCGTGGGCCAGGCCACGCGAGGCGAGGCCGGCGGCGAGGCCGGCGGCGTGGCCTCGGACGAGACGGCGACCGAGCAGGGCGAGCGCGAGGGGGCCGAGGCGATGGGCGGCGGGGCGGGCCTCGGCGAGACCGCAGGGCCTCGGGAGGGCCGGCCCGTCGTCCGGTACGACGGGTTCTGGGACGCGCTCCGCTACGCCGCCTTCCAGGCCGTCGCCATCACCACCACGACGGGCTTCGGCACGGCCGACTACGAGCTCTGGCCGCCCCTGGCGGTGGGGGTCCTCTTCGCGCTCTTCTTCGTCGGCGGGATGGCCGGCTCGACGGGCGGCGGGGTGAAGGTGGTCCGCGTGCTGCTGATCCTGAAGAACTCGTTCCGCGAGGTGCAGCAGCTCCTCCACCCGCAGGCCGTCCTCCCGATCCGGCTCGACCACCGCGTCGTCCCCGAGGGCATCATGCGCAACGTGCTCTCGTTCATCGTGCTCTACATCGGCCTCGTCGGCGCGGGCACGCTCGCGATGGGCGTGATCGGGCTGGACCTCCTGAGCGCGTTCACCTCGACGCTCTCGTGCGTCGGCAACGTCGGCCCGGCCTTCGGGACGTTCGGGCCGACGGAGAACTACACCCACGTCCCGGCCGTCGGGAAGTGGGTGCTGGCGCTCCTGATGATGGCCGGGCGGCTCGAGATCTTCACCGTCCTGGTCCTCTTCGCCCCCGGCTTCTGGCGACGGTGAGGACCCCGGCAGAGGACAGAGGACAGAGGACAGAGGACAGAGGACAGAGGACAGAGGACAGGCCAAGCTGGGAAAGGTACTGACCCGTTTGGCACCGTGTCCGTAGGGGCGACCCCGCGTGGTCGCCCTGGCCGGGAAGGGCACCCGCCCATCAGACCCCGCCGATTCGACGTCGCTCCACATCGTCGAAGGAGACCGTGATCGTCCCGTCGTCGGCGATAAAGCGCTCGGCGGCGTCGGGCGCGAAGCGCAGCAGGTCGAACGGCGCGCGGCGCGGGCGGCCGCCGAGCGCCGCGCGGACGGTCTCGGCGAACGGGTCGAGCGGCGTCGCCCACTTCGCGACTGCAAAGTGCGTGGCCGGGAAGCGCCGGACGAGCGAGGCGGTCTTCTCGGCTCCCACCTTCCCCGACTCGCCCCAGAACTCCGGCTCGCCGCGCGCGCCGAGTTGCACCAGGTCCGGCTTGTAGCGGTCGCCGATGGGGATTTCGACCGCGAGGCCGGGGTAGTCCGGGAGGTAGAGCGCCCACAGGAACGCCTTCATCAGGACGTGCTCGATGCCCTCGCGCTGCTTCTTGACGAAGACGACCTTCCGCAGCCCATCGGGGCCGTGGGCGCGGAAGGTGAGCTTGCGGCGGAGCAGCAGGTCGGAGCGCACTTCGAGCGGCGGACGTGAGGGCGACGAACGGCGGGGTCGTATACTCGTCGTTCGCCGTTCGTTCCTCGCTCGTCCCTCGTCAAAGTTCGCGCACGACGCGGCACGGGTTGCCGCAGGCGAAGACGCCGCCGGGGAGGTCCTCGAGGACCACGCTCCCGGAGCCGACCGTGGTGCCCGCCCCGACCGTGACGCCGGGGTTGAGGATGGTCCCGCCGCCGACCCACACGTCGTCGCCGACGGTGACGGGTGCGCCCTGTTCCAGCCCCTCGGCGCGCTGCGCCGGGTCGAGCGGGCGGGCGACGGCATAGACGTGGACCCCCGGCCCGAACCGCACCCGGTCGCCGAGCGTGATCTGGCCGACGTCGACGAGCACGCAGCCCGTCCCGGCCACGAAGTCGGCCCCGACGTGGATGTGCTGCCCGTACTCGCAGAAGAACGGGGCGTCCACGTCGGGGCGTTCGCCGAGCGAGCCGAACAGGCTGGCGAGCGCGCGCATCCGTGCCGTGCGCTGGTCCTCGGGGAGGCCGTTGAACTCGCGGACGAGCCGCCGGGCCTTCTGGCGGATCAGGATCAGGCCGGGGTCCGTGCTCCGGTGGGCGAGCCCGGCGCGGAGCCGGTCGAGGGCCGAGGGCGCGGTGGTCTGCATAACGACGGGGCGGTTTGGTTTCGGAGATCGCCGTGCTTTAACTAGACTGGAGTATCAACCACCGCGAGGTGAACATGAAGCAGGTGCGATTTACACACCCCTACTTCTTCTCGTCTGCGCCCTGCCCGCCTTCGCGCAGACGCCCGACACGACGAGCGCCGAGCGATACCTCTCGCATTCGCCGCCGCGCTCGTGCTCTACCCCAATCCCTCGGCCGGCGATGGTGCCGTGCGCCTCAGCCTCGCCGCGCCGCAGGCAAGTGCGGCTCGCGGTCTACGACGTGCTCGGCCGGCGGGTGCTCACGGACGACCTCGGCGTGCAGACAGGTGAGAGGATACCCCGGCTCGATACGGCGCAGCTCCCGGCAGGGGTCTACTTCGTCCGCCTCATGGGCGATGCCGGGGCGGCGCGGATCGTCCGCCAACTAACGGTCGTCCGCCAACGAGGTGTAGGGGCGGGTTTCAAACCCGCCCCTACGGACCCGCCCCTACGGAATGGCAGCGAAGCAGGGGGTCAGGCCGCGGCTTCGATCCGCTCCAGGGCCTCGACGTTGGTGCGGACGTGCTCGGCGGAGGCCTGCATCAGCCGCTGCTCGGACTCGTCGAGCTCGACCTCGATGATCTCCTTGACGCCCTCGCGCCCGAGCTTCACCGGGACGCCGATGAACATGCCGTCGCAGCCGTACTCGCCCGTGACCCACGCCGCGGCGGGGACGACGCGGTTCGAGTCCTTGATGATGGCCTCGCACATCTCGGCGGCGGCGGCCCCCGGCGCGTACCACGCGCTCGTCCCCATCAGCCCGACGATCTCGCCGCCGCCCTTCTTGGTGCGCTCGACGATCTCGTTGATCCGGCTCTCGGGGAGGAGGTCGGTGACCGGCGTGCCGGCGACGGTGGTATAGCGCGGGAGCGGGACCATCGTGTCGCCGTGCCCGCCGAGGAGGAGGGCCTGGATGTCCTTGACCGAGACGCTCAGCTCGGTCGCGAGGAAGGCGCGGTAGCGGGCCGTGTCGAGGACGCCGGCCATGCCCATCACGCGGTGGCTCGGGAAGCCGCTCGTCATGTAGGCCACGTAGGTCATCACGTCGAGCGGGTTCGAGACGACGATGAGGATGGCGTTGGGGCTGCCCTGGGCGAACTCCTCGGTGACGCTGCGGACGATGCTCGCGTTCTTGGCGAGCAGGTCGTCGCGGCTCATGCCGGGCTTGCGCGGGAGGCCGGCGGTGATGACGCAGAGGTCGGAGCCCTCGGTGAGGGCGTAGTCGCTGCCGCCGGAGAGCGTCGTGTCGAACTGGTGGATCGGGGCGGACTCCCACAGGTCGAGGGCCTTGCCCTGGGCGACGCCCTCCTGGATGTCGAGGAGGACGACTTCGTTGGCCATGTCCTTGCGGGCGACGCACTCGGCAACGGTGGCGCCCACGTTGCCGGCACCGACGACAGTGACTTTCATAACGGGTACGGGATGGGTGAGAGGGGGAAAGCACCCAAGATAGACGCGGCCTGGCGAAGGAGCCGCTGCGAGGCGGAAACTCTGCGTGAAAACACGCCGCCCGCTGCTCGTAGCTTCCCGTCTCCGCTCGCCGTCCCCGCCCATGCTCCGCCTCCTCACCGTCGGCCTCACCGTCGGCCTCACCGTCGGCCTCACCGTCGGCCTCGCCGTCGGCCTCGCCCTGCTCGGTACCCCGGCCTCGGCCCAAGACGCCGAGCGCCCGCAGAACCTCATCGTCCTGATCGCCGACGGCTTCGGCCCGGCGGCGGCGGCGCTCGGGCGCGAGGTCGGGGGCGCGCCGCTCGCGCTCGATAGCCTGCTCGGCGGGGCCGTCCGCACGGCCTCGGCCTCGCACCGCATCGCCGACTCGGCCTCGGGCGCGGTGCCGTACGCGAGCGGGGTCAAAACCTACAACGGGGCCATCGGCGTCGACACGCTCGGGCGGCCCGTCGGGACGATCCTCGAGGCCGCCGAGGCGCGGGGCATGGCGACGGGCATCGTCACGACGGGCCGCGTCACCGACGCCACGCCCGCTGCCTTCACCGCCCATGTCCCCCACCGCTCGGCGGAGAGCGAGATCGCCGGGCAGCAGCTCGGGCAGGGGCTGGAGGTGATCCTCGGCGGCGGGCGGCAGCACTTCCTGCCGCAGGCCGAGGGCCGGCGCGAGGACGGGCGCGACCTCCTGGCCGAGGCCGAGGCGCTGGGCTACACGGTGGTCGCCACGCCCGAGGCGCTGGCCGAGGCCGAGGCCCCGGTGCTCGGCCTGTTCGCGCCGGGCGTGATGGCCAAAGAGATCGACCGCGACGCCTCGCAGCCCAGCCTCGCCGCGATGACGGCGAAGGCTATCGAGCTACTCAGCAAGGACGAGGGTGGGTTCCTGCTCGTCGCCGAGACCGAGGGCACCGACGAGGCGGGGCACGACAACGACCCGGCGGCCCTCGCCCGCGAGGTCCTCGCCTACGACGCCGCCGTCCAGGCCGCCCTCGCCTTCGCCCGGGCCGACGGGCGTACGCTCGTCGTCTCGCTCGCCGACCACGAGACCGGCGGGCTGACGCTGGGGCGCGCGCGCGGCTACGTCTGGGCCCCGGCCTACCTCCGCCGCGTCACCGCCAGCGCCGAGCGGATGCACCGCCTCATCGAGGACGGCCAACCCGCCGAAACCGTGCTCCGCGAGTACGCCGCGCTCGACAGCCTCACGGCCGAGGAGCAGGACATCCTCGCGGCGGCCGAGGGCCGCCCGAGCCGCAAGGCGCTCGCGCACCTGATGAGCCGCCGCGCGTCGGTGGGGTGGACCACGGGGAGCCACACGGCCGTAGACATCGGGCTCTACGCCTGGGGGCCGGGAGCCGAGCGTCTGCGCGGGACGATGGACAACGACGCCGTCGGGCGGGCCCTCGCGGACCTCCTCGGGTTCGACCTCGCGGCGGCAACCGAACGCGTGCGTGCCGAGTACCCCGGAGGTCCCGCGCCCGGCCAGTAGCGCCTGTGCCACGACGGTTGGGGGAGGAGAGGGAGGAGAGGGAGGAGTAAAACCGATCAAGTTAACGAGGCCGTCGCGCTCCGCGCCCGTAGGGGCGATCCCACGTGATCGCCCCCTGCCTTCGCGGGGGCAGGCTCTGGTCAGGCATAGCACACCGTCCCCCGTCCCACCGTCCCCCGGCACGCCGTGCTGCTCGAAGAGGCTACGTTCGTCGTCACCGACACCGAGACCACCGGGACTCGGGCGGGCGAGGACCGGGTGATCGAGATCGGGGCGGTGAAGGTGCGCGGCGGCGAGGTCGTCGATACGTTCCAGTCCCTCGTCGACCCGCAGCGGCACGTCCCCCGCCGGATCACCCGGATCACCGGGCTCTCGACCGCCACCGTCTTCGGCGAGCCGACGGCGAAGGAGGTTCTCCCGGGCTACCTCGACTTCCTCGGCGACGGGGTGCTGGTCGCGCACAACCTGGGCTTCGACCTCCGCTTCCTCCAGGCCGAGCTCGACCTCGCCGGGCTGCCGGCGATCGGGAACGAGGCCGTCTGCACGGTCCGCCTCGCCCGGCGGCTGCTGCCGTCGCTCCCGTCGCGCGGGCTGACGGCGCTTGCGGCGCACTTCGGGATCGCGAACAGCGCCCGCCACCGCGCCCTCGGCGACGCCGAGGCCACCGCCGAGGTCCTCCTCCGCTTCCTCGACCGGCTCCGCACGGGCTTCGGCCTCGCCACCGTCGCCGACCTCGTCGCCTTCCAGCGCAAGCGCTACAAAGACGCCTCCGGCGAGCCGAAGCACGTCCAGCACATCCGCGACGCCTACCTCGCCGGTCTCCCCGACCGGCCGGGGGTCTACTTCATGAAGCGGAAGAACGGCGAGGTGCTCTACGTCGGCAAGGCCAAGAGCCTCCGCAGCCGCGTCCGCTCCTACTTCACCGGCATCGACGCCCACCCGCAGCGCACCCGGAAGCTCGTGCGCGACGTCCGCCTCGTCGAGTGGACCGAGACCGGGAGCGAGCTCGGGGCGCTGCTCCTCGAGTCGAAGCTCATCAAGACGCTCCTCCCGCGCTACAACCGGGCGCAGCGGCGCTACAAAAACTACCCCTTCCTCCGGCTCGACGCGGCGCACGGCTTCCCGACGCTCTCGTGGACCTCGGCGGTGCGCGCCGACGGGGCGGAGTACTACGGCCCGCTCGGGCGGAAGCAGGCGGCGGCCGAGATGGTCGAGCTCGTCGGGCGCGTGTTCCGGCTCCGCGAGTGCGACCCGGTGACGTGGCAGACGGCGCGCGCGTCGGGCGTCCCGTGTTTGTACGGGTCGATGGACCGCTGCCTCGCCCCGTGCGAGGGCGGGCGGGAGGCGACCTACGCCGCCGAGGTCGAGCGCGTCCGCCGGTTCCTGACGGGGAAGGACACCGAGGTGCTGAACACCGTCGAGGCCGCAATGCGCGCGGCGGCGGCGAACCTGGAGTTCGAGCAGGCCGGATGGTACCGCGACCAGCTCGAGCGCCTGCGCCGGACGCTCGCGCGGCAGCGGCCCTTCGCCACCGCCGTCCACGACCGCCACGCCGTCCTCGTCGAGCCGGGGCTGCGGCCGGGCGAGGTCCAGCTTTTCGTGCTCCGCTTCGGGCGGCTCGTCGAGACGCGCGCGCTGCCCGTCCCGCCGACGGAGGCCGACGTGGCCGCCCTCCGGGAAGCGCTCGAGGCGCACTTCGACGCCGGGGCCGAGACGCCGGAGATTTTCGAGCGGGCCGACGTGGACGAGATCAGCATCCTCGCCCGGTGGGTGCGCCTCAACGAGGGCAGCGCGCAGCACGTCCGTTGGACCCCGGAGCGCACCGTGGACGACCTCCTCAGCGGCGTCCTCGCGGCGGCACAAACGGCGGCGGAGCCCGAGGCGTGCGCCTGAAGCGCTTGCGCGCAGGAGGGGGAAGCCTTACGTTGGAAAGGCTCACGTATCTAACCCTGCTCTGTTATGAAAACACTTCGGTTCGCTTTTCCGCTCCTCGCCTTCGCGCTCCTGGCGACCTCCGTCCCCGCACAGACGACCTACACCGTCACCAAAGCCGCCGACACCGACGACGGCGTCTGCGACGCCGACTGCTCGCTCCGCGAAGCCATCGCCGCCGCGAACGTCGAGCGCGGTCCCGCCCGCATCGAGTTCGTTCCGGCGATGAAAGGGAAGACTATCGCCTTCGCCCCCGGCCACGGTCAACTCGAAATCAGAGATAACCTTGTAATTGATGGCGACGAGATGGACGTCACCGTGGACGCCCGGCAGCAGGACCGCGTTTTCTACGTAGATGGTCCCTCATACCCCGGAGTGACGCAAACCGAGTTTATAGGGCTGACGATTACGGGCGGGCTGACATCAGGCAACGGGGGAGGAGTGGCAGCACCGTGGCGCACAAGGCCCCAACTCACGCGCTGCACGATCACAAATAACCGGGCAGAGGGTGACGGCGGTGGCGTCCGGTTCGACGGTGTCGGCCGGATCACACAGACCACGCTGTCGAACAACGAAGCAGGCAAGCGCGGAGGCGGGGCTTACGTCGACTCTGGGTATTTCCTGTTCGACCGAAACACGGTTAGCGGTAATAGAGCGGCCGGACAAGGCGGGGGAGTTTACGTGTTCGGCGTAGAACTCGGGATCGTGACTATCACACGGAGCATGATGATTCGCAACGTGTCCGGAGACACCGGAGGGGGAGTGTATTTGTATGGAGAGAACGACGGGTTTGCCAACACGCCGATAAATATGTCGCGCTCCATCATAGTGGGTAACCGTGCAGACGGGCAGACGAATGCGGACTGCGCCGGACAACTCTTCATTGCCGACGTAAACCTGTACGTGGAGCAGTGTCGAGGTTTTTTCCCGCCCACTGGTGACGTGACCGTTGCTGCAGACGAAACCTTCACGCTCGTCCTCGATCCGCTCCTTGCCGACAACGGCGGACCGACGCCGACCCACGCCCTGCTCAAGCCCGACGGCGATACGGCACAGAACCCCGCCGTGGACGCCTTCGACTGTGAGCCAGGCTTCGACCAACGTGGTGCGCCGGTCCCGCTCAACGGCGACGGCATCGGCGGGGCGCGCTGCGACCTGGGCTCGTTCGAGTTGCTCCCACCGAGCATCCGGCCTGCCGTCACCGTCGCGCTCGACGCGCCCTCGGGCTCGATCCCCGCCGAGGGCGGCAGCTTTCCGTTCACCGTCACCCTCTCGAACACCACCAGCGAGGTGCAGACGGTCGAGACGTGGACGGCGGCAGCGCGGACCTCGGGGGCCCTGCTCAACCCGGTGCTCGGGCCGCTCTCCGTGACACTTGCGCCGGGGCAGACCGTCTCGCGGACGTTCACGCAGGAAGTGCCGGGCAGCGTCCCGGCGGGCGGCTACGCTTACCTCGCCTACGCGGGCACCTTCGATGGCCTCGCGGTCCTCGACCGCCGGGCCGTCGCGGTGAGGAAGGCGGCGGGCCGGGCCGCTCCGGGCGCTGCGCCCGTGTGGCGTGTGCTCGATGCGGCGACGGGCGAGCCGGTGACGGCACACGAGCCGTGGGGCACGACTGCAAAACCGCTCGCCTCGTCGGCGACTCCGGCGGCGTTCGCGCTCTCGGCGGCGTACCCCAACCCGTTCCGCGCGGCGACGGAACTGAGCCTCGCCGTGCCCGAGAGCGCCCCCGTGCGGCTCGCGGTCTACGACGTGCTCGGGCGCGAGGTGGCCGTGCTCCTCGACGGCGCGGTGGCCGCCGGGCGGCACACGGTCCGCTTCGAGGCGGCGGGTCTGCCGAGCGGGGTCTATCTCGTCCGGCTCGAAGCCGACGGGGTCGCCGCGACGCAGCGCCTCACCCTCGTTCGCTAAGATTCGCCGGACCGGATCAGAGCGAGTCCTCGAGCGCGCTGTAGTCCCGCACGACCTGGCGCAGGAACCGCACCGCCGGAGCGGCCACCGGCTCGATCTCCATCTTCTGCTCGATGACGGCCTTCGTGCGGTCGGCCAGCTTCGCGGTGCGCGCGGTGCGGCCGTCCTCGCGGAACCGGGCCAGCACGGCGCGCACGGTCTCCACGTCGGCGTCGGTGAGGCGGTCCACCTGGGGGTAGACCGTCTCGTGGTCGTCGCCGACGGGGACGTAGAGCGTGTCCTCCAGCCCGACCTCGTGGTCGAGCTTGATGACGGTGGTGCCGGCGGCGAGGTCGCCGAGGCGCTGGTCGTGCTTGGTGGCGGCGATCGCGATGACGGCGACGCCGCCGGAGAACAGCGAGACGTCGACGATCCGGAGGACCCACCGCAGCAGGTAGGCCCCGAGCGTCGGCTGCCCGCCGTCGAGCGCGACGACTTTGATCTTGACGACGCGCTTGCCGATGCTCTGCCCGTCGAGAAAAACCTCGCACAGGAGGTGGTAGAAGACGAACGGCAAGAGGACGATCACGACGAGCGCGATGCCGACGCCCTCGCTCATGCTGCCTGAGGCGGAGATGAAGACCATGGCCACCGTGAACAGGCAGGCATACGTGATGAACACGTCGACGAGGTACGCGATGATGCGCGGCCCGAGGCCCGCCGTGCGGTAGGCGATCGTGACGTTCTGGGCCGTCTGCACGTGAACCGTAGGCATGGAACAGCAGCGGGCGTAGCGTGGAGGAGGAGGGAGCCGGACCGTTAGCCCGAGGGCAGCGGCCGGGTGTGCGAACGCGGGGCCCAGCCCCGGCCGGGTTGCGGCGGACAGGCTACGTGCCGTATCGTCCGATGCTCCGAAAACTACAACCCCCGACCGCCGATGCGCGAGGTCGTCTTCACCCGCCGGAACGCCGAGAAGTGGAAACGCTTCGAGGACCTCCTCGCTGCGCGGTCCGCCGACCCCGACACGCTCGCCGACCTCTTCGTCCAGCTCACCGACGACCTCGCCTACGCCCGGACCTTCTACCCGCACTCGAACACGACGGCCTACCTCAACGGCCTCGCGGTGCGCGTCCACGGGATGCTCTACCGGAACCGCCGCGAGGACCGCGGGCGGGTCGTCCGGTTCTGGACCGAGGAGCTGCCACGCGTGGTCTACGCCGAGCGTCGCCCGCTCGGGTGGGCCGCTGCCGTCTTCGCCCTCGCCGTGCTCATCGGCGTGCTCTCGTCGGCGGGCGACCCGTCGTTCGTGCGCCTCATCATGGGCGACAGCTACGTCAACATGACCCTCGCCAACATCGAGCGTGGCGACCCGATGGCGGTCTACAAGCAGATGAACGAGGCGGACATGTTCCTCGGCATCACGCTCAACAACGTCTGGGTCTCGTTCCTGGTCTTCGCCTTCGGGGTGCTGAGCTCGTTCGGGACGGCGTTCGTCCTGTTCCAGAACGGGGTGATGATCGGGGCCTTTCAGTTGTTCTTCCACCAGCACGGCCTGCTCGCCGAGTCGGTCCTGACGATCTGGGTTCACGGGACGCTCGAAATCTCGGCGATCATCCTGGCGGGCGGGGCGGGGTTTGCGATGGGCAACAGCCTCCTCTTCCCGGGGACCTACACGCGCCTCGCTGCTTTCCGGCGCGGGGCCAAGAACGGGCTGAAGCTCGTCGTCGGCCTCGTCCCGGTGTTCGTCACGGCGGGCTTCCTCGAAGGGTTCGTGACGCGGCACACCGAGATGCCGGTCGCCGTCAGCCTGTGCATCATCCTCGGCTCGCTCGCCGCCGTCGTCTGGTACTTCGTCCTCTACCCGGTCCACCTGCACCGCCGCGATGCAGCGGCGTCTCCCGACCATGTCTGAACCGTTCGCCGCCCCCGAGCCCATCGACTTCCACCGCCGCCGCGACGCGGGCAGCGTGCTCAGCGACTCCATCGCCTTCCTCCGCGAGCACGTCGTCGACTTGGGCAAAGGGTTCCTCTACATCGTCGGCCCGGTCCTCGTGGCGATCATCGTGGTCCAGGCGTTCACGCAGGACCAGGCGACGGCGTTCGAGCAGATGTTCAATCCTAGCTCCGACCCGGAGGCGTTCGCCTCGATGTTCGGCCCGGCGTACTTCGTCTCCATCGGGCTGGTGCTCATCGCCTCGACGCTGGTCTACGCCGTGGGGTTCGCCTACGTCTTTCTCTACCTCGAAGGCGCGCCGGGGCCGATCACGGTGCCCGAGCTCTGGGGCCGGACGAAGCAGCTTCTGGCGAAGGTCTTTCTGACGACGGTGGGGCTGTCGTTCCTGCTCATCGTGAGCATGATCATCCTGCTCGTGCCGTGCCTCGGGGCGCTCGCGTGGCTGGCTGGGTGGGTCTATCTCTTCCCGGCCGTCTTCCTCCTCCTCCCGGCCCGGCTCATTGATGAGGGTGACTTCTTCTCGGCCTTACGCCGCGCCCGCCACCTCGTCGAGGGGTATTGGGGGCAGACGTTCGGGGTCGTCGTTCTGGTCGGGGTGGTGATCATGGTCATGGCGCTCGTGGTGACGCTGCCGGCGATGATCGTCGGGGCGGTCATCGGCTTTCACGGGGCGGCGGAGGTGGGGCCCCTCGCGCGGGGCCTACTGACGCTGGGCACGGTCCTCGGGTCGCTCGCGTATTTCGCCTACATCCTCTTCCCGGTCGCGGCGACGATGCACTACTACAACCTCGTGACGAAGCAGGAGGGCAGCGCGGGGCTGGGCCTGGAAGACCAGATCGAAGCGATCGCCCAGGACGCCGACACCCCGGACGACGCCCGCGAGAGCGCGGCCTGGGACGAGACTGACTGGAGCGGCCGGGCCGACCCGGGCGACGCCGAGCCGGGCGATGCCGACCGCGACGAGGAGGCCGATGCGGACCGCTGGCGCTGAGAGACCGCTTATGAATTCACCGGACCCCCGGGTTTTGGTTCTCCCTCTGGACAGCTGGTAGGGGTTAGGTAACCCAAGTTGTGAGGTATGGCCTCCAACTCACGCTCTTGTCATTTCGAGCGGAGCGAGAAATCTCCCACGCCTCGAAACAGACGCAAACGACGGGGATTTCTCCTCCTACGCTCGTCGAAATGACAGTAGGAGGGTTTGGTGCGATAGGGCACAACTTGGGTTAGGTATTCACAACGCCAACTGAGTCTTTCACCTGCCGATGCTACGTTGATGCGCTTCAACCCTTGACAAACAGTCATCCCCGACTTGATCGGGGACCCATCGGCTGCCGCCCTCCTGTGGGTCCCCGCCTGCGCGGGGATGACGAGTATCGAGGGTTGGAGCTTGGAATCGCACACTTCTGTGAAAGCCTACCCTTGTCAGCCCTGGACAGGAGGGGGACTACTTCTGCAATATCATGCGTTATAAGAGCGTGGTTAGGACTACCGGCCTCGCGCTTCTCGTCCTCGCGGGTGCGGCCCAGGCGCAGACCGGCGTGCGGGCCGATTCGTCGGCGGTGGCGGCCCGGCCCGTGCCGGAGGCGGCGCTGGAGCGCTTCCGCGCGGACCCCGCCTTCGCCTACGACCGCGAGCCGCCGCCGGCTACGTCGTTCTGGGACGTGGTCCGGCGCTGGTTCCAGCAGACCTTTCTCGACCCGTTCTACCGCGCCACGTCGCAGGGGACGCGGAACGTGCTGCTCTACGGGGTGCTCGGGCTGACCGCCGTCTTCGCGCTCTACCGGCTGTTCGGGGCGAACCGGCAGGGGATGTTCCGGCGCGGCGCGGCGCGGGCCCCGCTGGAGGGCGTGCTGGCCGAGGAGGGGATCGAGGCCGTGGACCTCGGGGCGCTCGCCGACCGGGCCGAGCGCGAGGGGCGCTTCCGCGAGGCCGTCCGGCTGCTCTACCTCCAGGCGCTCCAGGCCCTCGCCGCCCGCGGGCGCATCCGCTGGACCGCCGACAAGACGAACCGCACCTACCTCGCCGAGCTCGACGGGTCGGGGCTGGAAGCGCCGTTCGCGGCGATGACCGGGCTGTTCGAGCGGGCGTGGTACGGGAGCCTGCCCGTGGACGCGCCCGGCTTCGAGGCGGCGCGGGCGCAGTTCCGCCGGTTCCACGACGCGCTCGGGCCGGCAGAGGGACGGGTCGCGGGAGGGCAGCGATGAAAGGCCGCCTCCCCCTCGTCCTGCTCGCCGGGGTAGTGGGACTCCTCGTCCTCGTCGAGGGCGTGCGCCCGCGCCCGCTCGACTGGCGGCCGTCGTTCGAGGCCGACCGGGCGCAGCCCTACGGCGCGCGCGTGCTCTACGACCTGCTGCCGGAGCTCCTCGGCGGGGCCGACGTCGTGCCGGTGCGCCGGCCGCCCTACCTCCACCTCCGCGACAGCACCCTCGCCGGGACGACCTACTTCTTCCTGACCTCGGCCTTCGCGCCCGACGACGACGAGGCCCTCCGCCTCTACCGCTACGCTGAGCGCGGCAACACGGTCTTCCTCGCCGCCGAAGACCTCGGCGGGCTGCTCCGGGACACCCTCGGCGTGGCGACGGACTGGACCTACGGTGACCTCGACGAGCTCGTGCGCGCCGACTCGGTCCTCTACCTGGCGAACCCCGGCCTCGGCCAGCCCGGCGGGTTTCAGTTTGACGACGATCTGGCCTACACCCACTTCGTGGCTCTCGACACGGTGCGGACGACGGTCCTCGGCACGGCCCGCGACTCGCTCGTCAACTACGTCCGCGTGGACGTGGGCGCGGGGGCGGTCTACCTCTCGGCGGTCCCGACGGCGTTCACGAACTACGGCCTCCTCGGCGGCGACGGCGCGGCCTACGCCGCGGCGGCGCTGTCGTACCTCCCGGCGCAGCCGACGTTCTGGGACGCCTACGCGAAGCCGCTCCGCAACGTCGGGGCGACGCCGCTGCGGTTCGTGCTGGAGCAGCCTGCGCTGCGGTGGGCCTACGTCCTCGGCCTCGCCGGGGTGCTGCTCTTCGTCGCGTTCCGGGGGCGGCGCTGGCAGCGGGCCGTGCCGGTCGTCGCGCCGCCGCCGAACCACGCGCGCCGCTTCGCCGAGACCGTCGGGCGGCTCTACCACCAGCACGGCGACGACCGCGACCTCGTCGAGAAGAGGGCCCGCTTCTTCCTCGACCGCCTCCGCGCCGACCTGAGCCTGCCGGACCTCGACTTCGCCGAGGACGCCCGCGACGACGTTGCCCGAAAAGCCGGGGTGCCGCGCGACGACGTGGACGCCCTCTTCGACCTGTTCGCCCGGCTCCGAGCCGGCGCGTCGGTCTCTGCCCGCGACTTGCTCGAGCTGGACCGCCGCACCGACGCCTTCCTCCGGCGCATGGCATGAGCGCGGTCTGTACCTTCACCCCCGTTTGCAACGATGATTCCTATGCACGATCCGTCCGACCGTACCGATCCCGACGCGGCCCCGCCCGCTGAGCCTGTGCCTCAGCCTATGCCTCAGCCTATGCCTGCTGCCCCGTCGTCACCGCCCGGAGAGCGCGCCGATGTCGGCGCGGTGCAGGGGGCCGTCGAGCGCGTCCGGGCCGAGCTGCGGAAGCTGATCGTCGGGCAGCAGGAGCTGGTAGACCTCCTGCTGGCCGCCGTGCTCGCCGACGGGCACGTGCTCATCGAGGGCGTCCCCGGTGTTGCCAAGACGCTCTCGGCGAAGCTGCTGGCCCGGACGATGGACGCCGACTTCGCCCGCATCCAGTTCACCCCGGACCTCATGCCGTCCGACGTTCTCGGCACCACGGTCTTCAACCCGAAGGAGGCCGAGTTCTCGTTCCACCCCGGCCCGATCTTCGCCCACCTCGTGCTCATCGACGAGATCAACCGCGCCCCGGCCAAGACGCAGGCCGCGCTCTTCGAGGTGATGGAGGAGCGCCAGGTGACGGTCGAGGGGACGACCCACCCGATGGCCCCCCCGTTCCACGTCTTCGCCACCCAGAACCCGCTCGAACACGAGGGCACCTACCGCCTCCCCGAGGCCCAGCTCGACCGCTTCCTGTTCAAGATCGAGGTCGGCTACCCGTCGCTCGACGAGGAGGTCCGCATCCTCGACGGCTTCCAGAGGGATGGTGGGCGGCTCGACCTGAGCCTCGTCGAACCCGTCTGGAGCGGGGACGAGGTGGCGGCGGCGCAGGCCGAGGTCCGGCGGGTCCACGTCGATCCGAAGCTGCTGCGCTACGTCGCCGAGATCGTGGCCGGGACGCGGGGGCACCGGGCGCTCTACCTCGCGGCCTCGCCGCGCGCCTCGCTCGCCCTGCTCGCCGGGGCCAAGGCGTTCGCCGTGATGCGCGGGCGCGACTTCGTGACGCCGGAGGACGTGCGCGACGTGACGGCCCCGGTCCTCCGCCACCGCGTCATGCTGACGCCGGAGCGCGAGATGGAAGGGCTCCAGCCCGACGCCGTCGTCCGCCGGATCGTCGAAGGCGTCGAGGTGCCGCGGTGAGGAGTGGAGGGAATGGAGGGAATGGAGGGAATGGAGGGAATGGAGGGAATGGAGGGAATGGAGGGAATGGAGGGAATGGAGGGAAAACCGATCAAGTTAACGAGGCCGTCGCGCAACGCGCCACTGTCTCCCTGTCCACTGTCTGCCTGTCTCACCGTCCACCGTCTCAGAGGCTGACTACGAATGGAGTGTGATGGGACGTTGAGCCCGTCCCCCTCGACCGATCGCACGCATGGCACACAGGCCGTACTCGACAGACCTCACCGACGCCCAGTGGGCCATCGTCGCCCCGCTGCTGCCCCCGCCCCGCCCGCGCGGTCGCCGACCGACCGTCGACCGCCGCCGCGTCCTTGACGCCATCTTCTACCAAGCCAAGAACGCCTGCACATGGCGCGACCTCCCGCGCGACTTCCCCAACCACAAGACGGTCTACGCCTATTTCGAGCGGTGGCGCGACGACGGCACCCTCGCCTCGGTCTACGAGGCGCTCCACCGCCGGTGGCGTCGGGAGAACGGGCGCGACGAGGACCCGTCGGCCGGGTCCGTCGACAGCCGGAGCGTCCAGGCTGCGCCCGAGGCCGCCGAGCGGGGGAAGGACCCGAACAAGAAAGTCGTCGGTCGCAAGCAGCACCTGTGCGTCGACACCGAGGGGCTCCCGATCTCGGTCAGGGTCACCGTCGCCTCAGCCAACGACAAGGCAGCGGCCTACGACCTCATCGACGCGGCGGCCGAGCGGAGCCCGCGGCTGAAGAAGCTGTGGGCCGACGGGGCCTATGTGAGCGGCCCGCTCGCCGACCACGCCGCCGAGAAGGAGATCGACTTCGAAGTCGTGAGCCAGCAGAAGGGGCCGTTCGCGCCGATCCCGCGCCGGTGGGTCGTCGAGCGGACGTTCGCCTGGCTGAAGCGGTACCGCCGGCTGGTGCTCGACTTCGAGCGTCTCGCGCGGACGGTCGAGGCGTTCATCTACCTCGCGCTGACGCGGCTCCTGCTCAACCGCTTGGCCCCACGTTCATAGTCAGCCTCTCACTGTCCTCTGACAAGCCGTGACCTTCCTCCGCAGCCTCTACCTCAGCGAGCGCTTCTTCTGGGTGCTCGGCGCGCTCGTGCTCGCGTTCGTGGTGGGGTATTTCGTGCCGGTCGCGTTCGCCCTGGCGAAGGCGGGGGCGCTGGGCCTTGGGGCGGCGGCGGTCGTGGACGCGCTGATGCTCTGGGGCGGGCGGGGCGGTCTCCGCGCCGAGCGCACGGCCGGGGAGCGCTTCTCGAACGGCGACGAGAACCCGGTCGAGGTGGAGGTCGAGAACGGCTACGGCTTCCCCGTCCGCGTCACGCTCATCGACGAGGTGCCGGTCCAGTTCCAGGTCCGCGACGAGCGCTTCGCGCTCCGCGTCGAGGCCGGGGCGACCGCGCGGCTGCGCTACACGCTCCGCCCGACCGAGCGCGGGGTCTACCACTTCGGCGCGGTCCTCGCCTACGCCGCCGGGCCCATCGGCCTCCTGCTGCGCCGCTTCCGCGCCGACGCCGACCGGCGCGTGGCGGTCTACCCGTCGTTCATCCAGATGCGCCGCTACGCGTTTCTCGCCACCAGCAACCGGCTCGACGAGGTCGGCGTCAAGCGCGTCCGGCGGCTCGGGCGGACGATGGAGTTCGACCAGATCCGCGCGTACGTCCCCGGCGACGACCCCCGCACGGTCAACTGGCAGGCGACCGCCCGCCGGGGCGGGCTCCACGTCAACCAGTACCAGGACGAGCGCTCGCAGCCGGTCTACGCCGCCATCGACCTGGGCCGGACGATGGAGGCCCCGTTCGAGGGGATGACGCTGCTCGACTACGCCATCAACGCCGCGCTCGTGCTGCTCAACACGGCCCTGCTGAAGAACGACCGCGCCGGCCTCGTCACCTTCTCCTCCGAGGTCGAGACCGTCGTCCGCGCGCAGCGGCGACCGGCGCACGTCTACCGGCTGCTCGACGCGCTCTACGGTCAGCAGACCGACTTCCGCGAGGCGAGCTTCGAGGCGCTCTACGCGACGGTCCAGCGGCACGTCCACGGGCGCGCCCTCCTGCTCTTGTTCACGAACTTCGAGACGCGGGCCGGGCTGGACCGGCAGCTTCCGTACCTCCGCGCCCTCGCGCGGACCCACCTCGTGGTCGTGGTCTTCTTCGAGAACGTGGGCCTGCGGGAGCTCCAGGAGGCCCCCGCCGAGACCGTCGAGCAGGTCTACGTCAAGACCGTCGTGGAGAAGCTGAGCTGGGAGAAGCGCGAGATCGTCCGCGAGCTGAACCGCCACGGCATCCAGGCCCTGCTGACCACGCCGGACGCCCTCACGGTGGACACGATCAACCGCTACCTCGAGATCAAGTCGCGGGGCGTGCTGTGAGAGGGTGCTCATGAACGATCGCTGCGGCGTGCCAGGGAACGAGAAAGCACAGCCATCGCAAAGGAAGTTCGTAACGGGAGCTAGGAGGAAAAACAGAGAAACCGGACGCGGGCCGAGACGCCGGCCGACGCGTGCGTACCTTGCGCGTGATGCTAGGATTTGCCATGTAGGAGGGGCTATACCCGTAGGAAGATGTCGGTTAATTCGAGTGCGCAGGACAGCTATACGGACACCTTCGAGGCGCGAGGCGATCTCTACAACGAGGCGGCGCTCATCCATCCCCACGCCCGAGACGTCGAGCGGCGGATTCTGATCGACCTCCTCGGTGTCGGGCCGGAGCACCGCGTCTGCGACGCGCCGGCGGGCGGCGGCTACCTCGCCGAGGGCCTCCGCGCGCTCGTCGCGGACCCGGCGCAGATCGTCTGCGTCGAGCCGTCGCTGCGCTTCGCCGAGGCGACGGACGCGGCGTTCACGCGGCACGTCGCCCCGCTCGGTGCGCTCCCGCTCGCGGGCGGAAGCGTGGACCGCGTCGGCAGCCTCGCCGGGCTCCACCACCTGGGCGACAAGGGCGCGTTCTTCCGCGAGGCCTACCGCGTCCTCCGGCCCGGCGGACGCTTCGCGGTGGGCGACGTGCTCGGCGGCACGGACGTGGCCCGGTTCCTGAACGGCCCCGTGGACCGCTACACCGAGACCGGGCACGACGGCGTCTTCCTCCGCAGCGGCGAGACCCGACGCCTGCTCACCGAGGCGGGGTTCGAGGCCGTCACGGAGGAGCACCGCCGGTTCTACTGGACGTTCGACTCCGCGGAGCAGCTCGTGCGCTACACCCACCGCCTGTTCGGGATGACGAAGGCGACGCCGGCCGAGGTCGAAGCGGCGCTCGACCGGCACTTCCGCATCGAGCGCGCCGAGCCCTTCCGCGCCGAGGGCGGCAGCGCGAAGGTGAGGCTCCCGTGGTCCCTCGTCTACGGGACGGGGGTGAAGGCCCCGCGCGGATGACGGACTTCGCCGCCCTTGACGCGCTCTATCCGCTGCCCCCGGAGGCGCTCCCCCGGCAGTTCCTCCTCGCCGCCGACCCCGCGCTCTTGCCGGCGGCTTGGCCGTCGGAGTCGCTCGGCGGCTGGCACTTCGCGGCGCACCCCGAGGCGCGCGTCGCCCGGCTGCGGGCCGCCGACGGGACGAGGCTCGGGTGGGCGGTCGAGGTGCTCGCGCAGCTCGGGCCGGACGGCGACCGCGTGCCGGGCACCACCCTGTCGCTGCCCGTCGGCCCCGACCCGTCGCCGGGCGAGCTCGGGCGGGCGCTCTACGGGCGGGACGCCGAGGGCCTGAGCGACGAGGGGCACGGGCTCGAGGGGGCGTGGACGGCGCTCGTCGTCGCCCCCTCGCTCCGCCGCGTCTACGTCAACCCGACCGGGAGCGTGGTCTACAGCCCCGAGCACCGGGCGGTGGCCTCGTCGCACAACCTCGTCCCCGGCCTCGCGCGCGACGCCGGCCTGAGCCTCGCCTTCGACCCTCTCGCGGCGAGGTACCGCTACACCTTTGGCCTGACAGCCCACCGCGGGCTGCGCCGCCTCCTCCCGAACCACGCCCTGGACCTCGGCACGTTCGAGCCGCAGCGGCACTGGCCGGTCGGCGCGGTGCCGTCCTACGCGAGCGGCCACGAGGGCGTCGAGCGGGTGGTCGGGCACTCGCGGCGGGTGCTGCGCGCGGCCTTCGAGGCGGGGCCGAAGCAGGTGCGGCTCGGCCTCACCGCAGGCCGCGACTCGCGGGCGGCGCTCGCGGTGCTGCGCCCGTTCGTGGAGGGCGAGGGCGTCGAGGCGGTTCTGTTCACCCGGGAGGGGGGGCTGCCGAGGCACCGCCTGGACGTGGCGGCGGCGCGGCGCGTGGCGCGGTGCGCGCGGCTGCCGCACCAGGTGCTGAGGCTGCGGGAGCGCCCGCCGGGCGAGGTCCGCCGGCGGTTCGTCGCCCTCGGCGAGGTCGGGGCCGGGGCCGTGCTGCGGTTCGCAGTGGCCGGGCCAGGCGGCGAGGAGCAGGGGCTCGGGCTCAACGGGATGAACGGGGCCGTCGGGCGAGGCATCTACTGGCCGCGCCTCGGGATCGAGACGGCAGACCTCGGGCCGGCGCTCTTCGCGCAGTTCGCCCGGGCACCGCAGACCCCGCGCGTGCTCGCCGCCGCGCAGGCGTGGTGGGACGGCCTCCCGGCCGAGGTCCGGGCGCACGTCCCGACCGTGATGGAGCTGCTCTACGTCGAGCAGGTCGAGGGCTGCTGGGCGGCCCCGAGCGTCTATCTCCCGGAGCGCCGGAGGCGCGGCTTCAGCCCGTTCCGCGGGGCCTTCAACGTCGGGGCCATGCTCCGCCTGCCGGTGCCGTACCGCGCCCGGCGCAGGTTCCAGCACGACATCGTGGCGCACGCGTGGCCGGAGCTGATGGCGGTCCCGTTCAACGAGCCGGTGGGGCGGCTCGCGGTGCAGCACCGGCTCGAGGCCGCCGCCGAGGCCGCGTCCGTCCGCAGCATGGCCGGCCTCCTGCGCCGCGCGGCACGCCTCGCCGGGCCGAGGGACTGAGAGAGTGTGACGAGTGCTACCAAATCCGGTTAAACGGTTCGTGTTTAGCGGCTCCCCTCGATACAAGTCATCCCCGCGCAGGCGGGGACCTACAGGGGTTGCTGGCCGGTGGGTCCCCGATCGGGGTCGGGGATGACTGTCCCTCAAACACGAAGTAAGCCATCGGAGTTGGTGTGACGAGTGAGCTAAACCGGTCAAGTTAACTCGGCCGTTTCACCGTCCTCTGTCTCACCGTCCTCTGTCTCACGGTCCGCCGCGCTTCGGCGTGATCCCGGCGAAGAAGGACCGCATGGTGCTGAGGTCGGCGTCGAGGTCGCCGGAGGGGACGAGGGCGGGGCCGGCGACGATCTCCTTCCGGCCATAGTCCAGCGTGGCGAGCGCAATCGGGACGCCGGCTTCGAGGGCGATGTAGTAGAACCCCGTGCGCCACGACGCGACGGCGCGGCGCGTGCCCTCGGGAGCGATGGCGAGCACGAAGGCGTCGTGCTCGGCGAAGGTTCGGGCGGTCTGCCCAACGAGGCCGCGCCGGGCGTCCCGGTGCACCGGCGTCCCGCCGAGCCACCGCATCAGCCACCCCAGCGGCGGGCGGAACAGCGCGTTTTTCCCGAGGAACCGCGCCTGCATCCCCATCGCCTCCCGCGCCAGCGCGGCGACGACGAAGTCCCAGTTCGAGGTGTGCGGGGCGACGGCGATGACGAACTTGGGCGCGTTCGGCAGCCCGCCCGTCAGGTGCCAGCCGGCGAGCTTCAGCACCGCGCGCGCGAGCCGCCGCGAGAGCGCGTTGCCCCGGCGCGGCACCCGGTCGCCGAGCGCGGGCAAGGGGACCCGTTCCACCTTCGGCTCCGGCATCGCTCAGCGTGTGTTCATGAATAGGATGTGCGAGGCGAGAGCGAGCAGACCGCCCCCGAGGCGCGCGAAAGCGAAGCCTCGAGGAGCGAAGCTTTGAGGAGCGAACGGTCGCATCGGGGGAGATTTCTCCTCGCTGCGCTCGTCGAAATGACAACCCTTCAGCCGGATTCCGTATCAGAGCCTGTTTGAGGAGGTAGAGCGAAGGCGAAAGCGAGCGAACAGGACGCGCTCGAGGCGCGCGAATCCGCAGGATCGGGGAGCGCAGCGACCCCACCAGGCGGGCCCGTAGGCTCTCAGAGCAGGCTGACGGTGCGGGTCACGGCGTGCTCGCCTGCGGTCAGGCGGCAGAGGTACGCCCCCGCCGCGCCGAGCCGCCGGGCGTCCACCGTGACCGCGTGCTCGCCCGCCGCACGCCTGTCCTCGACCAGCCGGGCGCGCAGCCGGCCCCCGGCGTCGTAGCACGAGAGCCGGACCGAGGCGGGTGCGGCGAGCGCAAACTCGAACGTGACGCGCCCGTGCGCCGGGTTCGGATAGGGCGTGAGGCGCAGCGGCGGCAGCGCGCCCTGCGCCTCGTCCTCCACGCCGACCGCCGGGCCGGGGACGAGAGCCGTCAGCACCTCGTCGAGGAGGGCTCGCCAGTTGCCCCACGAGTGCCCCTCCGGGACCTCGCGGTACGTCAGCGCGTGGGCCCCCTGCTCGAGCACGTCGCGCATCCGCCGCGCCCCGGCCTCGGTGTCGTTGACCGTGCCCGTAGACAGGTAGACCTGGAACAGGCCGGGCTCGGCGTCGGCCATCATCTCGTAGACCGAAGGGCCGCTCCAGCCGCTGCCCTCGCTCACCCAGAACGCGGGGGACTGCGCCGCGAGCCTGCCGAACGTCTCCGGGTGGAGCAGCCCGAGGTACGCCGAGAACAGCCCGCCGAGCGAGGTGCCGAGGATCACCCGTCCCTCGCGGTCGGGCCGCGTCCGGTACGCCTCGTCGATGGCGGGCACGAGCTCCTCGGCGACGAAGGCCGCGAAGGCGGGGTTCTGGACGTACTGCTCGGCGCGCCGGTTCTGCCCGTCGACGCGCGGGTCGACGAACACGGCGACGGCGGGCTCGGCCCGGCCCTCGTGGATGAGGTTGTCGAGCACGATGCGGAAGGCCCCGAGGCGGTCGTCGCTGTACTCGTGCCCGTCGGTGACGTAGACGACGGGGAGGCCCGCGAGGCCGTCGTAGCCGGCGGGCGTGTAGACGCGGTACGCGACGGCGTAGCCGAGGTGCGTGCTCTGGACCGTGCGGGTCGGGGTGAGCGCCCCGGCGGGCGTGTCGAGGTCGCGGACGGTCTCCTCGGGGAAGACCCAGCCGGGCATCCGCAGCTCGGAGTTCGGGCCGAAGCCGCTCCACTGCTGACGCGGGTTCGCCGGGTCGAGAATCCACGAGCCGTCGCGGACGAGCTTGTAGTCGAGCCGAGCCGCTGCCGGGAAGCGGTGGATGCGCCACCGGACGTCGCTCTGCCCGGCGAAGGCGAGGGGCGCTTCGGCGTTCGGGTTCCAGCCGTTGTGGTCGCCCGCGAGGCGGACGCTCGTGCCCGGCCCCCGGTAGAGGAACGCGGCGGAGTCGCCGAGGGCGAAGGGGACCTGCCCCGTCTCGGCGAGGGCGTCCCAGAGCGCATCCATCGCCGCGTCGCGCTCGTCGGCGTCGGGGAGCGCCGCGATCGTCTCGAGGCTGTCGGTGAACTGCCGGAACGTCTCGAAGGGGAGGCCGCCCTGGGCGCGGAGGGCGGGAGCGAGCAGCGCGAGGAGCAGCGGCGCGAGGAGCAGCGGTGCCGTACGGATCAACCCGCGCGGAGGAATCGTTCGGAGCATGGCCGGAGGACGTGCGGAGAAGAGCTGCAAGATACTTCGCCTTCCCTCGCCGTTCTCCCGACTCCCCCGCGCACCTCTCTTCTGTTCCATCCTCTCTTCCACCCTCCCGATGCTCACCGCGCTCCTGCTCGACCTCGACGGCACGCTCACCGACACCAACCGCTTCCACGTCGAGGCCTTCGTCCGCGCCTTCGACGCGCTCGGGTACCGCGTCACCGCGAGCCGGATCGACGAGGAGATCGGCAAGGGCGGCGACAAGCTCGTCGCCGCCGTCCTCGGCGAGGACGCCGAGCGCGCCGACGGCGACGCGGTCCGGGCGCGCTACGGCGACGTGTTCGAGGCCCTCGCCGCCGAGCACGCCTTCGCCCTCTTCCCCCGCGTGCTGGACCTCGTCGCCGCCTGCAAAGAGCGGGGCTTGAAGGTCGCCATCGCCACGTCCTCCGGCGAGGACGACCTCGAGACCATCTTCGAGAGCGCCGGGACCGACCTCCGCGAGCACGTCGACGCCGTGACGACCTCGAGCGACGTGGACGCCTCGAAGCCCGAGGCGGGCGTGGTCCGAGCGGCGCTCGAGAAGCTCGGCGTCGGCCCGGCGGAGGCCGCCCTCGTCGGCGACACGCGGTTCGACTTCGAGGCCGCGTCCCGAGCCGGCGTCGCCGGCATCGGCCTCACGACGTGGGTCTACGACGCCGAGGCGCTCGTCCGCGCCGGCGCCCGCGTGGCCTACGCCGACGCGGCGGACCTGCTCGACCACCTCGACGAGGCGCTCGCCGCCGTCTCGCCCGGCCCCGAGCCGCTCACCCCAGCTCGGCTCGAGCGCCTGATGGCCGAGGCCCGCGCCGAGGCCGAGCGCGGCGCGGCGGCGGGGGAGCGCCCCGCCGGGGCCGTCGTGGCGGAGTGGGACGGGACGGTGGTCGCCCGCGCCCACCGCCAAGCGCGCTCGGCGGGCACCGAGCTCGCCCACGCCGCGCTCCTGGCGCTCCAGCACGCCGCCGTCGAGCGCGGCGGCCGGGCCGAGGGCCTGGTGCTCGTGAGCACGGAGGAGCCGTGCGCACTGTGCCTCGGGGCCGCCGTCGAGGCGGGGATCGACACCGTCGTCTACGCCCTCGGCGCGCCGGAGGGCGGAGCGACCGGGGCGCTGCAACGGGTCGAGGGGCGGCGGATGCCGCGCATCGTAGGCGGGGTGGGGGAGGCGGCGTGCCGGGCGCTCGTGGGGCGTGCGCTCCGGGCCGGCGAGCAGGGCTAGTGTTGCAGTCCCCTGCTCGTGAGCGGACCCCCTGGCCGCCAGCCCTTCGCGCAGGGACGAGCCCCTGCACTCAACGGGCCGACGACCTGTCCCCCTCGCTTGAGGGGGACAGCTTCCGCTGCTCGGAGCGGAGCGATGGCAGCGGAAGCGGGGGGGTCCGCTTTCGAGCAAAAGACTACGGCGCTAGCAGAGGGTGACGCACAAACTCAGTGGTATAACTCGATGCCCGGGCGTCGTTATCCAGCGAGCCGACTACGCTCCCGTCGCAAGGCCCCGTCACTCGGAGCGCAGCGGAAGCGCGGGTCGGCCTACGAGCAAACGTCCTCCACTCTAGTGTTGCAGTCCCTTGCTCGCGAGCGGATCCCCCGGCCATGCGCCCCTCGACAAGCGGTAGAGCTGCTACGTTCTTTCTCCCCCGCCCCCCTCCCTGGCCCTCCCCCCACGGCGTGGGGAGAGGGAGAACGGGAACGGAGAACGTAGCGATCCTGCTCGACGAGCGGGGGGTCCGGCGGCGTGGCGTAGCTTCCGCCGCTCGCTCCCCTCCTCGCCTCGTCCATGCCGGCTCCCATCTATCCCAACGTCGCCGAGGCACCCGTCGCCGACGCGGAGCCCCCCGGCGACGGAGCCCCGGCCGCGGTCCGGGTCTGCGTCATCGACATCGGCTCGAACTCGTTCCACGCGGTCGTTTTCGACGCCTTCCCCGACGGGACCTTCGAGATCGTCGACAAGCAGAAGGAGATGGTCCGCCTCGGCGAGGGCGGCTTCCGCTCGCACCGGCTGACCGAGGAGGCGCAGCAGCGCGGCCTCGACGCGCTGCTCACGATCACGGACATGGCCGAGGGCTACGGCGTGGCCGACACCGTGGCCTGCGCGACGAGCGCCGTCCGCGAGGCCGAGAACGGCGGGGCCTTCATCGAGCGCGTGCGCGCCGAGACCGGGCTCTACATCCGCACGATCACGGGCGAGACCGAGGCCCGGCTGATCTACCAAGCCGTCCGCCACGCCGTGGACCTCGCCGAGCCGTCGCTCCTCGTCGACGTCGGCGGCGGCTCGGCCGAGTTCATCGTCGCCGACCGCGAGACGGTCTACCTCGCCGAGAGCCTCAAGC
This sequence comes from Rhodothermales bacterium, assembly GCA_965214485.1. Taxonomy (GTDB): domain Bacteria; phylum Bacteroidota; class Rhodothermia; order Rhodothermales; family JANQRZ01; genus JANQRZ01. Next base: position 18,156 of record CBDCBW010000003.1, on the reverse strand, counting down.
TCGGCGCGGCGCGGCTCACCGAGGAGTTCGTCACGACCGATCCCGTGGCCCCGGCGGAGTTCCGCGCGCTACGGGCGCACATCCGGGAGGAGCTCGGGCCGGTCTTCCGGGCGGCGCGCGGCCTCGGGCTCCGGCGCGTGGTCGGGAGCTCGGGGACGCTCCAGAACATCGCCTCGCTCGCCGCCTCGGCCTCGGGCGAGGCCGGGCAGATCTTCGACTACGTCTTCGACGCCCTCACGGTCCGCCGCGTCACCAAGACCCTCATGACCTCGGACCGGGCGCAGCGCCTCGCCACGCCCGGCGTGCAGGAGAAGCGCGTCGACCAGATCGTCGCCGGGGCGATGCTCATCGACGTGGTGCTGAAGGACCTCGGCGTCCGGCGCTTCGAGGTCAGCCCGGACGCGCTCCGCGAGGGCATCGTGATCGACTTCGTCGAGCGCAACTACAAGTGGATCAAGCGGCTCGCGCCGTTCCACAGCGTCCGGCGGCGCAGCGTCTACGACCTCGCGATCCGCCTCCGGTGGGACGAGGCCCACGCCCGGCACGTCGCCCGCCTCGCCCTCCGGCTCTTCGACGCCACGGCCCCGCTCCACGGCCGGGGCAAGCGCGAGCGCGAGCTGCTCGAGTACGCCGCCGTGCTGCGCGACGTCGGCTACGCCGTCAGCCGCCGGAGCCACCACAAGCACTCGCTCTACATCATCAAACACGCCGACCTGAAGGGCTTTACCCCGGACGAGGTCGCCCTCACGGCCAACGTCGCCCGCTACCACCGCGCCGGCCTCCCGACCGAGCGCCACGCCGACTACGCCGCGCTCCCGAGCGACGACCGCCGCCTCGTCGACGAGCTCGCCTCGCTGCTTCGCCTCGCCAACGGCCTCGACCGCAGCCACTTCCAGAACGTCATCCACCTCGACGCGGCGCTCACCGGCACCGCGCTCGACCTCGGCATCCAGACGAAGGCCGACCCGCAGCTCGACGCGTGGGCCGCCGCGCGCGGCGCGGGCCTGTTCGAGCGGACGTTCGGGTTGCCCGTCGTCGTGCGGGCCGGGGAGGGGTGAGCGTCGGCGCGCTGCGAAGCGGCTTCGGTGGCTTTTCCAGCGCCCTCGTGCTGCTCCGGTCTCAGGCGCGCAGCGCGGCGATCAGCCGCCGGTAGTCCTCCTCGGCGAGCGTCCCGGCGGCGCGCAGTCCACCGAGCGCGCGTGCCACGGCCTCCACGTCCGTCCCGGCCCGGGCCGAATCCCGCTTCGCGGCGTCGGCCCGGGCCGAGGCGAGCATCGCCTCGTTGAGGAACCGGGCGACGAACTCGGCGGCGTCGGCGCGGGCGGAGAAGTCGAGCGCGTGCGTCGTCGTGGCACGGCCCTGGTTCACGTCGAGCTCGACCTTGCGCCCGCCGAGGAACAGGCGCTTCTCGGCGACGCGGACGATGTCCTCGTAGCGGACCGTCTGCGCGGGCGTCAGGTCGTTGTTCTGGTAGACGAGCCGGTCGGCGAGGAAGAGCGCGCCGTCCTTCGCCGAGCCGAGGCGGGTCGCGTCGTAGAGCGCGAGCACCTCCGCCGGCCTGACCTCGGAGGCGTAGTCGCGGACCGCGGCCCCGAGCTTGTCCGGGGGAATGTCGGGCGCGCGGTACAGCCCGTGCTGCGGAGCCTGCGGGAGGTACTCGCCGATGAGCGCTTCCATCGCCTAGCGCCTGGCTGCGACGACGGCGTCGACGAAGAACGCCTGCGTCGTCTCGAGCACGCCGCCGGGGAGGACGCCGAAGAACAGCAGCGCCACGGCGCACCCGACGAGCACGGCGACCGTCAAGCCGGAGGCGGGGAACGCCGACTGCCGCACCCGCTCCGTGCTCTCGTCCTCGGAGCGCATCCACAGCGCGACGAGCACCCGGAGGTAGTAGAACGCCGAGACGATGCTCGCCGTCACGCCGACGAACGCGAGCCACGTCATCCCCGCGTCCACCGCCGCGGCGAAGACCATGTACTTGCCGATGAACCCGGCGAGCGGCGGGAAGCCGGTGAGCGCGAACATGAACACCCCCATCGTCACCCCGAGGACCGGCCTCCGGTAGCCGACGCCGGCGAGCGAGTCGAGCGTCTGCCCCGCCCCCTGCTCGTCGTCCCACTCGAGCGCGGCCATGACCCCGAAGGCCCCGAGGTTCATCAGCGTGTAGGCGAGCAGGTAGTAGAGCGCCCCGCTGTAGCCCTCGGGGCTGCCCGTCGCCAGCCCGGTGAGGACGTAGCCCGCGTGGGCCACCGACGAGTAGGCCAGCATCCGCTTGACGTTCGTCTGGCTGATCGCGAGCACGTTCCCGAGGACCATCGTCACCGCCGCCACCGCCGCCAGGACGACGTACCACCGCTCGACCAGCTCGGGGACGTCCATCCCGATTGAGAGCACCAAGATCAGCGCCGCGAACGCCGCCGCCTTCGAGGTCGTCGACATGAACCCGGTGATCGTCGTCGGCGCGCCCTGGTAGACGTCGGGCGTCCACATGTGGAACGGCACGGCGGAGACCTTAAAGAAGAACCCGATCAGCAAGAGCGCGAGGCCGGCGTGCATGAAGCCGGTGCGCTCGGTGACGGCGAGGGCGGCGGGCATCTCGGCCAGCACGAAGGTCCCCGTCGCCCCGTAGATGAGGGCGATGCCGTAGAGGAAGAACCCGGTCGAGAACGCGCCCAGGAGGAAGTACTTGAGGGCGCTCTCGTTCGCCCCCGTCTCCTCGCGGACGAGGCCGGTCAGGACGTAGAGGCAGATCGACATCGTCTCGAGCCCGACGAAGACACTCACGAGGCTGGCGCTCGCCCCGAGCACCATCATCCCGGTCGTGGCGAACAGGATGAGCGCGTGGACCTCGCCGTAGTTGCGCCCGATCCGCTCGAGGTACGGCACCGAGAGGGCCACGCTCGCCAGGGCCCCGACGAGGATGACGACGTTGACGTAGGACGCGAACCCGCCCGCGTAGAGCTGCCCCCAGAGGACCGGGTCGCCGGGGTCGCCGAGGCGAAGGAACTCCAGCCCGAGCGCGAGCGCGAGGCCGCCGCCGGTGATCCACGGAATCTCCGGCGCGTCGTTGCGGAAGGAGTCGTAGAGCACGACCCCGATCCCGAGGACCGCGACGAGCACCGTGGGGAAGGCAGCGGCGAGGTCGGTGAGCAGAGAAGCGTACATGCAGAGAGTTTCGAGTTACGAACGGCGAGTTACGAACGGCGAGTTACGAACGGAGCGACTCTATTGCTTTCGCCAGGTCTACATCTTTCTGTGTGACCTGGTTGCCCGCGTCGTGCGTGGTCAGGGCGATCTCGACGCGGTTGTAGACGTTCCTCAGGTTCGGGTGGTGGTCGCGCTCCTCGGCCTCGAAGCCGAGGCGGACGATGAAGGCGAGCGCCGCGCGAAAGCCGTCGAAGGTGAAGGTCTTGGCGAGCGCGCCGTGCTCGTGCGCCCACCCCGGCAGGTCCGAGAGGGCGTCGCGGACGGCCTCGTCAGAGAGGGGACTCCGGTTGCTCATAGGTCGTTACTCGCCGCTCGCCGCTCAAATCACGTAGCCGCTGATGAAGATGAACCAGACGACCGCGTAGACCGGGATCAGGATCGGGATGGAGTACTTGGCGATGTAGCCGCCGAAGGTCGGGGCGTCGGCCCCGTTGGCTTCGCAGATGGCCTTGACCATGAAGTTCGGGGCGTTCCCGATGTAGGTCAGCGCGCCGAAGAACACGGCGGCGACCGAGATCGCCTCGAGGTAGATCAGCGTCTCCGGCCCCGCCGCCGAGACGCCGCTGGCGAACGCCTGCACGGCGGCCGGGTCGTTCACGTCGAGGCCGAACTTGCCCATCGCCGCCGAGAGGAAGTTGAGATACGTCGGCGCGTTGTCCAGCACGCCGGAGAGAATCCCGGTGCCCCAGTAGAACGTCGTCTGCGAGAGGTCCTCGGCGTGCGTCCGGGCGAACGAGGAGATGAGGTTCAGCGCGGGCTGCATGGTCGCGAAGATGCCGAGGAAGAGCCAGCCCACCTCGCGGATCGGCTCGAAGGTGAACTCGTTCTTCTGCAGCGCCTCCTTGTTGCCCAGCTTGAAGGCGACGAACATCACGCCGAGCATGATGACCTCCCGAATCCCGAACGGCATGTGGAGGTCGCCGATGTCGAGGCGCGGCACCCAGTCCAGCACGCCGGGGTCGAGGAACACGCTGCCGATGATGACGGCGACGAAGACGAAGTTCTTCTTCCCGACGATCGAGAAGGTCCCCGCCTCCGGGTTCACGGTGGCCGTGCTGACGGCGGTGTTGCGCTTGTCGAGGACGTAGAAAATCCCGAGCAGGATCGCGACCGTCGGGGCCCAGATTTCGATGACGTGGATCATCGGCCAGAAGAACGGCACCCCGCGCAGGAAGCCGAGGAACAGCGGCGGGTCCCCGATCGGCGTCAGCCCGCCGCCGACGTTGGCGACGAGGAAGATGAAGAAGACGATGTGGTACGGCCGCAGCCGGCCTTGGTTGAGCCGGAGGAACGGGCGGATGAACAGGATCGCCGCGCCCGTCGTCGCGATCAGGTTCGCCACGACCGCCCCGATCAGGAGCAGCACGACGTTCGCCAGCGGCGTCCCCTTCGCATTCACGTTGATGAAGATGCCCGACGACGCGATGAAGAGCGAGCCGACGAGCGCGATGAAGGCGATGTACTCCTGCAGCGCGTGCACCATCGGGATGGGCGAGTGCAGGACGAAGAGGTAGTAGAGCGCGACCACCGCGCCGAGCGCCACCGCGTACTTCGGGTAATGGTGGTGCCAGTGGTGGAGGTAGAACAGCGGCCCCGTTGCGATCATCAGCAGCAGCGCCGCGAACGGCAGCACCAGCCACAGCGGCGGGTCGGCCCCGTGGTGGCCGTCGTCCTCGCCGTGCCCGGCCGCCTCCTCCTGCATCGCCTCGACCTCCGCGGCGTCCGGCTCGTCGAGGCCGAGCTCCGTCTCGGGGTCCGCCACCGGCTCCTGCCCCAGCATCTCCACCGTGTCGCTCTGCGCCGTCTGCCCCACCGCCGGGCCGACGCCCGCCCCAAACAACAGCGCGACAAGCAGGACGCGAAGCAGGCTCGGGAGGGGCAGCATGGCGGGCGAGTCTAGAGGGGAGAATGGGGCGCGGGGGGCAAGCAACCCCCTACGGGAGGTCGTCGGCAGGCGGCAGCGCGACCAGGACTTCGTCGGCGGCGTCGAGGGCGGCGAGGCGCTTCGTCTCAATCGTCTCCAGCAGGGAGTTCACCGTGCGCTCGCTCTTGTCGAGGAACGGGGCCGGGCCGAAGCCGAGCCAGAACATAAGCACCACGAGCGGCAGCAGCAGCCCGATCTCGCGCGCGTTCAGGTCCGGCATCGCGCGGTTCTCCTCCCGGTCGAGCGGCCCGTAAAACGTCTTGTAGAGCATCGTCAAGAGGTAGACCGCCGCGAAGATCACCCCGCTCGTCGCAATCGCCGTGATCGCCCAGCCGCCGATCACCTCGCTCTTGAACGTCCCGAGCAGGATCAGGAACTCGCCGACGAACCCGTTGAGCCCCGGCAGCCCAACCGACGCGAGCACGCTGAAGACCATGAAGAACGTCAGGACCGGCACCGACTTGGCGATGCCGCCGTAGTCGGCCATGAGGCGCGTGTGCCGCCGCTCGTAGAGCATCCCGATGATCAGGAAGAGCGCGCCCGTCGAAATGCCGTGGTTGACCATCTGAATCATCGCCCCCTGCAGCGCCTCGGTCGTGAAGGCGAAGATGCCGAGGACGACGAACCCGAGGTGCGCCACCGACGAGTAGGCGACGAGCTTCTTCGCGTCCTCCTGTGCGTAGGCCACGAGCGCGCCGTAGACGATCCCGATGAGCGCGAGGATGGCAATCGGGAGCGCGAAGGTCTGCGCGGCGTTCGGGAAGAACGGGAGGCAGAAGCGGACGAGCCCGTAGGTCCCCATCTTGAGAAGGACGCCCGCGAGGACGACCGAGCCGCCGGTCGGGGCCTGCACGTGGGCGTCGGGGAGCCACGTGTGGAAGGGAAACAGCGGGACCTTGATCGAGAAGGCGAGCGCGAAGAGCAGGAACAGCCACGTCTGCGACTCCAGCGGGATGGGGAAGGCGACGAGTTGGTACCAGTTCGTCGTGAACCCGCCGGGCGCGCCCAGTGCCTCGCCCGCCGCGAACCCGAGCCACAGCACGCCGACCAGCATCAGGAGCGAGCCGAAGAGCGTGTAGATCACGAACTTCACGGCGGCGTAAATCCGGTTCTCGCCGCCCCAGATGCCGATGATGAAGTACATCGGGATCAGCGTCAGCTCGAAGAAGATGTAGAACAGGAAAAGGTCGAACGACGCGAAGACGCCGAGCACGCCGGTCTCCAAGATCAGCAGGAGGGCGTAGTACCCCTTGGCGTGCTTGCCGATGTAGGTCCACGACGAGAGCACGACGATCGGCCCGAGGAGCGTCGTCAAGAGGATCAAGAGCAGGCTCAGCCCGTCGACGCCGACGAAGTAGGTGATGTCCACGCCGGGAAACCACGCGAGCTGCTCGGCGAACTGCGGGGCCGTCGCCGAGACCACCTCGGCGTCGAACCCGGCCCACAGCCCGAGCGAGACGACGAACGTCACCCCGGTCACCACCAGCGCCGTCCAGCGCACCGCGTCGTCGCCCGGCACGAAGAGCACGGCCAGCGCCCCGAGCGCCGGCAGGAAGATCACGAGCGAGACGAGGTGTGGAAGGCCGGCGAGAACGTCCATGTTGGGCGGTGGGTAGGGGTGGGTTTGAAACCCTCGGGTAGGGGCGGGTTTGAAACCCGCCCGTACAGGATCACACGAAAATCATCAGGGCCACGACGACGACGACGCCGAGCACGAGCGCGAGGGCGTAGTTCTGCACCACCCCGGTCTGCATCCCGCGCCACCACCCGCTGAGTCCGCGCACCGAGCGCGCCAGCCCGTTGACGGCCCCGTCCACGACATTGTGGTCGAACCACGAGCCCTTGCGCGCGCCCTCGTTAGTCAGCTTGACGGCGGTGGCGTCGTAGGCCTCGTCGACGAAGTACTTGCTCGCGAGCAGCGTGTAGACCGCGCCGAGCTTGCGGCGCACCGTGTTGTCGGTCTCGACCCCGCTCGTCCGGTAGCTGAAGTACGCCACGCCGACGCCGACGACCGCAACCAGCGCGCCCAGCCCGAGGAGGGCCCACTCGATCCCGTGACTGACGTGGTGGACCGCCTCGGCCTCGGCCACCGGCCCGCCGTAGGCGGCACCGAGGTAGTGGTGGATCCAGTTCTCGCCGAGCACCGCCGGCAGCCCGATGAAGCCCGTGACGGCTGCACCGACGGCGAGCACAATCAGCGGCACCGTCATCGTCCACGGGCTCTCGTGCGGCTTCGTGTCGAGCGCGTTCGGCCAGCGCTCCCGGCCCTCGAAGGTGAGCACGTAGCACCGCGTCATGTAGACCGCCGTAAGCAGCGCCGTCACGATGCCGATGCCCCAAACGACGTAGGCCCAGAACGCACCGTCGTACCCTAGCTCGAACGCCTTGAACAGAATCTCGTCCTTCGAGAAAAACCCGGCGAGCGGCGGGATACCGGCAATCGCCAGCGTCGAAATCAGAAACGTAATCGCCGTAATCGGCATGTGCTTCCGCAGGCCGCCCATCGTCCGCATGTCCTGCGCGTCGAACGCTCCGTCGTAGGGCAGCGGGTCGTTGCGCAGCGTGTTCTGGTGCTTCTCCGAGTCGAGCGGCGTGTCGGGGTCGCCGCCGTGCTTCGGGAGGACGCCCTTGTGCTCGAGCTCGTGCTCGACGTGGTGCATCGCGTGGATGACGGAGCCGGAGCCGAGGAAGAGGCAGGCCTTGAAGAAGGCGTGGGTCAGGACGTGGAAGATGGCGACGAAGAACGCGCCGACGCCCGCCGCGACGAACATGTACCCGAGCTGCGACACGGTGGAGTACGCGAGCACCTTCTTGATGTCGTTCTGCGTGATCGCAATCGTCGCCGCCATGATCGCGGTGAGCGCGCCGACGAAGGCGATGAGGATCATCACGCCGGGGGCGTCGAGGACGATCGGCGAGAACCGGGCGAGGAGGTAGAGCCCGCTCGTCACCATCGTCGCGGCGTGGATCAGCGCCGAGACCGGCGTCGGGCCGGCCATCGCGTCGGGGAGCCAGACGAAGAGCGGGATTTGGGCGCTCTTGCCGGTGGCCCCGATGAAGAGGAGCAGCACCACGGCGGAGACCGTCCACGGCGTCAGCACCTCGGCGTTGGCGAAGATCGTCGTGAAGTCCAGCCCGAACGGCACGACGCCCGCGCCGGTCATCGCCCGGAAGAGCAGAAACATCGCCAGCAAGAAGGCGAAGTCGCCGATGCGGTTGACGATGAACGCCTTGTTGGCCGCCGCCGAGTTCCTGAGGTCCGTGTACCAGTACCCGATCAGGAGGTACGAGCACAGCCCGACGCCCTCCCACCCGAGGAAGAGCACGAGGAGGTTCTCGGCGAGCACCAGGTTGAGCATCGCGAAGATGAACAGGTTCAGGTACGCGAAGAAGCGCCAGTACCCGGCGTCGCCGTGCATGTACCCCATCGAGTACAGGTGGATCAGCGCCCCGATCCCGGTCACGATGAGCGTCATCAGGAGCGAGAGCGCGTCGATCCGGTAGTCGAACGAGACCGCGAGGTCGCCCGCCGCCAGCCACGTGTAGGTCTCGACGAGGTGCGCCCCGTGGTCGTGCCCGAGGAAGAGCAGCACCGTGAGCCCGAACGGCACCGCCACCGCCAGCGTCCCGAGCACGCCGATGATCGTCTCCTGCCGCCGGTAGGCCGGCGCGAAGAGCCCCATCATGCCGTTGATCGCCGCGCCGAGCAGCGGCAGCAGGAGGATGAGGCGGACCGAAGTTTCCATGGAGGGTGATGGGTAGGGGCGGATTGCGACCCTCGGGTAGGGGCGGGTTTGAAACCCGCCCGTACGAGATAACGTGGCCTAGCCCCTGAACAGGTTGATCTCGTTGACGTTGACGGTGGTCTTGTTGCGGAAGAGCGCGATCACGATCGCCAGCCCGATCGCCGCCTCCGCCGCGGCGACGCTCATCACGAAGAACACCAGCACCAGGCCGTCGGGGTCCGCGAACGCCTGGCTGAAGGCGACGAGGGTCAGGTTGACCGCGTTCAGCATCAGCTCGACCGAGAGGAAGATGATGATCGCGTTGCGCCGCAGCAGCACCCCCAGCACGCCGATCACGAAGAGGACCGCCGAGAGCGAGAGGTACCAGGTAAGGGTGAGTTCCACGTCGGTCGGTTGTTAGGTGTTAGTGGTGAGTCGATCACAGCACCTAACAACAGCAAGCGCAGCGAGCGTGCCACGGACCACCATCACACAAATCGTTTCTTAGCCAGCAGGACGGCCCCGATGGTGGCGGCGAGGAGGAGGACGGCGACGATCTGAAGGGCGAAGGCGTACTTCGTGAAGAGCACCTTGCCGACCGCCGCCGCCGTGCCGTTCTCCACGGCGGCGGCAGCGCTCGTCGTCACCGGCGCGATGTCGAGGCCGAGGGCGACGACGAAGAGGAGTTGGGCGAGCACCACCACGCCGAGCAGGAAGGCGACGGCCTTGCGCCAGTCGAACGCCGGCAGGCGCGGGACCTCCCCCAGGTTCAGCAGCATGATGACGAACAGGAACAGCACCATGATCGCCCCGGCGTAGACCAGAATCTGGATCAGGGCGATGAACTGCGCGTCGAGCGTGAGGTACAGGCACGCGATCGAGAACAGGTTCAGCACCATCCACAGCGCGCTGACGACGGGGTTGCGGGCGATCAGCATCCCGAGCGCGCCGACGAGCGCGAGCACGGCGAAGACGAAGAAGAGAAGGGGGCCGAGCATGAGGTGATGGGTCGGGTGCCGAGGCGGGGTGAGGGCGGCAGCACGAAGCGCCGGAAGTTAGAACACCGGCACGACTCGATCAACCGGCGGCGTGGAAGAATGAGAGAACGGGCGCGGGGGAAGAGGGGGGCGCGGGGAGCAGCAAGGGGACGAAAGCGAACTGCTGGCCGTGTGCCCGGCTGAGGGGCACGGGGTCGGGCGCGGACCCCGCTCGCCGCTACTCCCGGGCGCAGGCGAGCACGGCGAGGCTGACCCTCGCCCCGGCGGACCGGAGCGGAGCGGCCGCCGCGACCGCCGTGGCTCCGGTCGTGAACACGTCGTCCACGAGGAGGACGCGCTGCCCGGCGAGGTCGGCTTCGTCCCGAAGCCCGAAGGCCCCCGCCACGTTGGTCCACCGCGCGGTCTGCGAGAGCGCGGTCTGCGAGCGCGTCGGGCGCGTGCGGCGCAGCAGATCCGAGCGGAGCGGAGCGCCGAGGCTCGCCGCGATCCCGGCGGCGAGGCGCTCGCTCTGGTTGTAGCCGCGCTCCAGCCGCCGGGGCCGGTGCAGCGGGAGGGGCACGACGAGGCCGGGGACGCGGTGCCCGGCCTCGCGCCACGCCTGGCCGACGAGCCGCCCGAGCTCCCGCCCGAGCGTCGGGCGGTTGCCGTACTTGAGCGCGTGCTGAATCCGCTGGAGCGTGCCGCCCTCGTCGAAGAGCCAGAGCGCGAACGCAGTGTCGAAGACCGCGCCGGGGAACCGGTCGAGCCGGGGGCGGAGGGCGCTGGGGCCGGCGCGGGGGAGGCGGCGCAGGCACGCCGGGCAGAGCGGGAGCCCAGCCTCGCCCTCCGGCTGCCGGCCCGGCGTCCGCTCCGGCAGCCGGGCCTCGCAGCCGAGGCACAGCGGCGGGTAGAGCACGCCGAGCAGCGCGTGTCCGAGTGCCCTAGCGAGCGAGACGGGGCCGGCGGAAAGAGGAGCCTTCACGGGTTTTTCCTGCGCCCCGTGCGTCCGCACCGGGTCGGGGGAGGGAGGGAGAGATATCTTCGTCGCGGAATCTACGGCATCGATTCCGGACTTTTCCCCCCTCCGACCCCGACGCGCTATGGCCCGAGACCGCCGCGGCATGCTCATCAAGAACCTCAGCGAGCGCCCGCTCACGATCCGCATGACGACGCGGAAGATCGAGCTCGGCGCGGGCGAGGAGACGCCCGTCACCGCCGAGGAGGTCCGGGACGTAGTGCTCCGCGAGCACCTGCAGGTCCGCACGATCGCCGTCGTCCGCCCGACGACGAGCCAGGAGAACGAGCAGCTCGAGCAGGAGCTAGGGTGCGAGTGACGGGATGAACGTCCTCGCCCTCGAGCCGTGGTACGGCGGCTCGCACCGCCGCTTCCTCGACGGCCTGGCCCGGCACAGCGCGCACCCCTTCCGTGTGGTGGGGATGGCGAACCGCTACTGGAAGTGGCGGATGCAGGGCGGGGCCGTCACGCTCGCGGCGAAGGCGCGGGAGGTCACCGAGGAAGGGTTCGAGCCGGACGTCCTCTTCGCCTCGTCGATGCTCAACCTCCCGGCGTTCCTCGCGCTGACGCGGGACCGCTTCGCCGGGACGCCGGTCGTGCTCTACTTCCACGAGAACCAGCTCACGTACCCGCTGCGCGAGGACGAGCAGCGCGATTACACCTACGCCTACATCAACTACCTCTCGGCGCTCGCCGCCGACCGCGTCGTCTTCAACTCGCAGTTCCACCACGACGAGTTCTTCGAGGCGCTGCCCGAGCTGCTGCGCCGGTTCCCGGACTACACCCACCTCCGCACCGCCCAGCGCCTCCGCGACAAGAGCGCCGTCCTCCACCTCGGCCTCGACCTCGACGCGCTCGACGCCCACGCCGGCCAGCGGCGCGCCGACGGGCCGCCCATCGTGCTGTGGAACCAGCGGTGGGAGCACGACAAGAACCCCGAGGCGTTCTTCCGCACGATGAACCGGCTCGACGACGCGGGGTGCGCCTTCCGGCTGATCCTCGCCGGCGAGCGCTTCGAGGTGCAGCCGCCCGCCTTCGAGACGGCCTTCCGCCGCTACGCCGACCGCATCCTCCACTACGGCTACGCCGAGGACTTGGCCGAGTACGCCGGGCTGCTCCACCGCGCCGACCTCGTCGTCTCGACTGCGCGGCACGAGTTCTTCGGCATCGCCATGATGGAGGCGGTCCGCTGCGGCTGCCACCCGCTCCTCCCGAACCGGCTGACGTACCCCGAGCTCGTCCCCGCCCATCTCCACCGCCCGCTCCTGCACGCGCCGATTCTCTACCAAGACCAGGACGACCTCTTCGACATCCTCCGCCGCCTCCTCGCCGGCGAGGAGCGCCCCCTCCCCGAGCCCGTCCTCGCCGCCATCCCCGAGCACCTCGCGTGGCCGACCCACGTCCGCGCCTACGATGCGCTGCTCGGCGCGCTCGCGGCCTAAAGGAAAGCGGAGGCACCGCGTGGGCACCTCCGCTTCCTGGTGGTGGGGGGTGAGGCTCAGGCTCAGGCCGCCGTGCGGGTCTCCAGCAGCTGGCCGCGCAGCGTCCGCAGGGTCTTCGAGAGGATCTGCGAGATGCGGGCCTCGGTCAGGCTCAGCAGGCCGGCGATCTCGCGCAGCGTGAGGTTCTCGAAGTAGTAGAGCGAGACGATGCGCTGCTCGCGCTCGGGGAACTGCTTGATGAGGCGGGCGACGTGCTCGTAGAGCGAGTGCCGCTCGAAGCGCTCCTGCTCCTCGGCCGGAGCCGGGTGCGGGATCGACTCGAGCGGGGCGACGCCGCGCCCGCGCTCGTTGCGGTGCTCGTCGTGGAGCGACATTGTGAAGCGGCGCTGGGCGTCCGAGAGCAGGCCGTGGTAGTCCGCTATCGAGAGGCCGAGGTGCTCGGCGACCTGCTGCGCGTGCGGCTCGCCGCCGAGCTCCTGCTGGAGCTGGGAGGCGGCGAGCTGAGCCTCGGCCACGCGGCGGCGGCGGTCTCGGCTCAAGAGGTCGATCGTGCGGAGAAAGTCGATGAAGGCCCCCCGGATGCGGGCGTAGGCGAACGAGGCGAACGAGGTGCCGCGCTCGGCGTCGTAGTTGTCGAGCGCTTGCAGCATCCCGAACATGCCGGCGTTGACGAGGTCCTCGCGCGTGGCGAGGGGGTGGTCCGGCAGCGTGATGCGCCGCGCCATCGAGCGGACGAGCGGGTAGGCCGCCACGGCGACGGCCTGTCGGTTCCGGGGGGACGGGTCGGCGGCGTGGCGTGCGGCGGCAGGTTGGAGCTCGTAGGCCATGAGGAGGAGGGCTTGGGCCGCCCATCGGGACGGCTCGGGGTGGTGGGGAAGAGTCAGGCGTCGCGGCCGGTCGAGCGGGCCTCGGCAGGCGACGCCTCGGCAGGCGGCGCGTGGGGGAACTTCGGAGTGGCACCGAGCCGGTCGAGAGCGGACAGCGCGGCAGCGACCGTGGCCGTGGCGAGCACGCCGGCCAGGAAGGCTTCTGCCAGCGACGGAAAGACGTGCAGCCGGCCTACGAAGAACAAAATGCCGGTCAGGACCGCGTAGTGGAGGAAGAAGTCGCGCATGGTCGTCGGGGCTGGGAGGCGTTCGGTGTGGAGCACTCGGTGTGCACTGCCTGCTCCTTCGACAAGGAGGGTGCCACATCGCCTCTTCACGCAGCCCGGCACGACCTGGCTCTCGCTCCCTCTCGCCCGGCACGAGGGGACGGCGGAGCCGACCAATCCGCTTAAACGGGCCAGCAGAACGCGCTACGCCCTTTACCAAATGCCGAGAGTGAAGCCGACGCCCGCTCCCACGCCCCCGGAAAGACAGGGCGGCGGCCCTCTATCGACCGGCCCGGGCCGGGGCTTAACTGGTTCCTATCGTAACTGGTCCGGTAGTTACGGAAGGGAGAAGCCGTAGGCCGAGCTAGGGGTTACCCCGGGTCCTCGCTCGGAAGAGGCCGGCGCGATTAGGTCACCGGGCCGGCCTCCGCCGGGGCCTCGTGCCGGAGGTACGCGCCGCCCGCGACGGCCTCTGCGACGGCGTCGAAGGCGCGGTCCACGTCGCCCGCCGTGTTCCAGACGAAGGGGGCGAGGCGGAGGTAGCGGCCCTGCCGGCTGTCGGTATAGACGTGCCGGTCTTTGAGCCACGCGCACAGCCGGTCCGCGTGCTCGGCCTCGAGGATGACCATCGCGCCGCGGCGCTCGGCTTCGCGCGGCGAGCGGAGGCGCAGCCCGGCCGCCTCGGCCCGCTCGATGCAGCGCGCGGTGAGCGCGAGCGAGTGGTCGCGCACGGCACCGAGCCCCGCGCCGAGCAGGAGGCGGACGCCCTCGACGGCGTGGTAGAGCGAGGCCACCGCCGTCGTCCCGCCGAGGAACCGGCGGCGCACCTCGGGGTGCGGCTCGGGCGAGACGTTGAACCCGAACGGGTCGGCGTCGGCGAACCACCCGGCGAGGCGCGGGGTGAGCGAGAGGCCGGGGCGGACCCAGAGGTAGGCGTTCCCCGCCGAGCCGCAGGCTTCTTTGAGCAGGCCGCCGAAGTACACGTCGGCCCCCGTCTCGGGCACGTCGACGGGCATCGTCGAGGCCGCGTGGTAGCCGTCGAGGGCGAGGAGCGCGCCGTGGGCGTGGGCGCGCTCACCGACGGCGCGGAGGAAGCCGTGGCCGAGGCGCTCGCCCGTCGTGAAGCCGACGTGGCTGAGGAGGACGAGCGCCGTCTTCGGCCCAATCGCACTGAGCACGGCCTCGCGGTCGACGAACCCACCGGGCCCGCTCGGGACGATGCGGGCCTCGAGGTCGCGCAGGGTCTGCCACTGCTGGACCGAGTGCAGCACCGACGGAAATTCGTTCTCGGTCACCACCACCTCGCGGCCGTGGGCGAACGGCTCGGGGCACGAGAGGAGGCACTGCACGGTCCAGTGCACGTGCGGCTGCATGATGCAGCTTCCGGCCGTCGCCCCGAGGAGCGGAGCCACGAACGCGTCGCCGAGGTAGTCGGGCAGCGTCCACCACCCCACGGTGGTGCCGGAGTGCGGCTGCCAGCGGTTCGGGACCTCATTCCAGGCGTCCACGCCGCGCGCGCGCCAGTCCTCGACGAAGCCCTCCATCATCGCCGGGACCGTCTTCGGCATCAGCCCGTGCGTGAAGGCGCGGAGCTCGGCAGCACCCGGAGGGCCGGGCAGAAAGAAGTGGTCGCGTAGCATCGGGGGAGGGGAGAGCGGGTGCGGAGAGCGCTAGGCCGAGGCAGCCAGCCCGGTCTCGATCACGATCTCGCCTTCGAGCGTGCGGTGGACCGGGCAGCGGTCGGCGATTTCGACGAGGCGCGCGCGCTGCTCGTCGCCGAGCGGGCCGTCGAGGGTGAGGGTCCGGCGGAGGCGGTCGATCTTTCCGTCCTCCGTCTCGCACGTCGCGCAGTCGGCGGCGTGAAGGCGGTCGTGCTCGACGTGGACGGTGACGCCTTCGAGCGGCCAGCCCTTGCCGTCGGCGTACATCCGCAGCGTCATCGCGGTGCACGTCCCGAGGGCCGCGCCGAGGAGGTCGTAGGGCGTCGGCCCCTGGTCGGTCCCGCCGGCGGCCTCCGGCTCGTCGGCGACGAGCGTGTGCTGGCGGACGGCGACGCCGGTGCGGAACCCAGTGGCGGGCGTGTGGACGGTGACGCGGTGGTCGAAGACCTCGGCGAAGTCGTCGGGGGCGCTGGGGGAGTCCATGGCGTCGGGGGAGGGCGAGGCGGCGTCGGGCGAGGGAAGGGCGCAAAGCTACCGACGCGGAGCGGACATCGTTCGCAGAGCGGCCACCGTGCGGACCGGGGCGGCCTCGGGCCGAGAGGGCGGCAAGAAAGCAGCGTGCACAAATAAAGGTCGGAGCGCGGCTGGACGATACGGGCTACGGACCGCCGAAGCCTACACCGGGACCCGCGGCGGCCAGCCCCACCACGTGCTTCGTCCAAAGCCCCACGCCCATGCTGATCCGCATACGCCCCCTGTCCCTCGTCCTCCTGCTCGGCCTCGTCGCCGGCTGCGACTCCAGCGACGAGGGCGGCACCACCACCCTCCTCGGCAGCGTCGTTGACTCGCGCTCGAACGAGGCCATCGAGGCGGCCACCGTCAACGTCGTCGGGACCGGCCAGTCGGCCACGACCGACGCCAACGGGTTCTTCTCCCTCGCCGTCAGCGCCGACAGCACGGGGGCGATGATCCCCCTCCAGGTTTTCGCGCGCGGCTACACCGAGCGCCGGATCGAGGTCGCCGCTGTCGTCTCGCAGGAGGTCGCGGTCCCGGACATCGTGCTGGAGTCCCGCTCCGGGGAGGATGACAACGGCGGCGGCGGTGGCGACGGCGGCGGCGGCAACGGCGACGGCGGCGGCATCGACGAGGGAGCCAACGAGCCCTCGGGTCCGGCGGCGAGCATCACGCTCGTCCGGCGTTCCTCCGAGGCCATCGGCGTCACCGGAGCCGGGGCCGACGAAACGGCGACCCTCACCTTCGTCGTCCTCGACGCGGCGGGCAACCCCGTGGACGACGCGAACGCCGTCGACGTGAACTTCTCGATCGCCAGCGGCCCCGGCGGCGGCGAGTTCATCGCGCCGACCGTGAAGCGGACCGACGCCTCGGGCCGCGTGCAGACGACGATCTCGAGCGGCACCCGCGCCGGGACCGTCCAGGCGCTCGCCACGGCCACGAACCAGAACGGCGATGCGATCCGGTCGCTCCCCGTCGTCATCACGATCACCGGCGGCCTCCCGGACGACCTGCACTTCAGCATCGCGCCCGGCACGCCGGGCAGCGAGGGGAACAGCAACTTCCCCGGCTACGTCCGCTTCGGCCAGATCAACCCGATCACGGCTTACGTCGGCGACGTCTACGGCAACCCGGTGCAGCCCGGCACGGCGGTCTACTTCACCACGAACGGGGGCATCGTCGAAGGCTCGGGCGTGACGGACGGCCTGGGCACGACCACGGTGTCGCTGATCTCGGCGGAACCCCTGACCAGCGGCGATCCGCCCGCCGACTGCCCGGACTCCGACGTCACCGGCTACGCGCTCGTCACCGCGAGCACGGCGGACATGAACCAGCAGATCATCGAGGCGTCCACGCCCATCCTGTTCTCGGGCCGAACGACGGTGTCGCTCGACACGCCGGGCCTGGAGCTGCAGGGCTATACCTACACCGTCTCCGACCAGTTCGAGCACCCGCTCGCGCCGGGATCGGTGATCAACGTGAACGCGGACGGCGTGAACGTCGAGGCCGTCGGCGACGTGAACGTCGAGCTCGGCGACTACCTCTGCCCGGGCCTCGGCACGACGCAGTTCACCTTCGCCGTCGTGCAGGGCGACGAAGCCGGCGAGGACGACCTCCCGCTCCCGCCTGAGGTCGAGACGATCACGATCTCCGTGAGCAGCCCGAACGGCAACTACCAGCTCACGCGCTCCTCCGTCGGCGGCGGGCTGACCGAGGACGTGGTCACGATGGACTTCTAAGGCGACCGACCCCGCGGTCCAGCCGCCCGGCCTGCACGCGCAGGTCGGGCGGTTTCCGTTTACGCCGGGCTCCCAGGCACGCGGTACCTTCGAGCATGGACTCCGATTGGACCGGCACGCTCGAAGCGATCTTCACCGCGCCCGAGGCGAAGGCACCGGTGTGGTCGGTCGAGGCGGTCCGCGCGGTGCCGGGACGCGGGTTGGAGGGCGACCGCTACTTCCACGGCGAGGGCGCGTTCAGCCGCTGGCCCGGCCCGGGCCGCGAGGTCACGCTCATCGAGGCCGAGGCGCTCGGCGCGGCGGAGGCCGAGTTCGGGGTCCGGGTCTCGGCCGGCGAGCACCGGCGGAACCTCGTCGTGCGCGGCGTGCCGCTCGCCGAGTTGAAGAAGCGGGCGTTCACGGTCGGCGAGGTGCGGCTGCGCGGCGTGCGGGTGTGCGCGCCGTGCAAGTACCTCGTCCGCGTCACCGGGCAGGCGGCGATCTTCGAGGCGCTCGTCGGGCGCGGCGGCTTGCGCGCCGAGGTGCTGACCGAGGGCACGGTCCGTGTCGGCGACGCGCTTCGTCCGGTGTGAACGCGGCGGAGGGTGGTGCGTAGGAGCCTCCAGTAAAAACCTTTACCCGTCATCTCCGCGCAGGCGGGGACCCACCGGACTTGCAAACCCTGTGGCTCCCCGCCGGCGCGGGGATGACTATTGGAGTTCTGCCGAGGACGCGCCGCCCCGGCACCGGCCCAGAAGCAACCCATGCGCATCCCCGAAGACAAGGTCGAAGAGGTCAAGGCCGCCACCGATGTCGTGGACGTGGTAAGCGACTACGTCCGGCTCAAAAAGGCCGGCTCCAACTTCAAGGGGCTGTGCCCC
>CBDCBW010000002.1:0-181656 GCA_965214485.1 Rhodothermales bacterium | reverse complement strand
CGGCGCGAAGTCGGGGTCGACGAGGCGGCCGTCCGGCCCGGCGAGGCCGGCGATGCGCGCCATGTCCTCGTCCGAGAGCGCGAAATCGAACACGTCGAAGTTGGCGGCACGGTGCGCGTGGCTGGAGGCCTTGGGGATCGCGGCGACGCGGTCCTGCTGGAGCAGCCACCGGAGCGTCACCTGCGCCGGACTCTTGCCGTGGGCCTCGGCGATCTCCCGGATCACGTCGTCCTCCAGCACCCGGCCTCGGGCGATCGGGCTGTAGGCCGTCAGGAACAGGCCGTGCTCGTGCACGACCTCCAGCAGGTCGGACTGGTCGAGGTAGGGGTGGTACTCGACCTGGTTGCAGACCAGGCCGGGAGCCAGGCGGAGCGCCTCGGCGAGGAGCGACGGGGTGAAGTTCGAGACGCCGAGATGCCGGGCCTTCTCGGCGTGCTGGACCTCCTGCAGCGCGTCGAGCGTCTCGGCGAGCTCGACCTCGTCGCTCGGCCAGTGGACGAGCAGGAGGTCGACGTAGTCCACCTTCAGCTTCCGCAGGCTCTCGTCGGTGGAGGCGATGAGGTCGCGGTGGCGGAGCTGGTCGCGCCAGACCTTGGTGGTGAGAAAGACGGCGTCGCGCTCGACGTCCGAGGCGCGCAGCCCGTCGCCGACGGCGGCTTCGTTCTCGTAGACCTGCGCCGTGTCGAGGTGCCGGTAGCCCAGGTCGAGCGCGTGGGCGACGCCGCCGCGGGCCTCGTCGCCGCTGAGCTGCCACGTGCCGAGGCCGAGCGCCGGGACGCGCTCGGGAGCCTGCCCTGAGCCTGTCGAAGAGTCGAGGGAGAGGTGGATCATGGGGGAGAGGGGAGAAGAGGGGAGAAGGTGGGAGGTTCGGGGGTGCGGGTTCGAGGGGTCTCTGCTCTGGCCCACGACCTCGGACCTTCAAAACGGCAGCGACGCCTGCACGCGGTAGTAAAGGTCGATGCGGTCCCACTCGACGGTCGCGCCGAGGTCGCGCCAGCGCTGGGCCAGGCCGAGGGCGTGGACGAGCGGGAAGCCGCCGAGGGTGAGCCGGTTCTTGAGCTCGAACCCGGCCCCCGTCCGGCGGATCGCCTCGTCGAAATCGCTTCCCGTCCAGACGGCGGCGGCGTCGAGAAAGAAGGCGGGGGAGACGCGGCCCAGCCCGACGACCCCGAGGAGCGACGTGCCCAGGTCGAAGACCGGCGGGAGGCGGTACTCCACCGTGCCGAAGAGCAGCCGGTCGCCGACGGCGTAGCGGCGGTAGCCCCGCACCCGCTCGGTGTCGGAGAGCGTGACCGGGTCGACGAACGGGAGCTGGAGGTCGATGTCGTCGAAGCGCGCGAGCCCGACGATGTCCTGCGCGAGCGTCCGCCCGAACAGCGCCTGCGCCCGGCCATAGACGTAGACCCGCCCGATCCCGAGCAGCGGCGAGACCCAGAACGCGGAGAGGTCGGGGCGGGCGAACGCGCTCCCCCCGAGGACCGGCGCGCCGCCCGTCACGCGCGCCCGCAGCCCGACGCCGTCGAGCGGGTAGAGGTCGTTGTAGCGGTACGGGCGCTGCCGCCGGAGGGTGAAGCCGAGCCGGAGGTCGGCGCGCGTCCCGGCCTCGGGCTGGCGCAGCCCGTCGGCGGCGTCGACGAACGAGCTGTCGCGGAACGGGTCGGCGTGGGCGAGGCGGAAGCGCACGTCGGCGGTGGTGCGCAGGTACGGCGTGTCGGTCAGGTCGAGCGGCTGGGTCACCGTGAGGTCGGCCCCGAGGAGGTCTTCGACGAGGAGGCCCGTGCCGTACCACCGCGCCGGGCTGGGCGTCCGGTAGGCGTTGAGCGTGAGGCTCGGGCGGAGCTGATTGTTGGTGTACGAGAAGAGGGCAATCGTCTCGTCGGCGAAGTCGGGGACCGAGACCGAGACCACCCCGGCGAAGAGGTGCTTGCCGAGCGGCTCCACCCAGATCGTCGTCCCGAAGAAGCCGTAGTCACTGCCGTCGAGCTCGGCGTAGGGCAGCGCGAAGCTCCCGGCGTGCGTGAGGTTCGCCCACGAACGGTAGCGCCGCCGGGCCTCGACGAGGCCGGGGGTGCGGGACGGTGCGAAACGGAATCTCATGCGGCGGGCGGTGCTCGGTCCACCCAGCGTAGGCGTCGGGTGCCGTCGCCGGAGCCTCGGCCGTCACGGTCCGGCGCGCGTCCACGGCGAAGGCCTGCTCGCGGCGCTTGCTCTCGCTCGTGACGAGGACGATCCGGCCCTCCGGGTGGAGCGAGTCCGGCGGGAGCCAGTCGTGCGCCGTCGCCCCGCCGAAGAGGTGGGTGACCCGGCGCTCGGCCCCCCCGTTCGGACGTGCTTGAGCAACGCGATGCACGTCCGAACTGTCCCCCTCGACGAGGGGGACAGCCCGGCGAAGCTGGGAGCGAGCCTTGCGAGTGACCGCGAGCCGGGCGGGGGGCCCGAGGTCCAGCACGAACACGTTCGGCACGTCGTCGCGGAGCGAGGTGAAGGCGAGGGCCGAGCCGTCCGGGCTCCACACCGGCAGCCGGTCGTCGGCTCCGCCGACCGACACCGTTTCGACCTCGCCGGAGCCGAGGTCGAGGAGGGCGAGGTCGCGCGCGCCCCGGGCATCGAAGCGGGCGAAGGCGAGGCGGCTGCCGTCCGGGCTGAAGCGGAGCGCGGTGAGCTGGACGTCGCCGGCGAAGCCGGTGAGCGGGGTCTCGGCACCGGTCGCCGGGTCGAGCAGGAACACGTTCGCCGTCGCCCGCTGCTGCCGACGAACGCGAGCCGCCCGTCCGGGGCGAACGTCGGCGACGAGGCGCGGCGGTCGTGGGTGAGCCGCTCGGTCTCGCCCGAGGCCACGTCCACGACGTAGAGGTCGTTCACGAGCGAGCCGTAGCGCCCGCGCACCGTCCGGGCGAAGGCGATCCGCTCGCCGTCGCGGCTCCACGCCACCGGTGCCTCAATTGACCCTTCGGCAAGGACCCGGACGCGCCGAGTCACAGTCGTGTCGCTCAGCCCTTCGACGAGGGCGAGCCGCCGGACGGGGCGGGCCACGGAGGAGAGGACGAGCGCGGCCACCAGCGAAGTGTCCGGGCTGTAGGCCACGTCGTAGAGATAGGCACTCGGAATCTTCAGCGCCGTGCCGAGCGAGTCGGCCCGCTCCATCTCCCCGGCGAGCGTGTTGTAATAGACGTTGACGTGCTTGCGCCACTCGTCGTAGAACTCCCGGTACGGGGTGCCGACCTCGGCCTTGAAGGCCCCGTAGAAGTCGTGCACCTTGACCCCCGGCAGGAGCGTCCTGCGGTGGTTCAGGATGTTCGTGATCGTCGAGTCGCCCCTGCTCTCGGCGAGGTAGCGGACCTGGCTGTTGCCGACGGCGTAGCGGAGCCGCCCGTTCCACGCCGAGGTGCCGTCGCTGAAGCTGAGGCGGTCCTCGAAGACGGCTGTGCGGAGCCAGCGGTCGCCGCGCTGCGCGTCCCAGCGCTCGGTCTGGTACTGCGCGAAGCCCTCGGCCCAGAAGCTCGGGATCGGGTTGGCGAAGACGTTCTGGAGCAGGCCGATCGGCGAGCGGATCGCGCGGTAGTGGAAGATGTGAGCGATCTCGTGGGCGACGACGGTACGCAGCCACTTAGCGTCTCCGGTCCAGATCGACGCCGTCTCGTTGACGTGGACCCAGACGTTGGTGAACCCGGCGCGCCCGACATCCACCGCGAAGCCGTTGGCGATCTCGTCCTCGTCCGAGAGGTAGACCCGAATCGGCCGGTCGAACGTCACCCCGAGGTTGGCCGAGAGCGCGGCGTAGGTCTCCTCGGCGACGGTCGCCGCCTCGGCCTCGATGCCCGCGAGGCGCGCCGGGTAGACGATCTCGAAGTGCTCCGTCTCGGCGACGCGCCAGTCGATCTCCGGGTGGTTGCGCCCGCTGAAGGTGCGGAAGCCCTGCGCGGCGAGAACGTGGGGGACGAGGAGTAGCGCGGCGAGCGCGAGGAGACGCATCGGGAAGCAGCGGAAGCAGGGAGGAGCGGAAGCGGGGAGGAGCGGAGGCGGGGAAGAATAACGAGGCGGCCCGGTCGGAAGGCCTTCCGACCGCCCTTTCCTCGACTCTTTCGATCTTTTCCGAAGGCTGTGACACGGCGGTGTCAGCCGGCGTGGATATCCTACGCACACGCGCGCGCACGAAAGTCTATCAACGCACGCCTCCCGACCCCGCATCAGACCTCTACCCCGATGATCCGACTCTCCACCCCCGAGCCCCGCGACCTCCAGGGCCTGCTCTCCGGTCCGGCCTACGAGCCGCCCTACGACGGAGCCGTGCAGGACGAGTTCGCGTGGCACATCGTCAAGTACCTCCGCGAGGACGCCGTGCTCCACTCCGAGGTCGAGCTCGAAACCGCCGGCGCGCTCTTCACCGCCGACTTCGTCGTCGAGGTGCCCGGCCCGATCCAGACGCGGCGCGTCGCCTTCGAGTGCAGCGGCGGGCGCAACCTCCGCGACCACCAGCGCCGCCTCCGCCGCGACGCGACGCTCATCGCCTCGAACCGCCCCAGCGCCGACGGGATGCCGGCGGGCCAGCCGGTCGTGGACGCGCTCTACCGCCTCCGCGGCTCCGACCTGCTCGACCACATGGAGGACTGCCTCTACCTCGTCAGCCAGTGGGAGAGCTCGGCCCCGACGCAGCCGGACCTCTTCTCCGAGCGCGGACGTATCAACCTCGACACGCTCGCCACGCGCGAGGCCAAGAACCTCCGCCTCCGCCCGGAGCAGGCCGCCGCGATGGTGACCTACGAGATCGACCCGGAGCAGGAGGAGTACTTCTCCGAGCGCCACCTCTGGCACGCCGCCAACGGCACGAACCCGTTCATCTTGCTCCGCCGATTCGACCGGCGCTACAGCGAGGCATGGAGTGTGCACGTGGACGAGGCCGTCGCTCGGCCGCAACGGCTGCGTCCGACCGGCTCGTGAGTGGAGGCCGCTGTTGGGGCAGGGGTGTCCCCGCGGCGTCACGAGGGGCCGCCTTCCCGGAAAGGGGAGGCGGCCCTGATTTTTTTGACGACGCCCAGGAACGGGTGGTGACAAGAAGGTGTCACCCACCGAGGGTATCCTGCCGTACCTCAACCCTACGGAGACCCCCATGACGGAGACCCCAATGGAACCGACCCGCCGGCGCGTCAACTGGCAGCACCTCACCGCCCCGTTCGCCCCACGCGACATCGAGTGGAAGCCCGGTGCCGTCACGCGCGACAAGAAGAAGGGCCTCGCGATGCCCTACATCACGGCCCGCGCCGTGCAGGAGCGGCTCGACGAGACCTTCGGGCCGGGCAACTGGAAGAACGAGTTCCGCTCCGGGCCGGAGGGCGGCGTGATCTGCCGCATCTACTTCAAGAACGACGACGGCGAGTGGGTGTGGCGCGAGGACGGGGCCGACAACACCGAGGTCGAGGCCGTCAAAGGCGGGCTCTCGAACGCGATGAAGCGGGCCGGGGCCGCGCTCGGGATCGGGCGCTACCTCTACGACCTGCCGCAGCAGTGGGTGCCGCTCAACGAGAAGGGCCGCTTCGCCGAGGTGCCGCGCATCCCGCCGCAGTTCGTCCCGAACCAGCCGCAGGGGCCGCCCCAGCACAACGGCAACGCCCGCCCGAACGGCAACGGACGCCCGAACGCGAGCGCCCGCCCGAACGGCAACGCCCGCCCAAACGGGAGCGCCGCCCGCCCCGACGAGCGCCGGCAGGCACCCCACCCGGCGGGCAACGGGCGGCGCTGAGGACCCCAGCAGGCGGCGCTGACGACCCGGCGACGGGGGCGAGGGTTCAGCGGCTCGCTCCGGTCGCAGTCCGCGAAGCCTCAGGCTGGAGTCAGGCTGCCGAGCGCAGCGTGCCCGGCGGCTGCGTGGCCGTCAGCGCGTGGCGGAGCTTGAGGAGCGTCTTGCCCAGAATCTGCGAGATGCGGGCGTCGCTCACGCCGATCACCTCGCCGACCTCGCGCAGCGTGAGGTCCTCGATGTAGTAGAGCGCCAGGATCGTCTGCTCGCGCTCGGGCAGCGTCGGGATGAGCTTCTCGAGGGCTGCCAGCTCCGAGCGCACCTCGACGTCGCGGAACCCGTCGTCGGCGTCCGCGCACGCGACGGCGTCGCCGACCCGCTGCCCGTCGTCGTCGCCGATGGGCTGGTCCACGGAGAGCGTGAAGCGGTGCTGGGCCTCGGAGAGCAGGCTCTGGTACTCGCCCAGCGGAATCCCGAGGTAGTCCGCCACGTCCTCGTCGGTGGGGTCGTGGCCGAGCATCTGCGCGAGCGTGCCGAGGGCCTGTTGCGCCTCGGCCATGCGCTGGCGCTTGTCGCGCGAGAGGACGTCGATCGAGCGGAGGTAGTCCACGAGCGAGCCCTGGACACGGCGGTAGGCGTGCGTGGCGAACTGCGCGCCGCGCTCGGGGTCGTAGCTGTCGAGCGCCTGCATCAGCCCGAGCAGGCCGGCCCCCTCGAGGTCCTCCCACGTCGCCAGCGGGTGGTTCGGCAGCGTCAGCTTGCCGACGAGCGAGCGGACGAGCGGCAGCGCCGCCAGCACGGTGGCCTCGCGGTGGCGCGGCGTCGGGGCCGCGACGAAGCGCAGGGCGTGGGTTTGGAGATCGTCCTCCTTCATGGCAATCGGTTACGACGTGGGGGATACGGAAACAGGGGGCGGCTCGGACTCGGGCTCGGGCACCTCGCGTTCCTGCGCCGAGACGTGCCGCAGAACGGCCTGGCCGGCGAACAGCACGCCGTAGACCGCGAGGCCGACGCCGAGCGTGACGACGAAGGCGCGCTCCAGCGAGGCGTAGCGCCAGAGCTGGCTCAGGAGGACGAGGAGCGCGCTCGCGCTGCTGATCTGAAACACGAGAGACTTCATCGCAGCTAGAGGTCGAAGGGGAAGCGCACGGGCTGCCGCGCGGCGAGCGCGCCGGCGAGCGCGCCGAAGGCGTGGCGCATCGAGCCGGGCTCGCGGACGGCGGGGGTCTGCGCTTTGACGGCGCGGCGCATCGCAGCGGCGTAGGGCACCCAGCCGAGGTACTCCGGCGCGCGCCCCGTGAAGCGCTCGGTGATCGCCCCGAAGCGCTCGCTCACGCTCCGCGCCTCGTCCTCGGTGTCGGCCAGGTTGACGACCGCGCCGAGCGCGTAGCCGGGGTCGGTCTCCCACACCAGGCGCGCCAGCCGGTAGGCGTCGGCGATGGCGGTCGGCTCGCCGGCGAGGACGAGCAGGCCGAGGTCGGCGCGGTCGAGGGCCCAGCGGACGGGGCCGTCGAGCCCAGCGGGCGTGTCGATGAGCACGTAGTCGTGATGGGCTCGGAGCGCGGTCACGACGCGGTCGAGGTCGTCGAAGAGCGAGGCGGTGGCCCCCGGCGTCAGCGGCCCGGCGGCCCCCTGCACGAGCGTCACGCCGCCCGCCGTGCGGAGGCTGGCCTCGGCGACGGCCCCGCCCCGCGTGCCGCACTCGTAGACCGTCGTCGGCGGCGTCTCGTTGACGAGCACGGCGCAGGCCCCCTGGCCGAGGTCGGCGTCGACGAGCGCGACGCGCGCCCCGGCCGAGGCCAGCGCCTCGGCGAGGTTGACCGCGATCACGCTCTTGCCGACCCCGCCCTTGCCGCTGACGACGGCGAGGGTCGTAGGTCCTTTGGGACGGATTAGCTCCATGCCGCCTCCGCGTCTGCGCGAGCCACCCGCTCGACGAACCAGCCCGGCGAGAACGCCCGCACGCCGTCCGGCACGCGCGGCCCCGTCGAGACGAAGGGAGATCGGCAGCCCGAGAGCGAGCAGCCACTCGGCGGTGTGCCCCGCCCCGACGGTCTCGTCGAGGCGCGTGAGCGAAGCCGCCGTCGGGCGGAGCGCGAGGCGCTCGAGCGCCGCCACGTCGAAGCCGCCGAGCGCGCGCGTCGCGTCGAGGACGAGGTGCACGTCGAAGGCATCGACCTCGGCGAGGAGCTCGCCGAGCCACGCCAGCGTCCGCCGGGCCCTCCGCGGGTCCGGGTGCAGCGGCGGCGTGTCGACGAGGACCTGGTCGAAACCGGCCGTGCGGGCGAGGGCCTGGCGAACCTCCGCCGGTGTGCTCGCCGTCTGGACCGGCAGGCCGTGGCGGCGAAAGAGGTCGGTGGGGCTGTGGTGAAGGTGCGCCGCGTCGTCGGGAGTGAGGACGAGCGCCGCCGTCTTCCTCCGGCCGTAGAGGCTCGGGTGGAGCGCGAGCTTGAGCAGCAGCGACGTCTTGCCCGCCCCGCTCGGCCCGACGAGCACGAGCGTGCCGGCGGCGTCGTGCGAGGCGGTGGGGCGGGGGAGGAGGTCGCGCAGCGCGTGCCGCACCGCCCACCGGAGCTCCGTCAGGGCGGTGGCGCTCCGGTCGTCGGCGCGGAAGCCGCGCTCGGCGGCGAATGCGAACAGGCGGTCGGCGGTGGCGGGGCGGAAGCCCTCGGCGAGCAGCTCGCCGTAGAGCGGGTGCCTCAGCCACGCGCGCTCGGCTCCGAGCACGGCGCTGGCTTCGAGCGACCCGAGCCGGTCGCTCAACCCGCCGAGGCGCGCGTCGAGGAGGGCTTCGAGCGCGGCGAGGTCGAGGGCCGGGGCGGCGGGCTCGGGCGCGAAGAGGCGAGGCCGGGGCGGGCGCGGCGCGGAAGAAAATGCGGAGGCCCCGCCGGCAGGTCTTTCCGCCGAGGACGGGGCGGCGTACCCGTAGCCCCCGGCACCGGCGAGCGCCGGCTCCTCGACCGGGGCCGTCGGGCGAGGCGCTTCGGCGAGCGTCTCGTCCACCATCACCGTGACGCGGGCCGGCTCGGTCTCGCCCGCGGCGACGGACTCGAGCAGCATCACGTCGTCGCCCAAAAGCCGGCGCGCTTCGGCGAGCGCGGACTGGATGCTGGGGCCTTCGAGGGTCTTGATGTTCATGAAAACGAGGCGCTAGGGGAGCTTGAGGTGGTCGGCCACGTCCACGGCGGCGTCGGGGACGAGGTCGTGGTAGGAGAGCACGGTGAGGTCCGGGAGCATGGGCGAGAGGAAGCCGAAGAGCACGGCGCGGAGCACCGGCGAGGTCAGGAGCACCGGCGCGTAGCCCTGCCCGAGGAGCTGCTTCGCGAGGCGGTCCGCCTCGGCGACGAAGCGCTCGGCGCGCGCCGGGTCGAGGCCCAGCGTGTTCGGGTTGAGCGCGCCCGCCTCGGCCTGGTCTAACAAGTGCTGTTCCAAGACCGGGTCGAGCACGAAGCAGTGGACGCTCCCGCCGTGCGCGAACTGCCGCGAGATCGTCGGAGCGAGGGCGGCGCGGACGTACTCGGTGAGCACGTCGAGATTCTTCGTCTGCCCCGCGTGGTCGGCGAGGGCTTCGAGAATCGTCACGAGGTCGCGGATCGGGATGCGCTCCTGGAGGAGGCGCGCCAGGACGCGGCGCACGTCGCCCACCGAGAGCACGTTCGGGACGAGCTCCTCGACGAGGGCCGGCGCGGTCTCCTTCACCTTGTCGATGAGCTTCTTCGTCTCCTGCCGGTCGAGGAGCTTGTAGGCGTGCCCCCGGAGGACCTCGAGCAGGTGCGTCGTGATCACCGCCGGGGCCTCGACCACCGTTAGCCCGAGGCGCTCGGCCTCGCCCAGGTTGCGCTCGGCGACCCACACCGCCGGCAGGCCGAACGTCGGGTCCTGGCAGCGGACGCCGGGCGGGACGGTCTCGGCGTCGTCGGGGAGCAGCGCGAGGTGGTAGCCCGCCATCACCTCGCCCTCGGCGACGGCGTTGCCGCGCAGCTTGATGACGTAGGCGTTCGCCGCGATCCCGACGTTGTCCCGGATGCGCACCGGCGGGATCACGACGCCGAGCTCGACCGCGAGCTGCTGCCGGAGCAGCTTCACCCGCTCCAAGAGGTCGCCCTCCTGGTTCGGGTCGACGATCGAGATGAGCGAATACCCGATCTCGAGCTCGAGCGGATCGACGAGGAGGAGGTCGGCGGGCTTGGTCTCGACCTCGGCCTCGGCGGCGGACTCCTGCTCGGCCTCGTAGACCTCGACGGCGGCGGCGTGCTCGGCGTCGCTCCGCGTCTTGCCGAGGAAGAGCGTGCCGGCGGCGAGCATCCAGAACGGCAGGAGCGGCAGCCCCGGCATCAGCCCGAGCAGCGCGAGGAAGCCGCCGGTCAGCAGGATCGGCTGCGACTTGGTGAAGAGCTGGCCCTTGAGCTCGCCGGCGAGGTTGCCCTCGCCTGAGGCGCGGCTGACGATGATGCCCGCCGCGGTCGAGATGAGGAGGGCCGGAATCTGGCTCACCAGGCCGTCGCCGATCGAGAGGAGGGTGAACGTCTGCGCGGCCTCGGCAATCGACATCCCGTGCTGCGCCGCGCCGATGAGCAGCCCGCCGACGATGTTGACGGCCGTGATGATGAGCCCGGCGATGGCGTCGCCCCGGACGAACTTCGAGGCCCCGTCCATCGCGCCGTAGAAGTCGGCCTCGCGCGAGACGTCGTCGCGGCGCTGCCGCGCCTCGGCCTCGCCGATCAGCCCGGCGTTGAGGTCGGCGTCGATCGCCATCTGCTTGCCCGGGAGCGCGTCGAGCGTGAAGCGCGCCCCGACCTCCGCGATCCGCCCCGAGCCCTTCGTGATGACGACGAAGTTGATGAGGACCAGGACCAGGAAGACGATCCCCCCGACGACGTAGTTGCCCGCGACCACGAAGTCGCCGAACGCCGCGATCAGCGACCCCGCCTTGGCCTCGCTCAGGATCAGCCGCGTGCTCGCCACGTTGAGCGACAGCCGGAAGAGCGTCGTCATCAACAGCAGGCCGGGGAAGATGGCGAAGTCGAGCGGCCGGTTCGCGTAGAACGCCGTCAGCAGCACCGCGAGGCTGATCGCGATGTTGGTCGCGAGCAGCAGGTCGAGCAGAAACCCCGGGAGGGGCACGACGAGCACGAAGAGCACGAACACCACGCTGCCCGCCACCACCATGTCGGTCCCGACGCGGAACGTCGGGGGCGCGACCGGCGGGCCAGGAGCAGGAGGGTTCGGCACAGCGGACGGTGAACGGTGAGACGGTGAACGGTGAGACGGTCAACAGGGAGACGGTGAACGGTGAGACGGTGAGACCGTAGGGGCGCCGGGGTGGTCGCCCTGGTCAGGAGTGTCAAGCCGTTTAAGTCCGCGCGTCGCGGGCGCGGTAGACCTCGGCGAGGACGGCGGCGACGGCGGGGTAGAGGTCCTCGGCGATCTCGTGCCCCTCGTCCACGGCGGCGTAGAGCGCGCGCGCGAGCGGCCGGTCCTCGACCGTCGGCACGCCCTGCTCGGCGGCGAGGGCTTTGATGCGGAGCGCGCGCCTGCGCAGGCCCTTGGCGAGCACGCGCGGCGCGCCGCCCGCGAGCGGGTCGTAGGCGAGCGCCACGGCGTAGTGCGTCGGGTTCGTCACCACGATGTCGGCCTGCATCACCGCGTGGTCGAGGCGCGGGCGGCGGGCGAGGTCGCGCGCGATCTGCCGGCGCTTGCCCTTGACGTGCGGGTCGCCGTCCTGGCTCTTGGCCTCGTCCTTGACCTCGCGGTCGGTCATCTTGAGGTCCTGCTTGTACTTCCACTTCTCGAACGAGAAGTCCGCCGCCGAGAGCACCGCGAGCGCGACGAGCATCTGCACGAGGAGCAGCGCGATCCACCCGGCGGCGCTCACGAAGATGCTCTCGAACGGGACCGTGTGCAGCGCCAAAATCTGCGGCAGGTGGCGCTGGATGGCGAAAAACGCGAGCGGCCCGACGACCGCGATCTTGGCGATCGACTTGCCCGTCTCGAACAGGCCCTTCGACGAGAACATCCGCTTGAAGCCCTGCGCCGGCGAGATGCGGCTCGCCTTCGGAGCGAGCGGCTTGGCCGAGAGGGTCCAGCCCGTCTGCGCCACGCTCAGCCCGACGCCCGCCACCATGAGGGCCGCGAAGAACGGAGCGAGCACGAGCCCCACCTGCCAGCCCAGCCCTGCGAGGAGGCCTTGCACGCTCGCCGACGTGAACTCCATCGCGGCGGCACCGAGGAACAGCCGCGCCGTCAGCTCCTTCAGCACCCCGAACGCCGCGGGCATCCCGAGGATGAGGACGGCCGCGCTGACGGCCAGCATCCCCACCGACGACATCTCCTTCGACCGAAACAGGTTGCCCTCCTCGCGCGCCTTCTTCAGGCGCGTCGGGGTCGGGTCGTGGATTTTCTCCTGGCGGTCGGGCTGGTCGCTCACGGGGCGCGGCTAGGGTTCTGCCGCCCCACGTCAACCGGCGTGCCACGCACCGCCCCCCGGGGCGCTCGCGCTAGCGATGCGCTCGTGAAGCGGGGCCACGGAAACCCGCGCCGCTCGTTCGGGAAAGCCTTTCCGGCGCTCACCCCACCAGCACGCCGATCAGCTGCGCCACGTCCTCGATCATCCGGCCCACCAGGTCCGGCGCGACGGGGCCGAACTGCTGGACAAAGAGCGCGAACAGGCTCAGCCCGGTGAGCAGCTTCAGCGGCAGGCTGAGCGAGAACAGGTCGGCCTGCGGGACGATGCGGGCGAAGACCCCGAGGGCCACGTCGACGAGGAAGAGCGTCACCATGAACGGGGCCGCGAGGCGGAGCGCGGTGGTGAAGAACGCGCCCGTCCACTGGAGCAAGAGCGGCCCGCCTGCGGCGAGGTCGGCCCCCGCGAGCGGCACCACCTGGAACGACGAGGCAAGCGCCGCGACGAGCTGCTGCGGCCCGTCGAGAAAGACGAAGAGCAGCAGGAAGCCCAGCGTCAGAAACCGCCCAAGCGGGTTCGACGGCTCGCCGCTGATCGGGTTGTAGACCTGGGCCATGCTCAGGCTCATCTGGAACCCGATCACGTCCCCGGCGAACTGCACGGCGTAGAACACGAACTGCGCCGCGAACCCGAGCAGCGCCCCCGTCAGCGCCTCGACGGCGACCGCCACGACGAACCCGACCGGGTGCGCGACGCCCGGCGGCAGCGCCCCGCCCGCGAACCCGGCGAGGCTGAACGCGAGCACCGCCGCCAGCATCACCTTGATCTGCACCGGGATCAGCCGCTGCCCGAAGAACGGGGCCGCCACGAACAGCCCGCCGATGCGGACGAAGACGAGCAGCACGCGCAGGAGGTACTCGGGGTCGAGGAGCACGGTGGGGACGTTTGGGGGGCGGTTCTAACCCCCCGCTTCGGGAGGGCATCGGGCTTCGCCCTCAGGCACTCCCGAAGCTGTCCCCCTCGACGAGGGGGACAGTCACGCGTAGCCTCCCGCGCAGGGACGTGTCCCGTAGCGGGTGCGAGCGTGACGGGGGGTCACCGCGAGACGTTCGGGATGAACGTGAACGCCTGCGTGGCGAAGTCCGTCAGCATCTCCAGCATCCACGGCGCGAGGAGCAGCAGCACGGCGGCGGCAGCGAGGATTTTTGGGATGTAGCTCAGCGTCATCTCCTGCATCGAGGTCACCGCCTGAAACAGGCTCACCATCAGGCCGACGGCGAGCACCACGCCGAGCAGCGGAGCCGTCACGAGGACCGCGAGCTGCATCGCCTCGCGCATCCAGAAAAGCGCCACGTCGGTGTTCATGAGTTCGAGGGTTGGTTGAGGGTTCGAAGGGCGGGGCTTGAAGGAGGAAAACCTCGGGCCTCCGACCCCCACCCTCCTACCCGAAGTAGCCGCGCACGACGGACTCGACGATCAGGTACCACCCGTCGGTCAGCACGAACAGCAGCAGCTTGATCGGGAGCGAGATCATCACCGGCGGCAGCATCATCATGCCCATCGACATCAGCACGCTCGCCACGATCAGGTCCACGACGAGGAACGGCAGGAACAGCATGAACCCGATCTGGAAGGCGATCCGCAGCTCCGAGATCACGAACGCCGGGACGAGGACGTGGAGCGGCACCTCGTCCACCGCCGTGAAGCCGTCGATGCCGGCCATGTCCATGAACAGCATGAGGTCCTTGTCGCGCGTCTGCTCGAGCATGAACGCCTTCGTCGGCGCGGCGGCGAGCGCGAGGGCGTCCTCCTGCGTGATCTTGTCGGCGAGGTACGGCTCGAGCGCGTTCGCGTTGACCTCCTCGACGACGGGGGCCATGATGAAGAACGTCAGGAAGAGCGCCAGCCCGATGAGGATCTGCGTCGGCGGCGACTGCTGCATCCCGAGCGCCGTCCGCAGGATGCTGAAGATGACGATCAGCCGCGTGAAGCTCGTCATCAGGATGATGATCGACGGCGCGAGCGTGAGCACCGTCAGCAGCAGGAGAAGCTGGATCGGGAGCGCGAGGTCCTCGTCGCCCTTCGTGAGCGAGACGCCGGGCAGCGGCGCAAGCACGCCGCCCGCCCCGCCCGCCGAAGCCGTCGCCTCGGCGGCGACCTCCGGCGAGACCTCCTGCGCCGCCGCGCCCGGCGCGAGGCCGACGAGCAGCGCGGCGAGAAGCAACCGGCAGACCGGGCGGGCGTCACGCATGGGTAGGCCGTCCGAGGCTGGTGCGGAGGAGGTCCGCGAAGCCGGGCGGCGGCGGGGCGTCGCCCAAGGTGAGGTCCGGTTCGGCCTCGGCCCCGAGCGCACCGGCCCCGAGCGCACCGGCCCCGAACGTGGCGGCGTCGAACGTGCCGGCGGGGTAGCGGCGCAGCAGCGTGATCTGCCCGGCCGTCACGCCGAGCAGGAGGACCTCGCCGCCGCAGCGGACGAGCCGGAGCTGCTGCCCCGCCGCCAGCTGCATCTGCCCGACGGCCTCGAAGAGCGCCGGGGCGCTGCCGCGGCCCCCCGCGCGCTTGCGGAGGTGGAGCGCCCACGCACCGCCGCCCGCGAGGAGGGCGAGCGCTAAGAGGTTGCCCGCGCTGAAGAGCCGGACCTCGCGGCCCGCCGGCTCGGCGGCCGGGGCGAGGTGGAGGGCGAGGAACAGGAGCAGCACGCCCCCGGCGAACAGAAGCGCGCGGCGCAGCGGGCGCGGCGCGGCGAGGGCAGGGCGGAGGCGAGGCGGAAACATGGGCGGCGGACGGGTTGGCCGGCCCTATGCCAAAAACGGTGCCGCCCGGTCTACGCTCCCGAAACAGCCCGCTCAGACGACGCCGAGGCGGGATGTCGGCGCGCCGGGTGCGGAAAAGCTTGCGCTCCCGGCGCGGAAAGAGGTTCGCGCCCGAGGCCGACCGGGCGGCGTCCAGGCCGGAGCCCTCGGCTCGCGCGGCCCGGCCACGGGCTCCGCTACAGCAGCGCCTTCGGCTGCCGGCTGCGCGCGGCGAGACCCGTCACGCGCACGCCGAACTGCTCATCGATCACCACCGCCTCGCCCTCGGCGATGAGGCGGCCGTTGGCGTAAATCTCCAGCGGCTGCCCGACCAGCTTCTCGAGCTCGACGATGCTCCCCGTCGTCAGCCGGAGCACGTCGGCCAGCGGGAGCCGGCGGCGGCCCAGCTCGACGGTGACCTCGAGCTCCACGTCCGAGAGCGCCTCCAGGTTGCCGCTCCCGCCGTCGCCGCTCACGAAGTGCTCGGCACCGAAGTCCGCGAACGACGAAGGGGAGACCTCGATGATCTCGGGCCCGCCCACCAGCCCGCTTCCCGCCGGCCCGCTCGAAGCCTCGGGCTCCACGCGGGGCGGGGGCACGCGGAGCGCCTCGGTGGGGAACAGGAGGCCGCCCGCCAGCGGCTCGTCCCCGCGAGCCCACTCGAACGTGAGGGCGCTCACCGGCTCCGCGAGCGCCGGCAGGTCGCCCACGGTGAAGACGACGTCGGGGAGCGCGAGGCCGTCGGCCTTCGCCTGCAGGCGAAGCGCGCCGTACGTCTGCGCGGCCACGTCCAGCAAGAGGTCCGCCGCCTCGTCGGCCGTCCGGGTCTCGTCCAGCACGGCCTGGGAGAGGACTGGGGCCCAGCCCTCGTCCAGCACGACGGCGAAGAGCGCCTCGCCCGCCTCCGAGCTTCCGGCGACGAGGAGGCGGTCGGTTGCGAGGCCGTCGGTCGCCTCGCCGAGCTGGGTGGCAAGGTCCAGGTCGCCGCCGAACAGGGTGGCGAGAAAGTCGCGGACCGCCTGGAGCGAAGCCTCGAAGTGGGGGGGGAGCGTGTCGGGGTGCATGGTCGTCAGGAGTCGGAGAGGGAGGGGGCGGAGGCGGCGACCTCGAGGATGCGGAGCGCGCGCTGCTTGCCGGCGCGCCCGACGGCCGCCTTGAACGCCTCGCGCTTGTCGATGAGGACGGGGACCGGCTCGCCGGCCCGCCGGCGCAGGGGGATCACGTCGCCCTCCCGGAGGTCGGAGAGGTCCTGGAGCGAGAGCCGGGTGCGGCCCAGCTCGGCGCGCAGCTCGACGTCCATCGTGCGGAGCACGTCCTCGTAGCGCGTGCGGACCTCCGGCGGGACCTCGGTGACCGTGCTCGACATCCAGCGCTGCATCCCGGTGTGGCCCAGGAGCTTTTCCAGCAACAGGTACGGGTAGCAGATGTTGACGAACGACCGGCAGTTCTGCACCTGGATGTCGAACGTCGCGACCAGCACCGGCTCCATGCTCGGGAGGATCTGCACGAAGTCGGCGTTGAACTCGAAGGCGGTCTCGCGCAGCGCGATCTCGTTGGCCTGCTCCCACGCCGTCTCGAGCTCGTCGAAGGCGCGGCGGACGACGCGGCTCATGATGCGCTGCTCGATCTGCGAGACCGGGCGCGGGGCCTCCGGGAACACGCCCGCCCCGCCGAAGAGCTTCTCGACGGCGTAGACGACGAGGCAGGGGTCGAGCTCGAAGATGATCTCGTGCCCGAGGTCCTCGGCCTCGGCCACGTAGAGCGCCGACGGCGAGACGCTCGAGGCGACGTACTCGGCGTAGAGCACCTGGTCCACGGCCGTCAGCGTGATCTCCGCCATCGTCCGGAGCTGCGCCGAGAGGTAGACCGAGAGGTCGCGGGCGAAGGACTCGTGGAGGTAGTTCAGCACGCGCATCTGCTCGTGCGAAAACAGGCGGGGCCGCTTGAAGTTGTACGGGGTGACCCGGACCTCGGCACCGTGCCCGAAGGCCTCGAACTGGGTCGTCAGGTTGTCGTCGAGCAGGAGCGGGGCCTCCTCGTCCATCATCGAACGGACGCGGAGCAGCGCGTCGATCTCGCTCTGGGTAAGGGCTTTGCTCATGAGAGGCGCTCGCTGGCTAACCGAAGCGTGGACCGCTGCTGAAGCGTGACCTGCTACTGAAGCATGACCTGCTACTGAAGCATGAACTGCGTGAAGTAGAGCCGGTCGACCTCGCCCTTGGCGAGGACGCCGTTGAGGAGGGCGCGCAGCTCCTCCTTGAGCGCCTCGCGGTTGCCGACGTTCGCGAGCTCCTCGACGGTCTTGGTGCTGAGGCGGTCGTTGATCAGGTCGCGCACGACGATGTCTTTGAGCGCGACCTCTTCGAGCACGGCAGGCTCCGCGCTCTCGAGCCCGACGTTGACCATCAGGTAGCGCGAGCCGCCGGTCCCGGCCGGGTTGATGACGAGCGGCTCGATCTGCATGAACTCGCCGTACTCGGTCGGGGCCTCCTCGGCCTCGGCCTCCGCCGGTCCGAGGAACTTCTGGGCCGTCCGGTCCACCGCGCCGAACTGGCTGTAGGCCACGCCCGCGCCGAGCGCCGCGGCCACGAGGACGGCGGCCAGCACGAGCTTGCCTTTCTTGCCGCCGGACGCGGGAGGCTCGGCAGCCTCGGGGGCGGCTTCGGGGACGTCGGCGTCGGGGTCAGCCGCCATGAGACGAGGGGGTGGTGGAGAGTGAGAGCGCAGCCGGGGCACCGGGCCAGCCCGGGGCGCGGAGCGGCTCGGGCGCGGCGGCGTCCTTCCACTCGAAGGCGTCCTTCCACTCGAAGAGGATCTCGACGCGGCGGTTGCGCGCGCGCTCCGAGGGTGCGTCGTTCGAGGCGATGGGCCGGTGCTCGCCGTGGCCGATGGCGGTGTAGCGGTCCGGGGCGAGGGCGTGCTCCTGCGCTAGCAAGTAGCGGACCACGGAGGTGGCGCGCGCCGCCGAGAGCTCCCAGTTCGAGGGAAAGCGCGCCGTCCGGATGGGGCGGTCGTCGGTGTGCCCCTCGACGAGCACGCCCTCGAGCGCGCCGGCACCGAGGATGCCAGCGAGCTTGCTCAGCAGCGTCCGCGACGGCTCGATCAGGTCGGCCTCGCCCGAGCGGAACATCACCGAGTCCGTGATGACGACGTGGAGGCCGCGCTCGGTGAGGTTGAGCGTGACGGCGGCCTCGAGGCCGTTTTCCTGGAGGAACCGGAGCAGCACCTCGTACTGCTCGGCGCGCTCGCGGGCCTGGCGCTGCTGCTCGGGCGTCATCTGGGGGCTCTGGGTGACGGCCCGGTGCTGCATCGGGCCGGTGCCGCCGCTGAAGTAGCTCAGCGCCTCCTCGAACTTCTTGACCTCGACCTCGGACATCGCCACGATCATCACGAAGAAGGCCAGCAGCAGCGTCACCATGTCGCTGAACGTCGCCATCCAGAACGGCGCGGTGGGCATCCCATCGTCTTCCTCTTCCATCGAGCTGGGGGGTGGGCGCTAGGCGGCGCGGGCGAGCGCGGGGGCCTCGGCGTCGGCCTCGGGCGCGGCGTCGCCGCCGACGAGGGCGCGGAGGCGCTTCTCGAGGAAATTCGGGCTGTCGCCGCGCGCCAGGCCGAGCACGCCGGTCAGCAGGAGGTGGCCCTCCTGCGCCAGCATCACGCGCTGCTCCTTCGCCTTGTTGGCGAGCGGCAGAAAGATCAGGTTGGCGACGAACGCGCCGTAGAAGGTCGTGATCATGGCGACGGCCATCGCGGGGCCGATGGCGCTGGGGT
Organism: Rhodothermales bacterium; assembly: GCA_965214485.1. Taxonomy (GTDB): domain Bacteria; phylum Bacteroidota; class Rhodothermia; order Rhodothermales; family JANQRZ01; genus JANQRZ01. Next base: position 162,956 of record CBDCBW010000002.1, on the reverse strand, counting down.
CGTTGAGGTTCTGGAGCATCTGGATGAGACCAATCAGCGTGCCAATCATCCCGAAGGCCGGGGCGTAGAGTCCGGCCGTGTCGCAGACGCGAGCCAGGAGGCGCGGCGACCGGAGGCGCTCCTCGAGCTGGGCGCGCATCACGTCCTCGATCTCGCCGGCCTCGACGCCGTCGACCATCATCTCGAGGCCCAGCCGGAGCATCGGGTTCTCGGTCTCGCCGAGCTGCCGGTCGAGCGCGAGCAGGCCCTCGCGCCGGGCCAGCCGCGCGAGCTCCGTCACGTCCTCGACGTGGGTGCCGAGCTCGGGCTCCTGGAACGCGAGGAACTGTTTGAACGACGGCAGGAGCCGCTTCATCTCGTCGAGCGAGAAGGCGACGAACAGCGCCGCGACCATCCCCCCGATCACGATCAGCAGCGAGCCGGGGTCGAGGAAGGTCGTCCAGCCGTCGCCCAGGAGGATCGTCCCGAAGATGAGCACGAACCCGGCGACGAGGCCGATGGGGGTGGACTTCTCCATAGCAGCGGTCAGGCGGAAAGGAGGGGCAGGGCGGAGCGGAAAAGTGTGCCGCTAGCTTCAGGCACGCTAGGCGTCATCCGAGCCGAGCACGGCAGCGGGCGGCTCCGAAGCGGGCGGCTCCGAAGCGGACGGCTCCGAGGCGAGCGGCTCCGAGGCCGGGTCGCCGACCAGCGCGCCGACTTTGTGGCGGAGCGTCTGCGTGGTGAAGGGGCGCACGACGTAGTCGCTGACGCGGGCGTCCATCGCTTCGAGCACGTCCTCCTGCATCCCGCGCGTGGTGATCATCAGGATGGGGAGCGCCCCGTGCTCGCCGTGGCTGCGGATCGACCGGGTCAGCTCGATCCCGTCCATGTTGGGCATCGTCCACCCGGTGATGACGAGGTTGGGGGGCGTCGCTTCGAGCCGTCCGAGGGCCTGGACCCCGTCCTCGGCCTCGAGGAAGTTGCTGTAGCCGATCTCGCGGAGGGCGTTGCACACGATGCGCCGCATCGTGGGAGAGTCGTCGACGACGAGGAAGGTCATGGGTCTGAGGGGCGGCTAGCGGTAGAGAAGGCCCGGCGCGCAGCACCGGCCGTCTGCGCTGCAGGCCGAGCGAGCAGGGCAGGGCGTGCGGCTGTTATCGGTTTCGATGCGGCGCGCCTAAGCATCCGACGATCCGCAGCCGAGAGGGGAACGCCCTCTCCGGGGGCGGTCGCTTTGGCCGGGGGAGGGGGCGTCGGAAAAGCGCTGGGCCGCGAGCGCGCAAACGGCGAAGCCCCTCCACCGGCAATTGTGGGGGGGCTTCGCTCACGCTACGCGTTGGGGTGGTCTACCGCTTGAGCTGGACGAGCTCCTGGAGCAGCTCGTCCGAGGTCGTGATGACGCGGGCCGAGGCCTGGTAGCCGCGCTGCGTCACGATCATGTCGGTGAACTCGGTGGCGAGGTCCACGTTGCTCGTCTCGAGCGCGCCGGCGACGACGGAGGTCGTGACCTCCTGCCCGGCCCGGCCGATCGTGAGGTCGCCCGAGGCGTTCGTGACGCCGTAGAAGTTCTCGCCGAGCTGCTCGAGCCCGTTGGGGTTGCTCACGGCCCCGATGGCGAGCAGGGCAATCGCCCGCTGCTCGCCGTTCGAGAACCCGACGGTGAGCGTGCCCGAGGGGTCGATGCCGTAGCCGACGACGGTGCCGGCGGCCTGCCCGTCCTGGCCGCTCACGACGGTCGTCGTCGAGCCGCCGTACTGCGTCATGCCGCCGAGGTCGAGCGTGATGTCCACGTTGTCGCCGTTGGTGTCGGGGAAGACCCCGGTGATGGCGAACGTCGCCGGGTTGGGGGCGGTGAGGTTGCCGTCGGTGTCGAACTGCACCGGCCCGGCGGGCACGTTCAGCACGGTCGGCGGGACGGGCGGCGTCGCGTCGGGGTCCCCGGCGAGCTCGGCCGAGGCGACCTCCCACTCGTCCACGGCGGTCTTCTCGAAGGTCAGCACGAGGGTGTGCGCCTTGCCCTGCGCGTCGTAGACGACGGACGAGACCGTGACCTCGTTGTCGTCCGAGGCCGGGTCGAGGTCAGCCGAGAGGTTGCCGCTGACCTCGACGTTGGCCGTCTCCTCGGGGGCGGCGCTCACGTCGAGGTCGATCGTGACGTTCTGGACCTGGCCGGTGTTGAGGCTGCCGTCGGCGTTGTAGCCCCAGCCCTGGACGTTGAGGCCGCCGGGCGTGACGAGCTCGCCGTCGGCGTTGAAGGCGAAGTTGCCGGCGCGCGTGAGGACGTTGCCGTCCATCCCCCGGGCGATGAAGAAGCCGTCGCCGGCGAGCGCGAGGTCGGTGCCGAGGCCGGTGTACTCGTAGGCCCCCTGGCTCCAGTCCTGGTCGATCGAGCCGACGGCGACGCCGTTGCCGACGGTGGCAGGGTTGACGTTGGCGACGCTGGCGCCGCGCCCGAGGCCGAGCTGCTGCTGCCCGAGAATCTCGTGGAAGGCGACGCGGCTGCGCTTGAAGGCGGCGGTGTTGACGTTGGCGATGTTGTTACCGATCACGTCCATGCGGACCTGATTCATCTTGAGGCCGGAGATGCCGGTGCGGAGAGAGCGAATCATGGAGGGTTACCTCGTTGGGGTTAGGCCGCAGCGTCAGTCGGTCGGCTGCGGTCCGGCCTCCCGTTCTCGCAGGGTGCGCGAGCGTGGGTCCAGCCGGGGGTTGTGTTGAGTCGGTGCTGGGTTGAGGAAGGGACCTCAGAGCACGAAGGCGCTGTCGATCCCGGTGAACACGCGGTCGTGCAGGTCGGCCCGCCCGAGCGCCGTGACGACGGTCCGGTTGGGGACGTTGACGACGAAGGCGGCGTCGGCGCGGAGCAGGAGGGCGTCGCGCGCGCCCTTCGCGTCGAGGTGCTGCAGGGCCTCGGTGATCGAGGCGCGGTCGGCGTCGGTGAGCGGGATGCCGCGCTGCTCGATCCGCTCGGCGGCGTGTGCCGAGAGCGTGAGGGCGGGGGCGTGGGCTCGCCGCAGCGCCTCGGCAAAGGAGGCACCCGGCGCGGCGGGGCTGCCCGGCGCGGCGGGGCTGCCCGGCGCGGGCGAGGCCGCCGGGGGCCGCCCGGTGCCTTCGACGCGCGAGGCGAGGTGGCGAACGTTCACAGACACGGCGGCTGGGGTTAGGGGATGACGCTGAGCACGTCGTCGAGCGCGACCGCGAACGGGCCGATCCACAGCTTCGCCCCGTCGGCGTCGATGCTGATCCGGTCGACGCGCCCGCGCGTGAAGGTCGTCGCGCTGACGGCCTCGCCGTCGGCGTCGGTGGCTGCGACCGAGAAGGTGTAGGCCCCCGGCTCGGCGGGCGTGCCGTCGTCCGTCAGCCCGTCCCACGCCGGGACGTGCGCGCCCTCGCCGAGGTGGCCGGGCGTGATCGTGCGGACGACCGCTCCGTTGGCGTCGCGGACCGTGACCGTGACCTCGGCGGCGGGCGCGTCGAGCCGGAACGAGAGCGCCGCCGGGTCGGTGCCGTTCCAGACCGCCGTGTCGCCCGCCGCCTCGACCGTCTGCCCGATGAGCGCGGTCGCCGCCGAGAGCGTCGTCCGGTCGTTGATGGCGTTGGCGAGGGCGATCTGCTGGCCGGCGGCGGCGGCGCTGCCCTCGGAGAGCAGGGCGAGCTGCTCGGAGTGCAGCGCGAGCGTGCTGCTGATGTTCGAGAGCTGCTCGACCGACGAGAACTGCGCGAGCTGGGCGGCGAACTCGTGCCCCTCCTGCGGATTCAGCGGGTCCTGGTTCGCAAGCTGCGCGACGAGGAGCTGCAGGAAGTCGTCCCGGTTGAGGTCGCCGGAGCGGTTGGAGAGCGGGAAGCCGCTCTGCCCTTGCGTGAGGTCGGAGATCGGAGACAGGTCCATAGGGGCGTTGGGTTGGGGGAGGCGTGTGCTCAGCCGATCCACTCGTTGCGACCGGTGGAGAGCGTAGGGGTCGAGCCGGCTGTTTGCTGCGCGGGTTCCGAAGAGGCGGTGCGGCTTGGGGAGGGGAGGGCGCGCTCGCCCTCGGGCGAGTCCTCCCGCGACGGGCTGCCGTCGTGCTCGGCGAAGGAGAGGTCCACGTCGGCGTCGTACCGGGCTTCGAGCGCGCTGAGGAGCCGCTCGGCGTGGTCGGCGGCGAGGCTGCGCAGGCGCGGGTCGCTGAACTGGACCGTCACGGCGACCCGCTCGTCGTCGCGCCGAGCCTGGACGGTCAGCTCGCCCTCGCCCTCGCCGAGCGAGAGGCGGACGGTCTGCCACGACCCCGCAGCAGCGCGCGGGGCGAGATCGCTGAGCCGCTGGAGCCACGCCGCCGAAAGAACCGGGCGCGGGAGACTCGGGGCGGACTCGCTCTTGGCGGTTGATGCCGGGGCCGCCCGGTCCGAAGTCGCCGCCTGAACGGGGTCCGCCTCGGCCGACTCAGTCCCGCCCCCGGCGGGGGCTCCCGAGGCCGGCTCGGCGGCGAGCGGAACCTCGGAGGGACCGTCCGGCTGCGCGTCCGGCTGCGAGAGCGACGCGCCGGCGGCTTCAGGCTTCGTGCCGGAGGGTGATGCCTCAGGCGTCGCCGCCGGGCGCGCGGCGCGGCCGGGGGTGCCGTGCCGCGCCGTCACGCCGTCGGGCAGAGCAAAAGGCAAGGTAGAGCGAGGCGTCTCCGAGGAAGCGCGAGGCGTCGTCGGTGGCACCGCCGGGGCCTGCGGAGCCGGCGCGGCCTCAGCCTCGGGCGAGGCGGGCGCAGCGGAGGGCGAGGCGGCGGTGTGTCCTCGCATCCACCGCCGCGAAGCGGTCACGGGAGGGAGGGCTACGCCCGGCGCAGCGGCTGACGCGACGGAAGCAGGCGTGGAAGCCGACGCCGCTTCGGGCGTGCGTGCGGGGGCTGGCGCGGCGGGCTGGTCCGAAGCGGAATCGGCCGCAGGTTCCTCGGCCCCTACTCCCTCGGCCCCTACGTGAGGTGCGGATACGTGAGGTGCGGAATGAACCGACCCCCGAAGGGCAGGCGATGCGCCCCGGGCGGCGCGAACCGGGTGAGCTCCCGCGCCGGGTGCGAAGGAAGTAGGCTTGGCGACAAGCGTCGGCGTGTCCGGCTCAGCGCCGGCCTCGGCGGTGGGAAGGGCAGGGCCTTCGCTCGGCGCGGCACTCGCCCCAGCCTGCGTCCCAGCCTGCGTCGCGGGCGATGAGTTCGAGAGGGCAGGGCGGCCGGGTCCGGGGTCGACAAGGGGGACCGGAGCGAGAGTGGGCGGGGGCGCAGGAGCCGCCGCAGTGGGACGCGGCGCAGGGCCTTCGCTCGGCTCGGGGGAGGCCGCCGCCGCTCCTCGACCGTCAACCTCCGGCAGGTCTGGCTTCGCGGGCTCCGCAGCCGGAGCTTCCGCAGCCGGAGCCCCCGGCGGAGGAGCGAGGGCGGGCGGGTCCCAATCCGCTTCGCTGAGGCGAGGGGCCGAGCCACTCGGCTCGGCGGGGGGGAGGGCCGTCCAGCCCGGAGGCAAAACCAGGTGGCTAGCGGCAGCGTCCGGTTGCGGTGTGGCAGACGGCGTAACGGACTCCGGCGGAGGAGGCATTAGGGCGCGCCCGAGCGCTTCGCCGAACGACGGCCCATCGCTCGGCAACAGCCCGCCACCGGCTGTGGCGGACGCCGGGGCGGCGTCCGGGGGCACGGCCTCGGGAGCAGCGGCAAGGAGAGGAATCAGCACGTCGGGAGGGTTAGCTGGCGACACTGGGCCGGGTGGAGGCCGCCGCGGCGCGGCGGACGAACAGGGCGGTCCGCGAGGGCTCGAGCGCCCCGAGCAGGCGGGCGCGGTCGCGCGCCGAGGCCTCGGTGTAGAGGACCGTCAGCACGTCCAGGTCGAGCCGGGCGAGGACGCGGGCGAGGTCGCCGTCTTCGAGCTTGATGAGGGTGCTGGCGAGGTCGGCGGCCCGCGCGCGCTGCGCCTTCGTCGCGCCGACTTCGCTCTGGAGCGCGCCGATCTGCGCCTCGTAGGCGGCCAGCCGCTCGTGCAGCGCGGCGAGTGAGTCGGCGGAGCTCGCCTCGCCGTCCGGCAGAAGGCTTGGGGCTGCCGAGGTGAGGGCGAGCGAGTCCGCCGCCCGCAGGCTGTCGGCGTCGAGCGCCCCGAGCGCCACGCTGTCGGCGGCGAGGCTGGCGGCGGCGAGGCTGTCGGCGCGCATCCGCTCGGCCTCGACGACGCCGGGGGCGACCATCGGCATCAGGACGTAGGTCCCGGCGAGGCTGGCGAGGAACGCGGCGACGGAGCCGAGCGCGATGAAGAGCACCGTTCGCATGGCTAGGCTGCGCGTTGGTTACGGTGGTGTCCGGTGGTGGCTTGCTCGTCGAGAAACGCCGTCTCGGCCTTCGAGCGCGCGCGCTCGAAGGCCGAGACGTGCTGGTCGCGGAGCACCTTCAGCGCCTCCTCCGGCCGGCGGCGCGCGACGAGGGTGCGGCGGGCCTCGGCCTCCTGCTGCCGGACGGCGTCGAGGCGGCGCGCGGCGGCGGCCTCGGAGCTGCGGAGGTCGCGGAGGTGCCCGGCGCGGCGGCGCAGCGCGGCCGAGTCGAGCGCGCCGGCGGGGGTCTCGGCGCAGGCGTCGGCCCGGTCGCGGCGCGCGGCGGCGAGGCGCTCTTCCTGCGACCGGCGCGCCTGCACCGTGCGGCCCAGGGCCCGCTCGGCGGCCTCGGTCTCGCGGCGGCGCAGGTCGAGAACGGTTTGCAGCGAGAAGCGGAACGTCTTTCCAGGCATGGAGGCAAACGGCAGCGTTTGGGGGAGGGGCGGCGCGTGCCGAGAGAAAGGCAAGCGGTGCGCCAAGCGCGCTACCCGGCCTCGCCGGGGAGGCGGCTGAGGCCGAGGAGGCGGCCGAGGGTCGCGGCGGGGGCCGGGTCGGGCGCGTCGCCGACGGCCTGCCGGAGGAACCCGGTGAGGGCAGCGTGCGCGCCGAGCGCGCGGTCGGCGACGGGGTCCTGGCCGCGCTCGTAGGCCCCGACGCGGACCAGGTCCTCGACCTCGCGGTGGGCGGCGAGCAGGCGTCGGGCCTCGGCTGCCGCCGCGCGCGCCTCCGGCGTCGTCACCCGGTCCATCACGCGGCTCACGCTCTGGAGCACGTCGATGGCGGGGAAGTGCCCCGCGTGCGCCAGCTTCCGCGAGAGCACGATGTGGCCGTCGAGGATGCCGCGCGCGGCGTCGCCCACCGGCTCGTCGAGGTCGTCGCCGTCGACGAGTACGGTGAACAGGCCGGTGATCGTGCCGACGGCCCCCGGCCCGGCGCGCTCCAAGAGGCGCGGGAGTAGGGCGAAGACGCTCGGCGTGTAGCCCCGCGTCGTCGGCGGCTCGCCGACGGCGAGGCCGATCTCGCGCTGCGCGGTGGCCACGCGCGTGACCGAGTCCATCATCAGGAGCACGTCCCGGCCCTCGTCGCGGAAGTGCTCGGCGACGGCGAGCGCGGCGGTGGCGGCCTTGACCCGGAGCATCGCCGCCTGGTCGCCGGTGGCGGCCACGACGACCGAGCGGCGCAGCCCCTCCTCGCCGAGCGTGTCGTGGACGAACTCGCGCACCTCCCGGCTCCGCTCGCCGATGAGCGCGATCACGTTGACGTCGGCCTCGGTCTGCCGGGCCATCATCCCGAGCAGCGTGCTCTTGCCGACGCCCGACCCGGCGAAGATGCCGAGGCGCTGCCCCCTGCCCAGCGTCGTGAAGGCATCGACGGCGCGGACGCCGGTCGAGAGCGGCGTGTCGACGGGCTGCCGCTCCATCGCCGGCGGCGGCGCAGCCTGCACCGGCCGCTCGCCGAGGAGGGTGAGCGGACCGGCCCCGTCAATCGGGCGTCCGTTGGCGTCGATCACGCGCCCGAGCAGCGCCGGGCCGACGCGGACCGCGAGCGGGAGGCGCGAGCGCTGGACGAGGCTCCCGGCCCGGAGGCCGTGCGTTTCCTCGAGCGGCATCAGCACGGCGGCCTCGGCGCGGACGCCGACGACCTCGGCCTTGATGCGGCGGCCCGTGGGCTGGGTGCCCTCGTAGATGTAGCACAGCTCGCCGACGGCGGCGTCGAGCCCGCTCGCCTCGACGAGCAGGCCGACGATCGAGCGCACCTTGCCGTAGGCGACGGGGCCGCGCGGGAGCGCGCGGGCTTGCTGGAGGGCGTGCGACAAGACCGTCATCCGGCGTCCGGCTCCAGGCCGAGGCGGCGGCGCAGGTCGCCGAGCACCTCGGCGCGGACGCGGCGGACGCTGGCCCCGGCGGCGTCGAGGCTCCAGTCGCCCTCGGCGAGTGCCGGGTCCGGCACCCACCGGAGGCTGGGGTGCGACGCCGTGAGCGCTTCGGCAAGCCCGCTCTCCTCGAGGCGAAGGTGGTCCACGGGGTGCAGCGTCACGACGAGCGGCGGCTGCGCCGCGAGGCGTTCGACGGCGCTCGTGACGGCAGCGGCGAGGGCGGCGTGGGCGTCCTCGCCGAGCGGCCCGTCGACCACCGCCTCGGCCACCTCCACGGCGAGGCCGACGAGGAGGGGGTCGAGCGCGGCGAGGTGGTCCTCCCACAGCGCGCGGAGCCGGGCGGCGTCGTCGGCGAAGGCGAGGCGCTCGGCCTCGCGCTCGGCCTGCCCTTCGGCGCGGGCCTCAGCGACGCCCGCGGCGTAGGCCTCGCCGCGGGCAGCCGCGACGGCGGCCTCGCGCTCGGCGTCGGCCCGCCGCGTCCACTCGGCCTCCCACTCGGCGCGCAGCGCGCCGCGGTCCGGCGCAGCGAGCGGTGAATCGTTCGGCGGCGGCAGCGGAAGGTCCGCCGCCCACTCCGCCGTCTCCAGCGAGGCGGGCTCGAACCGGGTTGCGCCGCGGATGACGCCGCCGGTGAACTCGGAGTCGGCTGCCTCGGCGTGCCGGGGCGGCTCGGCGTGCCGAGGCGGCTTGGGGGTCTGCTTGATGACGGGGGACGAAGGGCGCATCCGGGGCTCAGATCATCTGGTCCTGGCCGGAGTTGGAGAGCGTGATCTCCTCGCTCTCCTCGAGCTCCTGCGCCTTCTCGAGCATCCGCTGCTGCGCCTCCTCGACCTCGCTGACGCGGACCGGCCCGAGGAGGTCGAGCTCCTCCGTGATCGTCTCGGCGACGCGCTCGCTGACGTTGGCGAGGACCTTCTCCTTGAAGGCCTCCGGGGCCCCCTTGAGCGCCAGCACGAGGTCCTTCTGCTCGACCTCGACGAGGAGGCGCTGGAGGTCCCGGTCGGCAATGCCGGTCAGGTCGTCGAAGACGAACATCAGGCCCTTAACGGCGCTGGCGAGCTCGGCGTCGCGCTCGCGGAGGGCCTCCATCACCACCCGCTCGGCGGCGCGCGGCGCGTTGTTGAGAATCTCGGCGACCTGGTTGACGCCGCCTGTCGTGCTGACCTCGGCCCCGAAGACGGCCCCGATCTGGTCGCGGATCACGGCCTCGATGTCGCGGAGCAGCGCAGGCGAGGTCGTCCCCATCGTCGCGAGCCGGTAGACGACTTCGCCCTGCTGGTCCTCGGGGAGCCCTGCGAGGATTTCGCTGGCCTTGCGCGGGTTCAGGTGCGCCAGGATCAGGGCTGCCGTCTGCGGGTGCTCCCGCTCGATGAACGAGGTGAGCTGCCCGATCTCGACCGTCTGGAGGAGGTGGAACGCCGAGACCTGCATCGCGGCCTCGACCCGCATCATGACCTCCCCCGCGCGCTCCGGTCCGAGCGCGCTCTCGAGCACCTTGCGGGCGTAGGGGAGGCCGCCCTGGGCCACGTAGCTTCGGGCGAGCGACGTGTCGCGGAAGTCGAGGAGCAGCGCATCCACGGTCTCGCTCGGGATGCTCTGGAGCTGGGCGATCTCGATCGAGACGCGCTCGACGATGTCGCCGGGGAGCAAGGCCAGCACCTTGCTCGCCGTCTCGACGCCGAGGAGGATGAGAAAGGCGGCGGCTCGCTGGACGCCGGAGAGCGTAGCGTCAGGCGGAGCGGCCTCGGCTGCCGGCGCGGCGGGGGCCTGGAGGGCGAGCGTTTCGGACATAGCGGGGACGTGCAGCTGGGCGGGGATAAAGCGCGGCGGGCGGGACACCGAGAACGTCAGGACCACCGGGTCAGAGCGCTAGGCGAGGTCTTCGGTGATCCACGTTTTGAGCAGGTCGGCGGCCTCCTCGGGGCGGTCGAGGACGCTCTGTTTGACCTCTTCGTAGACCGTTTTTTGGGCGCGCAGGCGGGACTTGGCTTCGGCCGAGAGCTTGCTCGCGTAGGGGTCGTCTGCCGGGACCGGGAGGGCCGCTTCGGCGGCGGGCGCGGGCGCGGCGGCGTTCTCGGCGAGCGCGCCGGCGGTGTGGCGTCCGGTGAGCGCGCGGGGTGCCTGCCGGGTGCCGAGCGCGAGCGGCCCGCCGTCGGCGCTTGCGACGCTGCGGACGGTCGAGCGGATGAGGAAGGCGGCGAGCCCGAGCGCGAGCGCCATCAGCCCGTAGCGGAGGTAGAGCTGGAAGCGCTCGTTGCGCCCGATCTCGTCCATCTCCTCGGCAAGCTGGTCGTCGGCGGACGTGTCGAAGCGGGCCTGGTGGATGGCGAAGCGGTCGCCGCGCTCGGGGCTGAAGCCGACGGCGTTCTTGACGAGGTCCTCGACCTCCTGAAGCTGCCGCTGCGTGTAGGGCTCCGGCTCGGGCTGGGGCGCGCCGGCCTCCGAGGCGAGTTGGACGGGCGGCCTGTAGTCGAGCACGACCGAGACGGTGAGCACGTCGATGGCCCCGGCGGTGCGCTCGGTGCGGGCGCGCGAGCGGCTGAGCTCGTAGTTGCGGACGGTGGCGTTCGAGGCGTCGGCGGCGGCCTGCTCCTCGAGGCGCTCCTCGCTGATGACGGTGGCGCTCTCGGGGTCGATGGCCTCGCTCTCCTCGACGGTCCGGCTGAAGTCGAGCGCGGCGGCGACGCGGACCACCGCCCGCCCCGGCCCGAGCATCCGGTCGAGGAGGGACTGCCCGCTCTGGGCGAGGTGGCTCTCGACCGCGAGCTGGGTCCGGAGCTGGTTCGAGGTCAGCGTCACGTCGGGGTTGCCCGCGTCGGGGTTCGAGAGCAGCGTGCCGCGCGTGTCGAGCACCGTGACGTCCGAGAGGGTCATGCCCTCGACGGCCCCGGCGACGAGCGAGGCGATGCCCTCGGTCTGCTCGGCGTCGAGGCCGGTGCCGCCGAGCTGGAGGACGACGCTCGCGCTGGGCTTGGTCTGGCGGTCGCGGAAGGGGCTGCGCTCGGGGAGCACGAGGTGGACCCGCGCCTGCGCCACCTGGCGGATGTTCGAGATCGTCCGGGCGAGCTCGCCCTCGAGGGCGCGCTTGTAGTTGAGCTTCTGCATGAAGTCCGTCATCCCGATCGTGCCGCTGTTGAAGAGCTCGTAGCCGACCGGCCCTTCGGAGACGACGCCTTCGCCGGCGAAGCGGAGGCGGAGGTCGTAGACCTGCTGGCGCGGGACGTGGATGGCCCCGCCGCCGTCTTCGAGCTTGTACGGGATGCCCTCGGCCCGGAGCGTCTCGACGACGCGGTTGGCGTCGGTCGCGTCGAGCCGCCCGAAGAGGAGGGCGTAGTCCGGCTGGCTGGCCCAGTACCCGATCCCGCCGAGGACCGCGAGCCCGCCGACGAGCACGAGCCCTAGCGTGAGCCGCTGCGCCGGCGCGAGCCGGAGGAGGAACTGGCGGAGGTTCTGGAAAAAAGCCATTCAAGCGACGAGTTACGAGCGACGAGCGACGAGCGAGTGTTCGTCGTTCGGCGCTCGTCGTTGGTTAGACCTGCATCCGCATCAGCTCCTGGTAGGTCTCGAGCATCCGGTTGCGGACCTCGGTCATGAGCTGGAAGTGCATCTTGGCCTCGTTCATCGAGATCATCACCTCGTGGACGTTCTCCTGCTCGCCGGCGATGAAGGCCTCGACGTTCTCGTCGGCGATCTTCTGCGCGCCGTCCACCTTGCCGATGGCCGCGGCGAGGGTGTCGCCGAAGCCGGTCCCTTCGGCGTCCGCGCCGAAGGGCGTGCGCGGGAAGCCGTCGCCCCCGGTGGGGGTGACCTGGCGCAGGCGCTTGAGCTGGGAGACGGTCATGGCAGCGAAGGGGATGGGAGGTTGAGCGTGTGCGGCGGGGCGGAGTGTCGGACTCAAGTCCCCCGGACACCCTCAGCCTCGCACACTCCGGCTAGGCGTTGAGGTCGAGGCGGCCACCGAGGGCGGTGGGGCTGACGGTCTGCGCGTCGCGCCCGGGGCCGTAGAGCCGCAGGGCGAGCTCGGGCTGCGGCGGGAAGTAGCGGTCGATCATCCGCTGCTCGTCGCCGGAGAGCGGGTGGGGCTGGGCCGCCGCGCCGGGCTTCGGCTCGGCGGTGGGCTCGGCGGCGCTCGTCGCTGGGGCGGGCCGAGGCTGGGCCGGCGGGGCCGGGGTCTGGGCGCGCGTGTAAGCGGCGGCAGCGGCCTGCCGGTGGTGAGGAATCTTCATAGGTCGGTCAGATTTCTAGCGTGCGCTTGAGCATCTCCTTGACCGCCTGGACGGTCGTGAGGTTGGCCTCGTAGATGCGGCCCGCCGAGATCATGTGGGTCATCTCCTCGACCACGTTCACGTCGGGGTAGTGGACGTAGCCGTCGAGGTCGGCGTGCGGGTGGTCGGGGTCGTATTCGAGCCGCTCGGCGTCGGTCTCGGTGAGCTCGGTGGCGGGGCCCGCGTCGGGGTCGCGGAAGCGCCCGGTGAGGCGACCGTTGGGGAGGTGGCGGTCGTCGGTGCGCTGGAGGCTGGTCTTGGCCTCGGTGAGGAGCCGCCCGAAGCGCCCCTGCCGCTCGTCGGCGTTGGTGACGGCGCGCTTGACGGCGTAGGCGTTGCCGTCCTCGGCGCGCGACGACGTGGCGTTGGCGATGTTGTCCGTCGCCGCGCCGAGGGCGAGGCGCTGGGCTTCGAGCCCGCGCGCGGCGGTGCGGAAGACCGAGAGCGACGGCGTGTTTCGGATGATCGGCATGGCGCGGGCGGGAGGGTGAGAAGGGGGAGCGCGGCTCGGCAGTCGGGCCCGGCCTCGCGCATCACGGACGGCCTCAGCCGGTGCGGCCGGTGATGCCGGTGCGGAGCAGGTCGAAGTGCTCGCGGAGGGCGCGCGACGTGAGCTGGGTCCGCATCTGGGTGTCGGCGAGGCTCATCATTTCGTCCTCGAGCAGGGCGGGGCCGTCCTCGGCCTGGTAGCGGGCCTGGACGTCCTCGGGCGTGCGGAGGCCGGGGGTGCTGCGGCGGCGCGCCTGGAGCTCGGCCTCGAAGCGGACCGTCTCGCGCTGGTGCCCCGGCGTGTCGAGGTTGGCGATGTTGCCGGCGAGGGCCTGGGTCCGCATCGCGTAGGCCTGCATCGCGTGGCGGAGAACGGAGAGCTTGGGGGTGTCCATGAGGGTCGAGGGTCTGCGTGCGTGCTCCGTCCGACAATCCCTGTGCCGCCCGGTCTGGGAGCCCGGGGCCGCTCCGGCGGAGTGCCTGTCCGCCGGAGCGGCGAGGCCTGGTTTGTGCCTCAGATCGCCCCAACCGTCCGTTCGCGCACGGCAGCCCGCCACGCGCCGGCCTCCCGGCAGCGCGCGTGGAGCCGGGAAGAAGGTCCCCTCGGCCTTCGGAAAAACTTGCCGACGCCGACAACAGCTACCGCGCCCCCTGCCCGCTCCGACCGTCATGCTCGCTCGCCTGCCCCCCGATGCCCCCCCCGAGGACCAGCCCCTCGCCGACCTCGCCCAGGTGCTGGCGCACCGGATGCGCGGCCCGCTCACCAGCATCCAGTGCTACACCGAGATGCTGGCCGACACCGCCGGGGCCGCCGCCGAGCGCGACCTGGTGCTCCGCATCTTCGAGAGCGTGGCCGCGCTCGAACGGACGCTCGCCGACCTCCACCGCTACAGCTTCAGCATCGCCCCGGTGCCGCGCGCGCTGGAGGCGCGCCGCCTGATGGAGGATGTGCTCACCGGCCTCGGCGACGCGCGCGAGCACGTCGCCCTCGACGTGCCGGACGACGTCGTGGTCCAGGCCGATCCGCTGCTGCTGCAGCAGGCGCTGCTCATCCTGCTCGAGAACGCCCTCGACGCCGCCCGCGCAGCGAGCGAGCCCGCCGGCGGCCGCGGCGAGGGCCCGGCCGTCCGGTGCTCCGTCCGGTGCTCCGTCCGACGGGAACACGCCGCCGGCTCAGCCGAGCCGCCGGGAGTGCGCTTCGAGGTGTGGAACGCCGGGGCGCTTGACCTGGACGAGGCGCGCGCCTTCTCGCCCTTCTGCACCACCAAGTCCAGCAACCTCGGGATCGGGCTGGCGATGGCGCGGCGCATCGCCTCGGCGCACGGGGGCAGCCTGCAGCTCACCACGCGCGGCGCGGCCGGCGCAGACACCGGCGTCACGTTTACACTTCTACTCCCGCCTCCTGCGAACTACACGGACTGAGCGCCAGAGCGCACGACACGGAGCACTTTGGGAAAATTGAGGATGCGAGGAGCACGCTGAAAGAGGTATGTCATTTGACGACAGCTCGTCGAAACAGCGGGGCCGTTCGTCGAAGCCAAGGGTCGTTTCGTCGAATAAGGGCGCAGTTGGCCGAGGTCTCGCAGCCCATCGTTTTACGTCACCGCAAGTCTTCGCCCCTATGCCCGCCCTCGCTCCGCCCGCGCGCCACCCCCACGTCCTCGTCGTCGACGACGAACACCTGCTCCACGACGTCCTCGAGCGCCTGCTGACCCGGAATGGGATGCGCGTCACGAACTGCCACAGCGGTTCGCAGGCCGTCGAGGTGCTCGGCCGAGAGGAGATCGACCTCGTCATCTCGGACTTCCAGATGCCCGAGATGAACGGGTTCGAGCTGCTCGCCCACGTGCGCCAGACGTGCCCGCACATCGGGGTGATCATCATCACGGGGCACGCCAACATCCAGCACGCCGTGCAGGCGATGGCGAACGGGGCCGTGGACTACCTCCCGAAGCCGTTCTCCACGTCCGCGCTCCTGGAGCGCGTGCAGGAGCAGGTCGCCCGGCTCGGCGCGCCCGAGGCTCCCGCGCCGACCCCGGCTCCGCGCCGCCGCGCGGCCTCCGCCGAGGGGACCTCGTTCGTCGGC
The DNA here is from genome assembly GCA_965214485.1 of Rhodothermales bacterium. Taxonomy (GTDB): domain Bacteria; phylum Bacteroidota; class Rhodothermia; order Rhodothermales; family JANQRZ01; genus JANQRZ01. The sequence continues at coordinate 147,948 of CBDCBW010000002.1, read as the reverse complement.
GAGCACGCGAGCATCGAGGCGCTGCGGGCCCTCGTCCCGCGCCTGGCGAAAAGCCTCGCGCCGGTCTTCGTCCACGGCGAGAGCGGGACCGGAAAGGAGGTCGTCTCCCGGCTCGTCCACGAGGAGAGCGACCGGGCGGGCGGGCCGTTCGTCGCCATCAACTGCGCGAACCTGCCGCACGAGCTCGTCGAGAGCCACCTGTTCGGCCACCAGAAAGGGGCCTTCACCGGCGCGGTGGACGACGTGGTCGGTGCGTTCGAGCAGGCCGAGGGGGGGACGCTGCTCTTGGACGAGGTGACCGAGGTCGAGCTCTCGGTGCAGGCCAAGCTGCTGCGCGTGCTTCAGGAGCGGGAGTACCGCCGCCTCGGCGACCCGAAGCCGCGCCGGGCCAACGTCCGCATCATCGCGACCAGCAACCGCGACCTGGGGCAGGCCGTCGCCGACGGGGTCTTCCGCGAGGACCTCTACCACCGCCTCGCGGTGTTCCCGGTGACGCTGCCGCCGCTCCGCGCCCGGCTCTCCGACGTCCCCCTCCTGGCTGAGCGGTTCGTGGAGAAGTACAGCACCCTCTACGGGCTCCCGGCGAAGACCCTCGCGCCGGACCTGCTCGGGCGGCTCGGGCACTACGACTGGCCCGGCAACGTCCGCGAGCTCGAGAACATGATGCACCGCGGCGTCGTGATGGCCGCCGAGGCCGACACGATCTCGACCGAGGACGTGATGAACGCCTTCTTCGCCGGCGCACCGGGGAGCGCGCCGGCAGGCGTGACCGTCACCGACCGCAACGGGGACCTCCTCACGATCGAGGAGATGGAGCGCCACATGATCCTGGAGGCGCTCGCCACCTCGGGCAACAACCAGCGCGAGGCCGCCGAGAAGCTCGGCATCTGCGCCCGGACGATCCGCAACAAGCTGAAGAAGTACCGAGAGGACGGCTTCGCGGAGCTCGCCCCGAGCCTCTGACCCGGCTGCCTGTGGCGTGCCTGCGGCGCGTCTCCGAGGGCCTACGGCGTCCGCGCGTCGGGCGTCGTCCCCGACAGGTCGGCGAGGACGGTCGTGGCTAGCTGCTTGAGGCTGTCGGGCTGCCGGTAGGCCCCCTCTTCCAGACGCGCCCGGATCATCTCCATGCGCTCGGGGTCGAGGGTGGGCCAGTCGCGGAGCGTCTCTCGCGCGCGCTCCAGCACCGAGTCCTGCGGCTCGCCGGCGCGGGCAAGCGCCTCTGGGGAGAGCTCGACCCGGTCGACGTCGGTTCCGCCGGAGGGGCTGCGCTCCGCCGACGCTTTGGAGGAAGCGGAAGCGGGGCGAGCAGCCTCGACAGCCTTCGGGTCCACGCCGAGCGGGCTGGAGCGCGTAGGTTGAATGTCCATGACAGAAGCTGGCTAGGTGAGGTACGTGAGTGTGCCCTGAGAGGGTTTGAGGAGATTATCGGGTGCCCCGGAGACGGACTAAGGGGAGGCTCGAAAAAGCTGCGCCAGACCCCGGGCGACCGGGACGACGCCGGGGCGACCGGAGGGGCGCGGGGGGCGGCCCGCGGGCAACCGCCTCTCGCTCTAGGCTCTGTCACGTAGGTCGGTCCGTCGGCGAGCGAGAGACCCTGGAGGGACCCGGCCAGGCGTCCGACAAGCCAGATGCCGTAGCATCGGGCGAGGAGGACAACGCCGCAGGGCGCTTCAGGGGCCTCGCCGAGCCAGGAGCCGGATTCACGTGACGGGGCCTAGGCCTCGCTACCCTTTCCCCGATGATCCCGTTAACTCGATGGTCAACTCGCTGACTGGAGGTGGGATGACGCACGGCCTGGGGACAAAGCGCCTCACCGCCCCCGGTTCGCCGGGGGCAGGCTGGCGAGAAGCTGCTGGCCGCCGACGTGCTCGGGGTAGAGCGAGAGCAGTGCCTGGACCGTCTGCCGGGCGTCGTCGTAGCGGCGGCTGAGGGCGTAGGCTCCGCTCAGGTTGTAGAGCGTCTGGGCGTTCGTCGGGGCCAGCTCGCGCGAGCGTTCGAGGAGGGCAACCGCGTCGGCGGTGCGGCCCCGTTCGAGGGCGATCGCGCCGAGCATCGAGAGCGGCACGGCCGGTCGCGTGGAGAGGCGGGCGGCCTGCTCGAAAGAGCGCTCGGCTTCGTCGAGGCGACGGGCGCGGAGGTGGAGGCCGCCCAGGCCGAGGTACGGCTGCGCCAGCATCGGGTAGGAAGCCGTCATCGCCTCGCGGGCCTGGAGCGCGTGGCGCTCGTCGCCCTCTCGCTCGTAGTACGTCGCCAGCGCCTCGGTCGCCTCCAGCCACGTCTCCTCGGACTCGTAGAGCGACTTCACGATCCGGTCGAACTCGGTGCGCACGGTGAGGGTGTCGAGCCTGCGGCGGGGCGCGTCGCGCGGCTGGAACGGCCAGCCGCCCAGCAGCTTGCGCACGCGGAGAAGGCCGACGAGCGAATCGGCGGGGGTCAGAAGGAGGGTCTGCCGGGCGACGGCATCCGGCACCGGCTGCGCCGCGCCCTCGACGAGGCCGGCGGCGAGGAGCGCGTCGTAGAAAGCGTCGGCGATGAGGAAGGTGCCGTCGACGGTCGGGTGGAGGTGCTCCAGCATGTGAGCCCGGCCGATGATCCGGCCCGGGGCGGCGCGGCGGATCGCAGCCTCGGCGTCGACGAGCGTCGCGCCGTGCGCGGCGGCGGCCTCGCGGATGATCCGATTGAAGACCCCGGGGGCGCGGAAGCGGAGCGCGTCGCGGTCGCGGGCCGCCGCGTAAGCCGCGCGCGCCGGCAGGGTGTCGCCCGCCGCTTCGTAGGCCCGCCCGAGCGCCCAAAACCCGTCGGCGGCGAGCGAGTCCAGGCCGACCGCCCGCTCCAGGGCCGAGCGGGCCGCCGCCGCGTCGCCCCGCCCGAGCGCTTCGACGCCCGCGTGGTACGCCTGCCGCCACGCCGCCTCGTCCGTGCCGTCGGCGAAGACGGTCTCGAAGGGCCGCTGGTCGCGCTCGTTCGAGGCAATCGTCGAGACGAAGACGGGGATGCCGGCGCGCTCGTAGGTCGCCAGAAGGTCCGAGAGGTTCGAGCGGAATTGGCGGAGGCCGAGGGCGTATTCCGGCGAGCCGTAGGGGATGACCTGCTCGCCGACCATCCGCGCCATCAGCGTGCCCTGCTCGGCCTCGCCCCGCTCGCCAGCGAACAGCCCGGCGGCCCCGCCGAGGGCGTCGCGCAGGAACTGCACGGTGCGGAACCGCCGGAGCCGGAGGTAGGTGGTGACCAGGCCCCGGAACGAGCCCAGCGACTCGGTCGAGCCGACCCCGAGCGCGCCGTAGTACTCGTTGTGCCCGGCGTAGATCAGGACCGCGTCGGGGGCCTGGGCGATGATTTCGGCGGCGAAGTCGAGCAGGGTGTACGAGTTGACGGCCGCCATCGCCGTGTTGACGACCTCGGTCTTCCGCTCCGGGAACGTCTGCTGGAGGCGGTGCTCGAGCATCCGCGAGAACGCGCCGCCGTGGTAGAACGGGAAGCCCGCCGCCGTGGAGCCGCCCTGGACGAAGACGCGGAACTCGCGCTCGCCCTTCTCGGCGTCGAAGACGTCGTGCAGCGCGGTCGGGACGTTGGCCTGCTCGGCGAAGTAGCGCCGGGCGACCTCGCGGTTCTGGACGAGGAACTCCGGCTGCGTCTCGATGGGGACGAAGAGGGGGTAGTCGTCCCCGTAGCCCGCGAGGCGGAGGCCGCCTTCGAGGAGCGCGAAGAACAGCACCGGGAGCAGCAGCATCAGCCCGGTGAAGACCAGCCGCCGCCGTCCGGTCGGGGGGTGCGCGCTCGTAGACGTATCGCGCATCGAGCTAGCGAGAGCCGACGGGCTCCTCCTCCGGCATCGGCTCCGGCAGCCCCGGCCGGTCGCCGGTGGCTTCGACCGGCGCGCGGCGGTCCGGCGTCGGGTCGAGCTCGGCGAGCTTGGCGCGTTCGATCAGGCCGTAGATGACGTAGATCGAGAGCAGCACGGTCGTACCGACGACCCCGATCACGCTGAAGAGCCGGAGGTCGTAGCCGGCCACGGCGACGACCGGGTTGCCGAGGAAGAAGACGACCGTGTTGGCCGTGATCATGAAGAGCCGGAGCTCGGTCGGCCCGGCCCCGGCGAAGGAGATCTTGAACACGTCGCGCGTGATCGTCACCAGGTTGACGTGGATCATCATCAGGAAGTACGCGACGATGAGGAAGAGCGCGACCGAGAGCTCCATCAGCGGCGAGAGCCCGAGGCCGACGAAGATCAGGAACGTCGAGACGGCGTCGCTCTGGTGGTCGACGTAGAAACCGTAGCGCTCGCGGCGGATGTTGCGCACGCGGGCGAGCGTGCCGTCGAGCGAGTCCCCCCACCAGTGCACCACGAAGCCCGCCGAGGCGACCCACAGCCACGCCAGGCTGTGCTGCGTCAGCACGTACGAGCCGCCGATCACGACCGCCGACACCAGCCCGATGATGGTCAGCTTGTCCGGGGTCATCCACGCCGGCAGGCGCTCGGCCATCCGGGGCAGCGCCCACTGCTCGAAGCGAGCCAGGGCGATCTTGTTGACGCGCTCTTTCGCTTGCGCCTGTTCCATAGGGACGTGGGAGGGAGGGGGGCCCGGAGGGAGGGGAGGGGGAGCCGGGCGGGTTAACCCCTCAGAGCGCGCGAAGTGCCCGGTCGAGGTCGGCCCTCAGGTCGCCGAGGTCTTCGACGCCGACGGAGAGGCGGATGAGCGACTCCGACAGCCCGGCTGCCAGGCGCTCGGCGAGCGGCACCGAGGCGTGCGTCATCGAGGCCGGGTGGCTGATCAGGCTCTCGACCCCGCCGAGGCTCTCGGCGAGCGCGAAGAGCCGCGTGCCCTGCATCACCCGGACCGCGTTCTCGACCGAGTCGTCTGCGAGGGTGAACGAGACCATGCCGCCGAAGTCGCGCATCTGCCGCTTGGCCACCGCGTGGCCGGGGTGCGACGCGAGGCCGGGATAGCGGACGTGCCCGACGGCGGGGTGCTCGTCGAGGAATCGGGCGATGCCGCGCGCGTTTTCGCAGTGGCGGGCCATGCGGAGGTGGAGGGTTTTGGTGGCGCGGAGCACGAGGAAGCAGTCCATCGGCCCCGGCGCGGCCCCGGCGGCCTTGATCTGAAACCGGAGGTGCTCGGTCCACCCCGCGTCGCTCGTCAGGACCGCGCCGCCGACCACGTCGGAGTGCCCGCCGAGGTACTTCGTCGTCGAGTGCACCACCACGTCGGCCCCGAGCGCGAGCGGCTGCTGGAGGTAGGGCGAGGCGAAGGTGTTGTCCACGACGAGGGTGGCTCCCCTCGCCTTCGCCACCCCGGCCACCGCCGCGATGTCGACGATGTGGAGGAGCGGGTTCGTCGGCGTCTCGGCCCACACCATCGTCGTCGCCTCGGTGAAGGCGGACTCCACGGCGCTGAGGTCGCTCATGTCGACGAACGAGAAGCGCAGCCCGAACGGCTCCCACACCTGGCGCATCAGGCGGTAGGTCCCGCCGTAGAGGTCGTTGCCCGCCACGACGTGGTCGCCGGGCCGGAGGCGCTTGAGAATGGCCTCCACCGCGGCCAAGCCCGAGGCGAAGCAGACGCCCTCGGCGGCCCCTTCGAGCGCGGCGAGGTTGGCCTCGAGCGCCGAGCGCGTCGGGTTCGAGACGCGGGCGTACTCGTGCCCCTGGTGCTCGCCCGGCGCGGTCTGCACGTAGGTCGAGGTCAGGTAGACCGGCGTCATGATGGCCCCCGTCGCGGGGTCCGGCTCCTGCCCCGCGTGCACGGCGCGCGTGCCGAAGGCGAGATCGGCGGTGGAGGCGGCGTGGCCGTTGGGGGTGGAGCGGGTGTCGGGAGCGGCCATGGGATAGGGGACGGAAGAGGGAGGATCGAGGCTCGGCGAGGGCGGGTGAGCCGTCGTCCCTTCTCCGAATGAGGAACGGGGGCGCAGGCAGGCCGCGCCCCCGTCTTCGGTTCTAGAAAAGGGACGGTTACTCGATGTCCAGCCCGCCGCACTCGGCGGCTTCGCGGGCCTGGTCGTTCTGGCCGAGGGCGACGTAGACCCGGAAGAGGGCCCCGCAGATGTCCGCCGCGTCGTCGCCGCCGGCTTCGGTCAGCTCGCGGGCGCGCTCCAGGTTCGGCAGGGCCTGCTCGAGCAGAACTTCGCGCTCGGCGACGACGGCGTCGATGTCGTCTCGGGAGGCGCGCTCGTCTTCGAGCTCCGCGATGCGCGTGTTGAAGCTGGCGGCCTTGTTCTGGTAGGCGGCTCCGAGGTTGTAGTAGGCGTTGGCGTTCTGGCTGTCGAGCTCGGTGGCCCGCATGAGCTGCTCGGCGGCCTCGTCGAACTGGCCGTCCTGGAGGAGAAACGAGCCGTAGTTGTAGCGCAGCACGGGGTCCTCGGGCTTGCGCTCGACGGCCTGCGCGTAGCGCGCCAGGGCCTCCTCGGCGTTGCCCTCGGTGCGGCCGTAGGCGTTCAGGATTTCAGTCTGGATCTCCTCGTTGTCGGGGAACATCTGCTGCCCGCTCTCGAGGACCTCGAGCGCGTCGCTGACCTGGCCCCCGGCGAGGTAGATGCGGCCGAGGTAGATGTACGCCTCGGCGCTGCTGGCGTCCTTGTCGATCGCCATCTGGAGCGGCTCGGCGGCGTCGGGGGAGCGGTCGGCGGCGATCAGGGCGAGGCCGTGGTTGAGGTACCCGGCGGCGGAGTCGGGCTGGAGCATCGTCGCGTGCTCGAAGGACGTGACGGCGTCGTTGTAGGCGGCGGGGTCCTCGGCGGCGCGGCGGAAGGCGCTCGTCCCGCGGTTCATCTCGAAGCCCCAGGCCATCTGGAGGCGGTTGTCGACGTCGTCGGTGGTGTAGCCGTTGGCACGGGCGTTCTGGTAGGCGTCGACCATGTCGGCGATGAGCGCGCCGCGCGCGGCGGCGTCGTCCCCGGCGGCCTCGGCCTTGAGGCGGAAGGCCTCGCCGCGGAGGAAGTACGCCTCGGCGTTCGCCGGGTCCGTTTCGAGCGCGGTGGCGGTGAGCTCGAGGACGCGGTCGTAGTCCTGGTTTTTCATCTCGAGCTTCGCCCCGGTCACGTTGGGGTCGCTGCCGCAGCTGTCGGCCCCGGCGACGACGAGGGCGACGGACAGCAGGCTGAGGACGACGGGAAACCGGAGCGAGGCGAGGCGGGCGGGCAGGCGGGAGGAGAGCATGGCGGTGAAGGGCAGGTGGCGGAGGAACAGAAGCGAGGCGGAGCGCGGGACGGCCCCTGGGCCGGAAGTCCCCTGGGCTGGAAAGGGCGTCCCCTGGGCTGGAATCCGAGACCCCGGCCTCCGGAGAGGGCGAGCCGGGCCGCGCTTTGAGGCGGTTTCTAAGCTAACACTATCCTTATGAACGGACAACCCGGCTGTTCCGGCGAGGCCGAAGGCGGGCGAGTTTCGCCCGGCGGCCCGGCGGGCGAGCCCGCCTCCGCCGGGCGAAACTCGCGTGGAGACGGAACGCGCTCCCCGGCTCCTGCGTGTCCGTCGCCGTGCCTTAACCCACGCCGTGCGCCACCCACGCTCTGCTGATGACTTCCCGCGTCTCCTCCACCGCGCCGAAGGCCGCCGTCCCGCCCAGCCTCCGCGCCTTCCTCGCCCGTCTCATCGACTATGCCGGGCTGTTCCCGCCGGCCCGGCTGCCGCTCGGTGCCGCCGTCTCGGAGTTCGCCGCCTACCGGCAGAGCGCTGACGCGTGGATGCTGGGGCGGTTCATCTGCCCGGCGCAGCGCCTCGCCGAGCTCGACGCCTTCGCCGACCTTTTCGCGCCGGAGGACCCCTTCCCGGTCTCGGTCCTCGGCTCCGGCGGGGTGGACGCGGAGACGTTCCGCCGCGCCTTCCGCGACGACCTCCGGGCCGCGCAGGCCTTCGAGGACCGGCACGCCGACGGCGTGCGCGCCGACCTGCTCGAGGTCCGGCTCCCCGACAGCGTCGTCGAGGCGGGGAGCGACGCCGTAGCGGCGGTCCTGCTGCGCGTCAGCGAGGCCGTCGAGGAGGAAGGCGTCTCCTTCGAGCGGATGCACTTCGAGGCCGGGCTCACGGGCGAGTGGCGGGAGACCGTCAGCGGCACCGTCGACGCGCTCGCGCGGCACAACCTCACCGGCGGCCCGCCGGTCGGCTTCAAGGTCCGCTGCGGCGGCGTCACGCCCGACGCCTTCCCGACGCCCGAGCACGTAGCGTTCGTGCTGGCGACGTGCCGCGACGCGCGCGTGCCGTTCAAGGCGACCGCCGGGCTGCACCACCCCGTCCGCCACTACGACCGGAGCCTCGGCGCGATGATGCACGGGTTCCTCAACGTGTTCGGGGCGGCGGTCCTCGCCCACGCCATCGACCTCAGCGAAGCGGCCCTCCGGCAGGTGCTCCGCGGCGAGTCCTCGAAGGCCTTCACCTTCGACGAGTCCGGCTTTGCCTTCCAGGACCTCAGCATCAGCACCGAGCAGGTCGCCCGCGCCCGCGACGCGTTCGCCCTCTCCTACGGGAGCTGCTCCTTCGACGAGCCGCGCGAGGACCTCCGCGCCGCCGGTTTGTTGTAGAGAAAAGAAAGAGAAGAGGGAGGGGAGAGAGGAGCGAGCCCTTTCTCTTTTCCCGCCACTCTCCTTTTCTTTCTCCTCCCTTTCTTCTCTCTCCTCTCCCGAAATGAACCCCACCCACGACCCCGCCCTCCGCTCGTTCGTCGAGGTAGAGCCCGACTCGCCGTTCCCGATCCAGAACCTGCCGTTCGGCGTGTTCCAGCGGCAGGGGGGGCGCAGCGCGCGCGTCGGCGTGGCGATTGGGGCCTACGTGCTGGACCTGTCGGTGCTGGAGGAGGAGAAGCTTTTCGACGGCGAGGTGCTCGCGGGGCGGCGGCCGTTCTCGCAGCCGTCGCTCAACCCGTTCATGGCGCTCGGCCGCCCGGCGTGGCGCGAGGCGCGGCGGACGGTCCAGCACCTCCTGCTCGCCGACACGCCCACGCTCCGCGACGACGACGGCCTCCGCGCCCGCGCCCTCGTCCCGTGCGACGACGTCGAGATGCTGCTCCCGGCCCATGTGGGGGACTACACGGATTTCTACTCGTCGCGCCAGCACGCCACGAACGTCGGGTCGATGTTCCGCGATCCGGAGAACGCGCTGCTCCCGAACTGGCTGCACCTGCCGGTCGGGTACCACGGGCGGGCGTCGTCGGTCGTCGCGAGCGGCACCGACGTCGTCCGCCCCCACGGGCAGCTCAAGCCCAGCGACGACGAGCCGCCGGTCTTCGGCCCGTCGCGGCTGCTCGACTTTGAACTCGAGATGGGCTTCTTCGCCGGACCCGGCAACGCGCTCGGCACCCCGATTTCCATCGACGACGCTGGGGAGCACCTCTTCGGGTTCGTGCTCGTCAACGACTGGAGCGCGCGCGACATCCAGAAGTGGGAGTACGTCCCGCTCGGGCCGTTCCTCGGCAAGAGCTTCGCGACCAGCGTCAGCCCGTGGGTCGTCACGGCGGAGGCGCTCGAACCGTTCCGCGTCGAGGGCGAAGCGCAGGGGCCGGAGGCAGGGAATCCCGAAATCCTGGACTACCTCAAACAAAAGGGCAAGCGCTCGCTCGACCTCCACCTCGAAGTCAGCCTCTGGCCCCAGGACGCCGCGAGCCCGACGACGATCGCGCGCTCGAACGCGAAGTACCTCTACTGGAGCCCCGAGCAGCAGCTCACCCACCACACCGCGAACGGCTGCAACGTCCGCCCCGGCGATCTGATGGCGAGCGGCACGATCAGCGGCGAGGAGAAAGGCTCCTACGGCAGCATGCTGGAGCTAAGCTGGCGCGGCTCCGAACCGGTCCAGCTCCGCGACGGTGAGGAGCGCAAATTCCTCCAGGACGGCGACTTGGTGACGATGACCGGCTGGGCGCAGGGCGACGGCTACCGCGTCGGCTTCGGCGAGGTGCGCGGGCGCGTGCTCCCAGCGCGGTAGGACCGCCTCAGCGTGTCACCGTCACGCGCCGCGAGGTCGTGACCCCGTCGCCCGTGGCGCGGACGAGGTAGAGTCCCGAGGGGAGCGTTGTCGGGCTGAGGCGGAAGTCGTGAGCCCCTTCCGTGAGGGGTCCCTCGTGCAGCACCGCGACTTCTCGCCCGAGCACGTCAAAGACCACGACCCGGACCTCGGCCGCTGCGCTGAGTACGAGCGGCACCGTCACCGCCCTGTCCGACGGGTTTGGGTAGACGGCCCCAAGCTCAACCCCCTGCTTTCCCGGCTCCGCTGGTTCTTCCTCCGTCGACACCGCTGCCTCGACCGTCCGGTACACGCCCCCGTCCGTCCCCGCGTACAGCCTGCCGTCCCGGCCCCACGCCAGCGCCCGCACCGCCCAGCCGCCCCACCCCGCGCCTGCCGTCTCCATCCACGTCCGACCGCCGTCTACCGAGCGCAGCACCTCCCCCAGACTCGGCACGGGGCCGCCCGGCGTGTCCCGGAGTCCCGCCCACACCGTCCCGGTCGGCTCGCCCTCGCGCCCCGGCAGCACGACCACCTCGTCGAACTGCGTCTCGCGCATCTCCGGCCCGCTGGCCCGCCGCGTCCACGTCTGCCCTCCGTCCTCACTCGCCCACACCTCCGGGAACTCCGTGAAGAAGTCCTGCACCCCGGCGTAGACCGTCCCGCCGAACGGGTGCGCCGGGTCGGTTGCTGGGGCCACGTCGTTGACCCACCAGCGGAAAGGGTACCACAGCGCCGATTCCGTCCACGACTGCCCGGCATCGTCGGAGTAAGCCACGCCTGAGGCCACGGCAGCAACGAGGCGACCCGACGGCAGCGAGTCGCTCGGGGGCACCTCGGTGAGGTCGAGGATGCGGGCGGCGGCCTCGTCGGTGACGGCGGGGAGTTGCTCCCAGGTGCCGGCGGCCCCGTCGAAGGAGCGATAAACGTGGCGCGGGGTGGTGCAGGCGTAGACGGCGTTGCCGAGGTGCCCCGAGGCGCGGAAGAGGCAGTTGATGCCGTCGAAAAAGACTTCCTCCCACGTTCGCCCCCCATCGGTCGAGCGGTCAATGGGCGGTCCTCCGGCAGGTGCACCGCCGAGGATGAAGCCCTGCGTAGTGAAGGCGAGGCGCTGAGGACTCCCGGTGGGCCTGTGCAGATCGTCGCTCCAGACCATCTCGCTGAGGGAGAGGCGACGCACCCCTCCCGACCGACCGGCTGTATATAGGGTATCAGCCGAGTTGTCGAGGCTGATGTCGAATCGGAAGGTGAGGTCGTCGATGCGTCGATCTCGCTCGAATTCAACGCTGTCCGGGCCGAGGAACTCCCACGCTACCGGCTGTGCCCCCGCACTTACCACCGCCATAGTGGTGAGTGCGAGGGCGTAGCAGACGGTGCGAAGGAGGCGGCCGCTTGCTAGGGCTGCCTTCATCGCAGCAGCGTCAGCGAGCGGCTTGCCACATGGCTCGCTCCCTTACCTGTCTCGAAGGTAGCCCGCACGAGGTACGTCCCACTCGGCAGCCCCGCGCCGTCGAAGCTCACCGCGCGCCGGCCTGCCTCCACCGGGTCGTCGAGCAGCACGGCCACCTCGCGGCCCAGCACGTTGAAGGCGACGAGGCGGAGGTGCCCCGCCTCACCTACCGACACCGGCACCGTCACACCCGAGCGCGACGGGTTCGGGTACGCCTGACCGAGCGCGAACACGCTCTCCGAGGCATTCACCCTCGATGTAGCCGAAGCGGTCGGTTCCGATGCGCTCGCTCTCAGCGGTCGTCCGCTCTGCTGCTCGTCGCTCAGGAACGCGAAGTGCGCCCGCGCCAGTTCCGCCCCGATCTCGTCCGGCGCGACGGCCTCCAGCGCGAGCAGCGCCGCCTCAGCCTCGGCCAGCCGTCCCGCCTCGGCCAAGAGGTAGAACTGCGCGGTATGCCCGAGCGTGGCATCGTCGCCACGGCCTTCGGCAGCCAGCACGTCCGCTGCCGCGAGTGCAGCTTCGGTGTCGTTCCGCCCGGTGTGGTAGCGCACGAGCGCCGCCTGCGCCCACATTCGGTGCTGCGCGCTCGGGTGCGCCGCCGCCGCGTCGAGCACGCTGCCCACGTCCGCCACGGGGCTATCGGCCATTGTTTCGAGGTGCGCCGCTTGGTTTAGCGCCACCGCTGCGAGCGGATGCTCGGGATAGGTCTCCGCGAGCGCCGCCAAGAGCGCGAGCGCCGCCTCGAAGCGCTGGGCACCGACCTCGTCGAGTGCCACGACGAGCGCCGCATGGGGACCCTCATCTTCGATGCCGATCTCGGTTCCGTCCAGACTGCGTCCTGCGAGCATGCCGGGCTGCCGCGAGGTTCCAGTGCCCGAGGACAGGCGGCTCGCTGCGGGCGGTGCCGTGAGCATGGGGTCTACGGTGACGTACCCGGTGTAGGCCGCGCCGTCATAGCTCGTGGTGTCGGGGTTCGCCGGTCGGCCCCACCAGTTGTAACGGGCGACGACGGACGAGCCGGCCCCGACGGACTTCGCGTCGGGGCCGGTGCCGTCGAACCACCCGCCGGGAGGGGTATTCCCTGCGGTCCCGTTGTTCGTGATCGTATTGAGCCCGGCGGCTGAGGAGTTGCCCGCGCCGAGGATGTCCCCGGCGTTCGAGCTCATCAGCCCGCCGCCGGGGTTGTCCCGGATGGTGTTGTAGCCGTTGAAGTCGTAGGCCGTGCCGTACTGGTTGTAGTAATACTCTCCAAGCGTGACGTAACCTGAGGAGAAGGCCCGAATGCCGGCCACACCGTTGGTCTCGACGAGGTTCTCGTCGTAGAAGAACACGTCGGTAGCGAAGCCCGCGACGAAGCCGTCACTCGCGTTGTCATAGATCACATTCTCGCCGAACATCCGCCCCCGCGCCTTACTGTTGAATACGATCCCCCGGTGGGTATGTCCTAATATCCGGTTCTGGAAAAGCCACGGGTCCGCCGCACTGCCGAAGACGCGGACCCCGGTGACGGAGCCAGGGGTGAGGCTGTTGCGGATTTCGGATTCGCGGATGGAAGGAGAAGCATCATAGATGGAGAGGGCATACTGCCCATAACCGCCCACCTGCTCGATCACGGTGTTCTCGACGAAGCCGTCAGAGCCGGGCTTGAAGAAAATGCCGCGCCACCCCTGTGCCGGGTCCGCTGCCGTGAAGGTCGTTCCGTCGGCGTTGAGTTCGCCCTCGACGGTGAGTTGTGCATCCGGGGCAAAAGCTGCGGTGACAGCCCCGAAGTTCCACGTCTCGCCCGCCGGGATCGTGAGGTTCGCCTGCGGCGTGCCGCCGTAGGTCGTGAGCGTGTAGCGGAGAGCGGCATACGCGTCGATCCGACCGCTCCCGCACTGCTCGGCGTACGTAGTGCCGGACGGCGACGGGAACTGACTGAAAACCGTACATCCGGCTGTGTCCGCCGTGTCCTTGATGATGTCGCGGACCTGCTGCGGCGTGAGGCTGTCGTTGAGCGACAGGATGAGCGCGGCCAGCCCCGAGACGTGGGGCGCAGCAGCGGACGTGCCACCGAAGCGCTCGGTCGTCGCCGTAAGGTAGTCACCGGGATCGTTCTCTCCGAATGCACCGGTCGGGTCAGTCGAGATGATCGTACCCGGACCGATGAAATCCTGCGTTCCGTTCTGCAAATCCGTCACCGAGGCGTTCCCGCCCGGGGCGACGACGTCGAGCACCCTCGCGTTGGTTCCTTCCCCGACGGAGCCTCGGTTCCAGCGTTGGTCGTTCGGGAGCGCAGCGCCAACCGAGATTACCGCATCGTAATCGGTGTTATACGCTGCTGGGTAGGCGACGTAACGGTTGGTGTAGCAGGCCGGGTCGTTCTGCTGTTGCGGGTCGTTGTAGTTGGAGCAGATGAACCGGATGTTCCCCGCCGCAGCCACGACGAGTACGCCTTCGTCGTCGGCGAAATCGACGGCGTCATCCACGAACGCGTAATCCGTCAGATAGCCGGCGGCGACCGAGATCACGTCGGCCCCCGTCTCGGCGGCATATTCGATGGCCAGCGCCATCGAGACCGCACTCGGGCAGAGGCCGTCGTTGGGGTTGGGGCACAGCGCAGGGAAGGGCTGCTGCTGCGGAGTCGTATCGTAGAAGTAGAGGGCGACGGGCATGTACGCAGCGCCGGTGCCTGCCGTGCCGTCGCCACCGGCGACCCCCGCTATACCCTTGCCGTTGTTCGTCCGGGCCAGCGCGATGCCCGCCGTAGCCGTACCGTGCTCCTGTCTGGTGGTATCCCCGCTCACGTCGAGGATCGTGGGGTTGCGGTCGCCCCGACATCCATCGCTGCTGACGAGGTTGCCGAAGTCCCACCCGTCGGTATCGTCCACGCAGAGGTTGGCGTCGCCGTCGTCCACGCCGTTGAGGGTCTCCAGCGGATTGGTCCAACGTCCACCGTCGAGGTCCTCGTGCTCGTAGTCGGTGCGCGAGTCCACCATGCCGATGACCACGCTCGGCTCGCCGGTCGTGATGCCCCACGCCTCGGGCATCCGAATCTCGCAGAGGTTGAGCTGCCCGAAGTTGCCGATTCCGCCGGACCCCCAATAGGTGTCGTTCGGGATGAACCCACTCGTGCAGGGGTTCGCTTGTGTCGAAGCCTCAGCGTGGCCTCCGGTCATAGCGAGGTCGTTCCGCAGCGGAGAGGGAGGAGTGGAAGCCGCATCTAAGGCCTGACCGAGGCCATCGAAGGACACGTAATCGACCAGGCGGTGCGCCGAGAGGTCAGCAGCGACCGTGAATGGATCGCGGACGGCCGTGTCGATGCGGAGGACGTGATAACCCCCGAGTAGAGCCGTCACTTCCAACTCGACCCCGGCGGTCCCTATAAGTTGTGCGAGCAACGTCTTGGTCAGGTCTGCGTCTCCCTGTAAGCGGAAGATGAGGCGCTCCGGCAAAATGGGATCGCCCTTATGACCCTCGCCAAAGTGGTACCACACGTCGTCGACGAGGCGGACCTCGGAGCCTTTGAGGGCGAGGCGGTCCTGCGCCTCGACGCGGTCGGTGCCTGCAAAGAGTGATAAAATCAAGGGAGAGAGAGCTAAAGTATGAGTACGCATGACGTCTACCGATTGGTGGTGGTAAGGATAGCGTGCGCGAAGCGCAACATATATCATAGGGATTATTGATCAGAAAGTCAAGGACTATCCATTTGGTAACGATCCGACCCAGCTTCGTGGCGGACAGGAGGGCACGTTTCTCCAGTACGGTGACTTGTCTCCAGTGCGGTGACTTGGTGACGGGATGGGCGCAGGGCGACGGCTACCGCGTCGGCTTCGGCGAGGTGCGCGGGCGCGTCCTCCCGGCGCGCTGAGCGAGAGAAGCCGGAGAGCGGCGACCGAAAGAGCGGCGGCGGGCACCTTTGGGAGGAGGCCCTTACCTTCGAGACGCGGCTCCGGTGTGTGCGCGTCGCGGCGCGCGTCGCGATCCTCGTCCTCGCCGGCGCGACGGCGCTCCGGCAGATGGGCATCGCCGACTCGATCATCAACCTCGCCTTCGGCCTCGTGCTCGGGGCCGTGGCGGTCGCCGCCGCCTTCGGCATCGGCGGGCGCGAGGTCGCGCGCGAGCAACTCGAGAAGCTCCGCGACCAGCTCGAGTCCGACCCCCCCGACGTGCCGCCGGCGCTCAAGCCGAAGCCCGAGGCCACGCCCGAGCCGCCCCGCTCAGCCTGACCGGCGCGGCCCGGCGGCTCGGTGCCCCGGCCCCCGCCACTCGTCGGCTCGCTCGGCAGGCCTGCTCGGCAGAGCCGTAGAAAGAGAGTTGGCGCAGGCTGGGAACGCGGGTATATTGCGCACGAGGCAGGGGAGGACTCACAATGCGCTCCACCATGTTCGGTGAAACCCACCCCGCTCACCCACGCGCTCTCGATTCACCGGCTCCCCTTTGTCGCATGGCTAGTGTTGCTACGGCACCCCGCATCTTTCGCCCCACGCTCTCGCTCAAGCTCTCGGACTTCGACTACGAGTATCCGAAGCGACTCATTGCCAAATACCCCGCTGAACCGCGCGACAGCGCCCGGCTGATGGTCGTCGACCGCGAGCGGCGCACGGTGGAGCACCACAGCTTCCGCGAGATCGTAGACTTCTTCGGCGACGGCGACGCGCTCGTCGTCAACGACACGAAGGTCTTCCCGGCGCGGCTCTACGGCAACAAGGAGAAGACCGGCGCGCGCATCGAGGTCTTCCTGCTGCGCGAGCTCAACGCGGCGAGCCAGCTGTGGGACGTGATCGTCAACCCGGCCCGCAAAATCCGCGTCGGCAACAAGCTCTACTTCGACAACGGCCTCGTCGCCGAGGTCGTCGACAACACCACGAGCCGCGGCCGGACCATCCGGTTCCTGTTCGACGGCACCAGCGACGAGCTCTACGCCAAGATCGACGAGATCGGGACGACGCCCATCCCGCCGTACCTCAAGCGCGACGCCGAGGAGACCGACAAGGACCGCTACCAGACGATGTTCGCCCAGAAGCGCGGGGCCGTCGCCGCGCCGACCGCCGGGCTGCACTTCACCCCGGAGATCATCGGAGCCCTCGAAGCCAAAGGCGTCTCCGTCTGCCCGGTCACGCTCCACATCGGCCTCGGGACCTTCCGCCCGGTCGAGGTCGAGGACCTGACGAAGCACCGGATGGACTCGGAGAACTTCCACATCTCCGACGAGCCCTGCGCCGCCGTCAACCGCGCCCTCGCCTCGCCGGCGAACACCGTCACCGTCGTCGGCACGACGTGCGTGCGCGCGCTCGAGTCGAGCATCTCGGCGACGGGCGGCCTCAAGACGGGCCAGGGCTGGACCGACAAGTTCATCTACCCGCCCTACGAGTTCCGCATCACCGAGCGGCTGCTGACCAACTTCCACATGCCGAAGTCGACGCTGCTGATGCTGGTCTCGGCCTTCGCCGACCGCGAGCTGATCATGCACGCCTACCGCGAGGCGGTGGAGCACGAGTACCGCCTCTTCTCCTTCGGCGACGCGATGATCATCGTCTGAGGCGGGGAGCACCGTGTGAGGCGGGCCGGTCGCTACGCAGCCCCGGAGAGGACTGAGGGGAACGGCCGGGCGCGTGTCGTCTCAGTCGAGGAGGCCTAGAGTGGAGGACGGTTGCTCGTAGGCCGACCCCCCGCTTCCGCTGCCATCGCTCCGCTCCGAGCAGCGGAAGCTGTCCCCCTCAAGCGAGGGGGACAGGTCGTCGGCCCGTTGAGCGCAGGGACTCGTCCCGGAGCGAAGGGCTGACGGCCAGGGGGTCCGCCCACGAGCAACAGTCTTGCACTCTCAACAGTCTTGATAGTCATTCCCGCGCAGGCGGGAACCCGAAGGCTCAGCGAAGCCCATCCACAAAGGGTGCCTGTCCGCTCTGGATGGGCTGCGCCGCTGCTGCGCGGTCCTCCGTGAAGCGCCTTCACCTCCTTGTTGGTCCAGAACTCTTGGTTGCCCAGAACGCGGCGGCGTGGTGGTCGCAGGCGGTGTACCTTTTCGGAGTGCCTGGCCGTTGAAGGGCGTAGCACGCCACGCCCCCACGTCTTTCGTTGAGGTTGTCCCATGAACCGCACGCTGCTCTTTCTCCTCTCGCTCCTCTTTCTCCCCTCTGCCCTCGCCCCGCCCGTGGCTGCCCAGTCCCCCGATGCTCCGGTCCTCCACTCCCCGGATGAGCGCACCGTCACCGTCGGCGGCGAGGGCACGGTGGACGCGGAGCCGGACGAGGCGGCGGTGCAGTTCGCCGTCGTGACGCGGGCCGAGACGGCGGAGGCCGCGCGGCGCGAGAACGCGGAGGCCGCCGAGTCCGCGATGAACGCCGTCCGCGCCCTGGGGATCGCCGAGCGCAAGATTCAGCTCCTCACGCTCCGGCTCGACGAGGAGTGGGACTACCGCAACAACCAGCGCGTCCGCAAAGGCTTCATCGCTCGCCGCGACGTGAAGGTGACGATTGAAGACCTCGACCTCGTGCCGGGTTTGGTGGCCGAGGTGGTGCAGCAGGGGGCTAACGAGCTGGGCGGGATTCGGTACGGCCTGCAGAACCGCGAGGCCGTCGAGGACGAGGCGCTCCGCGCGGCCGTCGCGCGCGCCCGCCGGAAGGCGCAGCTCATGGCCGAGGCGCTCGGTGCCCGGCTCGGCGGGGTCGTCCGCATCGCCGAGAGCGGGGTGCACAGCCCGCGCCCACAGCCCGTCATGTACGCCCGCGCCGAGATGGCGATGGACGAGAGGCAGGAGTCCAACCCCGGTGCCTACGCCGCCGGCGAGATCACCGTCCGCGCCACCGTCACCGTCGTCTTCGAGCTGGAATAGCCCATGGCCGACGCCGCCGACCTCGAGTTCATGCGCCTCGCCGTGGAGCAGGCGAAGGCGGGCGTCCGCGCCGGGCAGAGCCCGTTCGGCGCGGTGGTCGTCCGCCGGGGCGAAGTCGTCTGCGCCGTCCACAACGTGGTCTGGGCGACGACCGACAGCACGGCCCACGCCGAGGTCCACGCCCTGCGCACGGCCTGCGAGCGACTCGGAACCATCGACCTCTCGGGCTGCACCCTCTACTCCTCGACCGAGCCGTGCCCGATGTGCTTCTCGGCGATCCACTGGGCGAACTGCGACCGTATCGTCTTCGGCACCTCGATCGGGGACGCCGCCCGGGCGGGCTTCCGCGAGTTGCCGATTTCGAACGAGCAGATGAAAGCGCTCGGCAGCGCGGCGGTCGCCGTCGAGGGCGGCGTGCTCCGCGACGAGGCGCAGCAGGCCTTCGACCTGTTCACTGCCGTCAGCGAAGGGCGGTTGTATTGATGCTGCTGTATTGATGCTGCAGATGGGGGAGGCAACCCCCGTCCAATTTTAGAAAGACGTGACGGTTTCGTGAGAAAGGCAGAGGGATGAAAGGGTACTATGCTGCGGTTTGACTCCTTCCCGCTACCAGCTCCTCTCTCATGCCCTACCTCTCACGCCTCTTCCTTGGGCTCCTTCTCTTCGGGAGCTTCACCGTTTCATCGGCTCAGGACGGCCGGGACATCCTCTGGCAGCAGTCCATTCCCGGTCTTCGCACGTTCACTCCGGCACCCGACGGGGCGCAGCTTCTCGTCGTCGCCGGGGACTACTACAACGCCCGCGACATCCAGCTTCACGACGCCGCGACGGGAGCCTTCATCCGCACGGTCGCCACGCCCGCGGTCGGGACGTTCGACAACTACGGTCGCATCGTCGCCATCGAGTATGCGCCCGACGGCCAGACCTTTTACACGGTTCATAGCGAATCCGTGTGCTCGCCGATGGGCGGGTGTGGCTCCGTGCTCACCGATGTCATCCACTGGGACCTCGACGGCAACCAGCTCCAGCGCGTCGACACCGGCTATTACACGAACGATGTCGCCGTGCGGCCGGACGGGCAGCGCGTGGCCGTCGGGCGCGAGACGGGGGGCTCCGGCTACCCGGGCCTGTTCGTGTTCGAGCCCGACCTTGACCTCGTCCTGAGCACGAGCGCGTTCGGGTCGGTTGACGTCACCGAGTACGGCAACACCGGCGGCCTCCTCGGCCTCGGCAGCAACGACGCGGTTCACCTCGTAGACGCCGAGACGAATACGCTCGTGCGGACGCTCCCGTTCGAGTTCCCGGCCAGCGATCTCGGGGACCCCACGTCCATCGACTTCAGCTCGGACGACGGCTTTGTCGTCGCCTCCGTTGGCCGGTTCGCCAAAGCCGTCAACGCCTTCGACACCGCGAACGGCGACCTTCGGTGGTCCCGGTCCGTCGACTTCCCCAACGCGTCCGGTCTCTCGGGTACCACCCGGGCCGTGCTCACCCCCGACGATGCGTTCGTCGCCGTCCGCCTCACGGGGCGGACCGGCAGCTCGGGGGACGATACGGCGCACCGGATGAAGTTTCTCCGCGCCGCCGACGGCGTCGAGACGGGCGAGTATGATCTCGGCACTACCGAATACAACACCTTCACGGGGCCGAGCACACTCGCCTTCGTCCCGGGTACCGACGCGCTCCTCCACGCCGCCGGCGACACGCTCTTCGCCGCGACGTTCGACCCCGTCGTCGAGCAGAGCGTAGCTCTTGACGCCTCGATGGACATCAGCAACGACTTTGCGCTCCGCCACGAGGTGGTGCGCTTCACGACGCGCATCACGAACAGCGGCACGGCGGCGGCCGAGGGCGTGACCTACGAGACCCCCTTCTGGGACGACATCCACGTCTACGAGGGCAATCTCACGGCGACCTCGGGCACCGCGCAAGGCGACGCCCTGGCAGTCACGTGGACGGGCGACATCCCGGCCGGCGGAGCAGCCGAGATCGCCTTCGACGTTCGCGTGACGACGTTCATCGCGGGCAACGGCTACGGCGACAACTACGCCGACCTCTTCGGGTCTGTTGACCACGCGAGCCTCTTGCAGCCTATCGGGCTCAGGCGGCCGTATAGTGTTTTCGACGCCGAGCGCATCTACACGGCTCAGGAGGTGGAGCCGATCCCCGACGCCGCCTGCCCGAGCGGAGCCGAGAGCAGCATCGAGATCACGGACTCGTTCGACATCGAGCGCCTCCGCGTGGGCGTGACGGCCGAACACCCCACGCGAGGTGATGTCCGGATCGACCTCGTTCCGCCGACCGGCGACGCCTTCCCGCTCATCGGTGCGTATTCCACCAGCAGAGACAACGTGGACGTCCTGTTCGAGGACGAGGGCGGGGGAGCATGGTGGGCCTGGGTCAACGGAGACCACGACCTCGGCGGGGCGAGCTACCTCACCGGTGTCCTCCCCAATGGAGCGCACTACCCCGAGACGCCGCTCGCCGACCGTTTCAACGGCACCGACCCGCGGGGAACGTGGACGCTTCGCATCTGCGACGGCGCAGCCGGCGACACGGGCACGCTCCTCAGCTGGTCGCTTCTGTTCAACTCCGCGCCGGCCGAGCCACCGGCCGAGCCGCCAGCCGAGATGGAGATGGTCGCCATGCCACTCTCGCGGACGACCGTTGGGGTCAAGGGGGGCGAGATCATGTTCCGCCTCGCGCTGAGCAACCCGGACGACGAGTCGCACACGACCGAGGTGTGGACCGCCGCGACGCTGCCGAACGGGAACACCTACGGGCCGCTCCTCGGCCCGGTCACCGTGACCGTGGCAGCGGGATCTACACTTGAACGCACGGTGCGGCAGACGGTCCCGGCGAGCGCGCCGGCCGGTGCCTACCGCTACAGCGTCTACGTCGGTGCCTACGAGCAGAATGCCTCGCCCGCCGACGGTTTCGACGTGACCAAGACGCAAGGAACCTTCGGCTTGCCCCGAGACTCGGGTGAGAGCCCGTGGACAGTGCGCGATGCGGTCTCAGGAGAGGCTGTGCAGCGCGGCGCGGTGTGGACGAGCGAGACGGTCGCAGGCGCGGCGCAAGCTGCGACCACGACCACCCTGCAGGAGAGCATCGCGCCGAACCCGGTGCGCGACCGCGCCACCCTGCGTCTCGTCTTCGAGCAGGACACTGAGGCGGCGGTCGCAGTCTTCGACGTGCTGGGCCGCCGGGTAGCCACGCTCCACGAGGGGCCGGTCGCCGCCGGGCCGCACGCGTTCTCAGTGGACGCGCGTGCGCTGGCAACGGGGACCTACTTCGTCCGGGTGGCGACGGAGGCGACAGTGCGAACGCATCGGCTGACCGTCATGCGCTAGATTGGGCAGGTGTCCGAGGACGAGGCCTCCGGAGCGTGCTCCAGAGGCCTCGCGCCGTTTTAGCTGCTCCGATCACCCTGCTGCCATGCCTTTTTCCTGCATCCCGCTCGACTTCTCCAGCTATCCCGACGAAGAAATGCTGGCCCGCGCCGAGGCGTTCTACCGCGACCTCGACCGCCGCCGCTCCGTCCGCGACTTCACCGCCCGCCCGGTGCCGCGCCGGCTGGTCGAGCTGGCGATCCGGACGGCGAGCACGGCCCCGAGCGGGGCGCACAAGCAGCCGTGGACGTTCGTCGCCGTCGGCGACGCGGAGGTCAAGCGGCGCATCCGCGAAGCCGCCGAGGAGGAGGAGCGCGCGTTTTACGCCGAGCGCGCGACGGCCGAGTGGCTCGACGCCCTCGCGCCGATCGGGACGGACTGGCGGAAGCCGTTCCTGGAGACGGTGCCCTGGGTCGTCGTGCTCTTCGCCCAGAGCACGGGCGTGGACGAGGCGGGGGAGAAGCAGAAGCACTATTACGTGCAGGAGAGCTGCGGCATCGCCGCCGGGTTCTTCATCGCGGCGCTCCACCGGATGGGTCTCGCCACGCTGACGCACACGCCCAGCCCGATGCGCTTCCTGAACGAGATTCTCGGGCGGCCTGGGAACGAGCGGCCCTACATCCTCTTCCCGGTCGGCTTTCCCGCTGCCGACGCGGAGGTGCCGGACTTGGAGCGGAAGCCGCTGGGCGAGGTCGCCGTGTGGGTGGAGTGAGGCGCGGCGGGCGCGAGTGACGAGCCCATTTGGAGATCGGGCGAAGAGGGAGGATATTCCGCCGGCCCCTCCGTCCCCCTAGCCCCTTCGCCTCCATGACGTACCGCTACGCCCTACTCGCGGCAGGTGTGCTCCTGCTCGCCCTCCCGACGCCGGCTCAGCAGGCGGCGTCCCGGCCCGCGTCGCTCCGCGCGGCCGAGGCGCTCCCGCTCGACGCCGTGGCGCGGCTCACGATGCCCGCCGTCGACAACGACGCGCTCGTCGCCCGCGACGCGCAGCGGGCCGACGGCACGCTCGGCCCGCTCCGCTTCGCCGAGCCGTTCGAGGTCGCCGCCTCCGCCCGGAGCGCCGGGACGTGGGAGACGCTCGCCGACGGCTCGCGCGTGTGGCGGCTTCGCATCGCCTCGCCCGGGGCGTACTCGGTGAACCTCGGCTTCAGCCGGTTCCGGCTGCCCCCGGCGGCGACGCTCTGGCTTTATCCCGCCGGCGAGGCCCCACACGTCCGCGCCTTCACCGACGCCGACAACGAAACCCACGGCGAGCTGTGGACCCCGGTCGTGCGCGGCGACGAGATCGTGGTCGAGCTCAACCTGCCCGAGGCGAAGCCGTCCGAGGCGGCGGACTACGAGTTCGAGATCGGGCGCGTCAACCACGCGTACCGGCCCTTCGGGATCGAGCGCGCGGCGTGGAACGAGACGGACCTCGCCCGCTCCGGCTCGTGCAACGTCGACGTGGCCTGCCCCGAGGGCAACGGCTACCGCGACATCATCCGCTCGGTCGGGGCCTACACCCGCAGCGGCACCGACATCTGCAGCGGCTCGGCGATGAACAACACCGCCGGCGACGGCACGCCCTACTTCCTCACCGCCGACCACTGCGGCAACACCGCCGGCAACGCCGCCAGCGTCGTGATCTACTGGAACTACGAGAACTCGACCTGCCGCCGGCCCGGCTCGCCCGCGAGTGGCGGCAGCGGCGACGGCCGGCTCGACCAGTTCAGCTCGGGCACCGTCCTCCGAGGCACCTCCGGCGGCGGCACCTCCGGCGGCCCGGACTGGACCCTGCTCGAGACCGACGACCCGATCCCGCCGGAGTACAGCGTCTGGCTCAACGGCTGGGACCGCCGCGACCAGGCGACGCCGAGCGCGGTGGCCGTCCACCACCCGCAGGTCGAGGAGAAGCGCATCTCGTTCGAGAACGACCCGACCTCGGTCGACTCGTACCTGGGCAACGCGGGCAACCCCGCCGGCACCCACCTCAAGGTCACCGACTGGGACCTCGGCACGACCGAGCCGGGCTCGTCGGGCTCGCCGCTGTTCAGCCCCGAGAAGCGCGTCGTCGGGCAGCTCTCGGGCGGCTTCGCCTCGTGCTCGAGCCAGACTGCGGACTGGTACGGCCGCATGGCGCGCAACATGACCACCGGGGCCGAGGCCTTCCTCGACCCCGGCAACACCGGCGCGCCGTTCATCGACGGGAGGGAGGCGGGCACCCCGCCCGGCCCGGTCCAGCTCCTCGCCGTGATGGAGGCCGGCCCCGCGTCCGTCTCGCCGGGCGAGACCACCACGATCACGGTCGAGGTCTTCAACGGCGGCACCGAGACGGGCGAGGCCGTGAGGTTCGAGAATGTGCTCCCGGAGAACCTCTCGTTCGCGGGCAACCTCGTCTTCTCGGCGGGCGAGGCCGCCGCGGAGGACGGCACCGTCGGGTGGATCGTCGACGTGGGCGACGGCGGCTCGGAGACGCTCTCCTTCGACGTCGCGGTGGCCGAGGACGCGCCCGGCGTGCCGGTCACGAACGAGGCCGTCGTGAGCCACCCGAGCCTCGCCTTCCCGCTGCGCCCCCGCGCCGTCATCGACGTGTTCGTCGCACCGAGTTTCTTTTACGCCAACGAGGCCGGCTTCGGCATCGACGACGGCGGCTGCCCCGCCTTCCAGAGCAGCACGCTCGACGTGAGCGACAGCTTCGCCCCGGTCAGCATGAAGGTCGGCGTGACGATCGAGCACAGCTACCGGGGCGACCTCCGCCTCCAGCTCCGGAGCCCCGAGGGCACGGTGGTGAACCTCCTCGACCGCCCCGGCACCGGCACCTTCGGGACGAGCGCCGACGACCTCGACGCGCTCTTCAGCGACACCGGCGCGGCGGGGGTCTTCGGCAGCGACACGGACCACGACGCCGGCGCGCCGTTCTACGACGTGGAGGGCCGGACCGAAGCGGGGCAGCCCGGCACCGCCGGCGCGGACCCGCTCTCGGACTTCGCCGGGGAGGCCGTGCAGGGGACGTGGACGCTCCGCGTCTGCGACGGGGCCGGGCAGGACACCGGCAGCCTCGTGCAGTGGGCGCTGCTCTTCTACACCGACAACTCGACGAGCACCGAGGACGACGCCGCGCTCGCCGAGGCCTACCGGATCGAGCCGGCCTTTCCCAACCCGTTCGCCGGGGCGACGGCGGTGCGCTTCGCCGTGCGCGAGGCGCAGGTGGTCCGCGCCGAGGTCGTAGACCTGCTCGGGCGGCGCGTCCAGACGCTCTTCGACGGGCCCGTCCCGGCGGGCGTCGCCCAGACGCTGCGCGTCGACGGCACCGCACTCGCCGGCGGCGTCTACCTCGTCCGGGTCACCGGCGAGTCGTTCGCGGCCGGCCAGAAGGTGGTGGTCCTGAAATAGGCTCCGTTGCTACCCGAGACCCGCCCGATACCAAATCGCTGAGTTTGTGCGCCGTCCTCCACGTCAAGTCATCCCCGCGCAGGCGGGGAACCATGCGAGGGTTGAGCCACGCGCCCTCGCCCTATGGATTCCCGCCTGCGCGGGGATGACTCATTAGTTCGGAGAAATGGTATGAGACACCGAAGCCCCGGAGACACCAAAGCCCCGGTCGCCGAGCGGCAACCGGGGCTTCGGAAGGATTCGGTTGGAAAGAAGGAGCGCGGAGGCGGGCCGCTACGAGCCGACGCGGCGGACCTGCTTGGCCGCCACGCCGGCTTTGCCGCCGACGACGGTGTACTCGACCGGGTCGCCCAGGCCGGGCGTCTCGCCGTGGATGTCGCGCGCCGAGAACGGGACGAGGGTGCTGCCTTCGGTGTGGCGGACGTAGCCGACGCCGCGCCGGGCGTCAAAGGTGGTCACAATGCCTCTGCTCACAGGAGTCGGGGTTGCGTGTGCGGGAACGATGGGTGCGATGCCGGAACCTACCGCCTCCGCAGCGGAGAAGCCCGACCGATGCGTGGAGCTTGGGCAAAGACCGCGCAGCGCCTCGATGCGCGCCGAGGGCGGAACGGAGGGGTTCCGGCGAGACGCGTCAAACGCGCTCGGACAGCCAGTCGGTGAGGTCGGTGAGCACGCGCCCGCGATCGGGCTCGTTCATCGTCTCGTGGTAGAAGCCGTCGTAGAGCCGGAGGGTCTTGTCCTCGCTCGGGGCGTGCTCGTAGAGCCAGCGGCTGCCCGCCGGGTCGGTGATCCGGTCGGCGGTGCCGTGGAAGAGGTAGAGCGGCAGCGTGAACGCGCCGGCGTGCTCCCGGACGAGCCTGATCGTCTGCAGCATCTCGTGGCCCACGCGGGCGCGGACGCCCCCGGTCTCGACGAGCGGGTCCTGCTCGTAGCCCCGCACCACGCCGGGGTCCTGCGAGAGGTAGGCCGTGGGGATGCGCCTGGTCGGCAGCGTGGGCGCGAGGCGGCTGAGGAGGCCGGCGGCCTTTCGGAGCAGCGGAGCCAGGTCGCTCGGGAGTTGCAGCGCCGCCGAGGAGAGCACCAGGCCCGCCAGCCTGCCCGTGCCGTGGGCGGTCACGTAGCGCGCCGCCAGCAGCCCGCCGAGCGAGTGGCCGAGTACGAAGAGCGGCTGCGCCGCGTCCTCCCGGACGTGGCGCAGGAAAAGCGCGAGGTCGCCGACGTAGTCGTCGAACGACTCGGCGTAGGCCCGCGGCTCGCCCTCCGAGCGCCCGTGCCCGCGCAGGTCGAGGGCGTAGACCGAGGCGTCGTGCAGCATCAGGTGGGCCGCGACGTGCGCGAACCGCCCGCTGTGGTCGCCGAGGCCGTGGACGATCACGACCGCCGCCGCCGGGCTGTCGTGCGGCATCCAGCGCCGCGTGGCGAGCGTCAGGCCGTCGTCGGTGCGGAGCGTGCCGGCGTCGTGCTGCATCGGGCGACTTTGGATTTTAGATTGCCGATCTCGGAGGGCGCAAGCTACTCTCGGAGGGCGCAAGCTACTCGGCCCGCCGTCCCATCCCCACCCCCCCATCAGAAATCCCCAATCGAATGACGGTCCTCGAAACCACCGCCACGCCCGACGGCGTGCTCGCCTTCATCGACGAGCAGGTGCGCGCCCTTCAGCACGACGGCCTCGAGCCGCGCACGGTTCTCGTAGGGCCGGCGGCCTACGCCGTGCTCTGCGCCGCCGTCGCCCGGCAGTTCAACCGAACGCCCGGGCGCTTCGAAACGTACCAGTACCTCACGATCGTCCTCGACCCCTTCCGCACCGACGCGGTCTGCGTGCTCCCCGCCCCCGGCGACCTCGCCGACGGGGTACGCGGCGTGCGAGTCTAGGAACGCTCCGGGGCCGGCCCGAGCGCACGCGCAGCCGCTCGCCGTCCGGAATCAGCCTCGCCAAACGAAATCAGTTTGCCGCACGGTCTCTACGCCTCGCCACACAGTCTCTAGCCCCTACCTCCCCATGAAAGCCACCTGGAACGGCACCGTCCTCGCCGAGAGCGACGACACGATCGTCATCGAAGGCAACCACTACTTCCCGCCCGGCGCACTCCGCCGCGAGCACCTCCGCCCGAGCGACCACCGCACGACCTGCCCGTGGAAGGGCGAGGCGAGCTACTACTCGGTCGAGGCCGGCGGCGAGACCAATGAGAACGCGGCGTGGGCGTACCCCGCGCCGAAGGAGGCCGCCGCCGAGATCAAAGACCACGTCGCGTTCTGGCGCGGCGTCGAGGTGGCGGGCTAGGGGCCGAGCCGAGCGTACGTCATTGCGCGCCGGGGCTGCTCCTCGTTAGGAAAGCCGGCGGCGCGGCGTGTCTGCGCTGCCGGCGACCCGCGAGCCAGGTCCCGGTCTGCTTAGACACTACCTCAGACAGGGCGTGGCACGCCCCGCGCAGCCCGAGCACCTGAAGCGCAACGCCCTCTCAGGTTCGCTCCGGGGGCGGGGCCTCCAGCCCTTGCGTCCAGGTTGCCTCCCCGAGGCACCGGCCGCCGAGACGCAGCAGGGGTTTCCCCGTGAGTGGAATCAGGGGTGGAACAGCGGAACTGCCGCCTGCGGGGAGCAGGTTAAAAGGGCGCACTTCTACTCTCACCGGTCGTCCCTTTCTCGCACCGGTCTTTCCTCTTCAACCCTTCAAGAAACTGTTCGGACTTCGAGCGCGCAACGAGCCCGTCCAGGCGCGCGAGAAGCCAGAGGCCGAAGCGACGAGCGCCGCGCCGAAGGGACGTTTGGCAGCCGCTCGTAGCCCGCGATAGGGACTCCCGAACAGCCTCTAACCTTTTCGTCATGGCTGCCACTTCCAAAGCCCAGCAGAAGGCTGCCGGGGCTGCCCTGTCCGCCAAGCGCGGTCAGACCAACCCGTCCGAACTCAAGGGTGCCTCGAAGGAGATGCACGACTCGATGACCGAGGCCGAACTCGAAGACCTCGCCGCCACGAGGCACGACGACCTGCCCGAGCATGCCGATGACGAGAGCTAGCGTCATCGGTGCCCCCTCTTTCTCTCGCCTGCGCGGCCACACCCCGGTGGGGCTGCGCCTACCCCTCCCCCCATGTCCGACGGCTCCAACGACCAGAAAACCGCCTTCCCGCCGCAGCACCAGGACGACCAGCCCGGCGACGAGCACGAGATGACGCCCCAGCCGGCGTACGAGAAACCAGACTACGCCGGCTCCGGCAAGCTCGACGGTAAGGCCGCCCTCGTCACCGGCGGCGACTCCGGGATTGGCCGCGCCGTCGCGGTCCTCTTCGCGCGCGAGGGAGCCGACGTAGCCGTCGTCTACCTCGACGAAGAGCGCGACGCGCAGCAGACGAAGCAGGCCGTCGAGGCGGAGGGGACGCGGTGCCTCCTCATCCAGGCCGACCTCCGGCAGGAGGCCGAGTGCCGCCGGGCCGTCAACGAGACCGTCGAGGCGTTCGACCGGCTCGACGTCCTCGTCAACAACGCGGCGGTGCAGTTCCCGCAGGACCGCCTCGCCGACATCACCGAGGAGCAGCTAGAGACGACCTTCCGCACCAACATCTTCGCCCACTTCTTCACGACGAAGGTGGCGCTGGACCACCTCCCCGCCGGCGGGGCCGTGATCAACACGGCCTCGGTGACGGCGTTTCGCGGCAGCCCCGACCTGCTCGACTACGCCTCGACGAAAGGGGCCATCATCGCGTTCACGCGCTCGCTCGCCAAAAACAAGGAGGTCCTCGAAAAACAGGTCCGTGTCAACGCCGTCGCGCCGGGCCCTGTGTGGACGCCCCTGATCCCCGCGTCGTTCGGCGAGGAGAAGGTGGCGGCCTTCGGGACCGATGTGCCCCTCAAGCGGGCGGGGCAGCCGGAGGAGATCGCCCCGGCCTATGTGTTCCTCGCCTCCGCCGACAGCACCTACGTGACCGGCCAGACGATCCACGTCAACGGCGGCGAGGTCGTCGGCGGCTGACGGCAGCGGCTGAGGCCGGCGGCGGATCACGGGCCGGGCCGGGGCGTTCGGAGAGGCCCCTGTCACCCGTCGCCGCATGCACCCGCTTCGCCGTCTCAACCCCTACCTCTGGCGGTATAAGGGCCTGATGATTCCAGGCCTGCTCGCCGCCCTCGCCTCGGCGGGGTTTGCGATCGTCGTGCCGGTGGTGGTGCGCGAGGCCGTGGACGCGATCCCCCGGATGGTGGCGGTCCACGGCCTCTACGCCGGCACGCCGGTCGAGGGATTTCTGTGGGACTACTTCGCCTACACCCTCGTCGTCATCGGCGGGGCGATCGTGCTGCTCTCGGTCGTCAGTGGGGTGTTCTCGTTTCTGACGCGGCAGACGGTCGTGGTCGCGAGCCGGCACATCGAGTACGACCTGCGCAACCGGCTCTACGACCACCTCCAGAAGCTCTCGGCCGGGTTCTACCACCGGACCGCGACGGGCGACGTGCTGACGCGCGCCACGAGCGACATCGAGAAGGTCCGCCGCTACGTCGGCCCGGCGATCATGTACGCCGTCCGCGCCGTCACCACCGTCGCCACGGTCCTCGTGGTGATGCTCTTGATCTCGCCGGTGCTGACGCTGTGGGCGCTGCTCCCGATGCCCGCGCTCGCCGTGGCGATCTTCTTCGTCTCGAGGCTCGTCCACGCCCGCACCGACGCGATGCAGCGGCAGTACTCGGCGCTCACGAGCCGGGTGCAGGAGGCGCTCGCGGGGGTCCGCGTGGTGAAGGCCTACACGCGGGAGACGTTCGAGGCCGAGCGCTTCGAGGCCGAGAGCGCAGACTACCGGCGGCGCGCGCTCGACCTCGCGCTCGTCGACGCGGCGTTCCGCCCGGTCATGCAGATCCTCATCGGCGCGAGCACGATCCTGGTCGTGTGGGTCGGCGGGCGGCTCGTGATCGAGGGGACGATCACCCTCGGCAACATCGCCGAGTACATCATCTACGTCGCCATCATGACGTGGCCGGTGGCGTCGTTCGGCTACGTGATTTCGATGGTCCAGCAAGCCTCGGCCTCGGCGAGCCGCCTCTTCGAGATCCTCGACACGCCGCCCGACGTGACCGACACCGAGCGGACCGACGGATCTGTCCGGGAGATCGAGGGCCGGGTCACGTTCGACGACGTGAGCTACCGCTACACCCACGCGGGCCCGGACGTGCTGCGCGGCCTCTCGTTCGACGTGCCCGCCGGGACGACGCTCGGCATCGTCGGGCGGACCGGCTCGGGCAAGTCGACGCTCGTCGAGCTGATCCCGCGCCTGACCGAGCCGACCGAGGGTACCGTTAAGGTCGACGGGCGCGACGTGCAGACGATCCCGCTCGGCGTGCTGCGCTCGAACATCGGCGTCGTCCCGCAGGAGGTCTTCCTGTTCTCCGACACGGTGGGCCACAACATCGCCTTCGGCGAGCTCGACGCGGGGCCGTCCGAGATCGAGCAGGCCGCGCTCGAAGCCGACCTCCTCGCCAACGTCGAGGACTTCCCCGAGGGGTTCGAGACGCGCGTCGGCGAGCGCGGGATCACGCTCTCGGGCGGGCAGAAGCAGCGCACGGCGATCGCCCGCGCGCTCATCCGCGAGCCCCGCATCCTGATCTTCGACGACGCCCTCTCGGCGGTCGACACCCGCACCGAGGCGACGATCCTCGGCCACCTCAAGCGGCACTACGGGCAGCGCACGATCGTCGTCGTGAGCCACCGCCTCTCGGCCGTCCAGGACGCCGACCAAATCCTGGTCCTCGAAGACGGCGCGGTGGCCGAGCGCGGCGACCACGACGCGCTCGTCGCGCTCGGCGGCCTCTACGCCGACCTCTACCGGAAGCAGCTCCTCGAAGAGGAGCTCGCCGGGGTCGTTTGAGCGGCGAACGAAGAGCAGCGAACGGCGACCCGGGCCCCCCCGTCGCTCGTCGCTCGCACCTCGACCCTGTACTCGCACCTCGACACTGTGACAGAAATCATCCCCCTCGGCACGGCGAGCGCGGTCCCGGCGCACGGGCGGCACCTCTCGGCGTGCGCGCTCCGCCGCCAAGGCCGAGTGCTGCTCTTCGACTGCGGCGAGGGCACGCAGTACCGGCTGCTCGACGCCGGGGTCAAGCGCTCGCGCATCGACGCCGTCTTCGTCACGCACTTCCACGGCGACCACCTCTACGGCCTGCCGGGCCTCCTCGCGACCGCCGCGCTCCTGGAGCGCACCGAGCCGCTCACGCTCGTCGGGCCGGCGGGGCTGCGGGGGGTCCTCCGCGCGCTCCCCGGCCTCGCCAACGACTGGCTCCCGTTCGAGCTCACGTGCGTCGAGCTCGAGGAGGGCTTCGAGCACGCGGTCGTCTACGAGACCGATGCGTTCACGGTCGAGGCCCGGCCGCTGGCGCACCGCGTGTTCGCCGCCGGGTTCCGCTTCGAGGAGCGCCCGAGGCCGGGGCGGGTGGACGCCGAGCGGGCGGCGGCGCTCGGCGTTGCCGGGCCGGAGGTCGGGCGGCTCGTGCGCGGCGAGGCCGTGACGACGCCGGATGGGCGGACCGTGCAGCCCGGCGAGGTCGTCGGGCCGGAGCGACCGGGGGCGGTCTTCGCCTACGTCCTCGACACCGAGCCGTGCCCCGGCGGGCGGGCGCTCGCCGCCGGCGCGGACCTCCTCCTGCACGACGCCACCTTCGGCGAGACGCTCCGGGCGCGCGCCGGCGAGACCGGCCACTCGACCGCCCGGCAGGCCGCCGAGGTCGCCCGCGACGCGGGGGCGAAGCGCCTCGTGCTGACGCACTTCTCGGCGCGCTACGAGACGCCGGACGCGCTCGTGGCCGAGGCGCGGTCCGTGTTTGAGAACACCGAGGCGGCTCGGGAATTAGAGGCGTACCTGTTGAAGGAGGGAGGGTAGAGAGTGGAGCATGGGTGTCCATCGTCTGTCCTCCATCTCCATCCGACTGAGAGTCTGTTTATGAAGATGCCGAAGGGCTGCGAGCGGCTGCCAAAGCCCCGCTCCGCGTTGCGCTCCCTTCGGCTGCGCTCAGGGCAGGCTCTGCCCGATGCGGGTGCACCGGGCTGCTCACGCGCCTCGGCCGCGTCTTTTTGGCTCGCTCTCGCCTCGCTCCCGAACTTCACAGACCGACTCTAAGGCGTGGCAGACGACGCGAGCACCAACGGCCGGACGGGCACCGAGGGCAAGGCCAAAGAGAGCACCGTCTACGACGGGCGGCTCTTCCGCCGGATTCTGTCGTTCCTCGGCCCGTACAAGGGGCGGGTGGCCGTCGCGAGTGTGCTCGTCCTCGCCACCGCGTTCCTCGGCGCGCTCCAGCCGAAGCTCGTCCAGCTCGCGATCGACAACCACGTCGTCGAGGGCGACGTGTCCGGCCTCCTGCGGATCGTCGGCCTCCTCGTGCTCGTGCTCGTCGGGCAGGGGGCGACGGCGTTCGCCGGCGGCTACCTCACGCAGTGGGTCGGGCAGCAGGCGCTCTACGACCTGCGCACGCGCGTCTTCCGCCACATCCAGCGCCAGCCGCTGGGCTTCTTCGACCGGACCCCCATCGGGCGGCTGATCACGCGGACGACGAGCGACATCGAGGCGCTCTCGGACCTGCTCTCGGCGGGCGTCGTCTCGATCCTCGGGAGCTTCGCGCAGCTCCTCTTCATCGCGTACTTCATGTTCAGCCTGAACGTGCGGCTCGCGCTCGTCGCCCTCGCGGTGATGCCGCTGATGTTCTGGGCGACGATGACCTTCCGCGACCGCGTCCGCGTGGTCTACCGCGAGACGCGCGAGCAGGTCAGCCGCCTGAACTCGTTCCTGCAGGAGCACGTCACCGGGATGACGGTCGTCCAGATGTTCAACCGCGAGGCCGAGGAGCTGCGCCGGTTCCAGGGGATCAACGACGCCCACCGCGTGGCGCAGGTCAAGGGCGTCTTCTACTACGCGCTGTTCTTCCCGGCGGTCGACCTCATCGCGAGCCTCGCGCTCGCCCTCGTGATCTGGTTCGGCGGGACCGAGGCGATGCGGGCGACGCTGACGGTCGGGACGCTGATCGCCTTCATCCAGTACGTCCGCCGGTTCTTCGAGCCGATCCGCGACCTCTCCGACCAGTACAACACGCTCCAGGGCGCGATGGCCGCCAGCGAGCGCGTCTTCGACGTGCTCGACCACGACGCGGCGCTCGCCGAGCCCGCCGCGCCGGTCGCGCTCGCCCCGTGCCGGGGGCGGATCGAGTTCGAGCACGTGTGGTTCGCCTACGGCACCCTGCCCGACTCCGACGAGCCGAACTGGGTGCTCCGCGACGTGTCGTTCACGGTCGAGCCGGGGCAGACCGCTGCGCTCGTCGGGGCGACGGGCTCGGGCAAGACGACGATCATCAACCTGCTGCTCCGCTTCTACGAGGTGCAGCGCGGCGAAATCCGCGTCGACGGCGTCCCGGTGCAGCACCTCCGGCTCCGCGACCTGCGCCGCCACATCGGCCTCGTCTTGCAGGACGTGTTCCTCTTCTCCGGCACGCTCGCCGAGAACATCACCCTCGGGGACCCGGCCAAGGACCTGGGCGACGTCGAGCACGCCATCGGCCTCGTCGGGGCCGGCCGCTTCATCGACGTGCTGCCGGACGGCCTGGGGCACGAGATCGGCGAGCGCGGCGTGACGCTCTCGCACGGGCAGCGGCAGCTCGTCTCGTTCATCCGCGCGCTCGTCTACGACCCCGCGATCATCGTCCTCGACGAGGCCACCTCGTCGGTGGACACCGAGACCGAGGAGCTGGTGCAGGCGGCGCTGGGGACGCTGATGCAGGGCCGGAGCGCGCTCGTCGTGGCCCACCGCCTCTCGACGATCCAGGACGCGGACCAGATTCTGGTGATGCACAAGGGCGCGGTCCGCGAGCGCGGCACCCACCAGGACCTCCTCGCGCTCGGCGGCCTCTACCGCACGCTCTACGAGCTGCAGTACGCCGACCAGGAGCGCTCGGCGGCGTAGCCCGCCGAGCGGATAGGGTCGAGAAGCCGGCATGAATTGGTTCCGATATCGCTAAAGAGAAGAAAGGCGCGGTCGATACCGAGGGGGATGCGGCCACGCCGTGGCTGCGTCCTATCCAACCACTCCACCGCTCCGCCTTTCTTCCTCCGCCAAGCCCGCCGCCGGCCGCCGGCCGGGGCCGTAGTGCTCACGAGGGAGCCTACCGCACGCCCGAAGTCTGCTTGCTGCAGACGACCCGCGTGAGGTGCGTCGAGGCGAGCCAGCCAACACACGCTCCTATGTACATCCTTGCTTCCCTCTGGTCCGAGACCGGCGCTTCCGGCCTGCTTCGGACGCTCGTCGTGGCCCTCGGCCTGCTGCTCGCCCCGCAAGCGCTCGCGGCGACGATCACCGTCAACACGCTCGACGACGAGGTCAACACCGACGGCGACTGCTCGCTCCGCGAAGCGCTCCGGTCCGCGAACCAAAACAGGGCGTTCGACGCCTGCACCGCGGGCGAGGCCGGAGCCGACACCGTCGTCTTCGACGTGCTGCTGAGCGGCAGCGGCGGCACGGTCGCCCTCGGCGGCGGCCTCCTGATCACCGAGGCCGTCACACTCGACGGGGCCCTCGCCCTCGGCCTCGAGCAGGTCACGCTGGACGCGGGGGGGAACACGCGCGTGCTCGCCGTCTCGCTCGGCGCGGGCGACGTCACGCTGCGCAACCTGACGGCGACGAACGGCGCGGCCGACTTCGGCGGGGCCATCGGCTTGGCCACCGGGGTGAACCTCACGCTCGACAACGTCACGGTCTCGAACAGCTTCGCCACCGTCAGCGGGGGCGGGCTCTACACCACGAGCGGCACCCTCGTCGTCACGGGGAGCCGGTTCGTCAACAACGTCGCCCTGGGGGACGAGGCCACGCAGGGCGGCGGGGCCGTCTACCTCGAGAGCGGCAGCCTCGACGTCGACGACACGCTCTTCGAGGGCAACGCCGCCGACGGGAGCTCGGGCTCCGGCGGGGCGCTCTTCATCCTCGACGGCACCGCCACGGTCGACGGCGGCGCGATCAGCGCCAACGAGGCCCGCCGGGCCGGCGGCGGCATCGAGATCGTCGACGGCTCGCTGACGCTGATGGAGGTGGACCTCGGCGACAGCGACGACGGCACCGGCGGCAGCCGGGGCGGCAACGTGGCGGGGTCGAACCCCGGCAACGGCGGCGGCCTCCACGTCTCCGGCACCGCCACGGTCACCCTCAGCGGCGGCACCGTGGTCGGCAACGAGGCGGTGCGCGAGGGCGGCGGCCTGTGGAACCAGGCCGGTGCCACGATGACCGTCGACGGCACGGCGGTCTCCGGCAACGAAGCCGGCGGCGACGAGGCCGACGACGGCGGCGGCGGCCTCTTCAACAACGGCGGCACGCTGATCGTCCTCGGTGCCACCGTCAGCGACAACGTGGCCCCGGGCACGTCCGGCTCCGGCGGCGGGATTCTCAACAACACCGACGGCGTGCTCACGGTCAGCGGCACGACGGTCTCGGGCAACACCGCCAACCGCGCCGGCGGCGGGATCGAGAACGCCGGCGGCACGGTCGAGCTCACCGAGGTGACGCTGCAGGGGAACTCCGCCGGCACCAACCCCGGCAACGGCGGCGGCCTGCACGACGGCGGCGGCACCGTCACCATCAGCGGGGGCTCCGCCGCCGGCAACTTCGCCGTCGAGGGCGGCGGGCTGTGGGCGAGCGGCACGCTCTCCGTCGACGGCATGGACGTCAGCGGCAACTTCGCCTCCGGCAACGACGCCGACACCGGCGGCGGCGGCCTCTTCAGCCAGGCCGGCGACCTCACCGTCACCAACGCCACGGTCGCGGACAACAGCGCCACCGGCACGTCCGGCTCCGGCGGCGGGCTCTTCGCCAACGGCGGCACGCTCACCGTCAGCAGCACGGTGGTCTCGGGCAACACCGCCAACCGCGCCGGCGGCGGCTTCGAGATCGCCGACGCCGAGGCCACGCTCGACAGCGTCACCGTGAGCGGCAACGACGCCGGCGTCAGCTTGGGCAACGGCGGCGGGCTCCACATCACCGGGGCCGGCGTCGTCAGCGTCGCGGGCAGCAGCTTCACGCTGAACGAGGCGCAGGAGGGCGGCGGGCTGTGGAACTCCGGCAGCGGGACCCTCGCGCTCGCCGGCACCGAGGTCTCGAACAACACCGCCACCGGCGACGAGGCCGACCAGGGCGGCGGCGGCCTCTTCAACGACGGCGGCGAGGTCACGGTCACCGACGCGGCGGTCACGGGCAACGTAGCCTCGGGCACGTCCGGCTCCGGCGGCGGGCTCTTCAACAACACCGGCGGCACGCTCACGGTCACGGACACCGAGGTCTCGGGCAACACCGCCAACCGCGCCGGCGGCGGCCTCGAGGACAACGCGGGGGCCTCCACCGCGCTGCTCCGCGTCACGCTCTCCGGCAACGAAGTCGCCGCGAACCCCGGCAACGGGGGCGGCCTCCACATCGGCGGCAGCGGCTCGGTGACGATCGACAGCAGCCTGGTCTCGGGCAACACGGCCGGCGGCGAAGGCGGCGGGCTGTGGAACTCCCCGGCCGGGTCGCTCGCCGTGCGCGCCTCCACGGTGACGGCGAACACCTCGCCCGTGACCGGCGGCGTCCACAACGACGGCGACGGCGGCGACGTCACGATCGAGCAGAGCACCGTCGCGATGAACACCTCGGCGGGCGGGGCCGGCGGCGTCTTCTCCGAAGGGGGGACGCTCACGATCACCAACAGCACGGTCTCGGGCAACACCGGCACCATCGGCGGCGGCGTCTGGACCACCGGCGGCGACGCCTCGCTCAACAGCGTCACCGTCGCGGCCAACACCGCGGTGACGAGCGGCGGCGGCATCGCCAACGGCGACGCCGGCAGCCTGTCCTTCGTCAACACGCTGCTCGGCGACAACACCGCCCCGGCCGGGCCGGACTGCGTGGGCACGCTCGACTCCGAGGACTACAACCTCATCGAGTCCACCGACGGCTGCTCGGTCGAGGGCGACACCGACAACAACGTCACCGGGCGGGACCCGGCCCTCGGCCCGCTCGCCGACAACGGCGGCTCCACCCAGACGCACGCCCTCGGCGAGGGCAGCCCGGCCCTCAGCGCCGGCATCGCGGCCCTCGACGTGGACCAGCGCGGCGTCGACCGCGAGGGCGAGACGGCCGACATCGGTGCCTTCGAGTCCGACCGGAAGCCCGTCGCCAACGAGGGCTCCGGCGACGAGAGCAGCGACCCGCTGACCGTGGCGATGCCCGACGGCTACCTCCTCGGCACGGCCTACCCGAACCCGATGCGCGACCACGCCACGCTCCGCTTCGGCGTGCGCGAGGCGCAGCAGGTCGAGGTCGCGCTCTACGACGTGCTCGGCAAGCAGGTGGCCGTGCTCTACCGGGGCACCCCCGCCGCCGGGCGCGTGCAGGAGGTGCAGCTCCGCGCCGCCGGCCTCGCCAGCGGGCTGTACTTCGTCCGGCTCTCGGGCACCGACGTGCAGGCCACGCGCCGCCTCGCGCTCGTGCGGTAGTCGCAGCGGTAAGCGCGTAGCATCGGCGCGCTGACGCGCGCCTGCTCAGGGCACGCGGGGCCTCCCGTCTCTTCGGAGCGGGAGGCCCCGCGTGGTGAGGGGGTGGGCGACTGGGGTCTTTCTGGGCGTCGGGAGGTGATACGGATTCGGTGATACGGATTCGACGTGACGATGACACGATATCCGCTCGTCGGACCCGGTGCGGGCAGGGGGTCCGCGCACGGGCAACCCGTCAACGACACCTTGACGCGGTACTAGGGGCCGTTGCCGCCTGCCTGGGCGAGCGCGCGGGGAATGTTGCCCGGCTCGGGGGGCGACGCGCCGGCGGGCCAGCCCTCGCGCTGCCGCGTGCGGTCGCCGTCGGTGGCCTCGGTCTGGTCGTGGAAGAGGATCTGCCGCGTCGGGAACGGCAGGTCGATCCCGGCCCCGAGGAGCGCCTCGGCGACGGCTCGGAGGACCCGGTCCCGGAGCACCACCACCTCGCCGCGCACCGGCAGGCTCCACCAGCGCACCCGGAGGTTGACCGAGCTCTCGGCGAGGTCCCACGTGAGCACGTCCGGCGCGGGGTCGGCGAGCACGCCCTCGACCCCCTGCACCGCCTCCAGCGCGATCCGCTTGGCCTCGGCGATGTCGTCGCCGTAGCCGATCCCCACGTCGTACTGGCTGCGGACCATCTGGTAGGCCGTGATCACCGTCACCGGGTCGGTGTAGATGTCGGCGTTCGGGATGATGACGCGCCGCCCGTCGTAGGTGCGGATGAACGTCGCCCGCGTCTCGATGGCCTCGACGGTGCCGGTGTAGCTGCCGGAGGTAATCTCGTCGCCCACGCGGAACGGCTCGCGCAGCAGGATCAGGATGCCGGCCAGGAGGTTCTGGAAGATGTCCTGGAACGCGAACCCGATCGCCACGCTGCCCACCCCGAGGAGGCCGACCAGCTCTCCCACGCCGATGCTCGGGGCCGCCACCGTGAGCGCGACGAGCACGCCGAGGAGAACCGTCCCGGCATAGGCCAGCCGCCCGAGCACGATCCCGATGTTCGAGTCGACCGGCCCCGGCGTCACGCGGTGCACGATCCCGCGCACCCCGCGCGCGACGAGCCAGAAAAAGAGAAACAGCAGAGCCGCGAGGAGCAGCTTCGGCAGCAGCGCGAAGAACCCGTCGATGAGGTCGTCCACGGTCTGCCACGCGGCGGAGACCTCCGCCTCGATGTCAACGCTAGCGGGGTCGGGAGCGGCTTGCATGTGTCGGGGAGCGGGCGGGTCGGAGGGGACGGCAAGATAGCGGCCCGCCGCCCTGGAGAGGCCGCCGGTGAGACAGAGGGATGCGCTTTTGGAGCATCGAGGGTGCGCCTCAGTATTTTGTTTTCGGAGGGCTAGCTTTTTACGCTCTTTTTTCATTGATTAGGGACCCTACCGAGCCGCCGCTTCTGGCGGTGGGCTCTCCCTTCACTACTCAACCCTCCTACCCATGTCAAAAGCATTACGCTTTTCCTTCGTGGCGGCGCTCCTCGTGACGCTCAGCCCGTTTGCGCTCGCCCAGAGCCAGCGCTCCGCAGCCCCCGATCACCAGGTAGAGCGCGCGGCCGTCCCATCCTCCATCGAGGTGCTCTCGACGCGCGGCGGGGCGATGGTCTTTACCGACCGTGCGGCCTTCGAGGCCGCGTGCGGCTCGGGACTGACGACGGAGACCTTCGAGGAGGCTAACGTCGCCTCCGGCAGCTTCGACGTCGTCGGTGCCCCGCTTCCTCCTGAGGACGGGGTGATCTTCCCCGCCGGCTCCATCGAGGACGGCCTCACGCTCACCGTGACGACCGTCTCCGGGCTCGGCGACGACCTCTTCGTCTCCGGTCAGGGCTTCGGCGGTGCCCCGTCGGTCCAGGTCGGTAACAACCAGAACACGGACGACTTCTTCGCCAACTTCAGCCCGGCTGTGGACTGCGCGGGCTACGACGTGGACCTCAACAACACCGGTACGGCTACGACGATCGAGGCGCGCGACGCCTCGGGCAACGTGCTCGGCTCGGCGACGGTCAGCGGCTTCGACCTGCAGTTCGTGGGCTTCAAGTCGGACGGCGCGGCCATCGCGTCGGTCGTGGCTCTCGCCTCGGTCTCGGTTGAGTTCGTCGACATCGACAACGTCTCCTTCGGCGACATGGCCGGCGCTGGCGACCCGATCGAGATCGATGCCTCGCCCGCCGCGCAGTCCGTGCCCCAGGGCGGCATGGCTTCGTTCTCCTACACCGTGACGAACAACACCGCTGCGGCTCAGAGCGGCGTCCTCTTCTACGAGGTCTTCCGCGGCACCATGCGCCTCGTCGGGCCGGTGCAGGTCGTCGGCGGCACCGTGCAGGCCGGCCAGAGCGTCACGGCAGGCTTCAGCGTGAGGGTCCCGGGCAATGCCCCGCTGGGCCCCTACACGGTCGAGATCAGCGTGGGCCAGAGCAACGGCAACGCCGTGGCGACCGACATCGTCGCCGTCAACGTGACGCCGAGCGCGCGCGTGGCGGGCACCGCGACCGAGTGGACGCTCACCGAGGTCCAGCCGTGGCCGACGCTGGAGGCCGCCGCCCGTACGAGCGAGACCGGGGTCTACCCGAACCCGTTCACCGAGCGGACCGAGATCGCCTTCTCGCTCGAGCAGAGCGCCCAGGTCGAGCTCGTGATCTACGACGTGCGCGGCCGCGCGGTGGCGACGCTGGCTGACGGCGCGATGGACGCCGGTCAGCACAACGTCACCTTCGACGCCTCCCGCCTGCCGAGCGGGGTGTACGTCTACCGCCTCGTGACCGGCACGCGGGTCGAGACCGGGCGGATCACGCTCGTGAAGTAACCGGTCCGAAGTAACCGGTCCGCAGGGTGCATCCACAGGATGCGTCCGCAGGACGCGCAGTCTAGCGGGGGCCGTCCGGCAACGGGCGGCCCCCGCTTCGTCTTTGGGGCGGGGGCCCCCTGCCGGGCATCGGCACTCGTCGTAAACTTGCGGTGCCCTGGCTCGTAGGCCCGTCGTCCCTTTCGCCGCACGTATGACCCCGCGCGCTCGTTTCGATCTCATAGACGTCGGCCTCTTCGGTCTCGGCCTCGGCGGGTTGGTGCTCTTCGTGCAGTTGTTGCCGGGCCAGCACCCCGACAGCGCGGCGACTTATGCTCTCGGGCGCGAGGCGGCGGTGGAGCAGGCCGAAGCGTTTCTGACCGACCAGGGCTACGCCACCGGCGGGCTCGTCCCGGTGGCCCAACTGCGGCGCGAGACGCGGCTGCTGGACTCGCTCCAGACGGGCCGGGGCCGGCGGCAGACCCTCCGGCTGCTGGAGGCCGGCACTGAGGAGCTGCCGGCGTACTACTGGAGAGTGCGCTGGAAGGAGGAAGACCCCGAGGCCCCTGCCACGATGGGGACCAATGCACCCGAGCAGGGCGTCTTCAAGGTGGACCTGACGCAGCGCGGGGCCGTGTGGCGGTTCCTCAACCCCGAGGCGCTCGTGCCGGACGCCGCCCGAGCGGAGAGCGCTGCTCCCCGGCGCGGGAGCAGGCTCGACCTCGACGAGAGGGTGCCGGGCGTGCTCCCGCCGGACAGAGCGTCCGGAGCCGCCGCTTCCCAACTCCCCACCTACTTCGAGCTGCTCAGCGGGCGAGTCGTCGCCGATTCGCTTCCGCCGCACCGCGCTGACCCGGCCCGGCCCCAAGCGCTCACGGCCACAGCCGCTGCGGAGATGGCCCGAGACTACCTCAGCGCGACGGCGCTCGGGGCGCTTCCGCTCGCCGTCATTTCCGTCGAGGCGGTCCCGGAGCGAGGGCGCTCGGCAGCCCGCGTCCGCTTCGAGACCACCGAGCGGGTCTACGGCCAGCGCGTCAGCGCCGAGGTGGACGTGAGCGCCGCCGACGCCTTGCTCGGCCTCGGCGTGGCGTTCAACGAGGCCGAGCAGGGGTCGGAGGGCCGAGAGGGCTTTCCAATCGGAGCGGACGCCGTGCGGAGCGCGGCGAAAGCGATCGGGTACGTCGTCCTCGTGCTGCTGCTTTTGGTGGTGATGTTCCGGCGGCTGAGCGTCCGGTCGCTGGACGCGCGCGCGGCGATCAAGGACGCCTTGGCGGCCGGGGGCGCGGTGGCAGGGTCGTCGGTCCTGACGACGTCGTTGTGGGCGGGGGAGGTGGGGGATGGGTGGTCGGTCTGGGTGTTCGTCTTGATCGGGACGCTGTTTAGCGGGGCGGGGCTCGGGCTGCTCGTGTTCGTCGCGTCGTCGGCCTCGGACGCGCTCGCGCGGGGGGCGTGGCCGCAGCAGATCGAGACGCTGAGTCTGGCGCGGCAGGGGCGGTTCGTGAACCAGCCCGTCGGGCGGGCGCTCGTGCGGGGCGTCGCAGTGGCGGGAGTGCTGCTCGGGGCGGCGACGCTCGCGCTGGTGCTCGCCCCGTTCGGCGTCCTCGCTTCTGCACTCGGGCTGCTCACGGCAGAGGTGACGTATTCCGTGTTCGGGGTGGCCGTGGCGACGGGCGTCTGGTACGCGCTTCTGCTCACGCTGGCGGTCTACGTCGGCCTCGGGTCGCTCCTGCGGCGGTGGCACGCCCGGGCTGTCGTCCCCGGGCTCGCCGTGGCCGTGGCCGTGCTGGGCTTCGAAGCGCTCGACGTGCCCACGGGGTCGGCCTGGCTGGCGTGGGGCGTCCTGCTGGTCCTCGGCCTGATGCTGGCGTGGGCCTACGCTCGCTACGACGCGCTCACCGTCCTCGCGGCGGTCTTCGTGACGGGGGTGCTGTGGGACACGGCCGAGGGCTGGCTCGTCGCGGCCTCGCCCGCGTTCGTCGACGCCGTGCTCGGGTTCGTGCTCGCCGGCGGGGTCGCCGCGCTCGGCGTCGCCGGGGTGCGGAGTGCGCGCGCGGGGGAGACGCTGCCGCGCTACGAGCCGGACTACGTCGCCGAGCAGCGCGAGCGGGGCCGGCTCGCGCGCGAGCTCGAGATCGCGCGCGAGGTCCAGCGCTCGTTCCTCCCGGCGCGGATGCCCGAGGCCGCCGGCGTCGACCTCGCCGCGCGCTGCCTCGCCGCCGAGGAGGTCGGGGG
Source organism: Rhodothermales bacterium (assembly GCA_965214485.1). Classification (GTDB taxonomy): domain Bacteria; phylum Bacteroidota; class Rhodothermia; order Rhodothermales; family JANQRZ01; genus JANQRZ01. The sequence goes on along the minus strand of CBDCBW010000002.1, from coordinate 105,477 downwards.
CGACTACTACGACGTGATCCCGCTCGGCGACGGGCGGCTCGCGCTCGTCATCGGCGACGTGAGCGGCAAGGGCATCCAGGCCGCCTTCTTCATGACGCTCGCGAAGGGCTTCCTCCAGACCCTCGCCCGCGAGACCGACCGCCCGGCCGAGGTGCTCCGCCGCGCCAACCGCCTGTTCGTCGCGAATGCCTCGCGCGGGACGTTCATCTCGCTCATCTACGGCGTCTTCGACCTGGAGGCGCAGACGTTCACCTTCGCCCGCGCCGGGCACAACCCGGTCATCCTCAAGCGCGCCCCGAGCCAGAGCGCCGACTTCCTGCAGCCGCCGGGCCTCGCCATCGGGCTGACGGACCGCGCCGTCTTCGACGAGACCATCCGCGAGCAGACCATCGCGCTCCGGCGCGGCGACACGCTGGTCTTCTACACCGACGGCTTCTCTGAGGCGATGGACGCGGCCAAGACGCTCTACACCGACGAGCGCCTCGCCGACGCCGTCGCCGACGCCGGCACCGACACCTCCGCCGAAGACCTGCTGCAGGCGCTCGTGACCGACGTGCTCCGCCACGCCGGGAGCGCCCCGCAGCACGACGACATGACGATGATCGTCGCCCGCATCGGCGTCCTCGCCGAAGGCGAAGCGGCTCCGCCCGTCGCCGTCCGTAGCACGTCCGAGGTCTGAGGCGTACGTTCCCGTCGTGACATCAACCGTTGTCGTGACATCAACCGTTGTCGTGACATCAACCGTTGAAGCGCTATGTCGAACCTCTGCTACACGCTCTGCGCAGCCGGCCTCCTGGCGCTCGGCCCGGACGTGCGCGCTCAGCCCGGTCCGCCGCCGGGAGGACTGACGCTCTACACCACCCGCGCCGCCTTCGAGGCCGACTGCCCCGGCCTCCCGACCGAGACGTTCGAGGAGGCCACCGTCGCCCCCGGCGGCTTCGTCACGTTTCCGGGCTTCCTCCGGTGGGCGACGGACAACGAGGTCTTCCGGCGGGGCGACATCCTGAAGGACATGCAGATCGACGCCGACTCCGCCGAGGTCAGCGGCGACCTCCTCGTCTCGGGGCCGGGCTTCGAGGGCGCGCCCTCGGTCCAGGTCGGCAACCGCAGCCCGAGGCACGACCTCGACGTGGAGCTCGGGCCGGCGGCGGACTGCGTCGGCTTCGACGCCGACCTCAACGGCACGGGCGCGGCCACGGCGGTCCGTGTTTTCAGCGCCTCGGGGGCGGAGCTGGGCTCGGCGTCCCTCTCGGGCCTCGGGCTCCAGTTCTTCGGGTTCAGGTCCACGGTGCCGCGCATCGCACGGGTCCGGCTCGGGACCTCCGCCGTCGCGCAGCGGGCCGACGTCGATAACGTCACGTTCGGGAACGTCACGAGCGGCGGCGCGCTCTCGGTCACGCTGGCGGCGCAGAGCGCGACGACGGTGGCTCCGGGTGGGGTCCTCGCGTTCGCGTACACCGTCGCCAACCATCTGGCGATCCCGCAGACGGGCGGCCTCTTTTTCCACGTGACGCGCGGCGGGGCCCCCGCCGCGCGCGGGCCGGTGGCGGCGGGGACGCTCCAGCCGGGGCAGCTCCTCGGGCGGACCTACGCCCAACCCGTGCCGAGCCCCACCCCGCCGGGGGTGTACGCCTACGTCGTCTGTGCCGGGCCGAGCTTCGACGCGCCGGTAGCCTGCTCGGACGCCGTTGCCGTCACCGTGACGGGTGCCGGCGAGGAAGGCCCTGGTGGCCGGCGCATCGCCGCCGCGGCAGAGGCACCCGGCGCAGCGGAGGCGTCCGGCGCGGCGGAGGCGTCCGGCGCGGCGGAGGCGTCCGGCGCGGCGGTCGCGGCATATCCGAACCCGTTCGCTGGGCGGACCGAGATCGCCTTCGCGCTCGGGAGCGCCTCGGCGGTCTCGCTCGTCGTCTACGACGTCCGGGGCCGCGCCGTCGCCACGCTCACCGACGGGTGGCTGGAGGCCGGAGCGCACCGCGCGGCCTTCGACGCCTCGCGCCTGCCGAGCGGAGTGTACGTCTGGCGTCTCGTGACCGGCGTGGAGGTCGAGACGGGGCGGCTGGCGCTGGTGAGGTGACCGGTCCGCGCTTCGGGTCTTACCCCTTCGCGCGATCCCCCGTCCGTCCCCTTGCTCTCGGCTCGCACCCCCTATTCACAAACACACTCTGACTGCCTCGGCCTGACCGCGATGGAACCCTCCACCGATACCCTAGACGCTGCCGTCGCCGCCGTGCGCGAGCACACCGACGCTGCGCCCGAGACCGTACTCATTCTGGGCTCCGGCCTCGGCGCGCTCGCCGGCGAAGCCTCGGACGCCGTGACGATCCCAACGGAGGCCGTCCCGGGCTACCCGCGCTCCACCGTCGTCGGACATGCGGGGCGGCTCGTCTTCGGGACACTCGAGGGGCGGTCGGTGCTCCTCGTGCAGGGGCGGGTGCACCTCTACGAGGGCCACGCGCCCGGCGCGCTGGGCTTCCCCGTCCGCCTCGCCCACGCCCTCGGCGCGGCCCGTCTCCTCGTCACGAACGCCGCCGGCGGGATCGACCCGGCGATGGGGCCGGGCACGCTGATGTTCATCACCGACCACCTCAACCTCGCCTTCGCCTCCCCGATGTCCGGCCCGGTGCGCCCCGGCGAGCCGCGCTGGCCCGACCTCGCCGCGCCCTACGACCCCGCGTGGCTCGACCGCGCCGAAGCGCTCGCCCTCGCGCGCGGCATCCCGACGCGGCGCGGGGTCTACCTCTGGACGAGCGGACCGAGCTACGAGACCCCTGCCGAGATCCGCTTCTTCCGCACGATTGGGGCCGACGCCGTGGGGATGAGCACGGTGCCCGAGGTGATCCAGGCCGCCGCACTCGGGATGCCGGTCCTCGGCATCTCGGCCATCACGAACGCCGCCGCCGGACTGAACGCCGAACCGCTGAGCCACGACGAGGTGATGGCCGCCGGGCGCGCTGTGCGGGACCGGTTCACCACCCTCGTCCGGGCCGTCGTAGCCCAGAGCTAACCGAGGGGCACGCCGAGGTCGGCGAGGGCGTTGCGGCGGCGGGCCAGCTCCACCGTGCGCTCGAGCACCGTCGGCGGCGCGGCCCTGACGCGGCAGTCCTCCGGCGGGAGCGGGCAGCGCTCGCACGTCAGGTTCACGTCGAGGCTGGGCACCGCCGGGTCGTCCCAGAAGCGGACCGTCTCGCGCACGGCGTCGTCCACGAGGAAGCCCAGCGAGACGGCCGTGTTGACGCCCTCGGTGAGCGCGAGCGGGCGGGCGAGGGCGATCTCGAAGAACGTCGCGCCGTCGCTGAGGAAGTGCGAGCGCTGGACTCGGACCGTCGGCACGTCCCCGCCGCCCGATCGCTGCTGCGCGTCGAGCGCCTGGAGCGCACCGGCGGCGGGCCAGCGGCGGCAGTAGTGCTCGTCGCGGCGGACGCCGTGCGGGACGGGGACGTGGCTCATGTTGAGGAGCTTCGTGAGGTCGTAGTGGTCGGTCCCGCGCGGGTGGCTGAAGCGCATGAAGCAGATCTCGCCCAGCCCGAACGCCTCGGGGATGAGCTGGGTGAGGCGGTAGAAAAACATCTCGGGCGTCGCGTCGTAGCGCTCGAAGGCGTCGCGGAAAGCGGCCTCGTCCCACGTCGGCTGCTCGAAGAAGAGGCCGAGGTCGCGGACGAGCGCGCCGCGGCTGATGAGCAGCGCCCCGGCGAAGTACGACACCTCGAAGTTGCTGAGCACCTGCTCGAACGAGGTCACCTCGAGCCACGACGAGGTCGTCGCGCGGGCGGGGACCTCGAGCAACTCGTAGCCCAGCTCGCGGGCGAAGACGAACGCCTGCTGCGACGGGAGCAGCCCGCCGTTGACGTAGAGCGTCGGCCCGCGGTCTCCGCCGGCGACGAAGACGGAGCGGAAGCCGCGCAGGTCGGGGTGGGCCGGAAGCGTCTCGGTGTCCACGGTGTAGCCGAACTCCGTTTGCAGCGCGGCGCGGAGGGCGTCCGCCGGGACCGGGCGCTCGCCGTCCCAGCCTCGGGCCTCGCGCTCGGCCTCGGCGCGGGCCTCGAGCTCGGCGAAGTGGTTGGCGTGGAGCTGCTGGTAGCTCCGCAGCGCAGCCAGAAGGAAGTCCTCGACCCGCATGTCGTAGTTGCGCGCGACCTCGGCGAACGTGCCGACGAGCGCCCCGGCCTCGCCCGGCTTGTCCGCCATCAGGCTGAGCAGGTCCTCAGTCCCGATCCCGAAGAGCTGGAACGGAAACTCCTGCACGAACGGCGAGGCGATGGCCTGCTTGAGCGCCCGGAGCGGCTCCTCGACCTGCTGCGACACCAGGTCGTCGTAGCCCACTCCGAGCGCGCGCGCGAGGTCGATCAGCTTCGCCGCCTTCGGGTACTTCTTGCCCTTCTCGATCTCCGACAGGTACGAGACCGAGACCCCCGCCGACTCGGCGATGTCCTTCAGCGACGCGCCGAGATTCTGGCGGAGGCGCTTGAGCTTCAGGCCGAGAATCAGGCGGAGGTTGTCAACGCTGGTTTCCATCGAGGCGGGCGAGAGCGAGGGAGAGGGCCGGGGCAAGATAAAAGCAGAGGGGCAAGCAAGCGAAATACCCTGATAGCGAAATTTCGCTTGACACGATCTTTCGCAAGTTATATTCTTGGGCCCCCCGACGCCTCCCCCGCACCCGCACCTCGACTTCATGATTGCCGAACCTGCCACCTCGACCCCCAGCAAGCTGCTCACCCACGGCGTCTCGGTCAACGCCGCCGCCCACACCCCGCAGGCCGAACGCGTGCTGTCCCCGGAAGCGCTTCCGGTCATTGCCGCGCTCCACCGGGCTCTCGAGAGCGAGCGCCAGAACCTGCTCTTCGCCCGCCGCCGCCGCCAGGCCGAGTGGGACGCGGGCGCGCTCCCCGGCTACCTCCCCGACGACGAGCATCCCGACGCCCGCAGCGACTGGCAGGTGGCCCGTCTCCCCGACGACCTCTTGACGCGCCGCGTCGAGATCACCGGTCCGGTGAGCGACCCGAAGATGGTCATCAACATGCTCAGTCGAACGGCGGACGGCCACCGCGCCGACGCCGCGATGCTCGACTTCGAGGACTCGATGAAGCCCTCGTGGGGCAACGTGATGCAGGGTGTCGAGAACGTGAAGGCCGCCGCCGAGGGCACGCTCGCCTTCGCCAAGCGCGACCGCGACGGGAACGTCGTCAAGGAGTACCGCCTCGACGCCGGCGACATGCCCCTCCTGATGGTCCGGGTCCGCGGGCTCCACCTCGACGAGTCGAACCTCCGCGTCGACGGCGAGCCGGTGGCGGGGGGGCTGCTCGACTTCGCGCTGTGCATGATCCACACCGCGGCAACGCTCGTCGCCCAGGGCAAGACGCCGAAGTACTACGTCCCCAAGTGCGAGCACTACCTCGAAGCCCGCTGGTGGAACCGCCTCTTCACCCTCGCCGAGGAACATCTCGGCCTACCCGTCGGCACCGCCCGGGCGACGTTCCTCATCGAGACCCTCCCGGCGGCGTTCCAGATGGAAGAGATCCTCTACGAGTACCGCACCCACGCCGCCGGGCTCAACGGCGGGCGCTGGGACAAGATTTTCTCCGACATCAAGGTCCTCCGGGAGCATCCCGACCGCGTGATGGCCGACCGGGCCAGCATCGGGATGAACCGGCCGTGGATGGAGAACTACGCCCGGCGGCTCATCAAGGTCTGCCACCGGCACGGCGCGTTCGGGATGGGCGGGATGGCGGCGTTCACGCCGGGCCGCACGCCCGAAGCCCGCGCCGAGCAGACCGCGAAGGTCGTCGCCGACAAGGAGTTCGAGGCCCGCATCGGGCACGACGGCTGCTGGGTCTCGCACCCCTACTTCATCGAGCACGCCCTCCGTCCGTTCCTCGACAAGCTGGGCGACGCGCGCAACCAGCTTGGCGTAGACCCCGACATCGAGATGCAGCCGGACCTCTTGCCGCAGGGCAGCGGCCCGCGCACGATGCAGGGCCTCCGGACCAACGTCCGCGTCGGGATCGCCTACATGAAGGGCTGGAACCAGGACATCGGCTGCGTGGCGTGGGACGGGCTGATGGAGGACCTGGCGACGCTCGAAATCTCCCGCGCCCAGACGTGGCAGTGGCTCCACCAAAAGGTGGTGCTCGAGGACGGCACCGAAGTCACCCGCGCCCTCGTCCACTCCGTCTTCGACGAGGAGCTGGACAACATCCTCGGCGAGGTGAAGGAGGACCTCTCGAAGGCCCCTGCCGAGGCGGTGGAGAAGGAGCTCGACCGCTACCGCGAGGCTGCCGCCGACGCCGCGCTCGTCTTCACCGAAGCCGTCATGCGCCCGTTCCTCGCCTGCGCTTCCGAGCGCGTCGGCGACGCTGGGCAGCAGCGGCGGCTCAAGGAAACCGGCCAGTGCTTTTAGCACCGGGCCCTACTCGTAGGGGCGGGTTTAAACCCGCCCCTACCAATCTCTCGCTCAACCCCGCCATTTCTCAATCCACTGACATTTCGACTCTCGACCTCATGCAAATCGAACCGAACGGACTTGAACGGAACGGCCAAACGCCGACCGCTGACGCGCTCGAACACCGCTGGGCGACCGACGCGCGCTGGGCCGACATCGAGCGCCGCTACCGCGCCGCCGACGTGCTGCGCCTCCGCAACTCGTTTCCGATCCGCCACACCCTCGCCGAGCGCGGGGCCGAGCGGCTGTGGGACCTCCTCCACACCGAGGACTACGTCAACGCCCTCGGCGCGCTGACCGGCAACCAGGCCGTGCAGCAGGTCAAGGCCGGGCTGAAGGCGATCTACCTCTCGGGCTGGCAGGTCGCTGCCGACGCCAACCTCGCCGGGCAGATGTACCCCGACCAGAGCCTCTACCCGGCGGACTCCGTCCCGAGCGTTGTCCGGCGGATCAACAACGCGCTCCTCCGCTCGGACCAGATCGCCAACGCGGAGGGGCAGGGGGACGACACGTACTGGCTAGCCCCCATCGTCGCCGACGCCGAGGCCGGGTTCGGCGGGCCGCTCAACGCCTACGAGCTGATGAAAGCGATGATTGAGGCCGGGGCCGCCGGCGTCCACTTCGAGGACCAGCTCGCGAGCGAGAAGAAGTGCGGCCACCTCGGCGGCAAGGTCCTCGTCCCGACGAGCCAGTTCGTCCAGACCCTCACCGCCGCCCGCCTCGCCGCCGACGTGATGGGCGTGCCGAGCGTCCTCATCGCCCGCACCGACGCCGACAGCGCGACCCTCATCACGAGCGACGTCGACGAGCGCGACCGCCCGTTCATCAAGACCGACGAGGGCCGGACGCCCGAAGGGTTTTTCCACCTCAAGAGTGGGATGGAGGCGTGCGTCGCGCGCGGCCTCGCCTACGCGCCCTACGCCGACCTCCTGTGGATGGAGACCGGCAAGCCCGACCTGGAGCAGGCACGCGCCTTCGCCGAGGCGATCCACCGGGAGTACCCGGACCAGAAGCTCGCCTACAACTGCAGCCCGAGCTTCAACTGGAAGCAGCACCTCGACGAGGCCACGATCGCCCGGTTCCAGCGGGAGCTTGGCGCGATGGGCTACAGCTTCCAGTTCATCACGCTCGCCGGGTTCCACGCGCTCAACTACTCGATGTTTACCCTCGCCAAGGGCTACCGTGCCGAGGGCATGGCGGCCTACTCCCGCCTCCAGGAGGCCGAGTTCGCCGCCGAGACCGAGGGCTACACGGCGACGCGGCACCAGCGCGAAGTCGGCACCGGCTACTTCGACGCGGTCCGCACCGTGCTCTCCGGCGGCACCGCCTCGACCTGCGCCCTGCCAGGTTCGACGGAGACCGAGCAGTTCCACTGAGGCATGAGGGTTGACTATGACGGTAGGGGCGGGTTTGGTAGGGGCGGGTTTGAAACCCGCCCCTACGCTGTTTCTCGGGGCAGACGCTTCCGCCCCGACCGGGGCCGGGCATACCAGAACAAAGGAGGGGAGCGTTCGTTATTGACAAATCCTGCGGCCCGCTCTATCATGCCCCACCCCCCACCGCTTCGCTGATGCGCTACGCCTCGTCCGTCCTCGTCCTCGCGGCCCTGCTCTACGTCGCCGCCCCCGCCCACGCCCAGCTCCGCGCCGACTTGCCGCCGAGCGGCACGCCGCCCGTCGCGGTCTACGAAGCCCCGACGGGGTTCGCCCTCGGCTCGCTCCTCAACCCCGAGCACTTCAAGATCAGCAACGCCTACGAGATGTCGTTCTCGAGCTCCGGCGGGCAGAGCCTCGGCCTCGGCGTGCTGACGACGAGCCTGCGGTATCAGCCCTCGGACCGGCTCGCGGCCCGCGTCGATGTCGGCGTGGCGCACTCGCCGTTCGGGTCGGACGCAGTGCAGCAGCACCTCGGCTTCTCGCCCGAGTCGCCGGCGAAGCTCTACCTCCAGAACGCGCAGATCGCCTACCGCCCGACCGAGAACTCGCTGATCCAGTTCCAGGTGCAGCAGAGCCCGTTCGGCGGCTACGCCAGCCCGTACGGTTACGCCAACCCGTACTACGGGGGCACGCAGGTCCGGGCGGGCTTCGGCGCGTCGGACTACGACGACCTCTTCTGGCGGACCGCGCCGCGCTGATGCCCCTCGCCTCCTCCCATTCCGGCGCGGCACGTCACCTGACGGGGGCGTGCCGCGTTCGTGTTCACCGGCTCCCGAGGGCGCATGTCTGATGCCCGCCCGCGCAGTCTGCTGCTGAACGTCGGCCTCGCCGTGGCGGGCCTGCTCGTCCTCGTCCTCGCCTACGCCTTCGCCACGAGCACCCTCTCTCCGGGCGCGAGCCCGGTGCTCCGCGCCAGCGCAGCCGACCCGCCGGCGGACATCATCCAGGTCGAGGTGCTCAACGGCTGCGGGGCCTCGGGCGTCGCGGGCCGGGCCACCGGCTTCCTCCGCGACCACGACGTCGACGTCGTCGGCAGCGGCAACTACGCCGACTTCGAGCAGGAGCACTCGCTCGTGATCGACCGCGTCGGGAACCGGGCGGCGGCGCTGCGGGTGGCTGCGCTCCTCGGGATCGACGAGGCCTACGTGCGCTCGGAGCCGGGCGAGAGCTATTATCTTGACGCCTCCGTCGTGATCGGCCGGGACTACGAAACGCTCCGCGCCTTTGGAGACGAACCGCTGCCCTGACGGCCCTCCGTTTTACGTTGTCCTCTAACCCCCTCCTCCCAACCCCTTCCTCTGTTTATGGCCTCCACGTCCGCCTCCCGCTCGGTACCACGCTCCTCCCATCGCCCGGCCCGCGCCCTGGCGGCTCTTGCCGTCGGGGCGATGCAGAGCAAAAAGGCGGTGGACGTGACCGTGATCGACGTGCGCGAGGTGTCCGGCGTGACGGACTACTTCGTCATCGGCACCGGCGAGTCGAGCCTGCAGGTCAAGGCCATCGCCGACGCCGTGCGCGAGCAGCTCAAGGAGGCCGGCGAGCGGCCGTGGAAGCGCGAGGGCACCCAGCACAACCAATGGGTCGTGCTCGACTATGTCAACGTCGTCGCCCACATCTTCGACCGCGAGCGCCGCGCCTACTACGACCTCGAACGGCTCTGGGGCGACGCCCCGGTCGAGCACGTCGCCGAGGACGCCGAGCGCGTGGCGCTGCTGAAGGAGGAAGGATGAGGCGACTTTTTCTGCTCGCCGCCGCCGGCTCGGTCCTCGCGCTCGGCGCGTGCAGCGGGGCGTCCGACGTAGCCGAGGCGGACACCGGGTTCGGCTCGCGCACCGGGGAGGACGCCGACCGCGAGACGATGCTGCTCGCGCCGCCGGACTCGGCGCAGGAGTATTTCTACTACCCGGCCTATTTCAGCGAGGTCGAGGTCCGCGCGGGAGCGGTCGAGGGCGGGCGGCGGCCCGTCGAGCTCTTCATCAAGGGGGCGTTGCCGGACGGCTGCACGGTACTGCACGACCTTCGGCAGGAGCGCCGCGCGAACCTCATCGAAGTCACCTTCGAGATGCGCCGCCCGAAGGGGGCCGTCTGCACGCAGGTCGTCCGCCCGTACCGGTTCTACTACACCCTCGACGACCCGCTCGCGCCGGGCGACTACACGCTCGAGCTGAACGACACCGTGCAGCCGTTCACCGTGCAGCCGCTGCGCGAGGGATCGTGACCGCGGACGGGACTCGCTGGCTCACGGTCGGCGCGCTCTCGGCGGGCGTCGCCGTTGCCGCCGGGGCCTTCGGCGCGCACGCGCTCGGCGGGGCCGTGTCCCCCGACCGGCTGGCGACGTTCGAGACGGCGGCGCGCTACCAACTGACGCACGCGCTCGCGCTGCTCGTCGTGGGCGTCCTCGCGGAGCGGCAGGCGAGCCGGTGGCTCCGGTGGGCGGGGTGGGGTTTCCTCGCCGGGACCGTGCTGTTCTCGGGCAGCCTGTACGCCCTCGTGCTCGCGGACGCGCCGTGGCTCGGAGCCGTCACCCCGCTCGGCGGCGTCGCCTTCATCGCGGGGTGGGGGTTGCTGGCGCTGGGAGCGAGGAGTACGGACGGAAGAGCAGACGTGTGAAAGAGCCGAAGAAGGGCTAAACCGTCGAACCCTGAACTCCTCCGCTCTTCGTGTCCTTCGCTCTTCCGCTCCTGGCTACGCCGCTTCCTCGTCGAAGAGGAGCATGAAGCTCGGGACGAGGTTGTGCTCGCGGGCGAGGCCGAGCAGGGCGTCGGCGGCGTCCTCGGGCGTCTCGTAGGTCCCGTACTCCTTGCCGTCGACGGCGAGCGCGTAGTCGATCTCGCCGTCTTGGTCGGCGTCGAGGTCTTCCCACTCGACGGCCTCCTCGATCAGGAACGTGTCGCGCTCGGGGTCGAACGAGGCGAGGAACAGCTCCTTCTGGTTGGCCCCGTCGATCAGGCTGACGTTGCCGAGGGCGACGTACTCCTCGTCGTAGAAGAGGGCCTCGATGAGGAGTTGGCGGGCGAAGTGTTCGATGCTGAAGGCCATGGGGATTGGGCGGAGGGTGGAGGCAGAGCGAAAGGTAGGGCGAACCGGGGACGCCGGGCCAGCACGGGGCGGGCAGCGCGAAGATTTTACACGACCGCCGCGCCCGAGGTTACGCCGAGGCGAGCGAAGAAGGTGTGCATCTCGTCGCCGGCGTAGCGCGTCAGCCGCAGGCCGAACGCCTCGGCGAGGTGGCCGAGCAGCCGGCGCTCGGCCTCGGCCTCGTCCACGGGCCGGCCGAGCTCGCGCGCGAGCGAGCTCACGCCCCGGTCCGCGATTCCGCACGGGACGATGTGCTCGAAGTACCCCAGGTCGGTGTTGAGATTGAGCGCGAGGCCGTGCATCGTCACCCACCGGCTGCACCGGACGCCGAAGGCGCAGACCTTGCGCTCGCGCTCGGTCCCGGCCTCGACCCACGCGCCGGTGCGCCCCGCCACGCGGCCCGCCGCGACGCCGTAGTCCGCGCAGGTCTGGATGACGGCGTTTTCCAGCGTGCGGAGGTAGCGGTGGATGTCGGTGGCGCGCGCGCCGTCCGGATACCGAAGCCGGTCGAGGTCGAAGACCGGGTAGGCGACGAGCTGGCCGGGGCCGTGGTAGGTGATGTCGCCGCCCCGGTCCACGTGGACGAACGTCGCGCCGCGCTGCGCGAGCACGGCCTCGTCGGCGAGGAGGTGCGCCCGGTCGCCGCTCTTGCCGAGCGTGAAGACGTGCGGGTGCTCGACGACGAGCAGGACGTGCGGCAGCGCCTCCGGCGGCGTGCTGCGCTTGGCCTCGATGAGCCGCTGCTGAATCCGGTGCTGGAGGTCCCACGCCGCTTGGTACTCGGCGTGGCCGAGGCGGCAGACGGCGACGGGCTGGCTCATGAGCGGAAGCGGGGGAGAGAGAGCCGGCCTGGCGGGGAGCCCGAAAATTCTCCGCTCCGGCCCTCCTCCGCGCTTAGTTGGAGAACGACACGCGGAAGGTGAAGCCGCCGTTGAGGGTCTTCGTCGAGGGGTTGCGGCTGCCCTCGCTGTCGAACTTCTGGTAGCGCACGAACGCCGTCGCCGTCACCTGGTTCGAGAGCGTGTAGGTGAGCTGGGGCTCGACGGACAGCCGGGTCGTCACCTCGCCCTGCGGGTTGAGGAACGTCTCGGTGCGGATGCCCGAGATGTCCTGCTCCAGGTCCGAGCGCAGCTCGAAGCGGCGCGAGAGGTTGTCGGCCTGCGAGAGGATGAGGCTGAAGCGGAGGTTGTTGTTGAGCCGCCGCCGGCTCAGGAACGGCAGCGGGATGCGGAGGCCGGTCTTGTTGAAGCTCAGGCGGAGCGAAAACTCCTTGGTCTCGGTCTGGTTGACCTCGGCGGAGTTGGGCGAGAGGGCGTAGCTCTCGCTGGAGTTCCAGTTGAGGTCGGCCTGGAAGCCGCCCTTGAAGCCGAGGTTGAGGCCGACGATCGGCTGGAAGCGCTCGCTGACGCGGACCGTGCTGGCCTCCAGGAAGGGGGTCTCGGAGACGAAGCGGACCTGGTCCGGGAAGCCGCTGGCGTCGGTGAGCGAGAGGGTTTCCTGGTTGAGAGCCGGGTCGTCGCCGGCCCCGAGGGGGTTCGAGTCGAAGCCGACGTCGTAGGTCGCCGAGTAGCCGTGGCGCAGCGTCGCCGACTGGGTGAGCGCGCGCACGACCGGGAAGTCCGCGATGCCGGTGTAGGTGACGGTCCAGTTGGGGAGCGGGAGCTCGTTGAAGCCGCCGCGCCCGGCCGTCCCGAGCCCGCGCACGAAGGCCCGGCGGAAGTCCTCCGTGACGGCGTTGCGCGTGAGCAGGTCGCTGGCGAAGGCCCCGGTCTCGGGGTCGGGGTCGGCCCCGACGGCGCGGCTGTAGCGCGCGCGGTGGAGGTCGAAGAAGCTCTCGTAGCTGCTGCCGAGCGCGACGACGGTCGCGTTGCCGCCGCCGCGCTCGGTCACCGTAGGGTCGCCGAGGTTGTCGCGCGAGAAGGCGAACGTCCGCTGGGTGTCGAAGCCCAGGTCCCAGGTGAGGTCCACGCGCAGGGCCTGGCTGAACTCGAGCGAGGTCCGGGCCCCGAACTGGTGGTCGTCGCGCAGCTCGTCCTGGACCTGGATGGTCGAGAGCGAGTCGCCGAAGAAGCGGTCGTTCTCGCCGGCCCCGATGCGCCGGTCGAAGCCGAGGCGGTAGCCCAGGCCGGGGCCGTCGCCGGTGAGGCCGTCGAGGAAGCTGTAGCCCGGGTCCCGGATGCCCTGCGAGGTCCCGCCGAAGGAGCCGGTGTAGTTCAGCGTGAAGTCGCGCGGGCCGGTGACGGCGAGGAAGCCGCGCCGCAGCAGGCTGACGGGGTTCGGGATCGGGAGCGGCGGCGAGGGGCGGGCGAGCGTGTCGGCGGCCTGCGCCTCGGCGAGGGCCTCGCGCAGCCCAGCGAGGCGCTCCTCGGAGACGGCGGCGGCGGCCGAGTCGGCCCCGGCGTCGGCCCCGGCCTGGGCGGCCTCGGCCTCGCGCAGCTCGTCCTCGGCGGCCCCGATCCGGTCGCGCACGGCGCGGTAGTCCTGGAGCGACCGGTCGAACGTCTGCCGCCGGGTCTGGCGCTCGCGCTCGGCCTCCTCCTGGCTCTCGCGCAGCCGGCTGTAGGGGCCGACCTTCTCGAAGAGCTCGTCGAAGCGCACGCTGAGGCCGGTGCGCAGCGACGCCTGGTTCGCCACCGCCGCCACCGTCACGGTGTCGGCGCGCGCGCGGGGGTCCACGCCGGGCAGCGGCGTGTAGCGCCAGGTGAAGTTGCTCGAGTACGTCAGCGGCTGGAGCCGGAGCCAACTCAGCGCCTCCACCCGGTCGATCGGCGACTGCACGGTGGCGGTGGTGTTCTGGTTGTAGTCGTCGGTCAGGACCGAGCGCTCGCCGGTGAGCAGGTCGCCGAAGACCTCGTGCGCCGGGATCACGTCGAGCCGGCTGACGGGGAAGATCGAGACCGAGTCGGGGAGCGCGCCGCCGAAGGAGTCGATCACCTCCTGGCGGGTGAGCGACACCGTCTCGAAGTTGTTCACGTTGCCGTCGCGGTAGTCCTGGATGAGCGTGGCGAAGGACTCGTCGGCCCCGGCGCTGTTGAGGCTCTGGCGGACGTCGGAGCGGTACTGGAGGGCGAGGAACTGGAACGGGTTGTACTGGAGCTCGAAGTTGCGGCGGTGGCTGAAGGAGTGCTGCTCGCGGATGGGGTAGATGAAGTCTGGGCGCGTGCGCTCGACCGCGAGGCGGGCGGCGCGGTCGAGGCTGTCGGTGATCGTGTTGAAGGCCCCGCGGCGCGGGCGGTCCTGGTTGGCGTTGACCGAGCGGCTCGCGTCGGCGGACAGGCGGAGGCTCTGGGGGAGGACGTTGAGCTGCAGCCCGCCGAGCACGCCGACGAGCGGGACCTCGCCGAGGAACCACAGCGGCTTGACCGTCTTCGGGCGCGGCACCGCGAGGCGGTACGCCACGGTCCCGTTCCACTGGTCGGTGTCGCTGAACTGCTGCGACGGCGTGCGCTGCTGGCGCAGCGTGTTCGAGTACGTCAGCGAGAGCCCGTCGAGGGTGTAGCGGAGCCACGGGCTGCGGCTGCCGGTCTTCGAGACCGGGACGCGGATCACGCGCGACGACGAGACCGTCTCGGCCCCGGCCCGGATCTCGGCGATCTGCTGGTCCTTCTCCCCGGGCGAGAGCGCGGCGTTCTCCTCGACCTGGGCGATCTCCTGGGCCACCGTGATGTCGCCCCGGCTCGGCGAGAAGCGCGGCGTCGAGACGTCGCGCTGGACGGCGAGGTTCACCGGGAGGCGCCAGCCGTAGCGCTCGGGGAGGAGCTTGTGGAGGTTCAGGTTGGTCGTCACGCTGTAGCCCCAGGCGTCCTCGAAGGTCCGGGTGCCGAGCCCGCTGGCGAGGTCGCCGAAGCCGTCGGTCTGCTGGTCGTAGCGCGCGTTGAGGTCGACGAAGTCCGCGAGGCGGACGGTGGTGCGGGCGTAGGCGCTCCAGCCGGGCTGCTCGTCGAAGCCGCTGACGCGGAGCTCGTTGTACCAGACCTCGACGCTGAGCGCCCGCCGGCGCGCGTCGCGCCCGTTGCGCACGCCCATGACGATGTTCGAGACGTCCTTGATCGAGGGGTTGCCGCGGATGCGGAGGACCGCCCCCGGCGGCGCGAAGTCCAGCGGGATCGACTGCGCGGTGTAGACCGAGTCGAGCGAGATCGGGTTGCCGTTGGCGTCCACCGCGAGGTCGCGCTCGAGCTTCAGCTTGTTGAGCGCGTCGAACTCGACGTTGATCGAGTTCAGGTCGATCAGCTCGGTGCCACCGGCGGTGCGGACCGGGACGTTGGTCTGCCACAGGCTGTCGGCCCCGCTGTCGACGTCGCGGATCGCCGTCATCGGCGGCAACTCGTAGGGGTAGACCGGCTGCTCGATCTCGTAGTAGTCCTCGGTCTCGTTCGAGCCCAGGCGGAAGAAGACGCGCACCGAGTCCTCGCGCTCGAAGCCCTCGCCGTGGACGAACGCCCGGAGGTTCGAGTACTTCGTCAGGTCGAGCCGGGTGGTGTAGGGCTTGAAGATGCCGCGCGCCTGCCCGTCGCCGAGGTCGTCGACGCGGAGCACGAGGGCCTGCTCGCGCGACGGGTTCGGGCGGCCGCTCGTGGGGTCGCGCGTGAACGAGCGCACGGCCCCGTTCGGGATCGCGTACTGGTTCGGGTTCTCCTCGGTGTTGACCGTCGCGATGAACGACTGCGGCGGGTTCGGCGGCAGCCGCTCGGTCTCGTCGATGCCGACGGTCTCGGACTTCAGCCACTGGCTCCCGACGAGGTCGAGCGTGGCGAAGCGCAGCGTGGCGGCGTCGGTGTGGCCCTGGGTCCACATCCGCACGGTCTCGATCAGGCTGAAGTCCTCGATCCCGCCGACGGCCGCCTTGAGGTCGGTGCGGACGGGGATGCGGATGAGGTAGAACTCGCGCGCGCCGGAGAGGGTGGGGTTCAGGATGGTCGTGACGTAGAACGGGTTGCAGCCCGTCGTCTGGCCCTCGTCGCAGGGCACGTCCACGACGCCGGGCGCGAGCGGGACCTCGTAGCGGAAGAAGCGCTCGGCCTGGTCCAGCGAGAGGTTCAGGTTGAGGTCCTCGGAGTCGGGGAAGCGCGAGTTGCCCGGCGCGCCGCTCTCGGCGATCTGCCGCTGCGCCTCGAGCGAGTTCAGCTCGAGGCCGGGGAAGAGGAAGCTGAAGCGCTCCTGGAGCGTGGCCCCGCCGGGGAAGAGCGTGCCGTCGTTGAAGAAGCCGTTCTCCTGGAACGAGTGGTAGTCGTCGCCCGAGGGGTCCTGCCGCGCCAGGGCGACGACCGGGCTCCCGGCGTCGGCGCTCAGCGCGAGGCTGTCGAGGAACGGCGCGAACTTCTCGGCCTCGGTCGGGATGTTGTACGGCGTGCCGTTGTCGAGCGCGGCCTGCGCCGCGATCTCGGACGGCAGCCCGTCCAGGCCGAGGTCCTCGGTGCGCTGCGTCTCGGCGTTGATGTTGACGATGCCGTCCTGCTGCCCGCCCGAGGGCCGCCCCCAAGCGTCCTCGTTGGTCACCGAGAGCAGGCCGTCCTCGTTGTTGTACTGCCGGTTCGGGACGACGTCCTCGCTCGTCTGCCCGAGGTCGACGTAGAGCCTGGCGTCGGGCGCGATCGCGGCGTCGGCGTTCTTGCCGCCGTAGGGGGCGAAGATGAACTCGACGAACTCGATGTTGTTGCGGGCGTCGAAGTCGGTGTAGCCCTCGGGGAGGCGCTGCGTCATGCCGCCCCACACGTCCTGGGGGTTGCTCTGGAAGGCCGTCCCGAGCGCCGCGCTGTAGTTGTACGGCCCGCGCCGCGCCGGGTCGAAGTAGAGGTCGAGCGTCGGGAGGTTCGGCGGGGTGCCGGACTCGAGCCGGCGCTCGGGGTACACCTCCTCGATCAGGACCGGGGCCGTCGCCGCGTTGTTCGCCAGCGGCTCGATGTCGTCGTTCTCGTAGGTCGCCGCGAGGACCGAGTACCACGCGAAGCGCCCGCGCCAGCTCGTCCGCAGCAGCGGCGAGGTCACGGCGTCCTCGCCGGGGAGGTCCGAGAGGTAGGTCTCGGCCCCCGGCGGGCCGGCCCCCGGCGCGGCGGCGGTGCCCTCGGGCGCGGCGGCGAGCCGCCACGCGCCGGGCTGGAGCAGGCTGAACGAGTTCTCGGTCCCCTCGAAGTCGTCGATGTAGGAGATCGAGCCGTTCTGCTCGTCGTCCTTGAAGTCGCGGTTGATGTCGCGGAGGTCGCTCTGGGACTGCTCGAAGGCGAACGTCTCGGGGTGGCCGGGGTTGAGCTGGGCGAACTCGCCCTTGAACTCGAACAGGCTCGGCGCGCGCGTCTGGACGAGCGGGAGGGCGTCGACGAGCCGGGTCATCCAGCGCGGCTCCGCCGCGTAGGCCGCGTCGAAGCCCCAGATCGAGTTCGAGATCGGCTCCTCGCCCAGGCGGAACTTGTCGATCAGCGGCTTCTCGGAGAGCCGCATCCACGTCGCCCCGATGCCGAAGCGGTCGGAGAAGGCATAGTCCGCCCGGAGGCCGAGGAGGGTCTTCTTCTGGATCGCGACGAACTGGTTGCGCTCGAACGAGATCGAGACGTCGCGCCCGCTCGTGAGGAAGGCCGGGTTGACGATCGTGACGGTGCCGGTGACGTAGTCGACGGTGTAGTCCGTCCCCTCGGCGAGCTCGATGCCGCCGCTGCGGACCTGGACCGAGTTCTCGACCGGCGCGAAGCCCAGGTCGTAGATCTCCTGCACCGAGCCGCGGAACTCGCCGGTGATGTTGTAGTCGTTCTTGTTGCCGGCGGAGCGGACCTGGGGGCTCTCGACCTTGAAGTCGTAGAGCTCGTTGAAGGCGTACTCGTCGACGGCCTCGTCCTCGCTGAGCCCCTGGAAGGCCACCGCGACGGGCGGGCCGATCTCCTGGAAGCTGCCCCGGAGCACGCGCTCGAGGTGCTCGCCGAAGGGCTGGCGGTAGGGGAAGATGACGCGCCCGTTGCCGGGGTCGACGGTGTAGTCCCGGAGGAAGTCGAAGAGGTCGTCCGGCGTGCGCGCGCCGTCCTGGTTGACGCGGTCGAGGCCGAGGGTCTGGAGGAGCGTCTGGGGCGGCTGCCCGATGTCGACGGCGGGCAGCGTGCGCTGGGCCGTGCCGGCGTCGGGGTTGTAGAGGACCTGGAGCGTGAAGTCGGTCGCGTTGAACGCGCTCCCGCCGACGCGGTAGATGTTGCGCATCGTGAGGTCCCAGGTGGCGTTGTTCGGGTCGGGGTTGGGCCCGCGCAGCAGCTTCAGCACGACGCGGTTGCTGCTGGTCCCGCTGCCGCTGCCCTCGCCGAAGTCCCCGACCTCGACGATCGAGCCGTCGGCGCGCTGGTAGCGGTAGGCCACGGCGACGGCCTCGTTGTTGCTGAGCGAGCGCTTGAGGTTGAGGCTGCCGAGGAGCGGGTTCCAGGTGTAGTCCTGGCCGTCGCGCAGCTTGCGGTAGTCGGTGTTGAAGAAGTCCGCGCTCGCCAGCCCGAAGCGGTCGGCGATGTTGAGGCTGTCGCCCTGGGCCGTGCGGAGGAAGGTGAGGTCGGCCTCGGCGTACTGGTCGCCGCCCGGGTCCGGGAGCGGCGGGTTCGCCTCGCCGACGAGCTCGAGGTAGGCCTCGCCGCCGAGGAGCACGTCCCCCGGCTCGCCCAGGTCGGCGAGCGCGACGCCGCGGATGAGGGCGTCGTCGTTGCCGGTGTTGTTGAGGTTGTTCTGCTCGAAGAGGTAGACCTCGAGGTCGAGGAGCTGGCTGAAGCCCGGCCCGAGGACGATGTTCGGCGGGTTCGCGTGGGCGGCGTCCCAGCGGTTGTGGAAGTAGTAGCCCAGGTAGAAGTTGGCGTTGTCCTCGTACTCGGTCGGGCGCTTGAGGAAGGTCGTCGTCTGGGAGCCGCCCTCGATCGTCAGCTCGTCGCTCTCGGCGTCCTGCTGGCTCGCGACCGCGGTCAGGCCGAGGCCGCCGAGCTGGAGGTCGGTGCGGATGCCGAAGAGGCGCTGGCCGCCGCGGATCAGGTCGCTCGGCGTCTGGAGGAAGACGTTGCCCGCCTCGACGCGCTGGAGGACCTCGTCCTCGTAGCCGGTGTAGGTGAGCTTGACCTGGTTCTGGAAGTCGAAGTCGTTCTGGGTGTCGTAGTTGACGTTGATCTGGAGCTTGTCGCCGATGGTGCCGGTGATGCCGAGCCCGAGCTCCTGCCCGAAGTCCGGGTCGACGCGCCCGCCCTGGCCGGTGGCGGCCTCCTGCTGCTCGTTCTGCCGGTAGGCGAAGCCGACGTCGACGTTGGCCTGCCCGTTGACGCGGAGGTTGACCTCGTCGGTGCCGAAGACGCGGCGCAGCCCGCGCCCCGCGCCGCCGGGCAGCTCGATGTCGATGAGGTTGATCCCCTCCCGCGCACGCTGCTGCCGGGCGCGCTGCGCGACGAGCTCGCGGTAGTTCTCCTCGAGCCCGAAGCGGAGCCGCTGCTCGCGGTAGGCGTCGAGCCCGAGGCGGACCGGCACGCGCACGTCGGCGTCGCCGACGCGCTCGGTGATGGTGTAGCCCGACGAGGTCGAGTCCAGGTCCACCCTGCGCTGCCAGTAGGGCCCGAGTTCGGGGCCGAGGGGCGTCCGGCGGCGCGGGCGCAGCGCGGCGCTGTAGCGGTCGCGCCGGAACGGCGGGAGCAGCCGGGCGGCGAAGCCGGTGTCGGGGAGCACCTCGGTCGTGTCCGCAAGCGCAGCCAGCGAGTCCGCGCCCAGCGAGTCCGCTCCAAACGGGGTGGCCCCGAGCGAGTCGGCCCCGAGCGAGTCCGCGCCCAGCGAGTCCGCGCCCGGCGAGTCCGCCTCGGCGGAGTCCGGGGGCAGGAGATCGTCCCCGAAAAAGTCGAACGGGTCGAGCGCGGTGGTGTCGGTGTCGCGCCGGGCGACGAAGGGCCGGCCGTGCAGGTCTGCCGGCCCGCCGGTAAGGACGGCGCGGCGGAAGAGGGCGGCCCGGTCGATCTCGGTCGCCGGGCCGGGCGCGGCCTCGGAGGGGCTGTAGGCGGCCAGCAGCCACAGGCCGGCCACGGCCACGCCGCCGACAATCGTCAGCAGCAGGGCACGGCCCTCCGGCAGGCGGGTCGAGCAGGGCATACGCACGCGCGGGTTCTCTGGGAAGCTCGCCCCGGACGGACGGGTCGGGGCGGGGTCACTCGGGTCGGGAAGTAGCAGAAGCGCGTCTAAGCGTATTCGTCTGGTGAGCAGGGGGCGGCACCGGCAGCGGAGCCGCCGGCTCGGGCCGGGGGCGGGCGTACCGGGGCGGGAAAGTAATGCCGATGCGTGCCGACTTCAAGGGAAGAACGGTGCCCCGCGCTGCCTAGCATCGGTTAACTTTCGTGTCGCTTCTCCGAGCCTGCAGGGCGCAAGCCGTCGCTCGCCTCGCGGAAGTAACGCTGCCACCGGCCCTTTCGTCTTCCGCCTTCATGCGCTATTCTCTTGTTCGGGCACCGGCCCTGCTCGCCCTTCTCGTCGCCGGGTGCGCGGCGCTGAACCCCGAGCCGCGCGCGCTGCCGGAGGCTACGCCCGACGCCGACGCCATCCGTGCCGTGCTCGGCGCGCAGGTGGACGCGTGGAATGCCGGCTCGGTGCGGGGTTTCATGGAGGGGTACGCGCAGACCGACTCGCTCCGCTTCGCCTCCGGCGGCAACGTCCGCGCCGGGTGGCAGGCCGCCCTCGACGCCTACGAGCGGGGCTACCCCGACCGCGCCGCGATGGGCACCCTCCGCTTCGACAGCCTCGACGTGCGTCTCCTCGCGCCGACGTGGGCGGTGGTCTTCGGGCAGTGGCATCTTCAGCGGGAGGACGACGAGCCGAACGGGCTGTTCACCCTGCTCTTCCAGAAACGCCCCGAAGGCTGGCGCGTCCTCCACGACCACACTTCCTCTAGCGATTGATTGGGTGATTTGCTGAGTGGGCGAGGTGGGGAACTCAGTCAGCGAGTCAGTCGGTCAACCAATCAGCCAATGGCTTCTCTCGCCGGCAAGACCATCGTCCTCACCGGAGCCTTCGGTCGGCTCGGGCGCGTCCTCGCCCGGCAGCTCCTCGCCGACGGGGCGACGGTCGCCGGGATCGACGCACGTTCGGCGGACCCCGTGGAGGATTCCGACCGTCTCCACCTCTTCAAGGCTGACCTCGGCGATGAGGAGGCCGTCGAGCAGGTATTCGCCCGCGTCGTGGAAGAGGTTGGGCCGCCGGACGCGCTCGTCCACACGGTCGGGATGTGGGACGGAAAGCCGTTTGCCGAAACCGCGCTGGAGGAGTGGGAGACGATGTTGCGGGTGAACCTGACCTCGGCGTTCCTATGCTTCCGCGAGGCAGTGCGCCGGATGGACGGGCGGGGCGGGCGGCTCGTCGGGATCGCGTCGCGGCAAGGGCTGGAGCGCGGCGCGGCCGAGCAGGCGGCCTACTCCGCGTCGAAGGCGGGCGTCGTCCGGCTCGTCGAAGCCGTTGCCGCCGAGCACGGCGAGCGCGGAATCACCGCTGCCGCCGTCGCCCCGTCCACGATTCTTTTCGGTGGGGAGGGCGGCGAGGGGGTCTCCGCCGAGCGCGTCGCCGAGCTGTGCGCGATGCTCTGCTCGGACGCCGGGGCCAACCACAACGGCGAGGTGATCCGCGCCTACGGGTGAGGCAGGAGGACGGGAGAGGACGCGCACGTCGGTCGAGCAAGCCCGATGCCTCGCCGGTCTCCGGCCCTTATTTCCTGCTCTGCCGTAGCTTGTCTTCGATAGTCTATGTTGATAGTCTATAGTCTATGTTGATAGTCTATGTTGCAATATGATACCGACAGCTCGTGTCGCCTCATGACGCCCCCTATAAATCCCCGGCTGCGTGCCGCGTGCGGGCACGGCGGCGCAGGGGCTGCCGACCACCTCTTCGCGCTCGTCTACGACGCGCTTCGCGCCCAGGCTCGCCGTCTCCGCCATCGCCACGGTGCCGGTCCCACACTCAACACCACCGCGCTCGTCCACGAGGCGTACCTCCGCCTCGGCGGCTCGGGCCCGGTGCCCTGGCACGACCGCGAGCACTTCCTCGCAGTCGCGAGCATGGCCATGCGCCACGTCCTGGTCGACTACGCCCGCCGCCGCCGTGCGCTCAAGCGGAGCGGCCTCCACCCCCGCGCCCGGCTCGACCACGAGGTCGTTGCTGCGGCCCGCCCGACGCTCGCTGTCGGCGGTTGGGCGGTGGAGGTCCTGGACCTCGACGCGGCGCTCGCGCGGCTCGAGGCGCTGAGCGACCGGCTCGCGGCGGTCGTCGAGCTGCGCTTCTTCGGGGGCCTGACGGTCGAGGAGACCGCCGGGGTGCTCGGCCTCGGCCCGCGCACCGTGGACCGCGACTGGCACAAGGCGAAGGCCCTCCTCCAGCTCTTCCTCGAAGAGCGCGTGCGATGAAGTAGGTCGGCTGAGGTTACGTTTCCTGTCCAGGCACGTCTTAGGTAACGTCCCCTCACCCACGTCTGCTATCATGCCCGAGATCACCCCCGAGCGCTGGCCCGACGTAGAAGCGCTTCTCGACCGCGCCCTTGACCTCCCGCCCGACGAGCGCACCGCCTTCCTCGAAGCCGCCCGCGCCGACGACCCCGACCTCCTCGGCGAGGTCCGCGAGGTGCTCCGCGCCGGCGACCGCGCCCGGTCGCTCCTCGAAGACAGCGGCTTGCTCCTGCGCTGGCAGCGCCAGCTCCCCCCGCTCGGCGACGAACCCGGCGACGAGTCCGACGAGGAAGACCTCAGCGGCACCGTCGTAGGGTACTACCGCCTCCTCGACGTACTCGGGCGTGGTGGTATGGGGACCGTCTACCGCGCCGAGCGCGCCGACGGTGCCTTCGAACGGGACGTCGCGCTCAAGCTCGTCCGGCGCGGCGCGGGGTCCGCTGCCGTCCTCCGCCGGTTCCGCCACGAGCGCCAGGTCCTCGCCGGGCTCGACCACCCCAACGTCGCCCGCCTCCTCGACGGCGGGCGCTCGGACGACGGCCGGCCCTACTTCGTGATGGAACTCGTCGAGGGCGAGCCGATCACGGATTACTGTGACGCGCGAGGGCTCGGCGTCGAGGCCCGGCTCCGCCTCTTCGGGCAGGTCTGCCAGGCCGTCGCCTTCGCCCACCGCAACCTGGTCGTCCACCGCGACCTCAAGCCCTCGAACATCCTGGTCACCGAAGACGCCGAGGGCCAGCCGGCGGTGAAGCTCCTCGACTTCGGCATCGCTAAGCTCCTCGCGCCCGAGGCCGAGGCCGCGCTGACGCAGACCGGCAGTCTGATCCTCACCCCGGCCTACGCCGCCCCCGAGCAGCTCCGCGGCGAGGCCGTCACGACCGCCACCGACGTCTACGCGCTCGGCCTGCTCCTCTACGAGCTCCTCGCGGGCCAGCCGCCCTACCGGCTCGACTCGGCCCACCCCGCGGAGTGGCTGCGGGTCATCGCCGAGGTGCAGCCCCAACTTCCCTCGGCGGTGCTCCGCCCCAAGGCCGCCGACGCGCGGGGTTTGCCGGTCGGGCGCTTGAAGAAACGGCTCGCCGGCGACCTGGACACGATCTGCCTCAAGGCGCTGCGCAAGGAGCCGGAGCGGCGCTACCCCAGCGCCCAGGCGCTCGGAGAGGACATCGAGCGCCACCTGGCCGGCTGGCCCGTCACCGCCCGGCGCGACACGGTCGCTTACCGCGCGCGGACCTTCGTCCGCCGCCACCGAGGTGCCGTCCTCGCCACGGCTGCCGCCGTCGTAGCCTTCCTCGCGCTCGCCGGGTTCCACACGTGGCAGCTCGCCGCCGAGCGCGACCGCGCCCAGCAGGAAGCCGAGACGGCGGAGCAGGTCACGGCCTTCCTGGCCGGCGTCTTCGAAGGAGCCGACGCGTTCGAAGGGGGAGGGCAGGACGTGACAGCTTCGGATCTCCTTGAGCGTGGGGTTGAGCAGGTCGAGGCGCTGGACGACCAGCCCGAGGTGCAGGCGCGGCTCCTGCGCGTGCTCGGTAACACCTACAGCAGCCTTGGTCGCTACGACGAAGCCCAGCCTCTTTTGGAGCGGGCCCTGGCGCAGCGGCGGACGCTGTGGGGAGACGAGCACGAGAGCGTAGCCCAGAGCGCGAACGAGCTGGCCCTCCTGCTCGTCCAGCAGGGGGACTACCCCGCGGCAGAGTCGCTCCTCCGGGAAGCACTCGCCGTGCAGCGCCGCCTGCTCGGCGAAGACGATCCTGAGGTGGCCCATACCCTGAACAACCTCGCCGGCGTGCTCCTCTACGACGGCGATTACGCCGAGGCCGAGCTGCTCTTCCGGGAGGTGCTCGCCCGGCGGCAAGCGCTGCACGGCGGGGACCACCGAGAGGTGGCGCTAAGCCTGAACAACCTTGCGGCCGCGCTCGAAGACGGGGGACGCGATGCCCAGGCCGAACCCCTCCTGCGCGAAGCCCTGGCGATGTGGCAGCGCTTGCTCGGCGAGCAGCACCCCTACATCGCCGGAACGATGGACAACCTCGCCGGCATGCTAGGCGACCTCAGCCGCTACGACGAGGCCGAACCCCTCGCGCGCGACGCCCTGACGATGTGGCGCGGCCTGCTCGGCGATACGCACCCCGGCGTGGCGGTCAGCTTGCACAACCTCGCTGGGGTCCTGGCGCACCGGGAACGCTACGCCGAGGCCGAGCAGCTTTACCGCGAGGCCCTGGCAATGCGCAGAACCCTGTTCGGCGACGAGCACCCCGAGGTAGCGACGAGCCTGAGCGGACTCGCCGGCGTGCTGGCAGACCGGGAGGCCTACGCCGAGGCGGAGTCGCTGGAGCGCGATGCGCTAGCGATGCGCCAGCGCCTCCTCGACCCCGACCACCTCTACATAGCCTTCAGTCGGCGCGATCTGGCGTTCCGGCTGATGGACCTGGACCGGTTCGAGGAAGCGGTGCCTTTGCTCCGGCAGGCTCTCCCCGTCATCGAGGAGACGATGGGGGAGGAGGCTCCCGCCGCCGCCCAGGCGCACTTGTTTCTCGGCAAGAGCCTCACCGCGCTCGGGCGCTACGGTGAGGCCGAGCCGCATCTGCAAACGGCCCACGGCGTCCTTCGGAACGGAGGCTCCGCTGTAATTCAGGACCTCCACGACGATGCTCGGGAAGCGCTCGCAGCGCTCTACACGGCGTGGGGCAAGCCCGAGCAGGCGGCGCGCTACCGGTGACCCCCCGCCGCGCTTGCGGTCGCTCTGCTCCCAGCTACGCGCGGCTGTCCCCCTTGCCAAGGGGGACAGCTTCTCGCGCCCTGAGCTGAGGCGAAGCCGAGTGATGGTGCGAGAAGCGGGGGGTCCAAAAAACTTCGCCGGGGATGGCGTGGCGCGCCGGGGTTTTACGAGGTAGAGGGTAGAGGCCGCCTTTATGGCTTCGCGCCGGGCTCCGGCCCGGCGGCCTTTTCACCTCACACCCCGGTTACCGCCATGACCTACACCCCGCTCTACCCCTCGCCGCGCGCCGTCGGGCGCGCCGCCCTCCGGTTTGCGCTCCTTCTCGCCGCGGCGCTGCTCCCCTTACTTCTGCTTACCGTTGCGCTTTCCGCCGTCGCACCGAGTGCTTCAGCAGGACCCATTATCCTCTCCGGGCACGACCCTGAGGATCATGGCACGCCCGGCGACGAGATGCAGTTCGACATCCTCGAGTTTGTCGTCTCGCGCTCTACGCGGAGCGCGTCGCCGTCCATGATCCTCATGCTCGGCGGCTCGACCACCCTCGGGACCGAGCTCCAGGCTATCGTAGCTCCCCTGGGCTACACCGTCATGCAGGTCCAGGGGACCGCTATCGAAACCGTTGACTTCGATCCCTTCGATGCGATCTACATGCCGACCACCAATAACGAGGTCACTGGGGGCATGACGCCAGCGGAGGTAGCCTCCGTGAACACGCGGTCTGCAGATATTCAGACTTTTGTCAACGAAGGCGGTGGCCTCGCCGCGTTTTCGCAGAACGTGTCGGGCGGCTACGGCTGGTTCCCCTTGGGCGGGCTGATGACGTCAAACCTCGGAGCAGGAACCGGTTCTGCTCTCACCCCCATCGGTATGATGATTCTGCGCCCTTCCGCGACGGCCGTCGAGCCCTTCCACACCTCATTCGACGGGCCGGCCGGGTTCTTCGGGCTGGACGTGTTGGCCTTCCAGGTGAGCACAGGCAGGGCGCTCATCATCGGTGGTGACGAGAACACGCAGATCATGGGTCAACTCACGCTGTCGCCGGACAGTGCCTCCAACCCCGTCGGCACGCCGCACACCGTCACGGCCTCGCTCGTGGATCAGGACAGCATGGCCCTCGCCGGTGAGACCATCCTGTTTGAGGTCCTCTCCGGTCCGAATGTGGGGGACACAGGAGGTGACGTGACAGACGGCAACGGGAACGCCTCATTCACCTACGTCGGTGATGGAGGAGAAGGGACTGACCGGATCCGGGCTTCATGGGACGACGGCACCAGCATCATCACCTCCAACATTGTAACGAAGGTGTGGACGGCCGGTGGTCCCGGCGGGAACGTGGTCGCGGAGGTCGGTGACGCGGGCAACATCGTCAGCCAGCCGGCGCAGAACGCGCAGGGACTGGCCGTAGACCAGATCACCGGCACCCTCCTCGACGTCCGACTCGACGAGGACTGCTACTTCTTCACCGTCACCGACCCAGACAACTTCTCGGCCGAGGTCGTCGCCTTCGATGGCGACAGCCAGCTCTTCCTATTCGACGAGGACCGCAACGGGATCTACGGCGACGACGACGGCGGCATGGGCACGCTCTCGTTCATCAGCCCGAGCGCTTTCGACGCCGGCGGCGGTACGGCCGGGGACTACTACCTCTGCATCACGGCGTGGAGCAACGACCCCGAGAACGCCGAGATGGCTGAGATCTTCCCCGACGGCTCCGGCACGCCCGACCCCGACGAGGGCGACGCCGTGCTGACCTCGTGGAACCGGGAGACGTTCGGCTCCGGGAGCGCCGACTATGACATCCGCATCACGGGTGTTGACGACGCCATGCCCGCCGTGGGCTACGACCTCTCGGTCGTGCCGCTGAGCCCGCTCGTAGTCTCGCCCGGCGGCCACGTCCGGTTTCAGTACACCGCAACGAACAACACGCCTGCCCCAGTCTCGGGTGGCGTCCGGGCCGTCGTGAAGCCTGACGGCATGGGCGGCGCGCTGCTGAACGAGCAGATCGTCTCAGGCACGCTCCAGAGCGGGGAGTCCTTCACCGGCACATTCGTGCAGCAGGTCCCGGTGAGCGCCCTGCCTGACACCTACGTCTACGCGATCGTCGCACGAGACTCGTCAAGGATCGTGGACAGCGAGGTATTCAGCGTCGTCGTCGAAGGCACCTCGGTTCGGCTGGCGGAAGCCCTCGCGGCTCTTCGAGCGCTCCGGTTCGAAACGGAGGAGACTGGCGACAAGACTGTCTTCCTCGCAGCCCGGACGGCGTACCTCGCTGACGCTAGCAATGGCTGGTCGGTGGTGGAAGGCACAATGGGTGAGGCTGCGGCATCCACGGCTGGCGATGGGACGTCGACACCGACTAAGGTAAAGACGTATCCGAATCCGTTCGTGAGCCAGACGCGGATCTCCTTCACGCTCGATCAGAGCACCGAGGTCTGGCTCGTCGTCTATGACGCACTCGGGCGCGAGATCGCCATGCTCGCCGATGAGACACTCGACGCCGGTGTTCACTCGGTAGCGTTCGACGCATCGCGGCTGCCGAGCGGCGTGTACCTCTGGCGGCTCGACGCCGGCAGCCGGGTGCAGAACGGTCGGCTCACGCTGCTGAAGTAGAAACAACCAGAGGGGGCCGACGGAACCACTCCGCCGGCCCCTCCATCCTCTCAGTCTTGGCGCTTCGCCTCTATGCTAACACACAGGCTAAACCGAAGATGAGTATCCAGTTTCTCTTCCCTGCCGGGGCGAGGGCCACTCGATGTCGGGTAGGTACATCTCGTCCTCGAACCCCTCCGCCTCTCCCAAGCCGGGGCTATTACCCCGAACCATCAGGGCGTCATTCAGCCTCGCCTCTAGATCTGCGTCAGCGGAGTTGGTGCTCATACGGCCCTCGCGCTTCTGCGATTCGTACTTGCGGAGCAAATCCTTCGTCCGATGCTCCACACCCGAGCGCTTCGCGAACCAACGGCGAAGGCGAAAACCAGACACCTGATATCTGTAGATGAGGCCGACGACAGCTATGGCTAGGACAATGAGGACCTCGACCCAACTGCCGGTCCCGCTTAGAGGCAGGTTGAACACGCTCTTTCTTATCTTCTTGTGGGGACATGGCAGGTATCAGCATCTGCTGGTTCCATCTTTAGTGACCTACAAAGCGAGCCATCCACCGTGTCCTGCAGTTTGGCCTGAACCCCTAACCCCCTCACAAAACCAATCAGTCTTTCCATTAGTCAAGCCGCGACTCAATCACCCTAACCACTCCACTGCCATGAACACCCTCTTGCGTCCCATCAAGACTGCTGCCTACCTCGTCGTCGGCTGGTGCTTCTTCGTTTTTCCTGTACAAGCCCAACAACTTGATGATTTCATCGTCCCCACTCCTAATAATACGTTCGAACCTCCAATTGCTTTTTCCTACTGGCCTTACGAAGGTATGACTGTATATGGGTATGCTCCATATTTAATGCCCACACTAGCAGAGGTAAATACTCCCTTTAAATATGCGGTAATTTCAGTTAAGGAATATTTTACAGGGGCCACACTCAGTACATCTGTGCTTCCTGACCTAGATCCTATAAATATATTTAGTATCACATTCCCGTTAGTATTAACCCAGTTGTTACCAACTGGACACTTTTACATGGAATATAAAGTTACCAATGACCACTTCACTGAGTACGTAACGACTACAAATTTCGCTGTCGCTAACTGTCCTTGGCCTACATTGTGTACTCCTTGCCCCTTTTCTTCTCCTCCCTTTGCTTACTTATGTAACTCCTATAGGGTAGGCGGACCACCTCCGGTTTCCGAAGCCGGTTTTCCAAGACCAGCATCAGGAATAAGGAATCTCTTTTCTAGGCACGGTTCTAGTCAAACAGGAGGCAGCCCATACGGAGACTTGGGATATGGACCATACTTTGGAATGGATGACATCAACGGAGATGGACACATAAACGTTGACGAAGTTATCGGTGTAGTGGATAGTCTGAGCACTGAGGCGATTGATTATGTGTTCAAGGCTTTACTGTCTCTCAATCTACATGAATTACCTGATTTCGATTATTACCTCACTCAGATCAACCCTGATCTGTCTACCGATCAGTTCTTGACGCTAAACGATTCGCTTCTTACTCCAGATGAGTTCGATGCTGGTGCGGATGCGGTAATTGCTTCAGTGCGGGCTAATACCGCTCCGGCGGACCTCCCTGAGGTAAACGCAAAACTGGAGGTCGTAGAGCACGCAAAAGTCGTCTACCGAAGGAAGGTGAACCCACCTTCCATTGACCTCATGGTGACACCGGCAGGTTCGCTCACAGTCACCCCTGGCGGTTCGCTTCCTTTCGCATACACCATCACTAATACGTCAGGCGTTGCCGCTACCGGCGACCTCTTCTTTGTCGCCCGCCGCAGCGGCAACGCCGTAGCGCAGGGCGTCGTCCGCTCCGGCACACTCCCCGATGGCCAGGCTGTTTCAGGCACTACGACGCTAAGCGTGCCGACCCCTGCTCCAGTGGGACAGCACGAACTCACCTTCAGCATCGGGCGCGCGTTCGGGGTGGCTGTGGACTCCGAGACGTTCACCGTTACCGTGGGCCCGGGGCTAGCGCTCGGCGACGACGTTCCTACCTGGAGCGTGACGGAGGCCCCGCCGTGGCAGGTGCAGCCCGCTGATGGTGCCGCGCTTGCAGCCAACGCCGGGGAAGAGCCTGTGCAGGCATACCCGAACCCGTTCCGCAGCCGGACAGAGATCGCCTTCTCGCTCGACACGGCTGCTGAGGTCAGGCTCGCCGTCTTCGACTTGCTCGGGCGCGAAGTCGCGGTGCTCATCGATGGGCCGCAAGAGGCGGGTCGGCACCAAGCGACGTTCGATGCCGCGGAGCTGCCCTCGGGCATCTATCTCTGGCGTCTCGACGCGGGGGCTCACCAGGAGACGGGGCGGCTGACGCTGCTACGATGAAGGGAAAAGGGAAAGCGTAAGCTTGCCCGTCTCCAACCCCCGGTGGTCCCTAAGCTCCGGCAGTCGGGATCACCGGGGTTATGGTTTTGTCTCGGCGTCTACACCTCGAACGCTGCCGACCGAGCCACCGGCTCGGGCGATTCGTCGCCCCACTGCTCCGTGATCGCCAAGCCGTGCGCGGCGAGGTCGGCGAAGAACGGGGCGGGGGGGATGATGCGCTCGGGCGGGGCCGCGCCGCCGCCGGGGACCGCACCTGTCGCCAGGAGCGTGGCGACCGCGGCAGCGGGGAAGCCTGTCGAGCGCTGCATCGCGGTGAAGCCCGTCGCCTCGTCGTAGCGGTCGACGAGCTCGAACGTCAGCGACCGGCGCTCGCCGTCTAGGGTCCCGTCGAGGCGGATGCGGACGAGCACGGCGTCGTGCGGCGTGCCGCCGATCTGCTTGCGCAGGCGGCGCGTCAGCAGGTCCCGGTACGTCAGGTGGGTCTGCACGTCGACGAACCGGTCCTCGCCGAAGCCGAGCGCGAGGACCGCGCGCATCGCCGCGGCGTGGCCGGGGTGCCGGAGCGTCTTGTAGTCCAGCCGCCGGACCCGGCCCTGGAGGTCGAGCGGCAGCGTCGAGAGCTTGCCCGCCGTGTAGAACGCCTCGAGATCGCCGAAGGGCTCGGGGAACGAGACCGCCTCGAGCCCGGTGAGGGGCTCAGCGG
This sequence comes from Rhodothermales bacterium, assembly GCA_965214485.1. Lineage (GTDB taxonomy): Bacteria > Bacteroidota > Rhodothermia > Rhodothermales > JANQRZ01 > JANQRZ01. The sequence goes on along the minus strand of CBDCBW010000002.1, from coordinate 74,743 downwards.
TCTGCAGCGCGCCCTCGCGGATGACGGCGACCGGCGCGGTGTAGCTCATCACGAGCCGCTCCGCGCCGTAGCCCAGCCGGTGGAACAGCGGCGGCTCGGCCTCGACCGGGATGTTGCCGACGCGCATCGTGACGGCCTCGGCGGGGAAGCGGTCCAGCCCGTAGAGCACCAGGACGTTGACCAGGCCCGGCGCGAGGCCGCAGTTCGGGACGACCCAGCGCGAGCGCTTCGCCGCCGCGTCGTGGAGGGCGAACGCCTGCTGCACCGCCGCCTCGTCGCCGCCGAGGTCGCAGAAGTGCGCGCCGACGCCCAGCGCGAGCGCCGCGAGCTTCGGGTTGAGCGAGGCGTTGCCGCTGCCGACGACGCACACGCTGCCGGCGAGCACCGGGGCGAGGGCCCGCTCGTCGCGCACGTCGACGCGCACCGTGCGCAGCTTCGGGCTCTGGAGGCGCTCCTTGAGGAGGCGCAGGGTCCCGCTCCGCGCGTCGCACACCTGGACGTGCGTCACCTCCTCGCGGAGCACCAGGTCGCAGGCAATCGCCGAGCCGATGGGGCCGGCTCCGAGGACGGTAAGCTTCATGGGGCGGTCGTGGTGGGGGGCGCGCGCGCTTGCTACGCGGCAGCCCCGCCTTCGTTTTGGGTGCTGCCGGTTTCTACCCCGAGCGCGGGCTGACGAGCCGGAGCGCGAGCGTCGACAGCCCGACGAGGCCCATCAGGAGGACGCTGTAGGCCGCCGCCGCGCCGAACTCGTAGAGCCGGAGCTGCGCCAGAATCTCGACCGAGATCGGGCGGTTCCCGTAGACGTAGAGCATGATCGACGAGACGAACTCGCCGAGCGCCGCGACGAACGTCAGCAGCGTGCCCGCCGCCACGCCGGGCAGGATCGCCGGCCACACCACGCGCCGGAACGTCGTCCACGTCCCCGCCCCGAGGTCGGCCGACGCCTCGGTCAGGCGCTCGTCGAAGCCCTCGAGCGCGGCGCTCGTCGCGCGCACCACGAGGGGGATGTGGCGGATGAAGTACGCCAGCGGCAAAATCCAGAACGTCCCGACGAGGACGGCCCCGCCCGAGAGCGGCGACGGCTGCGAGAACGTCACGATGAGGTTCAGCGCAATCACCGTCCCCGGAATCGCAAACGGGAGGACGGCGAGCGTCCGGATCGCCCACCGCCCCGGCACGGGGCTCGCAATCACGAGGGCCGCCGCCACGCCGAAGACGACGTTCGCCGCCGTCGCCGCGAGGGCCATCGTGAGGCTGTTCGCGATCGGGTCGAAGAACTTGGGGTCGGCGAAGAGCGCCGCGTAGTTGCCCAGCGTCCACCGCTGCGGCAGAATCTCGACCGTCCAGCTCGAAGCGTCCGCAAACGAGATCAGCCCGACTGTCAAAATAGGGAGCACGACGAACAACAGGACGAGCCCAACGCCGAGGCCGGCGACCCACATCGCCGGTCCGCCGACCGGCTCGACGGGCCGCGCCGTACCCTTCGACGCACCCAGGAGGTTGCGCCCCGGTCGGGCTTCCAGCAGAAAAAGAAACGCGAGGCAGATTGCCGTGAGGACCGTCGATACGGCGGCGGAGAGGGCGAGGTCGCCGTTGAGCTTGAGGTTGTAGATCTGCACCGTCAGAAACGGCTCGGTCCCGGCGAACAAGAGGGGCGCCGTGAAGCTCGCCATCGACAGCATGAACACCAACAGCGACGCCCCGACGAGCGCGGGCCTGAGGAGCGGGAGCACGACGCGCCGGAAGGCCCGCGGGCCGCTTGCCCCGAGGTCCGCCGACGCTTCGAGCAGGCTCGCGTCCAGGTCGCGGAGCGCAGCCGTGGCGAAGAGGAAGAAATAGACGTAGAACGCGTAGACGTGAACCAGCCACACCGCCCACAGCCCGCTGAACGCGAACGGCACCTCGGCCATCCCGAACAGATCGCGGATCGCCCGCGGCAGGATGCCCGTCTCGCCGTAGAGAAACAGGAACGCCAGCACCCCGACGAGCGGCGGCAGCGCGAGCGGCAGCGCTGCCGCTGCCTGCAAGGCTCGCCGCAGCGGAAGCCCGTAGCGCCACAGCCCCCACGCCAGCCCCGTCCCGACCACGCTCGCCCCCGCCACCGTCGCCAGCGAAATCCCGACCGAGTTGACGAGCGCCCGCACGTTCGCCGAGCGCCACCCGCCAAAGAACTCGCCGAGGTGACCGATGCCGAGGACGAAGGTTTGCAGCGCAGGCCACAGCACGTAGCCGACGAGCACGAGCGCCACCGGAAGGGCGAGCAGGAGAGCAGCGCGGCGCGTCAGCACAGGCTAGGCGACAAGCTCGCGGGCGTGCAGAATCTCTTCCCGCCCGAGCGGGCGCACATCAACTGCCGAAAGTGTCTCCACCGCGACCGTCGCGCCGGAGCCGGTCACGAATTCAACCTCTATGGCCTCGCCATCGGCGTAGACGTGAACGATGGCACCCACATCACCTCGCCGGAGGCCAGGCTCGGGAAGGTCGCGGGTCAGCACTATGGTGTCGTGTTCGTGCATAGCATGTTGGTTGCGTTCCTGCGAAAGCAGGTTTTTTCGTTAGAGCGGATACGCTGTGATGAAACGCGGGTGGGGCTGCGTTGGCTCCACGATCCACACCGTCCGTATCCGAACGACTGTTCCGCGAGGAGTAGGCAGGTCACCGTCCGCAACGTACTTCGTTCCATGCGGGCCTTGCTTCGATTCAACTCTCACAGCGCGGGCGATGGTCAGCAGGCCGGTTTCCAACTCGGCGAGGTTGGGTTCGCCGAAACCGTGTGCCCGGAAGAACGATGCTTTTGGACCACCAACCGGATGCGCGAGAGCGAGGAGATAGTCCGTCAGCTTTTCGCGCGGGACGAACGCTTCGTCTGCGTTCGGCAATTTCATACCACGTACTCGACTTCGCGTAGAATGTGCGGGCCGATGTAGGGACTGAGCGACTCTGGCCTCACGAGTTCGACGCGGCGTTGCAACGTGTCTTCGAGCAGGTGAGCGAGCGTCATAAATTGGTCGAATGTGGCCTGCCCTGACGCGAACTCGACGAGGAGATCTACATCGCTGTCCGGTGTCGGCTCGTCTCGCGCAAACGACCCGAACACGCCGAGACGTGCCACGCCGAGGCGGGTGATCTCGTCCCGCTGCTCCCAAAGGCGTTCAAGCAAATCGCTCTTTGTATGGATAGTCGTTTCCATGCCTCAAAGTACGCCGGGTGCGCGTGCTACCGGAACGCCTCGCTCGGCGAGTGCTACAAGTCGCCATGCCGCTTCCCGTTCACACCGCCGCCCGCTACGCCGTGCCGCTCCGCGAGGGCGGCTCGCTCCCGGCGATCGTCGAAACCGACGGGGGCGACCTCTTCGTCGTCAAATTTCGCGGGGCGGGGCAGGGCGCGCGGGCGCTGATTGCCGAGCTGATCGCCGGGCAGCTCGCGGGGCGGCTCGGGCTGCCGGTGCCGGAGCTCGCGGTCGTCACGCTCAGCGACGGCTTCGGGCGGACCGAGCCGGACCCGGAGATTCAAGACATCCTCGGTGGGAGCCGGGGCGCGAACGTCGGGCTGCGCTACCTCGACGGGGCGTTCACCTACGATCCCGTCGCCGCTGCCGACCTGATTGCGCCGGAGCGAGCGGCCGATATCGTTTGGCTCGACGCGCTCACGACCAACATCGACCGGACGGCGCGCAACCCGAACCTCTTGGTGTGGCAGGGCGAGGTGTGGCTGATCGACCACGGCGCGGCGCTCTACTTCCACCACGACTGGCCGAGCGTGGGCGAAGCCCGCGCCCGCGCGCCCTTTGCTCCGGTCCGGGACCACGTCCTGCTGCCCCGCGCCGCGAGCCTCGCCGACGCCGACGCCCGTCTCGCTCCGCGTCTCACCGAGGACGCACTCCGCGAGGTGCTGGCCGCCGTGCCGGACGACCTCTTGATGGACGCCCCACCCAGCCGCACGCCGCCGTTCGAGACCGCCGAGGCGAACCGGCAGGCGTACCTCGACTACTTCCGCACCCGCCTCGCGGCTCCCCGCGCATTCGCTGAGGCCGCCGAGCAGGCGCGCCGGGCGGTCCAGTCCGAGACCCCCGCACCGCTGCCGTACCGCCGATGAGCGCGCCGACCGAACCCCGGCTGCACGATTACGACTATGCCACGGTGCGCGTCGTGCCGTGCCCGCTCCGGGGAGATTTTGTGACGGCGGGCGTGGTGCTCCACGCCCGGACGGCGGGCTTCCTCGCTGCTAGACTCCGCCGCGACCCGGCGTGGCTCGCGGCCCGCTGCCCCGGCCTCGACCCGGCGTTGCTGGACCGCTACCTCGCCGCCTACGAGCGCGTGGCTGAGGGCGGCGTGGCGGGCGGGCCGGTGGGCCTCTACCCGCCGAGCGAGCGGTTCCATTGGCTCACGGCCCCGCGCAGCGCCGCGCTCCAAACCTCGCCCGTCCACACGGGGCGCACCCTAGACCCGGCGGCTACGCTCGACGAACTCTTCGCGCAGCACGTTGCGAAGCACGAGGAGCGGTAGGAGCGCGGCAAGAGAGCCGACTACGTTGCTCGCCCCCGGCCTGGACCGACCCCACCTCGGGCTCGGGGAACCGTCAGGGTAGCGACCGCCCGCAGCCCCGATACGGCTCGCCGTCGAGCTCGACCGTTACTGCGTGCTCGAAGCGCTCGCCGCTCATCACGTCGGAGCACGGCTCGCCGGTGATTGTTACGATGAGGGTGTGCGCTTCGGACTCGGCGCGGTAGACGGTCCGCCCGTCGGCCACCGTCGGCGCAGGCGCGGGCGTCGTAGCCTCGCGCTCGCCGTAGGCGTACACGAACCGGATGCGCTCGCCCTCACAGATATCGAGGTGCCAGCCCGGCTCCTGCCCGACGGCGCGGAAGTCCACGCCGCTGCGCTCCGCGTCCTCCCACACCGAGCGCTGGGGGTTCTCCCGGCAGCCGGTAAACGTCTGCCCGTCCACTTCGAGAAGGGCCGCGTCGCCTTTCGTCCACACCGTAACGCCGCCGCCCTCGTACTTCGCCCCGCTGGCGGCGCGGACCTGGCCGAGCACGAGGTAGGTCCCGCCGGACCGGCCTTGGAACCGCTCGGGGAGCCAGAGGGCGACCTCGCCCGGCCCGGTGCGGACCGTGAACTCGACGTCGCTGTCCCCGTCGGCGCACTCGAAGACGGCCGTCTCGCCCGTCGGCTTCGGATCCATCTCGCCGGAGAGGGTGGCTTCGGCGGCGGGGCGAGAGGACCCCGCGCAGGCGGCGCACAGGGCCGAGATCAGCAGCAGCAAGAGGGGACGCACCACGAGGGCGGGGGCGCGAGAGAGAGGAGGGAGGGTCGAAGGCAGCCGCGCTCGCGCAGCGGGAGGGCGGCGCGAGCGCGGAGCGACGGCTGAGCGTGTGCCGCTACCGAAGGAGGGTGATCCGCTGCGTCGCGGAGTCTCCGCCGCTCGTGCTCAGTCGGACGAGGTAGACCCCGCTCGGGAGACCTGCTGCGTTCCACGCGGCCTCGTAGCGGCCCGCGGCCTGCGGCTCGTCCACGAGCGTCGCCACGCGGCGGCCGGTCACGTCGTAGACTGCCAGTTCCACCTGGGCGGCTCCCGGGAGGTCGTAGCCAATCGCCGTCCTGGCGAGGAACGGGTTCGGATAGGCCGCCGCGAGGGCGAAGGCCTCGGGCGTCGCCGATGAGGCAGCGGCCGGAGCCTCCGGCGTGTTCGCGCCCCAGCGCGCTCCGGCCTCGACGGGCGAGCCGGACTCGGCGTCGAGGACGCGCCACGCGGTGACGGCCGGCGCGGTCCGCGTGCCGGTCGGCGGCAGCTTCACGGCGGGGAAGCCGTCGCTGGCAACCGGCGCGTCGGGGAAGGCCCCGATGAGCGCGGTGTAGGTATAGCTCCCGGCCGGGATGCCGGCGGGCACCTCTTGGACGAGCTGGCGGGTGAGCGTCTGCCCCGGCGCGAGGGTCACCGTAACCGGGCCGAGCAGGTCGTTGCCGTTGGGCTGCTTGATGGAGCCGTCGGGGAACGTCGCCTCGGTCCACGCCTGGACCGTCTGCGTCTCCGAGGTGGCGTTCGTGAGCGTCGCGGCGAAGGCGAAGCTGCCGCCTTCGGCGGGGACCACAATCGGGTCGGAGGAGGTCGGCTCGACGTCGATCGTTACGACGGCGGTGGTGAGGTTCTGCTCGTAGACGTAGAGCCGCCCGTCGCGGCCGTTCTCGCCGGGGGCCCCGACGAGGAGCTCCCGGACGGCGTCGCCGTCGGTGTCGGCGAGCGCCATGCCGAGGGCGAAGACGCCGATGAAAGCGGGGTTCGGGGAGTCCACGCGGGTGAGCACGCTGCCGGTGAGGGTGCTAAAGACGAAGACCGCCCCGGCGTTGGGTTGGGAGAACGGGAGGCCGGGCACGTCGGAGCCGGGGGCCCCGAGGTAGAGGTCGCGCACGCCGTCGCCGTCGAGGTCTCCGCCGAGCGCGACGGTGGCCCCGAGCCCCTGCGGCTCGCCCGCCGGGTCGAAGTCGGCGCGGTACTGCCGGATGAGGTCGCGCGTCGCGCCGTCGTAGAGGCTGACCACGCCGCGCCCGCCGAGGAACGGGTTCGGGAACGGCGAGGGCCGCTCGGCCCCCGGTGCCGAGATGAGGATCTCGTCGGTGCCGTCGCCGGTGAGGTCGGGCATCTGGAAGATGACCTCGCCGAAGTCGTCGAGGCCGGGGAAGCCCATCGCGAAGGTCTCCGTGAGGAAGTCGAAGGGCGCGCCGTCGGCCCCGCTGAAGAAGTCCACCCGGCCGTCGCCGCCGCTGGCGAAGCGGGTGAAGACGGCGTGGTCGCGGACGCCGTCGCCGGTGAGGTCGTCGAGGACGGCGACGGTGCGGCCGAAGAACTCGAAGACGTCGCCCTGGCCGAGGGCGTCGGTCGGGAGGATGGTCCGGATGAACGAGCCGCTGGCCCCGTCGAAGACGTGGACTTGTCCACTGCCGAAGCCCTGCTCGCGCTCGCCGAGCGCGCCGACCAAGATCTCCTGGCGGCCGTCGCCGGTGAGGTCGCCGGCCCGGCTGGCAGCGCTTCCGAAGCTCCCGAACGCCGTAGGCTCCGGCGAGTGGAGGGTGTAGAGCATGGCCCCCGTGGCCCCGCTGTAGACGTAGGCCGCGCCGGAGTTGGTGTCGGCGTCGAGGCTGTCGCCCTGCGCCGTCACCACGAAGTCGGCCACGGCGTCGCCGTCGAGGTCGCCGAGGTTAACAATGACATCGCCGAAGGAGCCTTGCTCGGTCGGGACCGGGGACTCGAGCGTGTCGAGGGGCACCTTCGTCGCGCCGTCCACGATGTAGACGCGGCCGACTTCGATCCGCCCGTCCTTCTCGGCCAGCGCCCCGCCGACGGCGAAGTCCTCGGCATCGTCGCCGTTGACGTCGCCGAGCGGCTCGATGGTGCTCCCGAAGTCGAGCCGGTCGATGCCGGGCTCGGGCGGCTCGATGGTGGCGGAGAGGGTAGGGGCCTGGGCGGCGGCGAAAGGGGCCGCGAGCAAAAGCAGCGCGAGGCCGAGCAGGCGCGCGGCGAGGGAGGTGGCGTAGGTCATAGCGCGATAGGGAGGGGGGGACGGTTGTGAGGACGCTAATTTTAAGATAAACGGCAGCTCATCGCCAACTTCCGGCCTCTCGCTCGACCGCCTCTTCGCGCGGCACGTCGCGGCAGAAACAGGTTGAACGCGCGCTGAGGACTCAGAACACGAACACGGCCAGAAGCGCGACGATCACCACGACCGTGGCGATGACGAAAACGGTCGTGGCCTTGCGGTTGACTTCCTGACGGGACTCGGGCATGAGGGGTAACGGATGAGCGTGGGGAGGAGACCGACGATCCCGTGAGGATACGCCTCTATCAGCGTCCGGCCTATCTTTCGCTGCGCTGCGTCTTGACAAACAAACCGCCCCCGGCGCGCGTGTAACACGCCCTCTCGCCCCGCGACTCCCAGCCCCTCTCCCGATGAACAACGATCCCTTCGGCGCACGCGACACCTTCGACACCGGCCACGGCTCGGCCTACTACTACCGGCTCGACGCCGTCCGCGACCTCAGCCCCCACTTCGACCGGCTGCCGTTCTCGATCAAGATCCTGCTCGAAGGCGCACTCCGCGGGCTCGACGGGCGGCTCATCACCGAGGACGACGTCAAGACGCTCGCGGGCTACGACCCGGCCAACCCGGCGCAGACCGAGATTCCGTACAACCCCGGCCGGGTGCTGCTCCAGGACTTCACCGGCGTCCCCGCCGTCGTGGACCTCGCCGCGCTCCGCAGCGCGATGGCCCGCCAGGGCGGCGACCCCGAGGCGATCAACCCCCGCGTCCCGGTCAACCTGGTCATCGACCACAGCGTCCAGGTTGACGCCTTCGCGCTCCCGCAGGCGTTCCAGATCAACGCCCAGATCGAGTACGAGCGCAACCGCGAGCGCTACGAGTTCCTGCGCTGGGGGGCCGACGCGTTCGAGAACTTCAGCGTCGTCCCGCCCGAGCGCGGCATCTGCCACCAGGTCAACCTCGAGTACCTCGCCCAGGGCGTCCTCACGACCGAGACCGACGAGGGCCTCCCGCTGGCCTACCCCGACACGCTCGTCGGGACCGACAGCCACACCACGATGATCAACGGCCTCGGCGTCCTCGGCTGGGGCGTCGGCGGGATCGAGGCCGAGGCCGCGATGCTCGGCCAGCCGATCTTCATGCTCATGCCCGAGGTCGTCGGCTTCAAGCTGACCGGCCGGCTCAAAGAAGGCGTCACCGCGACCGACCTCACGCTGACCGTCACCCAGATGCTCCGCCGGCACGGCGTCGTTGGCAAGTTCGTCGAGTTCTTCGGCACCGGCCTCTCGGCGATGACGCTGCCCGACCGCGCGACGATCGCCAACATGGCCCCGGAGTACGGCGCGACGATGGGCTTCTTCCCGGTCGACTGGGAGACCCTCGACTACCTCCGCCGCACGAACCGGAGCGAGGAGACGGTCGAGCGCGTCGAGCGCTACACGAAGGCGCAGGGCCTCTTCCGCACCGACGACACGCCCGACCCGCAGTTCAAGGACACCTTGACGCTCGACCTCGGCGACGTCGAGCCATCGCTCTCCGGCCCGAAGCGCCCGCAGGACCGGCTGACGCTGGGACAGATCAAGCCCGAGTTCCACGCCGCGCTCCAGCGCCCGGCCTCGCCGCAGGGCTTCGGGCTCAAGGAGGACGCCCTCGGCAACACGGCGGAGTATTCGGACGACGAGGGCAACGAGCTCACGATGCGCCACGGCGACGTCGTCATCGCCGCGATCACGAGCTGCACCAACACCTCGAACCCGAGCGTGATGCTCGCCGCCGGCCTCCTCGCCCGCAACGCCGTGGCGAGGGGGATGAAGGTCCCGCCCTACGTCAAGACCAGCCTCGCCCCCGGCTCCCGCGTCGTGACCGAGTACCTCGCCGCCGCCGGCCTTCAGGACGACCTCGACCAGCTCGGCTTCTCGCTCGTCGGCTACGGCTGCACGACCTGCATCGGCAACTCCGGCCCGCTCCCCGTGCCGGTGGCCGAGGCCGTCACCGGCGGCAACCTCGTCGTGGCCGGCGTGCTGTCCGGCAACCGCAACTTCGAGGGCCGCATCCACGCCCTCGTCAAGGCCAACTACCTCGCCTCGCCGCCGCTCGTCGTCGCCTATGCCCTCGCCGGCACCGTCGACATCGACCTCCAGAGCGACCCCGTCGGGCAGGACCGCGACGGCCGCGACGTCTACATGCGCGACCTCTGGCCGAGCGCCCAGGAAATCCTCGACGCGATCAACGCCCACGTCAAGCCCTCGCAGTTCGCCGAGATGTACGAGAACATCGAGGACTCGAACCCGAAGTGGAACGCGATGCCGGTCTCCGGCGGCTCGCTCTACGAGTGGAGCGAGGCGAGCACCTACATCCAGGAGCCGCCGTTCTTCCTCGACGTGACGCCCACCGTCCCGGCGATCCAGCCCATCGAAGGCGCCCGGCTCCTCGCCAAGGTCGGCGACTCGACCACGACCGACCACATCTCGCCCGCCGGCGCGATCCCGCCGAACGAGCCCGCCGGGCTGTACCTCCAGGAGCGCGGCGTCGAGCCGAAGGACTTCAACTCGTTCGGCTCGCGGCGCGGCAACGACCGCGTGATGACGCGCGGGACCTTCGCCAACATCCGCCTCCGCAACCAGCTCGCCCCGGGCACCGAGGGCGGCTGGACGACCTACTTCCCGACCGGCGAGCAGACGTTCATCTACGACGCCGCAATGCGGTACAAGGAGAGCGGCACCCCGCTGATCGTCGTCGCCGGCAACGACTACGGCATGGGCTCCAGCCGCGACTGGGCCGCGAAGGGGACGATCCTGCTCGGCGTCCAGGCCGTCATCGCCGAGAGCTTCGAGCGCATCCACCGCTCGAACCTGGTCGGCATGGGCGTCTTGCCCCTTGTCTTCAAGGAGGGCGAGAAGCTGGAGACCTTCGCCCTCGACGGGACCGAGACCTACTCGATCCCCGTCCCCGACGACCTCACACCGGGCCAGGACGTGACGGTGAACGTGACGAAGGGCGATGGCGAGGCGGTCAGCTTCACCGTGACCTGCGCCCTCAACACGCCGATCGAGGTCGAGTACTATCGCCACGGCGGCATCCTCAACTACGTCCTCCGCGACTTCCTCAACACCTCGCTGGAGATGGCATAAGCGCCGACCGACTAATGCGAAAAAAAGCGGGGCCGCCCTTGTTGAAAGGGCGGCCCTGTTCATCTTACGCTTAACCTTGTTGGCCGTGGTGCCGGGCTTGGCGGCGGCAGTTGGCTTGCTGACTCGTTGGTGGTTGCCGTCGGGGTGTCTCGGTGAGCGAGGAGATGAGCGAGGTGCGAGTGCTGTGCGTCTCACAATCAAAGCGAGGACACTGCCAGGGAGTCCCTATGGGGGCGGCGCGGCGAACGAATTCATATGGTGCCGAACTTGGCGCTCCAGGAGTGGACGGCAAGACAGGTCGATCTCTTCGCTCAATTCATCCTGGGGTCGGCGAGGTCGGGCGGGGGAGAAGGTATGTTTACGCCTTCTAAGCCCTTCCCGCGTAGCCCCACGCCGATGCTCTCCGTTTCGATCCGCTCCCTCGCCGCCGTCCTCGCGCTGCTCGTCCTCGGTCCCGCTGCCCCGGCGCAGACGGTGCTCTATCCCGGCTTGGAAGGGCAGGCGCTCCTCGACGCGGTCCGCGCGGACTATAGCCCGACCGCCACGCTCGGCTACGGGCCGGCGCGCGACGCGCTCTACGGCTGGGAGCAGGGCCGCAACGGCAACCTCCGCGCGGTCTACACCGGCTTCACGATCGTCCTCTCCGGCGACCCGTCGAGCAGCGCGCTCGCGCAGGGCGTCAACACCGAGCACACGTGGCCGCAGTCGCTCGGGATGGCGAGCGAGCCGCAGCGGAGCGACATGCACAACCTCTTCCCGACGCGCGACGAGGTCAACAGCGCCCGCGGCAACAGCCCGTTCGCGGACATCCCCGACGCCCAGACCGACACGTGGTTTCGCCTCGCCCAGCAGCAGTCGAGCACGCCGACGGCCAACCTCGACGAGTGGAGCGAGGTCGATGACGACAACCCGCCGGCGGGGTACTTCGGGCGCTTCGAGCCGCGCGAGGACCACAAGGGCAACGCGGCGCGGTCGATCTTCTACGTCTACGCCGTCTGGGAGGCGCGCCTCGCCTCGGGCTTCCTCGACGTCCAGCTCGGCGACCTCCTCGCGTGGCACACCCAGGACTCGGTCGACGCCTTCGAGGCCGACCGGAGCAGCTTCATCGCCTCGCAGCAGGGCAACCCCAACCCGTTCGTGCTCGACTCGACGCTCGCCCGCCGCGCCTTCGCGCCCGACGGCAGCGGCCCCGGGCCGGGCGGCGAGGCGGCCGACCTGCTGATCTCGGAGTACGTCGAGGGCTCGTCGTTCAACAAGGCGGTCGAGATTTACAACGGCACCGGCGCGGCGGTCAGCCTCGCGGGCTACAGCCTCCAGGTATTCTTCAACGGCAGCACCTCGGCGGGCACGGTCGTGAACCTCGCCGGGACGATTGCGCCGGGCGACGTGTTCGTGCTCGCCGAAGGGACCTCGGACCCCGCCATCCTCGCCGAGGCCGACCAGACGACGACGGAGCCTCTCTTCAACGGCGACGACGCGGTGGTGCTCTACCGGGGCACCGAGGCCGTGGACGCCGTCGGGCAAATCGGGTTCGACCCCGGCGACGAGTGGGGCAGCGGGCTGGCCTCGACGAAAGACAACACGCTCCGCCGCATCGCCGACGACTGCACGGCGGACGCCGACCCGAGCGACGCTTTCGACCCGGCGGCGCACTACGTCGGCTTCGCCACCAACACCTTCGACGACCTCGGCAGCGCGTCGCTGAGCTGCGAGGCCCCCGGCCCGGCGTTCGACCTCACGGCATCGGTGAGCCCGGCGGCGGTTCCCCCGGGCGGCTCCGTCACCGTGAGCTACACCGTGACGAACAACGCCGCGAGCGCGGTCACGGGCGACCTCTTCTTCACCGCCGAGATCGGCGGGGCGACGCTCGCTCAGGCGCGGGTGCGGCGTGGCACGCTCCCGGCGGGGCAGACCCTTTCGGGGAGCTACGTGCAGCAGGTGCCGACGAGTGCGCCGGGGGGCGACTACACCTACACCGTGCGGATCGGGCAATTCCCGGCTCAGACCGTGGACGCCGAGGCGTTCAGGGTGACGGTGACGGGCCTGCCGCGTGCGGGCGGCGCGGCAGCCTGGGTGACGGAGGGTGCGCCGTGGGCTTCGGCGGAGGCACCGGCCTCGCAGGCAGCGATGACGGTGAGCGCCTATCCCAATCCGGTGCGCGGCGCGGCGACGGTGTCGTTCGCTGTGCCCGAGCCCGGCGCGGTCCGCGTCGCCGTGTACGACGTGCTCGGGCGCGAGGTGGCCGTGCTCGCCGAGGGCGCGTTCGAGGCCGGCGAGCACACGGCGCGGCTCGGCGGAGCGCTCCCGAGCGGGGTCTACCTGGTCCGTGTCGAGGCCGGGGGCGTGGCGCAGACGCAGCGCGTGACCGTGCTGCACTGACGGCACCGTGCCGGCGGCCGCTCGGCGCAGAGGAGTAACAGAGGGAGGATAGTCCGCAATGTGACCGTTTTGTTAGGACGGCTTGCCGGGCGTCGCACAGGCTCTACAGTATATTATCTGGTGCTTTACACTTCTCTCCCGCCTGTTCTGCCTCGCCATGTGCCCGCCTCGTCCCTGTGTCGCCCCGTTCCTTGCCGTCATGCTCGCGGTGCTCGCCGCGCCCGTCGCCCTCGGGCAGTCTGACCTCACGGTCACCCCGGCAGCGCTCTCGGTCACGGCCCCCGCTGGGGAGACGGCGACGGCGACGCTGAACCTCCGCAACGACGGCGCGGCCCCGCTCGGGTTCTCGCTGCCGCAGCTTGCCGCGCCGGTGCCGGCCGGGGCGAGCGCGCCCGACGGCTACGGCTACCGCTGGATCGACTCGGACGCGCCGGGCGGCCCCGTCTTCGACGCCGAGGACATCTCGCCGCAGGGCAACGGGCTGGGGACGGCGCTCGCCTTCGGCGGCAGCGACTTCGTGACGGCCGCGCTCCCGTTCTCGTTCCCGTTCTACGGCGAGAGCTACGGGAGCGTCCGCGTCTACAAAGACGGGTTCCTCACCTTCGACGAGACACCCCTCACGCGGCCTCATAACACCCACGCCCTCCCGAACCCTACGCCGCCGAACGCCGTGATCGCGGCGTTCTGGGACCTCGTCGGCTACGGCGCGACCTCGCGCGTCTACGCGGCCACGCTCCCGGACGGCCGGTTCGTCGTGCAGTACCACCGGGTCTACCTGATCTTCCCCGGCAGCGGCGAGCCCAACACGATTCAGGTGATCCTCTCACCCGACGGCGAGATCGAGGTCCAGTACCTCGCGCTCGACCCCGTCTTACCCTTCAGCATCGGGATCGAGAACGCGGACGGGACGGAGGGACATGACATCGCAACGTCTCAGTACGTGCACGAGGGGCTCGCCATCCGCTTCTTCCACCGGCCGCCGTTTCTCGCCTCGGCCGCACCCACCGCTGGCACGCTCGCGCCGGGCGCGGCCGAGGACGTGGCCGTGACCTTCAGCGCGGAGGGGCTTACGGCGGGCACCTACGCCAGCACCCTCCTCATCCAGAGCAACGACCCGGACGAGGCCAACCTCTACGTCCCGCTCACGCTCACCGTCACGGGCGAGAGCCACCTCGAGGTCACCCCCGCCGCCGTTGACTTCGGGCCTACAGTGGTAGGCGAGGCGGAGCGGGCGCTCGTGACGCTGCGCAACACCGGCGCGAGCACGCTTCAGATCACCGACGCCGCCGCGAGCGGGGCCGGCTTCGGCACCACGTTCGCCGCGCCGCTCACGCTCGGCCCCGGCGAAGAGGCCGCCGGCACGGTAACGTTCGCGCCGGGTGCGCCGGGCGCGGCGAGCGGGGCGCTCACTTTTACCTCGAACGACCCCGACGCGCCGATGCGCACCGTGCCGCTCTCGGGCGAGGGCATCCAGGCTCCGGCGCTCGCGTGGAGTCCTGACGCCCTCACCGCAACGACGACGGCGGGCGGGACGGCCACGACCGCGCTCACGCTCGAGAACACCGGGGCGGGTCCGCTCGCGTTCTCGTTCCCCGGCTTCGAGCAGCAGCGGCTCGGCGGGCCGGACGGCTTCGGCCACTGGTGGAGCGACTCGGACGACCCCAACGGCCCGGCCTTCGACTGGATCGACATCTCGGCTACGGCCACCCGCGTCACACTCGCAGCAGGCAGCGACCACGCCGTCGTGGACCTCCCGTTCGCGTTCCCGTTCTACGGTGAGGCCAAGACCGAAATCGGCATCAACGGCAACGGCTTCCTCTCGTTCGGCGAGGTTGGCACGGGCACGGCCGTCTCCTTCTCCGACCCGATCCCCACCGCCTACATCCCCAACGATCTCATCGCCGTCTTCTGGGACTACCTCGACCCCAGCTACGGCGAGATCTATTACCAGGACCTCGCCGACGGCCGGTTCGTGGTGACGTGGGACGGCGTCCCGAGCTACCTCGACCGGTTCGACCCGAACACCTTCCAGGCGGTTCTTTACGAGGACGGGACGGTCCTCTTCCAGTACCTCGACATACCCTCTGCATACCGCGACCATGTGGCGGTGGGAGTCGAGAACGCGACAGGCACGGTAGGGCTCGAGGTAGCCTACCGCGAGGAGTACGTCGAGGACGGGCTGGCCGTCCGCATCTCGACGGGGCTGCCGCTCATCTCGGCCGTCACGCCCGCGAGCGGCACCGTCCCGCCGGGCGGCACCGCCGCGGTGACGGTCGCCTTCGACGCCGGGCCGCTCAACGGCGGCAGCTACCCAGGCGTGCTCAAGCTGCGGACGAATGATCCGGCGCAGCGCCACGCCTCGATCCCGGCGACGCTCGTCGTCGAGGGCGAGGCGGGGATCACCGTGACGCCGGAGGCGCTCGCCTTCGGGCCGGTCGTGACGGGGCAAACGGTGACGGCGACCGTGACGCTCGGTAACGTCGGCACCGAGGTGCTGACGGTGAGCCAGGTCAGCGTGCCGGCCCCGTTCGGGGTGAGCGCGGGCGGCCCGTTCACGCTCGCCCCCGGCACCACGCGGACCCTCACGGTGGGCTTCGCGCCGACGGCGACGGGGAGCTTCGCCGAGGCGCTGACGATCCTCTCGGACGACCCGATGACGCCGACGCGCACGGTCGCGCTCTCGGGCGAGGGGATCGAGGCCCCGGCGGTCGTCGTCAGCCCCGAGGCCATCGCGGCGGAGGCTGCCGTGGGCGAGGCCGTCACGGCGACGCTGACGGTTGAGAACACCGGGGCGGGTCCGCTCCTGTACCGCTTCCCGCAGTTCTCGGACTCGACCGGCAGCGGGGCGCGCGGGGCCGGTGGCCCGGACGGCTTCGGCTACCGCTGGGCGGACTCCGACGAGCCGGGCGGCCCGGCGTTCGACTGGATCGACATCTCCGAGACCGGGACGCTCCTGGACGTCACCGCGAGCGGCCCCTACGTCCCCCTGCCCTTCACGTTCTTCTTCTACGGCGAGCCTTACGACGAGGTGGGCGTCTTCCACGGCGGGTTCCTCGCGTTCGAGCCGTTCTCGTCCTATTACGGAGCGCGGCCGATCCCCAATGCCTTTGCGCCGAATGGCGTGATCGGCGTGTACTGGGGCAACCGGAGTGAAGGCGGCGAGGTCCACTACGCTACGCTCGCCGACGGCCGGTTCGTCGTGCAGTGGACGGACATTCCGAACTTCGGCTACCCCCAGGGGAGCACCTACACCTTCCAGGTCATCCTCGACCGCGCCCACGGCCTCACCTTCCAGTACCTCGAGATGGGCGAGCCGCCGGAGGGCAACAGCCTCGTCGTCGGGATCGAGAACGCAGACGGGACCGGCGGCCTGCCGGTGGCGCAGTCCGTCCCGGCCAACAACTACGACACAAGCGCGCTGCCGACCGACGGCCTCGCCGTGCAGATCACCGCGCCGACGGCGTTCCTCGCCTCGGCCGCGCCCACCGCCGGCACCGTCGCCCCCGGCGAGAGCGCCGAGGTCACCCTCACGCTCAGCGCCGAGGGCCTCCTCGACGGCACCTACTCCGGCGACCTCGTGATCACCAGCAACGACCCGGACCGCCCCCGCGTCGACGTCCCGGCGACGCTCACGGTCTCCGGGGCTGCCGCCATCGCCGCAAGTCCGGCGGCGCTCGACTTCGGGAGCCTCTTCGTCGGCAACGAGGCCGAGGCCGAGGTGGTGGTCACGAACCCCGGCACCGAGGCGCTCGTGGTCTCGGACGTCTCGGTCAGCGGGGTCGGCTTCTCGGTCGCGCCGGCCGAGGGCTTCACGCTCGCCCCCTTTGCCAGCGACACGCTCACGGTGACGTTCGCGCCCGGCTCGGAGGGCGTGCAGACGGGTGCCCTCGCGCTGGCCTCGGACGCGCCGGGGACGCCGGTGCTGGAGGTGCCGCTCGCGGGCGAGGGTGCGCCGCCGCCGGTGGGGTCGGTCTCGCGCGAGACCATCCCGGCGACGGTCGCGCAGGGGACCACGGCGTCGCGGACGTTCACGCTGACGAACACGGGCGGAAGCCCGATGCGCTACACGCTGCGGGCGACCCCCGGCGGCCTCGCGCTGCCGGAACTCCGGCCCGCCTCCGCTCGCCCCACGGGACCAGCCCGCGCCGCCGAAGCCGCACGCGCTGCTGGCCCCGCGCTCTCCGCCGAGGCTGACAACGTCCTGGGCCGGCTGCGCGCCGACGCGCCCGGCGCGGCGAGAGGAGCCGAGGTGGAGACGGTGCCGCTCGAACGGGCGGGCCCCGGAGACATCGTCTACATCGGCGAGTTCGATCCCCCCGGCGAGTACGGCAGTCCGGGCGACGTCACGGTCACGCCCGACGGCACCGTCTACGCCGCCGACACGCGGGAGGGGTGGACGGTGCGCTACACGCCGAACCTGATCGAGACCGAGACCTTCCGGCACCCCCAGGCAGGGCCGCGCCCCCGGACGCGCGGGCTCGCCTACAACGAGGACACCCGGACGCTGTGGTACCTCAACACCACCTACGACAACAGCACCTACTTCGACTACGACCTGGTGCTCATCGAGGCCGGCCTCGACGGGGTGCCCACGGGCCGCGTCGTGGCGCTGCCGCAGCCGGACAACGAGCAATATGAGGGGCTGTCCTACAACGAGCGGACCGGCACCTTCTTCGCGCTCGACACCTACCACGACGACATCTACGCCTTTACCCCCGACGGGGCCATCGTCGAGGGCTACCCCGTCCCCCAGACCTCCGGCGACGACGGCGACGCCGCGCTCTACGGCAATGGCCTCGACGCCTGGGGCGACTACCTCGACGTGCCGTTCGGGCGCGATGGCATCTCGCGCGTCGTCGTCACCGACCTCGCCGGCGAGGATGCCGGGCCGGAGACGCCGATCACCGACCCCGACCTGGAGTTCGCCGGGCGGCGGGTGGTGCGGAGCCGGACGCAGCCGAATGCGCTGATGTACACCCTCGGCCCCGGTGCCGTCTACGCCATCGCCCCGGCCGTGCGCGACGACCTCAAGCCGTTCCTCCGCGTCACCTCCGACTCCACCGGCACCATCGCTCCGGGCGAATCGGTCGAGGTCGCGCTGCTCTTCGACGCGCTCGACCTGCCGGTGGACTTCTTCGCCAAGCGCATCCGCATCGAGACCGACTCGCCGGTGACGCCGGTGCTCGTGGTCACCGGCCAGATGTCGGTCAACCCGCCGGGGACGACGCCGACCGAGCCGGGCGCGGTGCCGGCGGTGTTCGCGCTCGCGCCGAGCTACCCGAACCCGTTCAGCGCGTCCACGCGCATCCGCTACGCCGTGCCCGCGGCGGGGCACGTCGCGCTGCGGGTCCACGACAGCCTCGGGCGGCTCGTCGCCACGCTCGTCGACGACGCGCGCCCGGCGGGCTATCACGAGGCGGTGTGGGAGGCGGACGGCGCGGCGAGCGGGGTGTACCTGGTGCGGATGGAGGCCGGCACGTTTGCCCGGACGCAGCGCGTGACGGTCGTGCGCTAACGGATGGCGGTCGTATGTTGGGAGGCCACCTCTCGCCTCGCTGCATGGACCCCTTCACGATCACCACCGGCCCCGGCCCGCTCGTCGCTGCCGCCGTTCACGACGGGCACGCCGTGGACCCCGAGACGCTGCCGCACGTCGCGCTCGATGACGCCGGGCGGCTCCGCGAGGAAGACCCGTTCACGGCGGAGCTGGCCGAGGTCGCGCCGTGCCGCATCGTCGGGCGGCGCTCCCGCTTCGAGATCGACCTGAACCGGCCGCCGAAGAAGGCCGTCTACCAAACGCCAGAGGACGCGTGGGGGCTGGCCGTGTGGCGCGGCGGGACCGTCCCCGACGCCGTCGCCGAGCGCTCGATGAAGCTCTATGAGGCGTTCTACCACGCCGTCGGGGAGCTGCTCGGCGCGAAGGTCCGCGAGCACGGCGCGGTCGTGGTCTACGACCTCCACAGCTACAACCACCGCCGCGAGGGACCGGACGGCCCCGTTGCCGATCCGGAGGAAAACCCCGAGGTGAACGTCGGCACCGGCACGCTCGACCGGGGGCGGTGGGGGCCGCTCGTGGACCGCTTCATGGCCGACCTCGACGAGGGGGCCCGGAGGGCGGGCCGCACAGGCCTCGACGTGCGCGAGAACGTCAAGTTCCAGGGCGGCTACTTCTCCCGCTGGGTCCACGACCGGTTCGGCTCCGACGCGTGCGTCCTCGCCGTCGAGTTCAAAAAGACGTTCATGGATGAGTGGACCGGCGAGCCGGACCGCGCCCACCTGGGCCAGCTGAAAGAGGCGCTCGCCTACACCCTCCCCGGCGTGCTCGAAGCCCGCGCCGCCATCCTCCGAGCCGCATGACCGCCGACGCCCCGGACTGGGACGAGCTGGCTCGGCGCGCGGCGGAAGCCGTCGGCGAGGCCGAGCCGCTGCGGCTCGACTTCGATGCGGGGCGGCTCTTCGTGGACCACGCCGGGCCGGTGCTCGTCGTCCACCGCTGCGCGGGAGAGGCGACGGGCGATCCCGCGCTCGACCGCCGGGCGACGTGCTCCGAGGCGCACCGCCTGGTGACGACCCAGCCCGCGTACCTCCTCGCGGCCGGCGGCGGGGCGCAGGGCGGCGTCCGCCGACTCGTCCATGCCACGGCCCGCGCCCTAGCCGAGCACGTCGGGGCGGCGCTCGTCGTCGAGGTCTGGACGGCGCTCGACGCCGACGGCAGCGCCGAGGCCGACCCGTTCCGCCGGCAGCCCGGCTTCACGATCTACACCCCCAGCGACGGGCGCGCGCAGGCCGCCGCCGAGGTGCTGTGCGAGGCCCTCAGCGAAATCGAGATCGCCGGGCAGGGAGCCGGGGTCACCTCCATCGGGACCGCCGACGTCGGCCCGCCGGGGCTGGGGCCGCTGCTTGAGACGGGCGGCGAGGTCGTGCTGCTCGGCCTCGCGGTGGACGCCGTGTTCCTCAACACGCGGGAGGACGAGTTCTACCCCGGCGTCCTCGACGCCCTCCGCGACGCGCTCGCGCCGGCGCTCGCCGAGACGGCGGCGGCGTTCGCGCGCGCGGTCGGGGCCCCCGCGCAGCCGGTGGGGCGACGGCACCTCGAAGAGGCCGCCGAGGTCGCGGACCGGGGCCTCGCCGAGATCGCCGGGCAGTACGGCTTCCTCCTCCAGATCACCCCGGTCAACGCCGCCGAGGCGTGGGAAGACTTCAGGACGGCGGGCTGCGACTGCACCCCCGAGTTCCGCTACCGCCCGCTCACCTTCGACCCCGACGCACTCCGGCGCGGCCTCTTCGCGCTCCCGGTCGACGCGGTGGAGGACCCCGTCGTGGCCGGGCTCCTGCGCGAGAAGCGCGACGAGGTCGCCACCCAGGTCCAGATGCTCCTCGACCGCGCGACGGGGCAGTTCCTCCCGGGCAGCCTCCGCCTCTTCGGCGCGCCCGACCCCGCCCTCGTCGCCCTCGCCGAGGCCGTGCTCGAAAAACTCGCCGAGGCTCCGGCGCGGACGCAGGGGACGGAGATGGTCGGCGCGACGGCCTTCGCGGCGGCGGCCCAGGCCGAGCTCGACCACTACCGCGCGCAGGCCGATGGGTTCGGCTCGTCGGTCGAGATTCGGGACGACATCCCCGGCAGCCTGATGGTCTCCCAGGGGCAGCTCCTCGTCGGGTCCGGGATCAGCTTCTCCGCCGCCCGCGTCAAGGCGCTCCTCGCGCACGAAGTCGGGACGCACGTGCTGACCTACTACAACGGCTGCGCGCAGCCGCTGCGGCAGCTCCGCCACGGGCTCGCCGGGTACCAGCCGCTGCAGGAGGGCCTCGCGGTCCTGGCCGAGTGGTTCGTCGGCGGCCTGACGCACTCGCGGATGCGGACGCTCGCCGCGCGCGTCCTCGGCGCGTGCTCGCTCGTCGGCGGGGCGGACTTCGCCGAGACCTTCCGGCTCCTCAAAGAGAAAGCCGGCATGAGCGACCGGGCCGCGTTCAACGTCACGCTCCGCCTCTACCGAGGCGGCGGGCTGACGAAGGACATGGTGTACCTCCGCGGCCTGCGCGACCTCCTCGCCCACCTCGGCGCGGGCGGGGCCTACTGGCCGCTCTTCGTCGGCAAGATCGCGCTCCGCCACCTCCCGGCGGTCGAGGCGCTCCGCGCGCGCGGCGTCCTCACCGACCCTCCGCTCCGCCCGCGCTACGCCTCCGACCCCGCCGCCCTCGCCCGCCTCGACCGCGCCCGCGCCGGCCTCACCGTCCTCGACTTGCTCTGAGCGCGCGCCCGACTCCCCGCCCCTGGACCTCCCCTTTCCCCATGCGCATCGCCTTCCTCATCAACGACTACGAAACCGAAAAGGAGGTCTACACCACGACCCGGCTCGGCCTCGCCGCCCACAAGGCCGGCCACGAGGTCGCCTACCTCTCGGTCGAGGACTTCATCTGCGACCCCGACGAGTCGCTCCGGGTCCGCGTCCGGATGCCCTCGGGGAGCTACAAAACCGAGAAGACCTTCCTCGCCGGCGTCAAGGAGAACGCCGACGAACAGCGCCTGCCCGTCGAAGAGCTCGACGCGCTCGTGCTCCGCAACGACCCGGCGGACGACTCCGGCGAGCGGCCGTGGGCGCAGGCGGCGGGCATCGTCTTCGGGCAGATGGCGGCGCGGCGCGGGGTGATCGTGCTCAACCACCCCGAGGGCCTGGCAAAGGCCGTCAACAAGGTTTACTTCCAGCGCTTCCCCGAGGCCGTCCGCCCCAAGACCCTGGTCACGCGCCACGCCGACGACATCCACCGCTTCATGGACGAACAGAAAGGCGACGTGGTGATCAAGCCGTTCCAGGGCTCCGGCGGCGAGAGCGTCTTCGTCGTCCGCGAGGACGACCGCGCCAACCTCAACCAGATCATCGACGCGGTCTGCAAGAACGGGTACATGGTCGCGCAGGAGTACCTCCCCGCCGCCGCCGGGCAGGACACGCGGATGTTCCTCGTCAACGGCAAGCCCCTCGAGAAGGACGGGGTCTACGCCGCCTTCCGCCGCCTCGGCTCGGGCGACGACCTGCGCAGCAACATGAGCGCCGGCGGCAGCGCCGAGGCCGCCGAGATCACCGAGACCGAGCTCCGGATCGCCGAGATGGTCCGGCCCCAGCTCATCCAAGACGGCATGTTCCTCGTCGGGCTCGACATCGCGGGCGAGCACCTGATCGAGGTCAACGTCTTCAGCCCCGGCGGGCTGGGCAGCGTGGAAAGCGTCACCGGGGTCGACTTCGCGCCGGACGTGATCACGGCGGTGGAGCGGAAGGTGGAGGCGAAGCAGCGCTACCGGCAGCACTTCGACAACGTCACGCTCGCTACGCTGTAGGGAATGGAGGGAATGGAGGGAATGGAGGGAATGGAGGGAATGGAGGGAATGGAGGGAATGGAGGGAATGGAGGGAATGGAGGGAATGGAGGGAATGGAATAAAACCGAGGAAGTTACTCCTCGCCGTTGCGCTGCGCGCCTAGCTTCTGTCCACTGTCCACTGTCCACTGTCCGCGCTGCCTGCCGTGAACGTCGCCTGCATCGGCGGAGGCCCCGCCGGCCTCTTCCTCTCGGTCCTCCTCAAAAAAGCCCGCCCGGACTGGCCCGTCGCCGTCTACGAGCAGAACCCGCGCGGCAACACCTTCGGCTGGGGCATCGTCTTCTCCGACGGCACGATGGAGAACCTCCGCGCCGCCGACGAGACGGTCGCCCGCGAGACCGAGGCCAGCCTCGCGCACTGGGACGACATCGAGGTCCACGTCCGGGGCGACGTCCTCCGGTCCTCCGGCCACGGGTTCGTCGGCGTCGGGCGGCACCGGTTCATGGAGATTCTGAGCGCCCGCGCCGAGGCCGTCGGCGTCGAGCTCCACTACGGCACGCGCGTCGAGGACCTGGACGCGCTCGGGGCCGACCTCGTCGTCGGCAGCGACGGGCTCAACAGCGCCGTCCGCTCGGCCCTCGCCGGTGCGTTCCGGCCGACGGTCGAGCCGCAGCAGAACCGCTTCACCTGGCTCGGGACGCACCGGCCGTTCCCCGCGTTCACGTTCGTCTTCGAGGAGACCGAGTGGGGCTGGTTCCAGGCGCACGGCTACCAGTTCTCGGACGACACGAGCACCTTCATCGTCGAGTGCACCGACCGGGCGTGGCGCGCCGCCGGGCTCGACCGGATGACGAAACCCGAGAGCCTCGCCTTCTGCGAGACCCTCTTCGCCGACGCCCTCGGCGGCTACCCGCTCCTCGACAACAGCCCCCACCTCGACGGCCCCGCGATGTGGGTTCGCTTCCCGAAGGTCACCAACGAGCGCTGGCACGCTGCGCTGCCCAGCGGCACGCCCGTCGTGCTCTTGGGCGACGCTGCCGCGACGGCGCACTTCTCGATTGGCTCGGGGACGAAGCTGGCCTTGGAGAGTGCGATAGCGTTGGCGGAGAAATTGACCACTCCCTCTCCCGGTCACCCCCGCGGAGGCGCGGGACCATCCGGCGATGAGGCTAGCTCCGAGACTCGTCCGGATTCCCGCCGGCGCGGGAAGGACGGGAAAAACCCCGAGGGCGCGCCCTGGCTGTGCTCGGCCCTCGAGGCCTACGAGGAGGAGCGGCGCGTCGAGACGCTGCGGCTCCAGAACGCGGCGCGCAACTCGACCGAGTGGTTCGAGACGGTCGAGCGGCGGGGCCACCTCGCGCCGGAGCAGTTCGCCTACAGCCTGCTCACCCGGAGCCAGCGCGTGAGCCACGAGAACCTCCGCCTCCGCGATGCCGAGTGGCTCGGCAGGTACGAGCGGTGGTGGGCCGGGCGCGAGGGCGGGGACGAGCCGACGAGCGGACGAGCGGACGAGGGCGCGCAGAAGGCGGTCCCGCCGATGTTCGTGCCGTACTGCGTGCGCGGCCTCACGCTGCCGAACCGCATCGTGGTTTCGCCGATGGCGATGTACTCCGCCGAGGCCGGGGTGGTGACGGACTTCCACCTGGTCCACCTCGGGCAGCGGGCGCTCGGCGGGGCGGGCCTCGTGTTCACCGAGATGACCTGCCCCTCGCCCGAGGCGCGCATCACGCCGGGCTGCGCCGGGCTGTGGACCGACGAGCAGCAGGACGCCTACGCCCGCATCGTCCGGTTCGTCCACACCCACAGCCCGGCCAAGGTCGCGCTCCAGCTCGGGCACGCCGGGCGGAAGGGGTCGGTCAAGCGCCCGTGGGAGGCCGGCGGCGACGACAACACGCCGCTCGACGACGGCAACTGGCCGCTGTGGGCTCCGTCGCGGCTCCCGTACCTGCCGCACAACCAGACGCCGCAGGCGATGGACCGCGCCGCGCTGGACCGCGTCCGGGACGAGTTCGCCGCCGCCGCCCGGCGCGGGGCCGAGGCCGGCTTCGACTGGCTCGAGCTCCACTGCGCCCACGGCTACCTCCTCTCGACCTTCCTCTCGCCGCTTACGAACCAGCGGACGGATGAGTACGGTGGCTCGGTCCAGCGCCGGCTCCGCTACCCGCTCGAGGTCTGGGACGCCGTCCGCGCCGTCTGGCCGGAGGGCCGCCCGATGAGTGTTCGCCTCTCCGCGGTGGACTGGGTCCCCGGCGGAACCACCATCGAGGACGCCGTCGAGTTCGCGCGGGCGTTCCACGCGCACGGGGCCGACCTGATCGACGTGTCGAGCGGGCAGGTGCACCCCGAGCAGGCCCCGGTCTACGGGCGGATGTGGCAGACGCCCTTCGCCGAGCGTATCCGGCTCGAGGCCGGCGCGCCGGTGATGGCGGTGGGGAATATCTACGAGCCCGACCACGTCAACTCGGTCCTGGCCGCCGGGCGGGCCGACCTGTGCCTCCTCGCCCGGCCGCACCTCGGGGTCCCGCACTGGACCCTCCGCGCCGCCGCCGAGCTGGGCTACGCCGACCAGTGGTGGCCCCCGCAGTACGCCTCTGGCAAGCGCCAATTGGAGCGCTACTTCGAGCGGCAGCGCGAGATGGAGGGATGAGTCGAGGTACACGTGACGCGAGGTAGTCAGTCGACTCTGCCTATCTTACTGGACTCTACCCCCAAACCCGTGCGTCCCCTCAAGTCTCTCAAAGTCGACGGTTTCAAGTCGTTCGCGCACATTGATATTGTGCTGAACGAAGGCGTGAACGTGCTCGTGGGTGCGAACGGGGCAGGAAAGAGCAACTTCGTCAGCCTCTTTCGTTTCCTGAACGCGCTCATCACGGAGCGTCTGCAGGTGTACGTCGGTGAGAGTGGAGGGGCGTCGCGGTTGCTTTACTACGGGGCAAAGGTGACGCCGGAGTTGAGGATCGAACTGAGATTTGGAAAGAATGGGTATGATGCCGTTCTGCGAGCGACGGACGACGATGCGCTCATCTTTGCCACGGAAGAGCTTTATTTCGCAGGTATCCGTTACTCACCTAGATCGCAATCACTTGGATCGGGGCACCGCGAGACGAAGGCTGTCGCGACATACAAAGCAGACCCAATGGGTATTCCGAGTTATGTCGTACTGCCTATGCAGTCGTGGCAGGTGTATCACTTTCATGACACGAGTCCGAACGCGCGCGTCAAGGCGAGGCAGCCGCTGACGGACTACCGGCGGCTTCAAGGGGACGCGGGCAACATTGCTCCCTTCCTCTACCATCTACAGAAGCAGAACTATCAGGCTTACGAGCGGATTCGGGACGCTGTGCGCCAGATGTTTCCGCAGTTCGGAGACTTCGCGCTCGACCCGGCACCGAGCGAGGAGACCCTCCAGTTGCTGTGGCGGGAGCAGGAATCGGACGTGGTGTTCGGTCCGAACCAGTTGTCGGATGGCACGATCCGATTTATCTGTCTGGCAACGCTGCTTCTCCAACCGAATCCTCCGACGACGATCCTCGTGGACGAGCCGGAACTGGGGTTGCATCCAGCGGCACTAACCCTGCTCGCTGAGCTAGTGCGGGAGGCGGCGCAGCGGCGGCAGGTGGTAATGACGACGCAGAGCGTGTCGTTTCTCGACGCTTTCACGCCCGACGAGGTGATCGTGGTGGATCGCGCTCGGGACTCCGAAACTGGTCGGTTTGCTTCCATAGGTCGCCAACTCGATGCGAAGGAGTACGAGGCATGGTTAGAGGAATACACACTGGGCGACCTCTGGCTGAAAAACGTCCTCGGTGGGAGACCGTAATAATGCCGAATCTACGGGTCATCGTCGAGGGGCAGACGGAGGAGCGTGTCGTAAAGGACGTGTTGGCATCCCATCTCGGCAACCACGGTGTCTGGGCTACGCCTACACTGGTCAATAAGACGGCTGCGAGCACATCGCGTATCACAAAAGGGGGTGGGCGGAAGTATGACCCGTATCGCCGTGACATTGTCCTCTCGCTCAAGCAGAATGCAGAATGGTTCGTCACAGCAATGATTGACCTCTACGCGCTTCCTACAGACTTTCCCCAGCCTGATTCTCTACCAGTGTCAGGACTGGAGCGAGTCAATGCGCTCGAAACAGCCTTCGATGCTGACATCCGGCGTGCCTTCGGCGATGTGCATCCATGGCGCTTTATTCCTTATGTCCAGCGTCATGAACTGGAGGCTCTTCTTTTCGTGGACCCATTGGCGACTGCCAGTGTCATACGTCCAGATAGTTTTCCATACGCCCAAATGCTTCAAGAAGTAAGAACGGCATACGCCACCCCAGAAGACATCAATGATGGTCAGCAAACAGCACCATCGAAGCGGCTATCGAATTCTTACCGTAAGACTCTGCATGCTCCTAAGGTGATCGCAACGGTAGGAATTCCAGCGATTCGAGCAGACTGCCCGCACTTTGATGCTTGGCTGAGCCGTCTCGAAGCACTGGGAAATCCTCCAAGCTCCTGAGTAATTCAATCGGATACTCTGTCTCCCTACCCTCACCTCGGGGTCCCGCACTGGACGCTCCGCGCCGCCGCCGAGCTGGGGTACGCCGACCAGTGGTGGCCCCCGCAGTACGCCTCCGGCAAGCGACAGCTCGAGCGCACCTTCGAGCGCCGGCGCGAGGTGGAGGGATAGCGCCGTGGGGGGCTGGGCGTGGGGCGGACGCCTGCTCCGGCTCGCCTCTACGCCCAGCCTCCCACCCCCATCAGCGGCTCGGCACGTAGCCGATGCCGAACGGGTTCATCCCGACCGTGATGACCTCAGAGGTGACGAGGTCCGGGTTCATCGGGTCGTCCTCGTCGAGCGTGTAGACCGTCGTCTGGTTGGCGGTGGCACCGGAGTGGGTGACGTAGATTTTTCGCCCGCTCGGCGGCGAGGCGACGTTGCGCGGCGTCGGGATGACGGGGTCCGGCGTCGTATCGACCGAGCCGATCACGCTGTTCGTCCGGGTGTCGATGGCGAACAGGCCGTCGGTGCCGCCGCCGGGGAGGTTCGTCGTGAAGAACGTCTTGCCGCCGCGCGCCATCCACGCGCCGTGCGCGCCGGGGACGGGGATCGTCGTGACCACGCCGAGCGTCGCCCGGTCGAGGACGAAGACGGCGTCGCTGCCCTGGCAGGGCGAGTAGAGCTGGCCGTCGATGTCGTTGATGGCGAGGTGCGGGTTCTCCCCCACGACCGTGCGGGCTACCTCCGCGAACGTGTCCGTGCGGTACTTCACGATCTGGTCCGGGCCGTCCTCGACGAAGACCGTCACGTAGGCGAACGAACCGTCGGGTTCGAGGACCGTGTCGTGCGGGACTCCGCCGGCGACCGGCACCGTGGCCAGCACGTCGAGTGTGGCCGGGTCGATCACGGTCATCCGGTTGCCCACGTCGTCGACGACCCAGAGTTGGGCACCGCCGGGATCGGCCCACATGTGGAAGATGCCCGTGGCGGGGATGGTCCCAACCACAAGCGCGGTGCGCGCGTCGTAGGCGACGACCCGGTTGTTGGTCCGGTCGCCGATGAAGACGCGGTCGGTGGGCGCGTCGTAGACGACGTACATCGGCTCGGGCTCGGGCTCGATCTCGCCCTGCGGCAGGCGGACCGTGAGGAGCACCTCGGCGGTGCGGGTGCTGATGACGGAGGCGGTGCCTGAGGTGCGGTTGGCGACGACGATGCGGCCGTGCATCGTCCTGCGAAGCTCGCCGCCGGCAGCTTCGGCGCGGGCTTCGGCGGCGGTGGGCGGCTGGGCGTCGGTTAGCGCGTCGCAGCCGCCGGCCATCGCCGCGAGGGCGAGGAGCGTGAGCGGGAGGAAGAGAATACGGGGAAGGGGACGCATAGCGGTGCCTCGGAGGGGAATCGGGGAGGAGGGACAGGGAGGGGCGAGGCGGCGAATATAGAGGCTCAGAATCGAGAGTCATAACGGGAGGGGTAATATCGCGGCTGCCGGAGCGCCGAGGTAGGCTGGTCCGTATCATGGCTGCCTCACCCCAGCCCGGACCCCGATGCCCGACCCGCCGCGCCCCCTGGCCGACCGCCACGCCGTCGTCACCGGCGGCGGCGGCGGCATCGGAGCCGCAATCGTCCGGCGGCTGGCTGCGATGGGCGCGTCGGTCTCGCTCATGGGCCGCACGCCCGAGCCGCTCCGCGCCCTTGCCGACGAGCTGACCGAGGCCCACCCGCAGTCCTTCGCCGCCGTGCCCGCAGACGTGACCGACGCCGCCCGGGTCGAAGCCGCCTTCGCCGAGGCGCGCGCGGCCCTCGGGCCGGTCGCCGTCCTCGTCAACAACGCCGGGGCCGTGGACAGCCGCCCCTTCGGGAAGACGACCCCGGAGCGGTGGGACGCGATGCTCGACGTGAACCTGACGAGCGCCTACCGCTGCACGCATCGCGCCCTCCCGGACATGGCCGAGGCCGGCTGGGGGCGGGTCATAAACATCGCCTCGACGGCCGGGGTGACGGGCTACCCCTACGTCGCGGCCTACTGCGCGGCCAAGCACGGCCTGGTCGGGCTGACGCGGGCGCTCGCGCTCGAGGTCGTCAAGACCGGCGTCACCGTCAACGCCGTGTGCCCCGGCTACACCGACACCGACCTCGTCGCCGGCTCCGTCGAGACGCTGTCGGAGAAGACCGGGCGCTCGGCGGAAGAGCTGCGGGCGGGGTTCGAGCGCCAGAGTCCGCTCGGGCGGATGCTCGCGCCGGAGGAGGTGGCGAGCGCGGTGGCGTGGCTGTGCCACCCGGAGCAGGCCGCCGTCACCGGGCAGCGCCTCATTATCTCGGGCGGGGAAGTGCTCTAGGCACTAGCTTCGGGAGACGCTGCCACCCACCTCGCCTCACCGATGAACCCCGAGACCTTCGCCGCCGACACGTTCGCCCCCGACACGTTCGCCCCCGAGCACTTCCGCTGGTCCTTCGAAGACCGCGTCGCCACGGTCACGCTCGACCGGCCCGAGAAGAAGAACCCGCTCACGTTCGAGTCCTACGCCGAGCTCCGCGACACCTTCCGCGCGCTCGTCTACGCCGACGAGGTCAAGGCCGTCGTGCTCGAAGGGGCCGGGGGCAACTTCTCCTCCGGCGGGGACGTGCACGAGATCATCGGCCCGCTGACGGAGCTGGACATGCCCGCCTTGCTCCGGTTCACGCGGATGACCGGCGACCTGGTGAAGGCGGTCCGCGCCTGCCCGCAACCGGTGGTCGCCGCCGTCGACGGCGTCTGCGTCGGCGCGGGCGCGATCCTGGCGATGGCCTCGGACCTGCGTGTCGGCACGGCGGAGAGCAAGGTGGCCTTCCTCTTCACGCGGGTCGGGCTCGCGGGGTGCGACATGGGCGCGTGCGCGATCCTGCCCCGGATCATCGGGCAGGGCCGCGCCGCCGAACTGCTCTACACCGGCCGGTCGATGTCGGGCGACGAGGCGCTCGCCTGGGGTTTCTACAACCGGCTCGCCGAGCCGGGCGACGTGTCGGGCGACGCCCACGCGCTCGCGCACGGGCTCGCCCACGGCCCGACGTTCGCCCACATGATGACCAAGACGATGCTCGACCAGGAGTGGGGCATGGGCATCGAGCAGGCCATCGAGGCCGAGGCCCAGGCCCAGGCTATCTGTATGCAGACGAACGACTTCGAGCGAGCCTACCGCGCCTTCGTCGCCAAGGAGAAGCCGGTGTTCGAGGGGAACTGAGGAGGGAGTGGAGGGAGTGGAGGGAGTGGAGGGAGTGGAGGGAGTGGAGGGAGTGGAGGGAGTGGAGGGAGTGGGAAGGAAAACCGCGAAAGTTAACCCCGCCGCTGCGCGTTGTGGCGCATCTTCTCTGTCCTCTGTCCTCTGTCCTCTGTCCTCTGTCCTCTGTCCTCTGTCCTGTGACCCACCTCGCCCTCCCGTTCTTCGACGACCGCCACCGCGGCCTCGCGCGCGACCTCGGCGCGTGGGCGTCGGCGCACGTCGAGGAGGAGCCGGAGGACGAGGCCGAAGCGTGCCGGTCGCTCGTCCGGGCGATGGGGGAGGCGGGTTGGCTGCGGCTGTGCGTCCCGGCACCCGCTGGGCGGCACCCCAGGCTCGATGTGCGGAGCCTCTGCCTCGCCCGCGAGACGCTCGGCTACCGCTCGGCCCTCGCCGACTTCGCCTTCGCCATGCAGGGGCTCGGGGCCGGGCCGGTCTCGCTCTTCGGCACCGACGAGCAGCGCGCCGCCTATCTGCCCGACGTCGCCGCCGGTCGGAGGATCGCCGCGTTCGCGCTCTCCGAGGCCGAGGCCGGGTCCGACGTGGCCGCCCTCACGCTGGCCGCCACGCCCGACGGCGACGGCTTCGTCCTCAACGGCGGGAAGACGTGGATCTCGAACGCGGGCATCGCCGACTTCTACACCGTCTTCGCGCGCACCGGCCCGGGCAGCCGCGGCCTCAGCGCGTTCATCGTGGACGCCGACGTGCCGGGCCTCGCCGTCACGGAGCAGATTCCGCTCACCGCGCCGCACCCGCTCGGCACGCTCGCCTTCACGCAATGCCGCGTGCCGCGCGCGGCGCTCATCGGCGAGCCGGGGCACGGGATGAAGATCGCGCTCTCGACGCTCGACGTGTTCCGCACGACCGTCGGGGCCGCCGCGCTCGGGCTCGCCCGCCGGGCGCTCGACGAAACCCTGGGCCACGTCCGCCGCCGCGAGCTCTTCGGCGGCACCCTCGCCGACCTCGCGGTGGTCCAGAGCAAGCTGGCCGTGATGGCGACCGAGATCGACGCGAGCGCCGGGCTGGTCTACCGCGCCGCCTACGCGAAGGACGCCGGGGCCGAGCGCGTGACGAAGGAGGCAGCGATGGCAAAGGCCTATGCGACGGAGGCCGCACAGCGAGTCGTCGACACGGCGGTTCAACTCTTCGGTGGGCACGGCGTCACCGTCGGCTCGGTCGTCGAGCGGCTCTACCGCGACGTCCGCCCGCTCCGCATCTACGAGGGCGCAACCGAAATCCAGCACCTCGTCGTCGCCCGCCAGCTTCTGAAGGAGGCGGAGGGGAAAGGCGATGGGGGGAATGGGAAAAGAAACCCACAAAGCTAGCGAGGCCGCCGCGCTCCACTCCACCGTCTCACCGTCCACCGTCTCACCGTCCACCGTCTCACCGTCCACCGTCTCACCGTCCACCGTCATGCAGATTCTCCAACCGCCGGGCTGGCCCCGCCCGAAGGGCTATGCGAACGGGGTCCTCGCCGAGGGCCGGCTTCTCTTCGTCGCCGGGCAGATCGGGTGGGACGCGGAGCAGCGGATCGTCGCGGGTGGCCTCGCGGGGCAGACCGAGCGGGCGCTCCGCAACGTCGTCGCGGTGCTGCGAGAGGGCGGGGCCGGGCCGGAGCACATCGCCCGGATGACGTGGTACGTCACCGACAAGCGCACCTACCACGCGGCCCAGGCCGAGGTCGGGCAGGCCTACCGCGCGGTCATCGGCGCGCACTACCCGGCGATGACGCTCGTCGAGGTGGCCGGTCTGCTCGAACCCGGCGCGGTGGTGGAAATTGAGGCCACGGCGGTCGTACCGTATCCCGAAGACTAGAACGAGTCCCGAAGACTAGAACGAGTCCCGAAGACTAGAACGAGTCCCGAAGACTAGAGCGAGAGGGTGGGAGAGAAGCGTGTGCGTGCGTTCGACTCCGCCTCGGGGCCTCACCCTCGACCGCTCATACGCCCACACGCGTCATACGCCCACACGCGTCATACGCCCACACGCGCCTCGCGCTCATCCACGCCGGACCGATGGAGCCCTCCGCCCACACCGACACCTTCGCCCGCGACCACCTCCCGCCGCGCGGCCTCTGGCCCGACTTCCTGCTCGGCGGCGCGTTCGCCTACCCGCCGCGCCTCAACTGCGCCGTCGAGCTCCTCGACAGGACCGTCGAGCGGGGGGGAGGCGGCCGCGTCCTCTTCCACACTGACAGCGGCACGCAGACCTACGCCGCGTTCCTCGCCGAGGTGAACCGGACCGCGCACGTGCTCACGCGCGACCTCGGCCTCGTGCCCGGCAACCGGGTGCTGCTGCGCGGGCCGAACACGCCGCGCCTCGCCGCGTGCTGGTTCGCCGTCGTCAAGGCCGGGGGGATTTGCGTGACGACGATGCCGCTCCTCCGAGCCTACGAGCTGGGCTACACGGTGGAGAAGGCCCGCGTCAGCCACGCGCTCTGCGACGCCCGCTTCCGCGACGAGCTCGACAGGACGCAGGCCGAGACCGACCGGCTCGGCGCCGTCGCCTACTTCTACTCCGACGACGCCGACGGCCTCGAGTCCCGGATGGACGGGAAGCCGGACACTTTTGAGGCCGTCGATACCGCTGCCGACGACGTGGTGCTGATCGGGTTCACCTCCGGCACGACGGGCCAGGCGAAGGCGACGGCGCACTTCCACCGCGACGTGCTCGCCGTCTGCGACGCCTTCCCGGCGTCCTGCCTCGACCTCTCGGAGGACGACGTGGTGATCGGCTCGCCGCCGCTCGCGTTCACCTTCGGCCTCGGCGGCGACCTCCTCTTCCCGATGCGCGTCGGCGCGTCGGCGGCGTTCATCGAGAAGCCCAGCGTCGAGGCGATCCTCCAGACCGTCCACGACCACGGCGCGACGGTCTGCTTCACCTCGCCGACGGCCTACCGCGCCATGCTCGCTCGCCTGGACGCCTTCGACGTCTCCAGCCTCCGGCAGTGCGTCTCGGCGGGCGAGCCGCTCCCGGCCCCGACCTTCCACGCGTGGCACGAGGCTACCGGCATCAAAATCGTCGACGGCATCGGCTCGACCGAGATGCTGCACATCTTCATCTCCGCGCCCGCACGCGCCATCAAGCCCGGCACGACGGGCAAGCCCATCCCCGGCTACCAGGCGAAGGTCGTGGACGAAAACGGCCGCGAGGTGGCACCGGGCACCGTCGGCCTGCTCGCCGTGCGCGGCCCGACGGGCTGCCGCTACCTCGGCGACCCGGACCGCCAGCGCGAGTACGTCCGGGACGGCTGGAACTACCCCGGCGACGCCTACCTCGTGGACGAGGACGGCTACTTCCACTACCAGTCGCGCACCGACGACATGATCATCACGAGCGGCTACAACGTCTCCGGCCTCCAGGTCGAGAGCGTGCTGCTGCGCCACGAGGCCGTGGGCGAGTGCGGCGTCGTCGGCGTGCCGGACCCAGCGCGCGGGCACCTCGTCAAAGCCTTTATCGTGCTCCGCGAGGGGCACGGCGCGAGCGAGGCCCTCGTCAAGGAGCTGCAGGACTTCGTCAAGGCCGAGATCGCGCCGTACAAGTACCCCCGCGCGGTCGAGTTCGTGGACGCCCTGCCGCGCACCCAGACCGGCAAGCTCCAGCGCTTCCGCCTGCGGGACGAGCCTCTTCGGGAGGGCGAGGCGTGAGCGTAGAGCTGAAGGTCGCGGAGATGAACCCCCCCGCATTGGAGCTACCGCCAGGCTCCTCGAGGAGAACTTGTTCACGGCGTCGCGTCCCTCACACCCGTTCGCTGAACGACCGATACCAAGTCCGGCTGAAGTGAGTCAGGTCGAACCGCCCCTCACTCTAGGCTCTGTCACGTAAGTCGGTCCGTCGGCGAGCGAGAGACCCTGGAGGGACCCGGCCCCCTGGAGGGACCCGGCCAGGCGTCCGACAAGCCGGATGCCGTAGCATCGGGCGAGGAGGACAACGCCGCAGCGCCCTTCAGGGGCCTCGCCGAGCCAGGACCCGGATTAACGGGACGGGGCCTAGCGCTGGCCCCAGGAGAGCTTGTCGCGGATGGTCTGGAAGTAGCCCCGCCCCGGGAGGCGGACGAGGCGCACGCTGTGCGCGGCACGGCGGACCGTGATCTCGACGCCGTCGCCGTCGATGAGGGCGCTCGTCCCGTCGTGGGCGAAGAGGAACGGCTCGCCGCGCGTGGTGACGCGGAGGCGGATCTCGACGCGGTCGGGGAAGACGATGGGGCGCGTCGTGAGCGTGTGCGGCGCAATCGGGGTGAGGACGACCGCGCTGGAGTCCGGGGCGAGGAGGGGGCCGCCGGCGGCGAGCGAGTAGGCCGTCGAGCCGGTCGGCGTGGCGACGATCAGGCCGTCGGCCCAGTAGTCGTTGAGGTAGTAGCCGTCGACGTGGACCTGGACGTCGATCATCGAGGCCGAGCCGCTCTTGGCGACGACGAAGTCGTTGAGGGCCCAGCGCGGCGGCTCGGCCCGGCCCTCCACCGTGGCTTCGAGCACCTCGCGCGCCTCGACCTCGTGCAGGCCGCCCTCGACCTGCCGGATCGCGCCCTCCAGGTCCGTCACCTCGGCGCTCGTCAGGAAGCCGAGCCGCCCGATGTTGACCCCGAGGATCGGCGTCTCGCGCGTGCCCACCGCGTGGGCCGTGTTGAGGAGGGTTCCGTCGCCCCCGAACGAGAGCACCACGTCGGCGGCCGCAGCGAGGTCGTCGCTGGCGCACCGCCGGCCCAGGCCGGCGTCGATCAGGCCGCGCTCGGCCAGGCCGGCGGCGACGCGCGCGTCGAGGCAGAAGGGCAGGCCCTCGCCGCCGAGCCAGCGGATCAGGCCGGCGGCGGGCTGCCAGAGCTTCTCTTTGCCGGTGTTGCCGGTGATGCCGTAGACCATCCGGGCGTCGGGTGTCTGGGGGGCGGGAGTCGAGCGTCCAAGATAGACCCCTGGCCGGCGCCGGTGGGCTTGACGGCTTCGTGACACCCCGGGAGCGGCCGAGAGTGTATGTTGCAGCGAAGAGTAGCCAACGCCCTCTCTCGCAGACGCCCTCCCGCATGGACTTCGTCGTCATCGGCAACGGGATCGCCGGGATCACCGCCGCCCGCCACGTCCGCGCCCTCGACGCCGGGGCCCGCGTCACCGTGGTCTCGGACGAGACCGAGCACTTCTACTCGCGGACGGCGCTCATGTACGTCTACATGGGCCACATGGCCTACGCCCACACCAAGCCCTACGAGGACCAGTTCTGGGACAAGAACCGGATCGCCCTCGTGCGGGACTACGTCGAGCGCGTCGAGCCGGAGGCGAAGCGGCTCCACCTCCGCTCCGGCGGGACGCTGCCTTACGACAGGCTCCTCCTTGCGAGCGGGTCGGTCTCGCGGCGCTTCGGGTGGCCGGGCGAAGAGCTGCGCGGCGTGCAAGGGCTCTACGGCCTACCCGACCTCGAGCGGATGACCGCCGACACCCAGGGCATCGGGCACGCGGTGGTCGTCGGGGGCGGGCTGATCGGGGTCGAGATGGCCGAGATGCTGCACACGCGCGGCATCCGCACGACGCTGCTCGTGCGCGAGGCGAGCTACATGAGCCACGTCCTCCCGGCCGAGGAGTCGGAGATGGTGAACCGCGAAATCCGCCGCCACGGCATCGACCTCCGGCTCGAGACCGAGTTGAGGGAGATTCTACCCGACGCCGCCGGACGCGCCCGCGCGGTGGTCACGAGCCGGGGCGAGGAGCTGCCCGCGCCCTTCGTCGGCCTCACGATCGGGGTGACGCCCAACGTCGCGTTCCTCGACGGCTCCGGGGTGGAGACCGACCGGGGCGTGCTCGTCAACGAGTTTCTCGAGACGAACCTCGCCGACGTCTACGCCGCGGGCGACTGCGCGCAGCACCGCGACCCGCTCCCCCAGCGCCGCCCCGTCGAGCAGCTGTGGTACACCGGGCGCATCCAGGGCGCGACCGTCGCTCACACGGTCTGCGGGCAGCGCCGCGCCTACGCCCCCGGCCTGTTCTTCAACTCGGCCAAGTTCTTCGACCTCGAATACCAGACCTACGGGCACGTCGACCCCGAGCGCCCCGCGGAGCAGACGTTCTACTGGGAGCACCCCGCCGGCACCCAGTCCGTGCGGATCGACTACGAGGAGGCCGGCGGCACCACGCGCGTCGTCGCGGCGAACCTGATGGGGACGCGGCACCGGCAGGTCGTGTGGGAGCGCTGGATCGCCGAGGGGGCGAGCCTCGCGCACGTGGTCTCGCACCTCGGCGCGGCGGGCTTCGACCCCGAGTTCTTCGACACGTACGAAGGGGAGATCGTCGCGGCCTACAACCGGCAGCATCCGCAGCCCATCCGGCTGAAGCAGAAGCGCGGCTGGCGGCGGTGGATGGTCCCCAACGCCCTGACCGGCACCGACATCCCGCCCGGTCGGGCGCTGCCGTGACGGCTGCACGTCGAGGCGGGGGACTCGGCCCCGGCACGGGCGGACCGGTCCGCCCCTACGACTCTACCCTTACGACTACGACGACCAATCCTCCAACCCGATGGCTTCGCTCCCCGCCTTCAACGCCTCGATCTCCCTCACGGACAACCCGGCGCACGACCTCTCGGCTGTGCAAAAGGCGGCGCTCACCGCGCTTGGCCTGGGGGTGCTGCTGATGGTCGTCGCGCTCGCCGGCGACCTCGCGGCGGCGTACCCGATCCTGGTCCTGAGTGCCATCGCCGCGCTGTTCGTCGGCGGGGCCCTCGTCTACATCTGGGACGAGTACCGCGGCCGGCCCCCCGGCATCAAGAACGACGGCATCATGTTCTCGTCGAACCAGGCGCGCGGCCTCTTCGGGTGGACGTTCGGCATCGTGCTGACCGGGCTGTACGTGCTCCTCTACTGGTTCCCGGCGACGCTCGACGGGCTCATCCGCGTCGTCGATCCGCTGTCGTACACGCTCACCGGCAACCCCGCGAACCAGTGGTTCCTCTACGGGACGATCTACACCGTGGCGGTTCTCGTGATGGGCGTGCGGGCGCTCCTGAAGTACCGCCACAGCCGGTACCAGGTCGTCCGCACCCTCAGCGTGATGGCGGTGCAGTTGGTCTTCGCCTACCTCATCCCGCAGCTCCTCGTCCTCTTCCAGCAGCCCGAGTTCTACTTCT
Source organism: Rhodothermales bacterium (assembly GCA_965214485.1). Classification (GTDB taxonomy): domain Bacteria; phylum Bacteroidota; class Rhodothermia; order Rhodothermales; family JANQRZ01; genus JANQRZ01. The sequence goes on along the minus strand of CBDCBW010000002.1, from coordinate 37,539 downwards.
CGTACTTCTGGCCGCTCAAGTACGACTACCTCTGGCCCGGCACGGTGGGCTACCTCACCGAGTCCGGCGGGCTGGGCTATTTCATGGTCTTCTGGGGCGCGGTGATGACGGTGGTGGCGACGCCGGTGCTGACGTACTTCTTCGGCAAGCGGTGGTACTGCTCCTGGGTCTGCGGCTGCGGCGGCCTCGCCGAGACCGCCGGCGACCCGTACCGCCACCTCTCCGACAAGTCGCTCGCCGCGTGGAAGGTCGAGCGGTGGATGATCCACTCGGTGCTCGTCTTCGTCACCGTGACGACGGCCCTCCTGTGGGTCAACTCGGCGACCGAGGGCGGGGTCTTCGGCGAGCTGTCGCAGCGGTTCTCGGCGTGGTACGGGTTCGGGATCGGGCTGGTGTTCTCGGGCGTGGTCGGCGTCGGGTTCTACCCGCTGATGGGGAGCCGCGTGTGGTGCCGGTTCGGATGCCCGATGGCGGCGGTGCTGGGCTTGCAGCAGCGCTTCTTCTCGCGCTTCCGCATCACCACGAATGGCGGGCAGTGCATCTCGTGCGGCAACTGCTCGACGTACTGCGAGATGGGGATCGACGTGCGGTGGTACGCGCAGCGCGGGCAGAACATCGTCCGGGCGAGCTGCGTCGGCTGCGGGATCTGCTCGGCGGTGTGCCCGCGCGGGGTGCTGAACCTCGAGAACGGCGCGCGCCCCGGCCGCTTCGGCGCGCCGACGCTCAACCTGATCCCCACCCTCGAGGTGCTCGGCGACCGAGAGGTGGCGGTACGGTAGGGTGCCGTTATTCGAGCTCGCGCAGGAATTCCGCAAGGGGGGTGGTGCCTCCTTCTGCCTTGGCCTCGTCTGCCGCTCGGGCATCGGCAGCGTCTTCAAGTGCTTCGAGCGCTTCGAGGTCCGCGAGGGGGACGAGCGCCGCGACCGGTCGCCCATTGCGTTCTACGACGATTCGATCCTTCGCGTAGCTAGCGCGGTTGAGCGCGTCGGCTAGATGCTTACGAAGGTGTCCTGTGCTGATCGTGGTGTTCATGCAGGCTATCGGTTAGTAGGCTTCGCTCCGGTTGAGCGCGCGAAGGACGAGCACGACGAGGGACTCCTGCTCCACCTCGTAGATGATGCGGAAGTCGCCGACGCGGACACGCCAGTACTCCCCGCGCTGCCCCTTGAGCTTCTTCCGACCGGGAGGGTAGGGGTCCTCTGCGAGCGCTTCGATCTAGGCGACGAGTTTGCTTCGTGGCTTTGAGGCGAGCTTGCGGAGGTCTTTCTGGGCACGGCGGGAGAGAAGAACGGTATACACTAGGCTAGCGCTTGGGTAGCTGATGTACCTTACGTACAAAGCTCGGTTCCCCAAGATCGGGGGCCCGAGTACCAACAGAACCTCGATGGGCTTTCGCTTTGCGTAGTCGTCCTCCGTACGGTCTCGAATCAGTGCGAAGACCTTCTGCCGTTGGTGCCTTCGATTCGAGCGGCTCTGGAGCGTTTGGAGCCAGGAGCGCTCGCGCATGTGGCTGGCTGATCCGTGCTACCCCCTGCCGCGCTCGCATCGCCTTACAGGCTCAGGCTGCGCGCGGCTGTCCCCCTCGACGAGGGGGACAGCTTTTCGCGTCAGGGAGCGTAGGGACTGGTCCCGGAGCGACCACGCGCAAAAGCGGGGGGGCGCCACAACTACCGCACGAGGTAGACCCCGCTCGGGAGCGTGACCCAACCGCAGACGACCGCCCTCGGCCCGAGGCGACCGAGCGCGGGATAAAAAGAGCAGGCCCCGAGGGCCGAACCCCGAAGCCTGCGCAGGAGAGCCGGCGACGCGCGCCGGTCGGGCGGGGGCCTAGCGGCCTACGGCTCCTCCCCAGGGCTACCCGGCGAAGCGCTCGCGGGCCTGCTCGGCGGCGTCGCGCAGGGCGCTGGCCTCCACGTCGTAGTGGCTGGCGTGGTAGACCGCCTCGCCGTCGGCGATGAGGAGGACCTGCGGGGTCTCGTGCTGCACCCCGAGGCGCTCGGCGATCTCGGCGGAGAGGTCGCGGGCGTACTGGACCACGACGGCGTAGAGCGGCGGGTCGCCGTCGTCTTCGAGCTGGACGAACTCCTTCTGCCCGCGCGCCGAGATGGGGCAGGCGATGGAGTGCTTGAGGAGCGCGACGGGCTGCTCGCGCGAGGCGTCGAGGAGCGCGTCGAAGTCGGCGGGGGTGTGGAGCTCTTGGACCTGGGCCATGCGGAACCTGGGATGTGGAGGGATCGATAGAAGGGAGCCGCGCACGAGCGGTCGGTCGCTACGGGCGGTCGGCTGTGCCCCGGTCAACCCGCCGGCGCAGGCCGAGGTTGCACCGCGCGCGTGGGAGCCGTGAGCGTGGGGGCGTGGAACAAAGTGCAACAGAACAGACCGAGTTAGGCCGTGTGGACCTCTGCCCGGATCGGCTCTCACGGGCTGGATTCTACCCTACGGGATACGTCCCTCGCCGCGTCGCACTCGCCGTCCAGGGACTCGTCGTCCGGGGCTGCGGCCCTGCTCTCCTCGCACTTGTCTACACGACCTAACCGAGACGCGGCACCTCGCGCGGGCGCTCACTCCTTCGCTGCCTCCCCTCCCCTCCACGCCGCTCCTCTGCTGTGGCCCGCCCCATCCTCATCCTGATCGGCACGCAGACGGGCAACGCCGAGCGCGTCGCGGACGAGGTGGCCGAGGCCCTCGCCGGGGCCGGGCACACGGCGCGCCTCGTGGACATGGCCGACGCGGTGCCGGAGATGCTCGAGGAGGCGGACCGGCTGATCGCGGTGCTCTGCACCTGGAGCGACGGCACGTTCCCCGACAACGCCGTCGAGCTCTACGAGTCGCTCGTCGCCCTCGCGCCCGACCTCTCGGGGCTCGCCTACGGCATCGTCGGCCTCGGGGACCACCTCTACGACCCCTACTTTCTGACCGCCGCCGACCGTCTCGCCGAGCAGCTCGAGGCCCTCGGCGCGCGGCGGGCGGTGGCGAGATATGAGATCGACAAGGGGCCGTCGGCGGAGGACCTGGACGGGGCGCAGGCGTGGGCGCTGCGCTGCGCCGAGGCGTTCGCGCGCGCCGGCGAACCGTGACGCGGCCCCGGTGGGGGACGCGCCGGGCTAGCGTCCGTGGGTCGTAAACCGGGGCGGTTGAGTCCACGTCCCCTCTTCCTGGGCGGGGGACCCTCTTCCTGGGCGGGGGACCCTCTTCCTGGGCGGGGGACGGGGAGAAAGGCGACGGCAACCGAGCAGCCGGTTCGACATAAGGGTGCGGAACAGAGGCGAGGGACAGCCTGTTGGCGAGAGCGGGCCGTGGCACGTCGCCCTCGCTGCCCAGCTACCCTGTTTTCCCTTCGACACCACGCCTGAGCCTTAGCCGAAGGCCGGATCGGCGGCTCACCCGGTCATGCACCTCACCGACCTTGACCTCTCGGGCGTCGGCTTCCGCACCGACGCCGACGCCTCAGTCGCACTCGAGCGCGCCTGCGCCGCCAACCCCGACCTCGCGCAGTTCCACCGCCTCGGCACGAGCGAGGAGGGGCGGCCGATCGCTGGGATAACCCTCGGACACGGGCCCGAGACGGTCACGCTCGTCGCGGGCGCGCACGCCGACGAGCCGGTCGGGCCGGAGACGCTGCGGACGTTCGTCCTCGGCGCGCTCGAGCACCGCGGCTGGCAGGGCGGGGGCTTCCACGAGCTCTTCGAGCGCCTCACCTTCCGCGTCATCCCGCAGGTCAACCCCGACGCCGAGGCCCGCAACCGCCCGTGGATCGAGGCGTGGCCCGAGATCGAGCCCTACCTCCGGCACCGCGTGCGCGAGCAGCCCGGGCGCGACGTCGAGTTCGGCTTCCCCGTGATGCGCGAGGAGAACCGCCTGGCCTCGCGCTTCCTGTTCGGCTTCTCGCCGATCAGCCTCCACATGAGCCTCCACGGGATGGGCTTCTCCGAGGGCGCGATGCTGCTCATCGAGCGGAACTGGGTGGGGCGGACCGAGGCCCTGCGCGCCGCCTTCGTCGCCTCGGCGAGCGAAGCGGGGCTCGGCCTGCACGACCACGACCGCGGCGGCGAGAAGGGCTTCGACTACGTGGACCCCGGCTTCTGGACGACGCCCGAGGGCACCGCCATGCGGGAGCACTTCCAGGCACAGGGCGACCTGGAGACGGCGCGGAAGTTCTTCGCCTCTTCGATGGAGCTCGCCCGGCTGACCGGCTACGACGCGGGCCGCCGGCGGCATCCGCTCTGCCTCGTCACCGAGCTGCCGCTCTTCGTCATCGAGCGGGAGTACGAGCACGAGGCCGGCGTCCCCTCGGCCTACCTCGCCCTCCGCGAGGAGCTGCCCGAGCTCCAGCTCCGGCTGGAGCGCGGCGAGTCCATCCGCGACGCGCTCGATTCCTTCCAGCTTCGCCCGCTCGGCCTCGAGACCGCCGTCCGCCTCCAGCTTCGCTGCATCGAGCTCGGCCTGGAGTGCGTGGCGAGGGCCGACGAAGGGGAGGCGTGCTGAGGATACGCCGGCGCGGGGTGTAGGCCCCGGGGCAAAGCTCCCTGCGTTATAGAGGGCGCAGACGCAGGTACCTTGGGCTGCGCCAGGTACTTTGGGCTGCGCAGAGACGGTGGGAACGGGGGGGGGAGCGCGGCCTGACCACTTCACCACCGCTGCCATGCCCAAACTCCTCGTCTCGGGTCGCCTCGATCCCTCGCCGCCCCGCCCGCAGCCCGGCAGCGGGCGCTTCCTCCAGACGCGCGTTCTCGAAACCGTCCTCGTCGAGGGCACCCGGGCGGACGGCGGCGTGGTCGAGCTCGACGTGGCCGAGGACGACCTCCTCGAGCTCACGCTCGAGGACGGCATCACGTGGTGGGTGTCGTTCGACCGGCTGCAGAAGGACCTCCGCTGGACCACCACGCGCGGCGACCGGACGCCGGGCGACGTGGTCCGGCTCACGCCGACGATCCGCGTCGGCGAGCCGAGCCGGGGGCCGGGCGGGCTCGGGCTGAAGGTCGTCAAGCGGCTCGGGCTGGACCTGCCGCGCGCGGGGGCGCAGTTCATCGCCGAGCGCCTCGAAAGCCGCCTCGAGCCCGGCCCCGGGCTCTACCGGTGCCCGAGCCCTCGGCACCTGGGCGCGGCGGCGCAGCCCGAGGACCTCGCCGGGGACCGCCCGGCGCTGGTGCTCCTCCACGGGACGGCCTCCAGCGCTGAGGGCAGCTTCGGCGGCCTCGCCGCGGAGGGGGCCGGGGCGTGGGACGCGCTGCGCCGCGACTACGGCGAGCGCATCTTCGCCTTCGAGCACCACACCCTCACCCAGAGCCCGCTCGACAACGCCGCCGAGCTCCTCGACCGGCTCCCCCGGAACGCGCGGCTCCACCTCGTCTCGCACTCGCGCGGCGGGCTCGTCGGCGAGATTCTGGCGCGCGGGCACGCGGGCCGCACCGCCTTTGCCGAGCTCGACTTCCAGGTCTTCGAGCGCGACCGCCGGGACCGCGCCGGGGACGTCGATGCGATGCGGCGGCTCAACGCGCTGCTGGGGGAGAAGCAGGTCCGGGTCGAGCGCTTCGTCCGCGTGGCGTGCCCGGCGGCGGGGACCACACTGGCCTCGGGCCGGCTCGACCTGTACCTGAACGTGCTGTTCAACCTGCTCAAGCGCCTCCCCTTCCTGCAGCAGACCCTCGTCTTCGACTTCCTTGCCGACCTCACGAAGGCCGTAGCGAAGCAGCGGATCGACCCCGCGTCGCTGCCGGGGCTGGAGGCGATGATGCCGGAGTCGCCGCTGGTGCGCGTGCTGAACAACCCGAACCACGTCCACCCCTCGGAGCTGACCGTGATCGCGGGCGACGTGAAGGCATCGGGCTTCCTGCGCCGCCTCCAGATTCTCGCCGCCGACCTGTACTACGGGTCGGAGCACGACCTGGTCGTGAACACCGACGCGATGTACGGCGGGGCCCCGCGGACGGTCGCGCCGCGCTACTACTTCGCGCACAACGAGCGCGTCGACCACTTCCGCTACTTCCTCAACCCGGAGACGCGGCAGGGCGCTGCTCGACGGGCTCGCCGGGCGCACCGGCCCGGAGACGGGCTACCGCGTGCTGCTGCCCCGGCACCACGTCAAGGCTCAGGAGCTCGCCGGGCTGCGCGACGCCCCCGGCGCACCCGGACCCGGCGCGCCCGGTCGTCGTCCTGGTGCCCGGCATCATGGGCAGCACGCTCGAGGCGCGCGGCGACGCGGTGTGGGTGAACCTGCTGCGCCTCGCCGCCGGCGGCATCGAGCGCCTCGAGATCGACGACGCCGAGGTCGAGCCCGCCGGGCTCGTCGGCAGCGCCTACGCCGACCTGGCGACGTACCTCGGGCGGCGGCACCGCGTCGTCCCGTTCCCCTACGACTGGCGCAAGTCGATCCGCCTCGCCGCCGACGCCCTCGCCGCCCGGGTCGAGCGCGAGCTCGGCGCGACCGAGCAGCCGGTCCGCCTCCTGGCGCACTCGATGGGCGGCCTCGTCGCGCGCGCGATGATCGCCCGGCACCCCGGCGTGTGGGCGGCGATGAAGCGGCGCGACGGCTGCCGCCTCCTCATGCTGGGCACGCCCAACGGCGGCTCCTACGCGATCCCCGAGGTCCTCGTGGGGCGCGACAGGACGGTCCGCAAGCTCGCCCTCGTGGACCTGCCCAACAGCCGCGAGCGGGTGCTCGGCATCATCGCCCGGTACCCCGGCCTGCTCGAGCTCCTGCCCGCCGACGGCGACCGCCACGACTACTTCGGACGCCAGGTGTGGGACGAGCTGGAGGGGCGCTACGAGCCGGGCCGGTGGAGCCGCCCGGCGGCGGCGGCCCTGGACTCCGCACGGACGTTTTACGACGAGGTCCTCAGCGCCAGCCCCATCGAGCCGGGGTTCATGGGCTACGTCGCCGGGCGCGCGCCGTTCACCCCGGTCGGGCACGAGATCGAGGCCGACGACGGGCGGGTCGTGTTCTACGCGACCGTGGAGGGCGACGGGCGGGTGCCGTGGGCGACGGGCATCCCGGCGGCCCTCCGCGAGGCGAACAGGGTGTGGTACTCGGAGGCCGAGCACGGCAAGCTCGCCGCCCACCTGCCGGACTTCTACGCCCTCCGCGAGCTCCTCGAAACCGGCACCACGGCGCGGCTGCGGCAGACGCCGCCGAAGCGGCGCAGCGACGCGCCGGCCCGCTTCGAGATGCCGGAGCTCCTGCCGGAGCAGTACCCGAGCGCCTACGGGCTGGAGGCGGCCCTGCTCGGCTTCGAGCCGGAGCCGGCCGAGGAGGACGCCGGCGCGCGGCCCGTCGAGGTCTCGGTCACGCACGGCAACCTCGCCTACGCGCGCCACCCCGTCGTGGTCGGCCACTTCCGGGGCGACGGGATCGTCAGCGCCGAGGGGGCGCTCGACCACTACCTCGGCGGCAGGCTCTCGGAGCTCCACAAGATCGGGCTCTACCCCGGCGACGTGGGGACCGCCGAGGCCATCGTCCTCGACGACCACCGGCCGCCGGGGGCCGTCGTGATGGGGCTGGGCACGCCCGGGATGCTGACCGCCGGGAAGCTGGTCGAGGGCTTCACGCACGCCGCCTTGCTGTTCGCGCTGCGCTGGCACGAGCGCAACCGCGAGCGCGCCGCCCGCGCCACCCCGGCGGACGACGCCCAGCCGGACGATGCCCAGGCGGACGACGCCCAGGCACCGGGGGCCGAGCCGCCCCGCCTCTCGACCATCCTCGTCGGCAGCGGCTACGGCGGGCTGAGCACCCGCGCCGCCGTCCGCGCCACGCTCGTCGGCGTCCAGCAGGCCAACGCCCGCCTCCGGGCGACCGAGCTTCCGGACCTCCAGCCCATCGCCGCCGTCGAGTTCATCGAGCTCTACGAGGACCGCGCTGTGCAGGCGCTCCAGGCCCTCGACCGGCTCGTCCTCCAGGATGCCTTCACCGGCTTCGCCCTCGGTGCCGACGAGCTGCGCTCGGTGCGCGGCGGCCGCTGCGCCGCGCTCGGCCAGGGCGAGGCCGACTGGTGGAGCCGCGTCCGGGTCAGGGGGTTCGACCACGAGCACGGCGCGGCGCTGCCCAGCCTCACGTTCACCGCGCTCACCGGCCAGGCGCGCGCCGAGGTCCAGAGCCTCCCGACCCAGCGCTTGCTGCTCGACAAGCTGCTCCGCCAGGCCGTCGTCCGGCCCGACTGGGACGACGAGCTCGCCCAGACCCTGTTCGAGCTCCTCATTCCGAACGAGTTCAAGGCCTACGCCTCGGACCGCCGCAACGTGGTCTGGGTCGTCGACCAGGCCTCGGCGGCCTACCCCTGGGAGCTGCTCCACGAGCCGATGCGCGGCGCGCGCGAGCCGCTCGCCGTGCGCGCCGGGATGGTGCGCCAGCTCGAAGTCACCCAGTACCGCGCCGCCGTCACGATGACGACGGACCGCCGCGCCCTCGTCGTCGGCGAGCCGGACCTGGGCGAGGCGGCCTTCGCCCGGCTGCCCCAGGCGCGCGACGAGGCCGAGCGCGTGGCGGCGCTCCTGGACGCCGACGGGTTCGAGGTCACGTCGCTCCTCCGGCAGCGGGACGACCAGGTCCTGCGCAAGCTGCTCGGCTACGACTACCAGGTGCTGCACCTCGCCGGCCACGGCGTCTTCGAGCACCCCGTGGAGGGGCAGCCCCCGGTCACCGGCATGGTGATCGGCCCGGACAGCTTCCTGACCCCGGCCATCGTCGAGCAGATGCGCCAGGTGCCGGAGCTGGTCTTCGTGAACTGCTGCCACCTGGGCCGCGTCGACGCCGACGCCGAGACCGCCGCCAACCGGCACCGTCTGGCGGCCAACCTGGGCACGCAACTCATCCAGATGGGCGTACGCGCCGCGGTCGTGGCCGGCTGGGCCGTCGACGACGCCGCCGCGGCGACGTTCGCCGACGCCTTCTACGAGAAGATCCTCGCCGGTCAGGACTTCGGCGGGGCCGTCCGCGCCGCGCGCGACCAGACCTTCCGCCGCCACCCCGAGCACAACACCTGGGGGGCCTACCAGTGCTACGGCGACCCCTACTACACGCTGCGCGCCAACGGGTCGAGCGCCGGCCCTCCCACCTACCGCTACGTGGCCCCGGTCGAGGCCCTCATCGACCTCAAGAACCTGGCGCGGAACGCCGAGGCGGCGGCCTCGCGCAACGAGCACCTGAAGCTGCGCCTCGCGGCCATCGTCGCGGCCGTCGAGCGCTTCCCGGCGTGGCTCGATCGCTCCGACGTGCTCGAGGCCCTCGCCGACGCCCACCTGGACCTGGACCTGCTCCCCGAGGCGCTCGCCTACTACGAGGCCCTCACCCACCCCGCCCGGTCGAGCTGCTCGACGCGCGCGCTAGAGCGCCTGGGCCGGCTGCACGTCCGCCTCGGCACCGAGCGGGCTACGCGCGCCGACGCCTCGCCCGCCGACCGCGCCGCCGGGCGAGCACTCGCCGAGCGCGGCCTCGACCGGCTGACCAGACTGCTCGCCGTCGACCCGACGCACGAGCGGCTGCTGAGCGTCGGCAGCGCCTACAAGCACCTGGCGCGCGCCGAGAAGCACGAGGGGCGGGACCCGCTGCCCTACCTCGACGAGGCGAAGCGGGCCTACCGCGAGGGGTACGAGGGCATCCGCCAGGAGCAGCAAGGGGACGACCACTACCCGCTCTTCAACTGGCTGATGCTCGAAGCCGTCCACGACTGGACCGGCCGGCACTCGCCGCTCGACGCCGCCGCCGTCGAGCAGCGGCTGCGGCTCGTCGAGGAGGCGCGCCAAGCCGCCGCCGACGCCGACGCCCACGACCCCTCGTTCTGGGCCCGCGCCTTCGACGGCTCCTTCCACCTCCTCTTCCTCATCGACCGGGACCTGCGGCCCGCCTCCGCGGAAAACCTCGCCCCCGACGCCGCCGTGCAGCGCAAGATCGACGAGCACGGACCGCAGATCCGCGCCGACTACGAGCGGGCGTGGAAGCGCGGCGGGACCTACCAGGTCCGGCGCAGCATCGCCGACCAGTTCGGCTTTCTGATCGGCATGCTCGAACCCGACGACCCGAGCGCGTCGAGGAAGCAGCGCGCCCGCAAGCTGCTGGCCGACTACCTCGCCTCGATCCGCGACGAGCTGGAGCGGCTCATGGCCGCGTGAGGTTCCGTCGCCCGAGCAGACTCCTGAACTCATTCCCACTGAGCCCGGCTTGCCGGGTGGCGGCGCGAAGCGGTCCTCGGTCCAGCTCCTTGCGATCCGGCACCACGGTCTGTGCAAATGGGTCGTCGCGGCGGAGGACGACGTGACTTCCGCGCTGCCGTTTGACGATGAACCCGGCGCGTTGGAGCGCCTTGATGCAAGCGCGGCCAGAGATGCGAGGAAGATGAGGCATGGGTTCGGAGTTGGTGACGGTCCGAAGAAACGATGCGTCGGACTTTGTGCCAACTTAGTTCCGCCTGAGCGGAGCTGACTAACTTGTCTAAACAGCCACTTGTCTAAACAGCCACGACGAGCGCCTCGAATCGCTCTTCTGGTATCGCTCTTCTGGTACAGTCAACCCGTCTTCCTCCAATGCCTCTACATAAAGCTCGATAGCCTCACGGACATTCGTAACAGCCTCCTCGCGCGTTTTACCCTGACTGATGCAGCCGGGGAGGCTCGGGCACTCAGCTACGATGTAGCCGTCTTCGCCGGGGTAGAGCATGACTTGTCGCATCGCAGAGAGGATTGGTGATACCGATGTCTACCCATTAGACTACCGCCACGTTCTTCCCGATCCTAGGCAAACAGCAACCGGACGACCCACACGGCGACGAGCATCGCGGCGAAGTCGGCGATCAGGCCGGCCGGCACCGCGTGGCGCGTCTTCTTGATGTTGACCGCGCCGAAGTAGACCGCGATCACGTAGAACGTCGTCTCGGTCGAGCCGAACATCGTTGCGGCCATCTTGACGAAGAGCGAGTCCTCGCCGTACTGCGCGATCATGTCCACGACGATCCCTGCCGAGCCCGAGCCGGTCAGCGGCCGGACGATTGCCATCGGCAGCACCTCGGCCGGGAAGCCGACGAGCGCGAGCACCGGGTCGAGGACCGTAATCAGGAAGTCCATCGCGCCCGAGGCCCGGAACATGCCGATCGCGAACAGGATGGCGACGAGGTACGGGATGATCCGCACGGCGACCTGGAAGCCCTCCTTCGCGCCCTCGACGAAGTGCTCGTAGACCGGCTGCCGTTTGTACAGCCCGTAGAGCGGGAAGCCGACGATGATCGCCGGGAGGACGAAGTAGGAGAGGACGCTGATGACCTCGCGGAGCGTTTCCATCGTTCAGAGAGCAGAGAGTGGGGAGCAGTAGGCAGTAGGCAGAAAGAGAGGCCGTCAGCGTGTGGAGTCGTCCCCGCTTCCCCTCTTCCGCTCTTCCGCTCGTTCGATCCTGTTAGGGTCCGAGGCGCGGGACTTCGGGAGCCGGCCGAGGAGCTTGGCGGCGATGATCGCCACCGTGAGCGAGATGCCGGTCGTGATGATGATGGCGAAGATGAGCTGGTTGATCTGCAGGCCCATCAGCGCGAGCAGCAGCACCGGCGGGACGAGCTGGACGCTCGCCGTGTTGATCGCGAGGAGCATCACCATCGAGTTCGTCGCCGTGTCGTCGGTCGGGTTGAGGGTTTGGAGCTCCTCCATCGCCTTGATGCCGAACGGCGTGGCGGCATTCCCGAGGCCGAAGACGTTGGCCGCCATGTTGAGCGCGATCATCCCGAGCGCGGGGTGGTCGTCGGGGACCTCGGGGAAGAGCGGCTTGAGGACGGGCCGGACGAAGCGGACGAGGGCGTAGATGATGCCCGACTCCTCGGCGATCTTGAGCAGGCCGAGGAAGAGCGCGAGCACGCCGATCAGGCTGAGCGCGATGCTCGCGGCGGTCTCGGCGAAGTCGAGCGCCGCCGCCGCGATCGCGTTCATCTTGACGAAGCGCACCGGCTCGAAGGCGACCGTGGCCGCGGCACCCGTGGCCGCGGCCCCCGTGGTCGCGGCGGCCTCGCCGCCGACCGGGGCCTCGAAGGCGACGCTGCCCTGAAGCTGCTCGTTGCGGGCGTTCGTCACGTCGCGGATCGTGGCGAGCGGCTCGGGGAGGGCCACCCCCTCGTCGAAGCGGAGCTGCGTGCCCTCGCGCGTGCGGATCAGTGTCGCGCCGTAGCTCGCCTCGGGCCGGGCGTCGGTCCCGTAGAACGCGCCGTAGGCCTCGGGGTCGAGGCGGACCTCGACGGGGGTGCGGCGGGCCTCGGCGTCGTAGCCCTCGGGGAAGGCCAGCGTGAGCGGGAGCGGGTCGGCGTTGCGGTAGGTGTCCCCGGCGAGGTCGCGGACGTCGTAGAACAGCGCGAAGAGCAGGCTGAAGGCGATCAGCCCGGCCCAGATGTAGTTGAGCATGAGCAGGGTGGTTCGAGCCTTCCTCCCCAGCCCCATCCCCGCGAGCAGGAGAGCAAGCCCAAACGATGTTCGAGAATCAGGAAGGACGCGCGCGCAATGCAGCGCGCGCGCTGCACTAACTACGCCCGGCGCGCCCACGAGGGCAAGCCCGGCGGTTGGTATCTTTCCGCCTCACCTGCTCCGACTGCCATGAAAGCCCTCGCCCTGCTCGTGCTCCTGCTCGCCCTCCCCGCCGCCGCCCAGACGTTCTCCGGCACGCTCGAACCCGGCGACGCGACGCGCGACTTCGGCGAGCCCTACGACGCCTACACCTTCGAGGCGCAGGAGGGCCAGGAGGTGACGGTCCACCTCGAAGGCGAGCCCAGCCTCGACACCTACCTCGTCGTCCGCGCGCCCTCCGGCGCGGAGTGGTTCAACGACGACTTCGCCGGGGCCAACGTCTCGCAGGTCGCGCTCGTCGCCGGCGAGCCCGGCACGTGGACGGCGTGGGCCTCGGGCTTCAACAACGCGCAGCAGGGGAGCTACGACCTCACGATCACGCTCGGCGGCATCGCCGAGGTCTCGACCACCCAGGGCCGCCTCGACCCGAGCGACCGGCAGCTCGTCAAGGGCGAGTACGCCGACACGCTCCGCATCGACGCGCCGGCCTCCGGGCGCTTCACGGTGGAGCTGCTCTGCTACGGCTTCGACGGGTTCCTCCGCGTGACCTCGCCCGGCGGCCAGGTGTGGCGCAACGACGACGCGGGCACGATGAACGTCTCCCGCATCGAGAACCTGCAGGGCGCGCCCGGCACCTGGACCGCCGACATCACGACGGTCAGCCCGGAGGAAGTCGGCGCCTACGACCTGCGCGTGCTCGACTTTCCAGATTGAGCGATGCCGGCCTAGCGCTCGCTGGATGCCGGAGGCGTGGACGGCGCTGAAGGCGGCCGCTCGAAGTCGATCCGCTCGACCTCGGCCCAGGACAGGTACTCGGGTGCCGCGCTGCCGGTGAAGACGAGCAGGCCGGCGTTGCCCTCGCCGAGGTCGCCGGCGCGCGCGAGTCGCAGCGCTTCGCCGCTCCAGAGCGTCACCTGGGCACGGTCGCCGCCGTCCGGGAGCACAATTGAGGCGACCCGGCCGAAGGGGAGGGTGTAGTCCACGCCCCGGGCGGGAGCGTCGAGCGTCTCGCGCGTCGAAAACCTGACCGGCGCGCCCGGCACCTGGACGGTTAATGTGACGAGGGTCAACCCCCTAGGAAGTTGGCGTCTACGATTTGCGCATGCTGGTCTTTCAGGAGCAGTGAGCACCTCAATAACAGTGTGTCGTTACGTTGTCACTCACTTCAATTAAGTTGCTGGCAACAACTACTCTCGGAGAGAATAATGGATCTACTCAGAGCTAAAGGAGGCAATTGCATTGGTCGAACGGAGGGCCGTGCTTGTCTGAAGACAACTAAGAGTGGGTGGCTATGTTATCCTCACTATCAGCAACTCAAGCGATATGCAAGAAGGGGGGCAATTTGGTTCGTTGGAATTGTGGTCGCAACGATCATATCGTATTTTGTTCTTCAATCTATGGATATTATATCAGGAAAGGAAGGAGAGGATCAAAGACATAAAGATAAATTGGAAAAGGACATAGAAGGAATTAAGAGGATTAGTCATCCCTACTTGAGTTCAGAGTATCCCCTAGGATATGCTGTAGTATGGATAAACGGTAATCAGACGCACTTGTCGAACAGCGAACCTCTTAAAGTCGGATACCATTATACCATGGAGCTAGAATCTATAAAGGCGGCAAGGCAGGATTCTAATATTGTATTTACTCTTCCCGAGTTGAGAAATAGGAATGGAGATTATCTGATAAAGGGTTATGCCGAAGTCAAAATGCTTGCTCGGCCAGATAACAGATTCATGTTGTATGGGAGCGCGGGGATGCCTAGACCCAGTATATTCGATGGTATAGGAAGAGATGAAAGGAAAGAGCTAAGGGAAATTATAGGGAATAGCGTAGCTTGGATATTTGAAGATCCTCCTGGATACACTACTCCATTTTGGAGTTTAGATATAGAATATGACGTGTACGTGGAGTATTTGTCAGGGGATAAAAGAGAAGCAACCATGGTAGTGGGTTTGAAGGATCCTAACAATTCTATCGGTCTAGACTTGGACGATATTAGAAGCAGGATTAAAGGGCCTATAGAGCTAAATGTGAATGGATATAAGAAAACCACGGGCATATACCTCCCTGATGGTATGAGAATTAGGTATCCTGAATACTAGAGGTAAGCACATGGTGTCTTACTTAAATTCTGTTTTGTCAGATAGATTAGGCCCAGCAGTAGGAGTGTCGGGCGTCGCTTTGCCCTCCTGGGTGCGGAAGTAGCCGTACACCTTGCTCGCCAGGCTCGGGCCGACGACCTCGGCGAGCGCCGCCTCGCTCGCCGCGGCGACGCGCTTGACCGAGCCGAGCGTGCTCAGCAGCTTGCGCGCCGTCTTGGCCCCGACGCCGGGGATTTCGAGCAGCTCCGAGTGGAGCGTGGACTTCTGGCGCTGCTTCCGCTGGGCGGTGATCGCGAAGCGGTGTGCCTCGTCGCGGACGCGTTGCAACAGCCGCAGCGCCGACGAGGTGCGCGGGATCATGATCGGCTGCGAGTCGCCGGGGAGGAAGACCTCTTCGAGCCGCTTGGCGAGGCCGACGACGGGGAACTTGCCGTAGACGTCGACCGCCCTCAGCGACTCGACCGCCGAGGAGAGCTGGCCCTTGCCGCCGTCGATGACGACGAGGTCGGGCCACGGGCCGTTCTCCTCGAGCGTCCGCCGGTAGCGCCGCCGGACGACCTCGCGCATCGACTGGAAGTCGTCCGGGGTGCCGCTCTCGACGGTGCGGATCTTGAAGGTCCGGTAGTCCGACTTCTTCGGCTTGCCGTCCTCGAAGACGACGCACGAAGCCACCGTCCCGGTGCCGCCGAGGTGGGAGATGTCGAAGCACTCGATCCGGCGCGGCGGGCGCTTCAGCCGGAGGTCGCGCTCCAGCGAGTGCACCGAGCGGGGGATGCGGTCCTCGTCGGCCTTTGCGCGCTGGAGCTTCCACTCGCCGAGGAGCAGGCGGGCGTTGGCCTCGACGAGGCGCAGCAGGCCCGCCTTGTCGCCGCGCTCGGGGACGCGGAGCTCGACCCGGCGCCCGCGCCCCTCGCGCAGGACCTCTTCGAGCGGCTCCGGCTCCGAGGGCGCGTGGTTGACGAGGACTTCGTCGGGGAAGAACGTCGCCTCGGTGTAATGGTCCTCGAGGAGGCGCTGCATCAGCTCCGCCTCCTCGGTCCCCTCGACGGGCCGGAGCACTTTGTGCCGTCGTCCGATGATCTTGCCCTCGCGCATCTTGAACAGGACGCCGATGCCGACGTCCTCCTCGCGGTCGAGCTCGAGCGCGAACAGGTCGCGGTCGGCCCCGTCCTCGGCGACGATCTTCTGCCGGGCCGAGTAGGCTTCGAGCGCGGCGATGCGGTCGCGGTAGCTCGCGGCCTCCTCGTACTGTTTCTCGGCGGCGAGCCGCTGCATCTCGCTGCGGAGGAGCGCGAGCAGCTCCTTCGTCTTGCCGTTGAGGAGGGTCTCGATCTGGCGGATGGTCGAGTTGTAGTGCTCCTCGGACTCGTAGCCGACGCACGGCGCGGCGCACCGCTGGATGTGGTAGTCCAGGCACGGCTCGAACTTGCCCGCCTCGATGTTGCCCTCCGACAGATAGAGCGAGCAGGACCGGAGCTTGAAGAGGTCTTTGATGGTCTTGAGCATCAGCTTCATGCTCTTCACGTCGGTGTAGGGACCGAAGTACTTGCTGCCGTCTTTGCGGACTTTGCGTGTGGGGAAGACGCGCGGAAAGCGCTCATTCTTGATGCAGATGTAGGGGTAGGTCTTGTCGTCCTTGAGGAGGATGTTGTAGCGCGGCTTGAGGCGCTTGATGAGGTTGTTCTCCAGGATTAGCGCCTCGGCCTCGGTGTCGGTCACGATGATCTCGACGTCGGCGATCTTGGATACGAGGATGCGCAGCCGCTTGTCGCGGGGCCGCGATTCCTGGAAGTAGCTCCGCACCCGGCTGCGGAGGTTCTTCGCCTTGCCGACGTAGAGCACGGTGCCCTCCGCATCTTTGTGCTGGTAGACGCCGGGCGAGGTCGGGAGGTGGGCGAGTCTGTCGGCGAGCGCGTCGGTCATGGAGGAGGCTGGAAGCGAAGGAGCTTTACCCCCGGCGCGTTCGGTGTGATCCCGGACCCCCCGCCGCGCTCGCAGTCGCTCCCTGCGCTCACTCCCAGCAACGCGCGGCTGTCCCCCTAATCTAGGGGGACAGTTTCGGGTGTGCTTGAGCGCGCAGCGCGATGCGCTCCCGAAACGGGGGGTACTCACCCCCGCCGCATCGCCCAGTGGCCCGGCCCGTACGGGAGCCCGACCGGGCCCGTCACCCCGAAGCCGTGCCGCCGGTAGAAGGCGACGTTGCGCTCGGTCCCGGTTTCGAGGTAGACCGGCCAGCCCTCGCGGTCGGCCCGGCCAGCCCCGACCGGAGCAGCGCGCTGCCGACGCCCCGGCCCTGCGCCTCTGGGGCGACGGCGAGGGTGCCGAGGTACAGCACCGGCTCGTCGGCGAAGGCTGCGTCGAAGGCGTTCAGCCGACGGCGCGGAAGAGGGTCGGGAGCAGCAGAAGGCCTCGGCGATGACGCCGGCGGTACGGTCGATCTCCGACGCGTCGAGCGGGCGGACAGGCATCACACTGTGATCATCGGTCCAGCAGGAAGTCCGTCACGAGTGCGGCGAAGCGCCCCGCGTCAACGCCCTGGATCGGGTGGTCGAGGCCGGGGTGGATGGCGAGGCGGGCGTCGGGGAGGGTGCGCCACAGGCCGAGGGCGTGCTCGAGGCGGAAGTAGCGGTCACTGTCCCCCGCGGAGACGAGGGTGGGGGCGGCGATCTGCGCCAGCTCCTCGTCGGGGAAGCGGCGGTCGGGGAGGGCCTGGGTGAACGTGGTCATCCGGCGGGCGAGCGTCTGCCAGCGGTCCGCACCGTGGGTCTCGGCGAGGCGCTCGGCCCAGCGCGGGGCGCGGCCTTCGAGCGCGTCCACCATCGCGCCCGTCATGGTTTCGACCTCCCCAGCGTCCCACTGCACGTTCATCCCGTGGACCACGAGCCGGTCGACTCGCTCGGCGTGCGTGCGGGCGACGTGGAGCGCGGCAGAGCCGCCCATCGAGAAGCCGAATACGTGGGCCCGGTCGATGCCTGCGTGGTCGAGCACGGCGGGAACGGCCTCGGCGAAGAACTCCAGCGTCAGGTCTTCCCCGGCGAAGTCGTCCGACCGGCCGTGCGCGGCGAAGTCTACGGCGAGCGTTTTGAAGTGCTGGCCGAAGTGGGGGAGCAGGCGTCGGGTCTCCAGCTCCGTCGAGCCGAGGGCTGCGTGGAGGAGCACGAGCGGCGGGCCGTCCGCCTGCCCGCCGAGGTAGTACGCGGTCCGCCCGTCGCGGAACGGAGCGAACGTCGGGTCGAGCGGGAGGGGGGCGCGCTGGCAGAACTCGACGAGGACGCCGCCGGTGTCTTTGGGGTGGACGAAAGCGATTAGCTTCTCGTCGGCCCCGCGCTTCGGCTCGTCGCCCAGGAGGCGGAAGCCCGCGTCGCGGAGGCGCTGCATCGTCGCCCGGAGGTCGCGGACCTCGAAGGCGAGGTGGTGCAGGCCGGGGCCGCGCTTCTCGATGAAGGAGGCGATGGGTGAGTCGGGCCGCGTTGCTTCGAGCAGTTCGAGCTTGGCCCCACCCGCGTCGAGGAAGACGGTCTCCACGCCTTCGCGCTCGACGCGCTCGCGCTTGTAGGGCCGGTACCCGAAGAGGCGCTCGTAGAGGGTCACGGCGGCGTCGGCGTCGCGGACGGCAACGCCGAGGTGCTCGATGCGGGGCATAGGCTTGAAGGGCGGAAGAGCAGGGCCGGATCACTCAAGGTACCGAGGCGGGGTGCTCGGCACCATCGCCCTTGCTTTCCTCCTTCCTCGCTGGCCTCCGTCCGTCAAAGCTCCGGGAACAGCGACCGGAAGCGCTCGGTCATCCGCTCGGCCTCGGCGCGGACTGCGGCGGCTTCGGCCTCGTTGACGGCGAAGACCTCGATGATCTGGCCGAGGTAGGCGTCGCGCTCGGGGCCGCGGAGCCGGGCGAGGGTCCAGTACTCGTCGGCCTTGTCGAGCGCGTCGTCGAGCGCGTCGGGGTCGGCGGCGTCTTCGAGGAGCGGTTGGGCGAAGAGCGCGCGGGCGTCGAGCTCGTTCAGCCGGTTCGGGCCGTAGGCCTGTTCGGCGGGCGGCTCGGCGTGGGCGTGGGCGAAGGCCGGGTGGGCCAGGAGAGCGTCGAAGCCCAGCGTCTCGGCGTCCACCGCTTCGGCGAGGGCGTGGTCCTCGGGCGAGAGCGCGTCCCAGTGCGCCTCGGCGGCGTCGAGGAGCCGGTCGAGGTCGGCCTCGTCCTCCGGGCCCGCCTCGGGGCCGAGGAGGAACTCGGTGAGCGAAGCGTACCGCGTGGCGCGCTCCTGCGGGGGCAGCGCGAAGTACGCCCAGAGCACGCGGGCGGCCTCCAGCACGGCGGCCGTCGCCTCGTCGGCCTCCGCGCCGCCGAGCACCTCGAAGGCCGCCGCCGGGTCGAGGTCGTAGAGGTCGAAGAGCGGCTCGGCGAAGAGGGCGAGCGAGGCGAAGCTGATGCCGGTCTCGTCCTGGCTGAGCGCGCGGACTTTCCGGTCGTGCGCGGCGAGGTCGGGGTCGGTCATGGCGAAGGCTCCGTCGCCGCCTGCCGCCTCGCGGCGGGGGTCGAGCAACGCGTGGGAAAGGTCGGGCATGGCGAGGGGGGGATGGAAAGGCCGTCCCTACTCCCGGTTCCCCTCGCTGAGTTCCCGCCCGGTGCCCAGCCTCGTGCGATCTTCGCGCCGCCGGCCGGGGCGGCATCGGTAGGGTGCCTGGTCGTATCCTACGGGTCCTCTCTCCTTTCCAAGTCGATGCCTCTCTCTCGTCCCGAATACGTCCGGCGTGCGCTCGTCATCGTAGGGTTGGCGCTCGCCGCGGTGCTCTTCTACAAGGTGCTGCGCGTGGCTACGGCGGTCCTGCTGGTGCTCTTCGGCGGGGTGCTGCTGGCGGTCTTTCTGCACGGGCTGGCGCGCTGGCTGAGCGAGCGCACGCCGCTGCCCCGGAAGGGCGCGCTCGCGCTCGTCGTCGTCGTCCTGGCTGGGCTCGCGGTGGGGACGGGCTGGTTCCTCGGGCCGCGCGTGGCCGGGCAGATGGCGGCCCTCTCGGACCAGGTCCCGCAGACCATCGACCAAATCGAAGGGTGGCTCGGGCAGTTCGGGTGGGGCGACGCGATGGCCGAGCGCCTGCCGGACACGCCGGGCGAGGTGCTGCCGGAGGGCCGGAGCGTGTTCGGCACCCTCACGACGGCCTTCTCGACGGTGCTCGGGATGCTGGCGAACGTGCTCATCGTCCTGTTCGTCGGCCTCTACCTGGCGACCAACCCGTCGCTGTACGTGGAGGGGGTGGTGCGCCTCGTCCCGCCGCCGAAGCGGCCCCGCGCGGAGGACGTGTTCGCGGCGCTCGGGCACGCGCTCCGGCACTGGCTGCTCGGGCGGATCGCGTCGATGCTGGTGGTCGGGGCGCTGACGGCGCTGGGGCTCTTCGTCTTCGGGGTGCCGCTGGCGCTGACGCTCGGGCTGATCGCGGCGCTGTTCTCGTTCATCCCGTACATCGGGCCGGCGCTTGCGCTTACCCCGGCCCTCGCGGTGGCGCTCCCCGAGGGGCAGGTGGTGACCGTGCTGGCGATCTACGGAGCCGTCCAAATCCTGGAGAGCTACCTCGTCACGCCGCTGATTCAGAAGCGGGCCGTCTCGATGCCGCCGGCGCTCCTCATCACGGCGCAGATCATGCTGGGCGTGCTCGCCGGAGCCGTCGGGGTGGCCGTGGCGACGCCGCTGGCGGTCGTCGCGGTGGTGCTCGTGCAGATGCTCTACGTCGAGGACGTGCTCGGCGACGACCTGGACGTGATGGGCGGGGGCGAGCCGGAGGGCGCGCCGCACGCCTGAGCGCCGCACGCCTGAGCGCCGCACGCCTGAGCGCCGCACGCCTGAGCGCCGCACGCCTGAGCGCCGCACGCCGGGCCGCTCGGCATCAGACCATGCCGGCGCGCTTGCGGAGCACCCACTCGGCGGCGAGCAGCGCGACGACGAGGCCGAGCAGCCACGCGAGGTGCCACAGCTCGGTCTCGTGCTCCTGCTCGACGACGCGCGGCCCGAAGCCGTGCGCCGCGAGCCGCGCCGGCAGCTCGCCTAGCTCGGCGGGGTCGATCACGGCACCGCCGGAGCGCCGGGCGAGGCCGCGCATCAGCCCGGCATCGGCCTGGGTGTCGCGGAACTCGAGCGCGAGCGCGCCGACGGCGAACGCCCCGCGGTCCTCGCCGAGCGCGACGCCCGCGCGCTCGGCCTCGGCGGCGAACGAGTAGTCGCCCTCGGGCAGCGTCCCGGCGTCGAGCGCGTAGCGGCCCTGGCCGACGGCGCGCATCGTGAAGGGCGAGGTCGTCCCGTCGGGCGCGGTGATGCGGAGCCCCACCGAGGCGTCGGGGACCGGGGCGAGGCTCTCGTCATAGACCTGCCCGGTGAACTGCACCGCCTCGCCCTGGCCGAAGAGCGAGCGCACGGGGCGGACGCGGACGGGCCGGTCGTCCTCGCGCGTCGTCAGCCACCGCAGCAGGTTCTCGACGAGGCCGGGGTAGAACCCCGCGACGGCGTCGAGGTCGGCGGGGACGTTTTGCCAGCGCCACGTCCCGGCGGCGAGGAGCACGGCGGACCGGCTCCGGCCCCGCTGCCGGACGAGCAGGAGCGGGTCGTCGAGCGGGATGCCGCGCACGCGCACGGTGGCCAAGACGCGGGCGTCGGGCGAGGCCGCCCACCGGCTGTCGCTGACTGCCACCGGCGGGAGCCGGTCGAGCGTGCCCGGCGGCACCGTCGGAATCTGCAGGACCGGGTGGAGCGCGCCGGCGGGCGTCGGGACGAGCGCGGCCTCGGTGAACGTCGTGCGGACCACGTCGGGCACCGCCGGAAGGGCGTCGCCGAAAGCCGCGCGGAGCGCGGGGAGGTCGGTCTGCTGCGTGAGGAGGAAGAGGAGCGGGATCCCGCCCTCGGCGGCCTCGGCTACGCGCCGCGCCGACGCCCGGTCGGCGGCCCGGCCCGGCCACCCGGCGAGGACCACCGCGTCGAACTCGTCCGGCGCGGGGAGGCGGCCCTCGTAGAACGTCCCCGGCCCGCGCTGCGTGCGCGGGACGACCTCCAGGTTCAGGTCCCCCGCGAGGACCTGCCGCAGCGCCGCGAGGTCGGGGCCGGGCGCGGCGGCGAGGAGGAGCAGGCGGCGTTTGTTCGAGAGCACGCGGACGGCGACGGACTCGGTGTTGTTGCCGTGCGTCACCTCGCCGTCGAACCGGGTGACGGCGACCGTGTAGCGGTGCAGCCCCTCGGCCTCGGGCGTGAACGCCAGGTCGGCGGTCACCTCGACCCCGCCCTCGGGGAGGGTGACCGCCTGCGAGGCGAGGCGTCGCCCGCGCTCGAAGAGCGACACCGCCGCGCGCTCGCCGCCGAAGCCGTCGGTGCGGACGGCGACCTGCACCGGCAGCTCGACGCCGGCGTAGGCGATCTCGTTCGTCGTCACGCGGGCGACCAGCACGTCGCGCTGCCGCGTCGTGTCGCCGACGACGGCGGTGTAGATCGGCACGTCGTAGCGCTCGGCGAGGTAGAGCGGGTTGCGGCCCGTGTTGTAGCGCCCGTCCGAGATCAGGAGCACCCCGCCCAGGTTGTGCTCGTCGAGGTCGTCCTCGACCCGGCGGAGCGCCGCGGCGATGTCGGTCCGCACGCCGTCGAAGCTCGCCGAGTCGCGGTCGGTGAGGGGGCGGGCCTCGGCGTCGAAGGTGTAGAAGCGCGTCTCGCCCTCCACGCCGGGAATCCGGCCGAGCGCCTCGCGGGCCGCTGCCGCCCCCTCGCCGGTCCCGTCCTCGCGCCCAAGGCTCCGGCTGCCGTCGACGAGCACGGCGAGCACCGGCGGCTCCTCGGTCGCCTCGGTGCGGCGGAGCACCGGCTCGAAGAGGAGCACGAGGACGAGGAACAGCGCCGCCCCCCGCAGCGCCATCAGCACCGCCCGCCGGCCCGGCGTCGCGCGCGGCACGCTCCGCCCGTAGGTCCACCACGTGAGGGCCGCCGCCGCGAGCAGGCAGCCGACGAGCAGCAGGGGCGAGTGGCTGAGCGAAAGGTCCATGCGGGGAGGAGCGGAGGCGGGGAAAGGCGGAAGAGCGGCAGGCCCGAGACCCCGCCGCTCTCCCCATTCTCTTCCGGGCTTACAAAATGGGCTTACAAAAGGACGAGCCGCCCGCCGGCCTCGAAGTCGTCGCCGGTGAGGCGGTAGAAGTAGAGCCCGGCGCGGAGGGCGGGCAGCGCGATCCGCACCTGCGTCCGCCCGCCGCGCAGCGCGCTGCCGAGCGGGGCGAGGTCCGCGACGCGGCGGCCGAGCACGTCGTAGAGCGCGACGCGGTCCGGCGCGGGCGCGCCCGCGAGGTCGACCGTGAGGCTCCGGGTGCCGCTCGGCAGGAGGTAGCTCGGGACCGAGACCGGCGCGGCGGCGAGTGCGCCGGGCTCCTCGCCGGCGAGGGCGAGGGCCTCCTGCACGGCGGCTGCGGCATTAACGACGCCCCACCCGCGCTCATTGTCCGGCGCGTCCGACTGGCTCGCCGTCCGGCGCAGCAGCTCGCGCACCTCGATGGGGCCGAGCGACGGGTTGGCCTGGAGGATCTGCGCGACTACGCCGGCCACCGCCGGCGCCGAGAACGACGTGCCGCTGCTCGTGCCGTAGCCGCCGTCGGCACGCGCAACCGCCGCCTGCGAGCCCAGCGCCACCACGTCGGGCTTGGTCCGCCCGTCGGCGGTCGGGCCGACCGAGGAGAAGCCGGCCTTCGTCGAGTCCGAGCGCACCGCGCCGACGGCGATCACCGAGTCGGCGTCGGCGGGGGCGGTGATGAACCGCCAGTCCGAGTTGCCCTCGTTGCCCGCGCTCGTCACGACGACCACGCCGAGCGCAGCGGCACGGTCGGCGGCGCGCGTGACGAGGGTCGTGTTGCCGTCGAGGTCGGCGTAGGTGAAGTCGCCCTCGCCCGCGTCGAAGGTCGAGTACCCGAGCGAGACGTTGACCACGTCGGCCCCGTTGGCCTCGAGCCACTCCAAGCCGGCGACGAAGAAGTCCTCCTCCTGGTGCGTCTCGGAGGGGGCGTACTCGGTCGTCGCGGCGAGCACACTCGCGCCGAAGCCCGGCCCGACGAGGTCGCCGTCGTCGAACCCGACGGCGACCGAGGCGACCGACAGCCCGTGCGTGCTGCTCTGCGTCTGCCCGGTGAAGTCCATCGTGCCGAGCAGCCGCCCCGAGGCTAGAATCGGCGCGAGCGCCGGATGCTCGAAGTCGAACGTCGTGTCGAGGAACCCGACGACGACGCCCTCGCCGACGAACCCGTCCTCGATCGGCGTCCGGGCGTTGATCAGGTCGAGCTGGAGCGCCGACGCGCCGTAGTCGATGAGCCGGACCGGGGAGACCGGCTCGGGGGGCCGCCGCTCGGTCACCATTCGCCCGACGGGTTGCAGCCCGCGCACGAACGGCAGCGCCCGCACGGCTTCGGCCTGCGCCGGGGTGAGGACCGCGCTCACGGCGTGGAACCACCGGCTCGTCACGATGGGCTCGACGCCGAGCGCCCGGAGCCGGTCGAGGTGCCCGGTGCTCACCGGCGCGTCGGCGCTCGGCGTCCGGCTCCCACGCAGGCGGCGGCGCTCGGCCGCGCGCGGCACCACCGAGGCTGGGTCGGACGAGACCGGGCCGGAGGCCGCGCCGCGTGCGGCGTCCGCCGGTTGGGGCTCCAGGAAGATCCAGACCTTGACCGGCGAGGCGTCCGGTTGGGCCCCGGCGCAGGGGGCGAGCGCGGAGGCCAGAAGGAGAAAGACGAGAGCGCGCATGAGGGTTCGGGGAAGGCGAGGCGAAAGTATACGCCCGTCCGCCGACGAGCGGAAGGCCCGCGCCCACCCCGACCCGGCTAGAGCTGCGAGTCGACGAGGTAGGCCATGTACCCGACGAACGCCACCAGCAGCAGGACCCCGTGCCAGCGCTTCAGCTCGCCCCCGAACCACGCCAGCAGGATCAGCAGCCCGAACCCGATCATCACCGGGAAGTGGATCGCTAGCGACTCCGCGTCCACGCCGAGCGGCCGCACGAGCGCGACCGTCCCGACGACGAAGAGCACGTTGAGCAGGTTCGAGCCGATCACGTTGCCCACCGCGAGGTCCGTCTCGTTGCGGAAGACGCCGACCAGCGAGGCTGCCAGCTCCGGCAGGCTCGTCCCCACCGCCACCACCGTCAGCCCGACGACCACCGGGTCGATCCCGAAGACCTCCGCGATGGCGACCGCCGAGGTGACCATCAGGTGTGCGCCGAGCGCGAGGCCGACGATGCCGGTGCCCAGCAGGAGCGCCTTCTTCCACGCCGGCATCGTCAGCTCCGGCGAAGCCATGACCTCGCCGGCCCCGACGCCCCGGCGGCGCACGTCGCGCACGAGATACCCGAGGAACCCCGCCAGCCCGGCGAGCAGCAGCACCCCGTCGAACCGCCCGATGACGCCGTTGAGGGCGAGCACGTAGAAGGCGACGAGGACGCCGAGCATGATCGGGTACTCGCGCTTGAGCGTCGAGGGCGCGACGGCCAGCGGGACGAGCAGGGCGCTCGTCCCCAGGATCAGCCCGACGTTGGCGATGTTCGACCCGACGATGTTGCCGAGGGCGAGGCCGTCGTTGCCGCTGAGCGCCGCGATGAAGTTGGTCATGAACTCCGGCAGGCTCGTCCCCAGCGCCACCACCGTCAGCCCGACGACCAGCGGCGGAATCCCGAACCCGACCGCGAGGCTCGACGCGCCTTTGATGAGCCACTCCGCGCCGAAGTAGAGGATCACCAGCCCCAGCAAAAGCACGCCGACGTGAACGAGCATGGGGAGCGGGCGAGGGTGAGTGTGGGGGGCGGGCGGGGCGCTCATACGGGCGCTGCCGCTCGCTGTTCACAGCCGCAGCGAGCCGCCGGTGAAGAACTGCGGGAGAAGCGCCTCCGGCGTGGTGGTCTCCGGCGCGGCCGCCCCCCGGTCCATCACGAGCGCGACGCCGGGAAGGTACTCTGCCAAGAGTTGGCGGCACGCGCCGCACGGCGTCCCGCCCTCGTCAGCAGGGCACGAGAGAAAGGCGCGGCGGACCGCCCCCAGGCCGTAGGCCGCAGCCGTCGCAATGGCGACCCGCTCGGCGCACAGCCCGCGCGTCCAGTCCGGGTGCTCGACGTTGCACCCCGGCACGAGGGCCCCGCCTTCCGTCTCCAGCACGCACCCCACCCGGAACCCCGACTCGGGGACGTGCGCCCGCTCGGCGGCCTGCCGGGCGAGGCGAATCCCCGCCGCCGCGTCCTCGGGCACCGCCGCCTCGAGCAGCGGCCTCCAGCGCTCCCCGACACCCGGCAGCGGCTCCGGCCCGAACACGACCGCCTCGGCCTCCTCGGCGGAGACCTCCACCCCGAGCGCCGCCCCGAGCCACGCCGCCGCGCCCGCGTCGAACCTCCGGCTGAGCGCAGCCGCCCGCACGTCGCGCCGGCCCCCGGCCGTCGCCGTCACCCAACCCCCGACGAGCGCCGGGATCGTGAGCGGATACGACGCGCTCTCGACCCGCACCCCCGCCACCCACCGCCCGTCCGCAAGCAGCAAGGCGGCCCCGACCGGCTCGCCCGAGTACGGCACGCGGGCGAACGCCGCCGCCGCGCCCGCGCGGGCGCGCAAAACGGCGAGGACAGAGGCGGAGTCGGCGGGGGCGCTCATGCCCGCCGAAGATACCATTGGGGCGATCCCCCGTCGCCGCGGGGTTGCGCGAAGGCGTGCCTACGGAGTAGGTTGCAGCCCGCCCGCATGGGCTTGGGGGGATGGTGGAATGGTAGACACACGGCACTTAAAATGCTGTGGGCCGAACAGCCCGTGCGGGTTCGACTCCCGCTCCCCCTACATCCCGCTCCCCTTCCAATCGAGCCGCCGGGCTCCGGCCTGGCAGAGCAGGCCCTGGGCCGAACTGCCGACGGAGCCGGCGATGAAAGAGGGACTCGCCATCGCGAGGCGCGACGCTCAGCAGGCATCGCTCGCGCTCGGGCGCAGATGTACCGGGCCGCCGCAAGTCCTCGGGCGAGAGGTCCGGCGCGCCGAGCGTCACGCTTTGCGTCACGCTCGGCGTCAGTCGGTCAGTTCATCTGCCCGTCGAAGAGGTCGGCGTAGAGGTCGTCGTTGGCGACGCTTACGTCGAGGGGGCGCGAGGGGGCCTCGGAACGGAGGAAGTAGAGGAGCGCCAGGGGAGAGGCGACCGTGGTGACGGCGACCCAGAGGAGGCGCTTGGAGAGCGAAAGGTTCGGCATGGGATCGGGATCGGGAGGAGAGAGGGTTCGTCGGTGTGCGGCATGAAATGACGCAGGGCGGCATCGGTTCTGTTAACGGTGTTAAGGATGTGTGTGCTTTTCTTCGGCTGCGCGTTGCATCGGTTGGGGCGGCGCTGCTATTCTTAGCCGTCCTTCCCATCCCTCTCCTCGCCATGGCTGCCCCCCGATACTGGACCCCTGAGTTCGTCGAAGCCTACGTCGAAGCGCTCAACGAAGACCCCACCTTCAAGAAAGCCGCCGGCTCGTTCTCCAAGACCATCGTGCTCCGCTGCCTGGGCCACCCGAACGGCGAAGACATCGAGGTCTCCTACACGTTCGAGGACGGCGAGGTGACCGACGTGCAGTTGTGGGTCGAGGACGCAGGCGACCCCGACTTCCGCGACGACCCGTTCGACAAGGCCGCCTGCCTCGCCCGCGCCACCGCGCCGTACCACGTCTGGGTCGCGCTCGACAAGGGCGAAATGACTCCGCTCGGTGCCCTCACCTCGCCCGACTACCGGATCGAGGGCGCGAAGCTCAAGATCATGGCGAACATGGGCGTCCTCAACGGGATGGGCGACGTGGCCTCGCGCATGGAGAAAACGTACTGAGTGCTACGACAACTCGATTCTGACAGGCTCTCGGCAGCCCGTGCGCCGCGCGTCAGCGTTGACCTCGTCGCCCGATGCGGTGCATCTAGCTCCTCGGTCGCCTTGACTCGCAGCACCCGAACACGCCGATCTACCCGTCATTCTGCTCGTGTCGCAGCACTGAGAGCCTGTTTATGAAGATCACTAACGGGCTACGAACGGCTGCGAACTCTGAGGGCGTGATGCACAGCGGGGTGAGCGTGTGAGAGCACGGGCATTCGCGTTCATTCCATCCCACCCTCACCTCCACACACCCACACCCAATCCCCCTCCCGACATGGCTAAGAAGAAAGTCACCATCGTCACCAAGAAAAAGAAGAGCAAGGTCCCCGGTGCCGCCGACGCCTCCAGCCCGAAGGCGGGCACGAAGAAAACCGCTCCGGCGAGGACCGCGACGAGAAAGACCGGCGGGCTGCTCGACGGACTGCCCAGCCTCCCGAGCCTGCCCGACCTGCTCGACTTCCCGGCGGGCGTTGCCGACACCGCGCGCGAGGTGTGGATGGCGGGCATCGGCGCGCT
The DNA here is from genome assembly GCA_965214485.1 of Rhodothermales bacterium. GTDB lineage: Bacteria > Bacteroidota > Rhodothermia > Rhodothermales > JANQRZ01 > JANQRZ01. The sequence continues at coordinate 9,542 of CBDCBW010000002.1, read as the reverse complement.
CTCGACGGTGGAGGAGATCGGGGCCGAGATGTTCCAGTCGCTCGTGCAGAAGGGCGAGGTTTGGGAGCAGGAGAGCCGCAAGAAGCTGACGGCCGCGTCGAAGACCGCCGGGGGCGCGGTGGAGGGCGCGAAGGCGGCGGCGGGGAGCCTCAGCCAGAAGCCGCTCGCGTGGACCGAGGCCGCCGAGGCCCAGGTACAGCGCCTCGTCGAGGACTCCATCGAGGGCGTCCTCCACCGCCTCAACGTGCCGACGCACGACGAGGTGCAGGACCTCATCAGGCGCGTCGCCTCGCTCTCGGACAAGGTGGACACGCTCACCAAGCAGCGCACCGCGGCCGCCAGGGCGAAGGCCGCCCCCGCACCGAAGGCCGCTGCGCCCGCACCGAAAGCGCCGAGGCAACCCAAGCCGAAGAACCCGTCCAAGCCGAAGAACCCCTCCAAGCCGAAAGAACCCTCAGAGGCATCGGACACCAAGGCGTCGAGCGCGCCGGTTTCGGACGCGCCGGTTTCGGACGCGCCGGTTTCGGACGCGCCGGTCTACCACGTCGTCCCGCACGAGGAGGGGTGGGCGGTGGAGAAGGAGGGAAGCACCCGCGCCACGAGCGTCCACGCCACCAAGTCCGAGGCCGTCAGCGCCGGGCGGGAGCGGGCGAAAGCGGGAGCCGCCGGCCGCCTCGTCCTTCACCGGCAGGACGGGACGTTCCAGGACTCGTTCAGCTACGGCGAGGAATAGCGGAGAAGCACGGGGGCCGGGAAAAACATCGGGGGGCGTCGCGTAGCGCGCCGGGGCTCGTTCCCTCCCCACCCTCCCTTTCCCCCCACGCCGTTTGCCCGCCCCGTCCACCGGCGCATCAGCCGCCGAACTCGTCCACGAGCGCGTCGACCTCCGCGTGGAAGGCGGCGACGAGGGCGTCGGGGTCGGGGGCCATCTTGGCGTCGGTGGCGATGCCGACCGAGACCTCGCCGGCGTAGCTGATCACGCTGACGCCGAGGCCGATGTCGCCCGCACGGGGCACCCAGAACATCAGGCGCCGGACCTCGTTGCCGTAGAAGTGCAGCCGCTCGCGCGGCCCCGGGACGTTGGTCACCACGGCGGAGACCTTCGACGAGAGGACCTCGACGACCTGCCCGTGGAGGAGCTCCGGCCCGGCCCCGATCGCTTGCAAAATCCCGAAGGCGACGGCGGGCTCGGCGGAGCTCTTGATCACGTCCATCCGCCGCTTGATCTCGAGCAGCCGCTCGCGCGCGTCCGCGATCCCGATGGGCAGCGAGAGGAAGACGAGGCCGAAGACGTTGCCCAGGTCGAACGCCCGCTCGTAGGGCCGGAGGTTGACCGGGATCACCGAGCCGACCTCGACGCCCGCCGTCGGCTCGCCGTGCCCCGCGAGGTAGCGCCGGAGCGCGCCCGCGACGGCGGCCATCAGCACGTCGTTCAGCTTGCCGCCGACGCCGTGGGCGACCGCCTTCACGTCGCCCAGCGGGAGCGGGGCCGACCACGCGACGCGCTTGACGACGCTCGCCGGGGCCTTGAAGCGCGTCGGCGAGTCCGAGGCCATCAGCGCGATCTTGCTCGCCGCCGCGCCGACGCTCAGCCCCTGCCGCGCCCACTCGAAGGCTTTGTGCGGGTTCTGGAGCGCGTCGAGGCCGCCGGCGACGACCCGGGCCGCGACGTTGCCCAGGCCGTCTGCCGCGTTCCCGGCGCGGCGGGCGAGGCGGTCGGCGAGGGACTCTTCCGCGCGCTCGCGCCCGTAGCTCGGCGTCGCCCGCGCCGGGTCGAACATCTCGTCGGTGAGGGCGAGCAGGACGTGGATCAGCGCGATCCCGTCGCCGATCGAGTGGTGGAGCCGCCCGATGAGCGCGCTGCCGCCGTCGAACGCCTCGACGAGGTGGAACTGCCACGGCGGCTTCGAGAAGTCCAGCGGCGCGCTCATCAGCTCGCTCGTCAGCTCCTCGAGCGACGCCTTCGTGTCCGGCACGGCGAGGCCGACGCGGTGGACGTGCGCGTCGAGGTCGAAGTGCGGGTCGGTCTCCCAGGTCGGCGCGGAGCCCCGGTAGACGACGCGCTGCCGGAAGCGCTCGAAGATCAGCAGGCGCTCTCCGATGAGGCGCTTCAGGTCGGCCAGCGCCATCGGTTCCTCGAAGCCGATGATGCCGACGATCGTCATCGGGTTGACCGAGGACTCCATGCGGAGCCACGCCACGTCGGCGGCACCGAGTTTCTGCCTGCGAGCCATGCGGAAGCGGGTGAGGGGAGACGCGGGGCGCGGGGGAGGGAAGGGGCGAGGCGCAATCTAATCACGCCGATGGTACCGGAGCCCTGCCGATGCGGGTTCTGTTATTGCAGCAGGAGAGAAGGAAACCGAAAGCGCTCCGAGTGCCCCGGTCAGGGTGCGGGCCTGTTATTGTGGATAACTAAACCTTTGCTCCGAAGGCGGGGCCCCGTATCTTCCCACCACCTCATGCCGCCGGAGAGAGGCGGGCCGACCGTGGCCTCGCCTCGCAGTCGCGTCACTGAAAAGCCTGGCCTGCAGCGCCGCTGCATCGGTCAGGCTTTTCGGCCCCAAGCCGGTGCTCCCACGCCGGCGCGGGCGGACCGGCCCTCGCCTCGCAAAACCGGCCGTCGCACCGACAAGGTGTGGATAATCCTCTCGATAAGTTGTGCATAAGTCGGAGCCTTCCAGACTTGACTTCACGGTTTCTGCGCGGTTAATTGGACGCAGTGCCTCCGGGCACGCGCCGCCTCTGAAGCTCGCTTCACGCGGTGGCTGCCTTCGGGCGGCGACGTTCCTTGACGCGACTGAAGTTCTCCAGGCTGCATGAGGTCGCCGGCATGGCCCGGCGAGGACACGGCCCCTTCGGCCCCCGGCCGGACCTGCCCGCGCGGCAGGCGCTCCCCCTCGCGGTGAGCCTCCGACCAACCAGCGAAGGACGCCAGGTAAGCCCAGCGCCCCGAGTCACCCGGCCTAGCCGGGCAAAAGGATGCGCCGGCAGAGGCCTCGCCGTCAGCGCCACGCCGGAGAAAATGTGTCTGGGCGGCCGCCGGCCGCACGTCGTACCGTCGGTACGGCGCTCGCCGGCAACACCACCGCGCGACCTCGTCGCGGGGCGGTGCGCGCCGCAGCACTCGGACCACGTTTCCGGGGTGCTCTGCACCTCGTCGAAACAGGTGGCCGGTGCAAGAGCCAGCCCGCCCTTTTGTCCGGCGTCGCGCCGGGAGGAGGTCTGACGACCAGAACCCCGATGCGACCCGTTCCGGCTTCGGCCGGGTTCCGGCCGCGCGCCGGGAAAGGCCCTCGGGCCGACGAAAGAAGGGCTGTCGCGTCAGGAACAACTCTCAGCGGGTCGGTGCCTCGGGTGCCGGCCCGCTTTCGCGTTTGGCCGCCCCGGTCCTCGCCGACCGGGGCGGGGGCCGGCGGCGCAAAGCCCGAGCGTTGGCGATCCTTTCCGCCTTAGACTCCCCTGCGCTTCGGGGCTGACGGTGCGCTTCGGGGCTGACGGTGCGCTCCGGCACTCGTATCTTGGAGGCCCGTCGCACCTCTCCCGTCTCCGGCATGGCGCTCGCGCGCGAAGGCTCCCTCGTCCCCGGCAGCGTCCCCGTCGTGACGCCGCTCTGCGTGGCTCTCGGCCTCCGGGTCGGAGGGGGGCCGTCGTGATGGACGACGCACCGCCCCCGCTGGAAGCGCCGGATGAGCGGCCTGCGGGCCCGCCCCCGCGCTCGGCCGGCCCCGTGCTGCGGCAGCGGCGGCGGCGGCGCGTGGTCGGCGTGCCGCCGGTGGCGGTGCCGAGCTTCTTCACGCTGATGAACCTGCTCAGCGGGTTCTTCTCGATCATCCAGACCTCGGCGGGCAACCTCGAGGCCGCCGCGTGGCTCGTCGTCCTCGCCGCGTTCTTCGACCTGCTCGACGGGTTCATGGCCCGCCTCGCGCACGTCTCGACCGACTTCGGCCTCGAGCTCGACTCGCTCAGCGACGTGGTCTCGTTCGGCGTCGCGCCGTCGTTTCTGCTCTACGAGTTCGGCCTCGACCAGCTCGGGCCGATGTGGGGCGGGCTGCTGGCGAGCCTGCCGGCGCTCTTCGGGGCCGTCCGCCTCGCGCGGTTCAACACCCTCGCCAGCCCCGAGGAGAAGCAGGCCTACTTCATCGGGCTCCCGATCCCGGCGCAGGCCGGCACCGTCGTCGTGTTCATCCTCACCTTCGCCGACTTCCCGTGGTTCGACGTGCTGGAGCGCCGCCAGATCTCGGTCCTCATCACGCTGGTCCTGGTGCTCTCGGCGCTGATGGTGTCGCCGGTTCGCTTCCCGGCGCTGCCGCAGCCCAACCGCGCCAACCTCCGGGCCTATCCGCGGCGGTTCCTGGCCTTCGGCCTCGGGCTCCTGCTGACGCTCTTCCTGCAGGAGATCGGGCTGCTCATCGCGGCGCTCGTGTATCTTTCCCTCGGGATCGGCGGCGCGGTTCGGTGGGCCGTCCACGCGGCCTCCGGCTCCGACGACGATTCCCCTCCCGATCCCTGACGCTTGTGTTCAAAGCCACCGTCCGCATCACGCTCCGCCCCTCGATCCTCGACCCGCAGGGCAAGGCCGTCCGCCACGCGCTCCACAGCCTCGGCTACGCTGCGGTGGCGGACGTCCGCACCGGCAAGCTCGTCGAGCTCCGGATCGAGGCCGGGAGCCGGGAGGAGGCCGGGCGCGTCGCGCGCGAGGCCGCCGAGAAGCTGCTCGCCAACCCGGTGATGGAGGACTTCGCGGTGGAAGTCGAAGCGGTCGAGGCTGCCCCGGCGTGATGGCGCAGTCACCTCGGCTGCGGTCACCTCGGCTCGGACCCGCCGCGCCGCCGGCCCGCCCGGCGTCCCCCGACGTGGACGTGGCCGTCGAGGACGAGACCGAGGAGCGGATCACGACCCCGTGGCGGGTGATCCTCTACAACGACGACATCCACACCTTCGAGGAGGTCATCCGCCAGGTGATCAAGGCCACGGGCTGCTCCCTCGCCCAGGCCGAGCGCCACGCGTGGACCGTCCACACCGAGGGCAAGGACCGCGTCTACGAAGGCGAGTTCGAGGACTGCTTCCGCGTGCAGGGCGTCCTCCGAGAAATCCAGCTCGTGACCGAAATCGAGGGGTAGCACTACTTCGCCAGGCCCGGCGTGCGGTCGAGGTACTCGTCGTAGAGCTCCGTCTGCCGCGAGGCGAGGGGCATCAGGTAGCCGTCGATGAACAGGTGGCGGACCTGCGTCTTGGTCTCGAACGGGTCGCCGTCGGCGGCGAAGAGCGTGGCGGACTTGCCCGCCTCGACCGAGCCCAGCCGGTCGGCGACGCCGAAGAGGCGGGCCGGGACGATCGTGACGGCTTCGAGCGCGGCGGCGCGGCCAAACCCGAAGGGTGCTCCGTAGGCGGCGGCGAAGGCGGCGTGGTAGGGGAGGTTGCGGACGTTCTCGACCTCGGTCGTCCGCAGCGCCACCTCGACGCCCGCCTCGCGCATCAGGCCCGGATTCGCGTAGGCGCGGTCGTAGCGGTCGGCGTCGCGCGTCGGGAGCGCGAGGACGGGGCCGGCGATCACCGGGACGCCGGCGTCGGCGAGCTCGTCGGCCACGCGCCAGCCCTCGGCGACGCCGGTGAAGATAGCCCGGACGTTTTTCTGCTGCACCCACGCAATCGCCCGCGTGATGTCCTGCGCGGCGTTGACCTCGACGAGCAGCGGCACCTCGCGGCGGACGACCCCCGCGAGCGCCTCCATCTCGGGGACGTACTCGGGCGTCGGTTTGGGGCCGGGCGCGGCGTGGTACGCCGAGTCGATCCGCGCCCAGAGCACGGCCTGGTCCCACGTCTCGTCGAGCTTCTCCAGGGCCTCGGCCGCCTGCTTCTCGATTTCCTCGGGCGTGCGGCGGTCCCACCGGCTGCGCCGCGCCGACGCGGGGAAGGCGAGCACCACGCCCCGGAACCCGGCGTCGAGCTGCTCAGGGGTGTAGCCCTGCAGGCTGATCAGCGCGGCGGTGCCGGGCAGCAGCCCGCCGTCGGGCACCGTGAGCACGGTCGTGACGCCGCTGACGCGGGTGATCGGGAGGAGCGACGAGGACGGGTTGACGGCGGTGAGGGCCTGCATGTGCGGCGTGATTTCGCCGATCTCGCGCCAGTCCCGCGTCTCCGAGAGCGAGCCTATCTCCTGCAGCCCGAGCCGCGTCCCGCCGTCGATCAGCCCCGGGTAGACCGTCAGCCCGGTCCCGTCGATCACCTCGGCGTCGGCGGGCGGCTGCACCCCGGGGCCGACGGCCTCGATGAGCCCGTCGCGGATCACGACCGTGCCGCGCTCGATCACGCCGTTCGTGACGGTCTCGATGCGGGCATTCGTGATGGCGAACGTGCCGCGCCGCCCCTCCCCGTCGTCGGTGGGGAGGAGCGAGAGGGCGAGAAGAAGAAGCGAGAGGAGGAGGGTCATCGGGAAGGAGGTCAGGCTATGGCAAAAGGAGGTCAGGCTATGGCAAGACGTTTTCTCGTGTCATCCTGAGCGTAGCCCCGAAGGGGCGTAGTCGAAGGGGCGCAGTCGAAGGATCTCTAAAGGCTCATCGGTGAGGATTTGCGAAAGGCTGGATCCTCGTGCCCGCAGAGATGGGCTTCGCCGAGCCTTTCAGGGTTCCTCAACTCCACTCGTTCCGTTCGGGATGACAGGACTGAAGGTTCAATAAGGCGAGCGACTACCGGAGCCACCACGCACCCTGCGTGGCGACGTCCCGGAGGCAGGCATCGTCCTCGTCGTGCTCGGCGGCGAGGGTGGTCTCGCCGACGGGGTCGGCGGGGTCGACGAAGACGCGCACGTCGTCGCGGTCCTGCTCGCGGTCGAAGCGGACGATGCCGTCGACGACCGTCAGGTAGGGGACGGCGTAGACCGAGAGCGGGTGCCCGTCGAAGAGCGCGAGGTCGGCGTCCTTGCCGACCTCGATGGAGCCGACGCGGTCGTCGATGCCGAGCTGCCACGCGGGGTTGATCGTGATCAGGGCGAGGGCCTCGTCGTCGCTGAGGCCGCCGTACTTCTGCGCCTTCGCGGCCTCGTGGTAGAGGTGGCGGATGAGCTCGGGGGAGTCCGAGTTGATGCTCGTGCGGACGCCGTTCCGGGTGAGGACGGCGGCGTTGTAGGCGGTCGAGTAGTAGACCTCGAACTTGTAGGCGTACCAGTCGGAGAAGACCGACGCGCCGGCCCCCTCGGGCCCGAAGGCGGCGAGCTCGGGGGCGATCTTGAACCCCTCGTTGACGTGTTGAAACGTGACTCGGTCGATCCCGAAGTCTTCGAGCACGCGCATCAGCATCAGGATTTCGTCGGCGCGGTAGGAGTGGGTGTGGACGAGGATGTTGCCGTCGAGGACGTCGGCGAGGGTTTCGAGGCGGAGGTCGTAGGGCGGCGGCATCGCGCGGCGGCCCTCGGCGCGCGCGGCTTCGTAGGCGTCGTGCCGCTCGCGGTAGCGCCGGGCCTCGGTGAAGGCGTCGCGGAGGGTCGTCTCGACGCCCATCCGCGTTGCCGGGCGGATGCCTCGGTACTTCCCGTGGACGCGCGTCGGGTTCTCGCCGAGGGCGAACTTGATCGTGCGCGGCGCGCCCTCGAAGCGCCACGCCTCGGGGTCGGTCAGCCCCCAGCGGTGCTTGATCGTCTCGTTCTGCCCGCCGATGACGTTGGCCGAGCCGTGCATCGCGTGGCTCGCCGTGACGCCGCCGGCGAGCGCCCGGTAGAGCCCGACGTCGAGCGGGTCGAGCACGTCGCCGACCCACACCTCAGCGGTGACGGGGTTCGTCGCCTCGTTGACCGACGAGAGGCCGAGGTGCGAGTGCGCGTCCACGATCCCCGGCATGAGGTAGCGCCCGGCGGCGTCGACGGTGCGGACCCCGGGCGGCGCGTCGAGGCCCGGGCCGATCGCGGCGATCTTGCCACCGCGCACGAGCACGTCGGCGGCGTCGAGGGTGCCGTTCGTGACGGTCAGCACCGTCGCGCCCCGGATCAGCAGGTCGCCCACGGGCGGGGGGCCCGCCGGTTGGGCGAAGGCGGCGGAGGCGAAGAGAAGGAAGAGGGTGAGGGTTCGCATGGCAGGGCGGTGGTAGGGGCGGGTCTGAGACCCACCCCTACAGCGAGGTTATTCGGGCCGGCGGGTGGCGCTGAGCGTGAGCGGCGGGACGTTCGCGCCGGTCATCTCGGCCTCGTAGGTGTCGCCGGTGACGAGGCCGGAGACGTCCACCGTGCCGAAGGCGTCACTCGTGACGCTGAACGAGAGGCGGTTGCCGTCGAGCGCGAGGGCGTCGAGCGTGAGCGTCCCGGTGCCGGCTGCGGTGATGGTGCCGCGGAGCGTTCCGCCGTCGTCGGTGATCGTCAGGGTCCCCGTCATCGGCTGCTCGTCCGAGACCACGCGGTAGTCCCACGTCCCGGCGACGGCCACCTCGGCCGCCGGGTCGAACCCTTCGTCGGCCTCGACCTCGAAGCGCTCGCCGCCGACGAACACGAAGCGGACGGTGGTGGCCGCGTCGAAGTACGGCCCGTCGGGTGACGACGAGGTTCGCCATCTTGCCCGCCTCGACCGTGCCGAGGCTGCGCTCGAGGCCGAGCAGCGCGGCGGGCGTCGTGGTCAGCGCGGCGAGGGCGTCGTCCTCCGAGAGCCCGGCCTCGACGATCCGGCGGAGGTTCGCGCGGATGTCGGACGGCTTGGTGCCGAGCGTGGCGAAGCCGAAGGGGATGCCGGCCTCGTGCAGCGCCAGGGCGTTGCGCTCGTAGAGCTCCACTGCCGCGCCGCGCCGGGCCTCGAGAGCGTCGGTCTCGTCGTCCACGTCGGCGTAGGAGCGGGTGCGGCGGTCGGAGACGAAGAGGGTTCCGCCCGGAGGGGCCGGGCTGCGGTCGGGCTCGGCGTCGAACGAGTCGGCTGCGGCCTCGTCGGCTACGGCCTCGTCGGCTGCGGTCGAGTCGGCGTCGGGGCGCTGGGGGAGGTTCAGCGAAGCGAGGACCGAGACCCCGGCGGCGCGAAGCTTGCCGGTGAGGTGGGAGCTTTCCGCCACACCGCCAAGAACGAGGTTGAGGCCGAGCTCGTCGGCGACGGCCAGCGCCCGGTGGCCTTCGAGCACGTCGTCCACGGCGAAGAACACGGGCTGCTCGCCGCCGAGCGACGCAGCGAGCGCGGCGAGGGCGGGGTCGTAGACCGGTCGCTCGAGCCCGGCGGGGTTCTCGGCGTAGAGGGCCTCGCCGGCCTGCCGCCGCTCGGCGTCGCGGTAGAGTTGGCGGAGGACGGCCATGACGCCCATCGGCGTGGCGGGGTAGACGCCGTCGGCCCCGTCGAACTGCGCGAAGAGCGAGGCCGCGCCGCGCAGCACGAGCGCCTCCGGCGCGTCGCCCGCGAGGAGGATCACGGCACCCTGCCCCGGCAGCATCCCGTCGTGCGGCACCGCGTGAGCGACGGTGAAGCCGAGCTTCCGCAGCGCCTCGACCGACGCGTCCTCGGGGTCGAGGAGGGTCCGGGCGTCGCGGTCGGGCGTGATGCCTGCCGCCTCGCGGGGCGGGTTGCCGGGGTCGCGGGGCCGCT
>CBDCBW010000001.1:0-77626 GCA_965214485.1 Rhodothermales bacterium | reverse complement strand
TTGGCGAACTGCGGCGCGTCGGCGGGGCCGCCCGCCTGCCCGAAACGCTCGACGTTCCACGTCGCCACGTCGAGCGTCGCCTCGGTGCCGACGGCGGGGATGTCCTGCGCCGCGAGCGGGGCAGCGAGGAGGAGAAGCGGTAGCAGCAGACGCATGGGCGCAGGGATCGGGGGAGATAGCAGAGACGGCCGCCGTCCAACCGGCGTGCCCGAGCCTAGTTCAGACGCAGCGCGTCAAAACAGAGCGAAGACGGGGCGGGGTGTGCCAAGCCCGGCTCCGGTTTGTAGCTTCCACGCGGCACGGATAGACGGCAGACGACGGACCATAGGCCACAGATCGCTTCTCGTAATCGAGCCGCCTCCGTTTCCACCTGTCATCCTGAGCGAAGTGAGCGCAGCGAACGCAGTCGAAGAACCCGAAGGCTCGGCGAAGCCCATCTCTTCGGCGAAAGCCTCGGCAGAAGGTTGAGCCTGTACTCGGAAAGATCCTTCGACTCCGGCCCGTGCGGGCCTTCGCTCAGGATGACACGTTTTGGCGTTGACATGGACACGACCGTATTCGCATGAGCGATACCCCGCTTCCGCACGAGGACGTGCTCCGCACCGTCGGGGCCGTCGCCGACAGGCTCGGGGTCGAGGCCTACGCCGTCGGCGGGGCCGTCCGCGACGGCTTCCTCGGGCGGCCGACGACCGACCTCGACTTCGTCTCGATCGGCAGCGGCAGCGGGATCAGGCTGGCGAAGGCTGTGGCGAAGAAGATGGGCGGCCGGACGGCGCACGTCTACGAGAACTTCGGCACCGCCGCGATCCGCCTGCCTGAGAGCGAAGGCGGCTTGGTGCTCGAGTTCGTCGGGGCGCGGAAGGAGAGCTACCGCGCCGACAGCCGCAAGCCGCTCGTCGAGGACGGCACGCTCGAAGAGGACCAGGCCCGGCGCGACTTCACGATCAACGCCCTCGCCGTCGCCCTCAACGCCGAGCGCTTCGGCAACGTCCTCGACCCCTTCGGCGGGATGATCGACCTCGTCGGCAAGAAGCTCCGCACGCCGCTCGACCCGCACGTCACCTTCGAGGACGACCCGCTGCGGATGCTCCGCGCCGCCCGCTTCGCCGCCCAGCTCGGGTTCGACCTCGACATCGACGCCGAGCGGGCGATGCGCGACAAGGCCCCGCGCCTCGCCATCGTCAGCGCCGAGCGGATCGCGGACGAGGTGAACAAAATCCTCCTCTCGCCGAAGCCTTCGGTCGGGCTCGAGATTCTCTACGAGGCCCGGCTCCTGGAGCACTTCCTCCCCGAGCTCCCGGCGCTCGCCGGCGTCGAGACCGTCGGCGGGCAGAGCCACAAGGACAACTTCTTCCACACCCTCGAGGTCGTCGACAACCTCGCCGAGGCCACCGCCGGGCGGGACGACGAGCGCGTGCTCTGGCTCCGGTGGGCGGCCCTCCTGCACGACCACGCCAAGCCCGAGACGAAGCGCTTCTCGGACGAGCACGGCTGGACCTTCCACGGCCACGAGGACCGGGGCGCGCGCCAGATTCCCGACCTCTTCCGCCGCCTCAAGCTCCCGCTCGACGAGCGGATGGCTTACGTCCGCGACCTCGTCGCGCTGCACCACCGCCCCGTCGCGCTCGTCGACGACACCGTCACCGACTCCGCCGTGCGCCGCCTGCTCTTCGACGCCGGCGACCGGATCGACGACCTGATGCTCCTCGTCCGCGCCGACATCACGAGCAAAAACCCGAGCCGCGTCCGGCGCTACCTCTCGGCCTTCGACAAGGTCGAGCAGAAGTTCGCCGAGGTCGAGGAGAAGGACCGCCTCCGCCACTTCGAGCCTCCGGTCGATGGGAACGAGATCATGGAGACGCTCGGCGTGACCGAGGGCGTCGCCGTCGGGATCGTCAAAGAGTGGACGAGGGAGGCGATCCTGGAGGGCGAGATTCCGAACGAGCACGACGCGGCCTTCGCGTTCATGATGGCCCAGCGGGACGAGGCCCTCCGCCGCGCCGACCTCTTCGACGAGGTCGTGCGCTCGCTCCCCGCCGAGCTGCGCGGTGCGACGGGATCCGTCAAGGAGGCCGTTTTCTGGGGCGAGGTCCCCGCCGAGCACAACGCGGCGGTAGCCTATCTTCAGCAGGTCGCAGCCGATAAGCTGTCGGACGCCGAGGTGTAGCCCGGACGGCATGTTCAGCGGTCTGTGATGGCCCTTTCGGTCGTTGGCTCGCAGGGGGGCGGGGTTGATTTTCGGGAGTCGGGCCTTATCTAGGAGAGGAAGGTGCTTCGTCTTAGGGCCTATTCGGAAAGTCGGCTTGACCAGCGAAGCCTGAGCGAACGGAGACTGAGCGAGGCGTGCGAAGCAGGCGATGCATCAGCACAGGCGATGCATCAGCATCGGCGATGCAGCACCACGACGCGCAGTCTCCGTGCAGCCAGGCGCAGCCGAGAGGGCTTCTCGGATAGGCCCTTAATCGGCCCTGCTATGCACTCGCTCCCGTTACTCGTTCTCGTCGCGCTCCGCTTCTGCCTGCCCGCCGCCGCGCAGCCGGTGCTCTTCGTGGAAGCCGACGCAACGAGACCGACGACGCCTTCCACGTCGTGACAGCCAGTGGAGTCGCCGAGGGCTCACTCCTTGACGGGTTCACCGTCACTGGCGGCTACGCCTTCAGCCGCGTCGGCGGCGGGCAGGGGGATAAAACCACGAGCCTGGGCATGTTTTCGCCTCACGGGGTTGCGCCTTCTGCTGGGAGACCCTATGTTTCACCCAAGATTCTTGGCTTCATCGTTCCCAGAGTTGCCGTGACCATGCTCTTTGCCCGTCGTCTCGCTTTCGTCTGTCTCACCGGCCTCGTCCTCGCCGCGTGCGACGCCGCGCCGCCGAGCGCCGAGCCACCGACGGCTGACCCGCCCTGCGCTGGGGCGAGCGCCGACGACGCCTGGGAGGCCCTCTCGCCACCCGACCTCTCCGCCTTTCGCCTTCGCCTCCACGGCGACTACCTCTTCGCCATCGCCGGCGGCGACTATCGACCCCAGATGGGGCGTGACGGCCTCTGGCGACGCGACCTCATCTCCGGGCAACCCCCGAGCACGCCGTGGGATTCGCTTGGGCTCGCGCTCGACTCGACGCGCGGCATCGAAGGCGTCTTCGACGTGCTCGCCGACCCCGCCGACCCCGACCGGATGCTGGCCGCCGCCGAGCCGATGGCGTTCTGGGGGCCGGACCGTCCGAGCGTCTTCCGCACGACCGACGGGGGGCAAACCTGGGAAGATGTCAGCGATGGCGAGGAGTTCTTGGTTCAGCCGGACTACCGCGCCTCGGTATCTCGGCTCTTCGGGGAGGGCGACGGGGAGGCACCGGGGACGGTGCTCGCCCTCAGCGGCGGTAACGCCTTCCGCACGCGCGACTAACGCCTTCCGCACGCGCGACTACGGCGAGACGTGGGAGCACGTCGCCGACGCGGGCATGAACGGTGCCGGTCCGGCGCTGAACTTCCCGTGGAGTCCGAGCGAGCGGCACCCCGGCTTCCCCGACGTGATCTGGACGGGGACCTTCAACCAGAGCTTCCAGCTGTTACTCACACGTAGCACAGATGGAGGGGGGACGTGGACGCGCAGCCAGACGTGCCCACCGATGTGCGCCGACAGCAACCCGACGGACTTCGGGTTTGACGCCGAGGACGACAGCGTAGTCTACGTCGGGACGACGGGATGGTACGTGCTGCTGAAGTCGGAGGACTCCGGCGAGACCTGGCGCGGGGTCGGGCCGCGCATCGGCGACTACGAGGCGCTGCTTGGCCACCCAAACGAGCCGGGGCGGCTGTGGGCGGGACTCTGGGAGGGGCCGGGCCGCCCGCTCTTCCGAATGATGGAGACGCTGAACGGAGGCGAGACTTGGTCTGAACTTGAGGTGCCGGGGTCGGTGGTGGCCGAAGGAGCGGAGGTGTGGGACTTCCTGTGGGAGGAAGACGAGAACGCCATCCTCATTGGGACCTCACGCGGGGTCTACCGCTACCGGCCAGGGCTGACGACCGGACTCGAATGCAATTAGTGAGGCAGCCTCATAGCTGGGCTACCTCTTTAGCAGGACACCACCAACCACCACCGGAGGGTACCACCATGCTATACCGAACCTGTTTACGCCAAGTCTTTCGTGCCGCAACGCTCGCGCTCGGCCTTGCCTGCTGCCTTCAAGCCTTAAGTCCCGCCGTTCAGGCTCAGGACTCGACGATTGTCCTCAAGGGCGACGAGTACCGCTTAGTTGATGGGCGGTGGTATAGCCACTTCAGCGGAGCGCCGGGTGACCCTGTGCTTCTGAACCGTCTCGTGATTCGTCTCCAGAACGGTGTGCCGCTCGGCGGCTACGATTTCAACCGCGTCGGCGGCAGTCAGGACCTCTTCGTGGAGCCGAAGGCACTGCCGGGCGACTATTGGGTGCTCCGCGTGGGCACATCACGTTCCCCCATCAGTGTGGCCGAAGACTTCGCCGGGGACACGTCCGTAGGCTCTGTGGCATCATAAGTTTACCCATGTTTATGCCACAGAAGTTTGCTTCTTCGACGAAAGGGGCATAGGTTCCGCACAAGGTTTCTCGATTCCATGACGCCCAGGGTTACCGTGACCATGCTCTTTGCCCGTCGCCTCGCTTTCGTCTGTCTCACCGGCTTCGTCCTCGCCGCGTGCGACGCCGCGCCGCCGAGCGCCGAGCCGCCGTCCGGGGAACTGCCCTGCGCCGGGGCCACCGCCGACGGTACCTGGGAGGCCCTCTCGCCGCCCGACTTTTGGGTTTCCCGCCTTCGTATCCACGGCGACCACCTCTTCGCGCTCGCCAGCCGCACGAGCCTTTCGCGGCGCGAGGTCTGGCGGCGCGCCCTGCGTGATCCCGACGCGGTGTGGGACTCGCTCGGTCCCGGTGCCGCGCAGGGCATCCAGGCCGCGCTCGACGTGCTAGCCGACCCCGAGGACCCCGACCGGATGCTGGTCGCGGCTGAGCCAACGAACTTCACCGGCGAGGACCGCCCGAGCGTCTTCCGCACGAGCAATGGGGGGCAGACGTGGGAGGATGTGAGTGACGGCGACGAGTTCATCGCGCGCCCGGGCTTCCGCAGGGCAATGCGGCGGCTCTACGGGGAGCGCGACGGCGAGGAGGCGGGGACGGTGCTGGCGGTGACTGGGGTACAGGCGTACCGCACGCACGACTGGGGCGAGACGTGGGAGGCCGTCGTGGACTCGGCCTCGGCGGCCAGCCCCGTGAGCGGTGGGGGGTTCACGCCGGTCGAGCGTCACCCGGTGTTCCCGGAGGTGCTGTGGACGGGCTTCCAGACGAACACCTTCCAGGCCGTCGTCACGCGCAGCGCCGACGGAGCGCGCACCTGGGAGGACGCCAACACCTGCCCGCCGACCTGCTCCGACGCCTACCCGGCGGACTTCGGCTTCGATGCCGCTGACGAGCGCGTGGCCTACGCGGCGCTGACCGGAGCGGGGACCCTGCTGCGCACCGATGATCTCGGGGTGACGTGGACGAACGTCGACGGCTTCGTCGGCGACGCCCGATCACTCGTTGGGCACCCCGAGCAGTCGGGACGACTGTGGGTCGGGGCGCATGTGCGCTCGGTCGATCCCATGCAACTTTTCGTGACTGAGGACGCGGGCCAAACGTGGACAGAGCTTGAAGTGTCAGAGGCCGTCGACGAGGAGGCCTTCGTGCGGGACCTCCTGTGGGAAGTCGAGGAGGAGGCGATCCTCTTCGGGACCACGCGCGGGGTCTACCGCTACCGCCCAGGACTCACCACGGAACTCGAATGCAACTGATGAGGGAATCTCCTAGCGAGTAACCTCACCGAGCAGAACACCACCACCCACCACCACCGGAGGATAGTCTCATGCTACACCGCACCGCTCTACATCAGGTCTTTCGCGCCGCAACGCTCGCGCTCGGCCTTGCCTGCTGCCTTCAAGCCTTAAGTCCCGCCGTTCAGGCTCAGGACTCGACGATCGTCCTCAAGGGCGACGAGTACCGCTTAGTTGATGGGCGGTGGTATAGCCACTTCAGCGGAGCGCCGGGTGACCCTGTGCTTCTGAACCGTCTCGTGATTCGTCTCCAGAACGGTGTGCCGCTCGGCGGCTACGATTTCAACCGCGTCGGCGGCAGTCAGGACCTCTTCGTGGAGCCGAAGGCACTGCCGGGCGACTATTGGGTGCTCCGCGTGGGCACATCACGTTCCCCCATCAGTGTGGCCGAAGACTTCGCCGGGGACACGTCCGTAGGCTCTGTGGCATCATAAGTTTACCCATGTTTATGCCACAGAAGTTTGCTTCTTCGACGAAAGGGGCATAGGTTCCGCACAAGGTTTCTCGATTCCATGACGCCCAGAGTTGCCGTGACCATGCTCTTTGCCCGCCGCCTCGCTTTCGTCTGTCTCACCGGCTTCGTCCTCGCCGCGTGCGACGCCGCGCCGCCGAGCGCCGAGCCGCCGTCCGGGGAGCTGCCCTGCGCCGGGGCCACCGCCGACGGCACCTGGGAGGCCCTCTCGCCGCCCGACTTAGCCGCCCGCCGCCTCCGCCTGCACGGCGACTACCTCTATGCTGCCGCCGGGCGCGACGGCTTCTGGCGGCGCGACCTCACCTCCGGGCAACCGCCCGCCGCGCCGTGGGAGTCGCTTGGCCTCGGCCTCGATTCCACGCGCGGCACCGAGTTCGCCCTCGACATCCTCGCTGACCCCACCGACCCCGACCGGATGATGGCAGCGGTCGAGCCGATTGCCTTCACCGGGACCGAGCGCCCGAGCGTCTTCCGCACGACCGACGGGGGGCAGACGTGGGAGGATGTCAGCGACGGCGACGAGTTCTTGCTCAACCCGGACTTCCGCGCGGTGGTGCGGCGGCTCTACGGAGAGGGCGACGGAGAAGAGCCGGGGGTGGTGCGTGCGCTCGGCGGGGCGATCTACCTGACGCGGGACTACGGGCAGACGTGGGAGGAGGTCCGGGCCCCCGGCTCCCCAAGTGGCCCGACGCTCTTCCGCGAGTTCGATCCGGCTGAGCGGCACCCGAACTACCCCGGCGTGGTGTGGACGGGGACGACGGGGATAGACTTCCAGGCGATGGTGTCGAGGAGCAGTGACGCGGGGGCATCGTGGGAACGAGTACCTGTCTGCCCACCGATGTGCGCCGACAGTTACCCCCTGGATTTCGCCTTCGACGCGGCAGACGAGCGTGTAGCCTACTTCGCTACCAGCGGATGGTATGCACTCCTGAAATCAGAGGATTTCGGAACGACATGGAGAAATATTGATGCGCTCAGTTTAGGGGAGTATAAGGCACTGCTGGGTGACCCAGAACAGAGCCAGCGATTGTGGGCAGGGCTGGACCGAGTAATATGGCCGAGGTTCCGTGTGTTTGTGACGGAGGATGAAGGAGAGACCTGGGTCGAGATTGAGGTGCCTACCGGGGTCGTCGCTGAAGGGGCGAGGGTGTTCGATTTCGAGTGGGAAGAGTCGAAGGAAGCGATCCTCGTCGGGACCTCACATGGCGTTTACCGCTACCGTCCGGGATTGAGTACCGGACTCGAATGTGATTGAGCAAACAGGCTCGCCCCGCCCGGGGCCTCAGTCAGAAAGCACACCAACCACCACAGGAGGATGTCACCATGCTACACCGTGTCACGTTAGACCGAGCCATTCACGCCGTAGTGCTCGCACTCGGCCTTGCGTTCTGCGTTCACCTCGCCGCTCCCACTGCTCAGGCGCAAGACTCCACGGTCGTCCTGAAGGGCGACGAGTACCGGTTGATCGAGGGGCAATAGTACAGCCACTTCACTGGGGTCCCCGGCGACCCCGTGCTCCTTAACCGTCTTGTGGTCCGCCTCCAGAACGGCGCACCCCTCGGGGGTTATGATTTCAACCGTGTCGGTGGAAACCAAGCTCTCGTCGTTGAGCCGGGTGCCTTGCCGGGCGATTACTGGGTGGTCCGCGTAGGCACCTCGCGCTCGCCTATCGAGGTGGCTGAGGACTTCGCCGCCGACGCGACCGTGGACTACGTCGCCTTCGATGCCCTGGGAACGCTGTTTTCAAGCACTCCTGGGATGCATACTTTTAGTCCAACCGACCTTGCTTTAAACCACCCACGCTCCCTCGTTGAAGCAACCGGTACCCTTGGTCCAGACCCTTGTTTTGTCGGGTCGCCCCCAACTGGGGCGTTCATTCCCAATGATCCACTTTGGGATACAGGAGGCCCTCCTGATGAGGTCGGGCAATGGAACCTGTGCAAGATCAGGATGCCGGAGGCTTGGCCTATCACGCTCGGAGACTCAGACGTTGTGGTCGCTATCGTTGATGGACAGGCTGACCTTGAGCACCCGGACCTCGCTGACAATCTGTGGATCAACCCAGGTGAAGACCTTAACGGGAATGGCCAGATTGATCCGGGGGAAGAAAACGGGCAAGACGACGATATGAACGGGTGCGTTGACGACTTCTACGGGTGGGATTTCGATTTCGAAGAGGAAGATCTCAACGCAGGATGCGTAGGCGACAACAACCCAGGATTGGACTCAACCGTGGTAGACGAAGTCTTTCACGGAACAGCTTCCGCAGGGATCGCCCTCGCGCGTATAAACAATCTGGACGCTACGAGCAGCTATGAGGGATTGGCTGGCATCGCGGGAGGCGATGCTGAGGGCTTGGAGCGAAGTGGCAGTCTCTACATGCCTCTATCCTTCTTTGCTGCCGACACCACGGATGAGTTCGAGGCTAGTGCAGCGTCGGTTGCGCGAGGGACGTTCTATGCAGCCGCCAATGGGGCCGATGTCATCTCGCTGAGCATTGGTTTCTTCCAGGAATGGCCTAGCATCGGAGACGCCGTTAACGCGGCAACAGCGGCCGGTTCTGTTATTGCCGCCGCTCCTGGCAATATTCCCAGTGCTTTCGCTTGGCCTGCGGCTTATAACAATGTGCTCGCCGTCGGAGCTACGTTACCCAATGATGATCGGTGGGAAGGAAGTGCTCTCGGTACCAGCACCAAAGAGCTTGACGTGATGGCTCCAGGAGGGACTCCGAACGGACAGCGATTGGTCATCACAACCGATCCCCAGGGTATGCGGGGGCGCAACACGAACTCAGGAGAGGATGGAGACTATCTCGACGGGATCATCGAACTCAGTGACCTCTATGGCGGGACCTCTGCTTCCGCTCCCCACGTCGCTGGCGTCGCTGCTCTTATCCGGGCGATCAACGACGACCTCAACCTCAGCGATGTTCGGACTATCCTCCGAAGAAGTGCCGATACCTCGGGTTGTATCCCACTCATGACGAATGACTCGGATCCCTCTTCGGCGGCCTATCGACGGGAGTGCGGCTACGGGCGGCTCGACGCCTTCGAGGCGCTCAAGCTCACCGTCGAAGACTACGGCGGTACCCTCCGCCAGTCCTTCACCATCGCCGAGGACTGGAGGATCACCAGCGACCTCGACCTTCGCGGCCTCGACCTCACGATCGCCGCCGGCGCGACCGTCACCCTCGACGGCGGCTCGCTCAACCTCGGCAACGAGGACGGCACCCCTGCCAAAATCTTCGTCGCGGGCAGCCTCGTCGGCGACCCCGCCACCGGCGGCACCATCACCTGTGAGACCGGCAGTGAGGTCATCGTCGAGGGCGGCTTCCTCGACAAGGAGCACCTCGACATCCCGATGGACTGCCTCGGGGCCTGCCTCATGGCCCTCGACGGCGGGCGGATCCACTTCGGTCCCGGCACCCACACGTTCTCGAACGGGGCCTTCCTCGTCAACAACGGCGGCACGATGACGTTCGCGCCCGGTGCCGAGGTCGTGCTCGAAGACCTCGCGGGCGATCCCTGGGACCGCTTCGAGGCCGGCCCCGGCTCCGTCTTCCGCTTCGGTGCCGACGCCCGGATCACCGTGCGCAACTGGCCGCTGATCGTCGGCACCGCCGCCGAGCCCGTCGTCTTCGAAGGCGACAACCTGGCCTCCGGCGAGACGTGGAAGGGGTTGGTGATCGAGGGCGACAGCGCCGAGGTGACCTACGCCGAGATCAGCGACGCCGTCTGGGGTTTGACGCTCCGGGCGCGCGGAGCGGTGCTCGACCACCTCACGCTGAGCGGCAACGGCCTGCTGACGGATTACACCGCCGTGGTCTGCATCCCCAGCGGGCACTGCAACCCCATCCGGCGCAGCGAGCTCGCGCTCTCGAACGCGACCATCACCGGGGCCGTCGCGCAGGACGCCAATACCGGTCACGGCCTCGTACTCCGCAACGCCGACGTGTCGGTGACCGACACCGAGGTCTCGGGCAACGACGGCTACGGCGTCGTCGTCTGGAACGCTGACGCACGGCCGTTCACCGGCAACACGGTCTCCGGCAACGGCTTCCCGACGGCGACCGTGCCGACGAGCGAGGACGGCATCCTCGTCCATTCGAATGGGCTCCTCCGCCTGGCTCCGTTCAGCCAACAGGGACTCAACGTCGTCAGCGGCAACAGCCGCAACCAGATCAACGCGCTCAGCGGGGGCTTCCTCTTCCTCGGGCACGGCGACGGTTTCAGCGTCGAAGGCTGGAACACGGTCACCGCCGGGAGCGGCGGCTCGACGCTCGTCCGCAACAGCAGCGGTAGCCCCGTCGCTGCCGAGTACACGTGGTGGGGGAGCGCCGCCGGGCCACCGTCGGGGGCCTTCGCCGGGCCGGACTCGGTGGACGCCGACCCGTTTCTGACGGAGAACCCGATTGACCCCTGCGCAGGCAACGGCCCCTCCTGCCGCCCGGCAGGAAAGACCCAGGCCCAACCCGGTGCGCAGCGCGGCGAGCCGGTCGACTTCGAGAGCCTCCACGCGGAGCTTGTCGCGCTGCGCGACACGCTCGCGCAGACGCCGCAAGCACCGCAAGCTCCGGACTGGGTCCGCGCGCTCTACACCCTCCAGCGCCTCGACGCCACCGACGCACTCGGCGAGTACGGCGCGACGATGGCACTGCTGACCACACTCCGCCAGAACCTCGACGACGGGAGCACCCCGCAGGCGCTCCGGCGCACAGGCGAGGCCGCGCTCGCCGCCGAGGTGGCGGAGGCCCTGCTGCGTGAGGAGTACGACGGTGCCGAGGCGTTGCTGGCGACCTATGGCAACTCTGGGGTCGAGGAGGGCTGGCTCGCGCTCACGCTGAGCGCGGTGGCGATGCACGAGCAGGCCGAGCGCTACGAGCCGGCGCTCGCGCTCCTGGCCGAAGCGGCGGTGCTGGCTCCGGAGCAGGCGGCGGAGCTGGCGCTGATCGCGGCGCTGATCGCGGAGAACCCCGCGAGCGCCGCCCGGAGCACGGGCGACCCAAGCCAGACTCCTGCCTCCCTTGCCGCCACGAGCCGGACCGATCCCGCGCTGCCGACGGAGGTCGCGCTGCGCGCGGCCTACCCGAACCCGGCAGCGCGTGGGGCGACGGTGCCGTTCGACCTGCCGGAGGCCGCCGAGGTGCGGGTCGTGGTCTACGACCTGCTGGGCCGGGAGGTGGCGCTCCTGGCCGAGGGGCTACACGAAGCCGGTCGGCATGAGGCAGACTTCGACGCGTCGCGCTTGGCGTCGGGGGTCTACGTGATCCGGGCGGAGGTCGCCCTCACCGGCGGTTCGGCGCGTGCGTTCACCCAGAAGCTCACGCTGCTGAAGTAGCACACGGAGCCGTAGCTTGGAGCGGAGGGCGGACGTGGTCTGCCCTCCGCTTCGTTGTTTCCCAGCTTCTGCACACCAGACACGGTTGGAGCGGTGGCCTACCTCCGGCAGGTGGCGGCGACTCAGGAAGCGTAAGGCGCGGGACTGGGTTCTCGGCCAGGCTGTGTTCTCCCCCAGACTGTGTTCTCTACTAAGCAGAACATTTGTCCTAATATAAACCCCTTAATCCCCGGTTCTATGTTTCCTCGTCATCGCTTTGTATGGGTCGCGCTGCTCGGCTTCGGGTCGTCGCTGGGTGCCGTGGCGCAGGCCCCTCACGCGCTCAGCGAGCGCCTCGGCCCCGAGATCGACGCCGCCGAGCGTAGCTACTTCGGGCTCTTCCCCGAGGTCCGCGGCTTCGACGGGGCCCGGACCGAGACCGCGCCGGAGGGGGCCGTGCGCGTGGTCATCGCCCGGGCGGCGCAGCCGGACTCGGTGCTGGTGCTGCAGCGCGTGACGGCCGAGGCGCTGGGCCGGTTCGTCGAGACGTTCGAGCAGCACGAGACGGCATTCTACAATCCGAGCTGGCAACTCGTCAGCTCGTACGTCCGCCCCGAGGTGACGACACCCTACGTCGGTCGCTACGAGCGGGTGACGGTCGAGGTGGCCGGGGGGCGGTACGTCGGCCACCCGTACTACGTCAGCGACTCGCTCGTCATCCTGACTCCGGGGAACGCCGGGTTCGACTGGCGCACGGCGGGAACGCCGCGGCGCGACCTCGTGCTCGTGCGCGCGGAGGCAGTCGAGGGCATTCGCAAGGGGTCGGGGTGGCTAGAGGAGCCCTGGGTCCCGGCGCTGGGGGCTCCCATCGGGTTCGGCGTGGACTACTACCTCGGCTCGCTGGAGCCCAACGACGAGCGGGGGTTCGGGCGCTCCATCGCGGCGATGGGGGCGGGCGTGCTCGTGGCGCGGCTCGGCGTGCTGCTGCTCACGCGCAGCCGCTCCTACGAGCAGTCGCTGGCCGGGTTGGAGCAGAGCGCTTGGTTCTCGCCGGAGCGTCGGCCCCCGGACCTGCCGCCGCCGACCGCGCTCGTGGCCGGTGACGGGGAGGCTTCGATCCAGGCACCGCCCCGGTGGAACAGCCTCGCCTGGCTGGGGCTCGGCGTGACGGTGGGGCTGGGGGGCGAACAGGAGCAGACCTACGGGTTCTTCACCAACTTCGAGCCTGCCGATTCGCTCGCGGCGACCCAGGTGCTGGGGGAGGAGCGCGCGATGACGGCGTCGGCACTGCTGCGTCCGCAGCCGTGGCTCAGTCTGGGCGTCAACCTCTACGCGAGCGCGCTGCCCGACCTCGGGGACCTGGACCTCCAGGAGGTGGCTGCCAGCCGCCAGAGCTTCCGCGCCTTCGGGGCCATCGACCCGGTGCGCCTGGTGTGGCCGCGCAGCCCGGTTGGCGTGAGTCTCGGCGGTGGGGTGGTCCGGAGCGAGGCCGTGGCGGCGCAGCGCTTCCCGGAGAACGCGTTCACGACCTACGACCCCGACGGCTACGAGCTGCGCGAGACCGGCTTCCGCCCCTACCTTATGACGACGGCCGAGGTGGTGCTTCCGCTCGACGTCGCGCTCTACGGGGGTGTCGAGTGGTGGTCGGCACCGGACGTAGACGTGCCGCTGACCGAAGTGCAGTCCGTCCGCTTCCCCGGAACCGTCGTCTACCGCGTGGATCCGCACACCGTCGCGTTCAGCCGGGTCGGGGTGGTGGGTGGCCTCCGCGTCGGCCTCTGATGCCTGAGGTTTCGTCCGAACGCCTTCCGCCGCTCCCCTGCTCGCGTCCTGCTTCCTCGCGCCGTGTTCCGTCCGTCGGGCGGGTACGCCCGGCGCAGGGGCAGACCTCGACCTCTTCTCCATATCCCACGCTTTATGCCAGCCCCCTACGTCTACCGCTTCGGCAACGGCACCGCCGCCGGAAGCGCTTCCATGAAACCGCTGCTCGGCGGCAAGGGCGCGAACCTCGCCGAGATGAGCCGCATCGGCCTGCCCGTCCCGCCGGGCTTCACGATCTCGACCGAAGCCTGCCGCGAGTTCCTCACGCACGGCGGCACCTGGCCGGACGGCCTCGCCGACGAGGTCGCCGGCGGGCTGCGCCACATCGAAGAGGTCATGGACCGCAGGCTCGGCGAGGCGGCGCGCCCGCTCCTCGTCTCGGTCCGCAGCGGGGCCGCCGCCTCGATGCCGGGGATGATGGACACGGTGCTGAACCTCGGGCTGAGCGACGAGGTGGCGGCGGGGCTCGCGGCGGAGACCGGCAACGAGCGCTTCGCCTACGACGCCTACCGCCGGTTCATCGACATGTTCGGCGACGTGGTGGTGGGCGCGGGCCACGAGCACTTCGAGGCGGCCATCGACGCGCTCAAGCGCGAGCGCGGCGTCGAGCACGACGTGGACCTCGGGGCCGCCGACCTCAAGCGCCTCGCCGAGCGCTACCAGGCCGTCTACCGCGAGCACACGGGCGACGACTTCCCCACCGACGCCGGGGAGCAGCTTCGCCTCGCGATCGACGCCGTCTTCGCGTCGTGGAACAACGAGCGGGCGGTCCGCTACCGCACGATCAACCGGCTCGGCGGCGGCGGCACCGCCGTGACCGTGCAGGCGATGGTCTTCGGCAACACCGGACCGGCGAGCGGCACCGGCGTCTGCTTCACCCGCGACCCCTCGACCGGCGAGGCCACGCTCTACGGCGAGTTCCTCCCGAACGCGCAGGGCGAGGACGTCGTGGCCGGCCTCCGCACGCCGAGGCCGATCGCGGAGATGAAGGCCGCCTTCCCCGACGCCTATGCCCAACTCACCGAGGTCGCCGACCGGCTGGAGCGGCACTACGGCGACATGCAGGACATCGAGTTCACGGTCCAGGACGGCGCGCTCTACCTCCTCCAGACGCGCTCCGGCAAGCGCACCGGGGCCGCCGCCGTCCGCATCGCCGTGGACCTGGTGGAAGAGGGCTTGGCGACGAGAGAGGAGGCCGTGCGCGACCGCGTCGAGCCGGGGCACCTGGCCCAGCTCCTCCACCCCCGCTTCGCCGACGACGCAGACTACGCCGCCGATGTGATCGGGACCGGGCTGCCGGCCTCGCCGGGCGCAGCGGTCGGGCGCGTCGTCTTCAGCGCCGAGGACGCCGAGGCGTGGAAGGCCGAGGGCACACCGGTCATCCTCGTCCGCACCGAGACCAGCCCGGAGGACGTCGGCGGGATGGACGCCGCCGAGGGGATTCTCACGGCGCGCGGCGGGATGACGAGCCACGCGGCGGTCGTCGCCCGGGGCTGGGGCAAGCCGTGCGTCTCCGGCTGCGCCGACGTCGCCGTGGACCACGCCCGGCGGCAGTTCGCGGCGAAGGGCACGACCGTCCGCGAGGGCGACTGGCTCTCGATCAACGGCTCGACCGGCGAGGTCATCCGAGGCCGGCAGGACCTGGTGGACCCCGAGATGAGCGACGCCTTCGCCACCGTCCTCGGGTGGGCCGACGGCTTCCGCGCCCTCGGCGTCCGCACGAACGCCGACACGCCCGCCGACGCCGCGCAGGCCGTCGCCTTCGGGGCCGAGGGCATCGGCCTGTGCCGCACCGAGCACATGTTCTTCGACCCCGACCGCCTCGCCACCGTCCGCCGGATGATCCTCGCCGGCAACGACACCGAGCGCCGCGCCGCGCTCGGCCACCTCCTGCCGGTGCAGCGCGACGACTTCAAGGGCCTCTTCCGGGCGATGGCCGGCCGCCCCGTCACCGTCCGCCTCCTCGACCCGCCGCTCCACGAGTTCCTCCCGCACGACCCCGACGAGCAGAGCGCCCTGGCCGACGGCCTCGGGCTGCCGGTCGAGACCGTGCGGGCGCGCATCGCCGCGCTCGCCGAGTTCAACCCGATGCTCGGGCACCGGGGCTGCCGCCTCGGCATCACGGTCCCGGCCATCACCGAGATGCAGACGCGGGCCATCCTCGAGGCCGCCGTCGAGCTCGCCCAGGAGGGCGTCGAGGTCCGGCCGGAGATCATGGTCCCGCTCGTCGGGACCGTCGCCGAGTTCGTGGACCAGCGCGATCTGATCCGCGAGGTGGCCGAGGCCGTCTTCGCCGAGCAGGGGGCCCGCGTCGAGGTCCTCGTCGGGACGATGATCGAGGTGCCGCGCGCCGCGCTCGTGGCCGGCCCCATCGCGGCCGAGGCCGAGTTCTTCTCGTTCGGCACGAACGACCTGACGCAGATGACCTTCGGCTACAGCCGCGACGACGCCGGCACGTTCCTCCCGCACTACACCGCGCACGGCCTCCTCCCCGAAGACCCGTTCCAGGTCCTCGACCGCGACGGCGTCGGGCACCTCGTGACGCTCGCGACCGAGCAGGGCCGCGCGGCGCGCGCCGACCTCAAGGTCGGCATCTGCGGCGAGCACGGCGGCGAGCCGGCGTCGGTGGCGTTCTTCGACGCGGCCGGGCTGGACTACGTCTCGTGCTCGCCCTTCCGCGTCCCCATCGCCCGCCTCGCCGCCGCGCAGGCCCGCCTCCGCAGCGAGGAGGTGCCTGGGCCGTCATGACCGTGCCCCGGTGCCGGGACCGGGGAATACCCGCAGAGCGTCCTAGTGGGAGGAACGCCTGGTCCCGAGTCGGGTGTGTAGCAGCGGCACCGCCCGGCCAGGAGACCCGTCCCGAGGGGTCGGTTCCCCAGGAGCCGCTCTCCAGGGAGACCATCCGACCGAGCGTGCCCTTTTTGTTAGCGCGAGTCCGTGTAGACCTCGGCCTCGGGCTTGAAGGCGAACCACGCGAAGGCGAAGTAGTCGCCGTGTGGGAGGCGCGTGAGCTGCGTGCCTTCGAGCGGGCCGGACACGGCGCGGCCCGTGATGCCCCACCGGCTCGCGGTCTCCTCGTCCTCGAAGTGCCCATCGGCGAACCGGAACGTCAGCGTCCGCACGCCGTCCGGCGTTTCCGCCCGCCGGTCGAAGACGCCCGTCGAGCCGGCCCCCTTCGAGTCGGCGATCCGGGCCGCGTCGAGGGCCGAGACCGCGCCGTCGGCGTGGAGGACGACGAGCGGGACCGGGCCGCCCGCAGTCTCGGCCTCGTCGTTGACCACGCGCTGCTCGCGCGTCAGGCTGTAGGGGTACGCCTTCTCCGCGCCGTCGAGCTTGAGCGCGATCACCTTCTCCATCGGGCGGAGGCGGCCGTCGGTCGGCCCGTCGTAGAGGTACGGTTGGCGGTCGATGTCGTCGTAGCCCGCGTACGGGTTGCGCCCGTAGTCGCGGGCGTGCCCGGTGTCGCGGGAGAGCACGACGCCGCCGGGGTAGGCCGTGCGGAACTGCTCGAACGAGACGATCTGCGCCGGATGCACCGCGAGCTGCGCGCCGAGGAGGTCGCCGACGAGGGCCTCGCCGGTGAGCTGCTGCCACAGCGTCTCGGTCTCGCGGTCGAACATCACGAGGTCCGAGAAGCGGAGGAGCCCCGACACGCCGAAGGTCAGGACCTGCCCCTCCACCCGCCGGTCGAAGGCGACGGCGCTGTAGCAGAGCGGGCAGAAGGTCACCGCCACGGGGGTGCCGCCGACCTCGTCGTTGACGATCTCGTGCCACGTCAGAATCTGGAGCGGATACGCCCGCGCCTCGCCTTCGAGCGCGAGCGCGACGACCGGCTCCTGCGGCTCGAGCCACGCGGCGGCCTCGTCCGGGGCGATGAACACCGGGTCGTCGACCGAGGGGATGCCGTCCTTCGGCGGCCCGCCGGCGCGCAGCTCGCTCAAGTCGATGGCTCGTTTCGCCGTATTCGTGGCGAAGCCCGGGAGGGCGCGGTCGGTCGCGGGGTCCTCCTGCGCCGTGGCGCAGGCAGCGAGGAGCAGCGCGAGGCCGCACAGGAGGGCGGAGGACGTGCGGAAGGACATCGGCGGGAGAGGAACGCGGAGGCTGGTCGAGGCTAAAGTAACCGCCACTTCCTCCAGAGCGCCGCCCGTGATGAAACGATTACTCCTCTGTGCTCTCCTCGTGACGGCCCTCCCCGGCTGCGACAGCGGCTCCGACACCGATGCCTTCAGCGCCTCGCTTCTCGACGAGGCGGGTGCGCCCGTGTTCGAAGGCGAGCTTCGGCTGGTTTTCGAGGAGGATAATACCGACGGCCCACAGCCCGTCACCGGGACGTGGCGGCTCGAAGGCGCAGGCGGTCGTCCCGATCCCAGGCCGCCGTCAGGGGTAGTCAGGGGGAGTCGGCTCGGCACCGGCATCGGTCTTACGCTGGACATGAATGCCTCCGACTCGGGTCTCGACCTGTCCGGCACCTACGACGGGGACCGAATCTCGGGAACGTGGAGCACGATTACCATCGGAGGGCCACTCCCCAGTGGTACGTTTGAGGCCCTGCGGGAGTAAGGGGGAGGGGGGGACTGCCTTTCGCTGCGCGTTAGCCCTACCTTAGGACTCCTCTCGCTCCACCTGCGGCCTGCTCCGATGCGTATCCGCACGCTGGAAAACACCTCGTTCCTCGCGCTCGTCGTCTTCGTGACGCTGGCGTTTCTGGGATTGCTGCGGGCGTTTCTGGAGCCCGTCTTCTGGGCGGTGGTGCTGGCGATCCTGTTCAACCCGGTCTACCAAGCGCTGCACGACCAGCTCGGCGGGCGGCGCACCCTCGCGGCGGTGACGACGCTCGTGGCGGTGGTGCTGCTGGTGATCCTGCCGCTCATCGGGATCGGGATGGCCGTCACCGGGGAGGCGGTGACGGTCTACGACCGGGTGGCGAGCGGGGCCATCGACGTGACGGCCCCGATCGAGGCGTTCGAGCGCTTCGCCGGCGAGCAGCTCGGGCGGCTCCAGGTCGACCTGGACCGCGTCCGCGAGACGCTTTCCAACACCGCCGTCACGGTCAGTCAGTTCGTGGCTTCGCAGGCGATCGCGCTCGGGCAGGGGGCGCTCAACGTGCTCGTCCTGTTCGTGCTCACGCTCTACCTGCTGTTCTTCTTCCTGCGCGACGGCGACCGGATCATCGAGACGCTTATCCGCGCGCTGCCCTTCGGCGACCCGCGCGAGCGGAAGCTGTTCGCGCGCTTCGCGCAGGTGTCGCGGGCGACGGTCAAGGGCACGCTCGTCGTCGGGATCGTGCAGGGCACGCTGGGCGGGCTGATGTTCTGGGTGCTCGGCCTAGGCGCGCCCGTGCTGTGGGGCGTGGTGATGACGATCCTCTCGATGCTCCCGGCCGTCGGCTCGGCGCTCGTGTGGGGGCCGGCGGCGGTCTACCTCTTCGCCACCGGCTCGGTCCTCAAAGCCGTCATCCTCGTGGCCGTCGGCTCCCTGCTGATCGGACTCGTGGACAACGTGCTCCGGCCGATCCTCGTCGGGCGCGACACGCAGCTCCCGGACTACCTGATCCTGTTCTCGACGCTCGGCGGGATCGTCGTTTTCGGCCTGTCGGGCTTCGTCATCGGCCCGATCATCGCCGGGCTGTTCATCACGGTCTGGGAGATGTTCACCGAGGAGTTCGGGCAGCTAGACGACGCCGTGGCCGAGGCCGAGGACGCCTCGCCGGAGCCGGTGGGCGAGGGCGGAGGTCCGCAGGGGTCCAAACCTGTCGAATCTACCAAGGGCGTGGAACCGACACGTCCGGGGGCGAGCGGGGTGTAGGACCGGTCCTCCGCTGCGCTTGACGAGAGGGCAGCTTTCAGCATGCACGGCTCGGCGACGACCGCATGCACGGCTTGGCGACGACCGCATGCACGGCTTGGCGACGACCGCATGCACGGCTTGGCGACGACCGCGTTTGTAAAATCCGTCGTCTGATGGCGTACGGCGACGGCCTTTTGCGTTACACAAGTAGTGGCAACTTGCGCATAGAGTGCCGTCCGTTCCTGTCTTTCTTCTCCATCCCGTCGATCCCATGCGACGTTTCCTCCTTCCCATTTTCGTACTTGCTCCCCTCCTCGTCCTTGCCGCCGTGCCGGTGCGGGCACAGTTTTGCAGCGGTGCAGTCTCCCTCGATACTCAGGCAGAGGTTGACGCCTTCAACTGCAGCGAAGTCGAAGGTGACCTGACCATCGGGCTCTCTTTCGACTCCTCCGATATCACTGACCTCACACCACTCTCGGAGCTCATCTCCGTTGGTAACGACTTCTCCATCTTTAACAACGACATGTTGGCGTCCCTCTCGGGTCTGGAGGGGCTCACCTCCGTCGGCGGCGGCCTCTCCGTCAGCGACAACGACGCGCTGGCATCGCTCTCCGGCCTGGCAAGCCTCGCCTCTGTCGGCACACGTTTCGGAACCAGCGTCAGCATCCAACGCAACGACGCACTGGTGTCGCTCTCAGGGTTGGAAGGCCTTACCTCCATCGAAGGCTCTCTCTCTATCCGCGATAACGACGGGCTGGCATCACTCTCGGGGTTGGAAAACATTCCTTCCGCGGCCGGCCTCTTCATTAGCGACAACGGCGCACTGAGGTCGCTCTCGGGTTTGGAGGGCCTGGCCTACATCGCAAGCACTCTCTTCATAAGCAACAACGACGCGCTGGAGTCGCTCTCGGGCTTGGAGAATCTCGCCACTGTTGAGGGCTACGTCACCATCGAGTTCAACGATGCGCTGGAGGCGGTAGCGGGTCTAGAGGGCCTCATCTTCGTCGGTGGCGTCCTCTCCATCTCCGGCAATGGCGTGCTGGAATCGCTCTCGGGCCTAGATAATTTCGCCTCCGTCCGTCTCAATCTCCAGATCGTCGGCAACAACAGCCTCGCCTCGCTCTCAGGTCTGGAGGGGCTCACCTCCGTCGGCGGCGGCCTCTCCATCAAGGACAACGCCATGCTCGCGTCGCTCTCGGGTCTAGAAGGCGTCACTTCCGTCGGCGGCGGTATCATCGGCGTCGGAGGCCGCGACCTCTCCATCACCGACAACGCCATGCTCGCGTCGCTCTCGGGGCTGGAGAGCCTCACCTCCGTCGCTGGCAACCTCTCCATCAGGGACAACGACGCGCTGACCTCGCTCTTGGGGCTGGAGGGACTCACCTCCGTCGGCGGCTTCCTCTTCATCGTCTCTAACAGTACGCTGAGTGCATGCTCGTGTGGACTCTCGGGCCTCATCTCCGGCGACCCCCCCCTGTTCACTGGCGTCGCCGGCTCTGTCACCATTACGGACAACGCCTCCGACGGTACCTGTACCTCGCCTCAGACCGTCCTCGCCGACACCTGCACGCAACCGTTGAGCGGCGAGCTCACGGCCGTAGCGACAACTGCCACAAGCGTTCCCTCCGGCGGTGCCGTCTCTTTCGGCTACACCATCACAAATACGTCAAGCCGGCCCGCCGACGGAGATCTCTGGTTTATAGCCGAGCGCGCTGGGGCCCAAGTCGCGCAGGAAGTGATCCGTTCGGGCGTACTACTGGACGGGCGGACGGTCGCTGGTAGCTTCACGCAACGGGTGCCGAGCGACGCACCGTCAGGCATCTACACCTACACGCTGAACGTCGGGCGCTTCCCTGACCTCGTCGTGGACTCGGAGCCGTTCACGATTACTGTCACCGGCGCGGCGCGTGAGGGAGGGGCAGAGGGGTGGACTGTGAGTGATGTGACGCTGTGGCTACCGGCTGCTGAGCCGGACGCGGCGGCGGCAGCTTCGTCGGTGGTGCCCGAGACGTTCGCGCTGAGTGCAGCCTACCCGAACCCGTTCGCCTCGGCAGCAACGGTCGGCTTCGCCCTTCCGGAGGCGGCGAACGTGCGAATGGCCGTCTACGACGTGCTCGGGCGTGAGGTGGCGGTGCTGGTGGACGAGCCGCTAGATGCGGGGCGCCATACGGCGCGGTTCGAGGCGGCGGGTCTGGCCTCGGGCGTGTACCTCGTGCGGATGACCGCCGGCCGCTACGCCGAGGTGCAGCGCGTGACGCTCGCGCGGTAATCATCGCCCGTAGTCCATAAGAAAGCCCCGGCTGCGGCGCTCGGAGCGAGCGGGCAGCCGGGGCTTCGGCTGGGCGGGAGCGGCGTTACGCCGCCTCGTCCTCGTCGACGACCTCGAAGTCTACGTCCTTGACCTCGGCGTCCGGTGCCGCGCCGCCGTCGCTGGCCGAGGCGTCGGCGGGCGCTCCGTCGCCGGCGGCGTCGGCCTGCTGCGCGGCGTAGAGGTCCTCGGAGGCGTCGCTCCACGCGGTGTTGAGCTGCTCCATCGCGGACTCGGCCTCGGCGACGTTCTTCGCCTCGTAGACCGCCTTGAGGCGTTCGAGCGCGCCTTCGATCCTGCCGCGCTTCTCGGCCGGGAGCTTGTCGCCGTACTCGGCGAGGTTCTTCTCGCTCGAGAAGATGAGGGCGTCGGCGGCGTTGAGCTTGTCGGCCTGCTCGCGGCGCTGCTTGTCCTCCGAGGCGTGCTCGCGCGCGGCGCGGCGCATCTTCTCGATCTCCTCCTCGTTCAGCCCGGACGAGGCCTCGATGCGGATCGACTGCTCCTTGCCGGTCGCCTTGTCCTTGGCCGAGACGTTCAAGATGCCGTCGGCGTCGATGTCGAAGGTGACTTCGATCTGCGGCATCCCGCGCCGCGCCGGGGGAATCCCGTCGAGGTGGAAGCGCCCGATCGTGCGGTTGTCGACGGCCATCGTGCGGTCGCCCTGGAGGACGTGGATCTCGACCGACGGCTGGTTGTCGGCTGCCGTCGAGAACGTCTCGGACTTGCGCGTCGGGATCGTCGTGTTGGCCGGGATGAGGGTCGTGGTCACGCCGCCGAGCGTCTCGATGCCGAGGTTCAGCGGGGTCACGTCGAGCAGGAGCACGTCCTGGACGTCGCCCGAGAGGACGCCGCCCTGGATGGCCGCGCCGATGGCGACGACCTCGTCCGGGTTGACGCTCCGGTTGGGCTTCTTGCCGAAGAAGTCCTCGACGACCTGCTGGATGGCCGGGATGCGGGTCGAGCCGCCGACGAGGATGACCTCGTCCACGTCGCCCTTGGCGAGGCCGGCGTCGGCGAGGGCCTTCTCCATCGGCGGGATGGTCCGCTGCACCAGGTCGTCGACGAGCTGCTCGAACTTCGAGCGCGTGAGGTCGAGCGTGAGGTGCTTCGGCCCCTCCTGCGTCGCGGTGATGAACGGGAGGTTGATCGTGGTCTGGGTCGCGCTGGAGAGCTCGATCTTGGCCTTCTCGGCGGCCTCCTTGAGGCGCTGGAGCGCCATCGGGTCGTTGCGCAGGTCGATGCCGTCCGACTTCTCGAACTCGTCGGCGATGTAGTCGATCAGGCGCTGGTCGAAGTCGTCGCCGCCGAGGTGGGTGTCGCCGTTCGTGGCCTTGACCTCGAAGACGCCGTCGCCGAGCTCGAGGATCGAGAGGTCGTAGGTCCCGCCGCCGAGGTCGTAGACGGCGACGATCTCGTCCTGGCCTTTTTTGTCGAGGCCGTAGGCGAGGGCGGCGGCGGTGGGCTCGTTGATGATGCGCTTGACGGCGAGGCCGGCGATCTGCCCGGCCTCCTTGGTGGCCTTGCGCTGGGCGTCGTTGAAGTAGGCCGGGACCGTGATGACGGCCTCGGTGACCTTCTCGCCGAGGTAGTCCTCGGCGGTCTGCTTGAGGCGCTGGAGGATCATCGCCGAAATCTCCTGCGGCGTGTAAAGCTTGTCGTCGATCTCGACGCGGGCCACGCCGCCGTCGCCCTTCGCGACGGTGTAGGGGACGGTTTTGATCTCCTGCTCGACCTCGTCGAACTGGCGGCCCATGAAGCGCTTGATCGAGAAGACGGTGTTGCTGGGGTTCGTGATGGCCTGGCGCTTGGCCGGGGCCCCGACGAGCCGCTCGCCGTCTTTCTTGAACGCGACGATCGACGGCGTCGTCCGCCCGCCCTCGGCGTTCGGGATGACGACCGGCTCGGCGCCTTCCATGACGGCGACGACCGAGTTGGTCGTGCCCAGGTCGATACCGATAATTTTGCTCATTGCGATGGGGGTGTTGCGAAAGGGAAACTGTCAAAAGGGAAGAGCCGGCGGAGTGCCCGGCCCGCACGCCTCTTTTCCCAAGAACGGTGCCACCCCGGCGACCCGGACAGAATGGCAGGGCAGCCGGCGAGAGGCCGCCACCGGCGCGGCGAGGGAGCGTAGCTTCCGACCTGCGCCGCCGCTGCTGTCCTCCTGCGCCCGCCTCCCCGCCCCTCTTCTGCCCCCTTCTACCATGCCGATCTCTCGCCTGCTCGCTCTGCTTTTCGCCGTCCTCCTCGCCGCGCCTGCCTCCGCCCAGGACGCCGACGTGATGCGCGCCGGGCCGCTCGACAACGGAAAGATGTGGCTCTTCGAGAACCCGCCGGTGGACTACCTCGCCGAGACCTACGGCCTGCGCCCGGACGCCGCGTGGTTCGAGCGCGCCCGCCTCGCGGCGCTCCGCCTGCCGGGCTGCTCCGCGTCGTTCGTCTCGCGCGACGGCCTCGTCGCGACGAACCACCACTGCGTGCGCGGCAGCGTCGTGGACGTGACGCTGCCGGGGGAGATGCTCCTCGACGAGGGGTTCTTCGCCCGCTCGCTTAGCGAGGAGCGCCGCGTCCCCGGGCTCTACGTCGATCAGCTCGTCGAGATCACCGACGTGACGGACCGGATGAATGCCGCGCTCGACGCGGCGCAGACCGACGCCGAGCGGGCCGATGCGCGCACCACTACGACCACCGAGATCGAAGCCGAGCTAGCGACCGGGGACGGGCTCACCGTGCAGGTCGTCTCGCTCTACAACGGGGGCCGGTTCTCGGCCTACACCTTCCGGCGCTACGACGACCTCCGGCTCGTCGCCGCGCCCGAGGAGCAGCTCGGCTTCTTCGGCGGCGACCCGGACAACTTCACCTACCCGCGCTACGCGCTCGACTTCGCGCTGCTCCGCGTCTACGGGCCGGACGGCGAGCCGCTCGACACGTCGGACTTCTACTTCCCGTGGAGCACCGAGGGCGTCTCGCCCGGCGACCTCGTCTTCGTCATCGGCAACCCCGGCTCGACAGACCGGGGCGACACCTTCGCCCAGCTTGAATGGCGGCGCGACGTGCAGATCGGCGCCGTGCTCGAGTTTCTCAACGGACGCCTCGCCGCCATCGACGCCTACCTCGACGACCACCCCGACGAGAGCGTGCGCAACCAGCGCTTCGGGCTGAGCAACGCGCGGAAGGCGTACCAGGGCCGGGAGGACGCGCTCTCGAACGAGATCATCATGTCGCGCCGCCGCGACTTCGAGCGGCAGTTCCGCCAGGCGGTGAAGTCCGACGCCGACTTGCAGGCTGAGTACGGCGGGCTGATCCGCGAGATGGAAACCGTCCAGCGGCGGAAGCGCGAGATCGCGCCGGAGTACAGCGCGTTCGTGGGCTTGACGAATCCGGCCTTCTCGTCCTCCACGCTGCGCCGGGCGGTTCTGGCCGCCCAGCTTCTGGCGATGCAGCAGGCGGGTGCGCCGGACGGGGCGATGAATGAGTTGCGTAGCGAGCTAGACGCCGTCGCCGACCTACCGCCAGAGTTGGACCGGGCCTATCTCGCTGCCCAACTCCGCCAGTTCCAGCGCTACCTCGAGCCAGCGTTCATCGACCCCCTGCTCGACGGGCGGACGCCCGAAGCGGCTGCTGAGGCGATCATCGACGGCTCGGTCTATTCGGGTGCCGAAGAGCCTGCTCGGACGGTGCCCGAGGATGACTCGGCGGTTGCGCTCGCTCGCCTCATCCTCCCGCGCTACGCCGACTACCAAAGCGCAAGCGCTGGCGTCGGGGAGCAGGAAGCCGAGGTGGCCCGTCGGCTCGGGCAGGCGCGGTTCGCGGTCTACGGCACGAATGTCCCGCCGGACGCGACCTTCTCGCCGCGCTTCACCGACGGCGTCGTGCGCGGGTACGACTACAACGGCACCGTCGCCCCGCCGCACACGACGTTCTTCGGGCTCTACGACCGCAACACCTCGTTCGGGCAGGACTCCGAGTGGCGGCTCCCCGAGGCGTGGCTCCCGGCCCCGCCGGGCCTCGACCGCTCGACCCCGCTCAACTTCGTCTCGACCTCCGACACCATCGGCGGCAACTCCGGCTCGCCCGCCGTGGACCGCGACCTCCGCCTCGTCGGCCTCAACTTCGACCGGACGATCGAGGGCCTCAGCCGGGACTACATCTACTTCGCCGACCGGGGCCGCAACGTGATGGTCGACGCCCGCGCCGTGCTCGAAGCGCTTGACACCGTCTACGACCTCGACCGGGCCGCCCAAGAGCTTCGCACCGGCTCGCTCGTCGAGACCGAGGCCGAGGCCGATGCGGTGCGGTGACCCCCGCCTCTTGCGCCATCGCTGCACTCAGGGCGCAAGAAGCTGTCCCCCTCGTCGAGGGGGACAGTTCGGTGAAGCCGAGAGCGAGCGTAGCGAGTGACCGCAAACTGAACGGGGGGGTGCCGACGTTACCGAGACGTGAGGAGATCGGGCGGCAGCGACGGAGCCTGCGTGAGGATCGGGCGTAGCAGCCTCCCCTTCCACCGAACCCGATCTCCCGATGAGTGATCTCCACATTGCTACGCTCGGCGGCGGCTGCTTCTGGTGCGTCGAGGCTGTGATGCAGCCTCTCAAGGGCGTCGAGCGCGTCGTCTCCGGCTACACCGGCGGCAACGTCAAGAACCCGTCCTACCGCGAGGTCTGCGGCGGGCGCACCGGCCACGCCGAAGTCGTCCAAGTGCACTTCGACCCCGGCGTAGTCTCCTTCCGCGACCTGCTCTACGTCTTCTTCGCCACCCACGACCCGACGACGCTCAACAGGCAGGGCGCGGACGCCGGCACGCAGTACCGCTCCGCCATTTTCTACGACAGCGACGAGCAACAGCGCGTCGCCGACGAGGTCATCGCCGACCTCACGAACCAGCAGATCTTCGACAGCGGCATCGTGACGGAGGTGGCTCCGCTCGGCGCGTTTTACGAGGCAGAGGAGCACCACCAGGACTACTTCGGCCGGAACCCCGGCCAGCCCTACTGTCAGGCCGTGATCGCGCCGAAGGTTTCGAAGCTCCGCCGCCACTACCTCGACCGGCTCAAGCCGGAGGCGGCGTAGGGTGCGAGCTTCCACGAAACCGTCGGCTGACCACAGTGTGTTGGCGCTGTTTTGACGCTGTAGCGCTTCTGCACACCGAACCTCTTCTGCACACCGAACCCTCCGATGCCCACGCCCCCTCCCAAGCGCGCCACAGTCTACTTCGACTCCGCGCTCCACAAGGCCCTCCGCCTCAAGGCTGCCGCCACCGAGCGGTCCATCTCGGACGTCGTCAATGAGGCCGTCCGGGTGCTGCTCGCCGAGGATGCCGACGATCTCGCCGCGCTCGCAGAGCGTGCGGACGAGCCTGCGGTTTCGTTCGAGTCGTTCGTCCGGAAGCTGAAAACCGAAGGCGCGATCTGATGCCGGAGCGCTACCGGATCGAGATCAAGCGGAGCGCAGCAAAGGAGATTCGGGCGATCTCGCGGAAGAAGGACAGGCAACGCATCGTGGCACGGATCGGCGCGCTGGCAGAGGAGCCGCGTCCGCCGGGCTGCGCGAAGCTCGCAGGGCAAGAGGCCTACCGCGTCCGTCAGGGAAGCTACCGGATCGTCTACACCGTATCCGACGACGTGCTCGTCGTGGAGGTGGTAAAGGTGGGGAATCGGCGGGAGGTGTACCGATAGCCTCTGCGCAGGTCGTGCGCTAACCTGCTGCCACTACCTCGACGGGCTCAAGCCGGAGGCGGCGTAGCGACACCGCCCTAGCGCCGTAGTCCTTTGCTCGAAAGCGGACCCCCCGCTTCCGCTGCCATCGCTGCGCTCCGAACAGCGGAAGCTGTCCCCCTCAAACGAGGGGGACAGGTCGTCGGCCCGTTGAGCGCAGCGAGGGGCCGACGGCCAGGGGGTCCGCCCACGAGCAACAGTCTTGCACTCTAGTGCAGAATCAAGGGGTCTTCTGCAGCTCAGAAAGCAGCAGACCGCCTGCCGAGGCCCTAGGCTCCGTTTCGCTCGCGGTGCTCGCAGGCTTCGTGGCGGCAATGCCCGTAGAGCGTGAGGGCGTGCTGGGCGATGTCGAACCCGTAGATGCCGCCGACGGTGTCCTGGATGCTCTGGAGGCGCGGGTCGCAGAACTCGAGAATCTCGCCGCAGTCGAGGCAGATCAGGTGGTCGTGCTGCCAGTAGGCGTAGGCCCGCTCGTACTTCGCCTGGTGCTGCCCGAACTGGTGCTTCACGACGAGGTCGCAGGCGAGCAGGAGCTCGAGCGTGTTGTAGACCGTGGCGCGGCTGACGCGGCTGCCCTTCTGCCCGAGCCGGAGGAACAGCTCGTCGGCGTCGAAGTGGTCGGCGGTGGTGTAGACCTCGTCGAGGATGGCGAAGCGCTCGGGCGTCTGGCGCTGGCCGCGCGCCTTCAGGAAGGCGCTGAAGGCGCGCGTGACTTCGTCGAGTTGGGCCTGGGGGAGGGTGGACACGGGCGCGGCGGCTGCGGGTGAAACTCAACCGGAGGCGGCGGCTCCGGTTCCGGCAGCGGGGCCGCCCACCTCGGCGCGCAGCCGCTCGAGGTCGGTCACGATCTGGCCGTGGAGGACGTCGGGCGAGCGCGTGCCGTCGAGCCGGAGGACGCGCTCGGGCTCGGCGTCGGCGAGGCGGAGGTAGGCCGCGCGGACGCGCTCGAAGAACGCGCGCCCGGCGTCCTCCATCCGGTCGTGCTCGCCGGTGCGCCGCGCCGCCGCCACGTCGAGCGGCACGTCGACGAGGTAGGTCCGGCGCGGGCGGAGGCCGCCGGTCACGAAGTCGTGGAACGAGCGGAGCCAGCTCGCCTCGGCGGTCTCCCGCCCCGCGCCCTGGTACGCCGTCGTCGAGTCGTAGAAGCGGTCTGCGATGACGAGCCGCCCCACCCCGAGCGCCGGGCGGACGACCTCGTGGACGAGCTGGGCGCGGGCGGCGGCGAACAGGAGCAGCTCGGCGCGCGGGTCGACGTGCGCCGACGGGTCGAGCAGGAGGCCGCGGATGCGCTCCGACAGGTCGGTGCCGCCGGGCTCGCGGACGAGGAGCGGCTGCCAGCCCTGCGCCTCGGCGTGGGCGAGGAGCCGCCGCGCCTGCGTGCTCTTGCCGCTGCCGTCGATGCCCTCGAAGGTGATCAGCATAGGGTCGGGAATGCCGTTGCGGTGAAGCCTGCTCGTCGAGCCGGAAACGCGAGGCGTGAGCGCGCCCGGCGCGACGGCGAAACCCCCGCTCACGCCTCGCGCGTCACGCACCGCGAGACGGGAACTTACGCCGTGCCGAATGGATGAAGACGGCAACCCGCGGGGGGCGGCGGCGTAGATGGTGCAAGGGCGTAGATGGTGCAAGTGAGCAGACCGCGCGTACCTTACCCGCGCCTGACGCCCCACGCGGCCCCCCGGGCAACGCCTCCTCGGGGCGCGCACTCCGCATCGCCGCACCCCGACTCCGCATCGCAACGCGTATGAGCATGTTCGAGTTTGAAGACTACGACGAGGGGCGTGGGGACGAAGCCCTGCACGATCTCGTCTCCGCCTACGAAGCCGACCTCCGGAGCGGAGGCCACCGGTATTTCGACTCCGAGGCGCTCGAGGAAATCGCCACCTTCTACTTCGAGCGCGGGCGCTTCGAGACGGCCCTCGGGGTGATCGACCGGCTGATCGAGACGCACCCGTATTCCTCCGACGCGTGGCTGCGGCGCGGCGTCCTGCTGAACAACCTCGAACGCAACGACGAGGCGCTCGACGCCTACGACGAGGCCCTCGCCCTCAACCCGGTCGACCCCGAAACCCTCCTCAACCGGGGCATCACGCTCGACAACCTCGACCGGCCCGGCGACGCGCTCGCGGCCTACGACCGCGTCCTCGACGTGGACCCGGTCAATGAGGAGGCGCTCTTCAACCAGGGCATCACCTTCGAGAAGCTCGACCGGTTCGACGAGGCCGTCGACGCCCTCGAGCGCTGCGCCGAGCTCCACCCCGAGCACCCCGAAATCTGGTACGAACTGGGCTACTGCCTCGACCACGCCGAGCGCTTCGAGGAGAGCGTTGCGGCCTACGACCGGCAGATCGAGCTCGACCCGTACTCGCAGAACGCGTGGTACAACCGCGGCATCGTCCTCAACCGGATGGAGCGCTACGCCGACGCCGTGGCGAGCTACGACTTCGCCCTCGCCATCGACGATGGCTTCGCGAGCGCGCACTACAACCGGGGCAACGCGCTCGCCAACCTGGGCGAGCTCCAGGAGGCGGTCGCGAGCTACCTCAAGGTCCTCGAACACGAAGAGGGCGACGCCTCGACGTACTACAACATCGGCCTGGCCTACGAGGAGCTCGCGGACTACGCGACGGCGGTGACGTACTTCCGCCGCGCCGTGCAGGACGACCCCGAGTACCCCGAGGCGTGGTACGGCATGGGCTGCTGCTACGACGCGCTCGAGCGCCACACCGACGCGCTCCGCTGCTTCGCCCGCGCGCTCCACCTCCGCCCCGAGGTCGGCGAGTTCTGGTACGCCCGCGCCGACAGCGAGTACAACGCCGGCCTCCTCGCCGAGTCGCTCCGGTCCTACGCGCGCGTGGTCGAGCTCGAGCCCGACAACGAGGAGGCGTGGCTGGACCTGGGCGAGACGCTCTTCGAGGCGAGCCAGCTCGAGCAGGCCCTCGCGGCCTACCGGAAGGCCGGCGAGGTGAACCCGGAGCT
Source organism: Rhodothermales bacterium (assembly GCA_965214485.1). Taxonomy (GTDB): domain Bacteria; phylum Bacteroidota; class Rhodothermia; order Rhodothermales; family JANQRZ01; genus JANQRZ01. Next base: position 47,397 of record CBDCBW010000001.1, on the reverse strand, counting down.
GAGCGAGGCCCACGTCCACCAGGCCAAAGTCCTCTTCGCACTCGAGCGCCACGACGAGGCGACGGCCGCGCTCCGGCGGGCCTTCGAGCTCGACCCGTCGGTCCGGGACGAAATCCGCCGCCACTACCCCGACCTCGCCGCCGACGCGCGCCTCCGCCCGCTCTTCGGCACCGACGAGCGGACCCGGCGCACGCGCTGAGTCTGCCCTCCCGTCTGGTGCTGAGTCTTCCCTCCCGTCTGGTTACGTAGGGGTTGGATCGATCGGACCCCTACGTGTCTATTCCAGCCCCTCACGCGTTTAACCCATCGATGGGAACGCCCGCGACCTCCGCGCTCGACCTCATCCGCCCCGCCGTCTTCGCCGACCTGCCGGGCGTCGTCGCCGGGTTCAGCACGCGCGCGGGCGGGGTGAGCAAGGCACCGTTCGACACCCTCAACCTCGGCCTCACGACGGGGGACGAGGAGGCCGCGGTGCGCGAGAACCGCCGCCGGCTCCTCGACGCGCTCGGGTTCGCCCCGGAGGACCTCGCCACGATTGGGCAGGTCCACGGCGTGAGCGTGACCGCCCGCACCGAGGCCGGCCACATCAAGCGCACCGACGGCCACGTCACGAACCGGCGCGGGATCGCCCTCGGCATCACCGTCGCCGACTGCGGGGCCGTGCTCCTGGCCGACGCCGAAGCGCACGTCGCCGGGGCGTGCCACGCCGGGTGGCGCGGGGCCGTCGGCGGGATTCCGACGATGACCGTCGAGGCGATGCGCAAGCTCGGGGCCGAACCGGAGCGGATGCGGGCGTACGTCAGCCCCTGCATCGGGCCGAAAGACTTCGAGGTCGGGACCGAGGTGGCGCGGCAGTTCGACGAGGACCACGTCCTCGAGCGCGAAGGCTGGGCCAAGCCGCACGTCGACCTCCCCGGCGCGATCGTCACACAGCTCCTCAAAACGGGGATCGAGCGCGCGCACATCGAGGTCGAGGGGGCGAGCACCTTCGACACGGAGCGCTTCTTCTCGTACCGCGCCGACGGCGGGGCGACGGGCCGGATGATGGGGGTGATCGGCCTTCGGCACGTACTCCTCTCGTGATGAAGGACGTCTCGCTCGGGATGATCGCCGTGCTGTTCGTGGGGGCGGGGGTGCTGCACTTCGTCGTGCCGGGCCTCTACGCCCAGGTCGTTCCGCCGTACTTCCCGTTCCCGCTCGCGCTCGTCTACCTCAGCGGGGTCGCCGAAGTCCTCGGGGGCATCGGCGTGCTGCTCCCGAAGCTCCGGGTGGTGGCGGGGTGGGGCCTCGTCGCGCTCCTCGTCGCCGTCTTCCCGGCGAACCTCTACATGGCGCTCGAGCCCGAGGTGGTCGGGCTGGCCTCTGCCGAGGTCGGGTTGTGGCTCCGGCTGCCGCTTCAGTTCGTCCTAATGGCCTGGGTGTGGTGGGCGACGCAGCCGCGAAGCGAGGGGGTGTGAGATGAAGCGTTCCTCTCTCCGTCCCCTACGCTGTGCCGGGCGCGCCGTCGCTGCGCTTCTCGTCGCCGCCGCGTTCGCCGGCCCGGCGGTGCCCGCAGCGCACGCGCAAGCAGTCGACGGAGCCGGGGCCGAGGAGGTCGATGGGCGACGCTTCCTTCGCTGGACGGCGGGGGACCCGCTCGGCCTTGCGCGGGGGCTCACGTCGCGCCACGCCGTCTACACTCTCGGCGCGGGCGGCGCGCTCGTCCTCTTCACCCTCGCCGACCCTACGCTCAGCGGGAGTGCCGGCGAGACCACCGAGCAGGACAACGGGCTGTTCCTGAACGCGACCGACCAGGTGGGCGACTGGAAGTACGCCGTCCCGGCTGCCGGGGCCGTCTTCGCGGCCTCCCTCCTGACGCGCGACACCCGGTTCCAGGACGCGGCGTTCACCTCGCTCGAATCGGCGCTCTACGGCAACTTCCTCAGCTCCTTCCTCAAGGGCGTCGCCGGGCGCGCGCGGCCACGCGCACTGGAGGGGCCGTACGACTTCAAGCCGTTCACGAAGCAGCGGTCGTTCCCCTCGGGCCACACGACGGTCGCGTTCGCCCTCGTCACGCCGTGGGTGGCCTACTACCCCGGCCCGGTCACCTACGGCCTGTTCGTCCTGACGACCGGCACCGCCGTCGCCCGCGTCGTCGAGGGGGCGCACTGGTCGTCGGACGTGGTCGCGGGCGCGGCCCTCGGGACGCTCATCGGCTTCGCCCTCGCCAACCGGCACGGGCGGCACCCGGACGGGCTCTCGGTGACGCCGGTGCTGACCCCCGGCGGGGCCGGCTTCGCCCTGCGCGCGTCCTGGTAGGCGGGGCCTGCTCGCGATCGCGCGTCGCAACGCACCGAGCGCCCGCGCCTTTTGAAGGCGTTCGGAGTGCAGAGTCTAAATTTCTTAACAGACACGGTGCGGTACTTTCTAAAACGAAGGGTATATTGCAGGGAGTGCTTAAAAACTAGTGTGCGCTGCCGATGGACAAGATTGACGAGATCGACGCCCAGATTCTGGAGTTGCTCCAGCAGCGTGGCCGCATCAAGCGGAGCGAAGTCGCCGAGACGGTCGGGCTCTCGGTCCCGGCAGCGTCCGAGCGGATGCGCAAGCTCGAGGCCCGCGTCGTGACCGGCTACCACGCCCGCCTCGACGCCCGGCGGCTGGGCTTCGACGTGGCGGCGTTCATCCGCGTCTCGTCGGTCGGCTCCGACCACTACCCCGAGTTCACCGAGCGCGTCGCTGCCCTGCCCGCCGTGCAGGAGCTCCACTCGATCACCGGCGAGGGCTCGCACCTGCTCAAGGTCCGCGTCCGCACCACCGCCGCGCTCGAGCGCCTCCTCGCCGAGGTGCAGGCCCTCCCCGGCGTGCGCGGCACCCAGACCTCGATCGTCCTCTCGTCGCTCAAGGAGACCGCCGCGCTCCCCGCCGAGCCGATGCAGCTTCACCCGATCCCCGATTAACCCGCTCTCCGGCCCCGACCGATACCAAAGCCGCGAACCGCGCTCGACGCGAACCGCGCTCGGCGCGAACCGCGATTTCGGGTGCCGACGTTCCGGCACGCCTCCCCGCGCTTCAGGCTTCCTCTGCACCCCCCTCCCGACCAACCCCGTCCCGTCATGCCTGTCCTCGACCAGCCCCGCACGCACCACACGAACGGCAACGGCCACGCCGGCCCCGCCTCGTTCGACATCCAGAAAATCTTCGGCGAGAAGGTCTTCTGGTACAGCGAAATGAAGGCCCGCCTCCCGAAGGCGACCTACAAGAAGCTCCGCGCCACGATCGAAAAGAGCGAGCCGCTGCCCGAGGACGTGGCCGACGCCGTCGCGATGGCGATGAAGGAGTGGGCCGTCGAGCACGGCGTGACCCACTACACCCACTGGTTCCAGCCGCTGACCGGGCGCACCGCCGAGAAGCACGACAGCTTCATCACCCCGAACGAGGGCGGCGGGGCCGTCGCCGAGTTCTCCGGCGCGAACCTGATCCAGGGCGAGCCCGACGCCTCCAGCTTCCCGAGTGGCGGCCTCCGCGCGACCTTCGAGGCGCGCGGCTACACCGCCTACGACCCGACGAGCCCGGCCTTCATCATCGAGAACGCCAACGGCTCGACGCTGTGCATCCCGACGGCCTTCGCGAGCTGGACCGGCGAGGCGCTCGACCACAAGACGCCGCTCCTGCGCTCGATGGAGGCGCTCAACCGCGAGGCCACGCGCGCCCTCCACCTCCTCGGCCACACCGACGTGAGCCGCGTCTACGCGACCCTCGGCACCGAGCAGGAGTACTTCCTCATCGACGCCGCCTACTACAACGACCGCCCCGACCTGGGCACCGCCGGGCGGACGCTCCTCGGCGCGCCGCCGCCGCGCGGCCAGGAGATGGACGACCACTACTTCGGCTCGATCCCCGACCGCGTGCTGAGCTACATGCAGGAGGTCGAGAAGGAGCTCTACCGCCTCGCCGTGCCCGTCAAGACGCGCCACAACGAGGTCGCCCCGGGGCAGTACGAGATCGCGCCGATCTTCGAGAACGCGAATGTCGCCGCCGACCACCAGCAGCTCGTCATGATGACGCTCCAGCGCGTCGCCCGGCGCTACGGCATGGTGTGCCTGCTCCACGAGAAACCCTTCGCCGGGATCAACGGCTCGGGCAAGCACTGCAACTTCTCGATGTCCACCAACACCGGCACCAACCTCCTCGAGCCGGGCGAGACGCCGCACGCCAACCTGCTCTTCCTGTTCTTCTGCACGGCCGTCCTCCAGGCCGTCCACGAGTACCAGGGCCTGCTCCGCGCCTCGATCGCGAGCGCCGCCAACGACCACCGCCTCGGGGCCAACGAGGCCCCGCCGGCCATCCTCTCGGTCTTCCTCGGCGACCAGCTCACCGACGTCTACGACCAGCTCCTCGACGTCGGCAAGGCGACCTCGAGCAAGCAGAGCGGCTTCCTCGGGCTCGGGACGCCGGTGCTGCCGCGCCTGCCGCGCCACGCCGGCGACCGCAACCGCACTAGCCCCTTCGCCTTCACCGGCAACAAGTTCGAGTTCCGCGCCGTCGGCTCGAGCCAGTCGGTGAGCTTCCCCGTGACCATCCTCAACACGGTCACCGCCGAGGCCATCCGGGGGCTCGCCGACGCGGTCGAGGCGAAGCTCGGCAGGAAGCGGAGCAAGAAGGCGCTCGAAGCCGCCGTCTCCGCCGTCATCACCGAGGCGATGCGCGACGCCCGGCCGATCATCTTCAACGGCGACGGCTACTCGGAGGCGTGGCACCGCGAGGCCGGGGAGCGCGGCCTGCTCAACCTCAAGACGACGCCCGAGGCGCTCGGCGTGCTGTGCGACGACAAGAACGTCGAGGTCTTCGAGCGCCACAGCGTGCTGACCCGGCACGAGCTCGAGAGCCGCCACGAGATCTTCACCGAGCAGTACGTGATGACGCTGGGCATCGAGGCGGCGACGACCGAGAGCATGGCCCGCACGATGGTCCTCCCGGCGGCCGTCCAGGCCCTCTCGGACCTCGCCTCGACGGCCGTGCTCGGGGCCGACCTGGAGCTCGACTTCGGCGGGGTGAAGGCGGCGGCGAAGGAGATGAGCGCGCTCGTCGACGACCTCCGCGCGGCGCTCGGCGCGCTGGCGAAGGCCCGCGCCGCTGCCCAGCGCGCCGACGACGAGGCCGCGGCGATGCAGGCGAAGGTCATCCCGGCGATGCAGGCCGTGCGCACCGCCTGCGACGCGCTCGAACGCGTCGTCCCGGCCGACCTCTGGCCGCTGCCGACCTACCGCGAGATGCTCTTCGTCAAATGACGCTCTTCGTCAAATGACGCGGCCGGTGAGCTACCAGCTTTCCAAGCATGCGCGCGTAGAACTGCGAAAGCGAAACATCTCGGTCGAGACACTCGAGGCTGTGCTCGAAGCCCCTGACCAGATCGTGGAGGGGCATGCGGGAAGGAACGTCTACCAGTCGCGTATGCTTTTCGAGGGGACCGCTTTCCTCGTGCGAGTGATCGTAGCAGAAGAAAAGACCCCACCCCTCGTCGTGACGGTGTACCGGACCTCGAAGATTCAGAAATACTGGAGCAAGCCATGAAGATCATCTACGATGCAGAAGTGGACGTGCTTCGCGTGCATTTCAACGAAGCGCCGGTCCACGAGAGCGACGAGGACAAGCCCGGCGTGGTGCTCGACTATGACGCCGAGGGCAACCTCGTCGGGTTGGAGATCCTCGATGCCTCCCGCCGAATGCCCGATCCGCGCTCGGTCGAGTTTACGGCGGCGGCATAGGCCGAGGCCGCGGCGATGCAGGCGAAGGTCATCCCCGCGATGCAGGCTGTGCGCACCGCCTGCGACGCGCTCGCCCGAGGTGTGCCTGGGCGGGCGCTTTCGTTGGGGGCGAACCGCAGCCTCAGCGCGTGAGCCTCAGGCCTGCACGGTGCGTCGGCGAAACCGATGAGGCCGCCTTCGAGTTGCTCCGCCCTGCCTCTCCGTGCCCATGTGTACCCTCTTCGTCGCCCACGGCGTCCATCCCCGCCATCCGCTCCTCGTCGCCTCGAACCGCGACGAGGCGCACGAGCGCCCGACGGCTCCGGCGGATTTTTGGAGCGACTGCCCCCGCGTCCTCGCCGGGCGCGACCTCCGGGCGGGCGGCACGTGGCACGGCGTGACGACCGGCGGGCGATGGGCGGCGGTCACCAACGTCCGCGCGCCCGAGTGGATGCACGGCACCTTCCCCCGCTCACGCGGCAGCCTCGTTGCGGGCTACCTCTGCGGCGACGAAACCCCGTCCGATTTCGCCGCCCGCGCCGCTGCCGAGCGCGAAACCTACGGCGGGTTCAACCTGCTCGTCGGCAACCGGAACGGGCTGTGGTTCGCGTCGAGCCGGTGGCCGGCTCCGCGTGCGCTCGGGCCGGGCTTCTACGGCCTCAGCAATGGCACCCTCGACGAACCGTGGCCGAAGGTCGCGCGCGGCGGGCGAGCGTTCCAGCAGTGGGTCGAAGGCGGGGCGTCGGATGAGGACGCGCTGTTCGAGATCATGCGCGACGAAACCCCCGCCCCGGACGACCGCCTGCCGGAGACCGGCGTCGGCATCGAAAAGGAGCGCATTCTCTCGCCCCTCTTCATCAGCGGCTCAGCCTACGGCACCCGGACGACGACCCTGCTGACCGTCAGGGCCGATGGGGGCGTCCGCTTCGCCGAGCGGTCCTTCGCGCCGAACGGCGTGGCGGCGGGCACGGCATCGCACGATTTCCGCATCGGCTAGGCTCTGTCACGTAGGTCGGTCCGTCGGCGAGCCAGGACCCGGATTAACGTGACGGGGCCTAGCGGCGGCGTTTGGCGCGGCTCGTCGGCGTCGCCGTGAGCGGGTCCTCGGGCCAGGGGTGTTTCGAGTAGCGCCCGCGCAGGTCCTTGCGCACGTCGAAGTAGGCGTCGCGCCAGAAGCTCGCGAGGTCCTGCGTCACCTGCACGGGGCGGTGGGCGGGCGAGAGCAGGTGCATCGTGAGAGGGATGCGCCCGCCGCCGACGCGCGGCGTGGCTTCGAGCCCGAACACCTCCTGCAGCCGGACGGCCAGGACGGGGGCCTCGGGGTCGCTGTAGTCCACCGGAATGGGCGAGCCGCTCGGGACCGTGACGTGCGTCGGCGCGAGCCGGTCGAGGTCGGCGCGGCGGCCCCACCCGGCGAGGCCGAGAAGGAGCTGCCCCAGGTCGAGCCGCCTGAAATCCGTCTTCCCGGCGGTGAGGTGCGGGCCGAGCCAGTCGTCGAGCCCGCCGAGCAGCGCTTCGTCCGACACGTCCGGCCAGCCCCCGCCGAGGTGGTGGAGGAAGGCGAGCCGCTCGCGCAGCCGCCGCGCCTCCTTCGGCCACGGCAGCACCTCGAGGCCCTCGGCCCGGACCCCGTCGAGGAGGGCGGCGGTCACCGCGCCCGGGTCGGGGTCGCGCAGCCGCACGTCGCGCAGCACCACCGCCCCGAGCCGCTGCTGCCGCCGCGCCCGCACCCGGCGCGCTTCGGCGTCCCACGTCACGGTTTCTTCCTCGGCGACGTGTTCGCCGAAGTGGTGCTCGATCTCGCTTTGGGTGATCGGGGCGGCGAGGAAGATGCGTGCCTCGCCCCGCCGCCCGTCGAGGTGGGCCGCCACGAGGAAGTCGGTTCCGGTGAGGGCCTGCGAGGCGGTGAGGACGGCGGCGCGTCCGTTCCGCAGCCGGTAGCGCGTCTCCGAATCGGGTCGGCGCTGCGCGATCCGGTCGGGGTAGGCGAAGGCGAGGAGGAGGCCCGCCGCGTCGGCGTCGCGGTCGGCGTCGGCCACGCCGAGGCGCTTCCGCCAGTGCCCGGCCTCCCGCTTCGCCCGGTGCACGGCTCCGCGTGCGACCGCGTAGCCGCGCGAAAATGCTGGGGAGCCTTGCTGCGTCAGGGCGTCGAGCCGGAGGCGGAGGTCGGCAGGCGGCGGGTGGGCACCCTGTGGCTTGAACAGGTCGCGCTCGCTGAGGAGCGCCGCGAGGTCGCACGCCGTCGCCCCGAGGCCCAGGTCGCGCCCGCGCAGCACGAGGTGGGCGAGGCGCGGGTGGAAGCCGAGCGCGGCCATCGCCCGTCCGTGCGGCGTGATCGTTCCGCCGTCGAGCGCTCCGAGATCGGCGAGGAGACCGCGGGCGGCGGCGAAGGCAGCCTCCGGCGGCGGATCGAGCCAGCGGAGGCCGGCGGGGTCGTGGACGCCCCACGCGGCGAGCTCGAGCGCGAGCGGGGCGAGGTCGGTCGTGGCGATCTCCGGCGGGGTGTGCTCGGCGAGCGCCGCCTGCACGGGCGGCGTCCACAGTCTGTAGCAGACGCCCGGCCCGACCCGGCCGGCCCGGCCCCGCCGCTGGTCCGCCGAAGCCCGTGAGATGCGGACGGTTTCGAGCCGCGACAGGCCGCTGTTCGGGTCGAAGCGGGGTGCCCTCGCCAGCCCACTGTCGATCACGACGCGGACGCCCTCGATGGTGAGGCTGGTCTCGGCAATCGGGGTGGCGAGGACGACCTTGCGCTGGCCGGAAAGGCTAGGTGCAATCGCCCGGTCCTGAGCGTCCTGGGTGAGGTTTCCATAGAGCGGAGCCACCGTCACGCCCGGCGGCAAGCGCTCGGCCAGCACCGCCTCCGTCCGCCTGATCTCCCCCGCGCCCGGCAGAAACACGAGCACGTCCCCCTCGTGCTCACCGAGCGCCCGGCGCACGGCTGCCACGACGTGCTCGCCGATCTTCCAGGGCGGCTCCGGCATCCGGTCGAGGGTGTGGGTCTCGACCGGGAAGGCGCGACCTTCGCTCGTCAGCAGCGGCGCGTCGCCGAGCAGGTCCGCCACGCGCGCGCCGTCGAGCGTGGCCGACATGACGAGCAGGCGGAGGTCCTCGCGGAGCGCCTCTTGCGTTTCGAGCGCGAAGGCGAGGCCGAGGTCGGAGGGCAGGTTGCGCTCGTGGAACTCGTCGAAGATGACCAGGCCGACGGGCCGGCCCTCCGGCCTGCCGCCGAGCGCTGGGTCGCTCTGGAGCATCCGCGTCAGCACGCCCTCGGTGACGACCTCGATGCGGGTCCGCTCGCTCACCCGCGTATCTAGCCGCACCCGGTACCCGACCGTCTCGCCGACGCGCTCGCCGAGCGTCGCCGCCATCCGGTGCGCCGCCGCCCGCGCCGCGAGCCGCCGGGGTTCGAGCATCACGATCCGCTGCCCGCCGAGCCAGTCTTCGCCGAGGAGGGCGAGCGGCACCCGCGTCGTCTTCCCGGCTCCGGGCGGGGCTTGCAGCACCACGCTCGGATGCGCCCGCAGCGCCTCGCGCAGCGCCGGCAGGACGGACTCGATGGGGAGGGCAGAGGGCACGGGGAGCGGAAGAGCACGAGGAAGATGGGAAAGGTACCAGGCGTCACGCAACGCGCCCGTAGGGGCGAACCCACGTGTTCGCCCCGGTTGGGGGTGCCGCAGGGCCGGGGCAGGCGCGGCCCGGTTGGAAACTACAGGCTCCCGCCTCAGGCTCCCGCCTCAGGCTCCCGCCTCAGGCTCCCGCCGCGCAGAACGCGCCGGGCGGTGGGGCATACAAGCGCCCTCACCCAGCCCAAGCCCCATGCCCGACCGCTCCGCGCCCCGCCTCCTCACCCCGCTGTTTCCCGCCGCCACCGAAGGCTCGCTCGAAGCGTACTACCGGCAGGGCATCGCGTTCGAGACCTTCCTCCCGACCGCCGAGAAAAACGCCCAGCTTTGGCAAAGCGTCTGGGACCGCGTCCGCCTCCCCGACGACCTCGTGGCGCGGGCCGCCGCCGTGCCCGGCACCTGGCACCTCCTCGTGCTCTCCGAAGACTGGTGCGGCGACGCGGTCAACATCGTCCCCGTCCTCGCCTGGCTCGCCGAGGCCGTCCCGACCCTCGACCTCCGCCTCCTCGCCCGCGACGAGCACCTCGACCTGATGGACGCCCACCTGACGAACGGCACGTCCCGCTCGATCCCGGTGGTGATCCTCCTCGACGCCGCCTTCGAGGAGCAGGGCTGGTGGGGGCCGCGCCCGACGGACCTCCAGCGGTGGGTGCTCGAGGAGGGACTCAGGATGGACCCCGAAGAGCGCTACAAGACCGTCCGCCGGTTCTACGCGCGCGACAAGGGCCGGACCACGCTGGAGGAGATCATCACCGGAATCGAGGGGTCGGCGGTCTGAGGACCGGCCCCGACGCGTGCTTCAAGCGATACGTGAACTCATCGCCCGGAAGCGCGTCTCACGCGGGAGACCTGCTGCTCCCGCCTCTCGCCGCCGCTTATGCTACGCCTTTTCCTCCTGCTCGCGCTCGTGCTGGCTCTCCCCGCCACCGCTCAGGACGTCGCCATCCCCGCCACCGAGCGCGGCCACGCCGTCCGCTACGACCCCGGCGCGACCGGCCGGGCCACGGCCAGCGGCGAGCCCTACAACCCCGAGCGCGCCACGCTGGCCCACCCCACGCTGCCGTTCGGCACGCTCGTCGAGGTGACGAACCTGGCGAACGGGCAGTCGGTCACGGCCCGCGTCAACGACCGCGCCCCGGCCTCGGGCAGCCTGCGCGTGCAGGTCTCGGCCCAAGCCGCCGACCGCCTCGGGCTCGAGGCGCGCGGCGACGAGGTGGTGCTCCGCCTCGGCGAGGACGAGATCGCGCTGCTGCGCGTCCGGGCGATGCGCGAGAAGGAGCGCGCCCTCGCCGCTGCCACGGCCGCGCCGCCGGTGACCCGCGCCTCGTCCCGAGGCTTCACGGTGCAGCTCGCCTCGTTCTCCGACCCCGCCCGCGCCCGCGCCAAGGCCGACGAGACGCGCGGCGCGTGGGTCCTCCCCGTGACCGTCGAGGGGGCCCGCGTCTACCGCGTCTGCTACGGCGTCTTTCCCACCAGCGACGAGGCCGCCTCCGGCGCAGCCGGACTGCGCGGCCGGGGCATCGACGGCTTCGTCAAATCGCTCGACGCGTCTCCCGCCCGCACGACCGCCGACGGCGAACGGCTCTGAAGAGCAGAAGAGCACGAGGAAGCTGAGCACGGTGGCGGTAGCGTTGTGCAACGCGCCGACGCTTGTTCGCTCCCTGTCCTCCATTCTCCCACGCCGTCCCGTGTCCTGTCCTTCGCCTCACCGCCCGGCTAGCTCGATCTTCAGCGAGAGTAGCTCGATCTTCAGCGAGAGGTCGAGGGCGCGCACCGAGTGCGTGAGCGCGCCGGACGAGATGAAGTCCACGCCCGTCGCCGCAATCGCGGGCACCGTGGCAAGCGTGACGTTGCCCGACGCCTCGGTCTCGAAGCGGTCGCCGATCCGGCCGAGGGCCTCTTCGAGCACCGTCGTGTCCACGGCCCCGTCGTCGCCGAGGCAGACCATGTTGTCGAGCAGCACCCGGTCCACGCCGCCGGCGGCGAGCACCTCGCCGACCTCGTCGAGGGTCCTGGTCTCGATCTCGATCGGCAGGTCCGGCGCGTGCTCTCGGCACCACGCGCGGGCGGCTTCGATCGCGGGGCGGAGGCCGCCGGCGGCGGCGATGTGGTTGTCCTTGATGAGGACCATGTCGTAGAGCCCGGCGCGGTGATTCGTCCCGCCGCCGAGCCGGACGGCCCATTTGTCGAGCGCCCGCAGGCCGGGGGCCGTCTTGCGCGTGTCGAGAACCCGGGTACCGGGGCCGGCGGCCTCCACCATGCGCCGCGTCGCCGTGGCGATGCCGCTCATCCGCTGCATCAGGTTCAGCGCGGTCCGCTCGCCGACGAGCAGCGCGCGGGCCGGACCCTCCACCGTGCCGAACCGCGAGCCTGCCGTCACGGCCTCGCCGTCGGCTTTCGTCCACGACAGGGCGAGCTGCGGGCTGAGCGCGGCGAACACGCGCTCGGCTGCGGCGAGGCCTGCGAGCACGCCGTCCTCCTTGGCGAGGAACGTGGCCTCGGCGCGCTGCCCGGCGGGGACGGTGGCGAGCGTCGTCACGTCGCCCCGCTCGCCGAGGTCTTCGGCGAGGGCGCGCGCGATGAGGGCGTCGATCTCGGCCAGGTCGGGCGGGGCGGCCATCTAATGCTGGACCGTGAGCGGCTGCGCGGCCCTCTGCCCGCCGGCCTCGATCCGGGCGAAGTAGAGCCCGCTCGGAAGGCCGTCCGTGGCGAGCGCCGCGGTGTGCGTGCCCGCGCCGTGCGCGCCGTCGGTCAGGAGGGCGACCTCGCGCCCGAGCACGTCGAAGAGCGCGAGGCGCACGTGCGCGGCGGCACCCAGCGTAAAGCGGAACGTCGCGGCTCCGGTGGCCGGGTTCGGGAACGGCGCGTCGAGCGTGAAGGCCGGGGCACCGGCGCTGCCCTCGCTCGCCACGGGCGGGCGCTCGACCTCGATCACGAAGAGGCCACCGCTCAGGTTCGAGACGAGCGTGCGCCCGCTCGGGAGGTACGGGTAGGCCGTCCACGCGCCCTCGAAGCCGTACCCCGGCTCGGTGTAGGTGTCGTAGAACGCGACGCGCTCGGGCTGCGCCGGGTCGCGCACGTCGAAGACCTGGTAGCCCTCGGTGTAGTGCGCGACGTGCAGCAGGTAGTCCTCGGTGACGTAGCAGTTGTGCACCACCGCGTTCGGGTCCACGATGATCTCGGCGATCAGCTCGGGGTCGTCGAGGTCGCTCACGTCGAAGGCCCGCGTCCACCGCCCCGACCCGATCTCGTCGCCGACGAAGATCGTCCGGCCGTCGGGCGTCGCGCAGACGTTGTGCGCGCCCATCGAGGTCGCCGGATAGACGATGGTCGTGATGACGCTCGGTGCCGTGCGGTCACTCAGGTCGAGCACGTCGATGCCCTGGTCGTAGATCGCCGCGGCGTAGCCGATGTCGCCGACGACCTCGAGGTCGTGGTAGTACGTCTGCCCGTCAGTCCCGTTGACCTCGCCGACGAGCGGCGGGTCGGTGGGGCTCGCGGCGAGGTCGTAGATGCGGAGCCCGCCGGGGTCGCGCCCGCCGACGACGTAGAGGTAGTCGCCCTCGACGAGGACATTGTGCGAGCCCCCCTGCGGGACCCCCGGCTGCACGTCGATCTGCCCGACCTCAACCGGTGCCGTGGGGTCGGCGAGGTCGATGACCTGGACCGGGGCGACCTCGTGGGCGAGGTAGGCGAAGCGCCCGTAGGTCTTGACGTCTTTGGCGTCAGCAATGCTCGGGCCCGATGTGAGGCCGGGCGCGAAGCCGACCTCCTCCAGCGCGTCGCCGTTCGGGCCGCCGTCGAGCGCGATCACGCTGAGGCCGTCGAAGCGCGCGGTGAGGAGGGCGTACTCCGCGCCGGTCGCGGGGTCGACCCAGCCCCAGACGTCGCCGTAGCTCGCGCGCGGCGAGAGCTGCCCGACGAGCGTCGCGTTGAGCGCGACGAAGGTCTGCACCGAAATCTCGGCGCTGACGTCCACCACCTCGCCGGCGGCGTCGACCGCTTCGAGGCGGTAGGCGCGCAGTTCCGGTTCGGGGACCTCGTGGACGTAGCTCCGGGCCTCAATCGGCAGCTCAGCCAGGAGGTCGTCGGCGGAGCCGAGGCCGGTGTAGAGCCGGAACCCGACCGCCTCGGACGGCACGTCGTAGGTCCAGGTGAGATTGACCTGCCCGTTCGCCGAGAGCGTGGCCTCGAAGCCGGTGATCCGGGCCAGGGCCACCGTGAGCGACGACGGGTCAGCTTCGAGCAGGTCGAAGCCCGGTGCGAGGCGCGACCACAGCACGTAGAGGACGTCCTCGTCCGGCGGGATCAGCAGGTTCGTGCCGGCGTAAGTCTCGCCGGTCCCGTCGTAGTCGCTCGCGAAGACGTAGAGCCACTCGTTGTTGCCCTGGACCGAGGCGTTGGGGTTCCACGTGAGGTCGGGGCTGGAGTTGCCCTCCAGGAAGCCGACGTTGAGCCGGCGCGGGTTGTCGGGGTCCGAGGTGTCGTAGGCCGCGCCGGGGAACGTCCCGACGCCCGCCGCCTGGACGCCGCCCGTGAGCCGGAAGGTCTGCGCCAGCGTCTCGGTCTCGCTGCTAAAGACGATCTCGACCGGCACGTCGCCCTCTGGCCCGACCGAGGACGCCCCGAGGATGAAGTTGCGGCCCCGGCTGAGGCCGCCGCCGAACGCCTCGCCCTCGCTCTGGACCCCTAGGAGCCACTGCGGGTCGCCGTTCCAGCGGACGAGCAGGTCGGCCTCGCCGCCGCCGCGCTCGGCAGCGGGCGCGCGCGGCGCGGCGAGGAAGTCCTTCGGAGACTGCGCGGCGGCAGCGCCGACGGTGAGCAGGGCGAGCAGGCAGAGGCGGGGCAGGCTAGGCATGGAGCCGGGAGGGCAAGGAGCGAAAGAGGAGGAGGCAGGGCAGACGCCGAGGTCGCTTCCCCGGTCATCCCGAGCCCAGGCCAGGCGGGCGGCGCTGAGCGGTCTTTCCGGTGAGACCGAGCCAGGGTGCTGATACGGAATCTAATTGGGAATAATACTACCCGCGTCCGGGGCTTGGTACCCAGCGCCCCGCACTCCCCCCGCCCTACGCCTCGGCGGCGCGGGCGAAGGCGTCGAGCACGACCCGCGGGGCACGGACCGTCCGGCCCTGAGCCGCGTCGAAGAAGCACAGCACCACCGTGCCGGAGACGAGCACGATCTCTTCGCCGGCGCGCCTGATCTCGTACTCGGTCCGCGCCCGCGTGCCCGGCGTCTCGATGCGGACCGCCACGTCGAGCAGGTCGTCGTAGCGCGCCGGGCGGTGGTAGCGGACGCTCAGCTCGACCACCGGCATGATGACGCCCGCGTCTTCGAGGGATTTGTAGGCCAGCCCGTGGGCGCGCAGCGCCTCGGTCCGCGCCGCCTCGAAGTAGTCCACGTAGTGCGTGTGGTAGACGACGCCCATCGGGTCGCACTCGCGGTAGCGGACTCGGTGGCGATAGACGTAGTCCAGCGGGGGATGGGGTTCCATCGGGGGACGGGGTTCCATCGGGCGAGGGGGTGGTTGGCGGACCGGAGGAGGGCGAGCGAGGTGGAAAAGGAGGGCTTGCTATCTCCCGACCCTTCCCTTCTCGCGGTCCTTCATTCGCTCAGGGCCCCGATAGCCTCGGTGCCCATGCCGTCGAACTTGGCGAGGCGCTCGGCGAGGAGGGTGTCCGTGTCGAGCCGGTCGAGGGCGTCGAGCGCCTCGGCGATGGCGCGTCCGGTGGCGTCGAAAGCGGCCTGCGGGTCGCGGTGCGCGCCGCCCGCCGGCTCCGGCACGATCCGGTCCACGATGCCCTGCTCGACGAGGTCCGGGGCGGTGAGCCTGAGGGCGCGCGCGGCCTCCTCCTTGTAGTCCCACGAGCGCCACAGAATCTGCGAGCAGCTCTCGGGCGAGATCACCGAGTACCACGCGTTTTCGAGCATCAGAATCCGGTCGCCGACGCCGATGCCGAGCGCGCCGCCCGACGCCCCCTCGCCGATCACGACGACGACGATCGGGACCGGCAGGCGGGCCATGACCATGAGGTTGCGGGCGATGGCCTCGGCCTGCCCGCGCTCCTCGGCCTCCAGGCCGGGGAACGCGCCGGGCGTGTCGAGGAGCGTGACGACCGGCTTGCCGAACTTGGCCGCCATCCGCATCAGGCGCAGCGCCTTGCGGTAGCCCTCGGGGTTGGGCATCCCGAAGTTGCGGAACTTGCGGCTCTTGGTGTCGCGCCCCTTCTGCTGGCCGAGCACCATGACGGTCCGGTCGCGGCTGCCCCAGCGGCTGCCCTCGAAGCGCCCGAGCCCCCCGACGAGCGCGCGGTCGTCGCCGAAGAGGCGGTCGCCGTGGAGCTCGCGGAAGCCGCGGACGAGGCCGCTGATGTAGTCCAGCGTGTAGGGCCGCTCGGGGTGCCGGGCGAGCTGGACCCGCTGCCAGCGCGTCAGGCCCTGGTAGATCGAGGCGCGGAGGCTCTCGACGCGGGCCTCGAGGGCTTCGATCTGCGGCGAGAGGTCGACCGCGCCGTCCTCGGCGTCGTAGGACCGGAGCTCGCGGAGCTTCTCCTCCAGCTCGTAGAGCGGTTTCTCGAAATCGAGGAGGTGCATGGCGGAGGAGGCGGGGCACGTGGAGCGTAAGGGGGGCCGGCCGTGGAGCCGGTGCTGCGGCGTGAGGCCTGTGCTGCGGGCACCCTCACGCCTCAGGCATCACGTTCTGCGAAACAGGACCTTTACGGAACAGGACCCTTGCGGAACAGGGCGCGGACGAGGATTTCGACGTCGAGCGCGGCGGACTGGTTGCGGGCGTAGAACCAGTAGGCCCGGTGCGCCTCGACGATGTCGGTGGGGGGCGCGGCGAGGGTGTCGAGGATCGAGACGACGCCGGGGTGGAGGCCCCAGTCCGCCGGCGGGTGCGCGTGGTTCGGGTCGTAGCCGATGAGCGCGCGCCGCCCGGCGAGGACCGAGGGCATCCGGGCCGTCGCCGTGGCGAGGCGGCGCAGGCGGCCGCGCGGCCGGAGCCGCGCCGCGAGCCGCACGAGCGGGTGGAGCGCCGTGCCGAGGAGCGCCACCGGCACCTCGACGGCGCGCCGCGCGAGCGGCGACCGGAGCGGGGCGACGAAGCGCTCGGCCTCGCGCAGCGGCGTCGAGAAGTCGTCGATCGAGGCCTTGCCGATGATGCGGTCCTGGCCCTGGGTGAGGATTTTGAACTGCACCGGCAGGTCGCGCAGCCGCCGCATGTGGCGGAGGATCGCCGTGTTGGTCAGGCTGTCGGCGGCGAAGATCACGTCGTGGATCTCGCGGAGCCGGACGAGGTCCCGGAGGTGGCGCACCGCGCCGAGGCGGGCGACGGCCGTGGGCCCCTCCCCGTCCGCCGTGTCGACGAAGCCGACGAGCCGGAGCGGCGGGTCGATGCGCCGGGCGAGCAGGCCGCCGAGGCGCTCGGCCTCCCCGGCGCTGCCGACGAGGAGGGCGCGGCGGTTGCCGGCCTGGCGGCGGCCCACGACGAGCCGCCACGCGGTGAGCACCACCGCCACGAGCAGGAACCCGAACAGGATCGTCGCCCGCGAGAAGGCGAGGCTCTTGACGAAGAACGAGAACGTCGTCACCGCCAGGAAGGCCACGCCGATGCCCGAGAGCACCGGCTGGACCGGGTAGCGCCGCCGGTGCCGGTAGCCGCCGGCGGCGGCCACGCCGAGCACGGCGGCCAGCGCGTAGGCCGGGACGAGCGCCGTATAGTAGAGCGCGTTGAACGCCACCCCCTGCTGCGCCGACCACCCCAGCGCCACCACCATCCCGACGAGCAGCGCGAGGCCGAAGTCCAGGACCGGCACCGCCAGCGCGGCGAGCGCCTTCGCCGCCATGCTCAGCCCGGCGCGCGCGAGGATGCCCGCCCGGATCAGCCCGGCGAGCGTGCGCGAGTGGTTGCCGGCGAAGTGCTTCTCGGCGAACTGGAGCATCGCCCCGTAGAAGAGGCGGACGTAGCGCAGCTCGCCCTTGCGCGTGGACTCGCCCTTGTAGTGGACGATCTGCGTCTCGGGCGTGTAGTAGATCCTCCAGCCCGCCTGCTGGATGCGGAAGCACCAGTCGAGGTCCTCGCCGTACATGAAGAACTCCTCGTCGAGCAGGCCTGCGCCGGTCTGCGAGGTCGAGGGCCGGAGGCCGGGCGTGGGGGCGGAGCGTGCCCGATGCCCCTCCCCGTTGCTGCGTCCGGTCTGCGGCTCCACCGCTCCTCCGCCGCGCCGCTCTTCGTAGAGCGCGGCGCGGCGGACCATCATGCACGAGCCCGAGAGCGCGTCCACCTCGCACACCGCGCCGAGTGGGAGGTACGTCATGTTGTAGCGCCCGAAGGTCCGGCTCTTCGGGAACAGCCGGCTCAGCCCGAGCATCCGGTAGAGCGCGACCGCCGGGGTCGGGAAGGCGCGGCGGCTCTCGGGGGCGAACGTCCCGTCGGGGTTGAGAATCTGGCAGCCGGCGGCCCCGGCGTCCGGGTGCGCGTCCATGAACGCGACGAGCGCGCGGAGGGTGTCCTCCTGCACGAGCGTGTCCGGGTTGAGGATCAGCAGGTAGCGTCCCGTCGCCTCGCGGATGGCCTGGTTGTTGGCCCGCGCGAACCCGACGTTGTCCTCGTTGGCGGTGACGCGGACGTGGGGGAAGCGCTCGCGGACCATCGCCACCGAGCCGTCGACCGAGTTGTTGTCGACGACGAACGTCTCGACGGCGAGGCCGCCGGAGGCGCGCTCGACCGAGTCCAGCGCCTGCTCCAGGAACTCGCGGACGTTGTAGTTGACGATGATCACCGACACGTCGGCTACGTCGGCGACGCGCTCCGTGAGCCGGGCGGCGCGGGGCAGGGCGGAGGTGGGTTCGGGCATAGCGGCGCAAGATACGACGCCCGCCCAGACTATCACACCACGCCAAGCAGGCCGAGACTGCCCCGGAGCACCCCGGCCGCCCGTCAGTCCGGCCGGCCGGGGAGCCCGAAGGAGGGGAGCCCCAAACGGTGTCCGGGCTGGCCCAGGTCCGCGCAAAGCTGAGCGCGCCCGGCGAGCCCTCGCCGGGCGCGCTCCGGACCTCGGTGCGGCCCTCCCCAGTCGGCGAGCTGCTTCGTGATGGAGAGGCCGAGGAAGATGGACGTCGCCGCGGCGGCCACGCAGAGGCAGAACAGCCAGGGGTCCGTGCCGGGCTGCGCGACCCCGAGGGCACGGGTGCAGCTTATGCTACCGGTTGGCGAGGGGGAGCCTTTACCGCAACCCGGACCGCCCGGAGTCGTTGTGTCCCGTCCCCGCTTGTGATCCCGGAGCCCCGACGCCGTGCTTTCGCTTCCCCTTCTTCGCCGCGAGGTGCGCGCCACGCTGGCCCTCGCCGTGCCCCTGGCGCTCACGCAGCTCACGCAGATGGCGATGGGCTTCGTGGACGTGGTGATGATCGGGCGCCTCGGGCCGGCAGCGATGGCGGCGGGCGTGATTGCGACCTCGGTCTACTTCTCCCTGCTGCTCGTCTGCATGGGCGTCGTGATGGCCGTTAACCCCACCGTGTCGCAGGCCGTCGGTGCAGGCGACGAAGCCCTCGTTGGGCGGGCGCTGCGGCAGGGGCTGTGGCTGGCGACCCTCCTCGGGGTGCCGCTCATGCTCCTGCTCTGGCACACCGAGCCGGCCTTGCGCTGGACCGGGCAGGACCCGGCGACGGCGGCGCTCTCGGCGGCCTACCTCCGGGCGATCCTCTGGGGCACGCTGCCGCACCTCTGGTTCGCCGCGCTGCGCGGCTTCGCCGAGGGGCTGGGCCGCCCGCGCCCGATCCTCGTCGTGACGGTGGTCGCCGCGTTCGCCAACGCTGGGCTGAACGGGGTGCTGATGTACGGCTGGCTCGGGGGGCCGGGGCTCGGCGTCGTCGGGGCGGGGTGGAGCTCGGCCCTCGTGATGGGCGTGCTCTTCCTCGGTTTGCTGCTCTACGTCCGGCTCGACCGCGACTTTTGGCGGCGCGCCGGGTTGGTCCACCTCCGGAAGCCCGACCCCGCCGCGCTCCGCGCGCTCTTCCGGCTGGGCTGGCCCATCGGGATCAGCTTCGGGCTGGAGGCTGGGCTGTTCGCCGTGACCACCCTCCTGGTCGGCAACCTGGGGACGGCCGCGCTGGCGGCGCACCAGATCGCGATCAACGCGGCGAGCGTGACCTTCATGGTCCCCCTCGGCGTGGCGCTGGCGACGACCGTCCGCGTCGGCCAGGCGGCGGGCGCGGGCGACCCGGGCGGGGCCGAGCGCGCCGGGTGGACCGGCGTGGCGATGGGGGCGGCGTTCATGACGCTGGCGGCGCTGCTGTTCTGGCTCCGGCCCGAGTGGGTGGTCTGGGTCTACCTCGGCACGGTGACCGGCGAGGAGCTGGAGGTGGCACGCTTCGCCGCCGTGCTCTTGGGAATAGCGGCGGTCTTCCAGATTCTCGACGGCGTGCAGGCGACGGCGGCGGGCGCGCTCCGCGGCCTCAAGGACACCTGGGCACCGATGGTCGTCGGAGCCGTAGCCTACTGGGGGATCGGCTTCGGGGCGGCGCTGGGGATGGGGTTCGGGCTGGACTGGGGTGCCGAGGGCATCTGGTGGGGGCTGACGTTCGGGCTGGGCGCGG
Source organism: Rhodothermales bacterium (assembly GCA_965214485.1). GTDB lineage: Bacteria > Bacteroidota > Rhodothermia > Rhodothermales > JANQRZ01 > JANQRZ01. The sequence continues at coordinate 27,454 of CBDCBW010000001.1, read as the reverse complement.
CGGCGGTCGGGCTGACGGTGTGGTTCCGGTGGCGCGTTCGGCAGCAGGCCACCGGGCCGGTCGGGCGAGCCAAGGCGACGGCGTAGGCTCGCGTCACCGCCCATCGGCCGGCCGCCCATCGGTGCCGGCAGGGCCGCTCTGTCACATAAGTCGGTCCGTCGGCGAGCGAGAGACCCTGGAGGGACCCGGCCAGGCGTCCGACAAGCCAGATGCCGTAGCACCGGGCGAGGAGGACAACGCCGCAGGGCCCTTCAGGGGCCTCGCCGAGCCAGGACCCGGATTCACGTGACGGAGCCTAGCTCTACTTCGGCTCGGGAGGGCCATGGACGCCCGAGTTCCGGAGGGTCCGGGAGAGGGGTCGGTGCAGCCGGTGGATAGGCCCTTTGCGCCATTCGAGAAACCTTTTCGAGGTATCTTCAATGCCAGCCCAAAGGGTCCCGTCTACCTTCATCTCTGCCGGTCCGCGCCCGGCCTTCCCACTCGGCAGCCCGGCTCTGAAGGCCCCCTCTTCGCCGTGCCTCCTCACCCGACGCCCCGCGTCTGATGGCTCAACTCTTTCCCCGCAAGGCCAACGCGCTGCCGGCCCTCTCGCTCCTCGGCGCGTTCGGCGGCGGCCTCTTCCTCGTCGCCTTCGTCTGGTACTACTTCTCGCCCGAGTTCTATGAGGTCGGCTACCAGCCGGAGCAGCCCGTCCCCTACAGCCACTCGCTCCACGTGGGGGCCCTCGGGATGGACTGCCGGTACTGCCACAACCACGTCGAGCAGGCGGCCTACGCCAACATCCCGCCGACGCAGACCTGCATGAACTGCCACGCGCAGATCAAGACCGAGGCCCTCAGCCTGCTGCCGGTCCGCGAGAGTTGGGCGACGGGCGAGCCGGTCGAGTGGGTGCAGGTGACGCACCTCCCGGACTACGCGCGCTTCCCGCACAACGCCCACATCGCCGTCGGCGTCGGGTGCGAGAGCTGCCACGGGCGGATCGACCAGATGCCGGTGGTCTACGTCGCCGAGCCGCTCTCGATGGGGTGGTGCCTCGAGTGCCACCGCAACCCCGAGGAGCACCTCCGCGACCCCGAGCGCGTGACCGAGATGGGGTACCTCGAGAGCGTCCGCGAGGACGACGAGACCTACGACGCCTACCTCGAGGCCAACCTCGCCCGCATCGCCGCCGAGGGCATCAACCCGCCCGAGAACTGCTCTGCCTGCCACTATTGAGTCTTGAGGTTGGAGGTGGTGGGCTGGAGGGTCGAACCCCGTAGCCCTCGGCCTCGCCCCTCAGCCCCTCGCCCATGATCGACCTCGACGTTCTCTCTTCGTCCGATGTGGCCGCCGACCGTGCGGCGGAAGGGCAGCCTCGGTTCTGGCGCAGCGCCTCCGACCTCCGCGGCACCGCGTCGCACCGCGCGCTCGCCGCGGGCGAGTTCCACCCCGCCGCGGCGGCGTCCGACGGCGACGCGGCGGCGTCCGACGCCGGCCCGAGCCGCCGCTCGTTCATGAAGGTCATGGGGGCCTCCCTCGCGATGGCCGGGCTGACCGGCTGCCGCCGCCCCGTCGAGCGCGTCCTCCCGTACGCGCGCAAGCCCGAGGACGTGGTCCCCGGCATCCCGAACTTCTACGCCACCGCGATGCCGATGGGCGGCTACGTCCAGCCGCTCCTCGTCGAGAGCCACGAGGGCCGCCCGACGAAGGTCGAGGGCAACCCCGAGCACCCGATGAGCCGGGGCGCGACCGACGTCTACGCCCAGGCCTCGGTCCTCGACCTCTACGACCCGGACCGCTCGCGCCGCGCCCGCCGCCGCGAAGGCGGCGACGCCTCGTGGGCGGACTTCGCCCGCCTCGCCCGTGGCCTCTCCGGCCAGCGCGTTGTGGTGCTCTCCGAGCCCACCTCGTCGCCGACGGTCCAGCGCCTCCGCGCCCAGCTCGAGGGCGCGGGCAACGCCCGGTGGATCACGTACCGGGGGCTCGGCGAGGACACCGCCGCGCTCGGCGCGCAGGCCGCGAGCGGGCGCGCGGCCCGCCCGCTCTACAACTTCTCCGAAGCCCAGACGGTGGTCTCCTTCGACGCCGACTTCCTCTCGGGCGAGAACGCGGTCCACCACGCGCGCGAGTACGCCGCGAGCCGCCGCGTGCTCGACTCCGGCGACGAGATGAGCCGCCTCTACGTCGCCGAGAGCGCCTTCACGCCGACCGGCGGGATGGCCGACCACCGCCGCCGGATGAAGGCGGGGATGATCCCGCACCTGGCCGCCGCCGTCGCCGCGCGCCTCGGCGCCGCCGGGGCCGGGGCCGCCGGGGCCGCCGGGGCCGCCTTCGCCGACGATCCGTTCGTCGACGCCATCGTCGAGGACGCCCGCGCCGGCAACGCCGTCTTCGTCGCCGGGCCGACCCAGCCGGCGGCCGTCCACGCGCTCTGCGTGCGCCTCAACGCCCAGCTCTCCGGCGGGGCCGTGCGCTACCTCGACACCGGGGCCGACGCCCCCGTCGCGCAGGGGCCGGCGATGCAGCGCCTCGCCAGGGACATGGCGAGCGGGGCCGTCGACGTCCTCGTGATGATCGGCGTCAACCCGGTCTACGACGCGCCGCCCGCGCTGGGCTTCGCCGACGCCCTGGCGAGGGTACCGACCTCGGTCCACCTCGGCCCGCACCTCGACGAGACCGCCGCCCTCGCCGGGTGGCACCTCCCGCGCACGCACTACCTCGAGCAGTGGGGCGACGGCCGCGCCTGGGACGGGACCTACTCCGTCATCCAGCCGCTCATCGCGCCGCTCTACGAGGACGCCCGCTCCGAGATCGAGGTCCTGAACATGCTCGCCACCGGCGAGGAGACCTCGGCCTACGACCTCGTCCGCGACACGATCCGCCAGCAGGGCCTGCTCTCCGGGACCCCCGCGGGGGGGGCAGGCTTCGAAGACGCGTGGCGGACGCTCCTCCACGACGGCTTCCTCCCGAACTCGGGCTACGCCGCCCAGGCCGGCGGCGCGGTGGGCGCGACCGGCGCGCTCGCCCGGCTCACGGTGCCGGTCGAGGGCGCGATCGAGGTCGTCGTCCGGCCCGACCCGAAGCTGCTCGACGGGCGGTTCTCGAACAACGCCTGGATGCTCGAGCTCCCGGACCCGGTCACGAAGGTGACCTGGGACGCCGTCGCCCAGCTAAGCGAGCGCACCGCCGCGGACCTCGGGATCGACTACACCGAGGAGGAGCTCGGCGTGCCCGAAGGCGGCGCGGTCGAAGCCGGGCGGGTCCAGACCCGCCTCATCGCCATCCGCGTCGGCGACCAGGTGGTCGAGCTTCCGGCGTGGATTCAGCCGGGCCACCCCGACGGCTCGGTCACGGTGACGATGGGCTACGGGCGCACGCTCGGCACCGACCGCGCCATCACCGACCGCGGCCTCCTCGCCCGCCTCTTCGACCGGGACGTGGACGTCTACCGCCCCGGCCCCGTCACCAACGGCATCGGCCCTCGGGCCAACGCGGCCCTCCTGCGCGGAGCCGACGGCAGCGGGGTGATTCCGTCCGCCGAGATCGAAGTCGTCGGCGACGGCTACATGATCGCGACCACGCAGGACCACGGCGCGATGGAGGGCCGCCCGATCGTCCGCATGGCGACGCTCGACGAGTTCCGCGCCGACGAGGACTTCGCCCGCGACGCCGTCAAGCCCATCGAAGACGTGCCGTGGAACGACTTCCCCGCCGCGTGGAACTTCAACGAGGACGACCCCGAGGCCAACACGCCCACCGCCGACCCGCGCGTCGGCGAGGCGATGTATTCGGAGAACCAGTGGGGGATGACCATCGACCTCAACGCGTGCTCCGGCTGCAACGCCTGCGTCGTGGCGTGCCAGAGCGAGAACAACATCTCCGTCGTCGGCAAGGACCAGGTGGCGCGCGGCCGCGAGATGCACTGGCTGCGGCTCGACCGCTACTACGTCAGCGAGCGCACCGACGACCCGCTCGACACCGACGGGGCCGGCGAGCTAGCGTCCCCGATGATGGTGATGCAGCCGATGATGTGCCAGCACTGCGAGTACGCCCCGTGCGAGTCCGTCTGCCCGGTCGCCGCGACGACCCACTCGCCGGACGGCCTCAACGAGATGACCTACAACCGCTGCATCGGCACGCGGTACTGCTCGAACAACTGCCCCTACAAGGTCCGCCGGTTCAACTTCTACAACTGGACCAAGACGCTCCCGCTCGAGCTCCAGATGGCGATGAACCCGGACGTGACGATGCGCTTCCGCGGCGTGATGGAGAAGTGCACCTGGTGCGTGCAGCGCATTCGCGGCGCGCAGCAGGTCGCCCACATCGAGAACCGCACGATCGAGGACGGCGAGGTCCAGACGGCCTGCCAGCAGGTCTGCCCGAGCGACGCCATCGTCTTCGGCGACCTCGCCGACCCCGAGTCGCGCGTCAGCCGGATGAAGCGCAACGCCCGCCGCTACGAGCTCCTCGAGGAGCTCAACGTCAAGCCCCGCCTGAGCTACCTCGCCCGGCTGCGCAACCCCAACCCGACGCTCGACGCCCTCTTCGGGCGCACGCCCGAGACCGTCCAGCCCGTCCCCGACCACGACGCCGACCTCGAGCACGACGCATAACCCACCGCAGGGCCGCCGGCCCCGCACCGCCTCTACCGCTGTGGCAACGACTCTCACCCACGCCAAGCACGACGAGCACTTCCTCGACGACGAGCGCCTCGTTCACGGCAACCTCTCGTTTCACGACATCACCGAGCTGGTCTCGCACCACTCGGAGAAGACGACGCCGCTCGGGTGGTACTTCGCCTTCGCCGCCGCGCTCGGCGGGCTGGGGATTCTCGGCCTCGCCATCGCCTACCAGGTCTGGAACGGTGTCGGCGTCTGGGGCAACAACGTCCCCGTCGGCTGGGGCTGGCCGATCGTCAACTTCGTCTTCTGGGTCGGCATCGGCCACGCCGGGACGCTGATCTCGGCGATCCTCTTCCTGTTCCGGCAGCGGTGGCGGACGAGCATCAACCGCGCTGCCGAGGCGATGACCCTCTTCGCGGTGGCGTGTGCCCTCCTCTTCCCGACGTTCCACGTCGGGCGCGTGTGGGTGATCTACTGGACGCTGCCGATCCCGAACCAGATGGACATGTGGCCGCAGTTCAAGAGCCCCCTCCTGTGGGACGTCTTCGCGGTGTCGATCTACGGGACGGTCTCGCTGCTCTTCTGGTACGTCGGCCTGCTCCCCGACCTCGCCACGCTCCGCGACCGCGCCGTCCAGCAGGGCCGCCTCCTGCGGGCGAAGATCATGCAGTTCTTCTCGCTGGGCTGGACCGGCTCGAACCGCCACTGGCGGCACTACGAAAAGGCCTACCTCATCCTCGCCGGCATCGCCACGCCGCTCGTGCTCTCGGTCCACTCGGTCGTCTCGTTCGACTTCGCGATCTCGATCGTCCCGGGCTGGCACACGACGATCTTCCCGCCGTACTTCGTCGCGGGGGCCATCTTCTCGGGCTTCGCGATGGTGCAGACGCTGATGATCGTCGCGCGGAAGATCTACGGCCTGGAGAACCTCATCACGAAGGACCACCTCGAGAAGATGAACGTGATCATCCTGGTGACCGGCACCATCGTCGGGTTCGCCTACATCACGGAGTTCTTCATCGCGTGGTACTCCGGGGTGGTCTACGAGCAGTACGCCTTCCTCAACCGGGCGACGGGGCCGTACTGGTGGGCGTACTGGATCATGATGACGTGCAACCTCGTCTTCCCTCAGCTCTTCTGGGTGAAGAAGTTCCGCCGCTCGATCCCGCTGATGTTCTTCATCTCGATCACGACCAACATCGGGATGTGGTTCGAGCGCTTCGTGATCACGGTGACGAGCCTCCACCGCGACTACCTCCCGTCGAGCTGGGACTACTTCAGCCCGACCGTCTGGGACGTGCTGACGTTCGTCGGCTCCTTCGGGCTGTTCTTCACGCTGTTCCTCCTCTTCCTCCGGTTCATCCCGATGGTGGCAATCGCCGAGGTCAAGGGCGTGACCCCGCAGGCCGATCCGCACTTCTACCACACGGTGGGCGACGGCCACGGCGAGCTGCCGCCCGCGACGCCGAACGTGGCCTACCGCACCGCCGCCTCCGAGGAGGACAACGCCTAGGTGCGGGCACGGCGTGCCGTGCCCCTACGATTGGCCCCCTCCTCGCATTCCAACCCCAATCATGGCTCTGATCCCCGCCGTCGCCCAAAACGCGCTCCGCTCGCGGGCCGACAAGAACGTCGGCCTGCTGGCGGAGTTTTCGAACCCCGGCGAGCTCGTCGAGGCCGTCGAGGCTGCGCGCCGCGACGGGTACACGCGCCTCGACACCTTCAGCCCGTTCCCGATCCACGGGATGGACGCCGCGATGGGGCTGCCCTCGTCGAAGCTGGGCTACATCGTGATCGGCGGCGGCATCACCGGCTGCGCACTCGCCTTCCTGATGCAGTGGTGGATGAGCGCCTACGACTACCCGCTCAACATCAGCGGCAAGCCGCTCTTCGCGATCGAGCCCAGCGTGCCGATCGCGTTCGAGCTGACGATCCTGCTCTCGGCGCTCGGCGCGGTGGGCGGGATGCTCGCGCTCAACGGCCTGCCGAAGCCCTACAACCCGCTGTTCTACAGCGAGCGCTTCGGGCGCGCCACCGACGACGGCTTCTTCCTCCACATCGCCGAGGCCGACCGGCGGTTCGACCGCTCCGGCACGGCGGCGATGCTCCGCGCGCACGGGGCCCTCGGCGTCGAGTACGTCAGCCACGACGGGGCGTACGACGTGAACGAGGACGGCACCGTGGTGCAGACCGTCGCCGCGCCCGTGCCCGCCGCTCGCCCTGCTCCTGCTCACTAGATTCAAGCACGGACCAGAAGGCACTTCTGAAGCCACCTGGACGATGACCCCACTGTCCCCCTGCAACTCAGTCATCCCGGCCTCCGAGCCGGGACCCACCGGACGGCAGCCCTGTGGGTCCCCGCCTGCGCGGAGATGACGTGTGGAGAGGTCGCCGTCGACTGCACCGCCTCGCTGACATCCAAGCTGCACCTTCGCCCGATTCCTACGCCACGATGATGCGACTCACCCTTCTGCTCACCGCCGTGCTCGCCCTGGCCGGATGCCGGGGGATGCACTCGGACGAGACGCCGATCCACCCGAACCTCAACATGGACTACCAGGAGTCGTTCGAGGCTCAGGAGGCGAACCCGTTCTTCGAGGACGACGCGGCGATGCGGCAGCCCGTCCCCGGCACCGTCAAGCGGACCGGCCTGCGGACGACCGAGACCGCGCCCTACTTCCTGGGCCGCACCGCGAGCGGCGCGCTCGTCGAGACGGTCCCGATGGAGGTCACCGGGGCGGTCCTGGCGCGCGGGCAGGAGCGCTACAACATCTACTGCTCCGTCTGCCACGGCGCGGCCGGCGACGGGCAGGGCATCATCATGACCGGCAACGGCGGCGCGGGCTACGGCTACACCCCGGCCCCGAGCTACCACACCGACGCAGTCCGCGCCCGGCCCGACGGCTACATCTACGACGCCATCACGAACGGCATCCGCTCGATGCCGAGCTACGCGCACCAGGTCTCGGTGCCGGACCGCTGGGCGATCACCGCCTACATCCGCGCCCTCCAGCGCTCGCAGAACGCCGTCGCCGAGGACGTGCCCGCGCCGATCCGCACCCGGCTCGAGACCTACAACCCGAACGTCACCCTCCCACAATAACCCGCGACCCCCGGTAGGGGTGGGTTTCAAACCCACCCCTACTACGATGACCGCCCCGACGCTTTCAGCATGAGCCTCTTCTCCCAACTCTTCGACCCGGTGGACGTGGACCGCGACCGCGTCGCCCAGCGGTACCGGTTCACCGCCGACAACCGGGCGTGGATGATCCCGCTCGCCCTCGGCGTGGCGGGCCTGCTTGTCGGCCTCGTCGGGGCGTTCGGGGACGCGCACTCGTTCTGGTTCTCGTACCTCACGGCGTGGGTCTTCTGCCTCTCGGTCTCGGTCGGGGCGCTGTTCTTCGTGATGTTCCAGCACGTCCCGCGCGCCAAGTGGGTCACGGCCGTCCGGCGCTTCCCCGAGCTGCTGATGGCGAACTTCTGGCTGCTCGCCCTGCTCGGTCTCCCGATCTTCCTCTTCGGGATGCACGACCTCTACCACTGGACGCACCACGAGCTCTACGACCCGCTCGATCCGCACTACGACCCGATCCTCGCCGGCAAGCAGGGCTACCTCAACCTGCCGTTCTTCTACGCCCGCATCGTCTTCTACTTCGCCGTCTGGATCACGGTCTCGACGAAGCTCTACCGCTACTCCGTGTTGCAGGACACCGAGCCGCGCGACGACGTGGGCAAAGACCTCCGCCGGGTCAGCGCGTGGGGCATCCCGCTCGTCGCCCTCGCCACCGCCTTCGCCGGGTTCGACCTGGTGATGAGCCTCGACCCGCACTGGTTCTCGACGATGTTCGGGGTCTACTTCTTCGCCGGCGGCTTCCTCGCCGCGATCGCCGCGATGACGTTCATGGTGCTCGCCTACCGGCGGGCCGGGATGCTCCAGCGCGAGGTCGGCGAGGAGCACTACCACGACCTGGGCAAGTACCTCTTCGCCTTCACGGTTTTCTGGACGTACATCGCCTTCAGCCAGTACATGCTGATCTGGTACGGCAACCTGCCCGAGGAGACGGTCTGGTTCCAGCACCGGCTCACGCACGGCTGGGAAGCCGTGAGCACGGCGCTGATCTGGTTCCACTTCATCCTGCCGTTCTTCATCCTCATCCCGCGCTTCACCAAGCGCATCGTCCCGGTCCTCGCCGTGATGTGCGTCTGGACGCTCGTGATGCACTGGATTGACCTGTGGTGGGTCATCCGCCCGAGCCTCTACGTCGCCACCGGGAACGAGGCCTACCAGCACGCGGGGTTCGTCTGGACCGACCTCGCCCTCACGCTCGGGATGGTCGGGCTGTTCGCCGGGGTGACGATGTGGCGGGCCTCGCGGCACAGCATCACGCCGTACAACGACCCGTACTACGCCTTCTCGCTGCGCTTCCAGAATGTGTGAGGGTAGGCGCTAAACGTGATGCGTAAAGGCGGGCCGCGCGGCGCGGCGTCCACGTTTTACGCATCTTTCACTCTGGGCTGAAAACCAGGCCGCGCCTGCGGCGTCCCACCTCCCGCTATGGCAGACTCCTCCTCCGATCCCCGCCCCGGCGCTCCGCCGCCCGACGACGCGCGCCCGAACCCGGTGCCGGACCCGCACCGCGACGAGCCGACGCCCGTCCGCGCCGAGCACACGCGCGACGCGCCCGACGCCGACGTGGTGCGCCCGGACCAGCAAGAGTCCGACCTCGGGCCGATCGGCGAGCTGATGCACGCCGCGTCGGCGGAGGCGGCCGCAGAGGCTACCGGGAGCGAGGCCGCCGAGGCCGAAGCCCTCGACAGCGGGGCCGAGGCCGAGGGCGTCGAGGCCGCCCAGATTTTCTCGCTCATGCTAGTGACCGCCGTCACGCTCGTGCTCGCCGTGGTCGGCGTCGTCTTCCTGGTCAAGTTCGTCGCCGACGGCGAGACCGCCGAGCGCGACGCCGTCGAGCTCTACCCCGAGCTCGAAGAGACCCGCACTCGCGCGGCGGCGAAGCTGAACGACTACAGCCGCGAGGACGACCTCTACCGGATGCCGATCGACGCGGCGATGGCGAGCGTCGTCGAGAGCTACGACGCGCAGCAGCAGGGCGCGACGCCCGCCCCGGCAAACTTCGACATGGTTTACCTCGACGCCAACAGAGCCGACCGCCTCGGCCTCGACCCCGTGGGCGCGGACGAGGGCCTGCTTCCGACGCAGGAGGGCGACGCGGACGTCCTGGAAGACGGCGGAGCTACGGCCGATGAAATCGTAGCCGATGAGGTCGCAACCGATGAGGTCGAAGCCGATGAGGTCGAAGCCCCGACCCCCGCCGTCGTCGAGGAGCCGGAGGACCGCTGACGATGAGTACGCTGCGCACCCTGATCGCCCGCCTGTGTGTGGTGGCTCTCCTCGCCGCCGCCGGGCAGGTCATAGCGCAGCCCACCGGCGAGCTCCCGGACGAGTTTGAGGGCGTCGGGATCGAAGAGCGCCTCGGCGAGACCGTCTCGCCGGCGCTGCCGTTCACCGCCTCCGACGGCACCCCCGTCACGCTCGGTGATTATCTCGACGGCGAGCGTCCCGTGGTGGTCGCCTTCGTCTACCACAACTGCCCGATGCTGTGCAGCCTCATCCTCGACGGGATGACGGAGGCGATCCGCGAGAGCAGCGTCGAGCTCGGGGAGGACTACCAGGCCCTCGCGGTGTCCTTCGACGCGGGCGACACGCCGGAGCGCGCCGCCGAGGTCAAGGCCCGCTACGCCGGCCTCGTCGGCGACGGGGCCGAGGACGGGCTGCACTTCCTCACCGGCTCGCCGCCGAGCATCGACCGCCTCACCGGCGAGCTCGGCTTCGGGTTCAGGTGGAACGAGCGGCAGCAGGAGTTCGCCCACAGCGCCGGGCTGTTCTTCCTCAGCCCCGAAGGCAGGCTCACCCGCGTGCTCTACGGCATCGAGTTTCCGGCGTCCGACTTCCGCGCTGCCGTGCTCGAAGCGGGCGAGGGCCGCGTCGGCTCGCCCGTCGATCAGCTACTGCTCTACTGCTTCGTCTACGACCCCGACGCCGGCTCCTACGTTCTCCACGCCCAGAACGCGATGAAGGTCGGCGGCCTGCTGACGATCCTCCTCCTCGGCGGCTTCCTCCTCTTTTTCTGGCGGCGCGAGAGCAACAAGCGCCCGGTTTTCGGGGAGACGGTGACCGGCCCTTGACACCGCCGCCCTTTAGCTTGACCTTGCTGTGCGGGCGATGTGCCCGCGCGACCTGAACCGAACCGACATGGAACGAGAAGGCTCTTTCTGGCTCCCCCCCCAGTCCTCGACGACGGCGCACGAGATCGACGCGCTGTTCTACTTCATCCTGATCGTCAGCGTCATCATCCAGATCGGCGTGACGTACTACCTCGTGAAGTACGCCTGGAAGTACCGCCGCCGCTCCCACGCCGACCGGCCCGTGGACGTCCACCCGAACAAGTGGCTGGAGCTGTCGTGGGTCGTCGTCCCGTCGCTGCTCGTCTTCGTGGTCTTCTTCTGGGGCTTCAAAGCGTTCGTCAGCGCGGGGATTCCGCCGGACAACGCCTACCAGATCCACGTCACCGGCAAAAAGTGGCTCTGGGAGTTCGAGTACCCCGACGGCACGACCAGCGTCGGGGACCTCTACGTGCCCGTCGGCGAACCGGTCGAGCTGATCATGACGTCGGTCGACGTGCTGCATTCGTTCTTCGTCCCCGAGTTCCGGGTCAAGCACGACGCGGTGCCGAACCGCTACTCGACCGTGTGGTTCGAGGTCAAGGAAGAGGGCCAGTACCAGGTCCTCTGCACCGAGTACTGCGGCACGGCGCACTCCGAGATGTACGCGATGGTCCACGCCGTCGACCGCGGCACGTTCAACGACTGGCTCCGCACCGGCGGCGGCAACGAGAACCTCCCGCTCCCCCGGCTCGGCGAGAGCCTCTACACCAAGCAGGCGTGCGCCACGTGCCACTCGGTCGACGGCTCGGAGCACACCGGCCCGAGCTGGCTGGGGCTCTGGGAAGCGCCGCGCCCCGGCTCCGAGGAAGGCGTCGCCGACGCGAACTACATCCGCACCTCCATCGTCAACCCCGCCGAGTACATCGTCGAGGGCTACGAGGGCGTGATGCCCGCCTACCCCAACCTGACCGACCGCGAGCTGAACGGGATCATCGCCTACATCCGCGAGATCAACGGCGACTGGACGGCCGCCGACAGCGCCGCCGCTGCCGTCGGCGACAGCACGGCGGTCCCCGCCGACAGCCTCGCCGCCCCTGGGGACAGCCTCGCCGCGCCCGCCGCCGAATCTGCTGAATAAATGACCTCGATGACCCCCCGCCGCGTTTGCATCGCGCTGCGCGCTCAAGCTTCACGTGGCTGTCCCCCTCATCGAAGGGGACAGTTCGGTGCTGCCGGGAGCGGAGCGACCGCGAACCGAACGGGGGGTCCCAACCGCATCCGACCATGAGCACCGTCGCCACCGCCCCCGTGCGGACGAAGGCCGAAGTCTCGGCGCACCCGCCGGGGCACGAGCCCGTCCACAACTACCTCCTCGAGCCCGGCCCCGGCCCGGACGTGCACGGCCTCGCCCGCGTGTGGCCGACCGTCAAGGCCTGGGCGACGACCGTCGACCACAAGCGGATCGGGGTGATGTACCTCTTCACGGTCTCGCTCTTCTTCGCCATCGCCGGCCTCGCCGCGCTCCTGGTTCGCGCCGAGCTGATGAACCCCGGCTCGGACTTCTTGACGGCGGACGAGTACAACCGGATGTTTACGCTGCACGGGGTGATGATGGTGTTCCTCTTCATCGTCCCGAGCATCCCGGCGTCGCTGGGCAACTTCGTCCTGCCGATCCAACTCGGCGCGAAGGACGTGGCCTTCCCCAAACTCAACTTGCTGAGCTACTACATCTTCCTCGCCGGGGCGAGCCTCGCGGTCTACGCGATCTTGTCCGGCGGGATCGACACCGGGTGGACGTTCTACACGCCGTACTCCGACACGACCAACACGGCGGTGCTCCCGATGACGATGGCGGTCTTCGTCGCCGGGTTCGCCTCAATCCTCACCGGGATCAACTTCATCGTCACGATCCACAAGATGCGCGCGCCGGGGCTGACGTGGAACCGGCTGCCGCTCTTCATCTGGGCGCTCTACGCGGTCTCGATCGTCCAGGTCCTGGCCACGCCGGTCATCGGGATCACGATGGTGCTGCTCGCGATGGAGCGCCTTCTCAACATCGGCATCTTCGACCCGGCGCTCGGCGGGGACCCGGTGCTGTTCCAGCACTTTTTCTGGTTCTACAGCCACCCGGCGGTCTACATCATGATCCTCCCGGCCTTCGGCGTGATCTCGGAGCTGATGGGGACGTTCAGCCGCCAGCGCGTCTTCGGCTACCGCGCCATCGCGCTCTCGTCGGTGGCGATCGCGATGCTCGGGTTCCTCGTCTGGGGGCACCACATGTTCGTCTCGGGCCAGAGCCCGCTCTCCAGCATCGTCTTCTCGGTCATCACGTTTCTGATCGGCGTGCCGTCGGGCATCAAAATCCTGAACTGGGTCGCGACGATGTACAAGGGCTCGGTGTGGCTAACGGCGTCGATGCTCTACGCGCTCGCATTCATCTTCCTCTTCACGATTGGCGGGCTGACCGGCATCATGGTCGGCGCGCTCGCGGTCGACATCCACCTGCACGACACCTACTTCGTCGTCGCCCACTTCCACTACGTGATGATGGGCGGGACCGTAATGGCGATGATCGGAGCCCTCTTCTACTGGTGGCCGAAGATGTTCGGGCGGATGATGAGCGAGACGTGGGGGCGGGCTTCGGCGGTCGTGGTGTTCTTCGGGTTCAACATGACGTTCTTCACCCAGTTCATCATGGGTAGCTGGGGGATGCCGCGCCGCTACGCGACGTATCACCAGTACCTCGACGCGATCCCGAACCTCCACGAACTCCACATCGTCTCGACCGTCGGCTCGTGGTTCCTCGGGCTGGGCCTGCTGATGGTGCTCGGGAATATGATCTGGTCGCTCTTCAAGGGCAAGCCCGCGCCGGGCAACCCGTGGGGCGCGGCGACGCTCGAGTGGACGCATACGACGAGCCCGCCGGACCACCATAACTTCCACCGCACGCCGCTCGTCACCCACGGGCCGTACGACTACGACGTGCTGTTCTCCGGTGACGGCTACGGCGGCGACGGGGCAGGCGGCGACGGTGGCATGCGCGTCGCCGGCGACCCGGCCCCGATTCCGAACCCCGCCGTCGGCGGCCCGCAGGAGATGGGCCAGTCCGTCGATCAGGGCACGGCGCAGCCGAAAGCGAAGCACGATTAATCGGAGGGGCGGGTTTCAAACCCGCCCCTACGCTACCCGCCCCTACGCTACCCTCAGACCCGCCCCTACGCCAACCAAGAGACAATGGCTGTTCATCCAGCACCCATCACGGTCGATGACCCGCACATCGGGCATGGGCACGGCGACGGCGCGGGGCACCCGCCGCACCTCAAGCACTACTTCGTCTCGTCCGAGCAGCAGTTCGACGCGGCGAAGCTCGGGATGTGGCTCTTCCTCGTGACCGAAATCCTGCTCTTCGGCGGGATGTTCGTCGCCTACGGCATCTACCGCGCGATGTACCCCGAGCTGTTCACCGAGGCGAGCACCCAGCTCGACACGGTGATGGGCGCGCTCAACACGATTGTCCTCCTCGCCTCGTCGCTGACGGTCGCGTGGTCGATCCGGGCGATCCAGATGGGGAACCGGAAGCTGTGCTTCTGGCTGCTCATCGCCACCGTCGCGCTAGCCGGGATGTTCATGGTGGTCAAGTATTTCGAGTACACCCACAAGTTCGAGCTCGGCATCCTCCCCGGCCAGAACATGGTCTACGCCGAGGGCACGACGTTCACGCTCCCCGGCCTCGGCGACGCCAACATCGGCCCGAACCCCGGAGGCGTCGACCACGGGGACGGTGCGCTCGGTGCCGACGCCCACGGCGCGGACGGCAACGTCGCCGAAGGCACCGACCTCGCCGACCTCGCCGCCGCCGGCATCTCGACGCGCGAGGACGCCCACGCCATCGACGTCGAGCACGGCTACGTGCCGGGCGACCACGGCCTCGTCAACCAGCGCGCCGGGCTGTTCTTCTCGATCTACTACGTGATGACCGGCATCCACGGCCTCCACGTCCTGATCGGCATGATCGCCATCTCGATCCTCGCGGTCAAGACGTGGCGCGGCAAGTACTCCGACGCGTGGTACACCCCGATCGAGAACGTCGGGCTGTACTGGCACGTCGTGGACGTGATCTGGATTTTCCTCTTCCCGCTGATGTACCTGATTTAGCTGTTGGCCGTCGGCGATCGGCTTTTAGCTCCCGCAACGAGAGCACGAGCCACCCGCCGACGGCGAATAGCCAAGAGCCACCTCTCATGGCCGAACGCGTCCACAACACCTCCGCCGCCGACCCCGCCGACCACGGGCACCACGGGCACCACATCCTGTCGGCGAAGCTGCTGCTGACGGTCTTCTTCTCGCTCGTCGGGCTGACGGTCTTGACCGTCGGGCTCGGGCTGCTGGAGCAGAGCGAGGCGATCCACCTCGGCGCGCTCAGCGTCCCGGTGGCCCTCGCCATTGCCGGCGTCAAAGCGACGCTCGTGGCGATGTTCTTCATGGCCCTGAAGTACGACAACCGGGTCAACGTCCTCGCCTTCTCGCTGAGCATCGTCTTCCTCGCGGTCTTCTTCATCTTCACCTTCCTCGACACCGGCTTCCGCGACACCTTCGACGACTGGTCCGCGACGCCCATCGACGAGCGGGCGCTGGAGGAGCTCCAGCTTCAGGAGCGGAACGAGGCGCTGACCCCCGCCTTCGAGGCGCAGCCGCTCGTGCTGCCGGGCGACACCGCGCTCATCCGAGCCACGCCCTAACCCGCCATGACGCTCGCCGCCGTCTTCGCTGCCTTCGTGGTCGTCGCCGTCCCGGCGATCATCCTGATGGCGGTGTGGGCCTCGGTCACGCTCTGGCGCGTGCTCTTCCCCGAGCGCCCACTCCCGCTCGTGCGGGACGAGGCCACGGAGCGCCGCGCCGCAGCGGCGCGCGGCGAGTCGGTCCAGGTCGGGTTCCGGGAGATCCACGAGGACCTGCGCGTCCACGCCCGCGACCTCGCCCGGCCGTACCACCACGCCGGCGGCTGCTCCGGCGGCTTCCCCGCCTCGTGGCTCGAAGACCTCGACCGGCGGCGGAATTAGGTTCGAGGTCGTGAGCGGGGTGTCGGGACTTACACGGAGGTCACTTTTCTCGCCGTCCCGAGCGAAGCCCCACCGGGGCGTGGTCGAGGGACCATTCTGGGGGAACCCGCGATAGGCTGCTAAACTGTGCCCGAAGAGATCCCTCGACTACGCTCGGGATGACACGATCGGCTGATTGCGTAAGCCCTGCTCTTCCACCTCAGCCCTCCCAACTCCCGACGCCGCACTCCCGACCCCATGAAAGTTACCGAGCACTTCGAGCGGGCGTCCGAGCCGCTCATCTCCTACGAGATCATCCCGCCGAAGCGCGGCGGCTCGCTCCAGGGCGTCTTCGACATCGTCGAGCAGGTGCTGCCGTTCGATCCGCCTTTCATCGACGTGACGGGGCACTCGGCGGAGGTCTACTACGAGGAGATGCCCGACGGCACCATCCGCCGCCACGTCAAGCGCAAGCGGCCCGGCACGCTCGGCCTGTGCGCCGCGATCCAGTACCGCTTCGGGATCGACACGGTGCCGCACCTGCTCTGCCAGGGCTTCACGCGCGAGGAGACCGAGGACGCCCTGATCGAGCTGAACTACCTCGGCGTCGAGAACGTGATGGCGCTGCGCGGCGACGACAAGGGCGTGCCGCCGAAGGCAGGCAGCCACCGCTCGGTGAACGAGACCACCTGCGATCTCGTCGGCCAGATCGGGTCGATGAACCGGGGGCAGTTCCTCGACGACCTCATCGACGGCGCGCCGACGAACTTCTGCATCGGCGTGGCGGGCTATCCCGAGAAGCACTTCGAGTCGCCGAACCCGACGTGGGACGTGCTCAACCTCAAGCGCAAAGTCGACGCCGGGGCCGACTACATCGTCACCCAGATGTTCTTCGACAACCGGCACTACTTCGACTTCGTCGAGCGCTGCCGCGCCGTCGGCATCACCGTCCCCATCGTGCCCGGGCTGAAGCTGCTGACCCATCGGCGGCACCTGCACTCGCTCCCCCGCACCTTCCACGTCGAAATCCCCGAAGCCCTCGCCGCCGAAGTCGAGGCCGCGCCCGACGAGCGCGTGGCAGAGGTCGGCATCGAGTGGGCGCGCCAGCAGAGCGAGGAGCTGATGAGCGCGGGCGTCCCCTCGGTGCATTTTTACGTGATGCAGACCGCCAAGCACGTCCTCCGCGTCGTCGAAGCCCTGCGGAAGATGGCGTGACCCGGAGGGGCTCGAGCCGGTCAAATCCGTTTGCTCCGCGCGTGGCTGCTCAGGCGGCCCCCTCCCCACAGTGTAGAGAGGGGCCGGGGGAAAGGCCGCTCGACCTGCTGCACTCAGCCGAGAATGGCGGTCAAGGACGGCTGTTCATCGTGCGAGTCATCCGCCAGGCTTGGCGTGGAGGTCCCCGACGCCGCGCATCACGAAAATCCTGTGACGCGGATCAGCGCGGCGGTCTCGTCGTATATTGCAGCCAGTGGTTTTCAGCCGGCCGCCCGCTCGCGGGCCTGCCGGCGGAATAAGGGCAAGTCCCGTACGGCCAGCTCCCCTTGAACTCCGTCAGGGCCGGAAGGCAGCAGCGGTAAAGGGTCGTAGCGGCGCGATGCGGGTCGCTTGCCCTTATTTCGTTTCAGCAGGCGAGGGGGTCCAGGATCGAGGTGCCCCAGGATCAGGGCACCCGCACGACAGACTGCGCCTGCGTGGTCCCGCCGCTGCGAAGGCGGACGAGGTAGAGGCCCGCCGCCGTCGCCCGGCCCGACGCGTCGCGCCCGTCCCATAGCACTTCGTGTGGGCCCGCCGGGTGCTCGCCGGTGGCGAGGACCGCCACCCTGCGACCGAGCACATCGTAGACCCCGATCTCGGCGGGGCCGGTCTCGGCGAGGTCGAAGTGGACGGTGAGGCGGTCGCGGAACGGGTTCGGATAGCTCGCCAGCGGCCCTGCCTCGGGGCGCGCGGAGGCCGCCGGGGCGCGGGTGCCGAAGCCGGTGGCCCGGGCCTCGACGCGGGTGACGCTCGCAACAGGGCCGAGCGCCAAGCCTTGGACGAAGACACTGTCCGCCGTCTCGAGGTCGGCGACCGAGAGGAAGGCTTCCGCCGTGCCGCTCGCGGTGGCGGGGCCTCGGAAGAGCACGCGCCTCGGCGCGAGCGAGATGCCTACCTCGCCGTAGGGCGTCGGGCGTGCGGCGCGGGCGTCGGACCACGCCAGCACGGTCTCGGCACCGGGCGCTCCGGCGGTCCCGACGAGCAGCCCGGCGGCACCTACGCTCGAGCGTGCCCACAGCGGCGGGTCCGGGCACACGGCCTCGAACTCGACCGGCTCTCCGGCGATGCCCTCACCGAGAAGGTCGGCGTAGAGGTTTTCCTCGCCCTTCACTTCGGCGCGCAGCAGGCCGGTCACCAAGCGGCGGTGGAGGCGCTGCTGATCGGCGGCGGGGAGCGGCTCGGTGCTCGGCACCGTGTCCGTCGGCCCGCTGTGGCCCATCCCGATCACCTCGAAGTAGACGTTGCGCCGCGCCGCTTCGGCCTCGCCGAAATACCGAACGACCTGCGAGGGCGGGACGATGCGGTCCACCGAGCCGGCGACCTGGAAGTGCGCCCCGGTGAAGGCGTTGAGGTTGTCCACCCGCCCGTCGTTCACGAACGCCGACTGGAGCCCGATGATCGTCCGCACCCGCGGCTCGATTCCGATCAGCAGAGGCAGCACGCCGCCGCCCATCGAGTGCCCCGCCGCCGCCCACGGCCCATCGTCGACCATCCCCGAGAACGGCCCCGGCGCGTCGGACCGGTCCTCGACGTAGTAGAGGAGCGAGCGCGTGTCGCGGGCGTACTGGGCCTGGTTTGGAAAGAACCCCGTCTCGGTGCCCGTCGAGGCCACGACGAAGCCCCAGCTCGCGAGGTGCTCACAGAGGTCGTCGTAGTTGCTCGGGCGGCCCAGGTAGCCGTGCTGGAAGGCGACGAGCGGGAACGGCCCGCTGCCCGCCCTCGGCGGCGTCTCCACCCCGGACGCGGTCGCCGGGTAGTAGATGCGCCCCCGGATCGTGCCCTGCCCGAAGACGGCATCGTCGAACACGACGTCGGTACGACCGACGAGGAACGGGCCCTCCGCCTCGATGGGCTGAGCCGCCGAGGGGAGAGAGAGGAGCACGAAGAAGAGAAGCAGAAACGAGGCGTGGAGTCGCACGGTAATAAGGGGCTCGGTGGGGGAGGGAAAGGTACGCGGTCTGCCGGGGCCCTCGTCGGAGCCGGTCTCAGGCGGGAAGCTGGTGCTTGGTCTCCCACGCCCGGTAGTGCTCGACCTCGGCGTGGAGCGTCCGCAGCACGTAGCCGAGGACCGCCGCATCGTCGAGGTACCCGACGACGGGGATGAAGTCCGGGATCAGGTCGAGCGGGTTGAGGAAGTAGAGCACGGCGGCGACGATCAGCACGATCGCCTTGAGCGGCACCCGGCGGTACTCGCCGCCGACCCACGCCCGGACGAGCCGCAGCAGCACCGGCAGATCGGTGCGGATCTGCCCGATCTCGTCGCTGTGCTCGGCGATCTTGTCGTAGGCGTCGCGGACGACGGAGCGCACGCGCCTCGGGTTGCGCGTGAGGCGCTCGGCCTTCTGTCGGAAGTGCTCGAATCGGGGGGGCGGCTCAGAGGAGCGGGAGGAGAGAATCGGCATAGGGCATAAGGTGAAGCGCAGGGGGCGGGCGGGTCCCGGAGGCGACCGGTTCTGCTTCGCAGGCCCAGCACCGGGGCGGGCTCAACGCCGGGGCACAGGCTCAGCGGCTCGGTCAAGGTAACACGGTGGAGAGGATACGGCGCGGCTGCACAGAACGGCACCGGCTCAGGCTCCCGAGATTCTTGAGAGGGCCCCCGCCGGGGCGAAGGCCGGTGCGCGGAGCGTTACAAAGCGCGCCTCCTCTGGCTACCTTGACCCCGAGACCGTGCGCCCATCCGCCCGGGAGGGGCCGAAGTCCAGAAAAGGCTGCCGGCCTCCGCAGGGTGCGGTTCCTCCGCGCCGGTGCAATGACGCACGCCTTCGCGGCGTTAGCGAGTAGGCAGCCCAGGCCTCGGCCTGCCTGCACGGATTCTCCATGTCAAGATCAGTCCGTTGCCGGACGATACCCCGCGTGACGGACGCCCCGCGTAACGGGCACCTGAGCCAGCGAACCAGCCTCCGATGGAACTCTCCCTCACCCCTCGCGCCCCGAAGCCGAGCCTCCCCTCGGCGGCGATGCACAAGGCAGCGCTGGACCGTGCGCTCGACGCCGCGCGCGACCCGGCGGGCCTGCTCGACCCCGAGCCCTGGCACTACTACGAGCTCGACGAGGAAACGATATCCGCCGTCGCGTGGCTCTACGCCCGGCTCCTCGAAGAGGAGATGGGGGCCGAGGGCGCACGGGCAGCTTACGGGCAGTGGCGCGCCGTGCCGGGCTGGATCCTCATCACCTGCGCCCGCCACGACGATGCACAGGCGATGGAGCGCGCCGTCGAGGACTGCCTGACCTCGGTGCAGCGCGCCTCGCTCTCGCTCTGGAGCGACAACATCCCGACGAACTGGGTGACGGACCTCGTGACGGACCACCCCAAGCTGTACGACCTCGTCGGCGTCGACGCGGAGCGCGAGAAGGCGCTGGGGATTCTGTGGTACGGGCACCCGGAGCGTTCGCCGGAAGGCTGAGAGCAGAGGGCCGGAGGGAATGGGAGGATAGCAGAGAGCAGCGGAGGGCGTATCCTGTAAGGGTTAGCTTCGTCGCTCTTCCGCTCCTCGCCGCCATGCGCCTCCACCACGAGCACCCCTGGGACGTCTCGCCTAAAGAAGCCGTCGCCCTCCAGCGCGAGCTGGCCGGGCACGTCCGCTTCGAGCCGCTCCCCGACGACCTCGCCACCGCTGCAGGCGTGGACGTGAGCGTGCGAGACGACCGTGTGCGGGCCGCCCTCGTCGTGCTCCGGCTCTCCGATTTCAAGGTCGTCGATCAGGCGACGTGGGAGGGGCCGACGGCGTTTCCCTACGTGCCGGGCCTGCTCTCCTTCCGCGAGATGCCCGCCGTCCTCCCGGCTCTGGAGAAGCTGACGGTGGAGCCGGACGTGTTCGTGCTCGACGCGCACGGCTACTCGCACCCGCGCCGGTTCGGGCTCGCCTGCCACCTCGGCGTGCTCCTCGACAAACCGGCCATCGGCGTGGCGAAGACGCGGCTCACGGGCCGCTGCGACGAACCGGGTCCGGCGAAGGGCGACCTCTCGCCGCTCACGGACCGGGGCGAGCCGATTGGGGCAGTCGTGCGGACGCGGGACAACGTCCACCCGGTGTTCGTCTCCGTCGGCCACCGCGCCTCGCTGCGGACGGCCGTAGCCCTCACGCTCCGCTGCGCCACGCGCTACAAGCTCCCGATGCCGACCCACCTCGCCCACCGCCTCAGCAAGCACGGCGCGTTGTAGGAGCGCAAGCGAGGAAGGGCGAAAGAGCGGAGGCCCACGTGGCGCGGAAGCCCGCTTGGCGACGACCCCTGATCTCTTGCGCTCTTCCCGTCCTCCGCTCCCAGAAGCGCAGGTCTAGGCTCTGTCACGTGAATCCGGGTCCTGGCTCGGCGAGGCCCCTGAAGGGCGCTGCGGCGTTGTCCTCCTCGCCCGATGCTACGGCATCTGGCTCGTCGGACGCCTGGCCGGGTCCCTCCAGGGTCTCTCGCTCGCCGACGGACCGACCTACGTGACAGAGCCTAGAAGCGCAGGCGCATCCGCACGTTGACGGTGCGCGGGGTCAAGCGCGTCGGGATGCGCTGCCAGATGCCGCGCGCGTCGTCGACGTAGGAGTACGAGATCGTGTTCGTCATGTCGAAGACGTTGAGCACCTCGCCGGTGAGCTCGAGCCGGACGGGGTTGCCGGCCGGGCTGCGCGGGGCGAGCGTGGCTTCCTTCGTCAGGCCGAGGTCGACGCGGCGGTACTCGGGGTAGCGCTGCGAGTTGCGGTTGCCGGGGTCCCGGAGCTGGACGCCGCCGACGACCGCACCCGGCGCGGGCGGCGTGTAGGGCGTGCCCGTCCCGAAGAGCGCGCGCAGGTGGACCTTCCACGACGTGCTGTTGGGGACGTAGTCCTGGACGAAGAGCGCGACGTTATGCCGCCGGTCCGTCGGGCGCGGGACGGTGCCGCTCACGCCGGCGGTCGGCTGGAGGAACTCCTCGCTGGTTTTGAGGAAGCCGTAGTTGAGCCAGCTTTCGAGCCCGGGCACGAACTCGCCGCGTAGCTGCAGGTCGAACCCGAAGGCGTAGCCGTCGGCGTCGTTCTCGCCGGAGTAGACCGTGCGGACGTTCTCGACGTCGTAGGTGATGAGGTTCGTGAGGCCTTTGTAGTAGGCCTCGGCGCGGCCGTAGAAGCGGACGCTCGGGAAGAAGCGCTCGACGCCCGCGATGAACTGGAGCGCGCGCTGGCTCTGGATGTCGCGGTTGAGCGACGGGAGGAGCACGCTGCCCGTGCTGTCGCGCGACGAGTAGATCGGCTCGCCGCGCAGCTCGCGGTAGGTCGGAGCCTGGTGGTAGACGCCGGTGGCGGCGGTGAGCGTCGTGAGCTCGTCCCAGATGTAGCGCGCCGACAGGCGGGGGCTGACCGTCCACTCGTCGTTGAACGAGAAGTAGTCCCCCCGCACCCCACCGGTGACGACGAGCCGCCCGGACTGCCGCAGCACGTCCACCGCATCCTGCACGTAAAGGCTGTACTGCTGCTCGCCGAACGCGCTCTGGTCGCTCAGGCTGTCGAGCGCGACCGGCTCGCGCGAGCCGGCACCGACGAGGCTGGCGGCGTAGCTGACCTCGAAGAGCTGGTCCTCGAAGTCGAGCTGGCGCGCGTTCCAGCCGGCCTCCGCCGCGTGGCGGCCGAGGCTGAGCCGGTAGCGGCCCCCGCCGGAGAGCGTCGTCACGCGGACGCGGTTGTCGGCCACGTCGCGCTGGCTCGCGGCCCCGGTCTGGATCAGGTTCGACGGGTCGTCGGGGTCCTCGAACGGGTTGTCGATGCGGGCGAGGATCGAGGTGCCGGAGATGTCGAGCGTCTCGTACTCCTCGACGTCGAAGTACGACGCCTCGTGCTCGACGCGGAGCGCGTTCGTGATCTTGCTCAGGAGGCGGACGCCGCCGAAGCCGAGCGTGTAGCCGTCCTCCTCGACCCCGGTGTAGCCGAGGGCGATGCTCCGCAGGTCCTGGAAGGTCCCGAAGAACGTCCGCCGGCTCGTCGGGACGAGGCGGAAGCGGTGGTTGAGGTAAAAGCCCAGCCCTTGAATCTCGTGCCCCTCGGCGATGCGGTAGGTGACGGTCGACTGCACGTCGCCGAACTCGGGGTCGTACTCGCCCTTGAGCTCCTGCGTCCCGAAGAAGCTCTGCGGGCGCGCGCTCCGCCCGGCGAGGGCAATCCCGAGCCGCCCGTCGAGGAGGCCGACTTTGACGTGCCCGCCCGCGTCGAGCGTCGAGGCGTAGGCTCCGCCCTCGACGGTGTTCTCCCCATCGCCGCCAGGTCGGGCATAGGCTACGTCGAGCGCGGAGGAGAGCTTGCCGCCGTAGCGCGCCGGGAAGCCGCCGGTGTAAAGCGTGATCCGCTCCGTCATGTCGAGGTTGATGAGCCCCAGCCCTTCTTGCTCGCCCTGCTTGGTGCGGAACGGCGTGTAGACCTCGAAGCCGTCGACGTAATACAGGTTCTCGTTGTAGCCGCCGCCGCGCACGGAGTATTGGTACGAAAGCTCGTTGTTGCTCGTCACGCCCGGCAGGACCTTGAGTGCGCGGAACACGTCGTTGCCCAGCGGCGAGGGGATGTTCTCGGCGTCCTTCGGGTCGAGGGTGTAGACGCCCGCGTCCGGCGCGATCTCCTCGGCCTCGACCTCGACGCCCTCCATCTCGATGTCGGTCTCTTCGAGCGCCAGGTCGAGCCGCGCCGTCTCGTTCTTGCGGACCGTCACCTCTTTGGTCCGCGCCTGGAACCCGACGGCGGAAAAGCGGAGGACATAGGTCCCGGTCGGGATGCGGATGCTGTACGCGCCGTCGGCGTCGGTCGCGGTGCCGAAGCCGGTGCCGTCGACGACGACGTTGGCACCGGGAATCGCCCCGCCGACGCCGCGCTGTGTGACGCGGCCTTCGACCTCGCCCCAGTTCTGAGCGAGGGCACCGGGGGCGAGCAGGAACAGCGCGAGGCCGAGGAGCGCGAGCAAGAGTCGGGGCATACCGTCAGGGTGCGGGGCACCGGAGGTTGAGGAGTAGAGCGGACGGTAGCGAGGGCGCAGCGGCGTCGGGGGTTGAGCAGTCGGGGGCGGGAATATAAGGCGTTGCGCAGCCGTGCCCTAACTCTCGCGGGGAAGGGGACCAGATTCTACCCTTTCGTTACACCAACCCGAGGACCCGGACGATGAGCCAGAGCTCGGCGGCCGGCATCACGAGACCAAACACCGCGCCGGCCACGACCTGCCCCGGCGTGTGCGCCCCGACGCGGACGCGGGCCCACATCAAGAGGGGCAGAAGCACGAGCAGCGGAGCCACCGTCAGCGCCGTCAGCACGGCCTCGGTGCCGGGCGGCAGGTCGCGCCACACGGTCAGCGAGACGAACAGCAGGATCGAGACGAACCCGGCGAGGCTCGTCATGTGGATCGAGATTTTCCAGCGCAGGTTGACGAGCAGCAGGAGCGCCGTGTTGACCGGGTAGATCAGCGCGAGCGCGGCCAAGAGCGGCACCGCCGTCGTCCCGACGAGCGCCATCCCGATTATCCCCACCGCGTAGGAAGCGATGCCGACGAGGAACGGCCTGAGCCGCCCCGCCCGCTCGCGCACCTCGAGCGACTCGGCCTCGCCCCGCCGGATCATCCGGACCACGTAGGCGAGCGGGACGAGGCAGAAGAACACGAGCGAAACCGCCACGACGAGCGCGATCTCGCGCCCCGGCGCGCTGAAGTGCCACAGGATCAGCCCGAACCCGACGGGCGGGAGGACGAGCGGGTTGACGACGTACGACAGCACGTTCGCCGCGTGATGACCGAGGTCGAGGCGGGACTCGGGGGGGCGGGCTGTCGCTCTGCCGGAGTGCATGGGTCGAGAGAAAAGAAAGAGGAGAGGGAAGAGGAAGAGGAGAGAGGCATTCTTTTCTATCTCGTCTCTCTTATCCCTCTTTTCTCTCCCACCTCAGTACGCCCGGGCGAAAAGCACGCGGCCCTCCGATGGCCGGCCGGTCAGCAGGTCTTTGCCGCGCTCGTCGTCGCGCTCGAAGGGGACAACGCGGACCGTGGCTTTGGTCTCGTCCTTGATCCGCGCCTCGGTCTCCGGCGTGCCGTCCCAGTGCGCGAGGACGAAGCCGCCCTGCTCAATGGCTTCCTTGAAGGCGTCGTAGGAGTCGGCCTTCGTGGTCTTGCTCTCGCGGAAGGTCTTGGCGCGCGTGAAGAGGCCGCGCTGAATCTCGTCAAGGAGGCCGGTGACGGTGTCGGTGAGGGTACCGAGCGGGACGGGCTGCTTGCCGTCGCGGTCGCGGCGGGCGAGCTCGACCTCGCCATTCTTGACGTCGCGCGGGCCGACGGCGAGGCGGAGCGGGACGCCCTGCACCTCGTACTCGTTGAACTTCCAGCCGGGCCGCTGCTCCTCGCGGGCGTCGACGTGGACGCGGACCCCGGCCACGTCGAGCTCCCGCCGGACGCGCTCCACGGTGTCGAGGACCGCGGTCTTGTCGTCCTCCCGGTTCGCCCGGTAGATCGGGACCACGACGACCTGCATCGGGGCGAGGCGCGGCGGGAGGACGAGGCCCTGGTCGTCGCCGTGCGTCATCACGAGCCCGCCGACCAAGCGCGTCGAGACGCCCCAGCTCGTGGCCCAGACGTGCTCCTGCTCGTTGTCCTTGTTGGTGAAGGTGCAGTCGAAGGCGCGGGCGAAGTTCTGCCCGAGGAAGTGCGAGGTCCCGGCCTGGAGGGCCTTGCCGTCCTGCATCATCGCCTCGATGGCGAAGGTGTCCACCGCGCCGGGGAAGCGCTCGCTGGCGGTCTTCGCGCCCCGGACGACCGGCATCGCCATCCAGTCCTCGGCGAAGGTCGCGTAGACGTCGAGCATCCGGCGCGCCTCCTCGACGGCCTCCTGCTCGGTGGCGTGGGCGGTGTGACCCTCCTGCCAGAGGAACTCGGAGGTGCGGAGGAAGAGCCGCGTCCGCATCTCCCACCGGACCACGTTCGCCCACTGGTTGATGAGGATCGGCAGGTCGCGCCAGCTCTGGATCCACCGGCTGTAGGCGTCCCAGATGATGGTCTCGCTCGTCGGGCGGACGATCAGCGGCTCGTCGAGCTCGGCGTCCGGGTCCACGACGAGGTCGCCGTCGTCGTTGGTCTTGAGCCGGTAGTGCGTGACCACGGCGCACTCCTTGGCGAAGCCTTCGACGTGCTCGGCCTCGCGCGCGAGGAAGCTCTGGGGGATGAAGAGCGGGAAGTAGGCGTTGCGGTGGCCCGTCGCCTTGAACATCCCGTCGAGGGCGCGCTGCATGTTCTCCCACAGCGCGTAGCCGTTGGGCGGGATGATCATCGACCCCCGGACGGGCGAGTACTCGGCGAGGCCCGCGGCGCGCACGACGTCGACGTACCACTGGGAATAGTCCTGCTTGCGGGGCGTGATGGCGTCTGCCATGGCGAACGGGGGTGGAGCGAGAAGAGGGCGGAAAACGACGCGCGCCCCGCGGTTCCGGGGCGCGACGAGGGGGACGAGGCGCGGCGTGCTTGTTGCGCACGGTGAGGGGCCGCCTCACCGTGGCGGAGCCCCGGCGTTACTTCCCGAGGCCGCGCGGCGGCTCGTAGGCAAAGGCGGCTGAATATACCGCGTCGGCGCGCGACCCGGCAACGCAGCGCGCCGTCAGCCGGGACCCTCCGCCCCGTCCGGCGGTACACTGCGGGCCGCCCGCCGTACTCCACCGATCCCCTCCCTGCCATGAACACGCTCTCCCGCTTCCTCCTCCCGCTCGTGCTCGTCGCGCTAGGCTTCGGCCTCTCGAGCTGCTACACCCAACTCGGCCCGGAGGCGGCCCACAGCGCTCGCTCCGACGACTACCGGATTCCGGCTGAGCGCACCGCCGAGGAGACACCCACGGCACCGACGTGGACCGGCGAGACGGCCCGCGTCGGCCTCGGTGTCGATCCGGGAGCAGAGACGGTCTACTACGAGGACGACGCGTATTACGAAGCGGGACCTTACGAGGAGGGGTATGACGGCTACGACGACGAGGTGCGCGTGACGCGCTACCGCTACGACGAGTCGGCCTACGAGGACTACGACCACTACTACTACGGCGGGTACGACTACTACGGCGGCTCCTACTACAGCCCGTACTACGTTAGCTACGCGCCCTATTACCGCCCGAACCGCTGGCGCTGGCACCACTTCTACTCGCCCTACTACCCCGCCCCGTCCTGGGCCTACGGCTACGACCCGTTCTTCGACCTCCGCTACCGCCACGGGTGGAGCTTCAGCGTCGGCGTCCACTTCGGCTCGCCGTACCACGCGAGCTACTACGACCCGTTCTACTACGACCCGTTCTATGCGCCGTACTACGGCTTCGGCTCGTCGTACTGGAGCGGGTACCGGGGGGGGTACTACGACGGCTACGCTGCCGGCTCCTACAACAGCGGGTATTACGGCGGGGGCTCCTACGGCGGCGGCATCCGCAA